>JBBTCT010000012.1:0-41688 GCA_038060895.1 Planctomycetota bacterium
CCCCCCCCCCCCCCCCCCCCCCCCCCCCCCCCCCCCCCCCCCCCCCCCCCCATGAGTTGAGAGTTCCGGAAGTTGAGTTCCGGGTTCCGCGTTCCGGGTTCCGTGTGGGGTTTTGAGTTTCGAGTTGCGAGTAGTTGAGTGGGTCGCCGGTTGAGAGTTGGTCCCCTCAACGCGCAACTGAACCCCTGACCCGGGACTCACGAAACAACACGAAACTCGAAACCCCGAACCCCACCCGGAACTCTGAACCCGGAACCCGGAACTCAACTTCCGGAACCCGAAACTCCAAACCCCAAACCGCCCTTAGAAGTAACTCCCCTTGCGTACTTCCATCTCCCTGCAGCACGTGTAGTCCGAGCACCTCATGTGCAGGCAGAACCGCACTCCCTTCCCCTCCGCCTTCGCGAGCGCGTCTTCTATGAACTGCAGTTCGTCCCACACCTGCGCCAGGTCGTCGACCATCCCCGGGAAGCGCGGGAGCAGCTCTTCCAGCTTCCACACCGTTTCAAGCCCGCGCGCCGCGTCGTGCCAGGCGAATTCCTCGCGGTTCAGTTCATCGCCATATCCGAACGCCGACAGCGGCGCCACTCCGTGCGCCATCGCCGCCTCGTCCAGCGCACGGCAGTTCCGCGCGAGCGCGTGCCCATGGAGCCACGTGCCCGCGTTCCCGAGCGGCTTCTCGAAGTACGGCAGTATCTGCGGCTTCGGGAACGCGTTCGCGAGGGTGGTGATGAACAAAAGGAAGAGCAGGACCGACGCGAGAAGCGCGACGACGGGGCCGGTCCGCAAGTGACCTTCGATCGAGTTCCAGTAGAAGGCTGCGGCGTAGAGCGGGAGCGCGACGAACGGCAGGCAGCCGATCGAGCAACCGGCCTGCGAAAACAGGATGCCGCCGTACGGCGCGGGGTATCCGCGAAAGTGCTTCGGGCGTGGCGTAGGCTCGGTCATGGCCCTGCTCCGGGGGCCGGGTTGTCTCTTCGATGCCGCCCGCCCCTGGCGCTCACATCCGGCGATTAGATCCGCGTCCGATTCTGTGTTCTCGCTGCTTCATGGTGTAAGCTCCCATCGCCGGGGGGACCCTCGAGGAACTCGGCATGCGACACCTGAACTGGATTCTGCGTTTCACGGCCGTCCTTTCGCTGGGCCTGCTGATTGCCGTGGGATGCGGCACTTCCTCCGAGGGCCCTCACGGATTGAGCCAGCCGCCGGGCCCCGCGAAATTCGAAGTCGTGCTGGACGCGCCACTGCAGGCAGTCGCCGGAGCAGAGGTCATTCTGCGCGCGCGCGCGATCGCGCCACGGGCGGATGGCGGCTTCGACCCGGTCGTGGGGGCATCCGTGGAAGCGGCGCTTTCCGCAAAGGCGCCAGTCGGTCATGCGGCGCGCGGTCTGACCGCGGAAGATGGATGGACGACGCTTCGAATTGCTGTACCCGCCGACGCGCCGAATCCATGCAAGCTCGGCGTGAGCGTGGAAGCTCGGGGCGAGCGTCGCGAGGCAGCGTGGCTTCTGATCGTCAGGCGCGACGTGCGCCTGTTGCTGGCGACGGACAAACCGGTCTACCAGCCGGGCCAGACCGTCCGCCTGCGCGCGATGGCACTTCGCGCCACGGACCTGCGGCCGATGACGGGGGAAGCGACGTTTGAGGCTCGGGACGGGCGGGGAAACCTCGTCATGCGCGAGCCGGTGGTGCTCACGGCGTACGGGACGGCCTCCTGTGAGCTGCCGATCGCGGAGGCGGTCAACGAGGGCGAGTGGAAGGTCTCGGTGACGGCGGGAGGGGCGACCGCGCACCGGCTTGTCGGTGTCGCCCGCTACGTGCTTCCGAAATTCAAGGTGGAGGTGAAGACAGAACGAGAAGCCTACCGGCCCGGAGAAACTGTCAAGGGCACGGTCTCGGCAGTTTATCCGTACGGCGAGCCGGTGGCGAATGCGACGGTAGCGTTGAAGTGGAACCGTTGGGGTGTCGCGCCCGGAGGAGCGTCGAAGACGACGACGGCCGACGGGACGGCGAGTTTCGAAGTGGCGCTGCCCGTGGAGGCGGATGGCCGGCTGTCGATTGAAGCGACGGTGCGCGATGCGGCCGGGCAGGAGCAGCGGGCGGCGGCTGTCAGAACGGTGTCGGGAGCGGGGATTTCTCTCGCGCTGGTCGTGCCGGAAGAGCGGCTGGTGCCCGGCGTGGAGAACGAGTTCTTCGTCGTGGCGCGGACGGCCGCAGGAACGCCGGCCAGGTGCGACGTGACGTTCGCCGGCGAACGGCGCGCGACCGATGATCACGGCGTCGCCCGGTTCCTTTTCTCTCCGAAGCGAGGCGTAGCCCCGCTGACATGGATGACAGTCTCCGCAGAGGACACTTCGGGAAACAAGGGCAAGCTCGTCGACGTCGTGACGCACCACCCGTCGCCCTTTGCGATCCTCGCCCGGACGGCCTCGCCGACGGTTCGTCCCGGCGCATCGGTCGAGATCCACATTTCCACCGCGCGTGCCGGCGGGACCGCGACGGCCGAGCTGCTGCTCGACGGTGCGCCGCTGTCGACGGCCGTGGTCTCGCTCGCGACCGGTGTGGCCACCGCGACCCTTCCCTGCCCCGGCACGGCTTCGGGCATCCTTGAAATCCGCGCCACGAGATGGACTGACGGCGGCGACCGGCAGACCAGCCGGCGGCTGGTCCTCGTCGAGTCTGCGGCGGCGCTCCGCGTCCAGATCGGCGCTCCCCGGGAGACCCTGCGCCCTGGCGCCGACGCTTCCGTCGAGTTCCGTACGCTCGGCCCCGACGGGCACGGCGTGCCGTCCGCGCTCGGAGTCTCGATCGTGGACGAGAGCGTCCTGCAGCTCGGCGAAGCAGACGAGACTCCGCTAGAGGCACAGTTGCGACTGACAGCACTTCAGCGCGAGGCCGGGGCGGCGGGATCTCTCGTCGAAAAGGCCCGCACGGCCGTTTCCACGGCGGCGGTCCTCTCGGCGATGGTTCCTGGGTCCAGCCGGACACGAGTGTCTTCGGTGAAGCGTGCGTGGCGGGATAAGCCTGAAAAGCTGACGCGGCTTCTCAAGCTGCAGGGGACGGCGGAGTCGTGGGACAGCCCATGGGTCGTGCGAGACGGCGACGGCTATCGATTCACGGAGGATTACGTCCAGCGATTGGGAGATTCCGGCGATGCGGAAGTCACGCGCGACGCGCTGGTCGATCCATGGGGTCGGCCGATGACGGCGGCGATGCTCGAGGAGCTCGGCGCTCCCTTCGACGCGGCGTCGCGACTTTCGTTCGCATACGCCGACATGGCGGCCGTGGTCGGAAAGGAGATGGACGCGTGGGTCGAGCGTCACGATGTTGTTCTGAAGGGCAGGTTCGTTCCGGGCGCCGTCCGCGCGATCGCCAACGCCGGCGTGTTCAAAAACCACGGGAACGATCCACTCGGCGAAGAGTGGACGCTCGATCGCCTCGCGGAGGTCGACCCTGCGCTCTCCGTGGAAAACCTGGAGCGATTGACGATCTACCGGCGGCGCCGGGCCGCCCGCGAGGCGCTCGTCGCGAAGTTCCCGAAAGACGGCCTGGTGCCCGATGGAAGAGGCGGTTGGCGCTTCCGCGACGGCCTCGGCCGGGAGCTTGACCTGAACCTGAAGCGCCCGGACGGGAGCGAGGACACGCTGGAAAGTCTGGCCTCGACCGATCCGGGTTTCTTCCCGGGTGGGATAGCGTCGCAGGCAGATCGCATCGGCCGCGAACGGTTCTACAGGATTCTCCTCGCCGCGATTGGCGACGGCGCCCTGAGGCCCGTCCCCGGTCCCGACGGCCTCATGCTCCCCGCAGATCTGGCGGGAGAACTCGCCCGGGCCGGACGACTCAAGCCTGAAGAAGCGCGCGACCGATTCGGCGTTGCCTACGACCCTGCCATCCTTGCCAAGTCGGAAGTCCGCTTCCTTCCGGCCCTCCTTGTTTCCGCCGCGGTCTCGGAGCGGATCAGACAGATTGACGCGAAGCACTGCGAGGTGCTGCATCAGAAGTTGAATCTGGACGAGTCGCCGCAGGATGCGGTGGAGCAACTCGTGAAACAAGGTGCGCTGGAGGTCTGCGCGACGCTTGACCCGTGGGGACACGCGTTCCGGCTGGTCCACGGGAAGAACCTGCGGAGAGCACTGAGTTGCGCCCTGCTGAAACAATCCGACGCGGTCTCGGCGGGGCCGGACGGCGCCTTCGGCACGGCGGACGACCTGGTGTGGGACGGGATTCTGCCCGAGACATACCCGGGCGTAGAGGAGTTCGTCGCGCCTACCGACCTCCGCCCTTTGCCGAGGCCCGCGCGCTGGGGTGGGCCGCCCGCGTGGATCGTGCAAGGCTCGGCGATCGCATACTCCTCGGGCCTCTTCGAAGAAGAGTCGCCCGGACGACGAGAGCGTTTCAGAAGCATGCGCGAAGACATGCTCGAGTCTGAAATTCCCTACGACGCCGTTTCCCAGACCCGGGTCGTGGAATTCCCCGACGCAGAGACTTGGGTCGAAGGTCTCCAGCACCGTTCGGAAATCGATAAATTGCGTCATGAAATGGCGCTCAGGGAAGGGGAGACCCGGGAGAGAGGCAATCCCGTCGGGCCCGAGACCGGTTTCTACGGTCTGTTCGGCCCGGACAACTCGCGCGAGTTGCGCGGCATCGTCGAGCACCTTGTCGGCGGCAACGAGCTCGACGATTTCACGGTGCCTCCCAGCCCCGGAAGCGGCGGCTTTTTCGATGGGAGCGTGGAAATCGCCCAGAACGCCGCGATCGCCGACGTCATCGGCGAGTCAGGACTGTTCACCAATGATCAGCACGCCCGCCGCGCCGTCCGCCTCCGCCGCCTGTTCCCCGAACTCCTCGCTTGGGAGCCCCTTCTCATCACGGACGACGCCGGCCTCGCACGCCTTCCGGTGCGCATTGCCGACTCGATCACCACGTGGCGCGTTCGGGCGCGGGGCAACACGCAGAACGGTCTCGTTGGCGAAGGCGAAGGGTCGATATGCGTCTTCCAGCCGTTCTTCGCCGACCTCGACCTGCCGCCGACGGTGACGCAGGGCGACGAAGTCGCAGTGCCGGCCATGGCTTGGAACTACTCGGATTCGGAGAAGGACGTCGAACTGCGCGTCGAAGCGGGAGAAGGCGTCGCGCTCCTCGACGCGTCGGCGCAGTCGATCCGCCTCGCCCCTGGCGCGGCCGGATCGGTGCGGTTCCGCGTGCGCTTCGACCGCCCCGGCCGGGCTTCGTTCACGGTGCGGGCCTCTGCCGGCGCCGCGGCGGACGCGACCCTTCGGGAAACCGACGTCGTCCCTGACGGATGGCTCGTGGAGGACGCTATCAACGCGCGGCTCGACAAGCCGCTGCGCACGACGATCGCGATTCCGGCCGATGCTCTCCCCGGCTCCGTCACGGCCCGGGCGCGCTTCATGCCCGGCGCCATCTCCCAGGTCCTCGAGGGACTCCAGGGACTCGTCCGTCTGCCGCACGGCTGATTCGAGCAGTCGGGCGCCGTCACGTGGCCGAACGTGAAGGTGCTCCAGTCGCTGCGGCGGGGCCGCGGCATCAGTGCGAAGCTCGAGGCGGAAGCGCGCCACAACGTAGACACGGGGTATCAGATGGCGCTTTCGTTCGAAGGACCGAACGGCGGTTATGCGTGGTACTCCACCCACGTCGAGGACGCGGCGCTGACGGCGATGGCGCTGGAGATGTACGTGGACATCGCCCAGGTCCGGCCCGTCGACCCCGCGGCAACCGCGCGGGCGCAGCGCTTCCTGACCGGGTACCTCGCCGATGGGCAGGCGCCGAACGCGGTGCTGTGCTACGCGGTCCGCGCGCTGACGGACAGCGGGCTCAAGCGAGAGGAGCTGGCGCGGTATGTCGAAGAGATCGTGAAGCGCTTCGGTTCACTGACCGACGCCTACGACCTCGCTCAAGCGGCCGCGGCGCTCGTCGTCGCCGCGCCGGACGCGGGCGAGACCGCTGCGGTGCTGAAGCGCCTCGAACGGACCGCAGTCTCCGATCCCGCCACGGGCTTCGCTCATTGGACGACCGATCGCGAGTCCCTCTTCCACGCCTCGGGGGTCACGGCCGAAATCGAGACGACCGGCGTCGCCGCAACGGCTCTCCTGCGACGCGACCCCGCGAATGCCACCGCCGCGCTCGCGCTGTCGTGGCTCGCTTCGAAGCGCGGCGCGGACGGCACCTGGGGCTCGACAGCCGCGACCGTAGCGGCCTTATCGGCGTTCATCGCGGCGGATGCGATGGAAACGGGTGCCGACTGTGAAGCGATCGTGCGTCTGAGGGAGGTCGAACTGCGCGCTTCCCTGCCTGCGAACGACGACGGAGTGACAAGATTCGCTGATTTCAGCGCTCAATGCCCCCTCCGGCCCGGCGAAAACGACGCTTCGATCTCGGCCACCGGTTCCTGCGCCGCGCTCGCGCAGCTCATCGTCGGGTATCGCCGCCCCTGGGCCACGAGGCCGGCCGCGCCGGAGAAACGACGCTTGCGGCTCACGGCGAAGGACGACCGCCAGGCCCTGAAGATCGGCGACACGCTGGTGCGCGACGTGACGGTGTCGTTCGACGAGAAGCGCCCCGCGTTTATGACATGCGTCCGCGTCGGTGTACCGCCGGGATTTGTTCCCGACATCATGGCGCTCGAGGAACTGGTCCGGTCGAAGACGGTCGATCGATTCGAAACCGGCGCTCGATTCGTGACGCTCTACCTCGGGGAGACCGAGGGCGGGAAATCGGTTTCGTTAAAGGTGCCGATGCGGGCACGGCTTCCGTTCAAGGGACTGGCCCCCGAGTGCATTGCCTGGGAATACTACGCGCCCGACGGCCGGGACGAGTTCCCGCCTGTGGCGATCGAGGTCACCGCGCCATAAGTCGGATCCGCGCCGCGTACCCGCCGCAGGTCCACTCCGCGCCGGGGAGGATCTTCATTTCTTCCTCCAGCCGCAGGCCATTTCCATCCCGGATCGCGGCGCGCACCAGCGTCTCGTTCTCTTCGTCCTCGAGGCTGCACGTCGAATAGACGACGCGCCCGCCCGGTTTCGTCACGGCGACGGCGGCGTCGAGGATGCGGCGCTGGACCCGGGCGAGGACGTGGAGATCGCGGTCGCGGAGGCGCCAGCGGGCCTCGACACGGCGGGAGAGGACGCCGGTGTTCGAGCAGGGGACGTCGACGAGGACGGCGTCGAAGACGCGGCCGAAGGGCGGCTGCTTGGCGTCGGCGAGCGCGAGGACTGCGGAGACGCCGAGCCGCTGGAACGATTTCCCCATGCCTTTGACCTTGCCGATTTCGCTGTCCGCGGCGACGACGCACGCTCCCGTTTCCGCGATCTGCGCCGATTTGCCGCCGGGCGCGGCGCACAGGTCGCCGACCAGTTCCCCCGCCTTGGCCTGCAGCATCGGCGCCACGCGCTGCGCCGCATCGTCCTGCACCGCGAACCAGCCGTCCCTGAACGACGCCAGCCGCCCGAGCAGGCCCGTGTGCGCCACGTGCAGCCGCTTCGCATCGACCTCGACTTTTTCCTCGCGCAGCCGCTCTACCAGCTTCTCCCGCGTCGTCTTCAGCGCGTTGACCCGGATCGACATCGGCGGGTGCCCGTTCCCCGCTTCCATCGCCCCCACCGTCGCCGCCGCCCCGAACTTCGCCATCCATCGCCGCACCAGCCACACCGGGTGCGACATCATCTGCCCCGCGAACGCCGCCGGGTCCACCCACGGGTCAGGCCAGAGGTCGCGATCCAGAAACGCCCGCCGGCCTCCGGGGATCGGGATGAGCCTGCGGTGCGGCAGGTCGGGCCAGCGCGCTTCAAGCACGTCCGACAGCGTCCGCCGCCACTGGCTCTCCACTTCGGGCCCGGGCGAAGCGGTCGCCGGCAAAGCATCGCCTTCGATTTTGACGATCGCCCTCTGAAGCGCCCGGAGCACGCCGGTCGCGAATCCCGCCGCGCGCTTGTCGCGGTGCCGCTTCGCCTGCTCGGCGGCCTCGTCGAGCGCTGCGTAGGCGGGGATTTTCTCGAGGAAGAGGAGCTGGCAGGCGGCGAGGCGCAGGATCCAGCGCATGCCGGCTTCCATCTTTTCCGTTTCGGTCTTCGAGAACGCGTCGAGGACTTTGTCGATCGTTCCGCGGTGCCGGATGGTCGCGTAGACCAGCGCGGTCGCGAGCGAGCGGTCCAGCGCCGTGACGCGGTCGTCCTCGAGCGCCTTCTCGAGCAGGTCCGACGCGTACTCGCGCTCGCTGTCGGAGTCCAGCAGGACGCGCAGCGCGACGGCCCGCGCGCCGAACGGGGACGGAGGCGCACTCACTTACTCTTGCCGCGCTTCTCTCCGCCCTCAACCGCCTTCGGCGGATTCGACGGCCGCACCGGCACCGCGGAGCGGCGCACGTACTTCGCCACCAGGTCGGTCTCCAGGTTGACGAGGTCGCCCGGTGTCTTGTCGCCGAGCGTCGTCGCGTTGAGCGTGTGCGGGATCACCGTGCACGTGAACGAATGGTCCAGGACATCCACGACCGTCAGGCTGATCCCGTTGATGGCGATGGAGCCCTTCGGCGCAATCTCCTGCATCAGTTCCGGCGGCGCGTGGAACGTGTACAGCAGGTCGCCGCCCCCGCGCTCCACTTTCTCGATGCGCCCGAGGCCGTCGATGTGCCCGGTCACGAAGTGCCCGCCCATGAGGTCGCCGACGCGAAGCGACCGCTCGGCGTTGATGGCGTTTTCGACCTTTGCGGAGCGGAGCGTCGTCTTCCGGAGAGTTTCCCCTACGACGTCGAACTCGCACGAGCCGTCGTTGCCCGAGACGACCGTGAGGCAGACGCCGTCGATGGCGATGCTCTCGCCGATCGCGATGCCCTTCATGTTGTCAGGGGGAAGGGCGACGCCGAGGCGGAGGCGCCCGGCGGTCATATCAACCGCGGTGACCATCCCGACGCACTGGACGAGGCCGGTGAACATGCCGCGATGTTAGACTTTGATTGTGCCGGCGTCAAAGTGACGGTGTGCGGCAAAAGCGGGTCGAAGGTCGAGAGTCGAAGGTTGAAGGCTTAAAGCCGACTGCGAAGACCGCCCGTTGGTCCCCAGTACCATTGGCCTCGCATTCAGTCCCCAGATCCCGCTCGCTCCTGCGCCGTTTCCCTCGACCTTAGACCTTCGCCCCCCAACACCAGGGCCCGAACCCTCCGATGCTCACCCTCGACATCTTGACCCTCTTCCCCGAAACCTTCGGCGGCTTTCTCGGCACGAGCATTCTCGGCCTCGCCCGCCAGCGCGGCATCGTGGACGTCCGGCTTCACAATCTCCGCGACTTCTCCGCCGACAAACACCACAAGGTCGACGACCGCCCCTTCGGCGGCGGCCCCGGCATGCTGATCTGCCCCGAGCCGGTGTTCCGTGCGGTCGAGTGGCTCGAAGCGCAGGGCTTCCAGGGCCGGAAGATCCTGCTCACGCCCGCCGGCCGCACCTTCGACCAGAAGTTCGCGCAGGAACTGTCGGGCGAGAAGCGGATGCTGCTGCTCTGCGGGCACTACGAGGGGTTCGACCACCGGATTGTGGAAGGAATGAAATGGGAAGAAGTCAGCGTCGGTGACTACGTCCTGTCGGGAGGCGAGCCTGCGGCGATGGCGATCGTGGACGCGGTCACCCGTCTCCTCCCCGGCGCGCTCGGTGATCCCGACTCGCCGAAGGAAGAATCGTTCTCCGACGGAAAAATCGAGTACCCGCAGTACACGCGGCCGCGCGAGTTCCGGGGGATGAGCGTGCCGGACGTGCTGGTTGGCGGGAACCACGCGGAGATCCGGAAGTGGCGGGAGGAGGAGTCGAAGCGGCGCACCTCGGCTCGCCGGATCCCTGAACGTTGACCCTGATAGGACCCTGTGATAAAGATAGCGCCCCCATTACCCGGGAAGGGGGCCCGTATCCCGCACGCGGGTTCCCCGAACTTCCGAACCCCTCGGCTTTTCACACCAAAGGAGCAGGAATGACAGGGTCTCTCTTGCGACGGATCTCCTTGCCGCTCTCGACGGTCGCTATCGCCTTTCTCATGGGCGGCTCCGCCTTTGCCGGCGAAGGAGACCTCGCGATTCCCGATCTCCACAAGGCATCCTTCACGATCTTCGGGAAGGCCATCGAGGCCTACTGGCTGCTGTTCTTCGGCGCCATGGTCATTACCGGGACGCTCGGCATCAGCCTGTTGCTCCGGCGCCAGATCTCGGTACTCCCCGCCCACAAGTCGATGCTCGACGTGGCCGAGGTCATCTTCCAGACCTGCAAAACCTACCTCGTCCAGCAGGGGCGATTCCTCCTCATGCTGTTCGTGCTGATCGGAAGCGCGATGGCGTACTACCTGATCGGTCTCCAGCACAAACCGGTCGGTACCGCGCTGCTGGTGCTGTTCTTCTCGGTCGTCGGCATGGCTGGCTCGTACGCGGTCGCGTGGTACGGAATCCGGGTCAACACCTACGCCAACGCGCGCACGGCGTTCGCCGCGCTCCGCGGGCAGCCGTGGGACGTGGTCAGCATCCCTCTGCGCGCCGGTATGTCGATCGGCCTTTACCTGATCTCGCTCGAGCTCGTGATGATGGTCATCATCCTGCTCTTCCTGCCGCGCGATATCGTCGGGTACTGCTTCCTCGGGTTCGCGATCGGCGAATCGCTCGGCGCCTCCGCCCTCCGCATCGCGGGCGGCATCTTCACCAAGATCGCCGACATCGGCTCGGACCTCATGAAGATCGTCTTCAAGGTCAACGAGGACGATCCGCGGAACCCCGGCGTCATCGCGGACTGCACCGGCGACAACGCCGGCGACTCGGTCGGCCCCACGGCCGACGGCTTCGAGACGTACGGCGTCACCGGCGTCGCGCTGATCTCCTTCATTACCCTCGCGGTCACCAACAGCGTGGCGGTGAATTGGGAAGAGCTCCAGATCAAGCTCATCGCCTGGATCTTTGCGATGCGTTTCCTGATGGACTTCATGTCCGGGTGCTCATACTTCATCAACGATGCGATTTCGAGAGCGAAGTACGTGGGGCTGAAGATGTTCGACTTTGAAGCGCCCCTGACGCGCCTCATCTGGATCGCGTCGATCCTGTGCATCACGACGTCGTACGGGATGAGCTGGCTGCTGCTGGGCGACCTGACCGTGACGACCGTGGTGAACGGGGCCAGCGTGATCACGAAGATGCCGAACGTCTGGTGGCAGCTGGCGACGATCATCAGTTGCGGCACGCTGGCGGCGGTGCTGATCCCCGAATTCACGAAGGTCTTCACGAGCTCGCACAGCAAACACGTGCACGAGATCGTCGTGGCGTCGCGCGAAGGCGGCGCTTCGCTCACGATCCTTTCCGGGCTTGTTGCCGGCAACTTCAGCGCTTTCTGGAAGGGCATCCTGATCGCCGGCCTGATGGGCGTGGCCTACTGGGTCAGCCTGTACGGCCTGAAGGACGTCGTCGGCACCCATGCGGCGACGTTCGCGTTCGGCATGGTGGCGTTCGGCTTCCTGTGCATGGGCCCGGTGAACATCGCCGTGGACAGCTACGGGCCGGTGACGGACAACGCGCAGTCGATCTTCGAACTGGCGCAGACGGAGAAGATTTCGGGCATCAAGGAAGAGATCAAGAAGGACTTCGGCTTCGAGCCCGATTTCGAACACGGCAAGCACCTTCTGGAAGCGAACGACTCGGCCGGCAACACGTTCAAGGCCACGGCGAAACCGGTGCTCATCGGCACGGCGGTCGTCGGCGCCACGACGATGATTTTCTCGATCATCCTCCTCCTCGAAAAGGCGGGCTCGATCAAGCTAAGCCTGACCGACGCGCCGGTGCTGCTGGGACTGATCTGCGGCGGCTCCGTGATCTACTGGTTCTGCGGCGCCTCGATGCAGGCCGTCACGACCGGCGCCTACCGCGCGGTCGAGTTCATTAAGAAGAACATGCGCCTCGACAAGACCGAAGCGGACATCGAGGACTCGAAGACCGTCGTCAAGATCTGCACCCAGTACGCGCAGGCCGGGATGTGGAACATCTTCGTCGCCCTCATGTCCCTGACGCTGGCGTTCGCGTTCTTCGACGCCAACTTCTTCGTCGCCTACCTGATCTCGATCGCAATCTTCGGCCTCTTCCAGGCCATCTTCATGGCCAACGCCGGCGGCGCGTGGGACAACGCGAAGAAGCTGGTCGAGGTGGACTTCAAGGAGAAGGGCACGCCGGTGCACGCCGCGACGGTCGTCGGCGACACGGTCGGAGACCCCTTCAAGGACACAACCTCGGTCGCGCTCAACCCCATCATCAAGTTCTCCACGCTGTTCGGGTTGCTCGCGGTGGAAATCGCGTTGAAGGTGAAGGAAGAGACGCACGCCAGCAACAGCTTCAACTACATGCCGGTCGTGGGCGTCGTCATGTTCGTGATCGGGCTCGTCTTCGTCTGGCGCTCGTTCTACGCGATGCGAATTCCGCCTAGAGAGGGACAGCCGGCGGCCCCGAAAGCGCACTGAACTTCGTGGCCGGCCCGAAGGCGCAGCCCGTTTCATGCCGCAGAGGAGGTTTCATGCGCCGTCGGTCGTTGCTGAAGTCCCGGGTTTTCTGGTCTTTCGTCCTGATGTCGATCGTCGCGGCCGGGTACGGATTGCGGTCGGAGGCCGCTGCGGCACCTGCGCCTGCGGGACCGGCGGTCGCGGCGCACGGTGAAGCGGAATTCCACCTGTTCGGGTTCATGCGCGCGGACAGCTCGTTTACTGGGACCGAGCGCGTGCTGCTGTTCGTCGTGCTCCTGACGGCGCTGGCCGGGCTGGGTTACGCCTGGGCGCTGATGGGGCAGGTTCGAAGAGCCGACCCGGGGACGCCCCGGATGCAGGAAGTCGCGCGCGCGATCCGGGAAGGAGCCGACGCCTACCTCAAGCGGCAGCTGGGAACGGTCGGGGTGCTGATCGGCGTGCTGGTCATCGTCCTGTTCGCGACGAAGGCGATGACGTCGAAGCTCGGAATGAGCGACCCGTTCGCCTGGGGACGCGCGCTGGCCTTCCTGATGGGCGCGATCTTCTCGGGAACGGTCGGTTTTGTCGGGATGCGGCTCGCGACGATCGGAAACCTGCGCGTCGCCGCGGCGGCGCCGGTCGGCTTCGGCCGCGCGCTGATGCTCGGGTATCGCACGGGGACGATCACCGGGATGCTCACGGACGGCCTTGGCCTCCTCGGCGGAACGATCATCTTCATGGCTTACGGCGAGCATGCCTATGAAGCGCTTCTCGGCTTCGGATTCGGCGGCACCCTTCTGGCCCTGTTCATGCGCGTCGGCGGCGGCATCTACACCAAGGCGGCGGACGTCGGCGCCGACCTTGTTGGCAAGGTCGAGAAGGACATTCCGGAAGACGACCCGCGCAACGCGGCGACCATTGCGGACAACGTCGGCGACAACGTGGGCGACTGCGCCGGGATGGCCGCGGACATCTTCGAGTCGTACGAGGTCACGATCGTCGCCGCGATGATTCTCGGCTGGGCCTGCTTCGGGCACGTCGGCGTCATGTTCCCCGTGCTCGTGCGCGCGATCGGCGTCTTCGCTTCGATCATCTCGACGTACCTCGTCAAGGCTGGCGACAAGGGCAACGTCGCCGAGGCCATGAAGTCGATCAACTTCGGCTTCATCGTCGGCTCGACCTTGTCGGTGATCGGGTTCCTCATTCTCGGGTACTACTACCTGCACTTCACGCCCGCCAACGTCACCGCCTCGACCTGGGAGTTCCTGCAGAAACTTCCAGGCTGGGCGACGTGGGGCCAGGTGCAGAAGGACGCTTCGGGGGCAATCACGAGCGTCCTCGACATGCGGCCCGCCTACACCTGCCTGGTCGGCGTCATCCTCTGCATCGCGCTGAACCGGGTGACCGAGTACTTCACGGGGACGGAATACCAGCCGGTGAAGGGCATGGTGAAGAACTGCACCACCGGCCACGCGACGAACATCATCGAAGGGTTCGCGGTCGGCTATGAATCCGCCGTCTGGACCGCGGTCGTCCTGTGCGCCGCGATCTTCGCTTCCGTCATGGTCTACGCCGATTCGAACGCGATCTTCGTGGCCTACGGCGTCGCGATGTGCGGGATCGGGATGCTGACGCTGACGGGCAACACGATCTCGATGGACGTCTTCGGGCCGGTGGCCGACAACGCCAACGGCATCGGGGAAATGGGGTATGACCGGAAGGAGATGGGCGAAGAGAAGTACAAGGAAGCGCGCCAGATCCTGTCGGACCTGGACGCGGTCGGGAACACGACCAAGGCGGTCACGAAGGGCGTCGCGATCGGCTCCGCGGTCATCGCGGCCGTCTCGCTCTTTGCGTCGTACATCACCGTCATCGGCTCCGGAGGCGGCGGTGAAAGCGTGGCGCTCGACATACGGCTGTTTGACCTCGTCGCCGGCCTCCTGTCTGTCTCCGATCCCAAACTCCTGATCGGCATGCTCATCGGCGGCGCTGCCCCGATGCTCTTCAGCTCCATGACCATCCGCGCCGTCGGCCGGGCCGCGTACCTGATCGTGAACGAGTGCCGCATGCAGTTCCGGGACAAGGAGATCTGGGCCGGAACCAAAAAGCCCGACTACGCGCGGGTCGTGAACATCTGCACTTCGTCGGCCCAGAAGGAACTCGTAGGCCCCGCGTTCCTGGCGGTCTTCCTGCCGGTTCTCGTCGGCTTCCTCCTCGGCCCGATCGCACTCGCCGGCTTCCTCGCAGGCGCCATCGTCGTCGGCCAGCTCATCGCTTCGTTCATGTGCAACTCGGGCGGCGCGTGGGACAACGCGAAGAAGACCGTCGAGGACGAGCCGCGCGATCTCGAAGCGAACACGGGCAAGGGCTCGGAGAAGCACAAGGCGTCCGTCACCGGCGACACGGTCGGCGACCCGCTGAAGGACACGGCCGGCCCCGCCGTCAACCCGCTTCTCAAGGTCATGAACATGGTCAGCATCCTCACGGTGCCGCTCATGCTTGTGTACGACCCTGGCGTGGTGAACAAAGTGACGTCCAGGGCGCGGGAGATCGGTTACAAGCTGCCGGAGACGTTTGTCGTCCAGCCGTTGAACGGCCTGTGGTTCATCGCCGTCGCCGTGTCCGCCGCGGCGCTGGGATGGGCAATCTGGCAGTCGAAGAAGGAAGGCATGTCGATGGATGATACGGCAGGCAAGTAGGGCAGTAATGAGTGTTGAGGGATGAGTAGGGCGTAGGGGGTAGTTGGTAGGGGGTAGGAAAGACAGTGCCACTGCGGCGGCTTGCGGGGTGCGGCTTACTTCTTTTTCCCGAACAGCTTGCGCACGGCCTTCTTCACCGCGCCATCGTGCTTGTCGTGGTAGCGCGCCCTGGCAGCGGCCTGCGCTGCTTCGCGCTTTCCTGCCCACGGGTCCGATTCCTTCGGGGCGATCCAGACGGCGGCGTCCTGGAGGAAGCGGAACTTCGCGCCTGCCTTGAGGAGGCGGGCGCCAAGGTCGCGGTCTTCGTAGCCGTATTCGCCTGGTTTGGCGAAGGACTCGTCGAAGAGCCCGGCGGCGTGGAGATGTTTTGTTTTCGCGGAAGCGTTGGCCGTGACGAAGGAACCGGCGCCGAGCTCGCCTTTCGCCGACTTGGCCGCCTCGCGCGCGCACTTGTCCCGCAGGATCGGGATGGGTGGAGCGAGGGAGAGAATCTTCTCGTCCTCGGAACGGTTGCCGACGGCGGCAAGGTTCGGGTCGGCATCGTGGGCCATCAGGTGCTGCTCGAGGAGATGCGGGTTGGGGACGCAGTCGTCGTCCATGAACACGATGATGCTTCCCTTTGCGGCGCGGATTGCCTTGTTGCGGGCGACAGAGACGCCGTTCACGTCACGGGGCAGGCCGGTGTTGAGAAGGGACCAGCGGCACTTCGGCGGCGCGGCGTCAAGGACGGCCGCCTGGATCGCGTATGACTCGGGGCCGGAGTCGTCGACGAAGATGGTTTCGAAGCGGGAGGCGGCGAGGGTCTGGGTGTCGAGAGCGCGGAGGATCCGCGCCAGGGTGAGGGGGCGGTTGAACAAGGGAATGATGAGGGAAAGGGATGGCATCGGGGTAAGGAAGGGCCTAATGATTAACATCGAATATCAAATATCTAATATCAAATGAAGGAGTCCTCATTCGATATTGGATATTCGATATTCGATACTAATAATTAGTCCTTTCCGCGCTCCACCGGTCTTTCCCCCGTCATTTCCTCACCGCCTTCGCCAGCTCCTCCGCCACCTTCTTCTGCTGCTCTCCGGTGATCTCCGCGTAGATGGGCAGGCTGAGCAGTTTCGGCGCCATTTCCTCCGAATTCGGGAAATCTCCGTTCCGGTATCCATAATCCTTCATCGCTCCCTGCAGGTGGCAGGGAATCGGGTAGTGGATCCCCGCGCCGACGCCCGCAACCTGAAGATGCTTGAGCACCCGGTCCCGCTCTTCGACCCTCACGACGTACAGGTGCCAGCAGTGCTGCTCCACCGGGCACTCCGTCGGCAAAACGACTCCTTTGATGCCGCCGAGCAGTTCGCGGTACCGCCGGGCGGCAGCCTGCCTTCCCGCAACCCACTTGTCGAGATGGCGGAGCTTCACGCGGAGTACGGCGGCCTGCAGCGTGTCGAGTCGCGAATTCGTGCCGAAGCTGTCGTGGACGTACTTCACGACCGATCCGTAGTTGCGCAGCAGCTTCAGCTTCGCGGCGAGGTCGTCCCGGTTCGTCGTGAGCGCCCCTCCGTCCCCGGCGGCGCCGAGGTTTTTACCGGGATAGAATGACCACGCGGCGACGTCGCCGAACGAGCCGACCGACTTTCCCTTCCACTTCGCACCGTGCCCCTGGGCCGCGTCTTCCACGACCGCCAGGTTGTGCTTTTTGGCGAGCGCTCCCACGCGGTCCATGTCGACCGCCTGCCCGTACAGGTGCACCGGGACGAGCGCCTTCGTCTTCGGCGTGATGGCCTTCTCCATCGCCGCCAGATCGACCTGCATGGTAGACGGGTCGGCGTCCACGAACGCGGGACGGGCGCCGCCGAGAAGCGCGCCCAGCGGAGTGGCGATGAACGTATTCGCCTGCATCACCACCTCGTCGCCCGCGCCTATCCCGAGCGCGCGGAACGCCAGCATCAGCGCGTCCGTCCCGCTCGCGCAGGAAACGCAGTGCTTCGTCCCCGACCACGCCGCGAATTCCTTCTCGAACTCCGCGACTTCCCCGCCGAGGATGTAATCCCCCCGCTCGAGCGCCTTCAGCGTCGCTTCCTTCAGCTCGTTTCCGATGGAAGCGAACTGGGCCTTCAGGTCGACCAGCGGGATTGAATTCACCGGTGAGCTCACTTCTGGAGTCTCCTTCCCTGGGCGTCGTAGACGGCATTTCCCTTCTCGTCCTTCAACGCCTGGATCGGCCCGTGGTCCTTCGCGGGATTCCCGAACCAGAGGCGCGCGGGCGGCACATCCTTCGTCACCACGCTTCCCGCGCCGATTACGGCGTTTTCGCCGATTGTCACGCCGGGAAGAAGAGTTGCGTTGAGTCCGACGCGCGCGCCCTTTTTCACGGTCGGGCCCTTCAGCACCTTGTTCTGAACGGGATACGGGTCGTTCGCGAAGCTGACGCCCGGGGCGATAAAGGCGTCGTCCTCGATGGTCGAGTACTGGCAGATGTAGACGTTCGTGTGGATGCGCACGTGGCTTCCGATCCTGCACCCGTAATCGACCACCGAATTGCTCCAGATGCTGGTCTCGTCGCCGATCGTGTTCTCTTCGCGAATCACGACGTTGTGACCGGTCTGCAGCCCCTTGCCGATTCTCACGCCTTCGTAGACGACCGTGTTGCTGCGAAGAACCGCCCCGGGGCCGATCGAGACCGAGCGGTCGGCGATCTTGCGGCCCGTGGGATACCCGATGATGACCCCCGGTTCCGGCTTGTCGATGGCTTCTGTCACGACTTCTCCTTTTGTGGTGCGCACGGTCCGTCCCGCATCCCCGCTCTCTCACGCTCTCGGCTTCATCGCCGTAATCGTCACTTCCCCGCACAAGCTCGGCGTGTGACGGCCGAACCAGCTGTGCAGCCGGTAGTACCACTCGTAGTCCTCCAGCCACGCGTACCAGAGCGAGAACACGCGGTGACCCCTCACGCACTGCGGCTGCAGCCCGCTCTTCTCGACCCTGCGCCGGAGCCTCGTGGCGGACATGTGCTGCAGGTGCGGCGCCACGCTCATGCCCTGCAGCCGGCGCAGAAGCGCGTTGATCCGTGTCCAGATCGGGGAGAACAGGAGTTCGACAGGCATGAAGACCGGCGTCCCGACCAGCGCCGTGCCGCCGGGCTTGAGAACGCGGCGAATCTCCGAAAGCGCAAACTCGAACTGGCTGTCGTTGAGGTGTTCCAGCACCTGCTCGCACAGCACCGCATCCACCGTCCCGTCGCGAAACGGCCACGGCCTCGTCAGATCCGCTGCGATCAGGTTTGGGTAGCCAACCTCCTTGGACTTTCCGATGCGCTTCCGGTCAATGTCCATCCCGATCATCCGCGGCGTCTTGGTCGGCACTCCCCAGCGATTCCAGTACCGCGGAAGCCGCCCCTTGCCGCAACCCGCGTCCACCACGATCGAGGGCCCGTCCGGGAGACGCTCGGCTAGCACCTCCGCGTGATAGCGGTAGCGCGCGAGACGGAGGCGGAAAAGGCGCGCGGCCGGCTCGACTTCGAACGCGAGCTTCTGGCCCGCGGTCCCGTTCGTCATGCGGCCTCCTTTTGAACCGCGGCAATCCCCCGTGGAACGCAGATCCACGGGTCCATCTCCTTCACCCTCGCCAGAAACTCGTCGTACGCTTCCCAGGCGGCGCGATGGCCGGAGAAGTGCGTCTCAGGATGGGTGCACAGGACCGCGCAGCCGCCGACGTCGCGTATGAAGCGCGCCTTTTCGATCCATGCCTCGGCCCAGGTTCTCGGCTCGCGGCGGCGGAACACCAGGTCAGCGTCCATCGGAAGCGTCAGGGGCACTTCCAGCATGGCCCCGATGCGAAAGGGCTGGACGGAGGCGCAACCGCCGCCGGGGCCGGTGTCGGGAATCGAGGAGTCCCATGTAAAGCGTTCGGCGGCGACGCGGAGGAGGGTCGGCGTGCGGCAGAGCGACGGCGAGCGGAATCCGCGGACATCGAATTCCTCGAGGAACGGACGGGCGCCTTCCATGCGGCGGCGGATGCCGATTTCATCCTCGTACGCGATGCGATTGTCATGGAGGTCGCTGTGCCAGGCGATTTCTCCGCCCGCCGAGATGACGTCGCGCAGGAACGATTTCTCAACCGAATACGTCGAGGTCACGAACGAGTAGACCGCGGGGACGCCATGACGCGCTTCGATGTCGAGCAATCGCGGGGCGAATTGCATCCCGTCCGCTGTATCCACGTCGTGACTCAGGACCAGCGCGAATTTCTTTCCGCCCGGCCAGGCGCCGCCGCGTTCGCCGAGAATCCAGCGCAGCGCGTCGCCGGATGGATCCACCGGCCACTTTGGAAACACCGGTTTCTCCATCGCCGCCAGCGCCTGCCCGATCTTGATCCGCAGGACGCCGGGGATCTTGTGGTAATGGAACGGGAGGAAGCGCGTCACCGGCCTGGCCGGCTCACGGTAGGACTCGGTTCGCAACACCTCGAGGGCGGCCCGGGCGTCAAAACCACAGCGCAACTGGCCATCGACCTCCGCAACGACGATCGTCCTTGCTCCCGACTCCCGGCTCACGGCAACCGGCCGTCCTTCAACGGCGCGGGCTTCTCCATGGACCGTCGCCACGCGCCCCGCCATCCACGCGGGGCCCTCTCCGTCCTCGAACCGCAGCTCAAAGCTCTTCATGATTTCGGCCGCCTCGCCCGCCCGACCGTCCACCAGAGGTACACGAGCTCGAGAATCGTGATCACCACGTTGATGAACTTGTCTCCGGTGGAGACGCCCGTTCGCCGCGGATGGTAACCGACCTGCGTTTCCGCGAAACGGCAACCGTTGCGGGCGGCCTTGACGACGACCTCGGCATCGACGCCGATCCCCCGGAATTCGAGGTCGAGGCCGGCAACGAGGCTCTTGCGGAACAGCTTCACCCAGTTGATGTCACGGAGCGTCACGCCGAACAGGATGCGCATGACGAAGCGGAACGCTTTCGTGTTCATCCGGCGCATCCAGGAGTCCTTCCTGCCGATGCGGTAGCCGACGACGATGTCGGCGGCCTTGGTGAACGGCAGGAAATGGGCGAGATCCTCCGGGTAGAACTGGTGGTCCCCGGGGACGAGCGAGCACCACTCGTAATGCGAGTGCAGGAATCCGGACTTCTGCGCGCCGCCGAAACCGAGATTGAAGGGATGGTGAATCGTGCGGACCTCGCCCGGGTGCTTCTGTTCGAGCCGGTTGGCGATTTCCGGCGTCTTGTCGCGCGATCCGTCATTAATTATCAGGACCTCGTGCTTTTCCGCGATCTGCGGCGCGACACGGAGGATCGCCTCGACCACGTCTTCCAGCGAGCCCTCTTCGTTGTAGGCCGTCACGATCACGCTCAACCCCGAGAGCTTGCCGTGCGCGGCGGCATGATCGGCGGGCACCGGAAGCGGCGGCTGCCCGGGATGCGGCTGGCGGTGCGGCGCGTAATCGGCAGCCGGCGGACGGGAAGGGTGCTCCGCAGGCGCCGACGGCGGGGCCTCGGCGCTTTCCGCGCCCCCCCCTGCCCTGGTGCCACCCGTTGACTCCTCGGCCATCTCTTCGGCTCTCTCGCCTCCACCTAACGCCACTTTTCGACCTGCGCCGGAGTACCCCCCGCCGCCATCGACCGGTCGATCGCCTCGAGCACCGCAACGACGTCCGCCCCTTCAGCCCCTCCCGTCATCGGAGGCTTGTTGTCGCGGACGCAATCGCAGAAGTGCTCGACCTGGGTGCGAAGGGGTTCGCGCATTTCGACCTTGGGAGACCGGATGTCGCCATCGCGCAGCTGGAGCTTGAATTCGCCGAACGAGTTCACGTCGCCGGAGATCTCGGCTCCCTTGTCGTAGACCCGCACCGGCTCGAGGCCGTTGATGTCATCGAAGACGATGCGCTGCCGGTCGCCGATGACGACGACCTCGCGGACCTTGTTGGAGTCGATCCACGAAACCTGGATGTTCCCGATCACGCCGTTGGGATAGGTGAGCGTCGCGAACGCGACGTCCTGCCGCCCCTGTCGCAGGAAGCACGCACCCACCGCGCTCACCGTCACCGGCTGCGCCCCGGCGAGGAAGGAGAAGATCTCGACGTCGTGCGGCGCCAGGTCCCAGACCGCCGAGACGTCCGGCCGGATCAGGCCCAGGTGGTTCCGTCGCGCTGACATGTAGTAAGTCTTCCCGAATTCCGGCCTCGCCACAAGGTCCTTCACCTTGCGCACGGCATCGTTGTACCGG
The DNA here is from genome assembly GCA_038060895.1 of Planctomycetota bacterium. GTDB lineage: Bacteria > Planctomycetota > MHYJ01 > WSZJ01 > WSZJ01 > WSZJ01. The sequence goes on from JBBTCT010000012.1 coordinate 21,378, forward strand.
AACGTATGCCCGACCATCAGCACCCGCCCCCTCTCCTTCCCAAGCCGCTCGATCTTCACGGCATCCTTCAGCGTCGCCGCCAGCGGCTTCTCCAGCAGCACGTGCTTCCCCGCCGCCAGCGCCTTCTCCGCCAGCCCGGCGTGAGTCCCCGCCGGAGTCGCGATCACCACCGCGTCCACCCCGGAATTCGCGAATACCTGCTCCGGGCTCGTCGTCGCGTTCACGAGCGGGAAGCGCTTTCGCAGTGCTTCGATTCCGGGCCGGTTCTCGTCGCAGATCTCGACCAGCCGGGCGGTGTCGCCGAGCTCGTGCAGCACGCGGACGTAATTGCGGCCCCAGTGGCCGCAGCCGATGACGCCAAAGCGGATCATTTGGTCTCCGAGGAAATGAGGAGGATATGGCCCTGGTCGGAATCGACTTCGCGAAACGACGGGTACTCTTCAGGCAGGTCCTTGCGCTTCCGCTCCGCGAGGAGCAGGAACGTCCGGGGGTGGGCTTTGAGGAAAGCGGGCAGCTGGTCATTCTCGAGGAAGCGGCCCTTTTCGGGGGCGAGGTTTCGTCCGGAGAGGAAGTCGTGGGGGTTGCCGAGGTAGGTGACGGGGAGGCGCAGGCTCCACTCGACGTACCCGACGCGGTCTCCGTCGTTGAGGATGGCGTCGGCGGCACGGAGGGAGTCGGCGTTGCGTGCGAGGATCGACGCGGGGCTTCGGTTGTTGTGAAACGGGGCGAGCACGAAGACGCCGGGGATGGAGGCGAGGGCGAGGCCGGCGAGGGCGGACTGAAGGGCCGCGGGTGTGCGGTTCAGGGCCAGGAACCTCGCCGCGACTGCGAACCCGGCGGCGGCGACAACGGCGGCGATGGGCATCCAGAAGGTGCACAGGTCCTGCTTGTCGGCGATTACCGCGACCACTGCGGCGACCGGGGCCAGGGCCGCAAGCGTTCCCAGAGTCCAGGCGGCCGCCCGCCGCGGCCCGTCGGGCGCGCAAAGGCTTCTCGCGACAAGAAACGCCAGCGCCGGCATCATCGGAAGGAAATAAGTGGCGAGTTTCGACGAGGAGATCGTGAAGAGCGCCATCGTCGTCGCGGACCAGAACAACGCCAGCAGCACCGCCGGGTCCGCCGCGCGCCCCTTCGCCCTCAATTCCTTCCAGGCGCCCACAAGCGCCGCAGGCAAGAGCAGCGTCCACGGGACGAACCCGCCGAGCGACCCGTAGAGCGCGTAATACCACGGTTTCGGGTGATGGACCGAACTCGATCCGAGCGCCTGGATGTTTTCGCGCCAGAAGAAGAACTCGAAGTAGGACGGGACCTTTATGCAAAGGATCACGGTCCATGGAAGCGCGAGCAGCGCCCAGACCAGCGGACCGAGCGCGGGCCGGAATACCTTCAGCGGGGGCCTCGGCCGGGCCAGCAACCAGCACGGCGCCGCGCCGAACACGAACAGCGCCGGCCCGACGGGGCCCTTGGAAAGAAACGCCAACGCCAGCGCCACCCACATCCCCATCGCCCCGCTCTTCCCGTTCCACGCCCGCCAGAACCCGACAAACGCTCCCAGGATCGCAACGGAGAGCAACATGTCCGTCACGAGGACGCGCGCGAGGACCAGGTAGAGCGCCGACCCCGCGAGCATCGCGGCGGTCGCCACCCCGGCGTCGCGCCCGCCCATTTCCCTCCCGAGAAGGAACGCCAGCCAGACGCCGAGCAGCGCCACGGCCGCGAAGAAGAACCGCGCGCCGAATTCATTCTTCCCGAAGATCGCCATGCCCGTCGCTTCCAGCCAGAACATCATCGGCGGCTTGTCGAGATACGGCACACCGGTGAGCGTCGGAACGATCCAGTCTCCGCTCTCCAGCATTTCGCGGCCGGACAGCGCGTACCGCCCCTCGTCGGTCGAATACAGCGGCCTCTCGCCAAGCTGCCAGAAAAAGAGCAGAGCCGCCGCAGCCAGCACGAACCACGGCGCCCGTCCTCGGCCTGCTGACGGTGCTTCCACGGTCCCGGCGGTTTCGGGCGGCGCCGCAACGCCTGCGGTGAGCTCGTTCATGCCCGCGGAACCTCCAGCCGGAAGCGCACTCCCATGCCGTCGCGCGGGTCGAGCGCGGCGAGCCGGCCCCGGTGAAGCACCGCAATCTCGCGCGCCACCGCGAGGCCCAGCCCCGCGCCCTGTCCCGGCCGGTCCCCCGCGCTCGAGAAGCGCTGCATGATGCTCTCCCGATCCGCTGGGGGAATTTCTTTGCCGTCATTCTCGAACTCCAGCGCCACGATCCCGTCCACCACCTCCCATCCCACGCGCAGCCGGCCACCCTCCGGCGCGTACTTCGCCGCGTTGTCGAGCAGGTTCTGGATCGCCGTTCCCAAGAGCGAATCGCTTCCCATCGCGTCCGGCGCGCCGTCCAGCCGGGTCTCCACCTTCAGCCGCTTCACCGTCACGTACGGCTCGATCCTCCGGAACCCCGCATCGACGAGCGGCTTCAACTCCACCGGCGCGAACGCCAGTTCGACGTGCTCCGCGTCCGCGCGGGCGAGGAACAGCAACTGATCGACGATTCGCGCCAGCCGGGCCGCCTCGTCCGCGATCACGGCGAACCGGGCGATGTCGGGATCGTCGGGCCGGTCGCGCAGCAGCAGTTCCGCTTCTCCCCGTATCACGGTCAGCGGGGTTTTGAGCTGGTGGGAAGCGCTTGCCGAGAAGTCGCGCACGCGCCGGAACGATTCCTCGAGGGCGGCGAAGGTCTGGTTGAGGACGGCGGCGAGCTGGTCGAGTTCGTCGCGGGTGCCGCGCAGCTTGATCCGTTCGCCCAGGCCGGAGGACTGGATGCGCACGGCGGCCGCCGCGATGTCGTCGATCGGGGCCGTCGCCCGGCGCGCGACGACCAGGCCGCCGAGGAGGGCAATCAGGGCAAAGGGAATGACGGCCAGAAGGAGTTGCCCCAGGAATGTCTCACGCGCCTCGACCGCGACACGCTCCGAGAGGGCCGCCTGGAAGTAGCGCTTCCGGCCGTCCGCGAGTTCGTATTTGGCCGTGCGCATGCGCGCGTAGCGGCCCTTGATCGTCTCGGACGTCCAGGTGCGCCGGCTGGATTGGAGTTCGTCGCGCATGGCGTCCGTGAAAGGCATTTCGCGGGATGACAGCGCCGTGCTTCGAAAGAGCTCCCGGCCCTCGCCATCCCGAAACACGAACCAGATTCCCGCGCGGTCGTGCGCGCTTTCGTCGGCGGTCATTTCCTCGATCAGCTTCTCGTCGCTGACCGCCAGCAGCGTCTCGGCCTCGTGCACTTCCTCTTCCACGAACCGCTCGATCTGCCGGTCGAGGTTCCGCACCATGCGGTAGTAGAAGTACCCCGCCAGCAGGCTCAGCGCGATCAGCGAGAGTCCCGCTGCCCAAGCTGCGATCCGCCATCGAATGGTCCGGAAGCGATTCAAGGCGCCAGCATCATCCGGTAGCCGACCCCCCGGACGGTCTGGATGATCTCGCCCTCGCCGTTCCTGTTGACCTTGTCGCGGAGGTGCTTCACGTAGACGTCGATGACGTTGGTGCCGGAGTCGAAGTGATGGTCCCAGACGTGTTCGGAGATCATGGTGCGGGTGAGGACGCGGTCGGGGTTGCGCATGAAGTACTCGAGAAGGGCGAACTCTTTCGGGGTCAGATCGATCGCGGCGCCGCCGCGGGTGACGCGATGTTTCGCGGGATCCAGCGTGAGGTCTCCGATCGTGAGGACGACGGCCCCCTCGCCGCGACCGCGGCGCAGGAGGGCCCGGACGCGGGCGACGAGTTCGTCGAAGGAAAACGGCTTGGTGAGGTAATCGTCGGCCCCCGCGTCGAGGCCGTTCACGCGGTCCTGGACCCGGCCGCGGGCGCTCAGGAGGAGAACGGGCGTGTGCAGGTTCTTTTCGCGAATCGAACGGAGGACCTCGAGCCCGTCCTTCCCGGGGAGGACGATGTCCAGGACAACGAGGTCGTAAGGTTCCGTGATCGCCAGGTGCTCGGCCTCGACGCCGTCGGAAGCGGTATCGACGGTGTAGCTTTCAGATTTCAGGCCTCGGGCAATGAACGACGCGACTTTGGGTTCATCTTCGACGAGGAGGATGCGCATGGGGCTGGGTTCTCCCGGGGCTGACCGGCGGGCGCGGAGATCGGCAGGGCGGGGCGGACGGAGCGGTTGTGGGGCCATGGGATTGTCCGAGACGGTACCGCCCGCAAGATGATCGGAAACTGATTGTCAGATTACAATTACATTAAGAAGTGCTCGCCGGTCCTTTCGCCACTACCACAAAGTCCTCGAAAAAGAACTTCATCTTGTAGACGCATCGAACCACTTTCAGCCCCGCCGACTCCACCTCGGCGATGGCCTGCGGCTCCGTCACCCTCTTCGTCAACTGCTTTCCGCCGAACAAAAAGCGCTTCAGGTTCCGCGTCGAAATCGCATTCAGATAATTCAAGACCACCAGTTCCGAAACCCGACCAAGCTCCCGGATCGCGGTCAGTCTCATCACGGGCGGCACGGAGTGCAGAAACCTGAAGCAGACGGATGCTGGAAACGCCTTGTCACGGAACGGCAACCTCATCGCGTCCAGGTGCACACCCCCCGTTGCTCCCGGGAGGGATTCCTTCACCATCCACGGCGAAAAGTCCGCAACAATCGGGCGCAGTCCCCGCGAACGCAACCCCCTGCTGATCCTGCCCCCGCCGCATGGCGAGTCCAGCACCAGCGCCTCCCGCGCCAGTCCCTTCAGCGCATTCCCCACCATCCGTGCGTCCAGCCAGCTTGAGTATCGCCTTCCCGGAGGACCCGCGTAGTGCCGGTCGTAATCGCTGCACCGCTCTTTCTCCTGGGCATACTTGTTCCGCCAGCCTTCGTACACCCTGGTCGTTTCTTTGTCGATCACGGCCGGACGATGCTCCATTCGTCCCATTGTCGTCTGGAGGAATTCAATTTCGGCAGAATTCTGATTAAGAAACGATGAATGGGCAACGGCCGCAAGTCACCGCGTTGCATTCCGGATTCAACTACTGGAAGCCTCTTCGCAACTCTGAGCCACAACGACGAAATCCTCGAAGCAGAACCTCGCCTTGTAGACACACCGCAACACTTTCAACCCCGCCGATTCCACCTCGGCAATCGCCTGAGGCTCCGTCACGCGCCCTCTTTTCTGTTTCGCTCCCATCAAGAACAGCCTCAGGTTTCTGACCGACAATGCGTTCAGGTAGTTCAACACCACGACTTCCGAAACCCGCCCCAGCTCCCTGATGGCGGCCAGCCTCATGACGGGCGGCACCGAATGCAGGAACCGGAAACAGACGGATGCCGGAAACGCCTTGTCCCGGAACGGCAGCCGCATGGCATCCAGCCTCACGCCACCCTCGGCCGCGGGCCGCGACTCCTTCACCATCCACTGCGAGTAGTCGGCGACCACCGGACGGAATCCGTACGACCGCAGCGCCCGCGCAATCCGGCCGCCGCCGCACGGCATGTCCAGCACCAGGGCTTCACGCGCGGACCCCGCCAGCGCCCTCCTCACCATCCGCGCGTCCAGCCAGCTCAGATACCGCCGGCCTGCCCAGCTCGCATGGTGCCGGTCGTAACCGGTACACCTCGCTTCTTCCTCCGCATACCGGTTCCTCCAGCGCTCGTACGACCGAACGCCGCCCTCCTCCAGGGTTGTGGGTGAGTGTTCCATGCCTACTTCACCTGCACGTCATAGAGCACATAGGCATCCTTCTCCTTGCGGTACGGAATGTCCGGCTTTTCGCTCTCAACTTCAACGGTCGCGTCGAAGAGCGGGCTTTCCTCAATCTCTTTCCGGTACCTCGCATCCGCCACGACAACGCCGCGGCCCCCCTGCTTCATCAGCATCCCGCGCAGCATCTCCCCATCATCTGCATCCGACGCTTCTCCCAGATACCAGAACAGCCGCGCGTTCTGGGCGTGGTAGTACAGCAGCCGCTCGCCAGGGTGCCTCTTCCGCACGGCCTGCCCGAATCTGCGCTCCACGTAGAGGCGGTCGCGAAGGACGTCGCCTGACGTCGAAGCGAAAACATAGACCGGGAGCAGGACGCCGAGGGAGATCAAGACGTGGGCCGCAGGCGGACTTGCGCGCCTCGACCACCAGAAGCCTCCGGCGGCCGCGAGCAGGAGGACGCCGCCGAGCGGAGCGAGCGGAAGAGCGCTCGCGGCCTTGCCGAGATTCCCAGGGAGGAACGGCGCGATGCAGAGCGCAAGACCCGCGAGCGGCGCGAAGACGTAGACCAGCAGCGCGGGCCCTTCGCCGAGAATCCGCCACCCCCCCTTCTCCCGTCCGCCCGATTCCCGCTTCCGCGCGACCTCATCGAACATGGCCGCGACCAGGAGGGCGCACCAGGGGAAGACCGGGAGGATGTAGTAGGACCGCCGGGAGGCCGATGCCGTGAACATCAGGAAGACGACAGCGGCGGCGGTGGCGGCGAAGCGGCGGCCGCGGTCGGATTTCCAGGTGCGGGCGGCGAAGGCGGCTGCGCCGGGGATGGCGAGACCCCAGGGCATGAAGAGGGCCGGGAGGCTGTAGAAGTAATAGAGCACCGGGTTGTTCTTGTGGTCGTAGGGGTCGTAGATGCGCTGGATGTTTTCGACATACCAGACCTTGAAGAGGCTCCAGTCGTGGCGCTGTGAGAAGGACATCAGGAAGGACATCGCGAACAAGGCCCCGGCGAGGGGGACGGCGGCCGCGAGCCAGGGCCAGGAGCGGAGAATGTCCCTGCGCCGGTGAAGCAACGCGTCGCAGAACCCCACGGCACAGGGAAGGATGATCGCAGGAATCCCCTTGGCCTGCGACCCGAGCCCGATCAGCGCCGCGAACGCGAAGGCGTGCCACGGCCGGAAGCCGCGGATCGACTCGACATAGACCGCGATCGCGGCGGTCGCAAACGCGACGTTCATCGTGTCCATCGCGGCGGTGCGCGACCAGAGCCACCAGGAGTAGGCCGTGACCAGAACCCAGCCCGCCGGGACCGCCGCGCGGCGTCCCAGCAACCGCGCCGCGAGGTGCCCGGTGAGAAGGACCGTCGCGGCGCCGGACAACGCAGCGGGCAGACGCCCCGCCAATTCGGAGACGCCCCCGGTGAAGAACGATGAAACGGCGACGCACCAGAAATAGAGCAGCGGCCGGAACCCCCAGAATTCCCCGTAGAGATCCGGGGTGAGCCAGGCCCCCTTCGTCCTCATGCTGAGCGCGATCCCGAGCGTGCGCCCCTCGCTTCCCCAGCACTGAAGCTGTCCGAGCGCGATGAACAGGGGGATGCAGCCCAGCAGGAGGAGCGACGCATCGCGACCCGTCAGCCGTTCGCCGGGAATCCCGGAGGCGCCGTCGGGCGGAACAGGCGCGGCGTCGTGTTGTTCCGGGGGTGTGGTCAACGGGTCCTTCCGCGAGAATTCGAACCGATAGCCTCCCGTGAACGGGCTCGGAAGGCCAGATGAAAAACTGTGCGCCCCACTGTTTCGGCCCGGATCGTATGCGCCGTCTGCTCCCAAGCTAACATGGGATTCCCCATGGGAATCAGCATGGCCAACGGCGCACTCCCGCTCTTCCACGACGCCGTGCGCGCCGATCGACTGGTAGTGGTCGGCCTTAAGATGGCCGAGTTGGGCAACCAGGGCCTCCGCGAGGACGTGCTCGGCTTCCCCCTCGTCGCCAAGAGGCTCTTCACGGCGATGGGGATCGAGCACACCTCCATCGACATCAACGGAAAAGACGGAGCGCTCCCGATCGACCTGGGAATCCCGATCAGCCAGCCGGAGTTGCTGGGGGCCTTCGACCTCCTGACGAATTTTGGAACGGTCGAACACGTGAACCGGCAGTACCAGGCGTGGCTCAACATCCATCGCCTGGTGAAAGTCGGCGGTCTGTTTCTTCACATCCTCCCGGAAACGGGTTCCTGGCCCGGGTACTGCGAGTACCGGTACGGCGCGGACTTTTTTCCCGCCCTCGCGGCCTGCTGTGGATACGAAATCGTGAAATCTCACCGCTGCGGGATCGAAGCGGACCGGAAATGCTTCGCCGCGGTGCTGCGCAAGAAGGGAAGTGAATTTCCGAACGAAGCCGAGTTCCTTGCCAGGGTGCCCATCGACGCGTCGGCCGCGAGTAAGGGCGGCCCCCTGACGGTCAGACGGCTCCTCGAAATGTCCCGTGCCGATCTCGACGAACTCTACGCTTCGCGGGGGGCCGGCTCGATTCCCCAGGGCGATTCCCGCGGGACCGGCATCCCCATGGCCGGATCCTTCCTCACCGCGCCCATCTCGAGACTGGGCAACTTCCTCTGGCAGGGAAAAGTGTTCGACCCCGCCACCTCCACACTCGTCAACAAGGTCCTGGGAATCCGGCTCTTCGTCGCCCGGGTTTACCCGGGCGAAAGCTGGTTCGACGGCAAACCCGCCATCATCGTCGACTACCAGGGCACGTCCTGGCTCTGCGGGCCCATCCGCGATGAAATCCGGGAATTGGCCCCGGGCCTTTACCTCGGCATGGCGTACCTCCGGTCCGCGGGGCGGAAGCGCCTGCTGCACTTTGCTCTCGACCTCACCCCTGCCGAGACGCCGCCCCGGTTCACGCGGCGCGTCACCGGCGTCCTGTCGGCGCTCCTGATTCTCTCCGGCATCCTCGGACTCGCGCTCCCCCATCCGATGCGCTTCACGTCCACCGCACCTCCCTTCCTCATCTTTCACATCGCCGCCGGCCTTCTGGGCAGCCTGATCGCTGTGTTCGGACGCAACGGGCACACCCGCGCCTTCAATTTCCTCTTTGGCCTCGCCTGCCTCTACCAGGCCGTGGCCAGCTTCGCAGTGCTGTTTCCCGCGAAGGAATTCCTCTGGAAGAGGTTCGACGACGTGCTCCACCTGGCACTGGGTTTAGCGCTCGTGGCGGTCGGGCTGCTCGGCGGCGGCGTGCTGAAGCGCAGGATGAAAGAAATGAAGCGCCGCAGGTCCGGGTCGTAGTCCTCGCCGGGCGCCTACCGGCGGTACCGCTTCAGGATCGGGAACTTCGGGCTCTTTGCGTCCCCCGAGGCCAGGCCGACGGGCCCCTGCTCCAGCGCCGCCCGGAACGTCGGGGGCGGCTGCCCTGCCACCATCGCCTCGAGGTCGCGCACGAGTTGCCCGGGCTGCTGGTAGCGCGCAGCGGCGTTCTTCTCCATCATCCTGCCGATGACGAGGTTCACGCCGATGGGAAGCGACGGACGGCGCGCGCGCGGCGGCACGAGCGGCTCGGTGGCGTGCTTGCGCATGACTGCGACGGCGTCGCGGCCGCTGAACGGAAGCTGCCCGGTCACCATGTGGTAGAAGGTCGCGCCGAGAGAGTAGATGTCGCTTCGGATGTCGATGTCCTCGGAGCCCAGTGACTGTTCCGGGGAGATGTAGTCCGGCGTCCCGACGGCAAAATCCGGGTCGGTCTCGTCGGGGTCCCCCGCCATCGCCTTGGCAAGCCCGAGGTCGCACAGCTTCGCGACGCCCGTGTCCGTCACCATGATGTTGTCGGGCTTGATGTCCCGGTGAAGCAGCCCCGCCGTCCACGCCGCCTCCATCGCGCTGGCGACCTGCTTGACGATCCCGCAGGCCTCGCGAGGCTCAAAGACCTCCCCGCGCGCCAGGATCGCTCCGACGGTCCTCCCCTCCACGAACTCCATCACGAAGTAGTAGAGCCCGTTGTGCTCGCCGACGTCGATCCCCTGGATGATGTTCGCGTGCGAGACCTTTGCCGCCGCGCGCGCTTCGCGGAAAAACCTCTGCACAAATTCCTGCCGGTGCGAGTACTTCGGCGAGAGGATCTTGATCGCGACCTCGCGCTCCATCCGGACCTGAAGCGCTTTGTAGACCGTTCCCATCGCGCCGCGCCCGACAAGCCCGAGAATCCGGTACCCCGGGATCAATTCGTATCCGCGCTTTTTCTGCTGCACCTTCAAGACCATCTTCCCCTGCTCGCTCGTCACGTACCCTTTGTCCACCATGAGCGCCGCGATCCGGCGGTGGTGCGGCCCGTTCTCGCGCTGAACGCGCTGTTCCATGAGGCACTGGTCCACCTGCTCGATCGTCACGAGCCCCAGGTCGATGGCGACTGCCCCGAACGAAAGGTCCTGCTGGTCGGCCAGGGCGATCTCGTCAAATCCTTCCTCCGGCGGCTCCGCCCCGCCCTTGCTCTGCGCGTCGATGACCTCGCGCGCCTGCTCGACCGTCATGTGACCCTTCTTGATCAGGATCGTCGCGATCTTCGGAGTGTGCTTTCCCTGCTGGCGAAGCCGGTGCTGGAGCGCAAGGCACTCGTTGAGTTGCCGAAGGGAGAGAAATCCGCGCTGGACGGCGAGTTCGCCGAAGGAGTTGTCGTGCACCCGCGCGAGTATAGCGGGGGTCCGTTCGGGCGGCGAGCGCCGAGGAAGGGGGTAGTGTGTAGTTGGTAGGGGGTAGGAACGGCCAAGTCCATCTCGACCGGGAGGATGTTCCTACCCCCTACCCACTACCTCCTACCCACTGCCCTACTCGGCGGCCATCTTCAACAGTCTCTCGCGCAGCGAGTCTTCGGGCAGCTGCTTCCAATGCTCCCCCGCTTTCGCCCCTTCTCCCAGCGAGATCAGGATCCACCCTGCCAGGAATCTCGCATTGACGCTGGCCGGGTCGCTCTTGAGCCTGGCCTCGACGTCCGCCGAAATCCGGTCTCGTTCCGCCCGGTCCGGGACCAGGTCGGCCAGTCGCGCCCAGGTCCGCCGGAACTCAGGCGTCGCTTCGAGTCCCCGCCGGATCGCTTTCGCCGCGGGCGCAATGTCGCCGGCCGCGAGCAACGCAAATCCGTACAGCATCTGCGCCGGCCCGTCCTCCGGGTCCGCCCACACCGCGTCCTTCAGCGCCGTCTGCGCATCGACGTAATTGCGCTCGCGCAGAAAGGACAGCCCCGCCTGGATCGCCTTCGACCGCGCCTTCTTCGTCTCCGCTTCGGCACGCCCGAGGCCCTTGTCGCGAAGCGCGGCCTCGCGCTGCAGGAGGGTCAGGTCGAAATCAAAACCCCGGCCGGATTTCGGGTACTCCGAGACGCCGGTCACCTTCCCGTCAGCGTCCAGGTAGACAAGGCCGAAAGTGCGGTAGCTCGGCGGGTTGTAGGGGTTATAGAACCAGACGTCGTCCGTGGTGGCATAGAAGCGGTTCCCGGGGGTCGGCCAGCGCGCGTGGAAGATCGGCCCGTAGGCTCGCGAAGCGACCGGCAGGATGGCGCTTCCATAGCCGCCGACTCCAATCGTCACGGACCAGCTGGAGTGGCTTCCGGAGTGGGAATAGGCGAAGGAGAAGCCTGCGTGGGCGAGGGACGGAAGGGCGAGGGCGGCCAGGACGGCGATGAAGCGCATGAGAGAAGCTCCCGAGCGGGAAGCAGGCCCGCGTCAATCCCCCCGACGTCCGGATTGTACACCTGGGTTGGGGGTTTGGAGTTCCGGAAGTTGAGTTCCGGGATCCGGGTTCCGAGTTCCGGGTGGGGTTGGGAGTTTCGGGTTGCGAGCAGAGGTTCGCAAACCGCTCCGTGCCCGCAACCGAACTGCAAACTCCCGACTCGCGACTCAGAACCCAGGTCGGAACCCGGAACTCGGATCCCGGAACTCAACTTCCGGAACCCCAAACCAAAAACAAAGAGGCCCCGGCAAAGCCGGGGCCTCTGATAACCGCTGTGTCGCCGATCCCTACTTGAGCTGGTGCAGTCTCTTCGCTGCAAAGATCGCCGCGCGCTGCTCGTTCGTCATCCGCGCCGCGCCGATCGCCTTCGAGGTCGCCCGCTGAACGTCGACGTCCGCATCCGTGATCCCGGCGATCAGGGCCTTCACCTGGTCCTCGCTCGGAACCGCGGCCGACAGCTGATAGATCTTCGCCAGGCCGCCTTCGGCTGCCGCGATCCGGACGCTCTTGTCGTTCGCTCCGTCCGCAAGAACCTTGGACAGGGCGTCCAGAGCGGAAGGATTTCCCAGCGCGCCGAGCGCCCAGCAGACAGGGCGACGGATCGTGTCGGTGCGGCCGTCCAGCGCCGCCACGCCGCCGTCCACCGCTTCCGCGAGGTTGGTGAACACCGTGTTCTGGATCTTGATCAGGGCGAGGGCGCCGGCAGCCGAGATCGCCGCCTTCTCCGCACGCGCTTTCGAACGGTCCATCGTCGGCTCGATCAGCGGGTCCAGCTTCGCCTGCCACGCTGCGCCGGCGATGTTCTTCTCGGCGTAATCCTTCACCTCGGCCTTGAAGATCCCCTGCCACTTCGTGACCTCCGCGGCATCCGCGCCGGTCACGACCACCGGAACCTGCTTCGTCCGGAGGTCCTGCTGGAGCGAATCGAGGACCGACGTCTCCGCCTGCTGCTTGCCCCGGATCTCGACGCTGAAGACGACCGTGTTCAGGGTCTGGCCGTCACAGATGATCACGTCCTCGATCGGGAATTCCTTGATCTTGAGAAGCGCGTGCTTCGCGCTGGACGCCTGCACGACGTAGATCCCGGCCGTCGCCAGCTGGTCCGCCATCTGGGCGCGGATCGTATCGTCGGGCTCGACGAGAAGCGCCACCCGCACCGACTGTTCGCGGATCGCCTTGCCGAGGTTTCCGGCCACCAGCTCCATGTTCGCGAAATTCTGCGTCGGGTTCAGCCGGACGATCGCTTCCGCCGCCGCGTACTGCACCCGCTTGTCGATGTTCTTGAGCGCCTCGCAGAGCGGGGGGCCAACCACGTCGCCCGCCGCCGTCAGGTCGCTTCCCTGCGCCGTCATGCCAAGGGCCCAGCAGAGCGCCACGGAAACCTGAGGCGTGTCGTCCGCCAGCGACTTCGACAGACCGCGGTAGAGCGCGTCGCGCCCCGCCATGACGCCGAGGAAGTTCGCCTGCTCGATCATCTGCAGCTCGAGCTTGAGCGCGTCCATCTGCTCCGGCTTGATCTCGCCGAGGGCCAGCTGCTTCTCCCCGGTCTCGAGAGAAATCTGCGCTTCTTCATACTGCTGGAACGAAACACAGGCCAGCAGGCTCCACGCGTCCGCGTACGCGTTGTCAATCTGGATCGCGTCGTGGCACGCCTCTTCCGCCAGCTCTTCGTTCATCGCGAAGGGCGGGACGTCGCGGCCGACGATCTTGTTCTGGCTCGCGCTCCAGCGCCACACGACGTAGTCGCCGAACATGTAGTGCATCACGGCGGGATGCGAGCGATACCACCGCTCCGCCAGGATCACGTACGTCTCTTTCGCGCTCTTCCCGGACAGCCCCGTCTCCTCGGGATGATTCGCGACGATCCGGTCGATCGCCCGCTGCGCGAACGTCTTGACTTCCGCATCCGCCCCGCCGCTCTCGACGATCCGGCGTAGCTCCGCCAGGCCGCGGATGTCCCCGATGTTGCCGAGAACCACGCACGCGTTCTGCTGCGTCAGCTTGTCCGTCGAGTTCAGCGCGTCCGCCACCGCCAGCGTCGCCTCGTCCTGCATGTGCGACAGGCAGACGATGACGTTCGTGCGAAGCGTCTCGCTCTTCGCGTCGCCCAGGCGCCCGATCAACGCGCCAAGGGCATACGCCCCGATCGCGCGCAGGTGCGCTTCCGCCTCCGTCACCTGCACGAATTTCGGCGAATCGAGCTGAAGCACGTAGGCTTCGATTTCCTCGCCGTTCTTCTTGAGATTCTGGGCCTTGCTCTTCGCCAGCTCCATGATGCGAAGGGCGGTCTGGCGGGTTTCGCCACCGTCCATGAGCATCATCTGAAGAGTTTTCCAGCTCATCTCATCGCGCATGTACAGGACGAGCTTGTCGTCGACCTTGATCCGGAGAGCCTGCTCCAGCTTTTCGTAGGCTTCCTTCTTCTGGCCGCGCTGGTACAGGTCGAGGCCTTCGCGATAAAGGGCCTTGAACTGTTCCTCGTCAGCGCCCTGCGCAAAAGCGACAGAGCCGGCGAAAAGGAAAGCGGACAGCGTCAGCGACGTCAGAACTCGGGCGCGCATCAACCCCTCCTTTGAAGATCAGATCGGGGAACCCCCAGGCACTAAGGGGCGGGATTGTAGGAATGAGAGGGAAGCGGAGTCAAGGAAGAGAAGGTGTCCGCAGGCTGCTGCAGGGTGAAGGGAGGAAAGGGGTTACAGGAATGTCTGTCCTGGAAGCGGGGAACTTCTTCGGGGTCTGGAGTTCCGGAGGTTGAGTTCGGGGTTCCGGGTTCCGGGTTCCGAGTGAGGTTTTGAGTTCGAAGTTGCGCGTTGCGGTGCGACTGCGATTGGCCCCCGAGAGGCCGCCGCGCCCCGTTGGAGAAACTCAATGAACTCAGAACTCGCAACTTCGCCCGGAACTCGGAACCCGGATCCCCGAACTCCACTTCCGGAACCCGCAACACTCAACCACCTACTTCGTCTCACTCCCCTTCTTCTGCCCTTCTCTCCACGCCCTCCCCCAGTCCGTCGATTTGAACCATTCCTGTGCCTTCGGCTTCTGCTCGCCGGTCAACAGCGGGTCGATCCTGTCTTTCAGCTTCTCGCGCGCACTGGCCATGATGTCGCCGCGCCAGCCGATCATGTTGTCGCCCGCCTCCCCCTGCGCCAGCTTCTCTTCCTCTTCCTTCATGATGTCCGCGACCAGCTGGTCCACCGCGGCCGCCTGCGAACCTGCCAGGCCGAGATGCGTCTTCAGCGCGTTCGACTCCGTGTCGATCCATCCTTTCAGGAATCCTTTCACGCGCTTCCGCGCCGTCTCGTCCATCAGGTCCTCGACCTGCGACTCGATCGGCTTGCCGCCCGCCGCATTGACGACCCCCGCGAGCCGTTCACCCTCGACCGTCCTCCTCGCGTTCTCGCGCGTGACGTCGGACAGGAGCGAATTCCACTCGCCCGATGAATTCTCCTGGTGCCTGTCGAGCTTCGCCTCGATTTCGTCGAGCCGCTTCACCAGTTTCTCAACTTCTGCCCGGTCCGCCTCAGTCATGGCCGACAGCGGCTTCGAGGTCGTGGGCTGCCCGGACGCGTCCACCCGGGAAGGACGGGCCGAGATGTCCGCGCGCACCGGCGCGAACCACGCCGCCGCGGCGCCGGCAGCGGCCGCGAGCACCATCGCAATCGGCAGAAGCGCTTTCATCGGCCGCCTCCCCCGCCGCCGCCCGGCCTGAACGGGTCCTGATAGAAGGTGGGCTCCACCTCCTTCTTCCAGGTGTCGTACTGCTCCGGCTTCAGCACTTCCTTCATCTTGGCGTCCGTTCTCACCTTCGTGTCCTCCACCTTCGTCTCCAGCACCTTCTGGTCCACCGCCTCGCCGCTGAATATCTGCGCGAGCGTGTCGCTCCACTCCGTGTAGATCGCCTCGAAGTACTTCTTGAGCTCTTCCATCTGCTCCTCGGAGAGGTTCATCTTCTCCTTCGCGGACTTCATCTGCTTCTGGCCCTGGCCCTTGAGAAGCTTCTTCATGTCCTTCTTCCGCTTCTCCAGCAGCCCCGCCCGCACCTGCTCCTCGAGGATCGCGTCCGTCAGCTCCTTCGGCGGGTTCGCCTTGATCTCCGCCAGCTTCGCCATGATCTCCATCGCCTGCCCGTCGATCTCGTCCGACGCCCGCCCCGCCTCTTCCTGGAACGCCTTCACGCTGAATTCGTAGTCCGAGTCCGACTGCGCCAGCCGCCTTTCCAGCATCTCCAGCCGCGACGCCAGCGCCCCGCGCGGGTCGTTCACGTCGGGCTTCGCGGCGTCGGGAAGGGCGCCCGGTTCGGGGGCCTGCTCGAGGGCGGTGACCTTTCTTTCGAGCTGCTTCAGGTCGTGAAGCGCCCATCCGGCGACACCGGCCAGCGCGACCGAGATGACGCAGCTGGCCGCGGCGAGTTTGTTGCTCATTGCCCGCCTCCCTGCTGGCCGCCCTGCCCGTCGCCGCTCTGGCGTCCGCCGCCGCCGCCCCACTGTTTTTTCTGGATGTCCTGGTACTTCTTGAACTGGTCCTCGCTCATGAACCCCTGCATCTTCGTGTTCGACTCCGTCACGAGTTCCTGGAACTTCGCCGGGTTTCCTTCTCCGTCCATGAAACTCGATCCCATCTCCGAGAACTTGTCGAACATCTCCCCGCTGACCTGGTCGAACTGCGCGCACTGGTCCGGCGTCAGCCCCAGCTCCGTCTTCACCTTCTCCATCTCGCCCTTCATCCGCTCGCCCATGAACTTCTTGAACATCGCCTTCTGCTGCTCCGTCCGGATCTTCTTCGTCAGCTCCGCCACCTTCTCCTTGTCCGCCGACTTCTTCGCCAGCTCTTCCTTCAGCGCCAGCGATTCCTTCGCAATCTCCTGCAGCGACTCGTCCGTGCGCTGCTTGATCCCCGCGAACCGCTCTTTGGCATCCCTAAGCGCCTTCGTCTCCCGCTCGATTTTCAGGTCGACTTTCACCGAGCACGCTTCGATCCGCTTCGCCATCTCGGCCACCTCATAAGGTGAGGGGGGCGGCTCTTGGCCTGCGCCCGTCGAAGGAGCGCCAGCGGCGGGTGGCG
Source organism: Planctomycetota bacterium (assembly GCA_038060895.1). GTDB lineage: Bacteria > Planctomycetota > MHYJ01 > WSZJ01 > WSZJ01 > WSZJ01. Next base: position 37,835 of record JBBTCT010000012.1, read on the forward strand.
GCACCGCGTGGAGTCGCTTGCCGAGTGAAGCGGCCTGTGCGATCGCAGCGACGAGCAAAGCGGTTGCGACGGCAATAGTGAGAAGAGCGACGACTTTCATGGTGCCCCCGTGAATCGTGGCGATCCAAGAGATACGCCGGAGAAGGAGGGATGTTGGCGAACCGCGGTCCGTCCAGCGCGATTGACACCCCGGCAAGCCCCGCTAGACTGCGTCGTCGCCGTAGCCCTTTTCCGCTATTCCGAGTGGGCCTCTCCTGTTTTCGAGGGTCGCGCGGCCGTTCGTGCGACCCTCGAAAACAGGAGAGGCCCACTCGGAATAGCGGCGGGTTAGCCAAGTGGTAAGGCAATGGTTTGCAAAACCATCATCTCCGGTTCAAATCCGGAACCCGCCTTTGCGAAGGGGTCGGACGTGAAAAAAGCGGGCGGCTGGAGGCGCACCCTGCGCGCCTCGCAGCCGCCCGCTTTTTTCACGTCCGACCCCTTCGCAAAGGCCGGCTAAGGCAATCCTGCCGGGTTCTTAGACGCTTCCGCCAGCGCCTTCTGGGCCATTCGGCCTACGGCCAGGGTGACGAGCAAGCTCGCTCCCAGTGCGGTCCAGAGGGCCCAGTTGATCCGGAGACCGTCTCCCCTGGCCGTCGCGAGGTACTCGGTCGCGGTCTTCTGGCGGTCGCGCGCCGTGCCGGGACGGCCGTGGTCGAAGAAATTCGCCGCTTCACGCGCCTGGAAGCCTGCGGCGTGGAGCGCGTCGGCGACGCGGTGGCGTGCGGATTCGGGGGATTCTCCGGGGCGCGGGGGCGGCTCGGCCGATCCGGCGCGGAGGCGGTTGGCGAGGGAGTCCACGAGGGACGCGAGGCGCGCCTGTTCGACGGGTTCGCCGGGCTCGTTTTCGCGCCAGAGGACGAGCTGGCGGTTGCGCAGCCAGGTGATGCCGGCCTTGACGGACTCGGGATCGGACGGTCCCTTGTCCATCAGGACCAGCGGCGGGCGCGGACCGGCCTCGGCCATTTCGCGCTTCGCCTCCTCGGCAGCCTTTCCGAGCGCCGCAGCAGCCGTGGTCAGGATGAGAGTGGCGGGGATCATGCCGACGAGCGAGAAGAAAGCGAAAGTCGGGAGGCGCACGCGCGTGAGGCCGAAGGCGTAGTTAAGGAGGACGTATGGAAAGGCGGGCGAAAGGCGCATGAGGATCACGATTTTCCAGGCGTCGCCTGCGACGGCGCGGTCGAGGGCCTGGAAGCGCGGCGAGTCGGCGAACTTTTTCGCGAAGCGGTCGCGGAGGAGGTAGCGGGCGACGAGGAACGCGAGGCAGGCGGCCAGGGTCGAGGCGGAAAGGGAGATGGCGGTGCCGCGGGCGGTGCCGTAAAGGAGGCCCGCGGTGAAGGTCAGGGCGGAGCCGGGGATTAAGGCGAGGGTGAAGAGGACGTAGAGGGCGACGTAGAGGACGGGGGCCCATGCGCCGTAGGTTTCGATGCGGACCTGGGCGGCGGCGATCCAGTCGAGGAGAGGCAGGAAATAGGCGATGGTGGTCGCCGCGATGGCGGCGGCGATCAGTATGGCCCAGCGGGCGAGGCGGGTGCGGGGCATGCGGGGCGCGGAGTATAGGGGCTGGGGAAAGGCAAGGGCTTAATTTATAATATCAAATATCTAATATATAATATTCAATGTAAGGGCCGCTCGGGCTCGCAGCTCATTAGACATTCGATATTGGACACTCGATAATTCGACATTAATCCGTTCCTGCTCAACTCCCTCGCCGTTAGCCTCCCTCAAATGGCCCTCGCCCTCGTCATCGACGATGAACCCTCCATCTGCTGGGCCTTCCGGCAGATGCTCGAGGGCAAGGGCCACCGCGCGGTCGTCGCGCCCACCGCCGAGGAAGGCCTCGCCGCCCTCTCCCCCGAGGTTGATCTCGTCGTCCTCGACGTACGCCTCCCCGGGATGGACGGGCTCACCGCGCTCCGCCGCATCCGCGAACGCCGCCCCGACCTGCCCGTCATCGTAATCACGGCCCACGGGACGATGCAGACCGCCGTCGAGGCGATCAAGTCCGGCGCTTTCGAGTACCTCACCAAGCCGGTCGATCTTGCTGAAGCTGAATCCGCGGTCGCGCGTGCTCTCGAGCGGCGGGCGATGTCGAAGGAGGTCGCAAAACACCAGGGCGAATCCGACCTGGGCGGGCTTGTCGGCTCCACCGCGGCGATGCAGGACGTCTTCAAGAAGATAGGCGCCGTTTGCCTGACCGACGCGACAGTTCTCATCACGGGCGAAAGCGGGACCGGCAAGGAACTCGTCGCGCGCGCCATCCACTCGAACTCGCGGCGTGCAAAGAAAAACTTCGAGCCAATCAACTGCGCCTCGCTTCCGGAAGGCCTGGTGGAAAGCGAGCTCTTCGGCCACGAAAAAGGCGCGTTCACGGGGGCCATCCGCACCAAGCCGGGCCGCTTCGAGATCGCGCAGGGCGGCACCGTCTTCCTCGACGAGGTCGGCGACCTGCCCCAGCCCGCCCAGGCAAAGCTCCTGCGCTTCCTCGAGGACCGGTCCTTCACACGCGTCGGCGGCACCGACCGGCTCACCGCCGACGTGCGGATCGTCGCCGCCACCAATCGCGACCTCCGCCAGCTCGTCGCCGACGGCGCGTACCGCGAGGATCTCTTCTACCGTCTCAACGTCGTCTCCATCGTCCTGCCGCCGCTGCGCGAACGCAAATCCGACCTCCCGCGCCTCGTCGCCCGCTTCCTCCAGGACGGCGGCAACGCCGGCAAGGCGGTGAGCGAAGCGGCGCTGGAAGCCATGATGTCGTACGACTGGCCCGGAAACGTCCGCGAACTGCGCAACGCCGTCGAGCAGTCCCTGGTGCTCTCGCGCGGCGGGGCGATCCTCCCTGAGCACCTGCCCCCCCGCCTTCACGCGAAAGCCGGCGGGCCCGACGATGAGCAGGCAAAGCTGCTCGTGGAGCGGTGGCTGGCCGAAGCACCCGAGGGCGCGGCGTGGGACGCGGTGAGCGACAAGTGGGAGAAGCTGCTGGTGGAGAAAGCGCTGACAGACGCGAAAGGATCGCTGAGCGCGGCGAGCCGGAGGCTGGGGATCAACCGGGCGACGCTGAGGAAGAAGATGGAGAGGCACGGCCTGCGGGGGGAGGCGGACCCGTGATTGATTGAGAGTTGAATGTTTGCCTTTTGGTATTATCAAGCCATGTGCTGCCACAACTCATCATGTCGCCCCAGCGGCTTCCTGTCCTGGATGGCGTCCTGGCTGACCTTCCCCCTCTGCCCCCTCCTCTCCGCCCCGCTTGCCGCGATTTCCGTAGTCCGTGCGGTCCGGAGCGGAAGCGCCGCCGCGATGACGCGCAGCGCGCTCCTCTCGCCCTTCGTGGTCGTGACCATGTGCGTCGCGATCGGCGCTTCGGCGGACTACTCCCGCGGCCGCGCCGTCTGGCACACCGTGCCCGACTGCTGCAGCCATAGGCAGGTGGAAACAACCGCGAGCTGGAGCATCCACACGAAAACACGGGCCCCGATCGACGCGCGCCGGCCGCACGGTCACCAGTACTTCACCTGGCGCGTCTCCAACCGGGTCGTGAAGACCCTGCACCGGCTCTTCGGGCCGCAGCGGGGCGCCTACGCCGGTTCGCTTCCCTCCCCGGTGGACGTCGAGGCCGCGTTCGTCGCCTCCGGCCGTCTCGCCTCCCCGACGCAGATGCAGGATCTCATGGGGTACGTGATGGGCGGACACGTGGACGAAGCGCCGCGATTCGATTGCCAGTGGGCGGGGGACGAGCGCGAGCAGGACGGTTACAGGAACGCCGCCGGTCACCTCTTTGGCTGGGGCAAACGCGGTGTCCTCGAGGCCGTCGGTAC
>JBBTCT010000012.1:41698-126199 GCA_038060895.1 Planctomycetota bacterium
GCTGAGCCCGGTCTGGTCGAGCCCGGAGACCTCGAGGCCGTCGGAACGGGCCGGGATTTCTTCGTCCTGATCGACCCTGTCACCCGGAGGCAGGTCGCCCGCTACGGAGACCCTTCGCGCTAACGCGCTCCCCATGTCCGACGCGGTCATCGAGACTCAGAATCTCTCGAAGGTCTTCACGAACTTCTGGGGCCGGAAGAAACACAAGGCGGTGGACTGCCTGAATCTCCGGGTGGAACGCGGCGAGGTGTTCGGGTTTCTGGGCCCGAACGGAAGCGGCAAGACGACGACGATGAAAATGCTGCTGGGGCTGCTTTACCCGACGAGCGGGGCGGCGAGCGTGCTTGGTAAGGACCCGACGCACATCGGAACCAAGGAGCGGATCGGGTTTCTGCCCGAGGAGTCCTACCTCTACAAGTTCCTCACCGCGGTTGAGACGCTTGATTTCTACGGCAAGCTCTTCGGAATGCCGCGGTCCCTTCGAAAGGAGCGCGCGGAGAAGCTGCTCGACCAGGTCGGGCTGAAGGAAGCGAAGAACCGCCCCGTGCGCGAGTATTCAAAAGGAATGGCCCGGCGCGTCGGGCTGGCGCAAGCGCTGATCAACGATCCCGAGGTGATCTTCCTCGACGAGCCGACGTCGGGCCTCGACCCGATCGTGTCGCGCCAGGTGAAGGACCTGATCCTCGAGCTGAAGCGGCAGGGAAAGACGGTGTTCATGTCGAGCCACCTGCTCGCGGACATCGAGGACGTCTGCGACCGCGTCGGGATCATGTACAACGGCCAGCTCCGCGCGATGGGATCGCTGAAGGAAATGATCAGGATCCCGGACAAGACGCAGTTCCTCGTTCACGGGCTTGAGAGCGAGAGGCGGCTTGAGGTCGCGCAGGCCATCGAGGCGGCGGGTGGGCTGCTCGAGGACATCACGGAGCCGCGGAGGTCGCTGGAAGAGCTGTTCCTGTCGATCATCGGGAAGCGCAAGGAAGAGAATTAGCGGATGAAGCAGCGCCTCGCATCGCTTGCATTGGGCTTGCGGCGCTCGCCGCTCGGCGCGGTCGGGGCGCTGTCGGGCCTGACGATGCGCGAGTCGGTGAGGAAAAAAGTCTTCATTCTTCTCGTCGTGTTCACGCTGGTCATGCTCGGGGCCACCGCCCTGCTGCCGTCGATCCGCCCCGAGGACCGCGTTCTGCTGATCGAAACCTGGGCCCAGCGCGCCATCACATTCTTCGGCGTGCTCATCGCCGTCTTTCTCGCCGGCGTTTCGCTCCCCGACGACATCGAGGAACGGCGCGTCTTCACACTTCTCACGAAACCGCTCGCGCGCTGGCAGCTCCTCGCGGGCCGCTTCGCTGGGTTCGCCTCCCTTCTCGCCGTCTTCGCCATCGCCGCCTTCGCCATCTGCGCGGTCTTCGTCCGGATCGTCGCGCACGGCGGCAAGGGAACGCTCGCCTCGCACTCCGAGATCGAGGCCCGGGAAGTCCGCATCGAAGAGGAGGACGGGCAGTCAAAGGTCGAGGCGCGCTCGACCGAAGCGGATCCGCTGATCGGGATCGTGGCCGGAGGCGGCCAGACGATCGCTTTCTGGGCGTTCCGCGGCGTCGATCTCACGGATCTTCCCGAGACCGTCACGGCGCGATGCACTCTCGAGGTCCAGGGACAGGCGATGATGAGCTTCGGAGAACTGGAGATATTCCTGCGTCCCCTGTCGCGCGACGTCCCCGCGGCCGAGGCCGCCGCCATGGGCTGGAACGTCCGCTTCGTCAAGGAGCCCGACCCCAACGCGAAGCCGGACGATCCCCTGCCGTTCCGTCTCGCCACGCGCAAGATCGTCGCCAAGCACATGGTCCCCTTCGAGATCCAGTTCCCGCGCGGCTGGTTCGGCGAAACGGGCGGCCTGGACATCGCGGTCAAACGCGCAAAGCCGAACCTGACGCTGAGCGTGCGGCCGAAAAGCGTCCTGGTGCGGTCCTCGCCGCACAATTTCGAGTGGAACTTCGCCAAGGCGATTGCCTTCACGTACCTGCTCTGGATGGTCGTGCTGGCCATCACCATCGCCGGGTCCACCGTCCTGTCCGCGCCCGTCAACCTCCTCTTCGGCCTCTCCGTGTTCGTCACCGGCTCAATGGTCGGCTACGTGCGCGAAAGCCTGCCGACCGTCGCGGAACGGATCAAAGTGGCGGAAGAGGCGGCCGTGGACGACGGGCACGGCCATGACCACGGCGGAGGCGGCGACTTCCCTGTCCCGGTCCTGCGCTTCTCCCAGTTCGTCTCGAAGATCTCCCTGCGGGCGATTCCCGACCTGAACGAGTTCGACGCGGCGACGCCGATCCTCAAGGGCGTGGATATCGAAAGCGGCAAACTCTTCGAGGGATTCAAGTTCGCCCTCGTCTACGTCGTCGGCGCACTACTCGCCGGTCTCGCCTTCCTGCGAATGAGGGAATTCCGATGAAGCGCTTCCTGACAATTCTCACCGCCGCCGCGCTGCTGGCCGCGGTGCACTTTTCACAGCAGAAGCTGGACGCGATGCCGGAGAAAAAGGAGCTCGCGGCGACGAACCCGTTCGGCAAGTTGCCTCCCGCGCAATACATGGCGGAGTACACGGCATCGATGCTGATGGGCGGCATGCGCGCGGTCGCAATCGACTACCTGTGGATCCAGTACGGGAAGGCGGAGAAGGCGCGCAACTACGTCGAGGTGAACGCGATCCTCGAGATGCTGCTTACGCTTCAGCCAAGTTTCGCCGAAATCTGGAACCACCTCGCGTGGGCGAAGGCCTACAACATCGCGGCGCAACAGGAGAACGAAGAAGACCGCTGGCGATGGGTGAAGAGCGGGCTGGAGGACTCGGACCAGGCCGTCCAGCGCAATCCCACGAGCGAGAAGCTGCTCTTCAACAAGGGCTACATGCTCTACCACCGCCTCCCGCAGGAGCGGATGCTGATGGACCGCTATCGCGAGTGGAAAGGAAACGATTGTTTCGGAGACGCGGCGCACACGTTGCGCGACGCGATCCTGCTCGCGCAATCCAAGGGCATCAGCAACACGGTTCCTCCGTCGGACGGGATGATGCAGGACGCGTATTTGCGGTGGGCGCACACCTTGATGAAGCGAGGCGAGTTCGCCCGGGCGCGGGAGACGCTCGGCGAGGGCCTGGACATGTGCGAGAAACTCATGGCCCGGAGTGCGAACACGGACATCAACAAGAAAATGAACGGCCTGTTCAGCGACCTGGTCCAGCCGTACACGCTCGAGGAGGAATTCGCGCTCCGCCTGCGCGAAGGTCGGGACATCGACGAAGTCCGTGTGAGCCTCCTGGAAACCTATGTCCTGCTGGAGAAGAAGTACTCCCTGGCCAAGGGAATCGAGGAGCGGATCGTTGACCTGACGGACGGGCCCGTCTCCAGGGCATTCCGCCTGGCGGAAGACGGGAAAGCCTCGGACGGCGCCGACTTCCTCGGGAAGACCCTGCTCCCGCTGTATTCCGACCTGGCCGTCCGCGACGACCAGAGCGAGAACATCTTCTGGTCGCAGATGGTCCGCTTCGTCCAGCAGATCCAGGCGGGACTGCGCTTCGAGGGCGACGGCAAGAAGGAGGAAGCGCTGAAGAAGTATGACGACATCATGGAGGAATTCCGCTACAACCTGCCCGGTGAGGCGCCGCAATGGCCGCTGATCGAGCGGCATGCCGGGCGGCTCCGGGGACGCTGAGAGGAGGTCAAGATTCCGAGGAAGGACGAAGCCCGCGAGACGGCCGTGGAGTGTGCGCGGATCGCTGAGGCGAAAAAGGCGACGGACATCCTGGTTCTGGACATCAGGAAGATCGCATTCATTGCGGACTATTTTGTCATTGCGAGCGGCAACAACAGCAAGCAGCTGCAGGCGATCGCGGACGACATTTCAAAGACGCTGAAGGGGCAGGGCCGGAAGCGCGTCGGGCTGGCGGGGTACGACGCGGGAGCGTGGGTCCTGGTTGACTTTGGCGACGTGGTGATTCACCTGTTCCACGAGGAGATGCGCCGCTACTACGAGCTGGAGAATTTCTGGGCGGATGCCGCGCGCGTGCGCTGGCATGGAAAGGAAGAAAGCTAAGCCCTTTGACGCGCTTCGCTCGCCCAGGGTGGACGGGCGCTGGCTGCGGCGGGATTTCGCAATTCCGGTAGAATCGGGGCGTGACGCTCTTCTCCTCGCGCCTTCTTGCGCTTGGCGCGTGCCTCCTCTTCACGGGGTGCGGCTACGTCCGCGATCGCGTACGCGACGCCGAGGACCTGTTCCATTTCGACGTGTCCCTGGGCCCGCAGATCGGGGGAAGCATCCGTCTGACGCACCTTCTCCAGGCGGGGATCCAGTTCGAGGGAGCGAAGACGGGACAGGGGCCGGAGGACGCGGAGTTCGAAACGGGGCACATCGCCTGGAACGGCCGCTGGGCGGGCATCTACAAGCGGCGCGGGTGGGAGCGCGGGATCGGTCCGGAGTCGATCGGGCCGAAGCTATACAAGCGCGAGTACACGGCCGAGTACGAAGAGGAATACCGCGACCAGCCACGCACGGCGGACGAGATCGGGATCTCGCTGGCCATCGTCGTCGTCGGATTCGAAATCGGGATTCGCCCGGTCGAGATGTTCGACTTCATCACCGGATTTTTCGGGGTCGACATCCTGAAGGACGACGGGCGCCCCGAAGTACGCGAAGATGCGGAGACGTGGCTGAAGGAAGAGGAGAAGCGGGACGGGAGCGAGGAAGAAGAAATCTGGAGGCCGCGGCCGAAGCCGGACGCGCCGGCGAAATAAACGCCGGTTCCGACCCCCCGCCTTGCGCATCCCCCTTCACCGGATACCATCTCCCCTCCCATGGTGGAACCCGTCGCACCCATTGCTCCCGAGCCCGCCCCGCCCGTCAGCAAAATCACGCTCGCGGGTGTCGGCCTCTTCGTCCTGGCTCTCGTCGTGCTGCTGCTCGTGATCCCCGACGCGCAGCCGGCCGTGCTTCCGCAGGAGACCGACCCGGGAAAAATGTACGCGGTGAGCTGCGCGGCCTGCCACGGCGCGGCCGGGGAAGGAAAGGGACCGTTTCCGAAGATCACCGGCACGTTGAAAACGGAGCCGGAAATCCTGCAACTCCTCGAAAACGGCAAGGACAAAATGCCGCGCTTCGACGCAACTCCGGAACAGCGCGCGGCGATGGCGAGATTCGTCAAGGGGCTGAAATAGCCTCATCGAAGTTCTTTCCGCGTCGCGCTGCCTCGCGTATCTTGCCGCGCCTCAACCCTCATGTTCGGAGCGCGCCGCATGCCGAAGTTCCTCCTGGTCTGCTCGACGGTCCTCGCTTCCCTCCTCGCGGCCGGCTGCAGCTCTTCGGCGCCGCGAGCCTCTGCCGCGAACGGTCCGGCGGTGGGTCCCAATGCGACGGCGGCGCTTGTGGGAGGACCCGGGGGACAAATCCGGGTGGGCGGAAAGTACTGGGCGCGGACGAATCTCCGGATCGTGGGAGGGAAGCAGATTGACCATGAATCCTGGGTGACTGGGGATCTCGTGACCATGGGGACGGCGATGACGGTGATGGAGACGGCGAAGGACGACACGCGGTGGCGCGTGAAGTTTGACGACGGGCGCGAAGTCTGGATCTTTGTGGGCTACGGCGCGGGATTCAAGGACCAGTACCAGGAGATCCAGAAGTTCCTGGCGGCGCAGGACCCGAAGGCCGATTTCGACGCGGGATCAGGGGACATCGCCGACGGAATCAAGTTCGGCCGGCCGGTCGTGGGAATGTCGCGCGCCCAGGTGCTGGCCGCCTGCGGCTTCCCGCCGAAAGTTACCGACCCGGCGACGTCGGACCAGTGGCGCTATCCCCAGCTCGGCGCCGGGTGGCGGACTCATGGCTGGTTCCGTGGGTACAACCAGCACAACGTGACGCTGGAGTTCTCCGGGGAAAAGGTCGTGCGCGTTCTTGGACTGGAGCTCGAGTAAGACGGAAGCGGGCCGGCGGGCGAGCGGGCCGGCGGGCGAACGACAAGACTGCGATGCGCGGCTCGATGGAGTATTCTCTTGCCCGCACGCCCGCCTGCCCGCGCGCGCGAAGCGCGCTGGTTTCTTGACACGCATTCGACCCCGGTTATCCTTCGCGCGACTCCAAGGCGGCGAGAGAATGAACGACTGGACCCGCGAGTCTCTCAAGGTCATGGGGTTGATGTCGGGGGCGACCGTGACGCTCGCTGTCACGACCGGCCTCGGGTACTGGGTCGGGCACCGCGCCGGTGTTAAGTGGGGCTTCGAGCCCTGGGGAACAGCAGCGGGCGTCCTTCTCGGCCTCGCCGCGGGGTTCGCGCAGATCTGGGACATCTATCGCCGGTTCCTGAAGCGATGATCGACCCCCTGATCCGCCGGATCTACACCACGGCCGCCGGGATCGCGCTCGCCGCCACCGCGCTCTCCCTGATCTGGCTGGACCCGAGGGTTACCGCCGGGGTCGCTTCAGGCGTCGCCGTCAGCGTCGTCCCGCTCGTGACGTGGCACCTGATCGTGAGCCACGCCTCCGAGGACAGGGCGCGCCGCCGGCCGCTCGTGATCGCGCTGGTGCTGGTGAAGTACGCCGTTCTTGCGGGGGCGATGTGGGCGCTGTTCCGGTTCCGGCTCGTCAACGAGTACGGTTTCGGCGCGGGGCTCGTCGCGGGGTCCATGGCCGTGCTGGGCGCTTTCACCGTGCGAAGGACACACTGAATGGCAGGCGGCGTCGACCACCCCCCAAGCCTTTTCCATCCGGTCTGGGAAGCGATCACAGATCACGGCGAGCACGTGCCGGGGTGGCTGTCGTTCGGGGGCATGTTCGACTCGCATCAGTCAGAGATCTTTTTCGACGCGCTCCTGTGCAGCGCGATTGCGATTTCCGCGCTCATCGCCCTGGTCATGGCCGGGCGAAGCAGGCTAGAAAAAGTGCCGGGAAAAATGCAGAACGTCCTGGAGTGGGCGATCGAAAGCCTGCGCGGGCTGACCGTCGATCTGCTGGGGCCCGATGGGCCGCGCTACCTGCCCCTCATGGGCACCCTCTTCCTCTATATCTTCTTCAACAACCTCATCGGCCTCGTCCCCGGCCTCAAGTCGCCCACGATGACCGTCTCCACGACCTTCGCCCTCGGCATCACGACCTTCATCTGCGTGCAGTCCATCGCCATCAAGGTCAACGGCCTTGCCGGTTACCTCAAGCACTTCATGGGCGACATCCTCGCTCTCGCCCCGCTCATGTTCGTCATCCACATCGCGGGTGAAGTCGCCAAGCCGATGTCCCTCTCGCTGCGCCTCTTCGGCAACATCTACGGCGAGGACAACATCATCGCCGTCCTGTTCAAGATGGGGTTCCCCGTCTGGCTCCCCGTCCACCTGCCGATGCTCGCCTTCGGCATTTTCACCGCCTTCCTTCAGGCCTTCATTTTCACCAGCCTGTCGTGCATCTACGTGCAGGGCTTCACCGAGCACGCGGGGCACGAGGAGCACGGACACGACCACGAACACGGCCATGATCACGGACACGCGCACGGGCAGGGGCACGGGCACGACCACGATCACGGAGTCGCTCACTCCCACTGAAACTTTTCCGCCCCTTCGGGACACGCATAGAGGAGACGCAGGATGAAGAAGCTCGCGATGTTCGGTCTGGTGGTTTTCGCCGTTCTGCTGGTGGCCGCGCCGGCTTTTGCCGAGAGCGCTGAAGCGGGAGTCATGAAGCTCGACCCGAACGGCGAGGCGAAGGCGAAGTACGGCGGGTACGTGGCCATCGCCATGGGTTTCGGCCTCGCGATTGCCGCGGCGTTCGGCGCGCTCGGTCAGGCCAAGGCCATTGCGGCCGCGGTCGAGTCGATCGCCCGCCAGCCTGAGAAGGCCGGCGACATCCGCGGCGCCCTCATCATCGGGCTCGCGCTGATCGAGACGCTCGTGATCTACGTGCTGCTCATCTGCTTCTTCCTCAACGGCAAACTCCCCACGATCGCCTAGAAGTCCATGGACATCCTCAAGGACCTCGCAAAAGCGCTCGGCGTCAACCCCATCGTCGTCCTCATACAGATGGCGGGGTTCTGGGCGCTCTATTTCGTCCTCAAAAACCTGCTCTGGAAGCCGGTCGGCGACGTCATTGACGGTCGCGCCGGGGACTGGAAGCGGTCCGAGACGGAGATCGAGGCCTCGAGGGACATCCGTGGAAAGCTGGAAGCGGACTACACGGGGAAGATGGCCGTGATCGAGCGGCAGGCGTACGAGAAGCTCACCGGGATCGTGAAGGAAGGCGTCGCCGGACGGGCCGACAGCCTCGTGAAAGCCCAGGACGAAGCGACGAAGTCCGTGTCCGAGGCGCAGGCCGCGATCCGCGGCGAGCGCGACAAGGCGATTCGTGAAGCGGGCCCGCAGGTGGATTCCCTTGCGAAGGAAGCGGCGGCCCGGGTGCTGGGGGTGAAGCTGTGAACCGGAAATGGCTGCTGGCTGCGCTGCTCGTCCTTCCGCTCTTCGCGGCGCGGGGGCTTCCCGTGTCGGCGGAGCACTCGGACGCGGCGACACCGGTCGAGCAGCACGACAACATCCACCACGCCGGCTATTTCGAATTGAACGGCGGCCTGGTGAAAGTTCTGATCGTCCAGGTCATCGCCTTCGTTCTGCTTTATCTCGCGCTCAAGAAGTGGGCCTTCCCGGTCCTGGCCGGGATGTTGAAAGCCCGGGCGGACAAGATCCGTGACACGTATGCGAAGCTCGAGAAGGAAAAGGAAGAGCTCTCGCGCCTGACAAAGATGGCCCAGGAAAAACTGGCCGGGATCGAAAAGGAAGCGCAGGCCAAGGTCGATGCGGCGATCCGCGACGGGAACGCGCAGAAGGCGGCGATTCTCGAAGAGGCCGGCACGGCTGCGGCGCGCATCCTGGCGAAAGCGAAGTCGGAAATCGAGATGGAGCGCGCGAAGGCGATCGAGGAGATCCGGCAGGAAATGGTGCGGCTCTCGCTCGAGGCAGCCGAGCGGCTCGTGAAACAACAGCTGACTGCGTCGAAGCAGGAGGAGCTTGTCGAGCGCTTCATCGCCGGGATCGAGAAGGTGCGCGCATGAACGAACGCACCGTCGCCCGCCGATACGCCATGGCGCTCATCAGTCTCGCCGACCAGGGCAAGGCCGTGGAAGCGATCGAGACGGAGATCCTGCAGATCGCGGATTCGTGGCGCGGATCGCTGGACCTTCGCCGGGCGATGACCCATCCGCTGATCACGACCAAGGCCAAGAAGGACCTGTTCCGCCAGGCGTTTCCCGGGCTCTCGAAGTTGATGGGAGACTTCCTGGACAGGCTGATCGAGAAGAAGCGCACTTCCTGCATCCCCGACATTGCCGAGATTTTCGACGACCTGGCGGACCGGTACGCGGGCGTCGTGAGGATGACGGTCGAAAGCGCGGTGCCGCTCTCCGACGCACAGAAAACGAAGCTTCACGGCAAGCTCGTGACGCTTTCGCAGGGACGCAAGGTCGAGCTGGACGCGAAGGTGAATCCGGCGCTCCTGGGCGGCGTCCGCCTGAGGGTCCGGGATTCGGTCGTCGACGATACGGTGGCCGGCCGGTTGAAAGGGCTGAAGGAACTTCTGACGTCCACGATGAGGTAGAGCGACATGCAGATCAGGCCCGAAGAGATTTCCCAGATCATCCAGAAAGAGATCCGCAAGTATGAATCGGATCTCAAGATGGAATCCGTCGGCACGGTGCTGACGGTCGGCGACGGCATCGCGCGCGTCTACGGCCTGGACAAGGTCATGTCCGGCGAGCTTGTCGAGTTCCCCGGCGGCGTCTTCGGCATGGCGCTGAACCTGGAAGAGGACTCGGTCGGCATCGTGATCCTGGGGAGCGACCGCGGGATCAAGGAAGGCGACACGGTGAAGTGCACGGGCAAGATCGTGCAGGTTCCCGTGGGTGACGCGCTTCTGGGCCGCGTCGTCAACGCGCTCGGCCAGCCGATCGACGGCAAGGGCCCGATCGCGGCGACGAAGTTCCGCCCGATCGAGTATCCGGCGCCGAACGTTGTCATGCGGCAGTCGGTCAAGGAGCCGCTTCAGACCGGCTACAAGGCGATCGACTCGATGATCCCGATCGGCCGCGGCCAGCGCGAGCTGATCCTGGGGGACCGCGGCATCGGGAAGACGGCTCTCATCACGGACACGATCCTGAACCAGAAGGACGACGACGTGCAGTGCATCTACTGCGCGATCGGGCAGAAGCAGTCGACGATCGCGCAGGTGGTGGACGTGCTCGAGAAGTCGGGCGCCATGAAGTACACGATCGTCGTGGCCGCCGCCGCTTCCGACCCCGCTCCCCTGCAGTACATCGCGCCGTTCTCGGGCACGGCGATGGGCGAGGAGTTCCGCGACAACAAGCGGCACGCGTTCATCGCGTACGACGACCTCACGAAGCACGCCTGGGCGTACCGCCAGATGTCGCTTCTCCTCCGGCGCCCGCCCGGCCGCGAGGCATATCCCGGCGACGTGTTCAACCTGCACAGCCGCCTGCTGGAACGGTCCGCGAAGCTCAACGACGAGCTCGGCGCCGGCTCGCTCACCTCGACGCCCGTCATCGAGACGCAGCTCGGCGACGTGTCGGCGTACATCCCGACGAACGTCATCTCCATCACGGACGGGCAGATCTACCTCGAGCCCGACCTGTTCTACGCCGGCGTCCGCCCGTCGCTGAACGTCGGCATCAGCGTGTCGCGCGTCGGCGGCGCGGCGCAGACCAAGGCCATGAAGAAAGTCGCCGGCAAGCTGCGCCTCGAGCTCGCCCAGTTCCGCGAGCTCGCCGCGTTCGCCCAGTTCGCGTCCGACCTCGACGCCGGCACCCGCGCGCAGCTGACCCGCGGCGAACGCCTCGTCGAAATTCTCAAGCAGAACCAGTACGAGCCCATGCACTTCTCCCACCAGGTCGCCATCATCTTCGCCGGCACCCAGGGATTCATCGACGACGTGCCGAAGGACGCCGTCGCCGGATGGGAACGGACGCTTCACAAGTGGCTCGACGAGAAGCACGCGTCGATCATCGAGGCCATCAAGAAGACGAAGGACCTCGACAAGGACAACGAAGACAAGCTCAGGAAGGCGCTGACTGAGTTCAAGGACGGATGGAAGGCGGGATCGATCAAGGCGGAAGCGGCCAAGATTTTTGCGGCAGCCGGACACTAAAAGGAACCTGAACCGATGGCCGTAGGGAACATCAAGACGATCCGGACGAAAATCCGGTCGATCGGCAACATCAAGAAGATCACGCGCGCCATGGAAATGGTGAGCGCGGCGAAGCTCCGCAAGGTCCAGGAGCGCCTGATGGCCGTCCGCCCCTACGCTTCCAGGATCGCCGAATTCCTCACGGGCCTCGCCGGCCGCGTCCAGAACCTCGACTTCCCGCTCTTCAAGGCCCGCGAAACGGTCAAGCGCATCGGCGTGGTTCTGGTGATGGGCGAGAAGGGCCTCTGCGGCTCGTTCAACTCGAACATGCTGCGGTTCTTCAACGATTTCCAGAAGAAGCACCCGCAACCGATGGACATGACGGCGATCTGCAAGAAGTCGGTGGATACGGCGAGGAAGATCCCGCTGACGCCCGTGGATGCGTACGTCGCGCTCAAGACCGACGTGACGTTTGGCGAAATCCAGGGATGGACGAACAAGCTGATCGCGTCGTTCATCGAAGGCAAGGTCGATGAAGTCTGGGTGCTGTACACGGAATACGTCAACGCGGTGACGTTCCGGCCGCGCGCCGTCAAGTTCCTGCCGGTGCAGACGGAGAAGAAGGAAGGCGTAAAGGAAGAGGGCCCGAGCGAGTACGAGTTCGAGCCGGATCCCGCGAAGATCCTCGCCACCCTCATTCCGCGCTACGTCCAGACCACGTTCCACCGGCTGCTGCTCGAGTCGATGTCGAGCGAGCACGCCGCCCGCATGAACGCGATGCACAACGCGACGGACAACGCCAAGGACCTCGTCACGTCGCTCACACTCATCTACAACAAGGCGCGCCAGGCGTCGATCACCAAGGAGCTGCTCGATATCGTGGGCGGCGCCGAGGCATTGAAGGGATAGCGAATGGCTGACAACATCGGGAAAGTCACGCAGGTCATCGGCCCGGTCGTGGACGTCTCCTTCGAGACGACGCTTCCGGCCATCTACAACGCAATGACGATCAAGGACCCGGCGAAGGGGATGAACCTGACGCTGGAAGTCGCCAGCCACATGGGCAACAACACGGTGCGGTCGGTCGCGATGTCCACGACGGACGGCCTCGTGCGCGGCATGCCCGTGCTGGACACCGGCGCCCCGATCAAGCTGCCCGTCGGCCGGGCAACGCTCGGTCGCCTGATCGACCTTCTGGGCGTGCCGCTCGACAAGCTGGGCGACATCAAGACGGACACGTACTACCCGATTCACCGTCCCGCTCCCCCGCTGACCAACCAGGAAGTCACCCCGCACGTCCTCGAGACCGGCATCAAGGTGCTCGACCTGCTCGCGCCCTACGCAAAGGGCGGCAAGGTCGGCCTCTTCGGAGGCGCCGGCGTCGGCAAGACGGTGCTCGTGCAGGAGCTGATCCACAACATCGCCAAGAACCACGGCGGCTTCTCGGTGTTCGCCGGCGTCGGCGAGAGAACCCGCGAAGGAAACGACCTCTGGCACGAAATGAAGGAGTCGGGCGTCATCGACAAGACCGTGCTCTGCTTCGGCCAGATGAACGAGCCGCCCGGCGCACGCCTGCGCGTCGCCCTCTCCGGCGTGACGTTCGCCGAGTACTTCCGCGACGAGGAAGGCCAGGACGTGCTGCTCTTCGTCGATAATATTTTCCGCTTCGTACAGGCGGGATCGGAAGTCTCCGCCCTCCTCGGCCGCATGCCCAGCGCCGTCGGTTACCAGCCGACGCTCGCGAACGAAATGGCGCAGCTCCAGGAGCGCATCACCTCGACCAAGAAGGGCTCGATCACCTCGGTGCAGGCCGTGTACGTCCCGGCCGACGACATCACCGACCCGGCGCCCGCGACCACGTTCAGCCACCTGGACGCGACCACGGTTCTCGACCGCCGCATCTCGGAACTCGGCATTTACCCCGCGGTCGACCCGCTCAAGTCCACCAGCCGCATGCTCGACGAAAAGATCGTCGGCACCGAGCACTACAAGACCGCGCTCGCCGTCCAGAAGGTCCTCCAGCGCTACAACGACCTCCAGGACATCATCGCCATCCTGGGCATGGAAGAGCTCTCCGACGACGACAAAGTCACCGTCGCCCGCGCCCGCCGCATCCAGCGCTTCCTCAGCCAGCCCTTCAACGTCGCCAAGATCTTCACCGGCACCGACGGCGAATACGTCCCCGTCAAGGAGACGGTCCGCGGCTTCAAGGAGATTCTCGAAGGCAAGCACGACGCTCTTCCCGAGCAGGCGTTTTACATGGTCGGCGGCATCGACAAGGCGATCGAAAAAGCGAAGAAGTTGAAGGGCTAACCGTGGCGAAGGAATTCCAGTTCGAGGTCGTGACGCCCGAGCGCACCGTGTTCTCCAAAGCGGTGACAAGCGTCATCATGCCCGCGCACGAAGGCTACCTCGGCGTGATGGCCGGCCACGCGCCGCTCCTCGCGCTCATCCGCCCCGGCGAGATCGTCATCCGCGGTGCCGACGGCAAGCAGGAGGAGATCGTCGTCGCGGGAGGTTTCGCGGACGTCCGCCCGGAAAAATGCCTCATCCTCGCCGACGCCGCCGAAACGCCGGACCAGCTCAACGTCGAACGCGCTCGCAAAGCGCTGGAGAAGGCGAAGCAGGCCTTGGCGGAAAGACGGCCTGGCACTTCGCAGGAGGAGCTGGACGCCGCCGTCGCCCGTGCGGAAAACCGGGTGAGATTTGCGGAGCGGCGGAAGAAGTAAGGCCGGAGGCTGGCAGAGGCTGGCGGACGCTGGCGAAGGCTAACGACTTCAGGCGCTTCAGATTTCGCATTGCCCTCAACCTCCCGGATCGGTGAGACTCCCTTCGTGGACGTCATCACCGGATGGAACTTCAGCCAGCCTCGCGAAAAGATGTGGCCGCTTCTCTGCAACTCGCGCATGGAGCCCGTCTGCTCCTGCCTCTTCGGGCTCGGGGTCCCGCGCCCCGAGGAATGCCGACTTCCCGAGGGGCACGGCGGCGAAGGAAGCGCCCGCCAGTGCGTTTCCAACCAGGGGACGATCGAGCAGCGGATCCTGGAATGGCGCGAGCCGCAGCGGCTGAGGTTCCGGATGGAAGAAACGGACATGTTTTTCCGTCGCTGGGTTTCGGGAATTGAGGATTCGTTCGACCTCGAATCGACCGCAACCGGCGGGACGCGGATCGTGCGCACGACCCGCCTGGTGTTGAAGGGTCGCTGCCGTGCAGCCAAATCAGTCGCTCTGTGGATCGCCCTCAAGCGCATCCATCGATTCGTGTTCCGCAACTGGCAGCGGACCGCGGCCTAACGTGCGCCGCCTCTTCAACTCCGTTCCGGCAGCGATCGCCTGGCGCTATGCGGCGCATTCCGCGATGGTCGGCATCGCAATCTGGAACGAAGCTCGGCCGGCGCCGGCGGTACCGGACCTGCTTTTGCCGCACATCCCGAAGGTCGCGTGGATCGCGAACCACAACTACCACATCTGGCTGCTCTGCTACATCCCGCTGGCCTTGTGGCTCTGGCGCGTCGACCGGCGCGCGTTCCTGCATTTCCTCTGGCTGGGCGGCTTGCTCAGCCTCGTTCGGGGCCTTTGCATCCCGCTCGCGGGGCTCGGGCCGCCGGAAGGGCCGGACGTGAACGCCGGGATAAGCGCCTCCACGATGTGGCACAGCTGGCTTGCCATTGTCAATCCCTTCACGGCCCTGACCACCAACGCCGCGCACGTCGGCCTCACGAAGGACATGTTCTTTTCCGGCCACGTCGCGACGACGTTCCTCCTCTGGCTCTACTGCCGTCCGCATCGCCACCTGGGCCAGCTCGCCCTGGTAGGCCACATCGTCGTTACCGCCTCCATATTCCTCGCCCACCTCCACTACACGATCGACGTCGTGGGTGCGTGGGCGATCTCGGGGGCGATCTTCGCCTGGGCTGCCCAACGCTGGCCCGTGCGAGAGCACGTCGCAGCAGATCTAAAATAGGTCGTTTTCGTCAGCCGCTCAGGTGACGGCGGGCGGAGCGAGCGAAGGAGGGGCCGGGGGCGCGCCTCGCTCAACCGTTCGAAAACCCTGCCTGTCCGTGGCGCGCTCCCGTGCCCCTCCGAAGCGAGCGCAGCCCGCCGTCACCTGAGCGGCTGAGGGTAGTACTCCGGCTTCACCGGCTTGGGCTTGTCCACAGGTTTGGCACCCGTGAAGTCCGCCTCGCCCAGCTTCACGGCCGTGCGCCACTCGAGAGTCAGGTCGATCTTCAATTTCGACTCACCCTGTTGCACCTTCACATCCAGATCGCCCTTGATCTTTCCATCGGCCTTGACGTTCACCACGATCCCGGAGTCCAGCCCCCAGAAGACGTCGCCCTTCAGCGTGATCGTCACTTCGCTCGAAGGGGCGCCCTGAACGGCGATCTTTCCCTTTGCCGTCAAGTCGATCTCGACACGGGCGCATTTCAGGCCGTCCTTGTCACGGATCTCGCCGAGCTTGCACTGCATCTCGACTTCCGTCGCTTCGAATCCCGGGAATTCCGTCTCGAGCCACACCTTCGTCTTGTCCTTGTCGCCGTCCCAGGTGTTCCCGACCGAGACGACCTTTCCGCTCGCGATCGCGGCCGTCAGCGGATCGCCCAGCGGCTCCTTCTTGAGGAGATCTTCGTCGAGCTTCGAGCCCGCGTTCGTCGCGCCTCGCGTGTCCCCGGGCCCGAGAGTGATGTCCGCTCCCTCGAGCGGGTGATTCTGCGTCTGCTCTCCGCCAAACATCGGCCCGAGATTGAAGTCCGCGCGACGCTCCGGGTACCAGCGACGCAAGTGAACGGGCGCACCCGACTTCGCGTCGAGGATCTCCTCGACCGACTTCAAGGAGGCCGCCATCTTGATGTCGAAGGAGAGCGCAAATCCCCCTCCGCCGCCCCCGAGCATGCACTTCCCTTCCGCGGTCGCGCTGGACGTGCGCGTGAACTTGAGCCCCTTCTTCACGTTGACTTTGATCTCGGCCTTGTCTTCGGCGAGGGCAGGAAGAGCCGCGAGCGCGGCGAGGGCGAAGGCGACGAGGCGCATGGAGGGGCTCCGGAACGAGGGCACACGGCGAAAGGCGAACGCTCCGCGACACGATATCGCGGCGCGGGTGGATGGCGAAGCGCGAATTACTACATCCGGCGGCGCATCCGTCTCGTCTCCTGCGACAACAGCGGCCGGTTCGTGAGCATTTCGAGCCGCGCGCCCGGGGGCAGAGACTTCGGGATGTCTTCCTGGTCGAGGCGGTAGACGGGGTCGCCGTGAGGTGAGGTGTGATAGATAACCGGGATGCACGACACCTTGCCGAGCGACGAAATCCATTTCCGGAAGGCGTTGCCGTGGTTTCGGTCGCCCATGGCGAGGTACGGCGGGTAGACGACGATGTCCGGCTTGACGTCCTTCTCGAGGTAGGTCCAACCCTCGTTGTCCATCAGCGAATCGCCCAGGAACACGATCGTTTCGCTTCCCTGCAGGATGTACACGATGCCGGGTTCGAATCCCTCGCGCGTCTTCACGCAGCGGATCTTCATGTGCTCGCCGATGGCGTACGTCTCGTCGGCCTTCGCGATCGCCCACTGGATGTCGGTACGGCGGGTGCGGAGAAGGGCCTTCATGGCGGACTTGGGAGCGATGACGCGTCCGCGCAGCTCGGCGACGGCCTTCACAGTTTCGGGTTCGCAGTGGTCGCCCTTGTCGGTCGTGATGAGGACGACGGAGGCCTGGGGACCGGCGTCGGGCTGGAGGGTCGTGCAGAGCTTCGCGTTGGCGCGAAGCGGATCGACGAGGATGGTCTGGCCGAACATGAAGACACGGACGGTGCCGTGGCCGAACCAGGAGAGTTCCATGCGAGATCCTGTAGGGGGGTGGAGGGGGCGGGATGATAGCAGCGGGGGTTGGGAGGTGGGGGGGGGAAAACGGCAACAACGAAACGAAAAACTAAAAACGAAAAACTAAAAACGAAAACCAATCCGAAACTCGGGCGTGGATTTTTCGCGGCTGTTCTTTTCGTTTTTCGTTTTTTCTTTTTCGTTTTTCGTTTTCTTGCTGCCCTTTTTCTCTCCCGCGGATTCCTCCTTCGCCAAGCCCCACATAATCGGTATTGTGCCGCCATTCCGGAGGACTCGATGGCCGACAAAAAACTTCACGTCACTTGTGCCTGTGGCCAGACCCTTGCTTTCCGCCCCGAGCAGGCAGGCGGGCGCTTCCGCTGTCCCGCTTGCAAGGAACCGCTCGACCTGACGGCTCCGGGCGACCGCGAGACGGATCCCGAACCTCCGCGGTCGGCGGCGCGGGGAGCGACGCCGAAGAGGCCGGGGTCGGGATTTACAGCACGTCCTCCGGCGGGCGCCCCCTCGCGTCCGGGCGCGGGATCGGGACTGACGTCGCGGCGAAGGCCGCCGGCAGAGGAAGAGGCGGCGGAGGAAGAAGCGCCGGCCAGCTCGAGGGGAAGAAGCGGGATGTCCACGCGCGGCCGCGGAACGCCGGCGGCGCAAGCCGTGCCGGCGGAGCCTGTGTCGCCGGAAGCGGCCCGCAAGAAGAAGATCATGATCATCGCGGGAGGCGGCGGGGTGCTCGTGCTCCTTCTCGTCATCGTCGGCGTCATCGCTCTGAAGGGCCCGGGAAAACCCGAGAACGCGGGAAAGATCAGCGAGGGTACGGAAGTCTGGAAGACTCTGGCGGACGGTTTTCGAATCGCGGAGAAGCAGGATGAGATTCCGGCGCGCGATGCGGCTTACAAGAAGTCCCTCGACGCGATCGAGGGGACGCGGACGCTTCACGACTACGGCTGGCCCGACTTCTTCAAGGGCCGCGCGCTGTCGCGCATGGGAAAGTATGACGACGCCAAGGCGGCGTTCGCGGCCGCGATCGAAAAGCTCGACAAGGGCGCGCAGAATTACGCGAAGATCGAGCGCGGCCTGATCGCCGGACGCCGGCAGCTCGAAAGCCTGCTCCGCTCACGGCGCTTCCGCGCCGGCGGCGTCTCGCTCGCGCCCGACGCAGCGGCGGAGGAAGCCGGGAAGGCCGCGATCCCGGACCTGAAACTGGCGGACTCGACCAAGGAAACGGCGTTCTTCCCGTCGTCGCTCCTCGCGCTCGCGCAGGCGGAGGCCGACCGGATCGACGGCCGTCCTTCCGCGGCGATCGGAAGGTACGAAACGGCGTCGAGCTCGCAGTCGGTGGCCGGCTACGCGCAGGCGGCGATCGGCGGGCTGTACTACGAACTCGACAAGTGGGAACTCGGGATGAAGTCGATGGAAGCGGCGCTCGAAGCGGATCACGGGTCGGGTCTCGCGCGGCTCTCGACGGCGTGGGGTCTGCGGCGGCGGGCGCTGGCCGACATGACGAACAAGGACGCGCTCGCGTGGCTCGACCGCGCCATTGAAAATGCAGACAAGGCTGCATCGGAAGGGCATCCCGCAGGACCGGCGGCGTCGGCGTGCCTCCGGCTCGACCGCGCGACGGTGAAATTCGAAACCGGCGGCGATGGTCAGGCAGACCTCGACGACGCCTCGGCGAAGGCCGACGAAGCCGTTTCGAAGGACGCGGGCGACATCTCGGCGCAGGAAATCAAGGCGATGGCGGCGTTCCTGAAGGCGACGCGCGACGAGCGCGCCGGCAAGGACGTGTGTGCCGCGCTCGACGGCGCCATCAACGTGCTCAGTTCCATCGCGGGTGACGGCAAGGACTTCCCCGCCCTTCTCAATCGAGGCCGTGTGCTGCTGAAGCGCGCCCGCGCCGAGGCCGCGAAAAACCGCGATGCGGGACCTTTCTACGAACGCGCGGCCAAGGACTTTGAATCCGTGCGCGGCAATGACGGGCCCAGCGGAGGCACGATCGAGCCGTTGCTCGGAAGCGCGACGGCGCGTGTCGAGAAGGCGATCGAGGACTCGAAGAAAGGCACGGATTCGAGCGCCGTGTTCGAAAAGGTCATCAAGGAAATGACCGCGGTCATCAACCAGTACCCGAACCGCCTGCAGGCGCTGGAAGCGCGCGGCCTCGCGAGGTGGGCGCTGAGCGACGCGTACAACAAGCAGGGGAAAACCGCCGAGGCCAACAAAGCCCTGGACGAGGCGCTCACCGATCTCGACCAGCTCTTCACCAAAATCCCGTCTTACCGGGTCGGTGAAATCCTCGTTGATGCCTGGATCGCGCAGGGCGAGGCCAACATCAAGGCCGACATCAGCCCGCGCGGGCCGTTCGACAACGCGTCGCGCCACATCGAGACGCTTCTCAAGATGTCCCCCAGCCTGCCGCTTCAGATGCGCCGCGGGAAGGCGCTCGTCCGCTCCGCCGATTTCTCGCTGAAGAAGAAGGAAGACCCCCGCATCCAGCTGACGACCGCGGTCGGCGACTTCAGCGCGGTCCTGAACGCCCAGCCCGACAACATCGACGCCCTCTGGGAACGCGGACGTGCACTCTTCCTCATCGGCAAGGCCGAACAGGCGGCGCAGCAGGATTCGCGCATCAACCTGAACGGGGCCATCCGCGACCTCGAGTCGCTCCTGAAGAAGGATCCCAGTCACAAGCAGGCGGCCTTCACCTGCGCCGACGCGGTCTTCTACATGGCCCAGGTTGACTTCCTGCGCGGAAACGACCCGCTCGACACCCTGAGCCGGGCGGTCGGGATGTTCGAAATGGCCGTGAAGCTCGACGACAAGAACCCGGAGACCTGGAACGGGCTGGGGAACGCCTGGCTGGTGACTGCGGAAGCGTCGCGACGGGCCGCGAAAGAGTACTCGCTGGCGCTGGAAAAGTCGGAGGAGGCCTACACGAAGTCGATCAGCATGGAGTACTGGAAGTCACTGATGAACATGGGGATTGTGAAGGCGTATCAGCTCAAGTTTGCCGAGGCTGAGGCCTTGTGGGACGACGCCGCGGCCAAGTGCCCCGAGAAAGCAGCGGAAATCGAGGGCACGAGGAAGTGGTACCGGGAGATGAAAGACCGTCTGAAGGATCCCGCGAAATAGCTAGAGAGCGCGAAAGGCAGCCGAGGCAGAGCGCACGACGTCGCCGAGCATTCGGCTCGTGTGGGCGGTTGAAATGAACGCCGCCTCGAACTGCGACGGGGCGAGCATGACGCCGCGGTCGAGCATGGCGTGGAAGAAGCGCGCGTAGCGTTTCGTGTCGCTTCGGGCCGCGGAGGCCCAGTCGGTGACGGGGCCGTCCTGGAAAAATGCGGTGGCCATGGAGCCGACGGCGTTGATGACGAGCGGGACCCGGGCGCTTCGTGCGGCGTCCCCGAGCGCATCGCCGAACGCGCGCATCCGCGACGCGAGGTCGCGGTAGAGGCCCTTCCTGCGGAGAAGGCGGATCGTCGCGAGCCCGGCGGCGACGGCGCACGGGTTTCCCGAGAGCGTCCCGGCCTGGTAGACCGGGCCATCGGGGGCAACGAGCGCCATGATGTCCGCGCGACCGCCGTAGGCCGCGAGCGGGAGGCCGCCGCCGACGATCTTGCCCAGCGTTGTCAGGTCGGGCCGGACGCCGAAGAGCGCCTGCGCGCCGCCGATGCCGACGCGGAATCCGGTGATGACCTCGTCGAAGACGAGGAGTGCTCCCCAGCTGTCGCAGAGCCGGCGAAGGCCGGGCAGGAAATTGGGCTCGGGTGGGACGACGCCCATGTTGCCCGCGACCGGTTCGATGACGACGGCCGCGATGCGCTTCCCGCGTCTGCGGAACAGCGTCTCCACGCTCTTCAGGCTGTTGTACTGCGCCGTGAGCGTCAGCGCCGCGACCGCGCTCGGCACGCCGGCGCTCGCCGGGATCCCGAGCGTCGCGAGCCCGCTCCCGCCCTTCGAAAGAAACCCGTCTGCATGCCCGTGATACCCGCCCTCGAACTTCACGATCAGGTCGCGCTTCGTGAACCCTCGCGCCACGCGCACCGCGCTCATCACCGCTTCCGTCCCGCTCGACACCAGCCGCAGCTTCTGCATCGAAGGCATCGAAAGCCGGATTTCTTCCGCGAGTTCCGTCTCCGCCGCCGTCGGTGCGCCGAACGTCGAGCCGTTCGCGGCCGCGCGCGCGATTGCACGGACGACCTTCGGGTGCGCGTGCCCCAGGATCAGCGGGCCCCACGACCCCACGAAGTCCACGTAGCGGTTGCCGTCCGCGTCCCAGACGTGCGGGCCGCGGCCGCGGGCGAGGAAGCGGGGCGTTCCGCCGACGGAACGGAAGGCGCGCACCGGCGAATTCACGCCTCCGGGAAGCATGCGGCGGGCGAGGGCGAAGAGGGCGACGCTGGTCTTCGTTTTCATCGGGCGCGGAGTCTAGGCCGGGCTTCGAGCGGAGTCGAGAATCCCGATCTCCCGCTTCAACGCACGATCGCCGCAACCAGGAGGAAGTAGATGAGAATGCTCAGGATGTCCTGAATGACGGTCGCGAAGGGACCCGAGCCGTACGCGGGGTCGCGGCCGGCTTTCGCGAGTCCCCACGGGAGGAGGAGTCCGACCGACGCTGCGACGGTGCTGGCGCACGCGAGGCTCAGGGAAACGGCGGCGGCAAGCCGGAGATCTTTCCACAGCATCGCCACGAGGCCGAAGGCCAGGCCGCCGAGGACCGCCCCGATGATGGCGCCGGACATGATTTCGCCCATGAGCAGGCGGCGGAGCCCGATTCGCGAAAGCGACAACCCGCGCACCGCAATCGCCTCGGCCTGCGTCCCGATCGCATCCGCGAGGTAGACGATCGCGGGGACGAAAAAGGCGATGACGACGCGCGTATCCAGGGTTTTCTCAAAGCGCGACATCACGAAGGTCGCCAGGACGCTCCCGGCGAAACCGACGAGAAGCCACGGCAGGCGGTGCCAGACTTGCCGGGTCGGAGGCTCTTCCAGCGCATCCCTGGCATGCATGACTTCCCTGTTGATGCCGGCGAGCCTGTGCAGGTCTTCCGCGTGCTCGCGGTAGAGAATCTCCATCAGCGTGCCGGCGGGCACGACTCCGGCGAGACGGCCGTCAGGTTCGAGAACGGGAGTCGAAGCCAGGCCGTGGCGAAGAGCGGCGTGGGCCAGGCGCTCCTGGTCGGTGCCACGCCCCGCCTTGGGGATGTCGCGGGTCATGAGGTCGGAGATTCGGGTCCCTGCCCGGGCAGAGAGAAGGGTGTGCATCGGCACGACACCCTCAAGCAGGTCGCCGGTGCTGACGACGTAAACGGCGTCGGCCAGTTCCCACGAGCCTCCTGCCAGCCGATGCGCAACGGCGAGGGCGTCTTCGGTCCCGGCCGCCCTGGGGACGGAAGTCACCATGTGGGACTCGGCGCGTTCCCGGCGCAAAACGTGATTCGGGGTCAAGGGTCGGCTCCCAGAGAGGAAAGTGGAAAGCAGAGTATCCGCGCGGATACGGCAGGGACGTGAAGGATTCGCTTCCTCGCGGATTCCCCCCGGGCGCGCGCGGCACGTCCGTTGCGTTCCGGCACTTCATGCGAAACCACACCCTCATCCTGTTGGCTGCCGTTGCCGCCTCCCTCCTCTTCCCGCGCACCGCCCATTCCTGATGGGTCTACACGGAGCGACCCGGGGAGGTCGAGTTGCGCGAGACGCACGCGAAGATGTCGATCCGGGAGGACGTTGCGGAGAAGAGGCTCCGGATGAAGTTTCACAACACGGGGAGCGGGGCGAACACGGAAGCGACGTTCTTCATGGAGCTGGAGCCGGACCAGCGGGTGGAGAGCTTTTCGGTGACGATCGACGGGAAAACGGCCGAGGGAGAGATCCTGGACGCGGAAAAAGCGCGCAAAATCTACGAGGGAATCGTCGCGAAGCAGAAGGACCCGGCGCTTCTCGAGTATTACGGAGCGCGTCTCCTGCGTGTACGCATCTTTCCTGTCCCTGCGAACGCGGACTTCGAGGTCGAGATCAGGACGATCGAAGCGCTGCGGTCCCAGGGCGGCCTGGTGCGCGTGAACACGCTCAACGCGGTTCCGGCTTCGTTCCGCAAGCCGCTGAAAACGATGACGGTCGAAGCGACGATCGAGTCTTCGAAGCCGCTGAAGGCGGTTTTCTCGCCGACGCACGACATCGTGGCCGCGCGCACGGGGCCGCGCGCGATGAAGCTGACCTACTCGCGGCAGGACTACTTTCCCGCGGGGCCGTTCGTCTTCTATTACCAGGCGAGCGAGGAAGCGTTCGGCGCGGCGGTGCTGGCGTTCGAGGAGCCTGGCGAGGATGGCGCGTTCATGATCACGATCGCGCCTCCCGCCGACGGAACGGCCGGCGAGCGCCTTCCGCGCGACATCGTCTTCGCGCTCGACACGTCGGGGAGCATGCTGCAGGGCGACAAGATCGGGCAGGTGCGCAAAGCCCTCGCGGCCTTCGTCGAGACGCTGACCGACAAGGACCGCTTCAATATCATCACGTTCTCCACGGAAGCCCGGGCCTGGCGCGAATCCCTGGTGACGGCGACTGCGGAAGCAAAAGCGGCCGGCGTCTCGGCGGCCAACTCGCTCAACGCGCGCGGCGGAGCGGCGATCGAGGACGCGCTCAAGCTGGCGCTCGCGCAATCGTTCCGGCCTGACGCGACGAAGATCGTGGTCTTCCTGACAGACGGCACGCCGACCATCGGCGAGCGGGACGACGAAGCGCTCCTGAAGATCGCCCGCGGGCGCGGCGTCCGCGTCTTCGCCTTCGGCGCGGGATTCGACCTGAACACTCGCCTCCTTGACCGCCTCGCGATCGAGAACGGAGGCGACCGGCAGTACATCCATCCCAACGAGAATGCAACCGAGGTCCTTGCCAGCTTCGCAAAACGAATCGATGCGCCGCTTCTGGCCGACCCCGTTCTGAAATTTGCGGGCGTCGAAGGAAGCGCGGAAGTGACCGACGTGCAGCCGAAGAAGCTCCCCGATATTTTCCAGGGTGGCTCGGTCGTGGTCACAGGACGCTTCAAGGGAAAAGGGGCGCGTCGGATCGAGCTGAGCGGAACGGCGGGTCGGGAGACCCGGTCCGTGTCCTACACGCTCGATTTCGCTTCCGAACCGCGAAACGACTTCGTGCCGCGCCTGTGGGCGATCCAGCGGATCGACTTCCTGCTCGACGAAATCCGGACAAGGGGCGCTTCGAAGGAACTTGCCGAGGAGATCGTGCGTCTCTCGAAGAGATACGGGGTCGTCACGCCGTACACGGCGGGGCTGATCACGGAGGATGTTCCGGTGACGGCGGCGGGGATCGAGAGGCGTGTGGGGCAGTCGGCCGGCGCGAACTACAACGGGCAGCAGGAGTGGGAGCTGGGGCGCAACCAGCAGGAGTGGCGTGGAGCGTACAACCAGGAGCGGCAGCAGCTGGCCGCCAACGGAGCGCTGGGCCGCGGGAACGACGCGAACGCGCAGGCCGAGCTGATGAACCGGCAGCGCAACGTGGGCAACCGGGCGTTCTACAACCGGGGCGGGGCGTGGCAGGAGAGCGGCTACGAGGCGCAGGTCGCGCGGACGCTGAAGTTCGGGACGGAGGAGTACTTCGAATTCCTGAGAAACAACGACGGCGCAGGCGCTGTGCTCGCGCTCGGTCGCAACATTACGTTCAGGCTCGGGTCCGAATGGATCCGGGTCGAGTGAGGAGAAGAGTCATGAAAAGGTTCCTGGCAGTGGCACTGGCGCTCGCGGCGGCCATCCCGGCGCGCGCCGAAGAGAAGGTCAAGCTCGGCGAAGTCGACGTCGTTTTCTGCATCGACAGGTCCGGCAGCATGGACCAGGTGATCGACACGGCAAAACAGAAGATCTGGGGGATCGTCAACGACATCGCGAAAGTCCGGCCGACGCCAGTGCTCCGCATCGGGCTCATCGGTTACGGCTCGGGCAACACCGATTTCCGCTTCTTCGACCTGACCGATGACCTCGACACCGTCTATTCCAATCTCATGACGTTCAGGACGGACATGGGCGGCGACGAATGGGTCGGCGCTGTGATCCAGAAGGCGACGAAAGAAATGAAGTGGAGCAAGAACAAGGAGGCGCTTCGCATGATCTTCGCCGTCGGAAACGAGACGGCGATGCAGGGGCGCGAGGATCTGCTCTATCCGAAGACGGTTCCCGAAGCGATCAAGGCTGACATCGTCGTGAACGCCATCTACTGCGGACAACCGAATGCCGACGAAGAGCGGACATGGCGCGAGGTCGCGAAGCTCGCCGACGGCTCTTACACGGTCATCGACATCACCGGCGGCGCGATCACGATCGCAACGCCGATGGACGAGGAGATGTCGAAGCTCAACGAGGCGCTCAACAAGACGTACATCGCCTACGGCCACAAGGGCAAAGACGGGCTCAGACAGCAGGAAGAACAGGACAGAAACTCCTCGGATAACGGCGGCGCTTCCAATGGCGCCCAGCGTGCCGAGGCGAAGTCATCCGGGGTCTACAACAACTCGAGCTGGGACATGGTGGATGCGTGCAAGGGCAAAGACTTCAAGATCGAGGACGTCAAGGACGAAGACCTGCCCGAGAACATGCGGAAGATGACGCTCGACGAGAAAAAGGCCTACATCGCCACCATGAAGGCCGAGCGCGAGAAGATCCAGAAGGAAGTCCAGGCGAAGGCGGTCGAGCGGCAGAAGTACATCGACGCCGAGATCAAGAGCAAGGGGCTGACGCAGGACAAGGCGTTCGACGAGGCCGTGCGCAAGATGGTGCGGGAGCAGGCGGAGAAGAAGGGGTTTGAAGTGGGTAAGGAGTAAGGGCAGTGGGTAGGTGGTAGTCGGTAGTGGGCAGCACACTTCGGGCGCGGGTTTTCTACCGCGCCCGTTTTTGTTTGATCCCGGTGGAACTCTCATCGGCGAACGTGCGTCTCAGTTGCAGACGCGACGTGGTGACGCCGCGCAAAACTTCCGACGTCCAGAGGAGAATTGCCATGAAGACGAAGATGTTTGCAGCCATCGCCCTTGCGCTCGCGGCCGGACTTCCGGCCCGTGCCGAAGAGGAAAAGAAACCTGGCGAGGTCGACGTGGTCATCTGCATCGACCGCTCCGGAAGCATGCAGCAGGTCATCGACACGGCCAAGCAGAAGGTCTGGTCGATCGTCAACGACATCGCCAAGGTCCGGCCGACGCCCGTGCTGCGGATCGGCCTCGTTGGGTACGGCTCCGGCGACCGCGAGTTCCGCTTCTTCGACCTCACCGACGACCTCGACACCGTTTACAAGAACCTCATGACCTTCAAGACGGACATGGGCGGCGACGAGTGGGTCGGCGCCACGGTCCGCAAGGCCACGAAGGACATGACGTGGAGCAAGAACAAGGAAGCGCTTCGGGTGATCTTCATGGTCGGCAACGAGACCGCGCACCAGGGAACGGAAGAGAACATGTACACGAAGACGGTCCCGGAGGCGATCAAGGCGGACATCATCGTGAACGCGATCTACTGCGGGAAGCCGAACGCGGATGAGGAGCGGACGTGGCGCGAGGTGGCGAAGCTCGCCGACGGCTCCTTCACGACGATCGACATCTCCGGCGGCGCAGTCGCGATCGCGACGCCGATGGACGCCGACATGGCGAAGATGAACGAGGAGCTGAACAAGACCTACGTCGCGTTCGGCGAACGCGGCCGAGAGAAGAAGGACAACCAGAAGGCGCAGGACGCTGCGGCGGGCGAAGCGGGCGGTGGCGGCGTGGTCGCCGAGCGCGCGGCCGCGAAGGCCTCGGGCGCCTACAACAACAGCGGCTGGGACCTCGTGGACGCGTCGAAGAACAAGGACTTCAAGCTCGAGGACGTGAAGGACGAAAACCTTCCCGAGGAGATGCGCAAGATGTCCCTCGAGGAGAAGAAGGCTCACGTCGCGAAGATGGCCGCCGAGCGCGAGAAGATCCAGAAGGAGCTGCAGGCCAAGGCCGCCGAGCGCGCGAAGTTCATCGAGGACGAAATGAAAAAGCAGGGCCTGAACCAGGACAAGGCGTTCGACGAAGCCATGCGCAAGATGATCCGCGAGCAGGCGGCGAA
The DNA here is from genome assembly GCA_038060895.1 of Planctomycetota bacterium. Taxonomy (GTDB): domain Bacteria; phylum Planctomycetota; class MHYJ01; order WSZJ01; family WSZJ01; genus WSZJ01. The sequence continues at coordinate 68,761 of JBBTCT010000012.1, forward strand.
GAAGGGGATGGAGATCGGTAAGGAGTAGGAACCGTCGGAAGTCGAGAAAACCAGGAATCGGGCGCGGAGATTATCCTCCGCGCCCGCCTTGTTTTCGGACCGCCGCGCGTTCAATGTGTGACGGCGGCCCTCCGCGGGCCCTTGCGTCCCGTCTCCCTGCGCAGCAGCCGGAACGCTGCGTTCCGCGGAATGCGCTTCCATCCCCGGAGGTTCCGCCCCACGCCCGAAATCCGGGGGTGCGTCATGAGGCAGACGACCTCATCTGCCAGCGGTTGCAGAAGCTCGACGGCCCGGTCGGTCCCGGCCATCGCGACGGCAACGAGCCGCACCGCGCCGCGGTCACGCAGACTGGTCAAGGCAGCCCGCATACGGGCGCCTGAAGAGACGACGTCCGCGACGACGATGACGACCCTCCCCAGCACTTCGGGAAGAGCGCACCCGGGCAGGAACTGGACCCGCTGCGCCAGCATGTAGGACAGGCACTGGACGATCCGGCCGGCGAATTCTTGCTCCGCCCCGTCGTCCGCGCTTCCGGAATCGAGCACGATCTCGCCGGTCTCAGCGACGGCACCGCGATAGCCGCCAGAGACAAGGCTCTCGGCCTGGACGATGTCGAACCCGCCGCCGAGCCACTGCGCGATGGCTTGGGCAATCGGGACGCCCCCCGGCGTAAGCCCGAGAACGATCGGATGCTCCGCCCGGTATTTCGCCAGCCGGACGCCGAGGGCACGGCCGATTTCTTCGACGTGGCGGGTGTCCATGAGGGATGCCTTTCGAAAAGCGAGGGAAGCGGGCGCAACGTTCTTTGCAAGCCTGATGCCGAGTGCATCGCCGGAGGCAAGCCCGGAACCTGCGTGAAATTCCCCGCGTGCCGGGCGGATTCTCCCGCCGGGAAAGTCATGGTGCACCACGAGCGTTTGCTTCTTGCGAAGACCCTGCAAAGGTCTGCCGAATTCGGACGCGTCATTTCAGCCGCGACCCTGCGCTGGATTTGCCGCCTGTTGACCCGAAGTTCATGCAAGCCGAACAGTCGTGTCGCAGACTTCCCTCGAAACGAATCGGAGACCCCACGTGGGCAACAGACTCATGGAAGAAGAACTGGCCGTGTCCACATCGCATCCTGAACCCGCCGAGATCGCCACCCTCCTCAACGACCTCGAGCGGACCCGACTGGAACTGGTCGACCTGGAAATCCGTGAGAAGAACCTAGTCGAGGAAGTGCATCCCGCCCACCGGCGCTCGGCCAGGAACCTGCTTCACTATCTCGGGTTCCGTCGCCGGGACGCCCGACACTTCCAGCCGCGGCTGGCCGAACTCGGGCTGTCGTCGCTGGGGAGGGCGGAAGCGCACGTCCTGGCGACGATCGACGCGGTCCTTGCAAACCTGCACCGGCTCGCCGGCTCCGTGTCGTGCCCCTCGGCACCGCCTTCGACGCCCGTCGGGTACCGGGAAGGGACAGCCCTTCTGGAATTGCACGCGGATCAACTCTTCGGCCCCTGCGCCGGGCGCACGGTGCGGATCATGGTGACGATGCCCTCGGAAGCGGCGGAGGACTACCCTCTTGTGCGCGACCTGGTCGCGGGCGGGATGGACGTCATGCGGATCAATTGCGCGCACGATGGACCGAGGGAATGGGAACGGATGGTGGTCCATCTTCACCGCGCGCGTCGCGAACTCGGTCGCGTTTGCCGCATCCTCATGGACCTGGGCGGCCCGAAACTGCGCACGGGGTCGATCGCGCGTGGGCCTGAGGTTCTCAAGTGGCGCCCGCAGCGCGATGTCTTCGGGCGCGTGACCATGCCCGCGCGCGTATGGCTCACCTCCCAGGAAGCACCCGCGCCCCCCCTGCCGGGCACGGACGCGACGCTTCCGGTACCGGCCGATTGGCTCAAGACCCTCAAGAAGGGCAACCGGGTGACCTTCAAGGACGCGCGTGGCGCGAGCCGCGCCCTGAGAATCGTGTCGGAGGTCGGCGAAGGCCGCTGGGCGGAATGCGGTGAGACGGCCTACGTGGTGTCGGGCACCCAGCTGAAAATCGCGAGCGGGAAGCGCGGCGGCGAAGCGGCGGTTGGCCGCCTCCCGGCAGTTGAGCAGGCGCTTCAACTCCGCCGTGGCGACACCCTGGTCGTCACCCGGCGGGATGACCCGGGGCTGCCTGCCGAACGCGACGCGCGCGGCGTGCTGGTCAGCCCGGCGACGATCTCCTGCACTCTTCCCGAGGTCTTCGCCGACGTGCGGCCCGGGGAACGGATCTGGTTCGACGACGGGCGGATCGGAGGCATCGTGAGATTCGTGAACTCCGACCAGATGCACGTCGAGATCGTCCAGGCGCGCCTGCGCGGCGAGACGCTGAAAGCGGACAAGGGGATCAACCTGCCCGACAGCACGCTCCGCCTGCCCTCCCTCACGGCACGCGATATCGAGGACCTCCCGTTCGTCGCCCGCCGCGCGGACATGGTGGGCTATTCCTTCGTTCGGGAACCGTCGGACGTGGCGACCCTTCAGGAGCACCTCGCGAAAGCCGGCGGCGAGAATCTCGGCCTCGTCCTCAAGATCGAGACCCGCGCGGCCTTCGAGAAACTCCCCCACCTGCTCCTTGCCGCCATGCGCAGTCCCAGCGTCGCCGTCATGATCGCCCGCGGCGACCTCGCCGTGGAAATGGGGTACGAGCGGCTGGCGGAGGTGCAGGAAGAGATCCTCTGGATCTGCGAGGCCGCGCACGTCCCCGTCATCTGGGCGACGCAGGTCCTTGAGTCGCTCGCAAAGGACGGCGTCCCCTCACGTGCCGAGATCACCGACGCCGCCATGGGGGAGCGCGCCGAGTGCGTCATGCTCAACAAGGGCGCCCACGTGCTCGAGGCGCTTCGCGTCCTCAACGACATCCTCCTGCGCATGCAGGGGCACCTGAACAAGAAGAGCCCGGTGCTGCGTCAGCTCCGGCTTGCCCGGGACGTCCTGGCGACAAAGGAATGACGCCCATGAGCGGACGCGAGGAGTTCCTCCAGGAACGGCTGGTCGGAAGAGGCGGCGGTACGCGACGAAAGCACGCTTGCGGCAGGCAGGGCTATTCCTTCACCTGGTAGTCGTAAACCTGCGCCCACTCCTTCAGCGCTTTTGCCTGTGCGTCGGTCATCCGGACCGTCTCGCCGATCCGCTTCTGCATCTCCATCGACAGCGCCAGCTTCGCCGCGATGTCGTCGTAAGGCTCCCCCGCCTGCTTCTTCAGCGCCGCTTCCTTCGCGATCGCCTCGTAGGAGCGCATGTAGTCGTCGATGGCCGGCGAGAGCGACGTCATCTGGTTCCCGTCGAACCCGAGCGACTTCGCCATGTTGTTCGAGATGTTCGTCTTGCAGGCCGCCCGCGGGCCGGCGCCGTTCCAGACGCCCTGGTACGGGGCGTTCGGCGGCGGGAGGTTCAGGGAAGCGATGTACGCCCGCTGTTCCTCGCTGCCGATCTGCCCGAGACCCCCGAACATCTCGAACTGGAGGTCGCGAAGCGCGGCGGCGCGCTCGAGCGGCGACATGGCCTCGCGCCCCGCCATGTACGCGTCCCAGTCCTCGCGTGATCCTGCGAGGACCTTGTCGAACGCGGCGCGCTGCTGCTCCGACATCGGGAACGGAGACGAGTCGAGCATGGACTGCGCGAACATCGGGTACCAGTCCGGCGACATCGCCGCTTCCTGGATCGGAATTCCCAGGTCGTCCGCCACCAGCCCGATCAGCGCGAGCAGCGGCCCGAAGTACTTGTCGCCCTTGATCGGCGTTCCGGAAGCGTCGGCGTCCTTCCTGGCCTGCGCGATGAGCGAAGCCAGTTCCTTCCACTTCGCGGCGCGGTCCGGGCGCGACCTTGAACCACCGCCCGCCAGTTTCTTCGCCTCGGCAAGCTGCAACTTCAATTCCGCAACCTCGGCGCGCAGCTTTTCCGACTCGGCGCGCGCGGAGGCAATCTCGTTGGAAGCGGCCTCTCTGGTGCCTTCGCCCGAAGTGCTCGCGCCTTTTTCCCCGGCCCTTTCTCGAGTGCCTGCCCCGCCGTCGGCGCTCCCGCCGTCCCGGGACAGGAGCAGCTTGAACGCGATCCCGGCGAGGAGAGCGCCGGCGAGGAATCCGATGAGGAGGCCGCGAGCCATGCGCGGATTCTATCCGCGAGTCGCTTTCGATGCCGTTCCTACCCACTACCTCCTGCCGACTCCCCACTGCCTTAGCACTTTCCTTACTCCCGCTCACAGGCGATCCGTAGAATGCCCCGCCAATGACCCGGAAGAACATTTTCTACTACGTGAGCGGCCACGGCTTCGGACACGCGACCCGCTCCTGTGTCGTGATGAACGCCCTCCACGCGATCGACCCCACGGTTTTCTTCCACATCCGCTCGAACGCCCCGCGCTGGCTCTTCGCCAAGAATGTGGTAGCGCCGTTCGAGTACTGCTTCGTCGAGGTCGACGTCGGCGTCGTGCAGCGGACGATCTTCAACATCGACAAGATGCGGACGCTGAGGAACTGCGAAGAGGCTCTCGAGCGCGGGCCGAAGGTGCTGAAGCAGGAGTTGAAGTTCGCGCAGGCGAACCCGCCCGCGCTGATCATCTCGGACATCGCGCCGATGGCGTTTGACGTCGCGCACAAGATCGGCGTCCCCTCGGTGGCGATCGCGAACTTTTCATGGGACTGGATCTACGAGGGGTACCTGGGGGAGATGAAGCCGTTCCGGGGGATTATCGACGCGACGCGCGAGTCGTACGCGAAGGCTGATCTGCTGCTGAAGCTGCCGCTCTGCGGCGAGTTCCCGGCGTTCCGGAAGACGAAGGCGATTCCGTTCATCGCGCGCAAGTCAACCGCGGACAAGGCCGAGGTATTCGACACGCTGGGGATCCCGAAGACGAAGCAGAAGGTGATCCTGCTGGCGTTCGGCGGCGTCGACGGCGCGGGGTTCATGATCGACGGGATCGAGCGCAACCCGCAATACCTCTTCGTGATCCCGACCGACCAGGCCCTGCCGCGGCTGGCGAATGCCGTCAAGGTCCCTGAGATCGTCCACGTACGCTTCCAGGACCTCGTCAAGTCGTGCGACCTGGTCGTTTCGAAGCCCGGCTACGGGATCGTCAGCGAATGCGTCGCGAACCGGACACCGTTCCTCTACACGAGCCGCGACGATTTCGTCGAGTACGACGTGATGGTCAAGGGCATGAAAAAGTGCCTCCCGACGGCGTTCATCCCGAGGATGTACCTCGTCATGGGCGACTGGGACGTGCACCTCGAAGGGTTCATCGGGGCGAAGCACGAGTGGAAGGACGTCGCCACGGACGGGGGTGAAGTTGCGGCTGGAGTGCTGAAGAAGTACCTGAAGGGGTGATGGGCAAGGTGCCGGGGTTACCGGTCGAGGGTTCAAGGTCGAAAGTCGAAGGTCAAGGCCGTGTCACGAGGGCCGTTTCCTTCGACCTCGGAGCCGCAGAACCGACCCGGCAATTTCACGCACAATCCTCTTGACTCAGATTCACCCCGTCCTAAGATGACTAGCCGTAACTTGAACGCCGGGCATCCCGCCCGGGCATCAAGAGGGGGGCCTAAGGCCCAGCTTGGAGGAATCAGATGTTTAAGAAGCTTCTCCTTGTCGCATTGCTGATCTCGGGCGCGGCCCTCGTCGGCTGCACGTTCGATGGCGAGCACAACAAGCATCACTGGTGGGCATTCCGGCAGGACGTCCACGAGATGCACCGCTTCATCGACCGGCACTTCCTGAACTACGACGAACGGGATCCCGCCCGGTACTAGTCGTTCCGCAGGTCGCAGACCCAAGCCGCCTCGCTCTCGAGCGAGGCGGCTTTTGTCGTTTGGTGACTAGGACTTTGAAGTGAGAAGGCGCGGCAGGAAAAGCCTTCGGCAGGCGGCGAGGAACTCAAGCGTCTCCGGGCGACGGAAGTCCGGGTAGGTCCAGTGCAGGAGCTGGAAAGCGCCGTCGCGGTAGACGACGGTGATTTCGGCCCAGATCCCTTCCCCGATCCAGACGCGGTGACCGGCTCTCTTGGTGGACGCGAGCGTCAGGCTGTGCTCGCTCAGCAGTCCGGGGTCGATATTTACCGGGCGATCCACCTTAGCGCCCGCCTTCCAGGTTTCCTCGAGCGCGACCGAGCGCTGCTTCAGCGAGGCCAGCCGGTCCACACCGACGAGCCGCTCGAAGGCCAGGAACTGGCGCAGCAGCCCCTTCCCCATCTCCGCTTCGTAATAGTCCGTTTCCGTCCAGGGCCGCGCGGCGCTGGCCAGGGCTATCGGACCCCAATCGGCTTCGAGGGAAGCGCGAACGTTGGCGAGGAGGGGCTCGGAGGTGGCGAGGAGACCGGTGAAGAGCACGGCGACGGGGGGCATGCCGCCACTCTAGCCGAGTTCCGCGAGGAACCGCTTTACGGCCTCGCTCATCACGGCGCCTTCGTCGTACGCTCCGTTCTGGATGCGGCGGCGGAGGTCGGCGACGCGATCGCCCCGGATGTCTGGGGCGGCGCGGAGCTGGTCGCGGAGGCGTGCCTGCGGAGAGATGGACAAGTGATCCGCGGGCAGTTCTGAAGGGGCGACCGGGTAGAGATCGCGAGCGCGAGCGGGTCGAATGGGGAACGAAGGATCGACCCTGTTGATTTCCATGGAGTGGGGTTCCTTGGAAGGAGAGGGTAATAGAGAGATCGGCTGGAAAGTGAGAATGCTTGAGCCTATTTCAAATTGAAATACTATTTCATTTTGAAATTCTGCCCCCCGAATCGCCTTTCCCGACTCCCCCGCTTACCTCGTATACTCCGCTCCCATGCATCGCTTCCTGGCCCTGCTCGCCGCTTTGCTGCCGCTTCCGGTCACGGCGGATGACCTCCTGATCCTTCGCAACCAGCACGAAATCACGGGCACCATCGTGCAGGACGATGGCGACACCATCGTCATCCAAACGGGCGGCGCCGAAGGTCGCCTGTCCTGCCGATATGAAGATCTCGCTTTCATCAACGGGCTCGCGGCCCCTCGCGTCCGCGAGCTTCGCCTGGAGGTCCGCAGGGCGGAGGCGACCTTTGCGAAGCGAGGGATTGCGGCGCCGATCGCGCTTGCGATTCGAGGCCGGGACAGCGCGCGGTTTTCGGACGATCAGCGCGCTTCGAAATCTCCGCCTCCGCCGCTGGCGGCACTGGCCGCGTTCGGCCTGGCCGCGCGGGACGTTGCCGCAGGAGAGGCCGTTGCCGCCTGGCGCGCCGCGCGCCGCCACGCAGCCGCCGATCTCGCTTCCGGAGAACTCGCTCTTCTCGTCCCCGCCGACGAAAGCCCTGACCCGTTCGCCCCCTTCTGGATCGCCGCCGGCGCCCGCCCGCCGGCCTATGCCGTGACGCGCGAATTCGGCGCGGCCGCGCTCGACGCCGCCGCTCCTGCAGCCCAGGCCGCAGCCCGGCGTCTCGCCGGCTCATGGTCCGACGCCGAGCTCGCCCTCGAGGCCGCGCGCACCGGCACCGCCGCCGCCGTCGCCCTCGACGCTCTTCTCGACCCGCCCGGCCTCTCGCCCGACCAGGGTGAAGGCGCGCTCGCGCTCACGGGGCTCGGCGATGTCCCGGCGTCGCCCGACACGCCGCCGTTCCTCGCCGCGTGGCGCGTTTTCGCGCAGCGAGACGGCGCCCGCTTCGCCATCACCGCGAAACTCGCCGGAGGGTGGCGACTCGCATTCCAAGTCCTCGACGACCCGCCTGCCTCGACCGAGCAGATCCTCCACCCCGAAAAGTACTTCGTCGATCGCGACCCGCCCGCCCGGGTCCAGCTCGCGGACCTCCCGCTCCCGCGCGGGGCCGAGTCGTTCGGGTTCGTGGCGCGCGGGACGATGGGGGAAGCCATGATGGTTGAGTCGTTCCGGCGCGCCGGAGGCCCGGGTGGCGCGGGGTTGGACGAGCAGCCCGCCCGTCGCGCCGCCGCCGGATGGGACGGCGATGCATGGATCGTCTACGCGTCCAGGGACGGCACCCTCGCCCTCGTCTGGCTTTCCACCTGGGATACCCCCGAGGACGCGCGCGAATTCGCGGAGGCTGCCGCGGCCGCCGGCGTCCTGCGCAGGGGAAGGGGAAAGTCCGCCACCGACGGCACTCGCATCCGCTTCGAGTCCGCCGGCGCGCGCGGAGTCGCGGAGTGGAAAGACAGGGACTGCGTCGTCGTCGAAGGATTGCCGACCGACGAAGCCGCGGCTGCGCTCGCCGAATCGGCGTGGGCGGGGCGATCCGTCAGGGAAGAACCCTCCGCGCCGCTGGTCCTCGCTCCCAGGGAGGCCGTCGCCGCCGCGCTCGCGACCTCGGATGCCCTCGCAAAGGGATGGGTATCGGACCCGCCGAATGCCGTGCCTCTCGGCGGCCGCATCGACCAGGACCCGAACTCGGGCGCCCGCACCTTCCGCGCGGCAGGCGCTTTCACGCTCGAAATCCCTGACGGTTGGGAAGCGCGGGCCGAGCCCTCCGCGCTCGTCCTGACCCCCGCTTCCGGTCTCCTCGTGACCGCGACTTTCCACCGCCTCGCGGCCGAAGCCCCCCCCGCCCTCGTTTTCGCCCGCGCGCGCGCACTCGCAAGTCCCCGGGGCGACGCCCCGTTCCTGCCCTACCCGTCCCGGACCGCCGACGGCCGCGCCTGGTGCCAGTTCGTCATCCCTCACGCTGAACGGCGCACGCACCACGCATGGACGGTCGCAGGGAAAAATGCGATCCGGCTGGAAGCCGTCGCGCCTGCCGCCGGCGCAACGGACGACCTGAAAAAGGAACTGCAGGCGATGCTCGCAACCGTGAGGTTTGAATAGCACCTCGAACTCACGCGTTCCATTCCCCGCCCGTACACTTCCCGTCCTGAAATCCCGTTCCTATCACCACCCCAGGAGTCACTCATGAAGCCGATGCTGTTGCTCGCCGCTCTTCTCCTCCCCCTGGCCGCGCTCGCGCAGGACGATGAGAAGAAACCCCTCGATTCCAAGGCCGTGAAGAAGCTGCAGAAGATCGTCGAGGAGGGGCGCGGGCTGAAGTTCAAAAAGGCGGTCAAGGTGCAGGTGCAGGACGAGGATGATCTGAAGGCGATGGTCGAGAAGAGCTTCGACGAAGAATGGCCGAGGGAGAAAGCCGAGAAGGCGGCGGCGGGCTACAAGAAACTCGGGCTCATCCCGCAAGACATGGAACTGCGCAGCTTCATGGTCGAGTTGCTCGCCGACTCGATTGGCGGATACTACGACCCGAAGACCAAGCAGCTCTTCCTCATCCGCCGCAAAGCAGGCGGGAACGACAAGATGAACGAGATGACGAAGCAGATGTACGGGACCGACTGGGACACCATGGCCACCATCCACGAGCTGACGCACGCGCTTCAGGACCAGCACTACGACCTCCAGACGATTCCGACCGACATGGAGGGCGAGGACGACATGACGAAGGCGATGCAGTGCTTGTTTGAGGGCGAAGCGAACTACGTCATGTACGAGCATGTGCTCGGCAACCGCGGGATGAACCTGCGGAGCATGCCCAGTCTCAAGATGTTCCTGGCGGGTGGCGCGCAGGGCTCGGACAAGATGAATGCGGCGCCCGAATTCCTGAAGCGCGGGCTGGTGTTCCCCTACATGGAGGGGATGGTGTTCGTGCACGCGGTGATGATCAAGGGGGAGGAGTGGTCGAAGGTTGAGGAGATGTACAACAAGCTGCCGTTGTCCACGGAGCAGATCCTCCACCCGGAGAAGTTCATCGACGGCGACTGGCCGCAGCGGGTGCGCCTTCCCGACCTGGCGAAATCGCTCGGCAAGGGCTGGGAGCTGGTCGACGAGAACACCCTGGGCGAGCTGAATTTCCAGATCATGCTGGGAGAATTCATCAGCCGGAAGAAATCCCCGAAGACGATTGCGAAGTCGGCCGCTGGCTGGGATGGGGACAGGTACGCGGTCTACCGCAAGGGCGAAGCGGTGGCGATGGCTCTCTTCAGCACCTGGGACTCGGAAGAGGACGCGCAGGAGTTCGTGAAGTCGGCGAAAAGGGTATTGAACAAGAAACTCGGCGCAGAGGGCACGGACGACGGCGAGGACCTGACGCGCTGGGACGGCGGCACGGTGCTCGAGCGCAAGGGAAGCGACGTTCTCTGGATGGAGACCGCGAGCAAAGGCTGCGACAAGGCGCGCTCGGCGGTCTGGGAGGGCGTCGAGAAGAAGGAGGTTTCCAAGGTCGAACGCAAGAAACCCGCGGAGGTCGAGGCGAAAGAGGCTGCGCTCGCCGAGAACGAGCTCTACCGCCTGACAAAGGCTCCGAAAACCGCGTGGAAGGTCCAGGAAGACGGAACGGACGTCACGATCACCTGGAAAGGCATGGACGGCGCCGCGTCATTTCACGCCGTCTCGAAGAAAGGCCGGGACGCCGAGGAGGCGCTTCAGGAGGCGGTCGACAGCGCCAAGGCCGAGCTGGAGAACGGGAAGCAGCGCTCGTGGAGCATCGAGGGGCTTGAATCTCCTGCCGGCGGCGTGGTCGGCACGAGCGAAGACCTGGGCGAAATCAAGATGGGGATCATCGTCCTGGACGCCGGAAAGCGCTGGGTCGTCGCGCGCCTCGCGTGCGGGGAGAAGGACTGGGAGAAAGCGTCGAAGGAGTTCGAAAAAATCGTGAGGGGGTTCGAGGGAAAGTAAGGGTTGGCTGGCGTTGGCTTCGCAGGCCGAGCGCCGGCAGACCGCGCCCGCTACTTCTGTTCCTCAGCCGCCGGACGCATGTGCTCCGCGGTCAGCGCGCGGTTCCTTTGCATCAGGAACGCGATGAGGAAGATCACGGTCGTCAGCGCGAATCCAGCGGCGACGCTCATGAGGATCAGTCGCTGATTCTGGAGCGCGCGCACCTGGTCCTTGAGCACCCGGACCTTGAGCTCGACCTGGTCGACCTTGATCTTGATGCCGCCGTCAGGCGCGGGAGCGTGCGCGGGCGCAGTGGCGGGCGCGGCCTTTTCAGCAGGCTTATCGGCCGCCCGGGCGGCAGGGGCCTGGAAGGGCGCCATCGTGTGCCCGAACGCCTGCGGCGGCGCGGGGGCTTTTTCCATCTCGATCGCAGCGGCCTTCGGCGCCGCAGCCGCACTCACCGCCGGCGCCGCCGTCCCGCCCTTCCCCTCCGCCTTTCCGCCCTTGACGTCTTCTGCCTCGTCCAGCTCGAACGAGACCTGGATTTTCCCGAAGCGGACGCTGTCTCCCGGCTTGAGCTTGCCGACCTTTGTTTCGGCGTCATTAATGCGCGTGCCGTTGCGGCTCTCGAGGTCGTACAAAGTCCACGCTCCGTCTGCCAGCTCGACCTTCGCGTGGGTGGAAGAGACGCTGCCGTCGTCGAGCGAAACCTGGTTGCGGCGCGACCTGCCGACCATCGCGACGCCGGTGAAGGAGAAAATCTCTATGTTGCCGTTCTCGTGGCGCCGGACGAAGCGAGGCACGTTGAACTCCTGTTAGTTGGACGGACTAGGATATCAGATGAGGACATCGGCGGGCACCAGCTGGAGTTCCCGTGAACAAACGGTAACTTGAAAGCGTTAAAACCTATGGAGGGGATAAAAGGAGCCCCCCGACCATGCGCGTTCTCGCACTGCTGTTCGCAGTTGCTCCTGCGCTCTTCGCGCAGACGCCTCCCGTTGAACCTTCGACCGCGATCGAGCCCGCCGCGCCGGTCGCCTCCGTCGCGCCAGACAAATCGGATGAAGTCCCCGGCGACGAACTCTCCCGGGAAGGCAAGAAGGGCGCTTCCGCCGGCCTCAACTGGCTCCTCCAGGCGCAGAACGAGGACGGCTCGTGGGGTGAGGATGCGAAGTGCGAGGCCGAGGTCGCCTGCACGGCCATGGCGGGGCTCGCGCTCCTCAGCTCCGGCGAAACGGGACGCGACGGAAAGCACCGCGCCGCCGTCGCGCGGGCGGTCAAATGGATCACGAAGCGCGCCCTTGCTTCCGGTCGCCAGATGCGCGGCGCTCCCTCGTCCATCGAGACTTACCTGGGCGAACACATCGGCGACTACCTGGCGTGCGCGTTCCTGGCAGAGGCGCTGGGCATGGTCCCCGAGGCCGCGACCGACGAGTCCACCGGAGCGGCGCTTCGCAAACTCGTCCGCCGCGTCCAGTCCTGGCAGCGGGAGGACGGCTCGTGGAACGACGGCGTGGAACCGCTCACGACGACGGCCATCGCGTACGTCGCCCTCCGCGCTGCCCACAACGCCGGCGTCACCGTCGAGGACGCGTCGCTCGAGCGCGTCGTCAAGTACGTCGAGTCGCGCATCGACACGAACAAAAAGGTCGTCGTCGATCCCGTCCACGGCGACCGCCCGCGCTTCACCGGCACCGCTGGCTCGCTCCGGGTCCTCCTCGGAGTGGGGCACGACCAGACTCCCGAGGGGCGGGTCGCTTCCGGCATTCTCGTGAAGCTGCCGTTCGGGCGCGACTACGGCGACGAGGTCAGCGGCGAGGACTTCTTCGGCGGCGTCCTCGCGGCGCACGCGATGATCCACGAGGACGGAAAAGCGTGGCGGGGCGTGTTTGCAAAGATCCAGAAGGTGCTCACTTCGTGCCAGAACCTCGACGGTTCCTGGACCGGACACCACTGCATCTCGGCTCGGACCTTCTGCACCGCCTCCGCGGTCACGACCCTGCTGACGCCGCTGCGGTTCCTGCCGATGATCCAGATGTAGGTTAAAGTGCGGGCCGAATGCGCCGTCTCCCCCTCGCTGCCTTCGCCGTCCTGCTCGCGGCCTGTTCCTCGGATCCCCCTCCCCCGCGGCCCACGCGCAACGTGGCCGCGCTCGAAATCGCGATCCGGCACGCCTCCGACTGGCTCGCGCGGCAGCAGCGCCCGGACGGAAGCTGGGCGAGCGGGACGTACGGCTTCATGAAGAGCGGACAGTCGATGACGCCCTTCGTGGGGCGGACGATGAGGCTGGCGGACCGGCCGGTGGAAGCGGAGCGGGCGGTGAAGTGGATCCGGGCGCACGCGGGGCCGGACGGGTCGCTGGGAAATGAAGGAGAGACGGCGGATTACCCGTCATACGCGACGGCGCTGGCCCTGGGACTGGACGCGACGATCCCGGGGGCGCGGCGCTACCTTGTTTCCTGCCAGGTGACGAAAGCCGATCACACCGAGCGCGGCGGATTCGCCTTCGGCGCGCGGGCCGCGGAACTCGCAGACGCGCCGCACACCGCGGAGATCTCGCGCACGGCCTGGGTGGCGGAAGCGCTGGGCGCGTTCCCGGGGGCGCCTGCGGCGATCGATTTCGTCACGAGGTGCCAGTCGGCGGACGGAGGTTTTTATTTCACGCCGGCCGGCGACGGCAACAAGGCCGGCCCCGGCCGTAGTTACGGAAGCGCCACCTGCGACGGGATCCGCGCCCTGCGGCGCTTCGGCGTCGCCGCGGACGACGAGCGCATCCAGCGGGGGCTGGCCTGGCTGGAGGCCCACGAAGCGTACGACCGCAACCCGGGATTCACCGGCGAAGGGCGGCACTGGGAGACTGGAATCTGGTACTACTACCTTGCTGCCCTCGCCACGGTCCACGCCGACCTCGGCGGCCCGCAGGGCTGGCGCGACCGGCTCGCCGCCGAACTCCTGAAACGGCAGCGCGAGGACGGGTCATTCGCGAATGGCAACGCCACGATGCGCGAAGACGACCCCCTGATTGCGACGGCTCTGGCGCTCGAGGCCCTGGTGAAGTGCCGCTGAGAAGTGTTCAGGCTTTCTTCGCTTCGTTCCAGAGCGCATCCATCTCCTCGAGCGTTGCGGTCTCCGGCTGCTTCCCCTTCTCCCGTAGCTTCGCCTCGACGTAGCGGAACCGCTTCACGAACTTCTCGTTCGTCCTGCGCAGCGCGCCCTCCGGATCGACGCTCAGCTGCCGGGCGACATTGGCCAGCGTGAAGAGGATGTCGCCCAGTTCGTCTTCGACCCGGGCCGGATCGCCGCCTTTCGCCGCCTCCTTGAATTCGCCGACTTCCTCGTCGAGTTTCGCCAGGACACCGGAGAGGTCGGGCCACTCGAAGCCGACGCGGGCGGCCTTGGAGGAGAGGCGGAACGCCTTCGCCAGCGCGGGCAGCCCGTCGGGGACTCCGTCGAGGACGCTGGCTTTCTTCTTTTCGCGCTCAAGGGATTTCAGTCGCTCCCAGTTGCGGAGGGCTTCTTCGGGCGAAGCGACTTTCTCGTTCCCGAAGACCCAGGGGTGGCGGCGGGTGAGCTTGTCGGCGATGCCGTCGATGACGCCTGAGAGATCGAAGGCGCCCCGGCGGTGGAACAGTTCAGAGAGGAAGACGATCTGGTAGAGCAGGTCGCCGAGCTCTTCCTTCAGGTTCGGCGCGTCGCACGCGTCGAGCGCCGCGAGGGCCTCATGGGTTTCCTCGAGGAGGAACGCGCGAAGCGTGTCGGCCGTCTGGGCGCGGTCCCAGGGGCAGCCGCCGTCGCCGAGGAGGGATCGCATCACGTCGATGAGGCGGCGCAGGGAAACCGCCGGATCGCGGGGAAGAGGAGTCACCGCTTCTCGACTTTGACGCGCCTGCAGCCGATCGCGTCTTCTTTCCCGTCCCCTGCATACACCTTTACCAGATAGTCCCCCTCCGGAATCTCCGCGGGCACCTTCACCTCGGTCTTGAAGTTGCCGCCCTTCATCTCCACCTCGACCCGCAGCGCGACCGCCTCATTCATCCGCTTCCAGTTCCGCTTCATCGCTTCCTCGGCCCCTTCTGCCTTGGCGTCGATTTTCTCCACCGGCTCGATCGATTTCAGCCGCGCCGCCTCCAGCGTCACGATCGCGGTCCCGTCGCCCAGTTCGCAACTGCCCTCGACCTCCAGGACGACGCCGGGTTTCGACTCCTTCGCGCATTCGACCTTCATTTTGCCGGGCCAGGGAATGCGCGTGGCCGGATCTCCGAAGAGGTTATAGGCCAGGCTTCCGTCCAGGCGGTAGCGCTCCTGGGCGTCGAGTCCGCCGACCGCGCCGGCGGCCATGCCGTCGATGAAGAGTCGCATCGCATCGCCTTCGGCGGGCTTGAGGCACCGGCGCTTGGCGGCGAGCACGCCCTGGCCGATCGTCGGCGCCCGCTTCGCAAACATCACGGTCATGAGTTCCTTCGCGAAGATTATGTCGGCGTACGGGTGGGAGATGGCGGAGGAACCAATCGCGGCGACGGGGCCGCCGGGATTGCGCACGAGCGCCTCGCAGAGGCAGTCTTCCTTTTCGTCGAAGGAGCCTGTGAGGCAGGCGAAGAGAAAGGCCATCGGCAGGCCGTTTTTCGAGTCGAAGTTTTTCGCCAGCCCGACGTCCAGGATCGGGTAGCGCTTGCCGTCCCACTTCAGCGACTGGAGACCGTGCTCCCAGCCGTGGCCGCTGTAGGCGAAGACCATGCAGCCGTCGTTGACGCGCTGCGTCAAAAAAGCGTTGTAGTCGCGCGGCGGGTAGGTGAAGGGCAGGTCGAGTTCCAGCGTCGATTGCACGCGGAACGCGTACGAGTCAGGAACCAGGTCCCCCGCAATCTTCATCCCGCCCGACTTCAGCATGTTGTCCATCCCGTCCCCGAATCCGGCTGTCCCGAGCACGAGATGCACGTTCCGCCGCCACTCGCCGGGCGCCGAGTCCTCGAAGCGCTTCACTTTCGCCAGCAGCGCCCCCGCTTCCTCTGCAGTCCGCGCCGGCCATCGACCGACCGCGAGGTCGGGGAGTTCGTCGTCGTCCACGCGCGCGTACCAGCCGTCGGTTGCCGTCCAGCCCGCGCCGAGGGCGTCGCGCGCGCCGGCCGGGATCCCGGTGTGACTGCCGCGCTCCGCGTCGCCGGCCAGCAGCACGAATTTCAGCTTCGGCTCGGGCCACGCGGTCGCGGCGTGCCGGATGAAGCGGGCGATCGCGTCATGAGCGGGGAGATCCCCACCCCCGGCCGCAATCGCTTCCTCGACGCTGACGAACTCCGCGGACAATCCCTGTTCGCGGCGCCTGTTGACGAGCGGCGCGAGGGATTCGCGGAAAGCCGCGGGCGCGATGACGATCCACTCGACGCCTTTTTCAGGATCGCGCGCTGCGGTGACACACGTCACCGCCTTGGGACGAATGAGGGCTCCCTTTGCGGCCGCGAAGACCGGTCCGTCGACCGCCAGCGCGTCGCCCTGGTCCTTCAGGCGCTTCTTGAGAAGCATCGAGAATACGTACTCGAGCCGAACGCCCTTGAGGTCGCGCAGATACGCGGCCTGGGTGAGCTCGCCGATCCACGACGCCTGCGCAGAATCGATGACGCGCGGGCCGTCGATCTCGATCCAATCGAGGTAGAGCGGCCCCTCGCCCATCGGGCCGCTGGCGATGACGCGGGGAGAAGGACCGTCCTTTGTGCGGAACTCAAGTGTCTGCGGCTTGCCGCCGGAGACCGCTTCAACCCGGAACTCTGCTGTATGGGCCGCTCCGCCTTCCCAGTTTGCGTCCGCCAACTTGTGACCGTTCCACCAGAGCTCCACCGCGTGGGGAACTTTCGGCGTCCTCATCGGCTGGAAACGGACCCTCACGGTTACGGTTTTGCGCCATTCGCTCCAGGGGATCTCCAGCTTCGCGCCGTCCGTGACCGGCATCCAAAACCATCCGTCTCCGCCCCCGTCCATCAGCCTCATCGTCACCGACTCGAGACGGTCAAAAACCAGGTTTTTCTCGAGCCGCTCCACCGACCGAGGCACACGGGTACGGGGCGAATCCTGGTGTGAGAGGATCGTGCCTCCGTACAGCCCGCCACCTTCCGGGACCAGGCGAACGACTCCCGCATGCGGCACCGGCAGGATGACGAGATCTCCTTCGATGCTCCACGGAAGCTCTTCTCCGTCCTGCGTCGCGAGCATGGTCTCGTGGCCTTGGTGCCCGAAGGGAATGTCCTTGAGCGGGATAGCGGCGACGCCAGCACGGTCGAATGTCGCCTCAACGGGGTCAGCGAAGACGGCCGTCGAGAGGCTCAAGGCGAGCAGGATGCGTTTCATTGAGAAGATGATACGGAAGCGCGACGTCGGCGTCAGTGAACAGTGCAAGATTGAGCTTCAGCGCGTGACCTTGAGATTGTCGAACGTCGCTTCCGACGTCCAGCAGCCGAACCCGATGCGTCCTGCGTCGGCGGGCACGTTCGCTTCGCCGACAAATGTGCCGTCGATCCAGACCTTGACCTGCGAGCCGTTTACTTCGAGTTTCGCGTGCACCGCCTTTCCCGCCACGGTCGGGACTTGCCAATTCGCGACGGCGGTGTTCTTCCAGTCCGGGTTCGCGTAGACGCCGGCGATACCCGGCGTGAGCCAGAGCGCCGCCGCGTTTGACGCGTCCTCGCTGTGGAACATGATGGCGGCCCAGCTGCCGCAGGTCACATCGGCCTCGATCGTGAACTCGCCATCGAATGTCGGCGCGAGCAGGATCATGTCCCCGCCCATCGGGGTGGGCTTCACCTTCAACACTCCGCCAGCAACCTCCCACACGCTCGCCCCGGTCGGCGCCCAGCCTCCGAGCTTTCCGTCCGAGAAATCGCAGGTGAGGTCTCTCCCCGGCCGTCGGAATCGCGCACCCTTCAGGTCCGCAGCCGGGATCTCGAGAACCCCGTAGCCGGTGTCGATCTCGAAGTCGGGCATGTCCGTCGTCCACCCCTCCACGACGCCCTCCGAAGTCACCACGCGGTCCGCTTCCTCCCTTTTCACGACACCGATCGAGAGCGACCAGGTGTCGTCGAAGGAAACTGTTTTCTTCCCGCCCTTCACTTTGAGCGTGACCTCGCGCGGCGCCCTGAGCATTCCCTTGATGACCGAACCGTTCTGAAGCCGCAGCTCGCAGGTCTCGCCGTCGGGCCTTTTCTCGGGCCCATCGGAGAAGCAGACGGAAGCGAAGACCAGCAGAACTGCGGCGATGGCGAACCGAGGCATGGGAACAGGCTCCGAATCAGGACAATCCCTGTTCTCCTTGGACGCCGCGCATGCTTCATGGTTCCACACGCGTTTCTGCCAGCCTCTGCCAGCCTATTTCTAAACCTGCCGGAACTCGCGTGTTATCCTTTCCAGGTCCCTCCACGCGGAGAAATCGACGTGGCTACGAAGGAAGAAGTCGAGCTCGCGGTCAAGGCCATCAAGGCCGGCTTCCTCACCAAGGAACAGCTCGGCCCGGCCATGATGCGCCAGGACGCGTTGGCCAAGGCCGGGACTCCGGCCAGGCTCTTCAATATTCTCGTCGAACTGAAGGCGATGACGCCGCAGCAGTACCAGCTTCTCGTTGGCGAAGTCGGCGGCCCGGCGACGAAGTCGATGCCGGCCGACCCGGTCCCCGGGTTCAAGATCACGGGGAAACTCGGCACCGGCGGCATGGCGCTCGTCTACCGCGCAACCGACACGATGGAAGGCGACCAGGTCGCGCTCAAGGTCATGAAACCCGCGCACATGGCCAACCCGCGCTTCGTGGCGCAATTCCACCGCGAAGCGGACCTGCTGGAGAAATACGATCACCCGCACCTCGTAAAGGGATTCCAGCACGGCAAGGTGAACGGAATCGAGTACTTCGCGATGGAGATGGTGGACGGGCCGTCGATGCGCGAGATCGTCGAAAAAGAAGGGCCGCTGACGGAAGACCGCGCGCTGAAGTACACGATCCAGGTGGCGGAAGCGGTGCAGTACACGCACAAGCAGGGGATCGTGCACCGCGACATCAAGCCGGAAAACATCCTGCTCGACCCGGAGGACAACGTGAAGCTGATCGACCTGGGCTTCGCGAAGCCGATCGGCTCGCAGGAAGAGCCGGAAGGCACGACGTCCGGAACGCCGCAGTACATGTCGCCGGAGCAGGCGCAGGGGCAGGCGTCGATCGACGTCCGCAGCGACCTCTACTCGCTCGGCGCAACTCTCTACCACATGGTGCTCGGGGACGTGCCCTTCAAGGGCGGCGACAATATGGAAGTCATGGCCGCCCAGGTCCTGAACGAGCTTCAGTCCAGTGAAACGAAGGGCGGCAAGATCTCGAAGATGATGCACTACTTCCTCGAGCGCGCGATGGCGAAGGACAAGGAAATCCGCTACCAGACGCCAAAGGAGATGATCGACGACATGAAAGCGCAGTGGGAGGGGATGAAGTCGCTCGAGTTCAACCCCGACGCCGTCGAGCGGCGCAATATCGATCCGGACCGCGAGGCCAAGCCGCCGCCCCGCGGAACAACCCGACCGCCCCAGGCCAAGGGCAACACCTCGATCTCCGACCGCCTGCGCCGCAACAACCCCCCCACGGGGCGCTTCGGCCGGCCTTTCCGCAAGGACTAGCCCGCGTCATGCCCGATAAACCCCTCACCGAGCGTCGCGCGTTCGACGCGCGCGTAGAGAATCCCTGGAACGACGAGCAGGTGTCGCAGGACACCGGCTTCTTCGGCCTTCGCAAGGGCAAGAAGAAGATGGAGAAACTCGTCGAGAGCGTCTCCAAGGCGCTGACAGCGGCGGGCCTCGAGGCGCCGTGGTGGCCGGAGGTGAAAGGCGCGAAGCCGGCGGCGCACATCCGGATCGACCGGATGGGGGTGTTGAAGGACCTGAAGCACTACGCGGCGGAGCTGGAGGGAACGGATGTCGCGGAAGTGATGAAGGGCAAGGGGGTGCCTACGCAGTTCCCGAATCTGCTGCGCCATCGCGAAAAGAACGCGTACTACTGGCCGGTGGATTTCGTGGAGCCGATGTGGATCAACGTTGACGGCGAGGAATCGGTGCCGGTCGGCTCGAGCGGAGGGCTGCTGAAGGAACTCGACAAGGTGAACGAGATGCTGAAGGTCGAGAAAACGTTCCGGATGCAGAAGATGGTGGATTACATGGATGCGGATGAGCGGGAGATCGCGAAGATCGAGACGTACATGGATGTGAGCGGGAAGTTCTGGCTGAAGTTCGGGTTTCTTGTGATGCGCAAGCTGGCGCAGAAAAGCGTCGAGACGAATCTGCCGATTGTATTCGGGTAACGAGTTGCGGGTTGGGAGTTGCGAGCGGTTGAGGGGTTTGGAGTTGCGAGTTCCGGAAGTTGTGTTCCGGGTTCCGAGTTCCGCGTGGGGTTTGGAGTTGTCGGTTCGGGGATTTCAGCGAGCGAGGACGCGCGCGGGGCGACAACTCGAAACACACAACCCCGAACCCCACCCGGAACGCGGAACTCCGAACCCGGAACACAACTTCCGGAACTCCAAACTCGAAACACCCCGACAACCCGAAACCAGCAACCCGCAACTCAGCGCTGTTCGCGCGACTCGAGCAGTTTCTTACCGATAGCTTTCACTTCGAGCACTTTGAGAAGTCGCGCGATCATCTCTTCCGCAACCGCCGGCGCGCCCGCCCCCCCGCTGATCACCGTAATCCGCCCTCCCGCCATCGTCTCGTGCCCTCCCGCCGTCCCTCGCTTCCCAACCACCCGCTGCGCAATCGCCCCGGCGTTCAGCCCGCCTTCGGTCGTCCGCAGCGAGAACACCACCTGCCCGTTGTGGTACCCGCAGACGATGCTCCAGTGCACTTCCTCCAGCCGCAGCAGCATGTCCGCGATCTCCGGGATCATGTCCGGGTTGTGCACCGCCCCCACCGGACACGCCGCGACGCTCCCGTAAAGCGTCGTCGCCCCAATCCCGCGGTGCCACACCTCAAAATAGTCCACCGCGATCCGCGCCCGCTCGATCCCGCCGACCAGCTCCAGGTCCGCAATCGGGAACAACTCCATGTACGCATCCACGTCCGCCTTCGACGCTTCACGCCCCAGCTCCTGCGTCTCCGTCCGGATCGCGTAGAACATCAGCGTCGCCAGCGGCCCCGGGATCTCGACCTCCGCCTGCGTCAGGTACTCCACCACCATCGTGCAAGTCGCGCCGTAGTTGGTCCTCACGTCGATGAACGGCACCGCTTTGGTCGCCTTCCGGATCCCGTGATGGTCGATCACCGCGTCGGGAACGCGGTCGTGCGGAAGCGAGTTGTTCCCGCCTCGCGGCTGCGTATCGACGAGAACCACGCGCGGATACTCGGAAAACTCGATCTGGTCGACGTGCCGGAGCCGCAGCCCCAGTTTTTCTATCAGCGCTTTATTGGAAGCGCGCCCGATGACGCCGCCGTACGCGACCGTGGCCTTGACCCCCGCCACCCGCTCGAACAGGTGCCGCAGCCCCCACGCGCTCGCAAAACAGTCCGGGTCCGGGTTGTCGTGCATCAGGATCAGCACCGGCCCCGGCGACAGCGCGTCCATCAATTTGCGCAGGCGCGAGTCGGCGGTGCGGACAGGCAAGGTGAGGGCTCCCCGGGGGTGAGGCGAAATTCTATGCTCGGCGGGGGGAAGAAGGGAACAACAGGCTGCGTCCGTGCGGCGGAGACTCCAACCCGGCATTTCTGCGTGACCCCCTTTCCCGCCCGCGCTATCCTCGTTCCCTGATGTCCCTCAAACCCAGCTGGCTCAAGGTCAAGGCCCCCGGCGGCGAGACGCACGCGCGGCTGAAGAAGCTGCTGCGGGAGAACGACCTGCACACCGTGTGCGAGGAAGCCAACTGCCCGAACATCGGGGAGTGCTGGGGAAGCGGGACGGCGACGTTTATGCTGCTGGGAAGCGTGTGCACGCGGGGCTGCAAATTCTGCAACGTGCAGACGGGCAATCCCAAGGGCCTGATCGACGAGCGGGAGCCCGAGAAAACGGCGGCGGCGATCGCTTCGCTCGGCCTCGAGTACATCGTCATGACCATGGTCAACCGGGACGACCTGCCGGACCAGGGCGCTGGGCATGTGGCGCGCACAATCCGGCTGATCAAAATCGCGGCGCCGGCGCTTCTCCTCGAAACGCTCGTCGGCGACTTCCGCGGCGACCTTTCCTGCGTCGAGGCCGTCGTCGATTCCTCGCCTCACGTGTTCGCGCACAACATCGAGACCACCGAGCCGCTTCAGCGCCGCGTCCGCGACCCGCGTGCCGGGTACGCGCAGTCGCTGGCCGTGCTCGAGCACGCGAAAAAGCTCGCGCCGGAACGTTTCACCAAGTCGTCGATCATGATGGGCCTCGGGGAAACGGATGCGGACCTGGAAAAGTGTTTCCGCGACCTGCGCGGGGTCGGCGTCGATTTCCTGACGCTCGGCCAGTATCTCCAGCCGTCGGCCGCGCACCTCCCCGTCGAGAAGTTCGTGACGCCGATGGAGTTCGACGAGTGGCGCGAGCGCGCGCTCTCGGCCGGGTTCAAGTACGTCGCCAGCGGGCCATTGGTCCGCTCGAGCTACAAGGCCGGTGAGTTCTACCTGTCGAGCCTGATTCGCGAAGGCTCGGGAGAAAAGAAATGACCACGGAGATGCTCCAGGTGATCCGCACTGACGGGACCGTCGCTGGAAAAGCCGAGCCGCCGCTTCCCGAAGAATTGCTCCGGCGCTTTTACCGCACGATGGTCCAGGTCCGCGCGCTCGACGAAAAAGGGATGCTGCTTCAGCGCACGGGGCGCATCGGATTTTACGTTCCGAGCGGGGGGCAGGAAGCGGCGCAGGTCGGCGCGGCGGCGGCGCTGGAGGCGCAGGACTGGATCTTCCCGACGTACCGGGACCCGGGGATGGCGATCTGGAAGGGCGCGAGCCTGACGGAGATGCTGGCGCACGAGTTCGGCTTCGCGACGGACCGCTGCAAAGGGCGGCAGATGCCGAACCACTACGCGTTCAAGGAGCTGAACTACGTGTCGATCAGCTCGCCGATCGCGACGCAGCTCCCGCAGGCCGAGGGGTGCGCGATGGCGATCAAGATCAAGGGCACGAGCGAAGTCGTGCTCGGCTGCATGGGAGACGGAGGGACGAGCGAGGGCGATTTCCACGTCGCGATGAATTTCGCGGGCGTCTACAAGTCCCCGATCGTTTTCTACTGCCAGAACAACCAGTGGGCGATCAGCGTCCCGCTGAAGGGCCAGACCGCGAGCGAGACGATTGCGATCAAGGCGAAGGCGTACGGCTTCCCCGGCGTGCAGTGCGACGGGAACGACGTCCTGGCGGTGTACAAGGCGGTCAAGGACGCGGTGGACCGCGCGCGGAGCGGTGGCGGGCCGAGTTTCGTCGAAGCGCTGACTTACCGCATGGGCCCGCACAGCTCGAGCGACGACCCGAAGCGGTATCGCCCGGCAGCGGAAGAAGAAGAGTGGAAAAGGAAGGACCCGATCGACCGCTTCCGGAAGTACCTGCAGAAGCAGGGGATCTGGACGGAGGCGTTCGAGAAAGAGACCTGGGACAGGGCGCGCGAGGCGGTGAACGAGGCGGTGAAGGAAGTCGAGAAGGCCGGACCGCCGGCGGTGCACACGATGTTCGAAGAGGTGTACAAGGAGATGCCCGCGGAGCTGGCGGAACAGCGGGATGGGTTGATCGAGTATTTGAAGACAGGCGAGATCAAGGACAGCGGCGAGGCGTTTCCGCTGTAAGTCGCTGTGACCCTTAACCTTAACCTTCCGTTCCGCTCGAAGAACGACAGGTTAAGGGTAAGGTTAAGGGAAAGACTCTCACTCTACTGAGGTTTCGCATGGCCACGCTGACCCTGCTTCAGGCCGTCAACGACTGCTTGAAGACCGAAATGCGCCGCGACGCCAATGTCGTCGTCCTTGGCGAAGACGTCGGCATCAACGGCGGCGTCTTCCGCGCGACCGAAGGCCTCCAGGCCGAGTTCGGCGGCGACCGCGTGATCGACACCCCGCTCGCCGAATCGGGCATCATCGGCGCGGCCATCGGCATGGCGCTTTACGGCCTCCGCCCCGTCCCCGAGATCCAGTTCATGGACTTCATCTATCCCGCCTTCGACCAGATCGTCAGCGAAGCCGCGAAACTCCGCTACCGCTCCGGCGGCCAGTTCCCCTGCCCCATGGTCATCCGCACCCCTTACGGCGGCGGCATCAAGGGCGGCCACTACCACTCCCAGTCCAGCGAAGCCTACTTCTGCCACACCCCCGGCCTCCAGGTCGTGGTTCCATCGACGCCTTACGACACCAAGGGCCTGCTCGCGTCGTGCATCCGCGGCGAGGACCCGGTGCTTTTCCTGGAGCCGAAGCGCGTCTATCGCAGCGTGAAGGGCGAGGTTCCCGAGGGCGAGTACACGGTGCCGATCGGCAAGCTCGCGATTCCGCGGGAAGGCACGCAGGTCACGATCGTCGCATGGGGTTCGATGACGCACATCGCGCTCGAAGCGGCGGAGAAGGCGCAGACGGAGAAGGGCATTTCGTGCGAAGTCCTCGACCTGCGCTCGCTGGTGCCGCTGGACAAGCAGGCGCTTCTTGCAAGCGTGAAGAAAACCGGAAGAGTTGTCGTGATCGGTGAAGCGCCCCGGACAGGCGGCTACGCGGGCGAGATCAGCGCGATCATCGCGGAAGAAGCGATTGAGTACATGGAAGCTCCGATCGTGCGGGTCACGGGATTCGACACGCCGTTTCCGTACACCCTGGAGCATGCGTACATGCCGAATGCAGGGAGAGTGCTGAAGGCGATCGAGACGGTGGTCAACTTCTAGGCTTGGTCGTATCCGCGCGTTATCCGCCGGTATCAGCTTTTATCAGCGAAAGTCTTTCTTTTTTTCCGAAAAAAAGAACAGCCTTTCGCGGATAAGAGCTGATGAAGGCTTATAACGCGCGGATAAGGCTCCCTTAACAGGACTGAGACGAGGAAACATGGACTTCAAGCTCCCCGACATCGGCGAAGGCATTCACGAAGGCGAAGTCGTCAAGTGGCTCGTCAAGGAAGGCGACGCCGTCAAGGAAGACCAGCCGATCGTGCAGGTCATGACCGACAAGGCGACCGTCGAGATCCCTTCTCCCACCACGGGTCGGATCGGGAAGATCATGGCGGCCGAGGGGAAAGTTGCGCTCGTCGGAAGCGTGCTCGTCACCATCGAGACCGGAGTCGCCGTGGCGGGCAAGCCTGCGGCCACAAAGGTCGCTCCCGCCAATGGTCCCGGTCATGCAGCTGCGGGGGGCGGCCCTCCGAAGATCGGCACCGACACCATGATCACGCGAGAAGTCGTCCGCGCCGCCGTCGAAGCGCAGGCCGCGGTGATCGCGCCGGTCGCGCGCAGGGTGAACGGCAAAGTCCTTGCCGCTCCCGCCACGCGCAAGCTGGCCCGCGAAATGGGCGTCGATCTCGGCACCGTTTCAGGCTCCGGTCCCAACGGCCGCGTCACGAAGGACGACCTCAAGACCTTCGTCAGCGCACCGACGAAAGTCATCTCAGCCCCGGCCGCCGCCTTCGCGCCGATGGCCATCGCTTCCTCGGCAGGCGACGAACGCGTCCCCCTCCGCGGCCTCCGCAAAATCATCGCGGAAGCCATGCACCGCTCGAAGTCCACCGCCGCCCATTACACCTACGTCGAGGAGGTGGACGTCACGGAGCTCGTCAACTTCCGCGCTTCCGCCAAGAAAGCCGCCGAACAGCGCGGCGCGCGGCTGACCTACTTGCCGTTCATCATCAAGGCGGTCGTCGCGGGGCTTAAGGAATCCCCCTACGTCAACGCGTCGCTCGACGACGCTGCCGGCGAGATCGTGCTCAAGAAGTCCTACAACATCGGCGTCGCCGCCGCGACCGACGAGGGGCTCATGGTCCCGGTCGTGAAAGACGCGGACAAGAAGTCGCTCCTCACGATTGCGAAGGAGCTCGACGACCTCGCCAACCGCACCCGGGCCAAGCGCGCGACGCGCGACGAGCTGCGCGGGTCGACGTTCACGATCACGTCGCTCGGGTCGCTCGGCGGACTCTTCGCCACACCGATCATTAACTTCCCCGAAGTCGCGATCATGGGGGTGCACAAGATCGTGAAGCGCCCCTGGGTGATCGACGACAAGATCGTCATCCGGGACATCATGCTGCTCTCGCTGTCGCTCGACCACCGCGTGGTCGACGGCGCGGTCGGCGCGCAGTTCATGAACCGCGTCGTCGAGATTCTGCAGGATCCGAAGCTCCTGCTGCTCGAGTAGCGGATGGCCGTGATCACGAAAAATCCGGGCGCGACCGCGAAGCCGCCGGCCGGCGAGCCCGCGATGCTGCAGATCCTGCGCGAGGACGGAAGCGCGAACGAGGCGCTCGATCCGAAGCTGCCGGCCGCGGAGCTGAAGACGCTGTACCGCTTCATGCTCCAGCTGCGCATCTTCGACACGCGCATGCTGCTGCTGCAGCGGAGCGGCCGCATCGGGTTTTACGGGACGGCGACGGGGCAGGAAGCGAGCACGATCGGGACGGCGTACCCGCTGAAGGACGAGGACTGGATTTTCCCGGCGCTGCGCGAGGGCGGGACGCTGGCGCTTCGCAGGTACCCGATCCGCCTGATGGTGGCGCAGCTGATCGGGAACGCGATCGACGCGTGCAAGGGGCGGCAGATGCCGTGCCATTACACGGACACGGAGCGCCATTACGTCGCGATGTCCTCGGTGATCGCGACGCAGTTCCCGCAGGCGGTGGGCGCGGCAATGGCGGCGAAGATCAGGGGGGACAAGGTCGTCGTGATGGGCTACATCGGCGACGGCGGGACGAGCGCCGCGGACTTCCACGTCGCCATGAATTTCGCGGGTGTTTACAAGCCGCCGGTCGTCCTCGTCTGCCAGAACAACCACTGGGCGATTTCGGTGCCCCTGTGCGCGCAGACGGCGAGCGAGACGATCGCGCAGAAGGCGGTCGCGTACGGCATGGAAGGGGTCCGCGTCGACGGGAACGACATCCTGGCCGTGGTGACCGCTTCACGGAAGGCGATCGAAAAGGCGCGTGCCGGCAAGGGACCGACGTTCCTGGAATGCGTCACTTACCGGAGGCTGGGTCACTCTTCTTCCGACGACCCCACCCGGTACCGCGACGCCGCCGAGGTCAAGGCCTGGGAGGAGAAGGACCCGATCGAACGCTTCAGGAAATACCTCTCAAATAAAAACATCTGGACCGACGCCTGGCAGAAGCAGCTCGAAACGGAAATCAACGGCGAAATCACGGCCGGCGTGCGCGAAGGAGAGGCCGCCGGCCCGCCGCCGGTTTCCACGATGTTCGACGACGTCTTCAAGGAAGTCCCGCCGGTTCTCGAAGAACAGCGGCAGGATCTGCTGCGGCAGGATGAGGCGAAGAAGGGGGATGGGGCGTTCCCTCTGTAGGCCGTGGCTAGAATGTCGAGGTGCTCAGCCTCCTCCTGGCCCTCGCCCTCTTCGCCGGCTTCTTCGCGCTCGGCTCCTGGGTCGGAATCCGCCGGGCGAAAGCCGCGCCCTGGTGCGTGGGGGCGGCAGTAATCCTGATCTTCCTGAGGATCTTCTGGCGACTCTACCCGCAGTTCGAATATCCGCTCTTCCCTTTCGACTGGTACGTCGACGTGCGGCCATGGTGGGTGTTCGCGCCGGCGCAGTTCGCGGTCGGAGTCGGGGCGGCGAAGATGTCGACGAAGGGCGCGCGGGTGGGTGTGGGGATGCTGGGACTGCTTCTCTGGGTCGTGTCGGGGCAGCGGATGTTCCTGTCGTACATGCTGCCGCAGGACGAGATGAAGGGCCTGCCGGACGACAAGGGGGTGGTGCGGCAGACGACGGACTACACGTGCGGGTCGGCGGCGGCGGCGACGGTGCTGACACAGATGGGAGTGCCGTCGACCGAACGGGAGATGGCGGGCTTGTGCGGGACGAACGCGTTCACGGGGACGGATGAATTCGGGGTGGCGAAGGGGTTGCGGGCGAAGTTGCCGGGGCGAAGAGTGCGCGTCGAAGGCGGGGACTGGGAGGATCTGAAGAAGGCGCCGATGCCGGCGGCGGTGACGATCCGGTTTGTGCCGTGGATCGACCATTGGGTGGTGGTGCTGGAAGTGCAGGAGGGAGGGGTGATCGTGGGGGACCCGGTGGGGGGAAGGAAGGCGATGGGGAAGGACATCTTCGTGAGGAAATGGAGGGGGGTGATGGTTACCGTGGAAGACGACAACAACGAAGGGAAAAACGAAAAACAAAAAACGAAAAACGAAAAGGACCGCTGAACACAGGCTTCGGCCGCAGGGTGGCTGCACTTTTCGTTTTTTGTTTTTCGTTTTTCGTTTTTCGTTTCGTTGTTGCCGTTTGTCGCAGCAGCCATCTCCGCCCGCTAGAATCCCCACCTTCACCATGAGTCTCCCCCCCGATGACCGCGCTCTGGTCGGCACCGTGGTCCGTGACCGATATGAAGTCCTTCGCCTCCTCGGCCAGGGCGGCATGGGCTCCGTCTATGCGGTCAAGGACCGCCAGTCCGGCGCCGAACGCGCGCTGAAAGTCCTCGGCACCACGCAGGGCGGCCTCCGCATCGCCCAGCACCGCTTCAAGCGCGAATTCAGCACCATCTCGCGCGTGTCCCACCCCGGGATTGTCGCCGTGTACGACTTCGGCGAACTCAACGGCGTGCTCTTCTATGTGATGGAACTCCTCACCAACGCCACTATCGCCGAGCGGATCCCGAAGCCTCCCGAACTGCCCGACCGCGCGAAGATCACCGCCTCTCTCAAGATGATGTCGGAGGTGATCGACGCGCTGGCGTACGTTCACCAGCACCACCTCATCCACCGCGACCTCAAACCTTCGAACCTGATCTTCGGCGCCGATGGGAAGCCGCGTATCACGGACTTCGGGCTCGCGAAGGATTTCGACAACGCGATCACGCTCACGGAGTCGGGGTCAATCCTGGGCACGCTGTCGCACATGGCGCCGGAGCAGCTCCAGGGCCGCAAGATCGACCATCGCGCGGACCTCTACGCGACCGGGATCATCCTCTACCAGCTCGTCTGCGGGCGGCTTCCCTTCTCCGAGACCAACCCTCTCGCCCTGATGCGCCAGCAGGTCACCCAGGCGCCGCTCGCGCCGTCGAAGCACAACCCGGCGGTGCCGCGCGAGCTGGACGACGTGATCATGAAGCTGCTCGCGCGTGATCCTGTCGACCGATACCCGAACGCGAACCTTCTCGCGGCGGACGTCGCCGCCGTCATCAAGGGCGACAAGCCGGCAGCTTCTGCTGCGGGCGCCCAATCCACCGACCAGCGCACCACGATCGCGACGGCGGCGGGGTACGTCGGGCGGCAGGAGGATCTCCAGAAGATGCAGAGCGTGCTCGAGCAGGCCGGGGCCGGAGAAGGCGGGACGGCGGTGATCCTGGGCGAAGCGGGGATCGGCAAGACGCGCTTCGTCGAGGAGTTCTGCGCGCGGGCCCTGATGTACGGCGTGACGTTCCTGAAGGGTCGCGCGGACCGGCGGGCCGGCGTCTTTTACCGGCCGTTCATCGAGATGATCGAGGCGTACAGCGCGCGGATCGGGCAGTACGACGCCGATCTCGAGGTCGCGCTGTTCTCGGACATCGGCCGGGTCCTGTCGCGGCTGGTGCCGCGGCTCCTCGAAAGAAAGAGCATCGCCGAGGCCCCGGAACCCAGCGCGCTCGAGCCCGGAGAGAACAAAGTCCGCCTCTTCGACGCCGTCACGCGGTTTTTCCTGCGCATCGCACAGCAGGAAACGCTGGTGCTCTTCTTCGACGACTTCCAGCAGGTTGACGAACTCTCCCTGGAGCTGTTCCAGTACCTCGGCCGCAACGCCCGCACCGCCCGGCTCGTGCTCGTCGCCGCATGCCGCGGCGAGGACCTCGCGCCGCGCGGCGGAAAGGCGCACCCGGTGGACGCGACCCTTACGGCGCTGAAGCGCGAAGGGGTGAAGTGCGAGACGATCACGCTGAAGCGGCTGTCCGAGGCGGACACGGCGCGGCTCGCGGCTGCGCTCGCGCCGGGCGTGGAGCTGTCGAAGCTGTTCGTGGAGAGGCTGCACGGGCGGACGGCGGGCGTCCCCTACTTCGTGGAGGAACTCCTCCGCTGGCTGCGTGAACAGGGCGCGCTGGAAAAGGGGCAGTGGCCCGAGGAAGTCCCCGAGACCGTGGAGGCGGTGCTGCGCGAGCGGCTCGAGGGGATCGACGAGAAGGTGCTCGGCGCGCTGCGCGGCGCCGCCGTCGTCGGCGAGGAATTCGAATTCGAGGTCCTTCTGCGCGCGACAGGCGAGGACGAGGGAGCTCTTCTCGAGGCCATCGACTCCGGGGTCCGCGCCAAAGTCCTCAAGGAACGCCCCGGCGAGCGCTACGCGTTCGTGCACCCGCTTCTACGCATGATGCTGTACTCGAAGATGCTGCCGCGGCGGCGGAAGCTGCTTCACAGCGCGATCGCAAAGGCGCTCGAGGAGCGCAGCGGTGACACGGGCACGCGAGAGGCGGCCGAGGCGCTGGCGTACCACTGGACGAATGCAGGCGACCGCGAGAAGGCAACGGGGTACGCGATCGAGGCGGCGCGCAAGGCGTTCGGCGTGTACGCGAATGAGGCGGCGCGCGGGCACGCCGAGGCGGCGGTGCGCGGGCTGGAGGACAAGAGCGACCCCGCAACCATGCAGCGGATGTACGACACGCTGGACCTGCTCTACGACATCCTGATGGTCTCGGGCTCGAGCGTGGACGGGACCGCCGCGGCCAATCGAATGGTCCTCATCGCCGGGCAACTCGCCGATCCCGAGCGCCGCGCGAAGGCCCACTACAAGCTCGCGCGCGCCGAGCAGCAGGCCGGGCACTACCAGGCGACGATTGCACACCTCGGGGAAGCGCTTCGCGAGACGCAGTCCCCCGCGCTTCGCGTCATCTCAATGGGCGTCCTCGCGTTCACGCTCGCGGAAAAACTCGGGAAGCCGCACGAAGGCCTGGCGATGGCCGAGGAGGCCGTGAAGCTCTCCGAGGGAATCACCGACAATGTCGCGCGCTTCCAGGCCATGAATTCCCTCGGCGTCGCGCGCCTGCGCGGCGGGCAGCTCGCGGCGGCGGCGGACCAGATGCGCAAGAACGTGGAGTTCGCGCGCGAGAAGGGGATGAAGCTGCAGGAGTGCGGCGCGCTGAACAACCTGTCGGTCGCGTTCGAGTCGATGAACCGGCACGACGAACAGCTGGTGACGCTGAAAGAAGCGCTGGACCGCGCGCGGCAGATCGGGTTCCTGGCGGGCGAATGCCTGTACCTCGTCGGCCTCGCGAGCGTGCTCTCCGACGCGGAGTCGCCGGACGCGGAGCCGCTGGCCCGGCAGGCGCGGGAACTATCGAAGCGCGCGGGGTTCCTGTCCTCGTACCAGAGCGCGTGCAATCTCCTGGCGCGGCTGGCGTCGAAGCGGGCGGAGTTCGAGGAGTGCCGGAAGATCCTCTCCGAAATCCTCGCGGACAAGGAGACGAACATCGGCGTCCTGGTGGACTCCCAGCTCGCGGACACGGATGCCGCCATTCGCCTGGGGAAAGGCGAAGAGGGAATGGCGGGGCTCGCCGCCCTCGCCGCGCGGCTGAAGGACCTGCCGCCGTCGACGTGGGTCATCGGATTCCAGGTCGACCGCGCGGGAATCCTGATCCAGGCGGGCCACCTGCTCGACGCAAAGTACTTCGACGAGGCCGCCGCCGTCCTCGACGCCGTCGCGGCTCCGCTGGCAACGATCGACGCTCCCGGGATGGCGAATTACTTCCGCTTCTGCCTCGGCCGCGTCGCCGCAGCGCGCGGCGACGGCGCGAAATCCGAAGAGCATTTCCGGGCGTGCATTCCTTTCCTCCTTTCCCAGCCCTCCCAGGTCAGCCGGGCGACGACGCGGGCGTGGCTCGCCGTTTCCCAGGAGGCGATGGGCCGGCTGCCGCAGGCGAGGGAGCTTTGGGTGCAAGCCGAAGAGGACATGCTGCGCGCCGGACTCCAGCCGCTCTGGCAAAGCTACATCCGGGCGCTTCCCCGGATGGCCGCGCTGGCCGCTTCAGAAGCGAGCGAAGCGCGGACCGAGGTCCGGCCTGCGCCGCCGTCGGGGCTTCTGCTGGACATCCCGCCGTTCGTGGGGCGGGAAGCGGAGATGGAGTGGCTGCGCGAGCGGATGAAGGAAACGCTCGAGAAGAAATCGGGCGGGCTCGTCGTCTTCCGGGGCCCGACGGGGATCGGGAAAACTCGGCTGCTGCGCGAATTCGGCGCGGTCGCCGCGCGCGACGGCATCGCGGTGCTGACGGGCGTGGCGCGCGAGGAGAACCGGGCGGTCGCCCACGGCCCGTGGATCCCGATTGCGAGGCAGGCGCTCGAACTTCTCCCCGAAAACCGCGTCGCCCCCGACCTTGCGGCCGCTCTTCGCGCCGGAGTCCCGGAGCTGGCCGATCTCCCGCGGCTGGCCCGCATTGCCCCGGGGGAAGTTCGCGTCCCGAAAGGAGAACTGACTCCCGAAATCGAGCGCCTGCGGGTTCACGACGCCATCGCACGGCTGGTGGAGGGCGTGGCGGCCGGCGCCGGAAAGGACAAGCCGGGGCTGGTCCTCATCCTCGACGATGCCAGCGCGGCCGACGAGTCTTCCCTCGACCTGCTCGCCTTCCTCGCCCGCTCCGTCCGCCGCCACCCCGTGCTCTTCCTCGCCAACTTCAACACGGAGGACGCCGGCGAGGCCCATCCGCTCTCGCGCCGCCTCGCCGCCCTGGTTCGCGACCGGGAAGCGGTCCTTCGCGAGCTCGATCCGCTGCGTGCCTCCGACATCGTCACGCTCGTCACCGCCCTGGTCGGCCAGCGTCGCGACGCCGCCGACCTGGCCGCCGTCGTCGCGGAAAAATCGGGAGGCAACCCGCTCTTCGCGCGTGAACTCCTCCTCGCAATTTTCCGCGGCGGGCTCGTCGAGGAAAACGACGAGCGGTACAAGCTGAAGACGCAGTCGATCCGTCTTCCCGACACCATCGCGGGACTCCTCCGCCACCAGCTCGAGGGTCTCAACCCCGACGTCCTGCGCGTCCTCTCAGGCGCCTCCGTCATCGGGCGCGAGTTCGACTTCGAGACGCTCATGGACATCTCCTCGGCGCAGGAAAAGCAGCTCGTCGATTGGCTCGAAGGCCTCGTCAAGATCGGCATCCTCGAGTCCGTCCCGGAAGACCCCCTCGGCCGCGACCTGTACCGCTTCCAGGCACCCCAGATGCGCGAAGTCATCTACAGCGGCGTCCCGAAAGTCGAACGCGAGGTCCTCCACCGGCGCGTCGCCGAGTCGCTCGAACGCGCGAGCCTCGCCCGCAAGGGCGTGAGCGCGGGCGAACTGGCGCACCACTTCGTGCTGGGCGGCGGCGGCCGGAAGGCGCGCGACTATTCGCTGGAGGCCGGCATCAAGGCGTCCAAGGTGTGCGCCAACGGCGAGGCCAAGTCGCACCTCGAGAACGCCTTGAGGGTCATGAAGTCCGACGCGGCGCTCCAGGATCGCGGCAAGTCCTTCGACGCGCTCAGCGAACTCGCGCAGGTCCAGATGCGTGTCGGTGAAAACGCCGAGGCACGGCGCCTTTGCGACGAAGCGGTCGCCGTCGCCGAGACGCCGGTCCAGCGCGCCCGCCTCGGCCGGGCGCTGGCGCAGGCGATGCACCGCGCCGGCGACCTCAAGGAGGCCGCGCGCATCTGCGACGAGACCCTCCGCCGTCTCGCCCTCGACCTCTCCGGCAAGGGCGCCCAGGATTTCCGCACGTCGCTTCCCCGCCCCGCTGACATTCCCCAGGACGCCGCGGAGCATGCCGCGGGGCTCCTCGGGACACTGTCGTTCGAGCACAGCTACCTCGGCAACCGGGTGCTGTCGCAGGAACTCTGCGTCCTGTCACGCCAGTACGCGGAGCGCACCCAGAAGCCGGAAGCCATCGCCAACGCCCTCAAGACCGAAGCGTTCGTGCTGCAGGACGACGGCAAGCACGAGCAGGCACGGGCCGCCTACGAACAGGCGCTTCGCCTCCAGCGCGCCCAGGGGAACAGGTGGGCCGAAGCGGCGCTTCTGAACAATCTTGCCGGCGTGGACACCTCCTCCGGCCACGTCCGGGAAGGGCTCGACCGGTACATCGCTTCCGCCCGGCTTTTCGCCGAGGTCGGCGACCTAGTAGAGCACGGCCGCCAGCTCACCAACATCGGCCGCGCGCAGCTCGACCTGGGCGACTGGAAGGACGCCGAGGTCACCCTCGTGCAGGCGCTCGACCTCAACGTCCGCCTGCGCGAGCGCCGCTCGATGTGCTTCGTCCACTCCGACCTCGCCCGCCTCTACCTCGACCGCGACGAGCGCGAAAAGGCCCGCGGCCACGCCCAGAAAGCCCTCGAGCTCGCCGAGGACCTCGGCTACATCGCCCTCCAGCTCGGCGCCCTTCACCTCCTCAGCGCCGTCGCGATCCGTGCCGGCAATTTCGCCGGGTCCCGCGAGTTCACGCGCCGGGCCCTCGCGCTCGCCCGCGAAAGGCAGATCCCCGGATCCGTCGTCGTCGCTTCCATCGACGCCCTCGAAACCGAAGCGGGCGCCGGCGAGCTGGCGGAAGCGGCGCGCCTGCTCCAGGAAGCGCGCGCCGCGGCGGGCGCCGAGAGCGGCCCCGCGCTCGACCGCGCCGAGGGAGTCCTTGCGGAGGCGAAGGGCGACTTCGGTCCCGCCGCGAGCGCCTACTCCCGGTCTCTCGCGAGCGTCGAGAAAGGCGAGAATCCGTTCGCAAGCGCGGCCGCCCGCCTCGATGTCGCAAGGGCCCTCGATTCCATGCTCAAGCGCGACAACGGCATGAACGCCGCGGAAGCGCGCGCAGCGCTGGAATCCGCGTTGCCGATCTTCGTGAGGCTCGGAGCGAAGTGGCATGAAGCCTGCGCGAAAGGCCTCCTGGCCGGCCTTCCCGCGTGACCCGCCCCCTCGCCACACCCCAACTTTTCCCATAAGATTGGAGCTGGGGCTGGAGTTGGAGTTGGCCTTTTCCACGCCGTTCCCCCCTACCCACCCGGAGACTTCCCATGCGCAAGACCGACACCCTGGTCATCGGCTCCGGCCCCGGCGGCTATGTCGCCGCGATCCGCCTGGCCCAGCTCGGAAAGCCGACCACGATCGTCGAGCGCGAAGACCTGGGCGGCGTCTGCCTGAACTGGGGGTGCATTCCCTCGAAAGCTCTCATCCATATGTCCACGGAGTACGAGCGTGCGCTTCACGGCTCCGCCATCGGCATCGAGACCACGGGGGTGAGGGCGGATCTCAAGAAGTTCCAGGTCTTCAAGAAGGGCGTCGTGGACAAGCTCACCGGCGGCGTCGGGATGCTGCTCAAGGGGTACAAGGTCGATGTCGTGAAGGGCCAGGCGAAGTTCACGGGGCCGAATACGGTGGAAGTCGTCGGCAAGAAAGAGACTGACACCGTCGAGTTCAAGAACTGCATCATCGGCACGGGCGCAAGGCCGATCGAGATCCCCGGCTTTGCCTACGACGGCAAGAACGTGATCGGCGCCAAGGGAGCGCTCGAGCTCGACGTCCTGCCGCCGCGCCTCGTCGTCATCGGGGGCGGCGTCATCGGCCTCGAGCTCGGGACGGCGTACGCAAAACTGGGCTCGAAGGTGACGGTCGTCGAGGCCCTGGACCAGCTCCTCCCCGGGCAGGATCCGTCGCTCGTGAAGATCGTCGAGAAGGGGCTGAAGAAGCGCGGCGTCGAGTGGATGCTGAAGGCGAAGGCGAAGGGCTACAAGGCGGCGGCCGGCGGCCTGGAAGTCGAAGTAGAGACGGAAAAGGGCCCGGCGAGTATCGCGTGCGACAAGATTCTCGTCGCCGTCGGGTTCCGTCCGATCACGGACATCCTCGACCTCCCGAAGGCGGGCGTGAAAACCAGCGAGCGCGGTTTCATCGCGACGGACAAGTTCTGCCGCACGAATGTCGCTCACATCTACGCGATCGGCGACGTGAGCGGCCCGCCCTTCCTCGCCCACAAAGCCTCGAAGGAAGGCATCGTCGCAGCGGAGGTCATCGCGGGGCACAAGAGCGAAAAGGACTTCATCGTTCCCGGCGCCATCTTCACCGACCCGGAAATCGCGACGGTCGGCATGACAGAAGCGGAGGCCGAGAAGGCCGGCATCCAGGTCAAGGTTGGCAAGTTCGCGTTCATCGCGAACGGCCGTGCTCTGTCGATGAACGAGACCGACGGCTTCGTCAAGGTGGTGAGCGACGCGAAGAACGACATCCTGCTGGGCGTGCAGCTGGTCGGGGTGGAGGCCTCGAACCTGATCGGCGAAGCGACGCTGGCGATCGAGATGAGTGCGAGCGCGGAGGATCTTGCGCTGACGGTTCACGCGCACCCGACGCTGTCGGAGGTCATCATGGAAGCGGCGGAAGGGGTCTATGGCCGATCGATTCACGGCGTGAACAGGTAGCCCCCTACGCCCTGAAACTCGCCGGCCGCACCGAGTGATGCTTCGCGTACTCCATCCACAAAACCCAGTACGCCAGGTTCAGCGGCTGGTCCGGCCGCGCGCTTTTCCACGACGCCAGCACCGACCGCGACATCAGCGCGAACCGCTCCCCTGCGGTCGCGCCCGGCGGCACCTGCACCGGAAAAGCGTGCTGCGCAAAACGGGTCGACAACAGCCCGACCACCTTTTCCGGGAACACCGTCTGCAGGAGAAGGCTCGGGAACACGGTCGAGCGACCAATCCCCTTGAACGCGAACTCCCCCTGCATCGCCCCGTCCACCCGTGCTTCAAGCGGCTCGTCCGACCAGAGTAGTTTCTCCAGGCACTCCGCTAGATGCGGCGTCGATGCGACCTTTCGTCGCTGCGCCCCGAACAGTCCCAGCGGCCACCGCATCGTCGCCCGGTGCGTCTCCTCCGAGAGAAAACCCAGGACGTTTTCCCCCGTCACCCGGTCGAGCCGCTTCTGGCTCGTCAGCCAGGGGTACTTCGCCCGCAGTTCCTTCGTCCGCTGCGCCCACCATTTGTGCCACTCGTGGACCCGCGGATTGTCCCCCCACCGCTGGATCAGGCGCTCAAACTGCGGCTCCGCCCTTTCCTCCACCTCGCGGCGGTTTTCCTCAAACAACTGAATCCCGCCGTGGGCGATCGCAAAGATCACGCACGGCTCCCCCTCCATCGCCACCGGGTGGTGCACCGACCCACCCTTGTGACAGTGGTAGTCGCCCTTCCGATACGTCCCCGCGTTGTCGCGGTATCCCCCCGCCAGCACGAGAACCTCTTCGTCGCCGACATGCCGGTGCTGCGGATACCCGCACCCCGCGTCCATCCGGATCAGGGCCGTCAAATCGCCCGTCATCTTGTCGGTGCGCAGAAAGTGAATGCTCACGCCGGGGTAGCGGGTTTTTTTCCAATCCGCAGTCTGCAGGTCGAAGGCGACAGGAACGCGGGTCATTGGGTCTCCGGTGAAGCGGCGATCGGGAAAGTGTTACCTACGGCCGCGCCAATGTCCAGCCTGCCGCCCGCATGCCGTCGTCCGTTGCGGCGGGCCACGCGGGAGGCGCTTCGCCCCCGTCTCGCGCCCACACTCGCCCGTCCTCGCGCGTGATGAAAACACGGCGCCCGGATGCGCCGGGCTCTGCGGGGGAGGCGGCGAAGGCGTACCCGTTCTCCGCCTTGAAAGCGCGGAACCAGTAGCCGGAATGCGGCGAGCGCGGAAGGGCCGCGGACATTCGGGGGCCCTGCGGAAGCGGTGACGCGTCCGCGGCGGCGATCGCGCCGCTCGTCATCGCCACGGGCTTTCCATTTTTCGCGAGCGCCCGGTGGAACCCCGACCAGTCCGCGGTCCACCAGTCCGCCGCGCCGTTGCCGTCCGCGTCGCCGTCGCGCCAGAGCCGTTCCAGCGTGGCCACGGAGTCGAGGACGCGAAGCGCCTCGCGTTCGTTCCCGTCCACCGGATTCACGGCGCCGGAGAGGAATATCTGCAGCACGCCCGCGCCGATGCCCAGCGCCGCGACGAGAATCGCCGCCGCCAGCAGCGGGCTCCCGCGCTTCTTTACTCCGCCTTCTTCCATCCATCCGCCTCCGGCCCGCGCGCAGGCCACTCCGCGGGGCCTTCAGGCGCGGCCTCCGCGGCATCCTTCGCCCACACCGTCCCATCCACACCCACAAGGAAGACGCGCTTCCCGGATTCCCCCGCCTTCACCGGGAACGCGACGAACGCGAAGCCGCGGAGGTTTTCCCAGGCGTTGGAGTCTTCGTCCGGTCCGTCGGAAGCGAAGCCCTTGAGCGCCCGCATCCAGTAGCCATTCCAGGCTTTCGGCGGCAGGTCCGCGGTCAGCCGCGGGCGCGTGCCGGAGCCGGGAGGCAAGGGGGCCCTGTCCGCCGACGCGATGACCGGGTCGAGGAACGCCGATGCTTCTCCGTTCGGCTGCGCCACGCGATAGAGGCCGGAGAGATCGCCGGTCCAGAAGTCCGGGACGCCATTCCCGTCGCCGTCGTTGCGGCGGAAGTCGAGCTCGGCGGTGTGGACCCTGCGGAGTGCGTCGATGGCGGCGGCTTCGTTGGCAGCGAAGAGTGCCCCGCGTCCGATGGAGGGAAGTTTCCACAGAAGCCACGCGCCTGCGATCACGGCGGCAATGGCCATTCCCCACCGACCCTGTTTGTTCATGGGCGCGCCTCCCGGACGCGTTCGAGAAGGGCATCGACGATCCGGTCTGAAAGTCCCAGCGGCTCCGTGACGCGCCAGGCGACGGCGGCGTGCCGTTTCGCGGCTTCCGCCGCGAGGCGCGGGATGTCGAGCGTCGAATGCCTTCCGGGCCCGAGGAAGAATTGCGCCAGCGTGATGTCGGTCGCGCCGGCCGCGACGGAAGCGTCGAACGCTTCGCCAATCGTCGGCGGCGCGAGTTCCATGTGGCTCCCTTTCACAAGGTCGAAGCCCCCGCGTGCGCGGATGCGCTCCGCGACCTGCTCGAGAAGCGCGTTGGCTTCGGGCAGCTTTGATCCGTGATCCACGAGGATGAGCGCCTTCAAGCGCTGGGGCTCCCCGCGGGAACGTCGCGCGTCATGCGGAAACCAAACACGCCGCCGAACACGGGTGCAATGCCCGTCGCAACGTCTTCCGGCGTCGCGGACACGCCGAGTTCGGCCAGAGAGGTCATGACATCAGGGTCGAGCCCGCAGGGGCGGAAGCGATGGAAGGCCGCGAGATCGGGGGCAACGTTGAAGGCAAAGCCATGGTAAGCGACCCAGCGGCGGACGGCGACGCCGATGCTGGCGATCTTCCGTTCGCCGACCCAGACGCCGGTGAGTTTCTCCTTGCGGCCGCCCTGCAAGCCGAGGGTGGCGAGAAAACGGATCAGGGCTTCTTCGATGTCCCTCAGGTGCCGGTGCACGTCATGGTCCGTGACGGGAACGATCGGGTAACCGACGACCTGCCCGGGTCCATGCCAGGTCAATCCGCCGCCGCGTTCGGTTTCAGAAACGGGAAGGCCGGAGGCCCGTGCTTCATCGAAATCACCGCCGCGCCCGACGGTGACGACGTCGGGATGTTCGATAAGCCAGAGGATCGGCGAGGCGGTCCCGGCGGCGACTGCGTCCACGCGCTCGCGCTGCAGCGTGCGCGCTTCGTCGTAGGGAACGCGGCCAAGCCAGGACCAGGGAAGCTCACGCATGGCCGCATTCTATCCTCGTGCCTGAAACCTGCACCCTGGGGCCTATTCCACCCGGCCCAGATCCTCGACCAGGCGGAGGGCTACCTTCCCCACTTTTTCAAATCCCTCCACCCTCAGCGTTTCCGGTGCATCCGCCGCTGTATGCAGCCGCTTCGCCAGCCAGGAGTGGGTCAGCAGCGTTGCGCAGGCCAGACGCTCCCTCGTGAACGATGCGTGATCGGTCATCAGCCCGATCGAGGGCGGGAATGAGCCGACCGAAACGCCCACTCCCTTTCCGGCCGCGACCACTGCGTCGCTCATCGACACGCCGCCCGACTCGGGCCCGCGCGCCGGCACGACCCAGACGGCTCCCGCATAGCCGACGCCGTCGAAGTTGAGCACGCGGAGCCGCTTCTCTTGACGCAGTGCGTCAATGTGGCGCTTCACCCACGCCTGCGAGCCCGTCATCCCGAATTCCTCGCCGGAGACCGCGAGGAAAATGGCGCGCGCCCTCCTCGACGCGGGAAGGCTCTTCCAGATCCTCGCCATCTCCACCACCGCCCCGACCCCGCTGGCGTTGTCCATGGCGCCGGGGGACTTGTTGTGCGTGCGCAGGAGGTAGAGCGGGAGCGACAGAAGCAGCACGAGGACGCCGGCGACCGCGATCACTTCGATCGGAAGGTCGGGGTTCAGAAGCAACCGGGCGAGCGCGGCGCCGAGGAAACAAAAGGCCGCGGTCCGCGCCCATCTGAAGAGCGCGATGCGGCCCCCGAGCGAAAGTGACTGCGATTTCGAGTCGTAGTGGGCCATGAAGACGAACTGCGGGCTTCCGGCAGGACCGTCTGCAGTCGCAATGAGGTTCGAGGACCGGATCCAGCCCTTGCGGGGAGGGTCAGAAGCGCCGCAATCGCGAATCGTCGCGTCGAATGTGCGACGGATGAGCCAGGGGAGCAGGATCGCGAGCACGCCCAGGTAAGCCAGCCCGCCCCAGGCGAGCCGAACGTCCTTCCAGAGCCCGAGCCCGATCGCCGCCAGCCCGAGATGAGTCAGGAACAGGGAGATTCGCAGCATGCTGTCCGCGGCGGGGCGGAATTCGAAATTCTCCTCTTCGACTGCCCACCCCGCGCCTGCGAGCGCTTCGCGCACCTCACCCGCCACCACTCGCTCCTCCGTGGTCCCGCACAGCCTCGGCCTCGAAATCGAGGAAGCGAAGTTCAGCGCGCGGCGGGCGTCGAAGGCGCTCATTCGGCGCAAACTTTACGCGGGCTGCGCGCCGTCATGCTTCTTTTTCCGCAGCCACGGCTTTCACTTCCACCCGGGCTTCGACTTCCCGCGGTGGGCGCTTCCCCACCCCGAACAGTTTCACGATGGCGAGGTGAGCGACGGCGGACGCGCCGGCGATGCCCGCGATCGTGAACCATGTAGCGCCCGGATGCGCCGGGAATCGCTGGAGAAGCTGGCCGGAGATGTAGGGCCCGAAGACCTGGCCGGAATTCTGGGTGAACATGTAGGCGCCGAGGTAGCGGCCGCGCTGGGAGAGGGGGGCGAGTTCGGTGGCGAGGGAAGCGCCGGCGGGGGCGCAGAGGACTTCGCCGCAGGTGACGACGGCGATGGCGACGGCGAAGTGCCAGGGCTGGGTGCAAAAGGTGTAGGAGCCGTAACCGGCGCCGTAGAGGAGGCAGCCTGTCACGAGGGCGGGAACGAGACCGACCCGGCCCATCCACCGGGTGGCGGGAATCTGGAGAATAGCGACGCCGGTGCCGTTGACGGCGAGGATCCAGGCGATTGTCTTGTCGGGGATGTGGGCGAACTGGGAGGCGTACATCGAGGTGCCGGCGACGAGCTGGGACCAGACGACGGACAGGAGGATGGCGGCGCCGGCGAGGAGGAGGAAAGGGTGATTTGCGAGGGCGGCGGTCCAGGGCGGGCCGGGTTCCGCGGAGCGTGGGGCGCGCGGGGGCTCACGCAGAAAGATGGAGAACAGGAGGAGCGACAGGGCGAAGACGCCGGCGGTGATGCCAAAGGTGACAACGTACGACTCAGTCACGAGAGCGTTCAGGATCATGCCGAGCGCCCAGCCGGCGTTGATGCCCATTCGCACGAACCCGAACGACTCCGCTCTCATGCGGCCGGTCGAGACGTCGGCGACGTAGGCCTGCGAGCTGGGCTCGAAGAGCTGGCCGGTGAAATTTGAAGCGATGTAAGTCGCCGCAAGCTGCCAGAAAGGCGCGCCTGTGGAGATCTGCCAGGCGATCCCCGCGGAGGTCAGCGCGCGGCCTGCGAGCGCGCCCTGCATGACGATCTTCCGCCCCAGACGGTCGGCAAGTTCGCCGCCGAAAAAGCGGGCGAGCGCGCCGCCGAGCCCCGAGATCGCGAATGCGGCGCCCACATCCCCCATGGGGATTTTGAGATGACCCGCGCAGTAGATTGCGAAGAACGGGAATGAGAAGGCGAATCCGGTCGCCGTGATGATGCGCCCGAAGAACAGCAGCCAGAGGTCGGGCGGGTAGCGGCGAAGGGGGTTGGACATTTGAGAAGTGGGGCATGATACAGGCTGGCGGAGGCTGAGCGGATCCGCGGCTATCGATCAGATTGAAGCGGGCTTATGCACAACCGCAAGTTGATAGCCGCCGCCAGCCTCTCCCTCAAATCACCATTCTCTCCGGATCTTCCCGCTTCTCGTTTTTCAGCAGCGGTTCCAGCGCGAGCGCCCTCAGGTCAATCGTCGCTTTGCGTTGCAGAATCAGGTCGGCCACGATCCGCCCGGTCGCAGGCGCGTGCATCACTCCGTGCCCGCTGAAGCCGGTCGCGTGGATCAGGCCCTTCACGCGCGGATCAGGAGACAGGATCGCCTTTTCGTCCGGGCTCACCTCGTAGTACCCGCAGCTGACGTGGTCGAGACCCGCCTTTTCACCCAACATCGGAATCCAATCCGCCATCTTCAGCAGTACCTCGAATCCGTAGTCGTTCTCGCCGATCCCGAACCCCGCTTCAATGTCGTCGTTCAATTTCGTCGTATCGATATCCGGAACCGGAAAGCGGTCCCAGCCGTCCGGCTTCCTCGGTTTCAGATCCCAACCCATCATCAGCCCGTTCATCTCCGGGCGGCCGTAGACTTCGAGGTCGAGAACCGTCAGCGGCCATTTCGACACGCCGTGGCCGTAGATCTGGTTCGTGAAGTAGAGATACCGCTTCACGGGCGTCACCGGGATCGGACATCCGGCCATCTTCGCGAGGTTGTTCGCCCAGGGTCCCGCGGCGTTCACGACGGTAGTGCACCCGATCCGGTGCTGGCCGCCCACGATGACAGCCGTCACCCCGCCGCCGGCGACCTCAATGGCCGTGACGGGCGAATACTGGAGAAGCGTCGCCCCCTTCGTCACCGCCGCGTCCAGGTACGTCGAAGCGACGAGATCCGGCTTCAGGAATCCGTCATGCGGGCACCACGAGGCGCCCTTCAGCTCCGGGTGGTCGATCCACGGGAATTTCTCGCGCACCTGTGCCGCGGTGAGCATCGCGACGTCGGGCACTCCGTGGGCGAGCTGGAATGCGACGCGCGATGAAGCGGCGTCGGCGGCGTCCTGTTCGCTCCACAGGAAGAGGTAACCGTTCTGCGAGAAGACTTCCTCGCAGGCGAACTGCTTCGAGAATTCCCGGTACTCGCGTCCTGAGAGAAGCGACATTTCGATGTTCGAGAGCGAGGAGAACTGGTGCCGGAACGCGGCGGCGCTTCGGGCGGTCGATCCACCGGCGCGCGGTCCGGCGTCCAGGACGGCGACGCGGAGCTTCGAGTCGCGGACGAGATTCCAGGCGGAGGAAGCGCCGCTGATGCCGGCGCCGACGATGACGACATCGACTTCCTTCGGGTAGACGCGATTGATGCCGGACATGGCCGGATTGTAGGGGGCGCCCGCGCGAGGCGCGAACGTTGGAGCGTTACTTCCGCGGTTTCCACTCCACTTCCGGAACACCGGCGGCGTGGTTCACGTAGCGGGCTGCGACGAAGAGCGCATCGGCGAGCCGGTTGATGTAGACGACGGCATCGATGCACGGCGGGTGAGTTTTCTTGAGGGTGACGACGGCGCGCTCGGCGCGGCGTGAAATGGTGCGGGCGAGGTGAAGAGCCGCGCCGGCGGGCGAGCCGCCGGGAAGGATGAAGTTTCTGAGCGCGGGGAGGTGACTCTCCATGGTGTCGATCCACTTTTCGAGGGCAGGGACGCGGGCCGGATCGACGCGCATGCGGCCTGGTGCGTCCTGGCGCGGGTCGGCGAGGTCGGCGCCGAGGGCGAAGAGGTCGTTCTGGATCAGGGTGATTTCAGCATCCGTTTCGGGGGGTAGACCGGCAGAGCGAACGACGCCGAGTGCGGCGTTGAGTTCATCGACGATGCCGTAAGCGTCGATGCGCGGGTCGTCCTTGGGGACGCGCGCGCCGCCGATGAGGCCGGTGGTACCGGTATCCCCGGTGCGTGTGTAGATCTTCATCGAAGCAGGACTCCGAAGTGGAAGCTGAGAGAGTGTATGGGGCGGTGATAACGGAGCAAAGGGTGGAGGGTCAAGGGCCCTC
Organism: Planctomycetota bacterium; assembly: GCA_038060895.1. Lineage (GTDB taxonomy): Bacteria > Planctomycetota > MHYJ01 > WSZJ01 > WSZJ01 > WSZJ01. The sequence continues at coordinate 112,589 of JBBTCT010000012.1, forward strand.
GTCCTTGCCGTTGCTTTCGAATGATTTCGCGACGGGTGTCCGTATTTTCGGACACTGCGCGACCCGCGCTGAATTTCATAACTCCTTACATAATCAAATCTTACGAATTCTCATGGTCTGGCACACGCCTTGCGATACTCCCTTCCGTCTTCCAAACAACAAACGCAACAACAACGAACTAAAGGAGACTCAGATGAAAACGCTCATCGCAATCTTCAGCACCGCCGCCCTGATGTTCAGCATCGGATCCAGCGAAGCCAGCGCCGAAAACTTCTTCAAGAAGGTCAGCAGGGGAATCAAGAAGGCCCACGAACGCCACGTCGACATCCTGGAGGACGCCCACGATCGTCACGTCGACATCCTCCGCCACGGCGCCCGGATCTACGCCGGTCAGCGCGGCTACGGCGCCGGTTGCGGGCGCTACGAGACGGTCGAGGTCCAGAACTGGGTTCCCGGATACGAGACGATCGAGTACGTCGAAGTCCACGAGCCCGGCCACTACGAGTTCCGCCGTGTCACCGAGATCGTCACGCCGGCCCGTTGCGAAAGGTTCTACGTCGCCCCGGTCTTCCGGATCGAACGTGATCACTGCGGCAACCAGGTCAGGATCATGGTGAAGGCCGGTTACTGGACGACCCGCGAGATCCCCGCGGTGACCTGCACGAAGACGGTGAAGTTCTGGGTCGAAGGCGAGTGCAAGCGGGTGGCGAAGCGGGTTTGCGTCCCCGGGCACTACGAAACGAAGTGCGTGCGGGTGTGGGTGTGCGACTAAGAAAGTACGACGCTCGCTGAACAACGGAAGGGAGGCCGATGAGGCCTCCCTTCTTACGTTTTGGGAGCCAACAGCAGGGGCTTGGGAAGTGGCGGGTTTGGGATGGGGCAAGAGCCAGGGCGAATCCCGGGCTGCCTCATCCCCAGCCCAAGCCCCCCCGTCACAATCCCGCTTTCCCCGATCCCCTGCCGTCCTAGGCAGTCTTACTTCTATCCGCCAGCCTGAACACCTCCATCACCTCTTCCGCTGTCGCCGCCGTCATCAGCTTCTCCCTCAGGTAGTCACTGAGCAGCAGCGACGATATTTTCTCCAGGATGTGCAGGTGCGCGCCCTCATCGTGCGGCGGCGAGAGAATCAGGAAAACGAGGTTGACCGGCTTCCCGTCAATCGACTGGAAGTCCAGCCCCTTCGAAGCGCGCCCAAGCGCCGCGGCCGGCCGCACCAATCCTTCGACTCGTCCGTGCGGGATCGCCACGCCCATGCCGAGACCCGTGGAGGCAAGCGCCTCACGTTTGAGCACGGCGGGAAGGGCCTTCGCCGGATCGACGTCGTTCCGCGCCCTGGCGACGCCGAGAGCCAGTTGGCGGATGATGGACTCTTTCGTGCCGGGGAGCAGGTCGAGACAGACGGCCTCCGGCGCCACGATTTCCGAAAGGCGATAGTCCTTCACCTGTTCAAACTCGTCGCGAATCGTGCCCACTAATTCTTCCAGCACGTCCTCCATCGTTACGATTCCCGCGAATTGCCCGTCTTTCTCCACCGTCGCCAGGTGCGGGCCGCCCATCAGGAATCTCTTCAGCAGCTCTTCCACCGGCATTTCCGGCGTCACGCGCAGGACCGGCCGCGAGACCGCTTTCAGGTCAACGCTTCCGCTTCTCGCGATGGCCAGAGCGATGTCCTTGACGTGCACCTCTTTCTCGATGCGCGGTGCTGTGAGGGGATAGCGGGAGTGAAGGGTGTGCTCGATGACGTCGAGGTTTTCCTTCCAGGGTTTCGAAGGGTCCAGGAGGGCGGTTTTCGCGGCGGGGAGCATGACGTCCTCGACCTTCAGGGTTCCGAAGTCGAGCACGTTCTCCATCATGAGGAGGCGCGAAAGGGTGAACATTCCCTGGTCGTGAGACACGCCGAGGATCATCTTGAGTTCAGTTTCCGAGTGCGCCAGTTCGTGCGCGGAGCCCTGGGGAATTCCGAAGAGGCGGAGAACGAGGTTGGTGGCGCCGTTCAGGACCCACATGGCGGGATAGCACAGCGCGTGGAAGACGCGAAGGGGGCGGGCTATGGCAAGGGCGGCGGTTTCGGCGTTGCGGATGGCGAACAGTTTCGGGGCCTGCTCACCGATGATGATGTGCAACGCCGTCAGCAAGGTGAACCCACCGGCGAACGCGACGGTGTGTATCACGGCTTCGCTGACCACACCGATTTTCTGGAGCAACGGCGCGAGGATGCGGGCGAATGCGGGTTCGCCGACCCATCCCAGGCCAAGAGAGGCCACCGTGATGCCGAGCTGGCACGTTGAGAGGTAGGCGTCGATCTTCGAGAGAATGGCCAGCGCGCTGCCCGCGGCGGCGCTGCCGGCTTCGGACAGTTCGCGGAGGCGAGTGGCGCGCACCTTCACGAGCGCGAACTCGGCGAGCACGAAGAATCCGTTGAGACCGATGAGAGCGGCGGCGATGCCGAGGTAGACGAGTTGAGAGGTCATTTTGAGGTGACCACAGGTTACCCGCTGTTTCGCGAACCCGCCCGGCCCTTACTCGTGTAAATCTTCGGGCGCAAGCACCCAGATCTTGCCTTCCCTGAATGAGATTTCCACCGGCGCGCCTTTTTTCATGATATCCACGATCTCCTGCGCAGGTCGCTCGATGGCTTTGAACGTGTACCGCGCGGAGCGCCGGGCGGAACGCGGGTCGATCACGAGCGGCACACTCAGGGCGCGCGACAGCTCGTCGGACAGATCCCGGAGCGACACGTTCTCGCCACCGACGTTGACGAGCTTCTTCCAGAATTCCTTTTCGGCCTCGATCCGCCCCTTGCGCTCGTCCTCCCTCGACACCGCCTCCTTCTTCTCGACCTCCTCCTGCTCCTTCGACAGCACGATCACGGAGTCCTTCGTCACCGTAAACGTGTAAGACACCGGCTCCAGCGCCCTTCGAAGAAACGTGTCGAGAGACTCCCCTTCCAGGGGCGCCAGCGCAGGAAGAGCCGGCGGCCGCTCGGCCGGCCGCATGACGTAGTTCACTTCCGTCACCTGCGACAGGAACGAGAGAAGCGCCGGAATGTCCCCCGCCGGAATTCCCCTGGCAACGATCGCCGTGTCCCGCAACTTTTTCGCAAGCTCGGGCTCCCTCACCACGCCTGCGTTGCGGTCCTTCAGAACGGATTCCCTCGCCGCCCAGAGTTCCTTCAGGTCGAACCACGATGGCGGCGCATAGGACATCAGCTTGTCCAGCGGCATGATCCAGATCTCCCCGGACGCCGTCACGACCCACGCCAGATTCCCCGACTTTGTTATCAGTTCGAGCGCCGCCAGCGCCTCAATCTGCTCCGCCACGATCGTCTCAGAGGCCGATTCCGCCGCCGGATCCAGCTTCGCTTCCAGCCCGTACCGCTGCGACAGGTCGGCCAGGGCCTGGAGTAGCGGCAATCCGTCCCACTCGACGTCGACCTTTGTTGTCCGCCACTTCGCGATCGCCTTTTCCCGGACGGCCACGTACTCGCCCAGCGGAGTTTCCGGTGCGTTCGGGTCGAGCTGCGCCCCTTTCTCCAGGTCGGTTGTCTTGACGAGGCCCGCCTTGGACTTCTGGAAATCGCGCAGGCCGGTCCTGGATTTGGAAGCGCCGCCATCCGCGGTTTCAGTCGCCTCGGGGTCGACGTCTTTCTTGCCGAAGCGGGCCTTGAGAATGACAAAGATGACGACGCCGAGAACGGCGCCGAGGAGGAGAAGAGGGAGGATGCGTTTCATGCGGTGGGGGGCCCCATGTTAAACGACCGGAAGCGCGCATCGATGGAGCGGAACCTCTCTTCTCATCAGTCCGTATTCCTGAGCGCGCGGGGGATCCCGCGGGCCGGGCGGAGTCGGCCAGCGGACGCGAAGCGACTCAATTCTCCATTGCCGGCCGACGCAGCCTGAGCCGCGGGATCCTCCGCGCGCTCACTCGCGCCTTTTCCAGAAAAACACGACCGAATCCTTCTGGAACGCCAATTGGAGCAATTCCCATCCCTGGCCGCCGCGTCGATTGACGATGTCGAGGAATGTCTTCCGGGCGCGTCCGGCGATGAGGGCGAGGGCGTCGGCATCGGCGGGCGGCCGGTCTGGGGCGCAGAGCTGCTCGACCGTTTTCACGCTCGCCTCGTAGACCCAGCGGCCGCCGGTATGGGCGAGGGGGCGGTCCATGATCTTGGTGTCGGTCGCCTGCGAGGGATCGCCGGGGATGCCCGAACGCCTGTCGGCGGGGTGGCCGACGAGGCGGGCGGTGGAGGGCGCCTTTTTCTTCGGTCCGGGCGAGGGCTCCGGGATCACCTGCGGCTGCTTCATGAGGTGCTGCTTATCCTCCGCAATCCAGGAGCCCGCCGAAGGCGACGGCGGCTTCGGCGCGACGTCCGCACCCATCGGAACCCAGCCTCCTCCAGGGGATGGCGCCGTCGCCGGCGGTTTCAGGTCACCGGGCACCGGCGTTTTAGGGTCGCTGATCTGCGGCGGCTGCCACCCAACCTCGCGGAACTTCTGCGACTTGTCGGGTTCCATCTGCTCCCATCCCGGTGGAAGAAGCTCGGTCTCGACTTCGCCCCGCGTTGCCCGATCCCCGGGCGCACCTTTCAACCGGTGCGCCGGCAGGTCGTGCGTCGAAATCGGTGAAATCTGCCCGACCGCCGCCTTCGCGGCCGCCACGCTCGGCCTCGGCGCGCCCTTCTTCTGAACTTCAAGCCAGGTCCACTTGCCGTCGCCGCGAAGAGACTCCAGCTGCTCCTTGATTGTCCGCAGGTGGCAGTCCTCGTCCGCGGCCAGCGCCGTCCAGTAGTCGCGCTCCTTCTGCGCTTTCGCCTTCGCCGCGAGCCCCAGGAACATCGTGTAGTTCGCGCGCTCGTTTTCCATCGCCGCGGCCAGCGCTTCCTGCTCGTTGAAATACGTGTTTGTCGAACGCTCCCAGGTGTCCTTTTTGTCCGAGAGTCCCGGGTCCGATTTCTCGTAGTCCGTCGAGGCGTAATCCACCCATGCTCCGGACGTATTGAGCGCGGCCTGCGCGCGGTCCATTTCCTCGAAGTGGTGCATTTCCCACGAAGCGAGCCGGCCGAAGAGGTCGCGGGCCTGCTTGTTGGACGCCTTGGAGCACGCGCCGGAGTAGGTGTGGAAGAGCGACTCGGCCCGTGCGCGGGCTTCTTCGATGGCCTTGAGGGTCTCTGGTGCGGTGGGCATGCCGGGTAGGGGGGCTATTAAACGTCCGGGTGGTGGGGGGGGTCAAGGCGAGCCGCCCGGCGACCTACTTTCGAGGAATGCGATACACGCGCACTTCGCCACCTGGCATGACCAGCGCAAACTCATTTGGCTTTGGCCCCGGAACCGCGGCAACCGGTCGACCGCCCAGGACCGGGAAGACCGCTTTTTCGTAGACCCTTCCTTCGCTCGTGTCGAAAACCCGCGCTTCCTTTTCGCCGGCGGCGATCAAGGTGCCGTCGCGGGTGAACGTCAGGAGGGGCTCGGCGAGGTCCTCAGCGAAGCGGCGGACGTGAGAGAGATCGGGGCCGTCGAAAACGAGCGCGCCACCCGCTTCAAAGGCCGCAGCAATCATGGAGCGGTCGGGGAGCGATGCCGCGGAGAGAGCCAGGATGTTTGAAGGGAGATCAACGGTGGCGACGGCGCCGTCGCGGCCGAGGCGGGCCAGGCGCGGGCCGAGGGCGGCGAAGAGGTTCAGGCGCTGGGCGACGCTCGGGATCGGGGCGAAGGTGCGAAGCGATTCGCCCTCGGGAAGCGCTTCCTCGAGTTGTGGAAGCGGGTAGATCGCGGAGATGGCCCCCTGCTGGGTGTAGGCCCAGGCGACGAGTCGGTCGAGATGTTCGCGGACGACCCAGACGGTGCCGAGGTCGGCGACGGCGGCGCCGAGGACTTCATCGGGGAACCACGGCGGGGTGCCGGCGGGGGTGACGTGGGGGATGGCGTCGTTGCGGGGGAAGTTCATGAGTTCGAGGCGCGGCCCTGGCGATCCCGCGAACAGCACCGGCCGGGTCGCGTCCAGCCCCGGCTCGAGGATGTGCGGGTAATTGAACGCCGGCATCCATGTGAGTGTCTGCACCGTCTCGCTCCATGGGGTCCGCGCCAGGACGGCGCCGCCTCCGCCGAAACCGGCGACGTAAAGGAGGTCACGCCTGGCGGAGGCGGTTTCCCAGAGGATGTCGCCCGGCAGCTGGATCTGGTAGGCGAGGATGGGCGTCCACTCCGTCTCGCGCGGCTTCGGTGGAAGCAGGACGGTTGCCGCTCTGCGGCGGCGCGGAAAACGGTCGATGTCGCGGGCCAGGAGGCGGTCGTCGGGGGCGGTGCGCGCGACGGCTCGGAGAAGCTCCTGCGCATCGGAGGCATCCGCCGACGGCAGAAGCCGGCCGGCCACGACGCGAGCGGCGTCGGCAGCGCGAGAGCGGATCGAGCGGTCGGGGTAAACGGCGGAGGCGGCGGCCAGCGAACGGGCAAGAAGGATGGCGCGCGACGAAGGGAGACTCTCGCGAAGAAAGCGACCGAGGAGCTGGCGCATGGCGTCGTGGCGCCCGAGCCCGCCGAGGAGCTCGAAGCGCGCCTCGAGACACGGCCCCGCCTGGTGAGACCACGGCCACGTCGATTCGAAGAGCGCCAGCGCTTCATCGTCGGCCGAGAGCTTCCCGACGAGCAGCTTGCCGGCCGCCAGGGCGTCCCCCCGATCCTGGTGTTTTTTCACGGCCTTGCGCCACATGGCCGCCGCGTCTTCGGGCCGCTCGATTTTTGCGAAGAGATCACCGGCGGTTTCGTGGTGACCCTCCTCGTCGTAAATCGAGATGGCCTCCAGGAGGAGACCGCCCTTTTCGAGGCAGGCCGCCGCCTGCATCGGCTGCTTCAGCTTTTCGCGATAGAGGACCGCCGCTTCCCGGTAGTGCCGCCCTTCCGTCAGCGCGTCCGCCGCCGCGCGGAAATCGCCGAGGAGTTCAGCGAAGATATACGCGGCGCGCCGGTGGCGGCCGAGGCGAAGCTCCCGGACTGCGAGTTCCCTGTACCGGGCCACGAGTTCCTGTTGAGTCTTCCAGTCCATCGACCAGGAGTCGGCCGGGCGGCCGCCGCCGAGGCGGGAAAGGGAGAAGTCGACGTTGCGTGGGCCGAGCGAGGAACCGGGGACGGCGATCCCGCGCGCTCCTTCGCCCCCGAAAGGGATAGCGAACTTGAGGCCGGCGTCGGGGTCGGTCGCGAGGAGGTGCATGAGACGGCGGATTTCCTTTTCGCGCGCCTTCTGGATTTCCGCGGCCCATTTCTGCAGCTTGTCGGCGGACCAGTTGCGGAGGCGGTCCACCCAATTCGACTCGGCGCCCTTGGCGCCTCGCTCATGACGGGGCCCGGTCTCCGCTCCTTTTGCCAACCTGTCGATGGCTTCGGCCAGCTTGCGGCTCATCCAGCTTGCGGCTTGACCCAGCGCGCCGGGTTCACCCGGAGCGGGAGGGAGCTCGCCCGGCTTGCGCGACCCGATGTCCCCTCGCCCCTCGGCCATGATCCGCTCCAGCCGCGGCGGGTCCTCGGGCTCGACCGCGAGCAGACGCGGCGCCGGAGGAACGCCCGGGCGCGCTTTCGACCAGTCCGACGGCCGCTCCTCCGGCGGCGCGAGAAGATCAGCGACGCGGCGCGCGCTCCCCTCCCCGAACGCGACGAGGCCGACGCCTGGATGAAGAGCCATCGCTTCGCCTGGCAATTTCCCGGCTTCTGCTTCCGAAATCGGCGTCTCGAGCCGCGCACGGCAGGGCAGCCACAGTTTGCCCCCGAGGCAGGCCCACGGCTCGGCGCGCGGACTGGTCTGCGGCCGGCGACCGGCGGGAAGCGTCACGAGCGCGCCGCAGGGACGGAGATCGCCGGGATCTCGAGGGACGAGGCGAAGCGTCGCTTTCTCGAGCGGTACGTCCCACGATCCCATCTCGTCGAGCCACGCGTCGGGCCCTGCTCCGGGCACGAACCAGCCGGAGGCCTCGCGTTCGGAAGCGTCGGCCGGAAGGATCGCGAGAGGGAATCGGATCAACCGAGTTCCTCCACGAATCGCGCGATCGCGGAGAACACCGGCGCCGGTTCCGAATTCGCGCGGTCCCCGGTGAAATACCGCGGGCCGCACAGTTTTCCTTCCGAAGTCCACCCCGCGAGCGCGCCCTCGTCCGTCAGCACGAGCGCCACCTCCGGCAACCGGTTGTCGCCGCTTCTCAGGTGAAGCAGCCCGCGCGTGTCGGTCCAGGCGCGGCTCCCGTTGTTCCAGGAGGCGACCTTGAGGCCGTACCGTGCGCCTCGTGGCGGGGACGAATTGCAGAACGGAACGCCGATCAAGGCGCCGGTCCCGGCGCGCGCCCGCAGGGACATGCCCTTGCCATCGGGCAGGAGCGCAATCTCACGGGCCGGCCCGGCGGACGGGATGAGAACGAGGTGCCCCGCTTCCACACCGATCGCTGCAAACTTGTGACGGACGCTTCGGCGCGAAAGCGCGGCGACGGCGGGTTCCAGGGCGAGCAGGGGGTCGCCGTAAACCTCGGAAGCGGCGTTCTTCTCGAGGTTGAGAACGACGTGACGGCGGGAAGCCGCGCCCGCGCCGCGCAGCGCAACCCGGTGGCCGTCCCGGGAAACACCGGCGACGGCGCCTGCCGCCGTGAGTGCCGACTTCATGGAAATCGCTTCGCCGCCCGCGAGATTCACGACGCCTCCGCTGGCGGTCACGCCCCACGGCCCGTCTACGCTTCGCCGGTCGAAGACTTCCAGGAACCCCGCGCTGAGCGGCGCTTTCGGGACACGCGTGATCGCCGCCGAGCGCCCGTCGAACGCGACGCAGGCCCAGCCGCCGTTGTCGAAGAAATAACGGCCATGGCCCCACGAAGCGCCGTGCTCGATCGGGAAGACTTCGCGCAATTCGCCGGAACGGATGTCGAAGACGTCGAGCTTGCGGGAGTACGCGAGAACGAGAGCCTCCTGGTGCCGGAATACCGCCGCGGGCGGGTAGCCGGTCGCCGCCAGCCGCGCGACGGTGCAGCGCCCGGTTGCGAGCTCGGCCGTGACGAGATGAAGCGCGGCCCGGCTTGATCCGAGGAGCGCGAAGGCGAGCCCTTCGTCCTCGACCGCGATCCAGTGAAGAACGCCGCGCGGAAGCGCCGCGGTGAGCTGGCGTGCGGCGGTGTCCTTGTGCGCCCAGTGCATGAGCCGGCCGTCGCGGGTCATGGAAACGACACCGAGCTCCGCGTGAGGCGCGGCGCGCCGAGGCTCGACCTCGTGCGGCAGCAGGAACGGGAACGGTTCGACCGCGAGAATCACCGGCTGCGCCACGTCGCGCTCCGGCCCCACGAGAGGCACGCCGCGCAGTTCCGGCCGCGGGGGCGCGAGGATCGCATCCAGCGAAAGCGCCGCTTCCTTCAGCAGCCTGCGGCCTCGCCGGGTCACCGACCACATCCGGTACTTGCCGTCCGCTCCGACGGTGGCCACGTCGAGCGTGCGATCGTCGAGCTTCGACAAGGCCGAGGGGAAGCCCGGATCGTGAAGGACGTCTTCGTGCGTCACCAGAATCGCGTCCAGTGGCCCGTCAATCGCCGCGGTGCGGTCGAGGAACCTGGCCAGCGCTTCCGCCGGGACAGGGTCGGGCTGAAGCGTCTCGAGGAGCGAGACGAGGCCGTCGCGCGAAGTCAGGTCGACCGCTTCGATTCCGCCTTCCGACGCCCGGAATGCGGAGATGCTTGTGAAGCGGTCGGCGGTTGCGGCGAGGGCGAGCGAGACGGCGGCGCCGAAAACGCGAGGGACGCCCCACATGCGGATGCCGGCATCGACCAGGATCGCGCGGCGGCCCGGGAGATTTCGTGGCGGCTGTTCCCGCCGGAGGTAGAGCGCCTCATTCAGCGCGATCCGCGTTGCCAGCGTCAGCTCGTCGTGCGCAAGTTCGCTGACCAGCAGCCGGTCGAGCGGGCCGCGGTTCGCAATGTCCGAAACGCCCCCCAGCGGCAGCTCCTCCGGGTCCGAAACGCGCCGCGGAACGTGGACGGCGGCCATCAGGTCCGCCGCGAGCCGCGCGATCCCGGAGAGCTCCCGGTCCTCGCGCAAATCCGCGATCAGCCGCCTCACCTCCTCCGCCGCCACTTCGTCCGGCACGGGCGCCGCCGAGGGAAGCCGCTCTAGCCCCGTCCGCATCCGCAGTTCGATCGACTCGTTCGACACCCTGGCGAGTCCCTGCCGCAGCACGGCGAGGTCCTGGAGGAAACGGAACACGAGCCATTTCGAGATCGTTTCAGCCTCGCGCGTGTCCGGAAGCGCTCCCTCCGAAACGGCCCTCAGGATCGCTTCCCCTTCCTCCACCGAACCCCGTCCTTCGGCGCCGTCGAAGACCATCGCCGCGATCAGGGCTTTCGCGTCAGCGCCGGTGCGCAGCTCGATGCGGAGGCGGTTGACGCGGTCCAGCGAGTCGAGCACGTCCTTCAGCCACGCCGGGGGAAAACGCCCGTCGAGCGAGCCGACTTTTTCCAGTGTCGCGACGTGCGCCTCGATGGCCGGCCGTCCCGCTTCTTTCCACAAGGGCCGGCACGCGGAGATCAGGAGGACAAGCGCCCCGAACGGAGGCAGCCCGCCGGGCGCCAGTTTCCCGAGCGCGTAGGCGACCTCTTCACGGAAAGCAATCGTGGACCCGTCCGCCCACACGGCCACCCGCGCGTTGTCTGTCCACTTCCAGAAGGCCAGCGACGGCGGCGTCAGGTAGGCGCGGGCCAGCGAATGAGGGTCACGCATGGCCGGCCGTCGCCCGCGCGGCCGACCGGCTGGCGCGCACGAAGGCGGCTGCCGGGACGCGCTCGAAGGAGCCATCGGTGTTGAAGAGGGCGAGGTCGCCGTCGGCGAGGGCGAGGCGCTCGCGCCAGGCGGCGGCGCCGGCGGCGGGGAGAAGGGCCCACCCGCAGGGGACGGCAATGCCTCCGTCCTCGGAGCAGGGGACGCCTGCGAGGGCGGGAAGGGGCTCTCCGCGCACCAGGGCTTCCCCGGCGGATGCGGCGAACGCGAGCGGACGGAGGCGGGCGTTGGAGGAAGCCTGGGCCCACCGGATGAAGGCTTCGAGGGAAAGGCGCAGCAGGTTTGCGGGGCGCTCCTCGACGGACCGCTCGAGGCGCGGCTTGACGCGCTGCGTCAATTCCGCCGGGAGCGACCCGGCCTGGGGCGCGGCCAGCGCCCACGCCGCGGCGGCCACCCACGGCCCCTCGGGCAGCTTCCCCCCCGGCACGCGCTTCCCCGGCTCGCGCAGCACGCCTCCGGGCAGCACGTCGTACCGGTCCGCGCCGGGCAGCCGCCGCAGCTCCAGCGCCAGCTCTTCCCCGCCATCCGGCCCTTTCAGCCAGAGATCCGCGCCCCTTTCGCACGCCTCGATCCCGCTCCTCAACCGCAACACGGCCGCTCCGCCGGCGCGAGAGGCGTCAAGCCGTACGGCCCAGGAACACGAAGGCTGCGTCAATCGACCGCTCCTGCCGGGTTCAGCGACCGGCCTTTGCCCAAAGGGCATCCACCTTCTCGCCCAGGAACCCGCGGGCCGACGCATCGCCGACCCACTGGACGCGAGCCGCGAGCGCCGCCAGCCGGTCGCGCGCCGCGGCGCGGTCGGAAGCGGCCAGCTGCGCGTCCGAAAGACGTTTTTCCACCGCTTCCAGATCCCGCGCCAGGGCCTCCGGGTCGGGCGCCGCGCCGCCGCGCGCCCTCGGGTGCGCGTCGGGCTCCTCTCCCGCCTTCCCGATCGCCTCCGCCACCTGGGCCGCCAGGACTTCGCGCTGCTCCTCGGTATCCCAGATATGCCGGAACACCCAGAGGTCGCTCACGACCGCCTTCTGCCGTCCGCAGAGAATCGCGCTCGCGGCCACGAGACGCTGCAGCTTTACGGCCCGGCGGTCGCTGATCGCGATCCCCGCCTTGCGCAGGCGCGCGACGAGGTCGATATGGGCCGCGCGGACCGCCGAGAGGTCCACCTGGGGCAGAAGCGCATGGAGCCGGTGAATCTCGCCGACGCCCACGCTCGCCCGGTCCATCTCGATCTGCAGGTCGAGCTTCCACCCCGCCTCGAGAACCTCGCCCAGCCGCTCCCCCGGCACGTTGTCGCACCGCACTCGCATCAGGAAGCGGTCGAAGAGGGCGCCCAGCGAATCGTCTTCCGGTAGCCTGTTGGAAGCGCCGACGACCATCATCACCGGCAGCGGGCGCGACTCGCGCCCGCGGCGGAACATGCGCTCGTTCAGCGCCGTGAGGAGCGAGTTCAGGATCGCGGAGTTCGCATTCAGCAGCTCGTCGAGAAACACGAAGTCCGCTTCGGGCATCATCCCCTCGGTATTCGTGCTCAGCTCGCCTTCGCGCAGCTTACGGATATCGAACGGTCCGAACAGTTCGTTCGGCTCGGTGAAGCGCGTCAGCAGGTACTCGAACGTCTTCCCATCAAGCCGCCGGCCGAGCTCGTGCACAAGCGCCGACTTTGCGGTCCCGGGCGGCCCGAGCAGGAACAGGTTTTCTCCCGCGACCAGGCACACGCCCATCAGGTCCACGATCTCGTCCTTCCCGATGAAGACCTTTTTCATCGGCTCGAGGACGTCGCCCACCAGTTTTTTCCCCACGCTCACGTTGTCGCTCACGCCGTCGCCTCCACCGCCCGCGCCACTTCGCTGCACAGCTCCGGGTGCGCTCCCAGCGCTTCGCGCACCGCTTCACGCACTCGCGGGTCCGCGAGCCGCGACAGGTCGCGCCTCTCGAGAATGCGGTCCGCGTACATCCGGAGCAACGCGGGATGCTCCCCCGCAATTCCAGGTGCGACGCCCTCGATCCCGCGCACGCCGACCGACGACAGCGGCCAGGCACGACACAGCGCCAGCAGCGATTCGACAAGCGGGTCGCCTTCCGAAACTCCGCGCGCAAGGCCGACGAGGTCTGGGAGCACGTGAAGCGCGAGATCGGCGGACCAGGCGGCCGCGGCAGCGTCATGCGTCGCGGGCGCAGGCGTGGCCACCAGTTTTTTCACGACCTCCGCGTCCAGCTCGCGGAACAGGAGCGCCTGCGAAGCGCCGTAGACCACCCCCGCGGCCCAGAGCGCCGCCGACTCCTGAAGCACCGGCGCATTCGGCGGAGCTTCGCTTCGCGCGTCCCCGTCCATCGCCCGAAGCACCCCGAGCGCCTCAGCCAGTTCCTGTGGCGCCACCGGCCTCGGCAGGGCGACCCTGGCACGGCCCTGCTCGCGGAGAGAGTTCAGGAAAGCGGGAAGCGACATGGCTGAATCGTAGCAGATTCGGGGAGCGGACGGACGGGCGTGCGGCCCGCAATGGACGCGGGAATTCGAACTTTCGGCGCGCCGGCAACGATGAACTCTCGTCTTGCCGTTGCCTGCCGACTTCACTAGGATCACCGCCGTAAACGGGGCGTGGCGCAGCCTGGCTAGCGCGCTTGCTTGGGGTGCAAGAGGTCGCAGGTTCAAATCCTGTCGCCCCGACCATACTTAAGTTTAGCTGAAGCCTGTACTTAGGGCTACCTTCGCGACGTGCGAAGAGCGGCATAACCGAGGCGCTTTGCGTATCACTGATACGCAAAAGCTTCGGAGGCCGCCCGCATGGAGCGCACAGACCCCCCCGGTTTACGCCGTCAACCCCGCCCG
>JBBTCT010000012.1:126209-223578 GCA_038060895.1 Planctomycetota bacterium
CACAAAAGGACGCGCCCCTTCCAGCCCGTCTCTTTTCATTCACCTCACTTCGAAATCGGGAAGGACTACGGCGGGAGAACGGGGCGGCAATTGCTCCGCAGCGTGCGATCAATCCTCGTGGTTCAGCACTTCGCCAAGGATCGCCAGCGCCAGTGACTTCTTCCGCGGCGGCGCCGTTTTCACGAGGTCGAGCAGCTTCGTCTCCGTCACCTCTTCCGCGGCCGCCAGCCCCTTCGCTTCGAAGAGGAACAGCTGGTGCAGCTCGACGCCGAGACCGCGCGCCAGCTTGGCGACATTGTCGATCGTGACGTTTCGCTCCCCGCGCTCAATCGCGCCGAGGGATTTCGAGTCCATGTGCGCCTTCACGGCCAGCTCCTCCTGGGTCCACCCGCGGTACTTGCGGACGGTCCGGACGCGCTTGCCGAACGACTTGCGGCTGGTGTCGGCGGGCATGACTCTCCCCTGACGGCCAATGTTGCGGCGATCTTAGTCCCGCTTCGCCTTCGATGGTTTCTTTTTCGGTGTGGCTTTCGAGCGAAGCGTTTCCCATCCCGCGATGCGCTGGGCAATTTCCTTTTCGAATCCCTGGTCGGACGGCTGGTAGAACTTTCGGTCGACGAGTCCATCAGGGAGATAGGTAAGGCCGGGAGCGAAGTGACCGGGGAGGTCGTGGGCGTACTTGTAGCCTTTTCCGTAGCCGGCCGCCGACATGAGCGGGGTGACGGCGTTGCGCAAATGAAGGGGGACGGGCTCGTTTTCGGACTTCTGCAGGTCTTCCAGGACCTTCCCGTACGCGGAATAGAGCGCGTTCGACTTCGGCGCGGTGGCGAGGTAGACGGCGGACTGGGCGAGCGCCAGGGAACCTTCGGGCAGTCCGATGAACTCGACCGCGTCCTTCGCGGCGAGCGCGACGCGGAGCGCCGCCGGGTCGGCGAGCCCGATGTCCTCGCATGCAAAACGCACCATCCGCCGCGCGACGTAGAGAGGATCCTCGCCCGCTTCGATCATGCGTCCCATCCAGTAGAGCGCCGCCTGCGGGTCGGAACCCCGCATCGACTTGATGAAGGCGCTGATGATGTTGAAGTGCTCCTCGCCGGACTTGTCGTAGATGAGCGTCTTCTTCTGGGCGGAGGCGCGCACGCTCTCTTCGGTCAGATGGCGGACTCCGGCGGCGTCGGGCGTGCTCGTGGTCACCGCGAGTTCCAGAAGATTCAGCGCCACACGCGCGTCTCCTTCCGACAGATTCGCGATCGCCTCGATGGCCCGCGGCGGCGCGTCCACGTGCTGTCCGCCGAGCCCGTTTTCCGCGTCGGACAGAGCGCGGCGCAGGAGAGCCCACACGTCCTCCTCCGTCAGGCGCTCCAGCCGGAACACGCGGCTCCGGGACAACAACGCGGAATTCACTTCGAAGCTCGGGTTCTCCGTCGTCGCCCCGATGAGCACCACCGTCCCGTCCTCGACGTGGGGCAGGAACGCATCCTGCTGTGCCTTGTTGAAGCGATGGATTTCATCGACGAAGAGGATCGTGCCTCGGCCGCTCTGGGTCCGGATGAATTTCGCACGGTCGATGACGTCCCGGATTTCCTTCACGCCGCTCGTCACGGCGCTGAACTGGGTGAAATCGAGACCGGTCTCGGTCGCGATGAGGCGCGCCATCGTGGTTTTTCCGCATCCGGGCGGCCCCCAGAAAATCATCGAGGGCACGCGCGGCGACTTGAGGGCCGCGCGCAGCGGTGCGTTCGCGCCAACGAGCGATTCCTGGCCGACGAATTCCGCGAACGATCTCGGACGAATCCGGTCGGCGAGCGGGCCCTGGCGAACGGAAGTGGGACGGGGGTCGAAGAGGCTCATGGGCGATCCGGGAAGTGAAGGGGTTACGGGGAGTATGCGCAGGAGGTCACGTTGCGGCCAGAAACTGGAGGCGAGGAGCGGAGGGAGTTACTTCGCCAGCAGACGAACGATCTCGTCCTGGAGGCGGGTCGCGGGCGGCGTCCCTTCCTTGAGCTGCGAGCACAGCACCGCGAACGCCGCGCGGCCGCCCTTAGTCTCTACATAGCCCGCCAGGTTCGAGACGCCGGCGATCGTTCCCGTTTTTGCGCGCACCGCCCCCTCGAGACCCGGCAGCCGCTTCGACAATGTCCCGTCACCGCCCGGCGCCGCGAGACACTCGCGGAAGACCGCGCCCCACGGCCGCTTTGACGCGCCTGCCAGCAGTTTGGTGACGGCCGCCGCGCTGGCCCGGTTGCCTTTGGAAAGCCCGCTTCCGTCAAGCCAGGCCAGCTCTTCCGCCCCAATCCCCACAAGTGCGAGCGATTTCCTCGCTTCGAGGATGCACTCCTTCACGGTAGCGCCGCGCGGACCGGCCGCGCGCAGAATCTGCTCGGCATAGAAGTTCTGCGAGCGCTGGAGCATGACGCGGAGGGCGTCGCGGAGCGGCGTGGCGTGCACGAGAGGCTGGCCGTCGCCGAACGCGGGAATGAAAGGTTCATTGCGAAGGGTGATGGGCGCTTCTTTCACCTCGAGCCCATTTCGTGCCAGCGTCTCGAGAAGGACCGCGCCGAAAAAACGCGCCGGGTCGTCGATGGTGACGGAGTCCGTCATCGGTGCTGCGCCGGAGAGGAAGAGTCCCTTGACGGAGATTGTGCTCGAGCCGGGTTTGCGCCAGATGACGACAGAGTGCTGCGACTTGTCTGCCGTCGTCCCGCAGCGATTGTCGATTTTCACGTGAGCGGTGTCGGGCGACATCTTCACGATTGCGGGATCCCCCGCCGCCTTCCCGGGGGACACGGTCACTTCCACGCAGTCGTCATTCAGCGCAAGCGCGCCTGCGGGAGCGGCATACCATTCGTGAAGCTGGTCTTTCGGCCAGGCTTCGCCGATCCGGTCCGGCCCGAAGCGAGTCTCGTCGAGATCGATCCGGGTGATTTTCCGGATGCCGGCTTCGCGAAGGGCGGCGGCCCACCGCTCGAAGACCGCGCAGGGATTGCCCCCGAAGTCGCGTCCGGAGATCCCGGGATCGCCTCCTCCGACCGCGACAAGCGCCGCCTCGCCCTCCGCACCGCGCAGGACCCAGAGCCGCGTGACGAGCTCATAGTCGGGCCCGAGGGTCTCGAGGGCTGCACATGCAGTAAATAGTTTCGTCACGGAAGCGAGGGGAAACGACTCGTCGGCGCGCTGGGAGCCGAGCGGCGTCCCGTCTTGCACCGGCCTGGCATCGATCCCGGCGTTCGCAACGCCCTGCTTCTGCGCGAGCCTTGCGAACTCACCGTCGAGGTCGCCACCCGCCGCCCGGACGGCGAGGGCGAAGAAGACCGCCGCCGCCGCGTGGCGCCTCATTTCAGCGACGCTTCGAACTCCGCCGCCGACGGGACCCTTCCGCCGCTCGCAATCACCTTGCCGTCCTTGCCCACGAGTACGTGCATCGGCATGTCCTCGACCGGGAAACCGTACCGGGTGCGTGACAGCTGCCTCGGGTCCGGCACCAGCATGAACTTCAGTCCCTTCTGCCCCGCATATCCCTTCGCCTTCGCGCTGTCTTCACCGAGGAAAATTTCGGCGAAATGAACTCCTTTCGGCATCCAGGTCGAAGCGGCCTCGACGAGGCCAGGGAGCGCCGTGGCGCAAGTTCCTCACCACGAAGCGCCGAACACGATGAGAACGGGCTGTTTCCCGCGGAACGAGGAGAGCATGAACACCTTCCCCTCCGCGTCTTCGAGCACGAGTTCCGGCGCATCCTCGCCGGGCTTGACGCCCTTCTTGCCGCCGGTCAGCGGCGGCAGGTTCACCGGCGGCGCGTTGGGTTTTACCTCGCCGACCTGCCCGGTGCGCTTGTCCGCCTCGATCGGCTGGGCCGGCTTCACGGGCGTGGAGTCGTTGCGCTGCACGGGGAAGGGCCCCTTGCGATCGTTCTTCTTTGAGGATGACGAGGCGTCGCCGCAACCGGAAGCGGCGAAGGTCACGACGAGGAGGGCTAGGACCAGGGTGTTTGTCATGGGGTCTCCTATCTTGCCGCGGCTTCGATGATCGCGTCATCAGGCAACTTCTGCCCTGTGTAACGAATGACGCCGCGCTTGTCGATGAGAACGAAGTGCGGGTAGTTGCCCAGCTTGTAGAGGGCGATGGAGATGTTCTGGGGGTCCAGGAGCATGCGAAAGCCGGCCTTGAACTCCGACGCGTACTTCTCGGCCTTTTCCGCAGTTTCCGAGAGAAGTACGGCCGCGACCTCGACCTCGCCGCCCCGCTTTTGACGCACTGCGTCAACGTCCGCGACCTTCGCCTGGCACATCGGGCACGAGGTCGTCCCGAACACCAGCAGCTGCGCCTTCCGACCGACGTACCCGGATTCGACGTACGGCGCACCTTTCGAATCCAGGAACGAAAACGCCGGCGCGGACTGGCCAACCGCAGGGCCGACAGGAGGCGGCGGGCCAGGCTTCTGCGGCGGGGCCGGCGGACGACAGCCGGACAGGAGTATCGCGAGTGCCGCCACGATCCCCCGATTCACTTTGCCTCCTCGAGGACGACAATCTTGTTCATGCTGTCCGCGATGTACACCTTGCCGTCGGCGCCAACGGTGATCCCCGTCGGTTTCGCAAGCTGGGAATCGCCCGCGCCTTTCATGGGATTGCTGCACAACCGTGTTCCGTCGGGCGCAAAGACCAGCAACTTGAGCAGCATCGTGTCCAGGACGTAGAGACGGTTGTTCGACCAGGCCATCGCACCCGGAAGACCTTCCGTGAACACCTTGAAGATTCCGTCGAAGGTCCCGTCGGGCTTGTACCGCTGGATCGTCTTGAGCCCCGAGTCGCTCGCGTAGATCCGGCCTTGGGCGTCGACGGTCAGCCCCACGGGCAGGTAGATCAGGTTCTCCAGGACCTTCCCGCTTCGATACTGGGCGCCGCACTTCCAGACAAAGGCTCCATCCTTCGCGGCCAGCTTCTGGATCCGGTAGTTCTTGTAGTCAAAACCGTAGATCGACTCGCCGTCCGGCGAAACCGCAAAGTCCGTCATGTAGTTGAACTTTCCGTTCTCGGCCCCCTTGCCGCCCATCGACCGGAGGATCGTCCCGTTTGCCGGGTCCACCAGGTTGATCGTGCTCAGGTTTCCCCATTCCGCAACCCAGAGACCACCCTTGGAGTCCAGCACGACGCGATTCGCGTATTTCAGGGCAACCTTCACGTCCCTCAAGACCGTGAGATCGGTCGCAATCGTGAAGAGCGTCCGGCTGGACTCGTCAATCGCATAGATCACGCCGGACGGGGCCACCGCGACAGACTGGAGCCCCCCGTACCTGCCCTTGAAGACCCCCTTGTAGGTGAAGGCCACTTCCTTCGGATCCGGAGGCTTCTCCCGCAGGGCCTTGCTCGCCTCCGCAAGGAGCTTTGCCGCGTCAGGATCTCCCGGGCGCACCTGAAGCGCCGCCTTCGCTTCCGCCTCCGCCTTCTTCCAGTCCGGGATGAGTTTCGCCTTCTGCGCGGCGTCCATGTGCTCGTCGAAGACGCGGTTGGCCGCATCCCGGGCTACCTTTGCCTCGAGGATTTTCGCCTTCGCAATCGCGCTGTCGGATTCGGCCTGGGAAGGTGCGATCGCTGCAGCCGCCCGGTAGGCCTCTGCCGCAGCCCGCGGGTCCGTCTCCTCCAGGGTCCTCGCCCCGAGCATCTTCTTCGCAAAGTTCGCGTTCTTCTGCCGGCTGTCCACGTCGGCCCGCGCGGCAAGCAGTCGCTGCGCGGCATCCGCGCCAACCACGGACGCCAGCGCCTCGGCGTCCTCGATTCTCAGCCGCGCCTGGTCAAAGTCGCCGCGACTCGCAGACGTCTCCGCGTCCGCAAGAAATTTT
Source organism: Planctomycetota bacterium (assembly GCA_038060895.1). GTDB lineage: Bacteria > Planctomycetota > MHYJ01 > WSZJ01 > WSZJ01 > WSZJ01. The sequence goes on from JBBTCT010000012.1 coordinate 132,046, forward strand.
TCGAAACGCCGCTTGTTCTCTTCGGCAGTGGCGGCAAGGCCTCGCTTGGCCTCGAGCGCTTTCTTCAGCCGTCCGTACTCCTCCGTTTCCGCAGTCCCTTCGGCGCGCTCGGCGACAATCTGGATGGACTTGTCCGCCGCTTCCAGGTCGTTGGCCTCAATGTCGGTCTTTGCCTGGTCGGCAGCCTCGCGGAATTTCGCGGCCCGCTCCGCCTTGAAAGCGGCCTCTTCGTTTCTCTTCGCATCGTCCCGCGTTCGCTCGAGCGCTGCGGCAATCTGCGTCTTCACATCCTGGCGCACTTTCCTGTCGCGAGCCTCGTCCAGGAGTTTCACCAGCTCCGTGACCGAGGCCGCCGACGCCTTCGCCGGCTCCACCGAGGCTTTCTCGAGTTTCTGCAGGAATTCATCCGCGAGGGCGTCCTCCTGGCGCTGCCGGACATCCTGGATCGCCGACGTGATCTCCGCCCGCTGCGCGCCCGTGGCGTCCCGAAGCAGGTCGTTATAGATGTCCGTCGCTTCCTTGAAGCTGCCCTTGTCCCCCAGGTCGAACGCCTCCTGCATCCGCTTCGCGAATTTCTTCTCCGCGTCCGCCTCCGTAGTCCCGGGATTGACGGGAGGCTTCTCCGTCTTGACTCCGTTCCCGTCCACGACCGGTCCCTTTCCCGCCGTCTCGCCGCTTCCCTCGCCCTTCCCGCGCCCCCATTTCCAGATCGCAAACGTCCCAACCCCGAGCCCCGCGAGGAGAAACAGCATCGCCACGATGTACTTCGGGTTCCGCCGCCCGATCTGCGTCCCGATGTTGCTCACGCCGGACTTCACCGACGAAATCATCCGGATCATCGTCGACGGCGACTGCGGAAGCGACGCGAGCGCGTTGGACAGCTCGAGGCAGCTCTGGTAGCGCTCGTCCGGCTTGTCGCGAAGGCATTTCATGACAATCACGTCGAAGTCCTTCGGGACGTCCTTGTTGATGCGGCTCGGCGGGTCGAAAATTCCCATGGGCACCCGCCCGGTGGACATTTCGTAGAGCATGACGCCGACGGAATAGATGTCTGCGCGGCGGTCGACGTTCTTGGCGTCCCGCTTCTGCTCCGGAGCCATGTAGTCGAGCGTCCCCATCGCCATGTGGTCGCCCGTCAGCGTCCCGATTGCCGTGGATTTCTCGGCGAGCTGCGCGATCCCGAAGTCCGCGACCTTCGCAACTCCCGTCGTCTCGTCGAGAAGAATGTTTGCGGGCTTGATGTCGCGATGCACGACCCCCTGCTCGTGCGCGAAATGGAGCGCGCTGCAGACCTGCAGCCCGATCTCCATCACCTCCTTGAACGTCACTCCCTTCGCCGCGAGCTTCGCGCCGAGGCTCATTCCCTTCACGTACTCCATCACGAAGTAGCACGTCCCGCCGGCCTCGCCCTTGTCGATGATCTGGATGATGTTCGGGTGGTTCAGCTTCGCGACCGATTCGGCCTCGCGGTGGAAGCGGCCGACGAACTGGCGGTCGCGCGAAAACTCCTTCGGCAGGATCTTGATGGCGACGATGCGGCCGAGCGACTGCTGGATCCCCTTGTACACGACCGCCATGCCGCCCCGGCCCAGGAGTTCGGTAGTCTCGTAAGGACCGAGCTTCATCGAGGAGCCCTGGGGAGGGCCGCCGGAAGGGTCGATCATGGTCTTGTCTTCGTTCACGAGCGGGGATTGCTCCGAATGACCTCGGGCAGGAAATCGGACGGAGTACGCAGGTCGGGTCAAAAGTCGAAGGTCATAGGTCGGAGATCAAGAGCCGGGACCCGCCAGGCTCAGGGTGAGGCAACGTGTCCTGAGGAAGCGACCGAGCCTGGTCCCGAACCCTTAACTCTCGACCTTCGACTTTCGACCCAGGTCACCATCTCCTCACTTGGCCACTTTCATTTCTTCCAGCAACCCCTGCACTTCCACGACCTCAAACGCCTTCTCCTTCCCTTTCAGCTTCACCGCTTCGAGCTCCTTGACGCGAAACAGCGGCTGCGCCTTCGCAATCGTCTGCTTCGCCACCAGGATCTGCCCCGGCGACGCCGCACCGCACAGCCGGCTCGCCGTGTTCACGACGTCCCCGATCACCGTGAATTCCATGCGCTGGTCGCTTCCGATCATCCCCAGCGCCGCGATTCCGGTGTTGATGCCGATTCCCATCTGGATGACCGGCCGCCCGCGGCGCTCCCAGTCTTCGTTCATTCGCTTCAGTTTCTCCTGCATCGCGAGCGCGCACTGAACGGCGCGGTCGGGGTCGTCGGGGGCCTTGAAGGGCGAGCCGAAGACGGCAAGGAGAGCGTCGCCGATGAATTTGTCAAGCGAGCCCTCAAAGCGGAAAATCTCGGCGGTCATCTCCTGGAAGTACTCGTTGAGGAGACCGATCATCTGGTCGGCCGTGAGCTTTTCGCTGAGCGTGGTGTATCCCCGGATGTCGCTGAAGAGCACCGTGACTTCCTGCGACTTTCCGCCGAGCTCGATCTTCTTCGACCCATCGACGATCTGCTCGACGACGTTGGGGCTGAGAAACCGTTCGAAGTTCGCGCGCTGCTTGGCCTGGTGCTGGACGGTGGCGTAGAGTCGCGCGTTCTCGACGGCGAGCGCCGCCTGGTTGGAGACGCCTGTCAGGAGCCGCAGATCCTCCTCGGTGTATGCGCCCACCGCGCGCTTGGAGTGCAGGTGCAGCATCCCCAGCACGCCGGCCTTCGCCTTGAGGGGCGCGCACATAAAGCTCCGGACCTGGGAGCTGAAGACGCTGGTGTCGCCCTTGCCGAAGCGCGCGTCGGTCTGCGCGTCCGAGGAGAGGATTGCGACTTCTTCCTGGAGCACGCGCGCCATGATTGCCTTTGAGATCGCCACGTGTTCGATTTTCGTCTGTCCTTCGCGCGTCCGGACGATGTTGGGGACGAGATCCCCTGCACGGTCGCGAAGCAGCAGGAACGCTTCGTCGGGTCGGAAAAGTTCCATGACCTTTTCCATGACGAGCCCGAGAACTTCCGAAAGGTTCGTCGAGCTCGAAAGGTTTGCCGAGACTTCGAAGATCAGCTGCAGCCTCGCGTTTTCGCGCGCAAGCGCCGTCGCGTCCAGTTTGGACGGCTTGGCGGCATTGACCTCCCCGACCCCGATGATCGTGCGGACAGCGGGGTTGACGAAATTGAAATCCCGGTCGAAATCCCGGGCTGCCGAAGAAGCGGAGAAAGTAAATTTTGTCCGGCCAACCTGGATCTCGTCCTTGTCGGAAAGGAATGCTTCCTTCACCCGGTTCCCGTTGAGAAAGGTGCCGTTCTTGGACTGGTCGCGCAGAAGAATTCGCCCGTCTGAACGGCGCGCGAGCGTCGTGTGGACGCGCGAGACGTTGAAGTCGTGCTTCAGAACGATCGTGCAGGCCTGGGAAGAACGGCCTATCGAAAGAGGCTCTTCGGAAAGCTCGAATATCGAACCGGGGTTCCAGCCTTCCTTGGTCGTGATCGAGGGCATCGGGGACGAGTTTAGCAGGAGTTCGGCACCGCGAGCGCAGGCAGGCGCGAATCGCCCGTCCTGCCGGGAACATGGGACCGGACCGGGACAAAAAGCAATCACTGGCATATGGTTTCCGCCGGGGCATTCGGACCATCAACGGTCGATCCCCGCGATTACATGTACCCGTCGCGGCGAAGCGACTCCAGCCCGCCGCCGTCGTCCCTGTCCTGCGCGCGCCCGGAGCGCTCGGCGATGTTCGCGAACTTGCCGCTTTTCAGTTCCTCGATGATCTCCGGCACGTTCTTCGCCCCTGACTCCACGCACTGCGTGCAGGGGCCGCAACCCAGCGACCGGTATCGCTTCCCGCTTCCCTGGTCGTAGTACAGCGACACCGTGGGAATCTGTTCCCGCTCGATGTACTCCCAGATGTTGAGCTCGGTCCAGTCGAGAAGCGGGTGAATCCGGACGTGGGTCCCCGGGGCGAACTCGGTCTTGTACTGATTCCAGAATTCGGGCGGCTGCTCCCCCACGTCCCAGGCGTTGGCATGGGAACGGGGTGAGAAGTAGCGCTCTTTCGAACGGCTCCCCTCTTCGTCCGCCCGCGCGCCGACGATGACGCCCGTGAACGGCTCCGTGTTGCGGTCGAGCTCGTACAGGCCTGTCTTGAGATTCAGGCGCTTCCGGGGCCACTCGCCGCTCAGCGTGTGTTTCAGCGCCTCCGTCTTGAGCGAGCCGCAGCAGGTGATCCGGTCCACGGCCCCCGCGGGGAATGTGCGCTTCGCCTCAAGCGCCGCGGTGTTCTGGCCGACGATCATGGTGAGGTTCCACTGCATCGCCAGGCGGTCGCGGTAGGCGATCATTTCCGGGATTTTGTAGGAAGTGTCGATATGGACCAGCGGAACGGGAACGTGGCCGAAGAATGCCTTCCTCGCGAGCCAGAGCAGGACCGTGCTGTCCTTGCCGATGGACCACAGCATGCAGAGCTGTTTGAAGTTCGCGTATGCCTCCCTGAGGATGTGCACGCTCTTCGCCTCGAGCTGGTCGAGGTGATCGACGGGCGGCGCGGGGAGGGGAATGCCGCAGGCGGTGGCGAGAGGTGAGGAGGAATTCTCGAGGAGATTTACCATGGCTTGAACACGATTCCCCTTTCCTGGAGGAGCGTCCTGACCTGGCGGGCGGCCCCGGGAAGGCCGGGGTCGCTGATGATGAGGTCGGCAGCGAGTTCCGAAGCGTCCGCGCCACCGGCGCTGACTACCAGGACGCGCCCGGCGCCGACCTGTTCCCGGATCATGGACAGCTCTTCCGGTTCCAGGTCCGCGAATCCCGCGATGACGATGATGCCGGAGTCGAGCAGGAGGTTCGCGCACTCGACGAGCCTGTCAATCGACCTGGCAGAATTCGACTTCGCTTCGATGCAGGTCACGATGTGCCCGGCCTCGAAAGTGCTTTCCTCGACCTGCCTGGCGAAACCGCTTCCGCCCGCGACGACCACGAGGGCGGCGCGCTGGTGGTATCGCTCGGCGCGACGCGACGCGAGGATTGACCCGGGCCTGGAGGACTCACGACGGGGCGTGGCGTTCTTCGTGGAGCCGGGAAGGGCTTCCCTCACGATGCCGCCGCCGCGGATTTCGAAATCCTCGACCAGGACGAAGCGGCTCGTGGTGGCGAGGTCGCTGGCGAGGTCGAAAGCGATCGGGCGGCTGGTCTGGAGCGTGCACTCGGCGACCTCGTGGCGATCGACGCGATCCTTTGCGTCGTCGACCTTGAGCGTCGAGGCGTCGAGCACGCGGTGGATATCCTCGACGCGGACGGGGACGCGGGTGGTTCCCAGCTTCAGCATGTATTCCTTCTGCTTCACGAGCGGTTCGCGCCCGAGCCAGAAGATGCTGGCTTTCAGCCGCGTCGCGACCTGCGGCCTGGGCTGTCCGGCCACGGTCGCAATCTCGCCGCGCGCCACGTAGAGCTGCTCCGCGAGGGTGAACCCGGTCGCCTCCCCCGCGCTCGCGGTCAACTGCGGTTTACGGCTGAAGCCCTCGATCGAAGCGACCCTGGCCTTTTTGCCCGAGGGATAGAAGACGACGTCGTCTCCCGCGGAGACGCGCCCCGCGTCGATGGTTCCGGCCACGATGCGCCGGTCGTCGCCCTGTCCGGTGAATTTGTAGACGTCCTGAACCGACAGCCGGAACGGCTTGTCGGCGTCGGGCGCTTCCGACCTGAACCGGTCCAGGGTCTCGAGCACCGTCGGTCCCTCGTACCACGGCATGGATTCGGCGTGGCAGGCGATGTTGTCGCCTTCGCGACCGCTGACGGGAATGAAACCGCCGGGTTCGACGCCGAGCTGGGTGAGAAAGGCGCGGAATTCGGCCTGGATTCGCTCGAAGACGGCGCGGTCATAGCCGACGAGGTCCATTTTGTTTACGAGGACGACGAGTTGCCGGATCCCCAGCATGCCCATCATGTAGCCGTGACGCCGGGAGTTTTCGCGGACGCCTTCCTTGGCATCGATCACGAGGAGGGCGGCCTCTGCGCGTGCCGCGCCGGTGATGAGGTTGCGGAGGAATTCGATGTGGCCGGGGGCGTCGATGAGGATGCACGGGCGCTGGGCGGTCTTGAAGAATACGCGCGCCGCGTCGATGGTAATGCCCTGTGCCTGCTCGTCCTTGAGGGCGTCGAGAAGGAAGGCGTATTCGAACGGCTTGGAGTTGCGTTCGCAGCGGGCGCGGACCTGTTCGAGTTTTCCTTCCGGCAGGGACCGTGTGTCGGCGAGGAGACGGCCGATGATCGTGCTTTTGCCGTGATCGACGTGGCCGCCGATGACGAGGTTCAGGCAGCGATGATCCGTGGCGGGTGGGGCCGTTGCGGTGAGCATGGCGGTATGTTTACCAATTTAGTCATGATTCGCGCAAGCACTAATCTCGCACGCTCTTTGGCTTCCACTTCCCCGGTCACTTCGCCAATTCCGGGTTCTTCTCTTTGAACTCGGACATCGAAACCGCCGCAATCTCCAGCACGTCCCACTCCGCGGCAGCGTATTTCTCCGCCAGCTTGGACTTCTCATCCCCGACCGCCTTGTCAAACTGGCCGTCATTGCGGTACTTCGCCGCATCCATGAACTTGCGCACCGGCATGTCCCGCTTCCCGGTCTTGCGACGCACAATGATGAAGCGCAACTTCGGACGGCCGCGCCACCACTCGCCGAGAAGCGGGCGCGGACCGCCACTGCAGGCTTCGAATACCTCCAGACTCTGGCCGTGCTGTTCGAAGAGACGCACAGACTCCTTCCCGAGAGCGTCCTCGAGGGCTTCGGCAGCGGCGAATTTCTCGGAGTCGAGGACGGACGTCGCGACGATCCCGCCGTCGGAGGGGCGACGGACGATCAGGAAGCGAAACCGGGTTTCTACTGTGTACCACATGGCGTGCCAGGGGGCCTGCGAGTTGGTGAGGGGGAACACTCATTATCACCCGCCGCTGCGGATTGCAACGGAACAATGACCGACGCGTGCGCCTGCGCCCCTTACTTCGATCCGCGATGCACCGCAGAAACCCGGCGAGGCTTCCCTGCCGGCGGCTCGAAGTCCTCGATTTCGCTCTTCGCCCCGCGCCCCATGAGATCGGCAACGGCATGACGCGGATCCTTGTCCTCGAAGAGCACGGCGTGCACTTCCTCCACGATCGGCAGGGACACGCGGCACCGCCGGGCAAGCGCGAGCACGGAGCGCGTCGTTTCGACGCCCTCAGCAACCATTTTCATTTCCGCGAGAATCTGCGACAGCTTCTTTCCCTTCCCGATCGCGAGTCCCACGCTCCGATTGCGGCCCCACGGCGAGTAGCACGTCGTGACCAGGTCGCCCAGTCCGCTGATGCCGTAAAACGTGGTCATGCGCGCGCCGAGCGCGAGGCCGAGGCGCGAAATTTCCACGAGTCCTCGCGAAAGCAGGGCCGACTTCGCGTTGTCCCCGAGCCCCAGCCCGTCGCAGATTCCCGCGGCGATCGCGATAACGTTTTTCACGGCGCCGCCGAGCTCGACACCCTTCACGTCGGTATGCGAGTACACGCGAAACCGGTCGGTCATGAACGCACGCTGAACCGTGCGGGCCAGGGCGTGGCTCGTGCTGGCCGCGACCACCGTCGTCGGGAGGCGACGGGCGACTTCCTCGGCATGCGAGGGGCCGCTCAGCACGCAGACGGGCACCCGGCCGAGGACATCCCGCACGACTTCCGAAACCCGCTTCTGCGTTCCCACCTCGATCCCCTTGACGACGCTGACGACAGGCAGGCTGCGCGGGAACGTCGCGGCAAGTGGCGTCAGCGACTTCCGGACGAACTGCGTCGGCACCGAGAGAACGAAAAGCTCCGCTTCCCGGAAATCGGGAGTGCCGCTGGCGACGGTGAGGTTCTCAGGAAGGTGTACGCCCGGGAGATACGGACGGTTTTCGCGCTCGCGCCGCAATTCGGCGGCAAATGCCGGCCGGCGCGCGTGCAGGACGGGGTGGCGCCCCGTCGCGCGCAGCACGAGGGACAGGGCGGTTCCCCAGCCGCCTGCGCCGAACACGATGACCTTTTTCACGGGGCGCAAGTCTACGGATCTCCCCGGATTTTGTCAGGGAGTGGAAGAGGGCGGCGGAACGCCTCCAGCCGGAGAGGGCTTCTTTCCCAGGGTAATTCTCGGCTCCGTCCCCTTGAGAATGCGCTTCACGTTCCCCCGGTGCTTGTAGATGGAGAAGACCATGACGCCGATGGTGAAGAGCGTGACGCCGAAGCGGTCGCGGAAGGCTTCGGGGTCGAGGAGGACCTGGCCGCTGGCGAGGGCGATGACGGAGGCGATGGAGCCGACGGAGACGTACTTGGTCAGGACGGTGAAGATGACCCAGGCGGTGAAGGCGCAAAGGAGGGCCCAGGGCGCGGCGGCAAGGAATACGCCGGCTGCGGTCGCGATTCCCTTTCCGCCCTTGAACGCGAGATAGATCGGGTACATGTGCCCGGCGATGGCGCCGATGCCGAAGGCGACCTGGAGGACGACATCGGGGTGGGGAACGCCCGGGATAAGGCTTATGCCCCAGTGGTAATGGTGCACGAGCCAGACGGGCAGGAAGCCTTTCGTGGCATCGAGTCCGAGCGTGAGGAATCCCCAGACTCGACCGCAGGTGCGGCCGACGTTGGTGGCGCCGATGTTCCCGGAGCCGGCCTTGCGGACGTCGACGCCCCTCATCAGGCCGACAAGGAGCCCGAACGGGATGCTGCCGACGAAGTACATGGCGACCGCCGAGACGAACACGAGGGCGGCCTCTGAAGCGTTGATGATGGCGAGGTTCAAGGGCGCTAGTTTCGGCAGAAGGGTGCGAGTTTTCAAGGGTTGGTCAAAATCGATTCGTGCCGTGTCCGCCTTCTACGTCCACAACGTCCTCGGCCCGGGCCACCTCGAGCACGTCCCTCAGAACGCCCTGGTCATCGTTCTCCGCAGGGAAGGTCTGCAGGTCCGTGACGGAGTAAACGTCCCCGTCGACTTCGAAGGCTTCGATGTCGGCCGATGTGAAGCCGACCTGATCGTGGAACACGTTGTCGTCGTGGAGAACAAGGCCACCCTGGGAATCCGGCCGGGGCATGAAACGAGGCTGGGCGCTTACTTGAATTGCAGCGGATAAACACTGGGGCTGTTGCTGAACTTTGGGCCAACACGGGCGGAAGTGAAGAGGGTGGAGAGAACTCGGGAGGAGGGGGCCACTGGTTGAGTGGGGATCCTGGCTCCGCAGCAACGACTTCCAAAGGCGATGAAGGAGGATGAAAGAGGATAGGGCGAAGGCTCAAGCCCCTTCGCCCCTAAAGCCGAAGAATTCGATATGGAGGCGATCCCCGGTTACGTGATCGACCGCAAGCTTTCGAGCGGCGGCACGTCCGGCGTGTATCGCGCGCTCGACCTCGAGAGTGGGCACCACATCGCGCTGAAAATACTCTTTCCGAAATGGGCTAAGGATCCGAGGGCGCTGGAGTTGATGGAGCGGGAGGCGTGGCTGCTGAAGTCGCTGAGCCATCCGAACGTGGTGCGTGGGTTGGCGTCGGGACACTGGCGGGGGCTGCACTGGCTGGCGATGGAGTGGATTGCGGGGCCGACGGCGCTGGAGCGGGTGCATCGCGGAGGGCCGCTGTCGACGGCCGCGGTGCTCGAGCTCGGGCGGCAGCTGGGCGAAGCGGTGCGCCACCTGGGCCGGCGCGGGATCGTGCACGGGGACATCAAGCCGGCCAACGTGCTGCTTGCGCCCGGGGGCGTGGCCAAGCTGTGCGATTTCGGATTCGCGCGGGTCCGGCGCGCGGGAGTGGCGGACGAGGAAGCCGTCTTCGGGACGGTCGCGTACGCCGCGCCGGAGCAGATGGAGGGAGAACCGGGGGTGGATTCCCGCGCGGACCTGTACGGCCTCGGCGCGACGCTCTTCCACATGGTGACCGGGAAGATGCCGCCGCTTCCCGACAAGTGGGGGGGTCTGCCGGTGATGGCCGGCGTGGCGCGAGAGGTCAAGTGGATCGTGCAGCACCTGATGGCGCCGAGCCTGAAAGATCGCTACGGCTCGGCGGAGTTACTCCTGGGGGACCTTGGCCACCTGCGCGATCTGCGCGAGGGAAGAGCGAGGCCTCGCCCTGTGCCGTCCCGGGTTCGAGACGAGTTCCACTGGGAATTCAATTAGAGCGCGAGCTGCGTTCCGGTAGAGGGGACAGGCCACGGGAATGTCGCGCTTCGCAGCCCGCCGCCCCCGATCGCCGTAAGTCGAAGAGCCGCAATATCTTAGGCCGCCGATCGACTGCCAATTCCGCTTGACACTCCGGGCCTGCCTCGGCATAATGCGCGGCCCGGCAAATGAAGTGCCTGAAACAAGCCGGCATGTCGTATCGCAAAAGTGGGAGAAGTGCTTCCCACTTTTTTGTTTGGCCGCGGCGGGATTCCGACGCGGTGCCGTTCGGCAGAAAGAGACGGAAATCGTGACCGGTGGCCGTGATTAAGGAGGCACCCATGAACGGCGAACTCCTCCGGATCGTGGACAGCATTCATCGCGAAAAAGGCATCGATAAGGAAATCATTATCGAGGCCCTGGAGTCCGCGTTGCTCTCGTCCGTCCGCAAATACTTCGGCGTCGGCGAGGAATCGGAACTCTCCGTCAAGGTCGATCGCAACACCGGCGGCATCTCCACGAATTCAGGCCTGACCCTCGAGCAGCTCGGCCGCATCGCGGCGCAGACGTTCAAGCAGGTCATGATCCAGAAGTTCCGCGAGGTCGAGCGCAACCAGGTCTTCGGCGATTACGAGACCAAGAAGGGCTCCGTCATCGTCGGCTCGGTCCAGCGCTTCGAAGGCCCGCACATGATCGTCAACCTCAACAAAGTCGAGGCCGTCGTGCCGCGCTCCGAGCAGGTCCCCGGCGAGTCGTACCGCGTCGGCGACCGGATCCGCGCGCTGGTGGCCGAGGTGAAAAAGAAGGGCCAGAAGGTGCGCATCGTCCTCTCGCGCGCCAACGGCGACTTCGTCAAGAAGCTCTTCGAGGCCGAAGTCCCCGAAATCCAGGAACGCCTCGTCGAAATCCGCTCCATCGCCCGCGAACCCGGGTACCGCACCAAGATCGCCGTCGCTTCCGTCAACGACAAGGTCGACGCCGTCGGGGCCTGCGTCGGCGTCCGCGGCGCCCGCATCAAGAACATCGTCGAGGAACTCAGCGGCGAAAAGGTCGACATCATCCGCTTCGAACTCGACCCCGCTTCCATGATCCGCAACGCGCTCAAGCCGGCGGAAGTCTCCGGCATCCTGGTGAACAAGGAAGAAAAACGCGCCCGCATCATCGTCACCAAGGACCAGCTTTCCCTCGCCATCGGCAAGCAGGGCCAGAACGTCCGCCTCGCTTCCAAGCTCACCCGCTGGGACATCGACGTCGTGTCGCAGGAGGAAGAGGCCCAGCGCGTGAACAGCGGCGGGGAGGCCTTCCCTGCCAAGAGGCGGGCCGGCATTCCGGAGGACCTGGGCGCGGAGGTCATCGGCGCTCTGGTCGAAGCCGGGTACGACACGCCGGAGTCCATCGCGGACGCCGGCGCCGAAGCGCTGTCGGAAATCCCGGGCTTCGACATCACCAAGGCGGAGCAGGTCGTCACCCATGTCCGGCAGAAACTGCGGGACGGAATGGGGCAGCTTCTGCCGCCCCGTCCCGCGGTCCAGCATCACGGACTCGATCACAACACCGTCGAGCTGCTCACAACCGCCGGGTTTGACACGCTTGAAAAGATCGCCGAAGCCGGCATCGATGCGATCGCCGCCGTGCCGGGAATCGACCGCAACCGGGCCGACCAGATCCTGAAACTGGTCGCCGAGCGCCTCGACGCCGACGCCGCTGCGGATCCGGGGACCGAAGAAGCGCCGGCGGAAGGCGAATCCGCTCCGGGCGCCGAAGGCGAAATTGTGCCCGAACCGCCTGCCACCAGCAGCGCGGAAGGCACCGCTTCGGAGGGCGCCCCGCCCGCCTGATTCCCCCCGACCGACCGGCGGAGCTGAAGCGTTTCCCTTTTGTGCTTCCCCGCCGGGGCCCGCAAGGCCACAATTCCCTTTCTCAACCGATGCCGCTTCCGCGGCGCGGTCAGGCGTGAACCGGAGAATCAATGCGGATCTACGAGCTGGCGAAGGAGCTGGGCAAAGAACCTGCAGAGGTCCGGGTGGTCGCACAGGAACTCGGCGCCCCGATCAAAACGAACTTCAACGTGCTGGAGGAGCCCTTCCTCCAGCAGGTCCGGGACCGGTTTACGAAGCCGGCGTCCGCGAAACCGGCGGCGACGCCGCTTTCGGAGATCTCGATGCCTGCGCCGGCCAAGGCGGAGGTGAAAGCGGAGCCGCCGAAGGTTGCGGCGCCCGCGGCGAGCCCGTTCGGGCTGGTGTACCGTCCGCCGCCAAAGGTCGAGACGACGATGAAACCGGCGATGAAGCCGGCGATCCACGAGATGAAGGAAGAGCCGCGGAAGCCCGCGCCGAAGGTGATGGCGGCGCCCGCGGTGTCGAAGCCGGTGCCGCATGCACCGAAGCCGGCGGTGAAGCTGGTACGGCCGGACACCAAGGGCGACGTGGTGATCACGAAGGGAGCCGTGCCGCCGGAGGGCGCCCATCCCGTTGCGGAGCTCGAGGCCGAGGACACGGTGGTGCGGATCCTCCGCCCGACCGAGGTCCAGCAGTACGAGAAAGCCGCGGAGGAAGAGGCGCGGGCGAAGAAGCTGGGCCTGAACAAGCCGCCCCCGCCGACCACGATGGTGCGCCGTCCCGGGCAGCGTCCCGGGCAGCAGCGCCCGGGGTTCCGCCCGGCCAATCGATCGACGTCCATCCGGGTGCTGGAAGAAGCGGTCGGGCGGCCGAAGCCGTCGCCGGCGCCTCCTCCTCCCGCGGCGGACCGTCAGATCGAGGTGCCCGTGCCGATCTCCGTGAAAGACTTCTGCGCCCTGATCGGGATCAAGGCGAACCTGCTCCAGAAGAAGCTGCTGGAGCACGGGAAGATCGTGACGATCAACCACGCGCTCGACGCCGAGGACGCCGAAATGATGGCCCTCGAATTCAACCGCAACGTCCTCGTGAAGAAGGTCAAGTCGCAGGAAGAGAAGCACTTCGAGGACATCGCCGAAGCCCCTGACAAAGCGGAGGACCTGGTCCCGCGCCCGCCGATCGTGACGATCATGGGTCACGTGGACCACGGGAAGACGAGCCTCCTGGACCGGATCCGGAGTGCGAACGTGGCGGCCGGAGAGTCCGGCGGCATCACGCAGCACATCGGCGCGTACAAGGTTGCGGCCCCCCAGGGCTCGGTCGTATTCCTGGACACGCCCGGCCACGAGGCGTTCACGGCGATGCGCGCGCGCGGCGCGAACGTCACCGATGTCGTGGTGATCGTGGTTGCGGCCGACGACGGGATGATGCCGCAGACGGAGGAGGCAATCGACCACGCGAAGGCCGCGGGCGCGACGATCATCGTGGCGCTGAACAAGATGGACAAGAAGGGGGCCAATCCCCAGAAGGTCATGCAGCAGGTCGCCAGCTACGACAACGCGCTGACTCCCGAGGAATGGGGCGGCAAGACGTATTTCGCGAAAGTCTCCGCGATCACCGGCGACGGTGTCCCGGACCTGCTCGAACGCCTCGCCCTCGAGACGCAGATTCTCGAGCTCAAGGCAAACCCCCGCCGCCCGGCATCCGGTGCGGTCCTCGAAGCGCGGATGACGGAAGGCAAGGGAGTCACGGCGACCCTGCTCGTCCAGAACGGCACGCTCAAAAAGGGCGACGTGATCCTCGCCGGCCGCGCTTACGGCCGCGTCCGCAACATGTACGACGACCACGGAGTCCAGATCGACGAAGCTCCGCCCGCGACCCCGATCATGGTCACCGGCCTCTCCGTCGTCCCCGATGCCGGCGACAAATTCCACACGTTCAGCGACGTGATCAAGGCGCGCTCCATCGCCGAGGAACGCGAGCACAAGGTCCGCGAAACCGCCATCCTCGGCCGCAGCCACATCAAGATGGAGAACCTGTTCCAGTCGATCGAGGCCGGCAAGCTGCGGGAAGTCCGCATCATCCTGAAGACGGACGTGAAGGGGTCGGTTGAAGTGCTGAAGAAGTCGCTCGAGGGAATCTCGACGAGCGAGGTGCGCCTGCGGATCATCCACGCGGGAGTCGGCCCGATCAGCGAGTCGGACGTCGTCCTCGCGGACGCCTCCGACGCGATCGTCCTGGGATTCCACGTGACGGCCGAGGAGCGCGCCCGCTCCGTCGCTTCGGAAAAAGGCGTTCAGATGAAGTTCTACGAGGTCATCTACCACATCGTCGAAGAGATGAAGCTGGCGCTGGAAGGCCTGCTCGAGCCGGACAAGGTCGAGAGCGTCACCGGCCACGCTTCCGTCAAGCAGATCTTCAAGATCTCGCGCTCCGGCAACATTTCCGGGTGTGTCGTGACCGACGGCAAGATGGAGCGCTCCTCGCTCGTGCGCGTCCGTCGCGGCGGCGAAGTTGTCCACACAGGGAAGCTGGAATCGCTGAAGCGCTTCAAGGACGACGTGAAGGAGGTCGCAGAAGGATTCGAGTGCGGCCTGCGCGTCGCCAATTTCGAAACGGTCCAGCCTGGCGACGTGATCGAGGCTTACAAGATCGAGGAAGTTGCGCGGAAGCTGGAACGGAAGGCCGAGGCGAGGTAGGGCAGGCCCTTCGGCTCGCTTCGCTCGCTCAGGGTGGACTGGCGTGGGCTTTGCCTCGCGGAGGGCTGGCGGTAATGGTTGTGGGAACCATGCTGATCAGTGCTTTCATTGGCGAATCGCATTCGCTTAAGGACAAGCGGCACGTGCTGCGGTCCGTCAAAGACAAGGTCCATGACCGCTTCAATGTGAGCATCGCTGAGGTCGATGACAACGACCTCTGGCAGAAGACCTCGCTGGGCATCGCGGTGGTTTCGAACGACACGAAGCACGCGCTGGAAGTCCTGCGCGAGGTCGAAAAATTCCTCAAAACGCATCCCGGGCTTGTCGTGTGCTCGGCGGAGACGGAGATCCTCTGATGGCACAGAACCACCGGCTGGCGATGATGGCGCGGGAATTCCTCCGGGAAATCTCGAAGATCGTGAACTTCGAGATGCAGGATCCCCGGATGAAGATGGTGACGATCACGAAGGTCGAGCCCGCGCCGGACGTGAAGACCGCAAAGGTGTTTTTCTCGATGCTCGCGGACGAAAAGGGCCGGGCGGAGGCCGTCCGGGCGCTTCAGGACGCGCGCAATTTCATCCGGGCGCAGCTGCGGGTGCGGATGAAGAGCGTGCGGTACATCCCGGAGTTGATGTTCAAGTTCGACCAGTCGATCGAGGGGTCGATCCGGATCTCGAAGCTCCTCGACAAGGTGGCGAAGGAACGCGCGGAGGCTGAGGCGTCGAAGAAAGAAGGGGGAAAGGAAGAATGAAACGGCGGAAGAAGCCGGTGAAGAAGTCGCGGCCGTCGACCAGGAAACCGAACATTCTTGCGGCCCGGCCGCAGGGGCGCCGGGACGGGCGCGGGGCCGACGAGCTGCGGCCCGTCGCGTTCCGGCGAAACATCCTGGCGCACCTTCCGGGAAGCGTGCTGGCTGCGTTCGGGAGGACGCAGGTTCTCTGCACGGTGTGCGTGGAAGAGGGGGTGCCGGACTTCCTGCGCGGAAAAGGAACGGGCTGGCTGACCTCGGAATACGGGATGCTTCCAGGTTCAACGAACCGGAGGAAACCGCGCGACCGCTCGGGGAAAGTGGACGGGCGGACGGTGGAAATCCAGCGGTTGATCGGCCGCGCGCTGCGGCAGGCGGTGGATCTCGGTGCGCTCGGAGAGCGCACGCTCTGGATCGACTGCGACGTCCTGCAGGCCGACGGCGGAACGCGCACGGCGTCCATCACCGGAGCCTGGGTCGCGCTCAGCGACGCGCAGGACCGCCTCATCCGCGAGGGAAAACTCTTCAAGAAGTTCGTCAGCCAGCAGGTCGCGGCGGTTTCGGTGGGCATCGTCGGCGGGCGCGCGAGCCTGGATCTCGACTACTCCGAGGATTCGACCGCGGGAACGGACATGAACCTGGTGATGACGTCGAAGGGTCAGTTCGTGGAGATCCAGGGGACGGCGGAGCACGGGGCGTTTTCTGAAAAGCAGCTCGGTGAGATGCTGAAGCTCGGGCGGAAAGGAATGGAGAGGTTGTTTGAATTGCAGAGGGTCAGCGGAAAGAATGAGAAGGGCGTGAAGAGCCAGGGTTGATCGCGAGGATACGGCACGGCTTTGAGAAAGCCGGATTTCCTACTTGGGGACAAGGAGCGAGATCGCGCGGTTCTTCTTGCCAAAGTGCGCGCGCGCGGCCTTCAGGATCGCGGAACCGGTGACGTGGCTTACCAGCTTCGGAAGTTCGAAGACGTCGAACTTCTTGAAGTGAAACCGCAGCAGGAAGAAGGCGCAGGGGTCCACCTGGTCGAATCCCCGGAGGAAGGCGCCGAGGTATTTCCGCTTGATCCGGTCGAGGTCCCTCCGGCGGATCCCGTCCTTGAGGAATTTCTCGAGCCCGGCAAGCAGGCCCTTCTCGAGCCCCTCCGGGTCGTCCGTCTCCCCGCCGCAGATCGTGGCCCCGAACGTGGGGGCCGACGAATACGACGCCGAGAACGACTCGTCGAGGAGCCCCTTGCCGTACAGCCGTTCGTAAAGCCGTGTCCCGCGGCCGATCAGGGCGTCGAGGGCGAGATTGAGGGCGACTTCCCTCTCAACTTCCGCGCGGCCGCGCGCCGGCGGGTCCGTCTCCTTCCACGCCATCATGAACTTCGGCCGCGCCACTTCCATCGCTTCGCTCCTCCGCGCTTCGCCGACCTCCCTGGGTTCGCGCGGGTACGAGCGCGAAATGCGGCCGTCGCGACCGAGGCCCAGCGCGGCGACCCCGGCCTGGACCTGCTCGAAAACGGCGCGCGGGTCGACGTCGCCCGCAACGGAAAGCACCATGTTGGAGGGCGAGTAAAAAGTGCGCCAGCACTGCTCGAGTTGCGCCGGCGAGATCGCCTGGATCGATTCCACCGTGCCGCCGATGTCGACGCGCGCGGGGTGCCTGCTGTAGAGCGACTCCTGCAGATTCTGGTAGATGCGGAAGTCCGGCATGTCCCGGTACATCCGCAGTTCCTGCTCGATGATCAGCTTTTCCTTCTCCACCCAGTCCGGCTTGAAGACGGGGGCGAAGACAAGCCCGGTCAGCGTCGAGAGGTTGTCGGCGAAATTGTCGATGCAGGAAAAGTAGTAGATCGTCGTCGAGTACTCGGTGCCGGCGTTGGAGGAAGCGCCTTTCTTTGAGAACTCGACGAGCAAGTCGCCCTTTTCCTTCTTGAAGAGCTGATGCTCGAGAAAGTGCGCGATGCCGTGGGGCATCGAGTGCGACGCCCCCGCATGCCGGAAATCGTTGTCGATCGAGCCGTAGAGCGTGCCGAATACGGCGACCTTGCGCTGCATTCCCTTCTTGGGGAAGACGTACACGGTCAGGCCGCAAGGGAGCTTCGCGAGGTGGTAAGTCTCGTCGATCAGCGGGGAGTAACGGTCGGAGACGGAGATCACGCGGGCATTGTAGGAACCTGGTGGAATCTGTCACGCGCGGCAAGCCGTTGGAGACGGGCAGGGGACGTGAGCGGGCGGGAAGAGATCGTGAGCGGACAGGAGGGAAGAGAATCGAATCTCCCACTTCTCTCAATTGACACCCACTCCTTTCCCGGTTACTTTATGCAGGTCTTCGAGCCTCAACCGCTTCTACCGTAAATCCTTACGGAAGAGGAAGTTAAGGCGGAGACGGCCTTCGAGGCCACCCATGAAAACAGTCCTGCAGGTCGCGCTGGATTTTCTTGAATTGAAGCGCGCCCTTGAGCTGGCGGCCGAGGCGGTTCGCGGCGGCGCCGACTGGCTCGAGGCGGGGACTCCTCTCATCAAGTCGGCCGGTC
Organism: Planctomycetota bacterium; assembly: GCA_038060895.1. GTDB lineage: Bacteria > Planctomycetota > MHYJ01 > WSZJ01 > WSZJ01 > WSZJ01. The sequence continues at coordinate 149,966 of JBBTCT010000012.1, forward strand.
TCGACGCGGTCCGCGAGCTGCGCCGCGCGTTCCCAAAACACACGATCGTCGCCGACCTCAAGACCATGGACGCGGGCCGGATTGAGATGGAAGCGGCGGCCAAGGCGGGCGCCAACGTCGGCACCGTGCTCGGCACGGCGAGCGAATCGACGATCATCGAATGCATCGAAGTCGGGAGGCACTACGGGATGGACGTGCACGTCGACCTGCTGAACGTCCCGGACCCGGGCGGCCTTGCGAAGAAGTGCGAGGAGTGGGGCGCGCACCACGTGGGGATTCACATGCCGATCGACGACCAGATGCGCGGCAAGCTTCCCATGGACCTGCTCCGCACGGTACGCGCGGCGACCCGGTTGCCTATCGCGGTCGCCGGCGGACTCAACTCCGAAACCGTCGTCGACGTGGTCGAGGCCGGCGGAGATATCCTCATCGTCGGCGGCGCGATCACCAAGGCCACGCATGCTGAAAAGGCCACGCGCGATATCCGCCACGCCATCGACACCCGCGCGAAAATCCCCACGGACCTCTTCAAAAGGGGCGCTTCGGAAGACGAAATCCGCCGCATTCTCGGGCTGGTTTCCACGCCGAACGTCTCCGACGCGATGCACCGGTCGGGAGAGCTTCCCGGCGTGGTGAGCCAGAATCACGGGCTGAAGGCGGTCGGCCCGGCGTACACGGTGCGCACCGCGCCCGGGGACTGGTCGAAGCCCGTCCGCGCCATCGAGGCCGCGAAACCGGGCGACGTCATCGTGATCGACGCGGGCGGAATTCCGCCGGCCATCTGGGGCGAGCTGGCGAGCCACTCCTGTTTGCGCAAGGGAGTCGCCGGAGTCGTCATCCACGGCGCCATCCGCGACATCGACGAGATCAGGAAAATGAAATTCCCAGCGTGGGCGACCCTCGTGACGCCGACCGCCGGCGAGCCCAAGGGATTCGGCGAAATGCAGGTCGCCATCCGCATCCATGGCGTCGAAATTGCACCCGGCGACTGGATCGCCGCCGACGACTCCGGCGTCGTACGCATCCCCCGCGGCAAAGCCGTCGAAGTCGCCAACAGGGCCATGAACGTCCTCGAGGCCGAGAACAGGCTTCGCGAGGAGATTCACAAGAAGGGAACGCTGAGCGAGATTGTCGAGCTCGAGAAGTGGGAGAAGGAGATCGGCGACCGGTCCGGGAAGAAGTGATGTCCGTGCCGTTTGAACGTGCCGTGCTGCAGTCCCCTTCGTAGAAGGAGGCGAGCATGGAAGTCATCAAGAAAGCGAACCGTTGCGACGTCTGCCGCCGCCGCGAGGCCGGAAACCTCTGGACCGTCCTCGACGGCCAGGCCGTCGTCCGTGAACGCCGCATCTGCGACGTCTGCATCCGCGTCCGCGCTGCGCTCGCCCGCGCCCACTCCTGCGCCAACTGCGGGAAGAAAAACGCCCGCCGCTTCCGTCTGCGCTTCTCCCCCGGCGGCATGTCGCTGGCCGTGCACCTCTGCCGCCAGTGCTGGAGCAAGCAGACGGTCGTGGACCGGATTCACAGGAAGATCAAGGGCGTGGTCAAGCGCCGCGGCGACCACGACGAAGCGACGCTTCAGCGCGATATCGAGAGGTTCCTGCGCCGGCAGGACGGCGACCTCAATTAGAGGTAGAATAGGCAGAGCTTCGCAGGAGAACCATCGTGTCCAACCATCAGAAAATGTGCGAGTCGTGCCAGGAGAACCCCGCCACCGTTCACGAGACGGCGATGGAGAACAACCAGGTCACTCGCGAAAAGCACCTGTGCGACCAGTGCGCCGCAAAGCAGGGCGTCATCGGCAAGATGCAGACGAACCTCGTGGCGCAGCTGCTCGGAAGCCTGAAAGAGAAGCAGAAAGGGGCCGGGAAAGAAGCGGACGTCCGCTGCCCCGACTGCGGGATTCTCTACAGCGAGTTCCGCGCCAAGGCGCGCTTCGGCTGCTCCCGCGACTACGACGTCTTCCGCAAGCACGTGCTGGCGCTTCTCGAAAAAATCCACGGTTCGACGGATCACGTGGGGAAGCGGCCGAAGGGTGCGCCGAAGGCGCCGCCGAAAGAGGTGGAGAAGCCTGCTGAGAAGGCGGCGAAGTCGGTTACGGTCGTGAAAGGGAGCGAAGCGGCATCGACGAAAGCGTCCCAGGAAAAGCAGGCGAAGGAATTTGCGGGCTCGATGAAGCCGAAAACTGTCACGGAGATGGAGAAGGAGCTGGAGAAACTGGTGAAGGCGGAGGACTTTGAGAAGGCGGCGAAGCTGCGGGACGCGATCCGTGACTTGAAGGGGAAGAAGGAGACGAAGGAGTGATCAGCATCGACGAGCTGGCGGGGCGGACGGGCGAGTGGCTCCGCGGGACGGGCCCTGAGAATGACATCGTGGTGTCGAGCCGGATACGGCTGGCGCGGAATGTCGCGGCGCGTCCGTTCCTGACGGTGGCGTCGCACAAGGTGAAAGCCGAGCTGGAGGCGCAGATCCGGGAAGGGCTGGAGGGAGTGAACCTCGGGAAGGCGCGGCTGTACGTGAGCCTGAAGGAAGCGTCGCCGGTGGACCGGCAGTTCCTGATGGAGCGGCACCTGATCTCGCGCGACCTGCTGAATGCGGAGGGAGACCGCGGGGTGGCGATTGCGAACGAGGAAACGGTCGCGATCATGGTGAACGAGGAGGACCACCTGCGGATCCAGGTGCTCCGGAGCGGGCTCCAGCTGTCGGAGGCGTGGCGGGAGATCGACCGGATCGACGACGAGATTGCAGGGAAGCTGCCGTACGCGTTCCATGCCCAGTTCGGCTACCTGACCGCGTGCCCGACGAACGCGGGGACGGGGATGCGGATCAGCGTGCTGCTGCACCTCCCTGCCCTGGTGATGACGCGGCAGATCGACAAGGTGTTCCAGGCGCTGTCGCGGATCAACTTCAGCGTGCGCGGCCTGTACGGCGAGGGAACGCAGGCGTCGGGAAATTTCTACCAGATCTCAAACCAGGCGACGCTCGGCAAGGCGGAGACGCAGCTCGTGCAGTCGCTGTCCGAGGTCGTTCCGGAAATCGTGAAATTCGAGCGGCACTGCCGCGAGAAGCTGGCGAAGGAACAGAAGACGGCGCTGGAGGACCGGGTGTACCGCGCCTGCGGGACGCTGAAGTACGCGCGCTCGATCACTTCCGAAGAAACCATGGAGCTGTTGTCGGCCATCCGGCTGGGCAGCCAGCTGTCGCTTCTCCCGGACATCAAGCCGGGAACGATCAACGAGCTGTTCGTCTCGACCCAGCCCGGGCACCTTCAGAAGCACGAAGGCCGGCCGCTGACGGCGCCTGAGAGGGACCTGGCGCGCGCGGGCTTCATCCGGGGGCGCCTCGGCGGAAAGAGCTAGGGGTGGAGAGGCGACGCCGATTGCCACGGAAGCCGGCTTCCGTTGGCTCGCGTTGCCGGGCCAGGGCCGGGCAGGGCGCGGCAGGAATTGTGATCCTGACCGTCCTGTTCTTCTTCGCGCTGATCCTCCTCACCATCGTCGGCCTCACGCGACTCCAGCCGGTCACCACCAGCCGCCAGCCGGGAGACGTGCGCGCCCTCATGCTGGCCCACGCGGGGATCCAGCGGGCTCTCGAAGAGCTGCCGGCCGAAGCGTCGCGCGCCTGGCAGGGACGCGATGCGCTCGCGGGGGAACCGCGCCCTGGCGAGCCCTGGACCTACTGGGGCGAGGACTCGAACGCCAACGGCGCGCGCGAGGACGGGGAGGACGTCAATGGGAATTCGCTTCTGGACGCCGTCGGCGCGCCTCTCGACGAGGCCCTCCGGCCGAGCTACGCGGAACGCAACGGCTCGTCGCCCCAGGTGGTGATGGTGGACGGGCGCCCTCGCGGCGTCTCGGGATTCCTGCGCGGCACCATCCAGTCCCAGGGTGACCACTACGTCCTGCGCATCACCGACGCCGCTTCGCGCATCTGGCTCAACGGCCCTCCCGAGAGGACGCGCCCCATGCTGGCCCGGCTCGCCCGGCGCGTCGGGTACCCCGAGGGCGTCGCCAGCCAACTCGCAGGGCAGATCACCGCGCACGTGGGCGCCGTCCAGAAAACCCGCGAAGTCGCCGCCGGGCGCGAGCTGACTCCCGAGGAAATGATCGTCCTGCGAAGCGAAGAAGACCTGATTCCGATTGTCGGGGTTGAAGCGTGGAAGCGGCTCGAACCCTACGTGACGGCGCACGCGTGGGTCGATGTCAACACGCTCGACATCTGCCCCGCGAAACGGCGCGTCCGCGAAATCCACCCGGGCGAGCCTGTGTTCGCATTCGGCGACCTCCGGCCCTTCGCGCTGCGCGTCCTGCCCCGCGCCCCGGTCAACCTGAACACCGCACCTGCATTCGTGCTGGCCGCAATCTTTGAGGGCGTCCAGGGAGTCTGGGTCGAGGAAACCGCGCGACCGATGGGGCCTTCGGGATGGGGAACCGGCTACGCGTGGATGGACCAGCCCCTCTCCAGCTCCGACTCAAGCGGCGCGCTCGGCATTCTCCGCTCGACATCCCCCGTCACCGCCAACCAGGCGGACCGCCTCGCCGCAGAAGTCGTCAAGGCCCGCGCGCGCACCCCCTTTCGCACCTGGGACGGATTCCGCCGCTTCCTCAACCTCCAGGTCCATGCCGGCACGATCGACGCCATGCAGGCGGAAGCGCTTCGCGCCAACGCCGATCCGAATTCGCTTCTGAACGACTTCAACCCGGACCGGAATGCGTGGGTCCCCATCGACAAGACGGACCTGCTCGCTTCCGGGGCGACGACGGAGTTCTGCTTCTCTTCGATGGGCGTCTTCGTGGTCGAGTCGCTAGGGCGAGTTCTTGACGCGAGCGGGCGGGTGCTCGCGAAGCGCCTGGTCAAGTCCCACGTGAAGGCCTATGAGGTCTGGCGCGAGACGACGGAAAACGAGTTCCTGGCAGCGCTTCGTGCCGGAGCCGAACCTGAAGCGCAGGTTGCGCTCTACGAAGGCGACGGGGTGACGCGACGCGGGCTTTCGCTCGAGGTCCTGCCTGACGCTGCGCCCGATGCGCCGGCTGACCGCGATGCCGTGAAGTGGCTGTGGTTCGACGGGAGGATCGGGTTGTCCACGCTCATTTCGCCCGGCGGCCCCGGCACCTGGCTGCTCGCGACACTCACGCCGCCGATGCGCGAGGCGCTCGACGCGGACTACTTCCGCGTCCGCCTGCCGCCGCCGGGCACGGAAGAACGGAGGAAGTTCGATACTGACCCCGAGGAGCGGAGGAAGAGGGAACGGGATGCACGGCGCCCGCGTCTCGAAGGAGAGCCGTCGCCCGGCCCCCTGATCCAGAACTCTGGACCGAAAGCAGGCCGTGGCGAAGCGGGTGGAAGCGATGCGTCCGTGGCCTCGCCGGGAAGGCTCTTCCCCGACGGCGCCTACCTCGAGCGCGACGCGTGCCTGCGATACCGGGCTCTGGACAATCTGCCGTGGAAGAGTGGCGAGACACGCAGCGGTTGCGTGTCGTTCTGGATGAAGCCGGCGTTCGACCCGGGGCGCTCATCGCGCCCGAGAACGCTCTGGAGCATTGACCGGCGGGCCATAGCCGTCGCGCCGGGGCTCGTCGAGGCGCCGGTCTTCGGCGCGTATCTGTTCCCGACTGGCACGGATGGAATCGGTTCCGAGGGGCCCTACCGGTACGGGTTCCCGCTTCGGGGCCTCGCCGGATTCGGCATGGGTCAACGGGAAGGCAGCGGCGGCTGGACGGTTGCCGGAGTGGCGACGGGGCGAGCGGAATTCAATGCGATCCGGCCTCACGAGTGGGTGCACCTGGCATTTGCGTGGGATCTCGACCAGCCGGTGGATCGCGCTTTCCGGATGGCGGTCAACGGGAAGCTCGTCCCGGCGGCGAACGCCTTTGAGCAGCAGCCGGGAGGCCTCCCCCTTCGCGCGCGGATTGACCTCTCTGCCAACGGACCCGAGGATTCGACCTGGATTTCCTTCGGCGCTCTCGGCGACGACCCCCGCCGCAACTTCGCGCTCGACGCGACCATCGATGAGATCCGTGTGGGGACGCTGGATGCGTTCGAGGAGGCGCGGCGCGACGCCGCGGAGGGGCGGTACGCGCGCGTGGCCGACCTGGCGCCGAGGCGCGCCGGCGGCGCGACATTCACGAGCGCGGCGCGGGCCACCGGCGGACCTGCGGTCCCGGGATCGATCGCATGGACCGTGCGCGAGGCGCCCGGCCTGCCGGACTCCGCGGTCCGCCTCCAGTTCAGCGACGGTCGCCGGTGGCGCGGGCCCTTTGACGAGCCGGGCGGGGAGGCCGTCGGCGAATCCACGGAGATTCCCGTGACCGGAGAGTTCCGCTGGCGCGCCGTGATCACAACCGGTTACAGCCCCGACCTGCCGGTGAACGAAACCCCTTACCTCGACGACGTGACCATCACCTACGCGACGAAACCGCGAACGCTCGGCTTCTCAATCCCTCCCGCAAAGTAGCTCCGTCTACCCCTTCCACCGCGCAAAAATGTGCTCGAACTCCGTTTTCAGTTCCTCCATGCCCTTCTCATTCACGATCGTGATGTCCGCCATCGCAATCGGTCCCGCCTTGTGCAGCTTCTCGATTTCAGCATGGTCCCGGCTCTCCGATTCGGCCCGCGCCAGCGGCCTCACCCCGCGCCCTCCGAGCCGCTTGTACCGGGTTCCCGGTGAAGTCTGCACGCAGATCACCGTGAAGCGCGCGCCGAATCTCTGCCTCAACATCAGGTATTCCTCCCACGAGTACATCCCGTCGCAGACAACCGCTCCCTTCGCCAGCGCCGCCTCGATGTGCGGCAGATTCAGAAGCGCGTACGCCGCCATCCCGTGCTTCTGGCGCAATTCCTCCCGCACAACGCGCTCGTTCGCCTCGTTGACCGGAAGCCCTCGCGCCCGCACCTCGTCTTCCGTCACCTGTCCGAAGCGCACGCGCGTCCAGCCCCGCGCCTCGAACAGCGCCGCGAGCTCCGATTTGCCGCTTCCGGCCAGGCCGACGACCGCGACGACGGGATTCATGCGCGAAAGTTAAGCCGAAATTGAGGGGCCGGTCCAGCAAGGCCGGCGGGCAGACGGGCGCGCGGGCAGGCGGGCGAACGACAAACAGCCTCACAAATCGGCGGCTTCATGATGCCCGCGTGCGCGAAGCGCGCCGCCCGCCTGGCGGCCGCCCTTCGACGTTTCTTCCTTCCGGCCCCTCAGAATGTTAGAAATACGCGCTTCATGCTCACCAAGGCCGACATCCTGTTCGGGAAGATCGCCGTCAAGGCGGGAATGTGCTCTGACGAGCAGATCGACGAGTGCATCCGCATGCAGGAGGAAATGCAGCAGCGGAAGCCGCTCGGGATGATCATGCTGGAGAAGGCCTACATCAGCGAGGACCAGCTCCAGAAGATCATCGAGATCCAGAAGGCGAACCTGCAGGAGAAGGCGATCAACTCGCGGACGAAGCGCGACGACGGGATGTTCGGGCGGATCGTGCTGAAGCTGGGATTCGCGAGCGAGGAGCAGGTGCACGACGCGGTGCGGATCCAGGCGAAGATCGAGGAGGACATCTTTCTCCGGCTGGGCGAGATCATGGTCAAGAAGGGCTACCTGTCGAACGACCAGGTGTCGGCGGTGCTCGAGTACCAGAAGACGAAAATCGTCGTCTGCCCGGACTGCCAGACCCAGTTCAACGTCATCATGTTCACCGAGGGATCGGATCTCAGCTGCTACAAGTGCGGCGCCGCGCTTCACGTTCCCGAGAAACTCATGCACGTCGCCGCGGAGGAGTACGCGCAACAGGGGACGAAGCGCATGGTGGATGAGGAGACGCGAAACCCGATCATCGTGAAGGACGATGCCGCTTCCGGCAACGCGGGGCCCCAGGCGGGAAGCTAGACCCAGGACTTACTTCGCTTCGCCGTCCTTCGCTGTTTCAGCCGCCTTCTCACCGGCGCCCGGTTTCGCGGATTCTTCCTCCTCCGGATGCTCCTCGTACACGTAGGTCATCGGGAGCTCATCGACGCGCTGGCGAAGCAGGAAGTAGATCATCGTAAGTTGCGACTGGAGGTACGAGAGCGCATAGGCGAGGGTGAGACCGGACAGCAGCAGGAGCCAGCTCGTGATGAGGATCGCGGACCAGCCGAGCCCGGTTCCGCCGGCGGTGACGAGGTCCGCGTACGAGATGCGGCAGAGGGCAAAATCCAGGACGTGATCAAATTTCGGCCCCATGCCCGCCCGGATCGGCAGGCACGTGACCGCGAGCATCCCGAGGCCGAACGCGTAGATGAACGCCGTCGAGATCGCGCCATGCACCAGCATGACGACCGTGTACGCCAGCGCGTGCCAGGGCCGCGAGTAGATATACGAGAAGCCGCGGGAGATCGCGTCGAACGCGTCGGTCCCCTCCGCTGCCACCGCCGGGTAAAAGAGAGGGAACCCGAAGACCGTCCCCAGCCCGATCAGGCTCGCGATGAAACCAAGCACGAACAGGACCGGCATGAGAAGCGCCGGCAGCAGGGCGAGCCAGGGCCCGGCGCCGGGAATGCGGCCGGGAAGCGCGACCACGGCAATGAGCGAGCTGAAAAACACGAACCCCAGCACGCACGCCACCAGGCTCGAGAAGTTCGATCCCCACTTCCGCCACGCAAACGACAGCGCTTCCTGCGTCCGGATCCGGTCCTCTTTCGCGATCTCCACCGCGGCGATGCGCGAAATGGCGCCGCCGAAGAGCGACCAGATGGCGGTGCCGATGAGGAGGGCGGCGCAGGTCCACCAGAACGCGACGTGACAGGGCTGCGAGTAGATGACCCTGATCGCGTCCGGAACCATGACGAAGTACCCGGCCGGGCCGCGCTCGCCCAGCTCGGCCGACATGTCCGGCTTGTATTTAAGCGCTATCCAGGGCGCCGGCAGGAAGACGAACAGAAAGACCAGGATCGCGCCCGTCAGCGCGAGGACAAGCTTGCGCACGTCCAGCGCGATCACGAACCCCGCGAAGAGGTCGCGCCAGTCGCCCCGGAGCCGGCCGGTCAGTGGTTGTTCGGCGCTCAGGCGGACTTCCCTTTTTTCGGTTTTTCCGGAGCGCACGCGCAATCCTTCGGCGCCTTGCCTCCCGCGCACGATTCCGACTTCGCCGGCGCCGCTTCAGCCGCGGTCTTCGACTTCGACGGCGGCGCTTCAGCCGCCGGCCTGGCCCCTGCATTCTTGTAGTCCGTGATGTAAAAACCGCTCCCCTTGAAGAGCAGTCCGGCTCCCGCCCCGATCATCCGGTGCGCCGTCCGCCGCCCGCACTTCGGGCAGGCTTTGCGCGTGGAAGCGGAGATCGCCTCGAAAACCTCGTAGGCGTGTCCGCACTTCCGGCAGGAGTAGTCGTACGTCGGCATCCGTGGATCTCCGTAACGTCTTGAACTGACAAATCTAACGGCGAAGCGGGACATTGAGAAGAGAACTCGCAACTCAGCCTTTCGCGGCAACCGAGACCTGCGCCGGCCGCAGCACTCGCTCGTGCAACGTGTACCCCGGCCTCATCTCCGCCACGATGTCCCCTTCCGGCACCTTGTCCGTCTCCACCCGCATGATCGCCTCGTGCGTCGCCGGTGAGAACGCCCCAGTCGCCCCGATCCGCTTCAGTCCGTGCAACTCGAGCTTCCGGAAGATCTCCCGGTGCGCCAAGTCCATCCCTTTGACGAACGCCTCCGCTTCCTTCGGCGCCTGCTTGAGCGCCATGTCGAATGTGTCGAGCGCGGGGAGGAGGTCGAGCAGGAGGCGTTCGACGAGGAAACGCGACTCCTGGTCGCGGTCCCGGACGACGCGCTTCTGGTAGTTGGAGAAATCGGCCTGCACGCGCTGGGCCATGTTGAGGTATTCCTCGACCTTGGCCCGAAGGGCGTCGACATCCGCCTTCGGCAGCGTGACGGATTCGGGAGATGCGGGGGGCTCCCCGGGCGTACCGGCACTCGATGTTTTGTTTTCTTTTGTCATGGTTCGAATATGTCCTTGATCTTGTCCAGGAGGCTCTTCTTCCTCGGTTTCACTTCGACCTTCTCCGTCTTCGCGAATTCTCTCAACAAATCCTCCTGCTCCTTTGTCAGCGATTTCGGCACTTCGATGACCACCCGCACCACCATGTCCCCTTGCCGCCCTCCCTCGACGTCCGGAAGTCCCTTGCCGCGAATGCGGAAGAGCTGGCCGCTGGGCGTCGAGCGAGGAACCTTGAGCGTGACTTTTTCGTCGAGCGTCGCCACCTCGATTTCGGCGCCCAGCGCCGCCTGCGAAAACGAGATGGGGACTTCGCAGAAGAGGGTGGTTCCTTCCCTCTCGAAAATGGAGTGCGGCTTCACCGTGACGTCGACGAACAGGTCTCCGCGCCCCCCGCCCGCAAGCGAAGGCTCGCCCTCCCCGGGCACACGAATGCGCGTATTTGTGTCGATTCCGGCCGGAATCGCGACTTTCACTTCGGCCTTCTCGCGCGTCGTTCCTTCGCCGCCGCACGGCTTGCACGGGTCCTTCACGACCTTTCCTGAGCCAGCGCATTTCGGGCAGCTCGTGCGGATCGTGAAGAAGCCGCCTCCCTGGAGCACTTGCCCGTGGCCTCCGCAGAGCGGGCACTGCGACGCCTGCGTCCCCGCTTTCGCCCCCGTGCCCCTGCAAGTCCCGCAGACTTCGTGACGCTTCATCACGATCGTCCGGTCGCACCCCTTCGCGGCCTCGACGAACTCGATCTCCACTTCGGCCCGCAGGCTCGCGCCGCGACGCCCGCCGCCGCCGCCGCGCCGGCCGAAGCCGAAAAAGTCGCCGAAGATGTCGCCGAACGCCTCGAAGATGTCCTCGGGCGAGGAGAAGCCGCGCGACCCGAAGCCGGCCGACTCCAGCCCGGCATGGCCGAACTGGTCGTAGCGCGCACGCTTTTCGGCGTCGGCAAGGACCTCGTACGACTCGGCCGCTTCCTTGAATCTCGCCTCGGCGTCCTTGTCCCCCGGGTTGCGGTCCGGGTGGAACTTCATCGCCGCCTGGCGGTAGGATTTCTTGATCTCGTCGAGGGAAGCGTTTTTCGGGACGCCGAGGATTTCGTAGTAGTCCCGTTTGGTGGACATCGTGCCTCGGTGAGAGTCACAGCCGCGACGCCAGGTCTCCAGGGTCCAGGGTCGAACTCGCCCGCCGGCCGTCTACCTGACGGCCCCCTGCACCTTGCTCTTCTTGTCCTTCAGTTCTGTCACCAGCGTCCGCGAAGTCAGCAGCACCGACGCGACTGAGACGGCGTTCTCGAGGGCGGAACGCGCGACCAGGGTCGCATCGACGACGCCCTCCTGGAAGAGGTCCTTCAACTGGCCGGTTGCGAAGTTGTATCCGACGGCGCCCTTCTCCGCCCTGACTTCCTCGACGACGACCGACGGGTCGTGGCCCGAGTTTTCAGCGAGCTGGCGAAGCGGGGCCTCGAGCGCCTTTGCTAGGGCCTTGGCGCCGAACGCTTCGTCTCCTTCAAGCTTGAGGGCGTTCACTTTCTCGATCGCCCGGATCATCGTCACGCCGCCGCCGGGCACAACGCCCTCTTCGCGCGCGTCCTGCGCTGCGTGAACGGCGTCGTCCGCGCGGTCCTTCTTTTCCTTCGCTTCCGATTCCGTCTTCGCGCCGACCTTGAGGATCGCCACGCCGCCGGAGAGCTTCGCGAGCCGCTCCTCCAGCTTCTCCTTGTCGTAGTCGCTCGTCGTCTGCGCGATCTGCGAGCGGATCTGCTCGATGCGCGCCGCGATGTCCTTCTTCGCGCCGCCGCCGCCGGAGATGGTCGTCTTTTCCTTTTCGATCGTGATCTTCTTCGCCTTCCCGAGGTCGGCCAGCTCGACTTTTTCCAGCTTCCGGCCGGAGTCCTCGCCGATGAACGTCCCGCCGACCAGGCAGGCGATGTCGCCGAGCATCGCCTTCCGGCGGTCCCCGAACGCCGGCGCCTTCACAGCGCAGACCTTGAGGACGCCGCGCAGGCGGTTGATGACCAGGGCCGCCAGCGGCTCCGATTCGATTTCCTCCGCGATGATCAGGATCGGCTTCGACTCGCCCGCGACTTTCTCGAGAAGCGGGATGATTTCGAGGATGTTCGAGATTTTCTTCTCGTAGCACAGCACGTACGCGTCCTCGAGCTCGCAGACCAGGTCCTCGGGCTTCGTCACGAAGTAAGGGCTCACGTAGCCCTTGTCGAACTGCATCCCGTCCGCGAAATCCAGAACCGTCTCGGTCGTCTTTCCTTCCTCGACCGTGATCACGCCTTCCTTGCCGACTTTTTCCATCGCGTCCGCGACTTTGTTCGCGAGATCGGTGTCGTGGTGCGCGGCGATGTTCGCCACCGCAAACCAGTCCTCACGCCCCTTCACGGGCCGCGACATCGACTTGATGACTTTCAGCACTTCGTCCTTCGCCTTCTCCACCCCGCGGCGGATCGCCATCGGATTGACCCCCGCCGTCACGTACTTCAGCCCTTCCTTCAGGATCGCATGCCCCAGGATCGCCGACGTCGTCGTCCCGTCGCCCGCCCGGTCCACAGTCTTCGAGCAAACCTCGTTCAGAAGCTTCGCCCCGAGGTTCTCAAACGGGTCCTCCAGCTCGACTTCCTTCGAAACCGTCACGCCGTCCTTCGTCGCGTGCGGCATGCCCGACTTCTTCTCGAGGATCACGTTCTTCCCCGAAGGGCCGAGGGTGACGCGAACGGCGTCGGCGAGCTTGCGGACGCCTTCGAGGACTTTGGCGCGCGCGTCGTTATCGAAGAGGATCTGTTTGGACATCGAGTATCTCCTGGGCTTGTTGCTGGGACAGCGGTTGGGGTCCTACGGTCGAAAGTCGAAGGTCGACTACAGCTCGATCTTCCCGAGGATCTCGTCTTCCTTCATGATCACGTACTCCTGCCCATCGATCTTGACCTCAGTCCCGGCGTACTTGCCGAAGAGGACCTTGTCGCCCTTGCTGACTCCCATCTTCGCGCGCTCCCCGCTGTCGAGGAGACGCCCGGGGCCGGCGGCGACGATCTCGCCCTTCTGGGACTTTTCCTTCGCGGTGTCCGGCAGAACGATCCCCCCCTTGGTCTTGCTCTCGGCTTCGATCGGCTTGATGACGACCCGGTTATCCAGCGGCTTGATATTCATCCCGTCCTCCTGAGTGTTTTCGTTTTTACTTTTTCGTTTTTGGTTTCGTTACTGCCGTTCTTCGCTAGTGGTGATGCCCGTGATGCCCGTGCGCATCGTGGTCATCCTTCTTCCCCGGCTCGTCCACGATCACGCAGCGCGTCGTCAGGAGCAGACCCGCCACGCTCGCCGCGTTCTGAAGCGCCGCCCGCACGACCTTCGTCGGGTCGATCACCCCGCGTTCGATCAGGTCGCAATAATCGCCCTTCTCCGCGTCGTACCCGAAGCTCGCGCCCTTGCCTTCGCGGATCTTCTTCACGGCGATAGACCCGTCAACGCCCGCGTTCTGGCACAACTGCCGAAGCGGCTTGTCCAGCGCCGCCCGAACGGCCTCCACGCCCTCCTGCTCTTCCTCGTCCATCTTCAGCCCGTCCAGCGCCCGCGCCGCGCGCACCAGCGCCGTGCCGCCGCCGGGGACGATCCCCTCGGCGATCGCTGCCTTGGTTGCATGCAGCGCATCTTCCGCCCGGCTCTTGCGCTCCTTCATCTCAGTCTCCGTCGCCGCGCCGACGCGGATCTCCGCGACGCCGCCCACCAGCCTGGCGCGCCGTTCCTCGAGCTTCTCGCGGTCGTAGTCCGAATCCGTCTCTTCAATTTCGGCATTGATCGCCGCAACGCGCCCCTCGATGTGCTTCTTGTCGCCCTTCCCCTCGAGGATCGTCGTCTCTTCGCTCGTGATCTTGACCTTCTTCGCGCTCCCGAGCGCGTCGAGGCCAAGCTTTTCCAGGTCGATCCCCAGGTCTTTCATCACGGCCCGCGCCCCGGTCAGCACGGCGATGTCTTCCATCATCGACTTCCGGCGGTCGCCGTACCCCGGCGCCTTCACGGCGCACACGTTCAGGATTCCGCGCAGCTTGTTCACGACGAGCGTCGCCAGGACTTCGTTCTCGACGTCCTCGGCGATGATGAGAAGCGGCCGCTTGGACTCGGCGAGCTTCTCGAGAAGAGGAATCAGCTTCGTGACGGTGCCGATCTTTTCTTCATGCACGAGAATGTAGGGATTCTCGAGTTCGCAGATTCCCTCGTTCTGGTTCGTGACGAACTGCGGCGAGAGGAACCCGCGGTCGAAGTGCATCCCCTGCACGACCTTGACCTCGGTTTCGGTCGTCTTCCCTTCCTCGACCGTGATCACGCCTTTTTCCGCGCCGACCGCTTCGAGCGCGTCGGCGATGTTCTTCGCCAGGCCCGGGTCTTTGGCTGCGACCGTGGCAACCCGCTCCCAGTCGCGGCGCCCGGAAACCGGCTTCGTCATTTTCGTCAGTTCGGCCATCACCGCAGCGGCGGCCGCCGTGATGCCGCGCTGAAGCGCCATCGGGTCGGCGCCGGCGGTTACCCGCTTCACGCCCTCGTTGAAGATCGCCTCGGTCAGCACCGCGGAGGTCGTGGTTCCGTCGCCCGCATCGTCGCCGGTCTTGCTGGCGGCCTGTTTGACCATCTGGGCGCCGATGTTTTCGTAAGGGTCGCCGAGTTCGATTTCGTCGGCCACGGCCGCGCCGTCGTCGAGCACGTTCGGGGCGCCCCATCCGCGGTCGAGCACGACCGGGTTCCCGCGGGGGCCGAGCGTGGTCTTGATCGCGCGGGTCATTTTCTCCACACCGCGCTGGAGGGCTTCGCGGGCGTCGGCGTCGAACCTGAGCTGTTTAGCCATCGGGTGTTGCTCCGGTTACTGTGAATAGACTTTGGGAGGCACGGAGAGGGAAAGCAAACCCTGTGCCCCCGGGACCCGATTCCAGGCCGAGGGGAAGGCAATGGCGCGAAAGGACTTGCGGCGTTCCGGGGACCGGGCGAAAGCCCGGCTTTGCTGCCAGACTGACAGCGCTCGCTTCGAGAGGCAGTCCCCCATCCCACTGGCTTTGGCCCGGACCTTTCAATTGACTCCCCCGCATTCCCCCCTATAATCCCGCGTCTCGGAACCTGGGAGGGTTTCCGTTGCTTCAAATCCACTAAAGCCGCGCCACCAATATTCTTAAGGAGTCGTGTAGATGGCCGACGCAACTGCCGGAATCGGCGACAAAGTCAAGAAAGGTTGGGAGCTTGTTAAACCCAATATCCTCGTCTGGGTGATCGCCCTCATCGTGGGCGGTCTGATGAATTACGTCCTCCTCGGCGGCGTCGCGCTCGCCGGCTGGACCCTGATGATCCAGAAGTCGCGCGCGGGCGAGAAAATCGAAGTCGGCGACATGTTCAAGGCCTTCGATCGCTTCGTCGATTACTTCGTCACGGGCCTCGTCTGCTCGCTGCCTTTCGGCCTGCTCCTTCCCTGGGGCATCTTTTACTGCGTCGACAAGAAGGCCGACTTCATGACGTCGATCAAGTGGAGCCTTTCGTTCTTCCTCAAGAACCTCGTCCCCTGCTTGATCAACATCGTGATCTGCATCGTCCTGATCATCTGCGGCGAACTCGCCTGCTGCGTCGGCGTGTTCATCACCGCGCCGATCGCGCTCTTCGTGTCGCACATGCTGTACACGGAGCTCGAAGGCAACACGGCGGCCGGCGAAGCGCCGGCAGCACCCAAGGTCTAGCGCTCATCGTTAGAAACTGCGCGGGGGAGGCTTCGGCCTCCCCCGTTTTTTTTTGCGCCGTGCGCGGCGAAGGCGGGTGACAGGGGAGCCATCGGTGCCGGCGGTGTCGCTATACTCGCGCCATGCGGTTCCTCGCCACCTTCGCCCTTGCCCTCGCCATGGCCCACTCGTCCTCCGCCGGGACCCTGCGCGCCGGCTTCGCAAAGGAAGACCTCACGCCCGACCGCAACGTCCCGTTGGCCGGGTACGGCGCGCGCAAGGGCGCTCTCTCGACGGGAGTCCACGACAAGGTCTGGGCTCGAGCGGCGGTCTTCGAGAGCGAAGATCACAAGGCCGCGATCCTCTCGGTGGACATGGTCGGCGTCTCCGGCGAAGTGCGGGAGAAGCTCGTCGAGGGCGTCTGCAAGGACCTCGACATCGCTTCGCACAACATCCTTTTCTGCGCGACCCACAACCACTCCGGTCCCGGCGCCCTCTCCCGCAATCCGCTGATCCAGGCGGCCGCGGGGAAGTTCGATGAAGCGCTCTTCAACGACATTCTCGCCCGGCTCGAAAGGTGCATCCGGGCGGCGGATGCAAGGCTTGCGCCTGCGACGCTGGCCGTCGGCCGCGCGACCTTCGCGGATCTGTCACGCAACCGTGCGGTTCCCGGCGGCCCCGTCGATGCCGACGGCGCGGTCGCGATCGCGCGCGGTGCTGACGGAAAAGTGCTCGGGACGATCGTGGATTTCGCGGCGCACGGGACCGTGCTGGGCGCGGAGAACATGCTCGTCAGCGGCGACTGGCCCGGCGCGATGAGCGCGGCGCTTGAACGGAGGTGGGAAGGATCGGTCGCGTTGTTCCTGGCCGGAGCGGAAGGCGATCAGTCTCCCGCGACTCCGGAGGGAAAGGACGACTGGGAGCGGGCGGAAAAGATGGGTGGGGCGGTTGCGGAGGCCGCGGCGGCGGCGATCGCGAAACTCGGGAATGGCACCGACGACGCCGTGGTCCGCGGCCACGCCCAGGATTTCGACATGCCGCCGACGGCGTTCCAGGGCGAGTGGCCGACGCACACGACGGTGCAGGTCTTCGACCTCGGGCCCCTGCGCCTGTTCTGCTTCCCGGGCGAGCCGTGCGTTGCCGTCGGCCGCGCGGCAACCGCGCTCTGCACCGACAAAGACCGGGTCGCCGCCGTGGTCGCCTGCGCCAACGAACACCTCGGCTACTTCGTCCCCGAAGACTATTACTTCGCCGGTGGTTACGAATCGACGCTCTGCTTCCTCGGCCCGCGCTGCGGAGACTGGTTCGTCGCGCGCTTCCGCGAGCTGCTCGAACTGAAGACAGAAGCGCCCCCGGTCCCTAACGTCCGGACCGAAGTCCTTGGCCGCTTCAAGAAGGTCGTCGCCCGGGGAACGCCGTACGAAATTGGCCTGGGCCACGGCCGCGCGCTGACGCAGGAGATTCGCACGCACGGCGACTTCTGGCGCGACCAGCTGACCGGCATGGCCGGTGTTCTGCCGATCCGCACCATGCTTCCCTTCCCCGATTCCGTCGATCCCGCGCCGCTCCTCTACCCGCTCCTCGCCATCCGCTGCCGCCTCCTCCTGCGTGAGTGCGAGCCCGCTCTTCTCGAGGAAATGCGCGGCATCGCGGACGGCGCGGGCGTCGCGTTCGACGAGATCGTCTTCCTTAATACGTGGCTGGCCGTCGCGGACCAGACCGACCCGACGGCTCTTTTCAGGCTGAAGCCCGGTTGCGCGACCGCCGCATCCGGAAAGTGGCTCGCGCACAACGCCGACTGGCCTCCGCAGAAGGAATTCCCTGACGTTGCGGCGCTCATCGTTGCGATTCCGAAGGACGGCCGGGCGGTCGCCATGATGACCCTCGCCGGCTGCGTCGGCGCGCCGTCCGCCATGAACGCCGACGGCGTCGCGTGCGCCGTGGACTCGCTCCCGGCGCCTGACGACACCGGGCTCGAGGGAACTCCGGTGTGGCTTTCCGTCCGGGCGGCGCTTCAGTTCAATCGCGTGGCCCCGGACGTCGCCGAAGCGATTGAGCTGGCGCCCGGCACCGCGGGATACCTCATCACGATCAAGGACCCGGAAGAGACGATCCGGCTGGAAGTTTCCGCAACGCACAGCGAGCGGGACTCCGCCGAGCCGCGGCCCGCCCCGAAGAAGGACCGGAAGCGCCGCGAGGCCGTGGAGGCGTTCCTGAAGGACAACGCGACGCCCAAGGGAAGCGAGCTGCGGGATCTCTTTGGCGATCGGGAAAAGGGCGTTCTCTCGCCCTCAACCCGGATGAGCGTCGTCATGGACGTCGAAAAGAAGCGATGGTGGGTCGCCGCGGGGCCGGGAAGTGAGATTGATGTGGAGAAGTTCGTGGAAGTTGACTTGAAAGCGGTGCTGGCGAAGTGAGTTGACGGTTAGTAGTTGTTAGAGAGTCTGGTGTTCCCGGTTCCGGAAGTTGAGTTCCGGGATCCGGGTTCCGCGTTCCGGGTCCGTTCGGAGTTCCGGGTCCGGTGTTCTGCCGCGGGCCCGGGACGACTCAACTCTCAACGCCCAACCCCACCCGGAACTCGGAACCCGGATCTCGGAACTCAACTTCCGGAACCACGAACTCCGAACTCCCTGACAACACCGAACTCCCAACCCGCAACTCACCCGCGAAGTTCGCTCTTCCTGAATATCGAGGCGAGCTTCACTCCCATTTTCTCCAGCGTCTCTTTCCCGCCTTCCTCGCGGTCAACCAGCGCCACCGCGAGGATCACTTCGGCGCCGGCTTCCTCTCTCAGTCTCTCGATGGCGGTCACCGTCGAACCCCCTGTTGTGACGACGTCGTCCACCACGACCACGCGCGCCCCCGGCGGCAACTCGGGCCCTTCGATCGATTTCTTCGCCCCGTGAGCCTTAGCCTCCTTGCGCACGATGAACGCATTGATCGGCGCGCCTTCGCGGGCGCTCTCGATCGCGACTCCGGCTGCGATCGGGTCCGCGCCCAGCGTCAGGCCGCCGACGGCGTGCGGCTTGAGGGGCCGGATGAGCTCGAGCATGGCCCGCGCGGTCAGGAGCAGCCCGCGCGCGTTGAGGGTGACGAGCCGGCAATCGATGTAGAAGTCCGACTTCTTGCCCGACGAGAGGGTGAAGTCCCCGAACTTGACGACCGACTTCACGATGTACAGCAGTTCCTCGCGATCGTTCATGCCGCCGCCTCGAAATTCGTGAAGTGTGCCGTCGCGCGCGAGAGAGCTGCGCCGCCGATCAGAAAAACCGTCCCTTGCCGAACTTGTACGCCACGAACGCCGCGATCGCGAGGATCGCGAAGATGACGAGCTTCTTGATGATCGCGTCAACCCCGCCGCCGCCTCCGCCGCCCTTCTTTCGCGGCGGCGCTGCCGGGGCGCCCTGTCCACCGCCCGACGCATGGGAAGGCGGCGCCGGCGCTTCGTCTTCGCCTCCGCCGCCGCCGGAAGGGTCCGGGATCTCCTGCGTGTAATGACACCCAGTGCACTGGACCATCTTGCCCGCCCGGGTGAAGTTCGCCTCGATGTCCCTCGCGCACCTCTTGCACCTGAATGTGACGCGCATGGCTCGCCTCCTCGATGCTGCCGCGATTATTGGAGCAGCGAGGCCCCCCGCGTGTCAAATCCCGGGTCAGTCGAGCACGTCCTCGCGCATGCGCTTCCGGATGAACCACTCCACTTTGTCCTCCGTGGTGCCGAATTCCGAAGCGAGGATGGCGATGATGAGGCGGTGGCGCTCCTTGACGGGAAGTGACGACCGGTGAATGCCGGCGACGAGTTCGCGATTCGCGTCCGCGCGATCCAGGAACTTGAGAAAAAGCGCCGGGTGGTAGTTCGCCGAGTCCTCGAATTCCTTCTTCATGCCGCTTCCAGCCCACGCATAGGGCAGCCGTCCGCTCGGATCGCAGAGGAGGGCGTTGACGAAGCCGAGCTTTGAGAACGGCCAGGCGTCGTATCCCCATTGCCAGGGAGCGAGGGCCGGTGCGTTCTCAGGCCAGCCCGCATCGGTGAGGTTGATCGTGACGGGAACATAATCGGTATTCAGCCGGGCGATAACGGCCTCGTCGGAGAGCACACGGCTCCTGAGCAGGCGGCCGCCGAGTCAGCAGTATTCGGCGTTCTTTTCCGCGTCCTTGTTCACGACGAGCATCACAAAGATTGGCTTGCCCGACCGTATCGCTTCGATGCGAGCCGACTGGAATGACGGATGCCAGTCGACCTGTTCCCAGAGTCTCTGCGATTCGTTTGCGAGCGAAGCGTCGACAACGCGCTGCTCCTCTGGCGTAAGCCCGCAGCCCGCAAGGAGAGGAAGCAGCAATGCGAACAGGAGTCGATTCATGAAGTGCTCCTAAACCTGATTTGCGCTGATCATTCCGCCTGCTATTGCGCGTTGCCGTCCGAGCAGTCTGCCTTTTTCCGGCTTTTCCGGTGGGAAAGTCGGGGTGTGGGGCGGGCGGAGGCGGGCGCCGTCGATCGTTTTCGGTTTAGGTCGCGGGAGGTCTCCCCCGCGGAGACGGCACCCTCCCCTCCGAACAACGGCGGCGCCCGTCGTAGCCCGCCCCGCGCCCCGACTTTCCCACCGGAAAAGCCACCGGAAAAGCGAGCAGCCCACCAAGCGCAGGGGGTTGACACTTGGTGAGCTGCCGCTCCAGGTTGGGCACACGCCCTGGGCCAAGCCACACGCTTGACCCCTGTAAGTTTTGAAGTGATTCGGTCTCCGAGTTGAGGGAAGGCTCATTTCGAGGACGAGTATGGTGCGCGTTTCGACTTCGAAGAGGCTTATCGCAAGAGGAGTGCCGGATGCAGAAACTCGTAAGTTATTAATACAAAACAACTTGCATACTTGTTGAGAAGTGGCTGTTTGTCCCAATTTCGGGACAACGGGGGACACCAGTCCTCGGGCGCGCACCCTGCCCTCTTGCCCAAGCTCGTACCCGGGCCATCCCCCTGGCAACCAGGCAAGTTCTGCAGATCCCCTTAAGCCCGGGCGCCCCCCCCGCCGAAAAACCTACGGAGTTTCGCAACCCCACGGCGAGGAGATGCGTCATGAACAAGAAAGATGGTCTGGAGATCTACGAGCTCTTCCGGACGGGCCAGGGTAAGTCGGCAACGGCGGAAGTCACGCCGCCTCCGCAACCCTCGGTCAAGGAGCGAGTCACCGCCGTGCGGCCAGCTCCGGCTCCGGCTCCGGCCGGCGCGAAGTCCGGCCCTGGCGATGCGATCATCTCCGTGCGCCTGAACACGGCGCTCGTCGGCCTGATGGTCGGCGCCGCGACTCTCTTCGGTTCGTTCGCCCTCGGCGTTCAGTACGAGCGCCGGCATCGCACGGCGCCCGTGGAAACAGCCAAGGTCTCCGAGAACAACACCACGGCCGCGCTTCCCCCGGTCGCCCGAGAACCTCGCCGCGAAACGCCGATCGTCGTGCCTCCGCAGCCCGGGACGGAAACCCGGACACCGGCTGCTCCCGCGGAGCCGAGAAAGGGATTCACGCTGCAGCTCATGAGCTACGGCGCCGACCAGGAATCGATCGCCAACACCATGCTGCGCAAGGTCAAGGAAGCCGGCGGTGCGGAAGCGAGCATCGTGAAGGACAGGACCGGGAATTTCATCGTCGTCGCAGGCTTCGTCGAAAAACAGTCCGGCGGCGAAGCGGACACCGTGCTCGGGAAGTACCGCGCCATGGCGAGCCGGATCAACAAGCCCTTCAACCTGAACTGGATAAGCGCGACGAAGTAGAAAGGGGCTCGCCGCGTCGGGGCGCGGCGGGAGACGGTGACAGCGGAGAGGAGCGAACCGTGAAGACGTCCGCGGAGTGCCTGCCGTGTCTGCTGAACCGGGTCATCGAGACCGCGGCGCAGGTGACTCCGGATGCGTGGCTCCACAAGAAGGTGATGC
Source organism: Planctomycetota bacterium (assembly GCA_038060895.1). Classification (GTDB taxonomy): domain Bacteria; phylum Planctomycetota; class MHYJ01; order WSZJ01; family WSZJ01; genus WSZJ01. The sequence goes on from JBBTCT010000012.1 coordinate 171,524, forward strand.
TCGACGTGGCAGCCGCGATCGTCAGCGGCTCGATCGACTTCGACCGCTCGCCGGCGGAGGTGACGAGCGAAGCGCTCCTGCGCGCGTGTTCGACGCTGCATGCCGACCCTTTCGCGGACGCGCGCCGCCACATGAACGACGCGCTTCTCTCGCAACTCCCGGGAATCACGGCGGCGCTTCAGAAGCAACCCTCGCCGCTCCTCGCCGCCGGGCGCCTCGCCGCGATCTGCAACGACCCCGAGGTCTTTACGCGTCCGGTGGATGCCGCGGCCCTCGTCGCCGACTCCGCGTCGCGCCGCTTCGCCGTCGACGATTTCGCCCGGCTCGAAGCGGCGCTTGGGACTGCGAAGCGCGTCCTGTACATCCTCGACAACGCGGGAGAAATCGTTGCAGACCGCCTGTTCATCGAGGCGATCGGTCCTCGCCGGGTCACCGCGGTCGTACGCAAGAAGCCGCTCATGCGCGACGCGCTCGATGCCGACGCCGCCCAGGTCGCGCTCCCCTGTCGCGTCATTCACACCGGCTGCGATCTCGCGGGCGCGCCGGCCGCGTTCGTGTCGCTGGACTTCCGCCGCGAGGTGGACCGGGCTGATGTCGTGATCGCGAAGGGAGAGAGCGCGTACCAGACGATGGAGGAGGGGCCGTGGAAGGCGTACCACCTCCTGGTCGCGCGCTGCTGCTGTACGGCGCGGCATCTCAAGGTCGCTGCGGGGTCCGCACTGTGTATGGCGAGGGAAGCGCAGTCGGGGCGAAGGGCGGGGACGAAGGTGGCGTGGAGGGCGTAGGGCGGTTCTGGCCATATCCGCGGCCGTTTCCGCGTCATCACGCCTTTATCCGCGTATTCCCTTGCCTTTCGTCTGTCGAAGAATTTGTCCTGAAGGACTGCAACGGAATACGCGGATCACTGCCAGATATCGCGGAAACGGCCGCGGATAAAGCCGTACCCGACAGGGGCCACCGGCAATTCCCCCCTTCCTCCTTGCATTCCTTCCCCCCGCTGCTAAACTTCTCGCCCTCCTAAACCCAGCCGGAGTCCAAAAGCATGTCCATCCACAAGAGCCTCAGGAAACTCGGCGCCCTCAAGCGCCATCGCAACGTCCTCACCCGCTCGGAACGCTTCAAGTCCATCGAAGACGAGGGCAAGGCGACCGATGCGACGTCCGTGTATGGGCTGCCGAAGCTGCGCAGCATCCTGATCAAGGCCAAGCCGAAGGCCAAGGCCGAGCCGGCAGCGGCGGCGGCGGGTGCCGCTCCTGCGGCGGGCGCGGCGCCGGCAGCGGCTCCGGCGGCGGGAGCGAAGGCCGGTGCCCCTGCGGCGGGCGCGAAAGCGGCGCCTGCGGCTGGCGCGAAAGCTGCGGCCCCCCCGAAGAAGTAGCCGGGCGAACCAAGAACACAAACCCCGGGAAACCGGGGTTTTTCTTTTTGGCACGAGGCGTGAATTCGCGGCGGCGCGCCACGCAGTACACTCCGGGTTCATGCGGTTCCTCGCGCTCAGCTTCCTCCTGGTCTCTCTCGCGTGTCCCGCCGAGGACGCCGCGCCTCCCGACGAGCCCCTTCCCGACGGCGCGCTTCTGCGTCTCGGGAAACCGATGATGAAGCGGATCGGCACGCGCTCGGCTTTCGGCGTAGCGCCGGACGCGGGAAGGGCGATCGATGCCAATGGCAGGGACGTGGACGTGTGGGATCTGCGGACGGGGAAAGACTTGAAGCGCTTCCGGCTGGACAAGGACGCGCTGGCCGTAGCGATTTCCGCGGATGGAACTTGGGCGGCGGCGGCCCAGGAGGATGGCGGCCTTGTCGTGTGGAAGCTCGGGGGCGCTGGCGTGGGCCGGATGCTCGAGGAGAGCACGAAGGAATACTGGTGCCTCGCGTTCTCGCCCTCGGGCGAGCGGCTCGCCGCCGGCTACGTGTGGGGCTCCGTGGCCGAATGGGAGGTCGCTTCCGGGAAACTCGTTCGCGAGTACAAGGGCATTCGCGACACGGTGACGTCGCTGGTGTGGTCGCCGGACGGGAAGCGGCTGTGCGCAGGGGGGTCGGACAAGCGAGCCCGCCTGTGGAACGCGGAGACGGGGAAACGGATTGCGGTCCTGCGCGGGCACAAGGACGAGGTCCGCGCGGCGGCGTTCTCGCCGGACGGCAAGGATCTCGTGACGGGGTGCGACGACCGGTCGTTGCGTTTCTGGAACGGTGTGACGGGCGAGATGAAGGAAACGGTCGCGACGCAGGGCTGGGTGCGCTCGGTGGCGTGGGGGCCGGAGGGAAAGACACTGGCGTGGGCGGACTCGGGCGGGAATCTTCACCTGCGCGACAGCGAGACCCGCCAGGTCCAGGATGTCGGGAAGCCGGCGCGGGGAATCGGCGACATGACGCACCGCCACCTGGCTTTCGGCTCGGACGGCACGCTCTACGTTGCGGCCGAGGACGGAAGGCTTGAGCGGTGGCGACTGCGCGAAGACGGGTCGCTCGGCGGCGACACGGCGCACGCCGGACCTGTCCTCCATGTGGCGATCGCGGCCGGCGGCGAGATCGCGACCGCGTCTGAAGACGGCACGGTCAATCTCTGGAAGCGAGAGGGAGGCGAGGCCCTCTCCGTGGTCAAAGCCGACGCCAACGTCGGCCCGCTGCTCTTCTCGCCGGATGGTTCGACACTCGCCGCCATCTCGGACCCCATGGTGCGCCCCGCATTTGGCCCGCAAGGCGCCCGGCTGTGGAGCGTGCGCGACGCTGGAGCCATCCCTTTCAACGCCGAGGGCGTTCGCGATTTTGCCTGGGCGCCGGACGGGAAGTCCGTCGCGCTGAACTGCGAAGGCGGACGCCTCATCATCCGCGACCTGCAGTCCGGCTCAGAAACCATCCTCGACGAGGGCAGCGCCGGGAACGATCCCTGGGGCGGCGGCTTCCGCGACGGCGTCGCCGGGGGCCTCGCGTACAGCCCCGACGGAAAGAGGATTTTCCGGGCCGCGCCCGACGGCAGCGGCGACATCGACGAATTCGGACTGGATCGCGGGAAACGCGCTTCCTGCATCCGGACGGGCCGGGCGCTCGGGGCGATGGCCGTCTCGCGCGATGGACGGCTCCTGGCTGCAGGGACGCCGGAAGGCGAATTGCTCATCGACATCGCTTCCGGGATGGCGTTCGACCGCCTGCCGGCGCGCCTGTCGCTGGCTCCTGGCCAGCCGTATTTTGCCGAGATCTCCGGTCCCTATCTCCGGATCCGCCGCGTCGGATCGGCGAAGGAAGAGCTGGCGTCGGTGGAACTGCGATCGCTTCCGCGCAGCGTCGCATGGTCCCCGGACGGCCGCCGCATCGTGACCGGCCTCGACGACGGCTCGACGCTCGTCTGGGACGCCGAGAAGCTCCTCCGAAACGCGAAGCCCCCCGCCGCCGGCGACGAACCCCTCGATTCCTTGCTCGACCGTGCCGGCCTTCCCAATCCGGAAAAAGCCTGGGACGCCGCCTCCCGCGCTTCAGCCCTCCCCGGCTGCGCAGCTGCCCTGGCCGCACGACTCAATGCCCTCGCAGGCGCCGACGCGTCCGCGGTCGCACCGCTCGTCCGGCTGCTGGGCTCGGACGACCCTGAAAAGAGGGACCAGGCAGAAGCGGATCTGCGCGAGCTGGGTCCGCGGGCCCAGCGGGACGTGGAAGCGGCGCGTGGCGAGGCGACGGATGCGGAAGCGCGGGCGCGTCTCGAGGCGATCCTGGCGGACTGGGAGCGAGGCCCCGCGCGCGGGCCGGCGCTGGGCTGGCTGCGCGGAGTGATGATTCTCGAATGGCTGGCGCCCGGCGCGGACGGCCCGAAGGCCAAAGCGCTGCTCACGCGCCTTCAGGCCGAGGCCCCGTGGGCGCGGGTCCGGGGCGCGGCCGCTGAAGCCCTGGACAGGATCCGCGCGAAGTAGCCCTCTTCGACGACCTCAGGGTTTCCACCCAAATCTCAGGATTTGCCCGCCCTGCACGATCGCCGGGTTCCTCGTCTTCAGCCCATGCGCCTGCACGTTGATCAGCCACGCGCCGCGCCCGAAGGCGCCCTCCGCATCGACCACGCCGCTGAATTCCCAGCCCCCCGGCTTGTCCTCGCCCTTGTCGATGGAGTTCAACGCCGGGTCAGCCTTCACCCAGTGCCCGTTCGCCGCCGCGCGCGAGACTTCCAGCACGCGCGTCAGCTTCGCCGTCGGAATCTCATAGATCCAGAGGGAGGAGTCGCGCTTCAGCCCGAGCGACTCCAGCCCCGGCACCGGGTCCTCGCAGATCGCCAGTTCGCCGTGCGCGTTGACGTCAATGTTGTCCGGGCTCACGATCCCTTCGCTCCCGTCGAGGACGATCGTGATCGTCCCTCCCGCGGCGGGGTCCTTCGGATCGATCTCGAGCTTCCAGACGCGCCCCAGCGGGTTGCAGGTCAGCGGCCGGCCGGTGGTCGTGAAGTACAGCGTCCCGGGATGCGACGGGTCCGGCGCGCCGTCCTCGATGCGGACGAAGCGAAACGCACCGGCGGCCACCGCGGCCGCGTCCAGGGCCGCATCGCTCTTCGAAGCATCCATTTCCACCCACCGCCCCGGGACCGGCTTTCCCTTGTCCTTCACGGCCGCTTCCGATCCTTGCGCCGCGTCCCTGGGCACGAACGTGAAGAGCTTTCCGCCGCGCAGTCCATTTCTTGCCGGCGGATCGATTCCCGTCTTGTCCTTCGTGCCGACGTACAGGTAAAGCTCGGCGTGCAGCCCGTCGCCCGCCGCGGGCGCGTCCTCGAAACCCACGACCGCCGTCGTCGCGCCGGTCCCGGGGACCACGACCAGGTTCTCCCAGGGCGCACGGCCGAGTTTCGGAAGCGCGTAGAGCGCGCCTTCCGCGAGCCCGAACGCCTGCCCGCCCAGGGGGTCGCTCGCGTCCTTCCCCGAGGTCTCTTCACCCGTGAGGAACATCGGCGGGTCGAACCCTTCCCGCGCCCCCGCGAGGTACGCCGAGCACAGCTTCGCAATCGCCACGCTTCCCGCTCGCGCCTTCGAAGCGGGCTCTCCCATCCAGACCTCGTCGATCGCAGGCCGTCCCGCGACGACCTTGCCGCCTTCGAGCGTCAGTTCGCTGATCCGCGCGCCCGAAGCAAGCGGGCCGGCCGATGTCCCGACGGCCTTCGGCCATTCGTGATTCACGAAAAGCTGCAGTTTTCCGTCGCGCGCCACCCACCCCATCCCGTCCGGAACGCCCGGAAATACGTACACGCCGCCATCCAGCAGAATGGGTTCGCCGCAGGTGATGACGGGCGTCACGGAGGCTCGCGAGTCGGTCGCCACGGCGTAGGCCGGTGCGCTCGCATACCCCTGCGGCCCGGAGTCGCCGCAGCCTGGGAGCAGGGCGGCAATCGAAGCGGCGATCAGGATTCTCAGGCCCATCGTCTCATTCTATCCCCCGCGTAGCCGCGGGGCCCGAAGAGGCGCGCGCCCACAACCTCCTCGGACGCGGCGCTGCCGCAACAAGCGGTGCGCCGTCCCCGTCGGCTACGAACGCGGGGATGGTAGGGCGGGCGCGTGAAGAGAGCGTTCAGGCAAGATGAAATGTGGGGAAATTGAGTGAGGCGGATCGGGCTACCGACCGACGACCGCAAACTCCTGCGTCGCCAGCACTCTCCCCTTTTCATCCTGGATCTCCAGCTTCGCCGCGCCGACACTCGTCGCGTCGATCTTCTTCGCCGTCCACGTCCGGTACGAATTCGACCCGATCGTCATCCACGCCCCCGGGAAACTCTTCCCGTTCAGCGTCCACATCGGCCGCACTTTCTTCCCCGTTCCACCCGTCACGCGCATCCAGCAGTACACGCGGCTGGCGTCCGACTTGACCGTCGTCGTCTCGCCGACCGGATTGCGGTCCTTGACGCCGAGGCACACCGCAAGCCTTTCAATCACTGGCGCACCCTTCGGCGGCTTCACCTGCGGCGCCTTCGGAAGCGGCACCGCTTCCGCGAGGCGCGGAAGCATTCCCGCCGGAATCACGCGGGGCGAAACGCGCTCGCCGCCCGGCACCGCCATTGGCGCTTCAACTTCTTTCGGCGGCGCCGAGACGAGCGTCACCGGCGTCTCAGGCTCGCGTGGCGGCGCGTGAGTCTTGACCACCTGTCGCCCGGCCCCGCGCATGACGCGCTCGACCGCGGCAAACAATCCGATCCCCAGGCCCCCGGCGATCAGGAGCCCCAAAACCACGCGCTGGTTCATGTCACGCCCCGGAGAGGGGGACGGCACGCGCACGCCCGCCGGCCCCGCCGCACGGCGGAACCGGGACATGAAGCGCCCGTCCGGGAGCAAAGGAGTACGTCGGCGCGGCGGGGCAATAACTTGAGAGGGATCTAGCGGGCGCCCGGCGCCTTCACCGTGAAATCCCCCTTCAGCCGGAACACGTAGGGCCCGGAGATGCCGCTTCGCGGCGACTCGCCGCGCCCCTGAAATGTCAGGTCAACCGAACCTTCGAGCGTGTCGTCGTCGCGCTCGTCCACTCGGGAGGTCCCGGTCCCGGCGCTTCCCACGAACCACTTCGTCTCGCTGGTCCACTCGCGGGCCCACATCCAGGCGGAGACCAGGCGGCCGTCGGCGTCGACCTCGACCCAGGCGGAGAGCTGGACTTCGTCGTCTTTGCGCGTGAAGCGAAGGATGTCGTGGCCGCCGGCGATGATATCGACGATGCGGCCGGATTCGAGGTTGTCGATGCGGCCGGCCGTGGATTCGGTGGGTTTGAGGGAACCGTTCTTGAGCCAGTCGCCGGTGGAGAGTGTGAAGCGACGGTCGGGGGAGTATTCGGCGACGAGCGGGGTGGAGCCGCCGCAGCCGGCGAGGGCAGCGGTGAGAAGGAGGAGCGAGAGGGGGCGCATGGGGGGAGTTTGAAGGGGGAAGGAGGGCCAGTCAACCAAGGGAGAGGGATTGGCGACACCGAACCCTTGCCTAACTCGCCCCTTCGCATTACTACATCGCACTGAAGTCCGCCCCCTGCCCTTGCCGAAAACCCCTTCGGAGGACGGTGTACCCCGAACCCATGAAAAAACGGCCCGGCAAGGCCCTTAAGAAGGGGAAGCGGATGCAGCAGGAGAAGATCGATTCTGCGGCGGTGGAAAGCGCGCCGGCATCGAAGACCCTGAAGGCACGCGGCAAGCCGGTGGCCGCGAAAGGCCGCGTCACGGAAGTGCCGGTAGCCGGCGATGGCGCAGTCGAAGTCGCCGCGCCGAAGCGCCGCGGACCCGCCCATGTCCCCCAGACTGCGGAATCGCTCGCCAAGAAGCAGCGCGAAATCTCGGTCAGCGAGTTCTTCGCGAAGAACCGGCACCTCCTCGGATTCGACAACCCGAAGCGCGCCTTGATGACCGCGGTCAAGGAAGCCGTGGACAACTCGCTCGACGCGTGCGAAGAAGCCGGCACGCTCCCGGACCTGCTCGTCGAGCTCCGGATGATCACCGAAGAGCGCTTCCGCATGATCGTCGAGGACAACGGCCCCGGGATCGTGAAGGCGCAAGTGCCGAAGATCTTCGGGAAGCTGCTGTACGGCTCGAAGTTTCACACGATGAAGCAGTCGCGCGGGCAGCAGGGGATCGGCATTTCGGCGGCCGGCCTCTACGCGCAGATCACGACGGGCATGCCGGTCAAGATCCAGACGAGGACGGGGGCGAAGAAGCCGGCGTACGAATGCGAATTGACGCTCGACACGGCGAAGAACCAGGCCGAGTTGTCGCACGAAAAGGACCTTCCCGAGTGGCACCGCGACCACGGGACGCGCGTGGAGATCGAGTTCGAGGGAAAGTACGAAAAGGGCCGCCGCAGCGTGGACGAATACCTGCGCGAGACGGCGATCGCGAATCCGCACGTCACGCTGACCTACATCAATCCCCTCGGCGAAAAGACCGTGTACACCCGCCAGGTCACTTCGAACCCCGAGCCGCCGAAGGAAATCAAGCCGCACCCGTACGGGGTCGAGCTTGGGACGCTGATGAAGATGATGCGCTCGACCGACGAGAAGAAGATGCAGGGCTTCCTGTGCAACGACTTCTCGCGCGTCTCGACGCAGGTCGCGCACGAGATTCTGACGACGGCAGGACTGACGCCGAACACCTGGGTGCAGTCCGTCGGCACCAAGGAAGCGGAGGCGCTCTACAAAGCGATCAATGCCACCAAGATCATGGCGCCGCCCACGAACTGCATTTCGCCGATCGGCGAAGACCGGATCCTGGCGGGGCTGAAAGCGACCGTGAAGGCGAAGTGTTACGTCGCCACGACGCGCCGGCCGTCGGTTTACCGCGGCAACCCGTTCCTTCTCGAGGCCGCCATCGCCTGGGACTGCGAGGGCATGGATGCCGAGGACCCCGTCACGCTCTTCCGCTACGCCAACCGCGTCCCCCTGCTCTACCAGCAGTCGGCGTGCGCCATCACGCAGGCGGCGATCGAAACATCCTGGAAGAACTACGGGATGTCGCAGCCGCGCGGCTCGCTGCCCATCGGTCCGGCCGTCGTCTTCATTCACTTCGCGTCCGTCTGGGTGCCCTTCACGAGCGAATCGAAGGACGCGATCGCCAACTATGCCGAGGTCGAGAAGGAGATCAAGCTCGCCCTCCAGGATGTGGGCCGGAAGATCGGGACGTTCATCCGGCAGCAGGAGAACGCCGAGCGCGACGCAAAACGCCGGCAGATCTTCGAGAAGTACGCGACGATCCTGGCGAACAGCCTGGCGCGGATCACGCACCGCGGGCAGATCAAGAAGTCCCACGAGAAGGCGATCCAGGGCAAGGCGCACAAGATCAATTTCTGGCTGCAGAAAATCGCCAAGCGCGAGAGCGCCGCGGCGGACAAGCTGATCAAGGGCGCGATCCAGGAAGTCCATGAAGCGGTGCACGTCGTCGACGACGCGGCTCCGGCGAAGGACAAGACTGAGGGGCAGGAGTAACGACCTGGTGCATTGGGGGCTGTATCCGCGGCTGTTTCCGCGGGATTCGCTTTCATCCGCGTATTCATTTTCTGAAAAGAGCATACGCGGATAAAAGCGAATCTCGCGGAAACGGCCTCGGATAAGACTCTCCGGAACCCCGCCTTTGCTCTACCGGCAGGACTTTCCTATCGCCCTTGAATCCCGATTCCAAGAGGAATCCCATGATCGCGAGCATCAAGAAGAACGACCACGTCCTCAAGTCCATCGCCCGCCTCGGCGAGGGCTCGATCGACGAGATCAAGCGCCAGAAGAATCCCAGCGTGGACATCCCGCTGCGCAACCTCTCGAACGTCAACTTCAACCCGAAGAAGGCGATCATCGAGATGGGGAAAGCGAAGCAGGCGCGCGAGTTCTTCAACATCGGGATGGCGAAGAAGTTCATGCAGACGTTCCTGGTGGCGGAGAAGTGCAAGGACGTGCTCGACGAAGGAAAGACGGTCAGCATCCGCGACCTCTACTACATGTCCAAGTCGACGATCCCGGGCACGTCGGAGAACACGTTCGACGAGCAGGACGAGAGCGACCCGATCATCGAGGACCTCGAGGTCACTGCCGACGCTCTTCGCGAAGAGCTCGGCCTTTACGCCTCCAACAAGGGCGCGCTTGTGGGCGAGGTCACGATCCGCGATTCGGGCGACACCATTGACGGCCGCCGGATGGGCTCGGGCGGCTGGTCAATCCCCTCGATCTGCGAGCCGAACTTCATCCAGTTCAAGCGCTGCGACGCGAAGTTCATCCTGCTGGTCGAAAAGGACGCGGTCTTCCGCCGGCTGAACGAGGACAAGTTCTGGAAGACCCACAAGTGCATCCTGGTGACGGGCGGAGGCCAGCCGCCGCGGGGACTCAGGCGCCTGCTGTACCGCATGGTGAACGAGCTGAAGTTGCCGCTCTATACTTACGTCGACAACGATCCGTGGGGCTACTACATCTACAGCGTCGTCAAGCAGGGCTCGATCAATCTCGCCTACGAATCGGTGCGCATGGCGGTCCCGCACGCGAAGTTCATCGGCCTCTCGAGCTTCGACAAGGAACGTTTCAAGCTCCCCGACAACGTCACGATCAAGCTCCTCGACGAGGACATCAAGCGCGCCAAGCAGCTCCTCGAGTACCCGTGGTTTCAGAAAACGCCGTGGCAGAAGGAAATCCGCAACATGCTGAAGCTGGGCTACAAGCTCGAGCAGGAAGCCCTCTCCAAGCGCGGAATTTCCTTCGTTACCGAGGAGTACCTCCCGAAGAAGATCAAGGACAAGGACTTCCTGGACTAATCAATCCACCTCGCAAAAAAAAGGGCGCGGCCAAAAGCCGCGCCCTGCCTTTTTCTCTCAACTCCAAACTCCTCACTACTCAACCCTCAATACTCCAACCTCCTGCCGTTCCTACTTTGGCGGCTCCGGCACTTTCGGTCCAGCGGCCTTCTCTTTTTTGTACTTCTCCTCCAGGCGGGCCAGCACGTCGTCCGTGATGTCCATCCCCGGATGACAGGACAGCACCACTCTCCGCGCAATCTTCTCCCCCGACCCCGACTTGTTCTCGTCCCCCGACAACGGGCCCGACTCGGTCTTCAGAACCAGCGTGTATCCGTTCTCCTTCGCATAGGCGTCCACTTCTGCCTGGATTTCGTCGAAGTACTTCGCGATCCCCTCTTCCAGCAGTCGCTTCACCTGCTCGTTCCACATCTGCACCATGAATTCGAACTTCGCCTTCAACTGCACGATCTCGATCTGTGCGTTCTGCTTGATCTTGATGTTGATGCCGGGCGTGTCCCGGATCGTGATCTTCTCCTTCACTTCCTTGTCCATCTTCCCCAGCTCTTCTTCCTGCACCTTCTTCTGCAGCTCCAGCTCGTCGGTGAAGTCCTTCACCTTCGCCCACTTGTCGTAAATCTTGCTCAGATCGACGACGCCGATCTTCAGCGGCGGCGGCGGTTCCTTCGGCGCTCCTCCACCTCCCGCGCCTCCCCCGCCCCCGCCCGGCTTCGGCGCGACGTCGGTCTGGGCCATGGCCTGAAGGCACATCAGAAGCGCCGCCGCGGCGATGAGTGCGAAACGATTCATGAGGGCTCCTTGCGTGGATGGAGCGGGTGAGAGAACCCGCGAATTTGGGGCGCAGGATATACAGCCGGGCGGCGGCGGTCCAGCGTGGAAAGTAAGGTAATTGTCAGGTTGAGTAGCTGGTACCCGAAAGAACGGGGGATACCGGGTCCGCCGCCCGGAAACGACAACTTCAAAACCGCGAACTCTCAAGCAAACGACGAACTACAAAGGGAAACATTCCAGCAACGATGGTGATTTGCTCTTTGAAGTTGCCGTTTGCTTGAGAGTTCGCGGTCTTGTAGTTGCCGTTTCCCCAAGCGAGCATCCTATTGCCCCTTCGGCTGAAGCCTCCCAAATGCCGATAACTGTGTACTCCCATGGTTCTCAGCCTCCGCTCCATCCAGTCGTGGGCCTCCCCCGCTACCGTCGCTCTTGGCGCCCGCGACCTCAAAGATGGCCGCGTCAGTGGCGTCCGGAAGGCGGCCGAATCCCTCTGGAGCGGCCAGGTCCGCGGCGCCAAGGAACGGCCGTTCGCGGTCGAAATCGACCTGGGCCCCCGCGGCGAACATTTCTGCGAAGGCGCCTGCGACGGCATCTGCCGCCACATCGTTGCCCTCGCCCTCGCCATCGCGGAGAAGTCGGGGGACTCAGGAAGCGCGACGACTCACTGGGAAGAGCGCCTCGGCGCGCTCGCTGCGGCCTGCGACATGGTCCAGGCGACCGGGGCTTCCCTTCGCGTTGCGCTGCGGGTCGAAGACGGGCGCCTCGCCGTGACCACGGCGCGCGGCTCCGACCGCTTCGACGCACGCACTTCGGATGACGCCGGGCTGAACACGGACGAACGGCGCTTCACCGAAATCCTCGGCCTTGCCCTTGAAGACGCCACGCGCGTCAAGCCCGACGCGATCGACGCCGTGCTGCGCGCCGCCCGCGAGCTGACCCTCGCCTGTCCTGGCGCGTTCGCCGACTCCGCCGCGATCCAGGAACGGCTCCTCTCGTGGAAGTTCCGGCTGTCGAAGCGTGAAGGCGGCGGATTGAGGCTGTCCGGGGCCGTTCACGACGGCGAAGTGCCAGTCACCGGCTGGACGATCGTCGGCGAGCGCCGTCCCTGGGCCACCGATGGCAAGCAGTGGCGCCCCGTCCAGGGCCTGCGCGATGCCGGAGCGGCCGCCTCGCTCCTCAGGGCCCCCGTGGACATCCCGCTCGCCGACTCGGACCGCTTCGTCAAACAGCACTTCTCGAAACTCGCCGATCCCGGCGCACTCGTGGTGGAGGAAGGCGCGCTCTCGAAGCGGCTCGTGTGCGCGAAGCCGCGCGCGGTCATCTCGCTGTCCGAGGAGGTCGGCGCGCTTGTCGCACGGCTGTCGCTCGCGTACGGCGAAGGGCCGTCCCAGGTGACCGAGGCGGAGAAGGCCGGCATGGTCGAGGGGATCGACCCGGAAGGCGCATTCTGGTCCCGCCGCGCTCCCGCCGCAGAGCGCGACCTCCGCGAAAGACTCGCCGCCGCCTCAGGCTGCACCGGCGACCCCTGGGCCGTCCGCCTCTGGGGCGAAAACGCGCTGCGGTTTCTCTCCGAGGGACTTCCTGGCCTCGGCTGGCCCGTCGTCGGACGCGACTCCCTGCGCGGCTACAAGCTCCGCGGCGGCCGCGCGAAGACCTCGGTGCGCGTGACCACGAACGGATCGTGGCTGGACATGGAAGCGGTGGCCGCGCTCGACGGGCTCGGCATTCCGCTCGACGAGCTGTTCGCGGCGCACGACAACGGGCTGCGCTTCCTCAAGCTCCCGGACGGCTCCTGGTCGCCGATGCCCGCGGGGGATCTGAAGAAGCTGCGCGCGCTGTGGGAGGACGCGAAGCGCGCGGGCAAGGCAGGGGATCGCGGGAAGATCCGTCTCCCGGCGAACCAGATCGGCCTCGCAGGGGACATCGCCGCCAGTGTGGACGCGCCGGAGCAAATGCCGGTGCCGCCGGCGCCGAAGGCGTTCCGGGCGCCGGCCGGCCTGGTCGCGACGCTTCGCCCCTACCAGGAAGAAGGCGTCGCGTGGCTCGAGTCGATCCGCGACGGCGGCTTCCACGCGATCCTGGCCGACGACATGGGACTGGGCAAGACGCTCCAGACGCTCGCGCTGCTGCTCGGCGACCGCGAGCGCGGCGGGAAGGGCCCGAACCTGATCGTGGCGCCGACATCGGTCGTCGGGAACTGGGCGGCGGAAGCGGTGAAGTTCGCGCCGGGGCTGAAGGTGCTGAGGTTCGAGGCGGGGGCTCGCGAGAAGCTGCTCGCGAAGATTCCGGAGCATGACCTGGTGGTCACGACGTACGGCGTGCTGCGCCGCGACGCCGAGACGCTCGCTGGATTCAACTTCCGCTTCGCGATCCTCGACGAGGCCCAGCAAATAAAAACATCGGACAGCCAGACGTCCCGCGCCGCGAGGCTCCTGCGCGCCGACCACCGCCTCTGCCTTTCCGGCACACCCATCGAGAACAACCTCTACGAGCTCTGGAGCCAGTTCCGCTTCCTCATGCCGGAACTGCTTGGGTCCGAAGAAGCATTCCGCGAGCGGTACGCGCTCCCGATCCACAAGTCCGGCGACCACGAGGCAATGACGTCGCTCCGCCGCAGGGTGAGGCCGTTCATCCTGCGCCGCCTGAAGGAGGACGTCGCGAAGGACCTGCCGCCTAAGACCGAGACACTCCTCCACTGCGAGCTCTCCCCCGCCCACCGCGAGTTCTACGAGCGCCTCCTTCTCCTCACCCGCGAAAAGGTCATGAAGGCGATCGACCGCGACGGCCTCGACGGCGCACGCTTCGCCGTGCTCGAAGCCCTCCTCCGCCTCCGCCAGGCCGCGCTTCATACGGCCATGGTGAAACTCCCCGGCCAGAAACTCTCCCTCTCGGCCAAGCTCGACGAGATGGACGACCTCGCCCGCAACCTCGTCGCCAACGGCCACCGCGCGCTCGTCTTCAGCCAGTTCACCGAGTTCCTCGCCCTCGTCCGCGAGCGCCTCGACGCGCAGGGCATCAAGTACTGCTACCTCGACGGCGCGACCCGCAAGCGCGACGAGGAAGTCGCAAAGTTCCAGAACGGCGACGCCCCGTTCTTCCTCATCTCCCTCAAGGCCGGCGGCTCCGGCCTCAATCTCACCGGCGCCGATTACGTCCTCCACCTCGACCCCTGGTGGAACCCCGCCGCCGAAGAACAGGCCACCGACCGCGCACACCGCATCGGGCAGAAGCGGCCCGTGATGGTCTACAAGTTTGTCGCGAAGGACACGATCGAGGAGAAGGTCATCGCACTTCAGGACAAGAAGCGCGCGCTGGCGGAAGGGGTGCTGGGAAACGACGAGGCGTTCGGAAAGTCCCTGACACGCCTAGAGATCGAGAACCTCTTCGGCCCCTAGAGTGCTTTTCGGACGATGCGCGCGCCGGCAGCCGCTTCAACAGCTGTGAATCCCGCATCCAGGAAGAGTCGCTCCGGCCCCATCCAAACCTCCCCGTCCTCGTGAGCTCCCGCCTTCGGGTACGCCTCGACTTCCTTCACTCCCATTCGCTTCAAGTGCTCGAGCGAAATCGCCAGCAGCACCCGCGCATGCCCCTGCCGTCGCTTCTCGGACGCCATGAGGAAGCAGTTGATGCACCAGAGGTCATCCGGCCCGGGTGGTGGTTTCAACTTTTCGACAAGCTTGGGAAAGTTCTTTCGCAGGCCGAACTGGCACCAGCCGATCGGAGTCTGGTCTTCGTAGAGGAGCATGCCGGTGTCGCCCTGAAGCGCAATCCGGTCGCACTTCTGCTCGCGGAGTTTCGCCTTGTCGGCTCTGCCCCACTCCTCGTTGGTGCCTTGAAAGTGCCAGTACATGCACCAGCATCCGCCGCAGTCGGCGCGGTCATGGAACTTGAGGAAGTCCTCGGAGAATTCGGGCTGAAGCGCGCGGGCCCAGAGATGAGGTTCTGCCATCCGCCGTGAGTGTAGCCAAACCATGAAAAAAGGCGCGGCAACAAGCCGCGCCTTGAAGGAGTCCGCACTCGATCGATGGTCGTTCCTACCCACTACCCCCTACCCACTACTCCCTGCCTTCAAATCATTCGCGGCCGCTTCTCCGGTTTCTTCCCGCCGCCGCCTTCGCCGCGCACTTTCTTTGCCATCGCCCGCAGTTCCTCGAGTTCCGCGGCCAGCTTCTGGGCCACTTCCCTGCGGCCGTTCTTCTTCGCTTCCTTGAGCTGCTCCTCGAGCTCGGCGATGCGCTTCTCGACTTTGGCCATCGCATCGACCCGCTTGCGATCGACGTTGTCCTTCTCATCACCCGTCAGCTCGTGCATGGCCCTTTCGATCGCGGCGCGGAGTTCCTTCGCGGCGCGCTCTTCGCCATTGGCTTCGGCGCGTTCGAGCTTGCGGCGCATTTCCTCGACATGGGCCTTGAGTTCCGCACGGCGGTCATCCTGCCGCTCCTTCGGACGGTCGCCGCCTTCGCGACCGCGTTCCATCTCCTCGAACGCGCGTTTCAGGCGCTCCAGGCCGTTGCGGAGTTCCTGGGCGCGATCGCGGTCGCCGGATTCTTCGGCGCCGAGAAGCGCCTTTTTGAGTTCCTCGGCCTTGGCGCGCAGTTCCTCGCCGCGACGCTGGAGATCTTGCCCGCCCGGCCGCTCCATGCCGGGCTCCCGGGCGCCGTCGGGGCGTCGCGGCTGCGGGCCGGGACCGCCGACGCGCGGGCCATCCTGTCCACCGCGCTGTTTTTGCTCGAGATGCTCCATCTGCATGCGGACCGTCTCCAGCTCGTGCTTCAGGTTCTGCATCTGGTGTTCGATTTCTCGTGCCCGCATGCGAAGCTGGAATTTCTGGTCCTCGATCTGCTCGGGACCGCCGCCGCCCGGCCTCTGCGGGCCGCCGTCGCGACCTGGGCCGCCCTCGCGACCGGGGCCAACTTCGCGACCGGGGCCGCCCTCGCGACCGGGGCCGCCTTCGCGCGGCGAACCGGGCATCTGCGGCCGGTCGGAGCCGCCCTCGCGACCTTGCCTCATGCGTTCGGGCCCCCCACGCTCGTCCTGCATTTCACGCTCGAACCTCTCGACACGGTCGCGGAACTCGTCCATGCCGCGGTCGCCGGAACGGGGCTCCTCCGGGAAGGCGGAGAGGGGAATCAGTGAAGCGGACGTCAGAATGACGGAATGGAGCCAGCGCATGGGGTTCTCCTGTGACGGGTATCTGTTGTTGAGAGAATAACGGGCTCGGGAGCGAAATATTGTGGGAACCCGGTTGAGCGCGCGGTCAGTGGACCGGGGCCACTTCCAGCACATACGTCTTCTCCGCCGCCTGCGGGTCCCTCTTCGCCAGCTCCGCGTCCGGAATGATGACGATCGTGACTTTCACGATCTTCGGAAGGATCTTCTTCTGGGCTTCCTGGTCCCCCCACGAGCTCAGCCAGGCCTCGCCGTCCCAGTATTCGAGCTTGAAGGTCTTGACCCGGTTGTACATCTCCTGGAGCGTCCCGCCGCTCGTGGGTTTGTCGTCCACGTAGGGGTCTTCGCGCCGGACGAGGATCTGGACGTTGGAGTCGTCGGGGTTCGTGCGAAGAAAGTAAGCGACCTCGCTGAAGTCGGCGACGCGCTGGTTCGCCGGATCCCAGACGTCGCGCGAAGAAATGAAGTCGAGCGTGTCCGCCTCGCCGGCGCCCTGCGAGTTGTCCTTGCCGGTGAAGTACGCCGGGTTTTCCGGCGCCGGCTCGCCTTCCGCGGGCGGCGGCGCGTCCGGCACGGGCGGCACGAACGCCGCCGCGATGTCGTCCGAGATGAGCTTCAAAAGCACCGGGCCGGCCTCGTCGATTTCGGCGGTGTGCTCGAGCTTCGTGCGGGCCTGAAGCGTCGCAACGAGGACGCCGTAGAGGATCCCGATCATGACGGCGGTGATCGTGATGGTCAGGAGGACTTCGAGCAGGGTAAATCCTGCAACCGAGGTGCGCTTCATTAGCCTCCCCCCCCACCGCCGCCGCCTCCTCCGCCGCCCTCTTCCTGCGCTTCATCTTCCTTGAGCAGCCGGTACCACTGGGCCTGCGACACGCGCTGAGTCCCGTCAGGCTGCTGCTGCGTCACTTTGAGAGAGATTCTCCACATCTCCCGCGGATGGTCTTCGTCCACTTTCTCGATCATTTCCATCACGACCCGCTCGGTCAGCCGCTCCCAGGATGCCTGCGGATCGTTGTCAAACGTCCCCGACTCCGTCCCCTCCTTCACGTCGTCGATTTTCACTTCCTCGTAATCCCCGACCTTCTGCTGAAGCAGACCCCACGATGTGCGCATCTGCTTCGCATTCGTCACCTGCTCGATCGCGCGCGTCCGCATGTAAAGAAGCGCAAAGACCGTGGTCGCAACGATCGCAAGCGCGAGCATGACCTCGAGAAGCGTAAATCCACCGTTCGCGCGGCGCCGGTTCATTCGGCCGCCTCTTCCAGCACGATCGGGTCGATGTGCCCTTCCTTCAACTCCACGAACCCCGTCACGGGACTCGCCGTCACTGTGAACTTCGAATTGTCCTCTTCCCCCGTGATCCAGATCGTGTGCCGCCGCACCGACCCGTACGGCGTGCATTCCACAGTCACCGGCATCTGCTCGGCGACCTGCTCCGCGCTCCACATCACCTTCTCGAATTTCACGCCGTCCGGCAGCTTCCGCTCCATCGTCCGCACCCACTTGTACTCCGCTTCCTTGAACGCATTCTCCGCCGTGTCCGCCGGCTCTTCCTCGTCCGACGTCTGCGCCACTTTCTCCGGCGACAGGATCCAGTACGTCCGGGCCGGCACGTCGTACTGGAGATAGTGCGGCATGCCGGTGGTCATGGCGGAAGCGCGCGCGAGGCGGATTTCGGAAGCGAGTTCGCGGACGCAGGAGCGGACGCGGTAGCGCGGCAGGAGGTTGTCGACGCGTCCCACGGTCACGAGCAGCAGGATGCCCATGATGACCAGGACCACGGACATCTCGATGAGCGTGTAGCCGCCGTTTGACGCGGCTGTGCGGCGGAAGGGGCGCATTGCGGTGCCCTCTACTTCTTGGACGTGTCCTCGTCGAGGGTCCAGTAACTCAGGTCGCCGTCAAACCCCTCGCCGCCCTGCGTGTTGTCCGCGCCGTACGCGATGATGTCGAACTCTTTCCCGTTGTCCGCGGGCTTGCGGAAAATGTAATCGCCGCCCCAGGGGTCCTTGGGGGACTTCTCGAGGTAGCCGCCCTCCGGCCAGTCCTTGGCGTACGAAGGCCGGGTCACCAGGTCTTCCATCGCGTCCGGCCACCTGTTCTGCTCCATCTTGAAAAGCTTCACCTGGTCCGCAATGTGCTTGATGTCGCCCTTTGCGCGCGTCACTTTCGCCTTGTCTGCGCGCGAAACGAGCACGGGGGTCACGGCGGCAGCCAGCACCCCGATGATCACGAGCACGATCATCAATTCCATCAGCGTGAAGCCGCCATCGGCGCGGCGGGCGATTCTGCGGGCGCTGCGAAGCATGGATCCTCCTGGGAACTGCGGTTGGCCGTTCATTGTACGCCCGCCATCGGAAGCGGGCCTCTGGAGATTCAACGAGCGGCGGGCGTGGACGTTTGGAAGGAAGCGGATTTACGGGTGTGGCGGATTGAGAGGACGCAGGAGAATGTGAAGTAGAAGAGCAGGAGCAGGAGGAGTCCGGCTGCGCCTCCCGTCACCAGCCTGAGCGCATTCATGAGAATCGAGCGGGTCACGGCAAATTCTCCCGGGAGTGCAGGTCGGCGTCGAATTCGTCGCCGCCTTGAGCGTTGTCAGCGCCGAAGGAAACGACGTCGAAGTCCTGAGGGTTGTTCGAAGGAATGACGAGCATGTAGTCACCACCCCAGGGGTCTTTCGGCAACTTCTCGAGGTATCCGCCCCCGGGCCAGTACTTCGCATGCGACGGCCGCGTGACCAGGTCTGCCATCGCGTCCGGCCAGCGGTTCTGGTCCATCCTGAAGAGCTTTACCTGATCTGCGATGTGCTTGATGTCGCCTCTCGCGCGCGTCACTTTGGCCTTGTCGTTTCTTTGGACCGGAACGGGAGTCGTCGCGGCGAGAAACACCAGGCCAAGGATCAATGGTGCGGAGAGCCCGATCCCGAAGCGCCACGAGAAGACACTCCGTACCCACTCTCCCACAATGGAAAGGAAGGAAGGGCGCGGCGGTGGTCCCTTCCAGGCTTCAGCGTCCATGGGCAGCCCTCCTCAAACTCCGTGAATTCAACGACCTCCACATGAATCTGTTGGAAACTTGAAGCTCTGTTCCAGGCGCATCAGCGCGTATCTGCGGAGATCGCGTTTTATCTGCGCGACAGTCTTTGTCGAGTTCAAACGCGGTGTTTGACGGAAGGCGCGCCTGTCGGCGACAGCCCGGCGTGCGAGTACAAGGAAATTCGTCGCGCAGACAAAACGCGCTGAGCGCAGACAGGCGCAGATTCCTTCCGTTGCCAGGCTGACGACCGCGGGGGTCGCGCTGACCGGAAATCAGCCCTTACATGTTTGAAAGATCCAGGATCGGCAGCAGCACGCTCATCACGATGAACCCGACGACGACCGCCATGACGACGATCATGATCGGCTCGATCAGGCTCGTGACTTTCTGCGTCGTGAGCTCGATTTCCTCATCGAAGGACTGCGCCACCTTGCGCAGCATCTGGTCGAGCTGCCCTGACTCTTCGCCGATCGCGACCATGTAGCAGACGGTGGGCGGGAAGAGTTTCGACTGTTTGAGCGGCTGGCTGATGTCGGAGCCTTCCATGACGCGGGAGCGCACTTTCGCGACGACTTCGGCCAGGACGACGTTGCCCATGATGCGCTCGGTGATCGAGAGGGCTTCCATGACGGGCAGGCCGGACTCGAGCAGGGTTGCGAGGGTTGATGCGAAGCGCGAGATGGCGGCCTTGCGGAAGAGTTCGCCGAGGGCGGGGACCCTGAGGATGAAGCCGTCCCACGCGCGGCGGCCTTTGGGCGTGTTGGTGAAGATCTTGAAGACGATCCAGGCGGCGATGACGCCGCCGAGGAGGAAGGGCCAGTATCCGCGGAGGATATTGGTGATGGTGACAAGAATGACCGTCGGCAGCGGCATTGCGATCTTCTGTTTCTCGAGGACGTCCAGGATGCGCGGGACGACGAACCCGAGGAGGAAGGTCACGACGCCGACGCCGACGACCATCATGACCATGGGGTAGGTCATGGCGGCCATGATCTTGCCGGCGAGGCGGTTCTGCTGGTGCATGTAGTCGGCGAGGCGGAGGAGGATGGCATCGAGGGAGCCGGATGCCTCGCCGGAGCGGACCATGTTGACGTAGAGGTCGCCGAAGTACGCGGGGTGGTTGGCGAGGGCGTCGCCGAAGGTCGAGCCCTGGCCGATGCGTTCGCGGACGTCGCGCATGACGGCGTTGATCTTGTTGTTGTCAGCCTGCTCGATGATGGCCTTCATCGCCTCGTTGAGCGGCGTGCCGGCGCCCAGAAGAGTGGCGAGCTGGCGGGTGACGAGCGCGATTTCAACCGGGCTCTTGCGCTGCGCGAACTTCGGCAGGAACGCCATGCGCTTCTTCTGCGCTTCCGCCTTCATCCCCTGCACGACCGCGTCGAGCTGCGTGACGTGCAGGTTTTGCATGCGCAGCTTGGATCGCGCTTCGCGCGGAGAATCCGCGTCAATGACGCCCGCGGCGGCGGCGCCGCTTTCTTTGAACGCTTTGTAGCTGAAGACGGGCATGAGTTGTGGGAGAGGGTTGGCCTTTTGGTTCGGAGGCGGCGGCAAGACCGGGGTCTAAGGTCGAAAGTCGAAGGTCAAGGACGGGCGTTCTTGCAGCCTTAACCTTCGACTTTCAACCTTCGACCTTCGACCCCGTGTTAAATCACATCCATCTGCGTCACGCGGATGACCTCTTCAATCGTCGTCCGCCCCTGCAGCACCTTCAACGCGCCGTCCATGCGGAGCGTGCGCAGGCCCTGCTTCACGGCTTCCTGCTTGATCACGGTGGAACTGACCTTCGAGACGATCTGGTCGCGGAGGAGGTCGCTGACGGGGAGGATTTCGTAGATGCCGGTGCGGTCGTGATACCCGGTGCCCAGGCAGCGGTCGCAACCGCGGCCTTTCCAGAGACTCATCGTCGGGCACTGCTCGGGCGTGAGGCCGATCGAGCGCAGGTCCTCCGGCGTGACGACCTGCGGCTCGCGGCAGCCGGGGCAGATCAGGCGGACGAGGCGCTGGGCGATAACGCCGATCAGCGAGGATGCCACGAGGAAGGGCTCGACGCCCAGGTCGAGGAGGCGGGTGATCGCGCCGGGCGCGTCGTTGGTGTGCAGTGTTGAGAACACAAGGTGGCCCGTCAGCGACGACTGGATCGCGATGTCCGCCGTCTCGCCGTCTCGAATTTCCCCGACCATGATGATGTTGGGGTCCTGTCGCACGATCGAACGCAAGCCGGTCGCGAACGTCAGCCCCTTCTTCGTTGAAACCTCGATCTGGCTGATCCCCTGGATGTGGTACTCGACCGGGTCCTCGATCGTGATCACGTTCTTCGCCGTCGAGTTGATCGTCTTCAACGCCGAATACAGCGTCGTCGATTTGCCCGATCCCGTCGGCCCCGTGACCAGAAGCACCCCGTGCGAACATTTCACGAGCTTCGACATCGTCCCGAACTGGTAGTCGTCCAGGCCGAGGTCGTGAAGGTCCAGCAGGCGCGCGCTCTTGTCCAGCAACCGCATCACGATGCGCTCGCCGTTCGACGTCGGCACGCTCGAGATACGTACGTCCACGTCGTTGTCGCCCACCTTGATCGTCGCGCGGCCATCCTGCGGAAGCCGCCGCTCGGCGATGTCCATCTTGCCCATGATCTTGATGCGGCTGATGATCGCTTCCTGGATCTTCTTCGGCGGCGTCATCATGTCGTACAGGATGCCGTCGATCCGGTACCGCACCTGCAGCTTCTCTTCGTACGGCTGGATGTGAATGTCGCTGGCGCGCATCTTCAGCGCCTGGAACATCACCATGTTCACCAGCTTGATGATCGGCGCCTTGTTCGCCATGTCGAGGAGGTCGTGCCCCTCCTCCAGCTCGCGCGCGATCCCCGCCATCTCCCCTTCTTCAAGGTCCTCCAGCATCTCGTCCACGACGTCCATCTTCTTCTGGTACGCCTTGTTGATCAGCGCGGTGATCTCGCTCTTCGGCGACAGCACGATCGTCACCGTCTTCCCCGTCATCAGCGCCAGCTCGTCCAGCGGATGGAAATCAAACGGGTTGCACGTCGCCACCTGCACCGACCCGTTCTCCTCCCCCACCCCCGCAAGATTGTGGCTCCGCGCGAACTGCACCGGCACCGCCTCCACAAACGCCACCGGCACCGTCGCGTCCGTCAGCCGGTCCATGAGCGGCACCAGAAGCGCCTTCGAAAACGCCCGCAGCATCTGCTTCTCATTCATGAAGCCGCGCGTCAGCAGCACCCGGTCGATCGGCTCGCGCGACTCCGCGGAAACGGCGAACGCCTCGTCGACTTTGTTGTCGGGGAGTCCGCCGTCCTCGGTGAGGGCCTTCCTGAAGCGCTCGAGCAGCAGCATTACTTTTTCTTCTTCCCGGCGCCGGACTGGAACGGGCTGTGGAATTCGAAAAGGTCGGCGGCGTTCGGCTCGTGCTCGCCGAGCTGGTGCTCGCCGACCCAGCGCTTCGAGAGGCGGAAGATCGCCTCCTGCTTGCGCAAGGTCAGGCGCTTGAAGTCGGTGAAGTCCGGGTCGTTGAGGATGATGGGCGTGATGAACAGGTAGAGAGTGACCTTGGTTCCGTCCTTGACCGTGCGCTGGAACAGATTTCCAAGGATCGGGATGTCCTGGAGCACGGGGATCCCGGTCACGGTTTCGCGGAGCTGGTCGCTCACGAGCCCGCCGATGACGACGGTGTAGGTATTGGGAAGAGTGACCTTCGTGATGACGGAGCGGTTCGTGATCGGCGGCGGGACGGTCGAGTCGGCCGTCGGCCTCGCCTGGAACTGCGACACCGTCAGGTCCACCTCGAGCTGCAGGTAGTTGTCCGCGGAGATGTGCGGCGTGATCTTGAGCGTGATGCCGGCCGACGTCGTCGTGCCGCTTCCCGCCGTCACGACCCCGGTCGTCGTCGTCGTGGTCA
This sequence comes from Planctomycetota bacterium, assembly GCA_038060895.1. GTDB lineage: Bacteria > Planctomycetota > MHYJ01 > WSZJ01 > WSZJ01 > WSZJ01. The sequence goes on from JBBTCT010000012.1 coordinate 194,626, forward strand.
CGGTCGTGACGATTTCCGTCAGCGTCAGCGTCGCGGCCTCGTTGTCGTTCGTTGTGACCTGGGGAAGCGAGAGGACGTTGATCTTGCGTTTTTCGCTCATGGCGTGAAGCAGGACGGGCAGCTTGCCCGCGGCGCCGCGGAAGAGGCCGCCGGTAAAGCCGGAGAGCGCCGTGTTTGGGATCTTGATGTCCGGGATGGAATCGCCATCGGTGTCGGAGAGCGTGCTGAGCCCGAAGTTCGCGCCGCCGAAGCCGCGCGTCCTGCCATCGGCGGGATTCGCGGCGGCTGCGAGCTCGACGCCGAGGTCGAACGAGTCGTTGTCGTTGACTTCAAAAATGGCCGCTTCAATGACGACCTGCGGGCGGCGCTTGTCGAGCTCGGCGATGAAAGCCTCCATGGCGTCCCACACGTCCGGCGTGGCGACCACGAGGAGCGCGTTGTTCTGGAGGTCCGCGGTGATCGAGACCTGGACTTGCTGGTTCGCCGGGACCTGGTTCGGCACTGCACCGTCCGCGCCACGCGCTGGCTGGTTCGCGCCGGCACGGGGCTGCGTGCCGCCGCTCGTTCCGCCGCCGAAAATCGACTGCAACACGGTCGCCAGCGTCTCCGCCCTCGCATGCTTCAACCGGTACACGTGCAGATTCGTCGGCGAGCGGTCGGGCCGGATGTCGAGCTTGAGGATCATGTCCTTGATCTGCGTCATGCGGTCCGGAAGGGCCAGGACGATCAGCGAGTTCGTGCGGAAATCGGAGCCGATCGACACCTGCTCCTGCTGCGGCACCGGCACGCCCGGGCGTGGCGGCTGCGCGCGCTGCAGGGTCTGGACGAGCTGGTTCAGCTTCGGCTCCAGCTCGGTTGCGCTCGCGAACTTCAGCGCCAGCACTTCCAGCAGCACGTCCGGCTGCTTCCGGTCGATCATCGCGATGATCCCCTGGATGCGTTTCACGTTCAGCGCGTAATCCGTGATGATGATCGCGTTGAGCGTTTCGCTCGCGAGCACGTTGCGAGGGTCGGACAGCAGGGCCTGCGCCGGCGCGAGAATGTCGCGCGCGCTGGCGTACTTGAGCGCGATCACGGCCGTCACCATCTGGTCCCGCGCGAGCAGCTTTTCCGCGGCGTCGTTCAGCACGACCGCCAGCGGCTGCTTCGAGCTTTCTTCGCGCTTCACGATCGTAATGACCTCGATCGTCGGCTTCCCGGCCTCCACCTCGAGGAACTTCGGCACCAGCGCGAGCTGCATGCCCGCCATCACGGACTCAAAGAGCGCGTAAACGCCGCCCTCCGAGACCTGCATCGGCCGCGACAGGTTCACCGGCGGCTTCGCCTTCAACGCTTCCTTGTCGTAGATGAACGCCTTCCCCGTGAGATTCGACACCATCACGATCAGGTTTTCGACCGTGACGCCGTTCCAGTCCACGTCGACCATCGGCTCGGGCTTGGGCGGTTCGGGCGCCTGCGCGAACGAGGCGGAAGCGGCGGCGAGGATCAGGAAGGTCGGGAGGGCACGGCGCATGTTTGGCTCCGTCGGGTTGTGCGGCTTGGGTTGGTGTTACTTGCCGGCCTTCGGGATCTGCACGCGGACGTTGATCGGCACCACCAGCTCGCCGTTTTCGATCACGATCTTGCGCCGCTCCTCTTCCGGAATGTCCAGCGTCCCGAAATCCAGAACGCAGCGCGTGCCGTTCACCTCGTACTCAACGATCGGCTCGCCGGTCTCCGTGTAGCCGAGGAGCTGGAAGCGAATCTCCGGGAGCGGGACGCGCGCCTGGAGGCCGGAGGAAGCCGAAGCGGCTTCCGGCATGCGCCACTGCGCCACCGTCGCGACGTCGCACGGCACGGGCGCGGCCGGGAGCGAGCCGGAATAGACCCAGGAGCGTTCCCCCGCGCGGACGGCGACGCTTCCCTGCCCGCCGAAGAGCATGACCGTGCCCTCGACGACGTCGACGGCGAGGCGCCGGCTTCGGGCGACCGGCCGCGGGTTGGCGACGGGCTTCTTGAAGAAGGGGAGCAGTTTCTGCGCGCCTCCCTTTCCAGGAACGAGCGTGATCGACTGCGTGACCTCCAGCGTCGTCGCGAAGGCGCCAAGGAGCTCGGCGACCGTCCCGCTCTTCACGAACGTCACCTTTCGGCCCTCGACCGTGCCGGGCGCGTATTCGAACTTGTGGCCGGTCTCCTTCTCGATCCGTGCCAGCGCTTCCGCCAGCGACGCGTCGCGCAGGTCGACCCGGACGACTCCGCCCGGCTCGCCGGCGACCATGAGGCCGCCCGTCAGCGCCACCGCGGCCACGAACCTGAGCAGTTTTTTCATCAGCGGTACTCCAGGTGGAACTTCGTCCCGATGACTTCGACGGACCCTTCGCTCTCGGCCGACTCGAAGCGCAGGCGTCCCTTGTCGCGCGGGGTCACCTCGGCCCAGAGCTCGCCGTAGACCAGCATGACGCTCGGCCCCGACAGGTCGGACCGGTTGAACATCATCTGCGACCCGTCCGCGAGCACGATCAGGTCCTTCGCGCTCGACCGGAACCAGACGCGTCCGCCGTCCGTCAGCACGCGGTCTCCCATGTGGAACTTCGTCCCCCGGGTCAGAGGCTCCCAGGTCGCGCTGTCGAAGCGCTTGATGAACGCCACGCCGCGCACGTCCTCGACCGAGAGCTGGTAGGTCGGCGCCGCGAGCCCGATCCGCCCCGTCGCAATCCCCGTCCCCAGCACCGCGATCATCACCGCCGCCGCGAGCCAGAAGCGCTTCAAGCCGGTGCTACGCGGCCTTTCGACGCGGGATTCATCCGCCGAAGCGGCCGCCATCGCCGCGACGACGCGCATCCGGCGCGTCCCGCTCGGCTCCGCGGCCACCGGCAGTTTCTCCGCGATACGCAGCGTTTTCTCGAGATGCGCCCGCTCCGCGCGGCACGCCTCGCAAGTCTTGAGGTGCTCCACCAGCGCGTCCCGGTCGGCGCCTTCCAGGTCGCCGAGGACCATCGCCGGCAGCAGCTTTTTCGTTTCAGCGCAGTTCACAGCGCCGCCTCCGCTTCTCCGCCCGAACCCGCCCGCACGAGCTCGCCCAGGGCCTGCATCGCTTCGTGCACCCGGAACTTCGCCGTCCCGACCGGGCAGTCCGTGATCTCCGCGATCTCCTTGTAGGACAGGCTGTGGTAAACGCGCAGGATCAGTGCTTCCTTCTTCACGGGCGGAAGCTGCGACACGCACTCGCGCACGCGCTGCTCTTCTTCCGAAAGCTCCGCGCGGTCCTCGGGCGCAAGGCCGCCGTCCTTCAGCACGTCCTGCAGGTACAGCACCTTCCCGCCCTCTTCTCCGACCGGCGACTCCATCGACGTCATCTTCACCTTGCGCACGTGCTTGATGTGGTCGAGGCACAGGTTGCGCGCGATCGTGTAGAGCCACGTCGAAAACGCGCCCTCCGGCCGGTACGTGCGCAGGTTCTTGATCACCCGCAGAAACGTCTCCTGGAACAGGTCCTCGGCCAGCGCCCTGTCGTCCACGTACCGCACGATGAACTGGATCAGCGGCCGCTCGAAGCGCTCCACCAGCTCGCGGTAAGCGCGGTCGTCGCCGCGTTCGCAGCGCTTGAGCAGGTCGCGTTCTTCGGGGGACATGTTTGGTCTCTGGAAGGGGGCCGAGGTTTAACGAACGGCGGCCCGGCGAGTTGGGGATTTCGGGGATTCCGTGCCGTCTTCTCCTTCTGTCAAAGGCTATCTCAGGTACTGGGGAAATGGGCTTCGGAAGAGGAGTACTTCACACCAGTGGGGTTTGTGTTCGGCGCGAAGATGACTGCCCATAAAGCACCGGTTGCAGAGTCTGAACGGTTGTCGAAGGTCCTGAGCAAGCAGGTTTTCCCAGAACAGGTGGTTTTCCAAAGCTGACAAGTCGGAATCTTCAGAGGCACCGGTGGGCAAGTCGAGTTCCCTTGCCTGACGAATGAGTGCTCGTCGCACCATGTTTGCCGGTAGTTCAGGACCCGAAATCATGAGGTAAGGAATATTCTGGCTGAAGGGCTTCACCTCCCAGGGAAACACCTCTCGATCACGGTTCGACACTCGCCGGGGGACCAACCAGGTAATTTCTTGAATGGTAGTTTCCGAGGTGTCGCGCGAGGTCGTCACGCACGCAATCCGATTTCCGGCCAGCACAGATTCGAAGATCGCGAAAAGTCCCTCAACTGACATCTCGCAAATTCGAGGGAAGCTGACGAGCGTCTTCCCTTCGAGCAATCGACGATCAATGACAAACACTCTTCCCGTTGTGATGGCGACGCCACGAATCAGTTCCTCAAGTGACAGTCCTTCCCAATCGAGCCTCACGTTGCCACCTGGCAGGGCCGTCACAATCTTCGGTGAAACCGGCCGGGATACAGGCCGGTTACCGACGAGGGGGGTTTCGGTAGAGGCAGGCTGCGGTCCGGGGTCTGTGCCGTGGCATGCGCAGCCTGCGAAGAGCGCGAGCACTGGAAGGAACAATCGTCTCATTGCGTGTTCCCGTTTCATGGCACGAGGTGCAAAGGGTACTTGTGCAACGACGGGACGGAATCGAAGTTGGCTACAGGCGATGCGGGAAGTCGCCTTGTGTTCAGGACTTCTTGCGTGACAACTAAAATTGCATGGCCTGCACTGACATGGATCTTCAAGACCGCGATGGCCAACAAAAGACGCGGCCGGCCTTGCTTCCAAGGCCGGCCACGATTCGAGACACACTTCGGCAAAGCCTATTTTGGTGCCGGGTCCTTTTTCGGTTCTTCCACTTTCACCCCGAAGAACTTCAGTTTCCCGCGCGCCGTCTTCGCTTCTTCCGAGTCCGGCCAGCGGGTATTCACTTTTTCCCAGCACTCGATCGCCTCCTTGCGGCGGCTCTTCTTTGAGTGCTCCGCAGCCGTCACCATCAGCTCCTTGCGCTCCTTCTCCTCGGCGATGACGCGCGCCTTTTCGGCCGCTTCCTGGATCTTAAGCGCGTCTTCCTTCGCCTTGGCCAGTCCGTCCTCGAGCTTCTTCTGCTCCTCGTCGTACGCCGCCTTGAAATCCACGTCCGCTTCGAGCTGCTTGTACCAGTCATCGGCGCCCTTGCGCGCTTCCGTGCCCTCGAACCAGCGCCTCAGGTACACCATGTTCTGCGCAGCGACCTTGAAGTCCTTCTTCTGCGCCGCGACCGCCATCGTGTTGTGAATGTCGTACGGCAGGCGCTCGCCGAACCCCTCGTCCTGCGGCTTGCCCTTGATCTCCATCAGCTTGTTGCCCATCGGGTCGAGAATCATCAGCCGCGGAAAACTGTCCACCCCGTACTTCTTCGCGACGTCGACCCCTTCCTTCTCCGCGTTGATGTGAACGCAGAGGTACGGCTTCAGGGCTTCCTGCACGTCCGGCCTTGGATACGTACCCGCATCCATTTTTTTGCAATAGCCTCACCAGTCCGTGTAGAAGTCGAGGTACATCAGCCGGCCTTCGAGCCCGGCTTTCACTTTCGCTTCGGCAAACGACTTCTCCCAGGCGACGCCGCCGGCGTGGGCCTGAAGAGTGGCGAGGAGGGCGACGAGGGAGAACGCGGCGAGTTTCATGGGCGGACCTCATAGGGGAGAACTGGCAGGGATCGTAGCGGAAGCAGGAGGGCCGGGCAATCGGGAGCCGGCGACAGGGTGCATGGCCGGTCTTGCCACGGAACGGCCAAGCCACAGAGCACACAGAGGTCACCGAAAAAGAGACGTTTCTCAGTCGCTCCTCATCCGCACCGGTCAGTCGGCGCCTGCCTCTTGAGCCTCTCCTTCAGGTGCTTGAGGTCCGCCACGATCATGAAGCTGATGATGACGAGCAGAAACCACGAGCTGACGCGCCGGAATGCGACGTGCTGCCAGCCGCCCTGCTGGTTCGGGTAGAGGTAGGCTCCGAGGTACGTCGAGATGTTCTCGGCGAGCCAGACGAAGAGGCCAATGAGGAAGAAGGACAGGGCGATCGGCATGAAGCGGCGTTTTTCCGTCACCGTGAACCAGACGCGCGCCTTCCAGAAGATGATGATGACGAGCGCCGCGAGAACCCAGCGGACGTCGGGGAGAAAGTGGCGGGTGAAGAAGTTCGCGTAGATGGCGGCCGAGAGCGGCACGCTCAGCGCGTACGGCGGGTATCCGGTCAGGTCGAGCTTCAGCAATCGCCACGCCTGGCACATGTAGCTGGCCACCGAGGCGTACATGAAACCGCTGTAGAGCGGCACAGCGCGGATCCGGAAGAATGATGCTTCGGGATAGCTCCATTCCCCGATCCGTGGATCGGTCTTGAAAATCTCGAGCGCCAGCCCGATGACGTGGAAGACGCAGATGACCTTCAGCTCGTCGAGCGTCTCGATCCGCATGGCCACGAGCGCGATCTGAAGCGCGACCGCCGCGAGGAAGATGAAGTCGTATCGCGGCATCGACCCAAGTGGAATGTGCTTCGACGCAAACAGGATGACGAAGAAGCTCCCCGCAAACACGCACGCCCGGGCCTGTTTCAGGCCGAACCACCAGAATTCGTGAAGTGCGGCTTGGACTTCTGTTTCCCCGATCTGAACTGGCACAAGGGTATCGGCTCACTCGCGCAGGAAATTTCGCACCACCGGGGAGTCCCTCAAGTGCCTGCTTCGGAAGCCAGCCGTATGTAACGCAGGTTCCCCACCTGGGCGGCCAGCTCGCGAAGCCGCGTGAAAAGAAGCGCCGCATCGAGCGGCAGGCCCAGCCGCTTCGCCGCGCGGGCTGCTGCATGAAGCCGGGTGAGATTTTGTTCGCCCTGGCCGGAGGGCCCTGTCCGCGAGTTCCATTCGTCGAAGGCGGCCCGTGCGGCGGCGCGATCGGGGTCGGCCAGCGCCGTGGCGGCGAGGGCGCCGGTTATTCGATCTTCCGACCCGGACAGGCGCGCCGCGGCGAGAACCGCTCCGAGCAACGTGCCGGCGCCCTCCAACCCGGCCTCGGCCCGCTTCAGCGCCAGGTCAATCCGCGCCGCCTCCACGCTGAGCGCCCCCTCGACCTTCCCGCGTCGTTCGATCGTGTCCTCGATCAGGGCGCACGCTTCGGCACCCCGGCCAGTTTCCATGAGCCAGTCCGTGAGCACCCGGCACTGGAAGAGCCCGAGTTCGGGGGGTCGAGAGGCCCAGAACTCCTCGATCATGGCGGTGGCCTCCCGCTTCTCGTCGAGGTCGAGCAGGTTGTGCACGACCGTGCAGTACATGAGCGCGTATTCGCCCGCGGGCGTCACTCCCCGCCCGCGTTCCAGCGCCTCCCGGCCGAGCTCCAGGGCCGGACGCGGTCCCTCCAGCACGCTGGCGATGTCCGCCCGGAGGGACAGCGCATTGGCCAGGTCGGCCGAAAGCAGGACCTTTCGCCCGAGTTCCACGGCTTCGTCGGCGAGCGGAAGTGACTCCTCAGCGCGGCCCAAGTCCAGGAAAGCTCGGCCAAGCATGATCAGTGCCCCCGAGATGTCCGCGGGTAGTTTTGATTGCCGCGCGAACTCCAGGGCCTCGCGCGCCGCCGCGAGCGCCTCCGGATAACGGCCAAGCCGCAGTTCCGCGAGGGAGACATTTCCCATGGAAGAGGCCATCTCGTGGAGATTCCCGATCTCCTTGCGGATCTCGCAAGCCCGCACCCAGGAGTCACGCGCCGCCTCGAGCCGCTTCCCCCAGAAGTGCGCGATGCCGGCATTGTTGTGGATCGTCGCCTCCTGCGAGCGGTCGCCGGCCTGCCGGGCGATCTCCAGCGCCATTCCCAGCGCCTCGAGGGCCGCCTCGGGCTGCCGGAGCCGGTTCCGGACGACGCCCATGTTCGACAGGACGATCATCTGACCGCGCCGGTCGCCCGCGAGGCGCATCGGTTCGAAGGCCGCATTGAGGCTCACGACGGCCTCCTCGTACCTCCCCTCGACCATGTTGAGAAGGCCCAGCATGTTGTCTATGCGCGACTCCAGGTCCGCGGGCATCCCGTGGTGCGCCGTGGTCCCCGCGGCGCGGCGGCGCGCCTCCATGACGTCCCGTCGGGCGTCGGCGTGCTGCAGCAGGCGGAAGCGGGCCATCGCGGTCGTCCAGAGCGCTTCCGCTTCGAGGCGCCGGTCGGGCGCGACGGAGAGGGCCTGGCCCGCGAACTCGAGGGCCTCCTGGAAGCGCCCCTCCTTTTCGCGGATTACGGCGAGGTCGAGGAAGGCGATGCAGCGGTGGGCGGCGGAAATGGCCCGGTCGTTCGAAAGGGCGGACGCCTCGGCGAACGCGTCAGCGAGGCGGGACAGGCCGTTCAGCGCGCGCACGGCCAGGAGCGTTGCGTCCGGGCCCTTGGCTTCGCGCGCGTACTCGAGCGCTTCGACCCTCGAAAGATCCGCCAGCGCGGCGAGTCCCGCGGCGATCCAGTGTGCGTCGGCCTCGGCGCGGCGTCCTGCGGCCGCGTACTGTCTCGCGGCCAGCGCGCGGACGCGGCGGCCGCCGGCATCGATGCGGGATTCCAGGTGAAGCGCCGCGGCTTCGTGAAGCCGGGCGCGTTCGCGCTTTGGGAGGAGGGCGTAAGCGGCGTCGCGAAGGAGGGCGTGCGCGAAGGAGTACTCCGTTTCCCCGGGAACGGTGGAGACGGCCTGCCGTGCGAGGAGACCTCGCCCTGCTGCGGCGGTCAGGTCCTCGGCGGCGGGGCGGCCGAGAAGCGCGTCGAGGCACCCCGTCCAGAATACGGGACCGATCGCGCCGGCCACTTTGAGCGTGGATTTTTCTGCCGTCGGGAGAGCGTCGAGGCGCGCGACGAGGAGTCCGTGGAGTCCCTGGGGGAGCTTGTCGGGGCGGGCGACCAGGCGGGCGGGAGAACCGGCGGCAAGGCCGTGGGCGTCGAGCCATCGGGAAATCTCGGCGGCGTAGAACGGGTTTCCGCCGGACTGGCTTTCCACGAACGCCGCTAGGTCCGGGGCGATCGGGCGTCCCAGCGCTTCGGCCGCGATCCGCGCGGCGGCGCCGGGCGGGAGATCGCCGAGGGGGAGGCGTTCGACGCCGACTGGCGCGGGGCCGCCGGGGCGGGCCGCGCCGACGAACACCACCGGGACGTCGCGGAGACCGGCCGCCAGCCGCCCGAGGAGTTCCGGTGTCGCGGCGTCCGCCCACTGCAGGTCCTCCAGGCACGCCACGACGGGGCCGGATCGCGCCAGGCCCCGGAAGAGCCGCTCCCACGCGGCGCCGGTGTCCGAGGCAAGGACCTCGGGATCGACGCCGCGCACTTCCTCGGCCGCGGATTCGTCCCCGACCGAAGCCAGGACGAGCGTGGCCGTGCGCCGGTCCCCCGCGACTTCCTCCGCCCAGCGCCGCGCGCCCTCGCCGGGCGGCGCCCAGCCGCGCAGGACACCGGCGAAAGGCCCGAGCGGAAAGTGCGTCCCTTCGAGCGCCCGCCCCGTGCTGACCCGGGCCGCGGGATGGGTCGAACGCACGCGCCTCCGGAACTCCGCCAGCAGCCGCGATTTCCCGGAGCCCGCTTCCCCCTCCACGATCCTCGCCGCCCCGCGTCCGGATTCCAGGAGCTGTGTCAGCGCGGCCAGCTCGGATTCGCGGCCGACCAGCGGGAGCACGGCGGGCTCGGAAGCGGTGTCCGACGCGTCGCGCAGGCCACGCACGACGTACACGGCTATCGGCGCTTCGCGCCCGCGCAGCTTCAGATCCTCGACGAAGTCCGTGGCGATCCGGTCGCGCGCTGCGGCGGCGACGGCGCCGGAAACGAGGATCTCTCCCCGCCCGGCCCATTCCTGAAGCCGTCGCGCGACGTTGACCGCGTCGCCGATCGCCGTCGGGCGGTCGCCGGCGACGCTTCCCCATAGAACCTCCCCCATGTTGACCCCCGCGCGACAGGCCAGGTTCTGCGACGCGATCGCTTCCCGCAGGTCGAGAGCCGCGCGCACCGCCGAGGCCGCATCGTCTCCTCGCGCGACCGGCGCGCCGAAGACCGCCATCACGGAATCGCCGATGAACTTGTCCACGGCGCCGCCATGCCGCTCGATCACGGCGCGCAGGCGGCGGAAGAGTTCGTCCACGAGGGCCGCCTGCCGCGAGGGCGGGAACTCGTCGAGCCCCTCGGCCTGTGCGAACACGATGGCGACGACGCGGCGTTCCTCGGCCATGGGCGCAGTCTACCGCGGGCCTGCGACCACGCAGGAGATCGTGCTCACTCTCCAGGCTCGCTGATATTCTGCTCCTTCGCCGTTCGGCGGGCAGGAAGTTGAAAGAAGGGAAACTGGGGCATGCTGAAGGGCCTGAAAGTTCTCGACCTGACACGAGTCCTTGCCGGTCCGTACGGCACGATGCTGCTCGCTGATCTGGGCGCGGACGTCGTCAAGGTCGAAGATCCGGACGGAGGCGACCCGACGCGGACGATCGGAGGCGGTCCGGATTCGCCTTACTTCGTGTCTGTGAACCGGAACAAGCGGTCGATTGCCATCGACCTCAAGACCGGCGAAGGGCGCGTCCTGCTGGCGAAGCTCGCCGCGAAGGCCGATGTTCTCTGGCACAACTTCCGTCCCGATGCGGCGACGCGCCTCGGATGCGACCTGGCGATGTTTCGCGTCGCGAACCCGCGCCTCATCACCGTCGCGCTCACGTCGTTCGGGGCGACAGGACCTTACCGCGACCTCCCGGCGTTCGACCTCGTGATCCAGGCGATGTCCGGCTCCATGTCCGCCACCGGTGAACCGGGCGGCGCCCCCTGCAAGAACGGCGTCCCTACCGGCGACCTCGCCGGCGGGCTCTTCGGGGCGATCGCCACGCTCGCGGCGCTTCATGAAATAAAAACATCGGGGAAGGGACGCGACATCGACCTGTCGCTGCTCGACTGTTCCCTCTCGATGCTCACCTACATGGCCCAGTTCACGCTCGCCGGGAATCCGCCGCCGGGTCCGATCGGCTCGGCGCACGCGTACAACGTTCCCTACGGCGCCTGGAAATGCGCGGACGGGAAGTTCGTCGCGATTGCCATCTTCACCGACAAATTCTGGGTACCGTTCTGCGATGCCCTCTCCCTGAAGATTGCGGGCGATCACCGCTTCGCCGACATGCCCTCCCGCCGACTCAACCGCGCCGCGCTCGACGCGATCCTCGCGACGGAATTTGCGAAACACACGCGCGACTGGTGGGTCAATCACCTCTGGGAAAAGGGACTCCCGGCCGGGCCCGTCTACGACGTCGCCGAGGCGCTCCATGACGAGCAGGTCCGCGCGCGCCACATGGTGGTGCCGCTCGGCGACGGGCGCGAGACGCTCGGGTCGCCCCTCGGCCCGATGTCGCCGAAGCCGCCGCCGGGACTCGACGCGGATCACCGAGCCGTGCTCAGCGACTGGTTGAAGTAGGCCCCGTACCTCGCGATACACTGCCAGCATGCTTCGCGCCGCGCTGGCTCTCGTCGTCATGGTCTCGCTGGCCTCTGCCGAGCCGGAAGGGCAACGCATTCGCGCCCTGATTGCGCTTCTGGACTCGGAGGAGACCGCGGAACGCGACGCGGCTGAGAAGGAACTCGAAGCAATCGGCGTTCCGGCGCTGCCGTTCCTGCGACAGGCGGTGAAGGATGGAAGTCCAGAAGTTCGGGCACGTGCCTCCGTCCTTGCCGGGTCTCTGGGCGTCCGTGAAGTCCTCCGCCGGCCCGACAACAAGTATCTGGCGGATCGCTGGTCGTACCTGGGGGATGAAGATCCGGTCCGGCGATACGGTTTTCTCAGGCATTTTTCCCAGTCTGGAAAAGCAACCGCGGCGCACGGCGACGCGCTGATTGAGATCCTCCAGCTCCCCACTTCTCAGCGGGATGCGGCCACGTCACGCGAGGCTCTTGCCTGGCTCACCTCGCCTCGGCTGATGGAATTCCTGCGGGTCGCGCCGCACCTCGGCCCCGGGAACGCCAGCGCGCTGGACTATCTTCGGAAGGTGCTCGTCGGCCGTGTCACCTGCGAAGGGGACGCGGGCCAGCTGCTGGCCGTTTTGGAAGCTCCGCCCATGGGACTGAACAACGATCCGTCTACCGTTCTGGAGGCCCTGGACTTCCTCTGCGATCAGGCTGGCCTCGCCTGGCGTCCCGACGATGCCTCGGACACCATTCGCATCGCCACTCCCGAAGCCTGCGACGTCGGGCGTGTTGCTGAATGGAAGCGGCTTCGCGACGATCAGGTCGCGCTTTCGCAAATCGGTCTCGCGCCGCCGCCAGACGCCGCGCGGCTTTCCGCGGATGATCTGGAGAAATGGCTGGGCGAACTCGCGTCGAAGGACGCACGGCACTCCCGGGCCGCGCGCGCCCTGCTGCGCGAGGCGGAGGGCGATCTCGCCGCCGAGATTGGACGTCGCGCTGCTGTTCCCGAAGCGACGCAGGAGTTGAGGCTCCTCGCCGCCGCGATGGCGCTTCGCGTTCACGGCCGCATCGCGTTTGTTTCCGACCGCGGCGGCGACTACGGAGTCTGGACGGCGCGGCCGGACGGTTCGAGCGCAAAGCGGCTGGATTTCAAGCTCGACAATCCGGGACCGCTCCTCGGAGGCAGTTCGGCGCGAGTGGTCTTCAAGTCCTGGGGGAAGAATTTTGCCGTCATCGCCCCGGATCGCCCTGAAGATTCGCGTCGATTCAAGTGCTGGGGGTTTGAGCGGATCGTGGCTTCGCCGGAGGTTCGCCGGATCGCCATTGACGATGGCAGCACGATCAGAATCCTGGACGCGGGAACCGGTGAAGAGGTTGCGGCGCTCAAGCAATCGTCATTGAGCGATCTGGCATGGTCCGGCGACGGATCGACATTGGCGTGGTTAGGCCGGGGAGAGATGGAGGGTGTCCGGGCCTGGGGGGGCGATCCGGGCACAGAACGGCTGGTCACGAAAACTCTCGATTACGGTTTCGGACTCCGCTGGAGCCCGGACGGCGCTTCGCTCGCCTGGATAGAGCGTCGCTCGGAGAAAGAGCCGGACCCCGTGACCTCCTGGCAGGTCCGGTCAGTTTCCGTCGGGTCCGGAGAAACCCGATGGCTGTCCCGTCCTTGCGCGCAGCTCGGATGCCCGGCCTGGTCGCCGGACGGCGCGTCGCTGGCCTGGGTGCGAAGCGACGACCGCGATGACGAACCGGGGCCGATCCGCCTGGACATTCTCACGATCCGGGAAAACCGCATCCGCACGCTGGATCTCGTCGATTCCGGAGCTTTCCGGGGCACGATGAGCGCCGACTGGAGTCCGGACGGCGCCTTCGTTGCGGTTCCCTTCGAGGGTCTTTCACTCTCAGTGGTGGAGGTCGCGACGGGAAAAGTAACGCCCCTGGAACCGATCCAGCCATCCGCGGTCGGTATCCGCTGGATTTGCGGCACTCACGACTTCCTCGACACACGGTCAGGCGATATCTTTCTCCGCTTCATCGACGGCTCTTCCTGGTCGATTTTCGAATCGTCAGGAACCGTCGTGTCGCCTGTGTCCCTCTTGCCTCCCCGGTAGCTCGCAGTCGCCCACCTGGTTGCGATGGCGTTCCGGCGGTCCCTTACACCGGCGACCCTTCCCATTTGCGAACCGTCGGCCCCGTGTAAATCTGGCGAGGACGGGCGATCCGGTTGTCGGGGTCCGCGCGCAGTTCGCGGCAGTGGGCGATCCAGCCGGGGATGCGGCCCAGCACGAACATGACGGTGAACATGTTGGTGGGAATGCCCATCGCCCGGTAAATCAGGCCCGAGTAGAAGTCGACGTTCGGGTAGAGCTTGCGTTCGATGAAGTACGAATCGGACAGCGCTGTTTCCTCGAGCTGCTTGGCGAGTTCGAGAAGCGGGTCGTCGATGCCGAGCTTCGCGAGGATCCTGTCGGCCGCCGCCTTCAGCAGTTTCGCGCGCGGGTCAAAGCTCTTGTACACCCGGTGACCGAAACCCATCAGCTTGACGCCCTCTTCCTTGCGCTTCACTTTTTCGACGAAGCTCTTGCAGTTCCCGCCGAGCGCGCGGATCGTCCCGAGCATCTCGAGGACTTCCTCGTTCGCGCCGCCATGCCGGGGGCCCCAGAGGGCGCAGATCGCGGCCGAGAGCGAAGCGAACAGGTTTGCGCCGCTGCTGGTGACCATGCGCGCTGTCGAAGTGCTGCAGTTTTGCTCGTGGTCGGCGTGCAGGATCAAGAGCAGGTTCAGCGCCTCTTCGAGAACCGGGTCGACTTCGTACGGTTCCGCGGGAACCGCGAACATCATCCGCAGGAAATTCGCGGGCCAGCTCAGGTTGTTCTGCGGGTAGACGAACGGCTGCCCGATCGACTTCTTGTACGCGAACGCGGCGATCGTCTTCGACTTCGCCAGCAGGCGCACGATGTTCAGGTCCAGGCTCTTCTCGTCGTCGTGCCCCGGGTAGAAACTCGAAAGCGAAGCCATCATCGCCGCCATGATCGCCATCGGGTGCGCGCTCGGCGGATACCCCTCGAAGAACTTCTTCATGTCCTCGTGCAGCATCGTGTGGTGCGTCAGCGAGTCTTTCCACTTCGCATACTGCGCCGCCGTCGGACGCTCGCCGTAGACGAGGAGGTAACAGACTTCCGTGAAGCGCGCGCTGGCGGCGATCTCCTCGATCGGGTAGCCGCGGTACCTCAGGATGCCGCGGTCGCCGTCGATGAACGTGATCGCGCTCCGGCACGACCCGGTGTTCCCGAAGGCCGGGTCGAGCGTGACGAGGCCGGTCTGGTTGCGAAGCGCGGAGATATCGACTCCACGCTCGTGCTCGCTTCCTTCGACCACCGGAAATTCAAACGACTTGCCGTCGACTTCAAGCCGGGCCTTCCCCATGGTGCGACTCCTGTGCGCCCGCCCCGGAGGGTGCGCGCTGTTGCCGGTGGCGCCGTCCCTGCGGACGGACGAAGGGGGAAGTTTGCCCGCGCTCGCGGGCGCAGGCCATCAATACCGTGCGCCATTTCGCCGTGCTAGCATGGGCCGCGAACTTCGGCAGGATCAGGTTTGCGGCACCGGACGCAGAACCTCGGAGGGACTGAAGTGCCGACAGGCTCGGAATTCATCGAGATCGTGAAGTCGGGGGACCTGGATCGCGTCCAGGCGGCGCTGGCGGCAGAGCCGGCGCTTGCGAATACCAGGAGCGAGTCCGGAAAGGCGGTCGCGCTTCTCGCGGCCTACCGCGGGCTGTCGGACATCGTGCAGGCGCTCCTCGCGGCAGGGGCAACCCTGGACCTTTTCGAAGCGTGCGCGGCGGGCGCGCTCGACCGCGTCAAAGACCTCGTGTCGCAGAATCCGGCCGCCGTGAAATCCTTCGCGCCCGACGGCTTCTCGCCGCTTCAGCTCGCCTGCTATTTCGGCCACGCGAAGGTCGCCCGCGCGCTCATCCTGGCCGGCGCGGAGATGGAAGCCGTCACGAAGAACCAGCTTTCCTACACGCCGCTCCAGGCCGCCGCCGCCAAAGCGCGCGCGGAAGTGGTGAACCTCCTGGTCGCCAGCGGCGCCGACGTCCATTCGCGCCAGTCCCCCTGCAAGCTCTCGCCTCTTCACCTGGCCGCGCAGTGCGGAAGCGGTGCCATCATCGACGCGCTGATCGACGCCGGAGCCGATCCGCGCGCGGCCGCCGACGGAAAAACGCCGGTCGCGCTCGCTGAAGCCGCCGGCCAGGCGCAGGCCGTGGACCTGCTCAAGCAGCGCGGCGGCTAGGCGACAGGATCTGGCCCATGACCGACCCCCACCAGCCTCCTTTCGTCATCCCCGCCGGCACGCAGGTCGTGTTGCGCGTTGAAATCCAGGATGCTTCCGGCGCGCGGCTGCACCCGCATGGGGCAGTCGGCATCGTCGTGAAGGCACCGGCGGATGCGACGCATTCGTACCGGGTCCGATTCCCGGATGGATTCGAGGCGTCGCTCAAGCGCGTGGAACTCGACGTCAGGAAAACCGCTCCTCGGGAGGCGCTGGCCGATGCCGGGAAAGAGCTGGCGTCCGACGACCTCTTCGACCGCGTGATCTACCGAGTCGTGATCGGCTCGCGGGCGTACGGGCTCGACCACGCCGAATCGGACACCGACCGCCGCGGCGTCTACCTGCCGCCGGCCGAACGGCACTGGTCGCTCTTCGGCGTCCCCGAACAGCTCGAGAACGACGCTTCGCAGGAATGCTACTGGGAGCTGCAGAAGTTCCTGACGATGGCGCTCAAGGCAAACCCGAACGTGCTGGAGTGCCTGTGGTCGCCACTCGTCGAGACGGCCACGCCGCTCGCGCAGGAGATGCTCGCGATGCGCGGAGCGTTCCTGTCGAAGATGATCTACCAGACATACAACGGGTACGTGATGTCGCAGTTCCGGAAACTGGAGCAGGACCTGCGCAACCAGGGCGGGTTCCGCTGGAAGCACGCGATGCACCTCGTGCGGCTGCTGCTGTCGGGCGTCACGGCGCTTCGTGAAGGGCGCGTCCCCGTTCGCGTCGAGGAACACCGCGAACGGCTGCTTGCCATCCGGCGCGGCGAAACGCCCTGGATCGAGGTCGACGGCTGGCGCGTCGAGCTCCACAAGGAGTTCGACGAAGCGCTCGCGTCGTCGCCGCTTCCGGACCGGCCGGATTACGAGGCGGTCAACGCGTTCCTGGTGAGGGCGCGTCGAAGCGCCGCGATCGACGCTCGGCCGGTCGTCACGACCGCATCGCCGCCCGCACCCCCGAACGGGCTCATCATCGACCCTCGCGCCGTCGCGGTCGTCCGCGAGCAGCCGCACCGCCTGATTTTCGCGACCGTCAGCGGGGCGCACCACTACGGCTTCCCTTCGCCCGACTCCGATTGGGATCTCCGCGGAGCGCACGTCCTGCCGATCGAAGAGACCTCCCGCCTCGACGTTCACGGTGAAACGGTCCAGTCAACCGCGATGCGCGACGGCCTGGAGGTTGACCTCGTGACGCACGACGTGCGGAAATTTTTCCAGATGGTGCTGAAGCGCAACGGCTACGTGCTGGAGCAGATCTTCTCGCCGATCGTGGTCGCGACTTCGCCGGCCCACGAAGAGCTCAAGTCCATCGCGACGCGCTGCATCACGAAACACCACGCGCACCATTACTTCGGTTTCGCCGCGACCGAACGCGCCCTCTTCCGCAAGGAGGACCCGCCGCGCGTCAAGCCGCTCCTCTACATCTACCGCGTGCTACTCACCGGAATTCACCTCATGAAGACCGGCGAAATCCTCGCTCACCTCCCCACTCTCGCGGCGGAAGCAAAGCTCGAATACCTGCACGAACTCATGCGCTTCAAGATCGAAGCGAAAGAACGCGCCGTCCTCGCGAAGGCGGATCTCGCTTTTCACGAGCGGGAACACGAGCGCCTTGAAGTGGCGCTCGAGGAAGCGTCCCAATCTAGCACTTTGCCCGAAGCGCCGCAGGGTCGCGCGGAGCTGGATGACCTGCTGGTCCGGATCCGGCTGGGGCGGGTCTGATTCACACCTAAATGAGGCGTGCTGCGATCGGACGGCCTATACCTTCGACCCGTCCAGCAACCACTCATATGCCGGCTGAACGCGAACTCCGGGCACGCTGACGCGGACAACCGCATCGCGATCGAGAACCAGGAGCCGCTTCCTCGCGCGCGGATGTTCCTTTGCTGCGTCGGTGAAGGCCCGCATCTCACGCTCGCGAATTTCCGGCGGCGTCGGGTCCGCGCAGACCTGGATCAGTTCTTCGCCCGCGCCGCGGTGGCGCGCGAGAAAATCCACTTCGAATCCCCCGGCCGTGGAGACGTAACCGATGTCTGTGCCGCGCCGCTCGAGCTCATTGAGGACGACGGTTTCGAGGGCGTGGCCCGTGTTCGCGCGGCCGCTCGTGTCGAACGCCCCGATGAGGCCGGGATCGGCGGGATAGATCTTGCGGGGGTTGGTGTTGCGGCGGCGCTCTGAGTCGGTCGCAAGGGGAATGGCGCTGAGCAGGAAAGCGTCCGTGAGATGCCCAAGCAGCGCCTCGACTACAGTCCGCGCCGCGCCGTGACCCTGGGATTGAAGGTCGCGGCACAGGCGGTGGACGCTGAAGCTGCCGGCCGGATTGCGCAGGCACTGCCGGACGATCCAGCGAAGAGCGGCGACCTGCGAAATCCCGTAGCGTTCCACCACGTCCCTGAACAGAACCGTGTCCACGTAACCCTGCAGGAGATCGAACCGGAGCGCAGGCGCGAGCCCCTGGACTTCGGGGAAGCCGCCCTCGACGAGGAACTCCCGAAAGCGCTTCTCGACGAGCGACCGCTCGGCCGCCGTCCACCGCCTGGCCTCCTTGGCCGGCTCTTCGCCGCGGTGACGCAGAAATTCGCGGAAACTGAAGGGCCGGATGACGGTCGCCATGCCGCGTCCCCGGAGTGACGTATGGACTTCCCGCGAGAGCATTCGGGCCGAGGACCCTGAAACGACGACTTCGACCTTTTCGGAGTCGAGGATGCGCCGGACGAAACGATCCCAGCCCGGCACGAACTGGATTTCGTCGAGGAACCAGTGCACGGTTTCGCGGCCGCGCAGCGAGGGGTAGCGGCGGTAATGTTCCTCAAGCAGGAAGCCCAGCTGGTCCACTTCAATCCCTGCAAGCCGGTCGTCGTCGAAGCTGAGGTACAGGGAGCGTTCCGGCGGAAGCGAGGCACGACGCTCCTGGAGCAGTTGCCGGAGAAAGCTTGTTTTGCCTGCCCGGCGCATGCCGATGACGGCGTGGACCTTCCCCGGGACGGCGGGAAGCCTGGCGTCCCGCCGGGTGAGCGCAAGGGGCTGCAACGGCGCGAGGGCGGCGTTCAGCTTTTCCAGCAGCACGGAGAGCAGGGGCATGGGCCGGAGTATGGCAGACAACTGGATTGTTTTCAAGTCCAGATCTATATAAAAGTGGATCTAAAATAAATCCAGATGTTCCTGCAAAGGACGGCTGCCGGCCGTCTCGGCCGGCCGAGGGGAGGGTCGCGCTTCGCGTCTTCCTGCGGAACCACACGTCTCCGGATACAAAATCGGATTTGAGTTTCTGTCCGCGGCGCCGCCCACATTGTCCTCGCCCGGAAGTTCGCGAGGCACCGGTGGTCCGCAGCCCCGTGCTAGGATGCGCCCGTGAGTGACGAACGGCGCGAGGACGGAACTTCGGCCGCGCAACCGGCAGGGTTGCCCGCGAGTCCTCTTCCCATGCCTTCCGCCTTCGATGCGACCGTGGTCGCCGGGAACGCATCGGCTGCGATTGCGCCTTCGGGCGCGAAGCCGGAAGCGGCGCCGCAGCGACTCGGCGGGTACCGGCTGCTGAAGAAGCTGGGAAGCGGAGGGATGGGAACGATCTATCTCGCGCTTCAAGAGTCGGTCGGGCGGCAGGTGGCGATCAAAGTGCTGCCGGAGAGTGCGTTCCACGACCCGGACGCGGTCGCGCGATTCCAGAGGGAAATCCAGGTGCTTGGGCAGCTCAAGCATCCCGGGATCTGTCCCGTGCTCGATTCGGGGCTGGACGGCCAGATCCACTACTACGTGATGGACTACATCCGCGGCATGGACTTGTCGCGGGTGCTCGGGACGCAACGCATGGACCCGCGGCGCGCCGCGACGATCGCGGCACAGGTCGCGCAGGCGCTTCATTCTGCCCACCAGGCCGGCGTCGTGCATCGCGACATCAAGCCACTGAACATCATGCTGACGCGCGGCGAAAAACCGAGGGATGCGCGCGGCGACCAGGCGGACTCGACGTCGTTCGGCGGCGCCATCAAGCGCTTCTTCTCATGGGCCTCCGTGACGGGCCGGCGCGCCGACGCGGCGCCGGCAACGGTGACGCCATCCAATCCGGAAGGGACGCTCGAGGCGGGAATGCCGTCGCCGGAGTGGCGCGACCGCGCGGTGCTGATCGACTTCGGGCTCGCGCGGGATGGCGCATCGACAACGCAGTTGACGATGAGCGGCGCCCTGATGGGGACGCCGTCGTACATGGCTCCCGAGCAGGCCCGCGGCGACCGGAAAGCGATCGGACCGGCGACGGATGTCTACGGGCTCGGCGCCAGCCTCTACGAAATGCTCACGACCCGGCCTCCCTTTGTCGGCGAGACGATGGGCGAAGTCATCGAGAAAGTCGCCAGCGAAGAACCCGTTCCGATCCGGCGACTGAACCCGCTGGTCGATCGCGACCTCGAGACCATCGTCCAGAAGGCGATGGAAAAAGAGCCCGCACGCCGCTACGCCGACGCGGGCGCGATGGCGCAGGATCTCGATCACTGGCTGGCAGGCGAGGGCATCCAGGCGCGGCGCGCGAGCCTGGCCTACCGCATCCGGAAGCGCGTGCTCCGCAACAAGCTCGCTTCCGGGGCGATCGCCGCCGCGGCTGTCCTGGCTGCCGTCGGTGCATGGGCCACGCTTTCGCCCGGCGAAATCGTGCTGCAGGGTCGCCATCTCGAAGGGGCGACGGTTCTCATGGACGGAGTCCCGGTCAAGGGGACGCACATCCGTGCATGGCCGGGCCGCCACAGGATCCGGGTCTCGAAGCAGGAGTGGGTCGACTTCCCCGGGGAAGTCGAGGTGACCGCGCGGAAGCGGACGGAACTCGAGGTCGTGTTGATTTCCCGTTACGGAGCGATCTCCGTGACGTCCGAACCGCCGGGCGCGGAAGTCCGGGACCGGGGCGTGCTCCTCGGTGTCACGCCTCTTCGCGACCACCGGGTGTTGACGGGCGAGCGCTACCTCGAACTCAAGCTCGCGAACTACGAGTCGACCTCCTTCCTGATCAACGTCCGGGCGGGCGACTCGTCCCCTGAAGTCTTGCGGAACCTGAGGCATGAGACCGGGACCATGACGCTGACCTCGGACCCGCCGGAGCTCGGAATCGACCTGTTCCCCGAAGGGACAGAAAAGAAGATCATCGCCGCCGCGCCCGCCGTGAGATTTCCGCTTCCCACCGGCCGCTACCGCGTCGTCGCGCACGCGAGAAATCACTTTCCCCGCGAATTCATGCTGGAGATCCGGGCGGGGCAGGAAGTGAAGCGGAACATCACGCTGACGTCCTTGATGCGCTGGAGGACGACGGCGGACCTGGTTGCGGAGGGGGTGGCAGCCGGGGATCTGAACGGAGACGGGCGGCCGGACGTGGTGCTGGCGAGCAAGACGCCGCCCCGGATCCGGGCGATGGACGGGCGGAGCGGCGAGTTGATGTGGATCGTGCGCAAACCCCCGCTGACCGCGAGCTACGGGCTGCCTCTGAACCTGAGCGACCTCGATGGGGACCTGGTGCCGGAAGTGGTGTACGCGGCCGGAGACCGTCTGGTGGCACTGGACGGGCGGACCGGGGTGGAGAAGTCGGCGTGGGACTTTCCAGGGCTGCGTGACGCGATTGACTGGGGGGATCTCAACGGCGACGGAGTCCCCGACTTCGTGGGCCACACGAGGAGCGCCATTTTTGCGCTGAGCGGCGCAGACGCGCGGCCGATCTGGTCGGTATCCACGGCGGGCACGCCGCCCTACGGCCGCGGGGACGTGGACGGCGACGGGAAGCCGGATGTCGTGGTGGTGAACACGGGAAGAGGAATGGAAGGGCTCGAGGGGCGGTCGGGGCGCAGTCTGTGGTGCCGCAAGGGGTGGGAGAGCAACGCCGCGGTGACCTGCGTGGACGTCAACGGGGACGGGAAGGACGACGTCCTGTCAGTCTCGAACCACGCCGGGCCGACCGCTATCAGCGGGCTGGACGGCTCGACGCTCTGGACGGTCCAGCACGACGACTACGAAATGATTCTGCCCGTCGTGACGGCTGACCTGGACGGCGATGGAAAACTCGAAGCGGTTTTCTGCCGCGGGCCGTTGCTCGAGCTGCGGGATGCCGCCACCGGGGTCTTGATCAAGATGCACGAGATTGCGCCCGGGTGTCCCCCCGCGGTCTATGACGTCGATGGAGACGGCCGCCCCGAGCTCGTGATGACTGCAGCCGGGACCGTCCTCGCCATCGACCCCTTCACGGGCGACGTGCCCTGGCAATTCGACTCGAACACCACCGCGACGATGAACGTGCCGCTCCTGGATGACTTCGACGGGGACGGCCTCCAGGACTTCATCCTGCTCTCGCACGACGGCACGGTCGCGGCCGTCAACGCCGTCGAGCCCCCGGTGCTGTGGCGCCAGGGCTCAGCCCACATGCACACGGCAGAGCCGGAAGTCCTGGGGGACCCGGCTCAATACGTGTTCCTCGCCGGGTATCCCCAGCGCCTCCTCGACCCGGCCGATGGACGCGTCCTCTTCGAGGGCCAGTTCCCTCTCTGCAAGATGTCCAGCGTCTACTCCTCCACCCCTCCTTACCGCATCGCCCTGGACGGCCTGGAACGGGCGCTCCTGCAGATCGACGAGAATCCCGTCCGGCTCACGCAGGTCTGGAAGCATCTGGACTGCGCAGTCCTGTCTTCACCGGCCCTGGTGGACGTCAACGGCGACGGCGTCCTCGACTTCCTGTGCGGAGACGGGGAAGGCGGGCCTGGCGTGCGCGCCGCCGATGGACGCACCGGCGATCTCCTCTGGAACGCTCCCCTCGCGCGACCGTGGCGCGGGGATATCGCGGCCTGGGAGGGACTCGTCTGGATCCCCGCCGAAAATGCGCTTCACGGCGTCGATCCCGCCACGGGAAAGGTGACCCGGACCCTGGATCTCGGCGGCCGGGCCCAGGGAGGCGTCCTGTCGGAAGGCGACCTGGTCGGCTTCAACATCGGCGGCCGCGTCATTCGCTTCCATGCCTCCGCCGGCGGCATCAGCGAAGCGTGGCGCCGCGAGCTGGCGATCGGGCTGGGACCGCGCTCCGTGGCCGCCCAGGGACCGCACATCGTTGCGTTCGGCGGACGCGCCACGGTCATCGAACTGGACGCGAAGTCCGGTGAAGAACGGTGGCGGCGGGTGGTGGAGCAGGGTGGCGGCGGCGGGCCCGGACTGCGCGATCTCGACGGCGACGGGTTCCCGGAAGTCGCGGTTTCGAGTTTCGACGTCGGGTGGGTGTGGGTTCTCGAAGGCAAGACCGGCGAGATCATCTGGGCCTGGAGAACCGGCGCTTCGAACGGCTGGTCCCGCCCGGCCTGGGCCGACCTGGATGCGGACGGCGAGCCGGAACTCCTCTGTTCGTTCCGCGACGGTCGCGCCTACGCGTGGACGGTCCGCCCTCGACGCAGGACCCCGGTTTCCATTCTGCGGCCGGACGGCAACCCCTTCAACGCCGCGCGGGAATCCGCCGCGGAACTTCGCCGCCGCGCCGCGGTGACCGCGCGTACCAGCGGCCGCCACCGGGACATCCTCGACCTCGCCGCCGGGACTACCGACCCGTTTCTTGCGGCCGAAGCGGCCTGCGCCGCCGCGCGCCTGGGTGACGCCGCCGCCGCCCGGTCGTTCGCCGATCTCGCCCGCTCGCTCCATGTCCGGCGCCTGGACGTCGATCTCGCCGCGTGCCTCGCCGATCCTCCGGAAGCGCGGATCGCGTCGTTCAAGCGCGCCTTGCTTGCGGCGCCAGCCAGCCAGATCGCCGCGACGCCGCCCCCCGTGGCGGCGCCAGCGGACTGGCGTCCCGCCCTCGTGGCCGCGGCGATCGACGCCGAACAGGCCTCCGACTGGGAGCGCGCCGTCGCTCTTCATGGCGCCGCCGGCGACTACCCCTCGGCGCTCTCGGCGTTCGACCGGGCCTCCCGGGACCGCGCCCCCTCCTCACGCCTCCGCCTCGCCCTCGGCCGCGCCGCCGTGGCAGCCGATGAATTCACCGCCGCCCGCACCCAATTCCGCGACGTCCTCGCCGATCCCACGCTCGCCGCCACCGCGCAATTCGAACTCGATGCCCTCTTCCGCCTCGGCGAACAGCTCCGCAGCGAAATGCGGACCGCCTTCGCGACCGGCCAGTACGAAAAGGGCTCCGCCGCGGGCGATCGCTTCGTCAAGCTCCGCCCTGCCGACGCCGCTGCCTGGAACGAATACGCTTGGGACGCCGCCACCGCCGCTTCACTGCCTCCCGACATCGCCCGCCGCGCCCTTGCCGCGGCCCGAAGAGCCGTGCAGCTCCTCGACGAACAGGGCGCCGGCCCCGGCGACGAACGCGGCGGGGTCCTCGACACCCTGGCAGCGGCCCTCTTCGCCGCAGGTGAGTTCGAGGAAGCGGTGCGCGTGCAGCGGGAAGCGGTCGGAATGGTGAGCGGGGAAACCGAGCGCTCCGACCTGCAGCAGCGCCTCCTGAAGTACGAACGGACCCTGCAGGGCCAGTAGAGCCTACTTCGGCGCTTCGACGATCCTCAGCGCAAACGGCATCGCGGCCGTGCGATACGCGTCCACCACCTTGCGCTCCTTTTCACTGAAGGCGTGGCGCCACCAGACCCGGCCGTCCTTGGCGTGCTCCTTGGGCTGCGGTGTAATTTCCGTGACGAACACGACGTCGTCCACGACCACCTCGCATTGAAATTTCCCGCTGGCCTTGAGCGCCGCCTTGAGCCGCGCTTCGGCAGCCTCGCTGATGACGTAGAAGTCCGCCGTGGACTCCGGCTTGTCCTTGTACGGCGGGAGAATCTCCGTGCGCGAAATCACCGGGGCCACGCGCATCAGCGTCGCCTCGCGAGGCGCGTCGGGGCCGTCCACATTAAAGCGGACCCGGCGGACCCATTTCGCGCCGGCCGGCGCCTTCGCGGAGGCGATCTCGGCATCCGGCGGGACGAAGAACTGCTCTTTTTCGCCGGCCGTCGCGAAGTAGTACAGGCGCATCTCAAACGACTTGCTCGCGTAGCGCGCCAGGGAGCCGACGGTCTGCACCATCGTCGCCGTAAAGCCCCCTTCGACGTCAAGCCGGACGCGGACGACGCCGTCGGCGCCCGCCTCGGCCAGCGCCTTGACGCCGTCGTAGCCGTAGGTCTTGCAACGCGACGCCATCTGCTTCGCGGCCTTGTCGAGCTCGGCTTGCGTCGATCCCTCCGGCGCCGCGAGCCAGATGGTCGCGCAGTCCGCGAAATTCTGCGGTCCAGGGTCGGGCCTCGGATCGGGTTTCGGAACCGGCTTCGGCTCCGGCCGGGGGTCGGGCTTCGGATCCGGCTTCGGATCCGGCTTTGGGTCCGGTTTCGGATCAACCGGCGGCCCCTTCAGCGCCTGCCCTTCCCGAGCCAGCTTCCTCAACTCGTGGATCCGCTTCGTCACGCCGTCGAAGTCCTTCCTCCGGTCCGGATAAACCTCCGCCCCGTCCGCCGCTTCCAGCTCGGGGTCGAACAACATGTCCACCACCGCCTTCATGTCCGGATTCGGGTCCGCCGCCTTCTTTCCCGCGTCGTACCGCTCCTTGGCCTTCGCCACCGCGTCATCCAGCTTCGCCAGCATCGCTTCCGCCTTCGGGTACACCGCCTTTACGTCCGATTTCTTCACGACGATGCCGTCCGGGAAGCGGTCACTCTTGATCCGCCAGGAGTCGCCTTCCTCCGTGACGTCGCCGACGAAGCGTTCGCCGGATTTGAGGACGACGGCGTCGGAGCGGGCGAGAAGTGCGCTCGCGAGGAGAATTGCGGCCGACATGAAGGGCTTCATAGCGGGGGGAAGTGTATCACCGGAGGCCGTGCCGACGAATTGGCTGGGAAGGAGAGTCGCCCTGCATCGCGCCGGGCCCGCGTGAATTCCTGAAGACTTTACGTAGTTGACCGCTTTTTCATTTTTGAATTCCGCGCACGCACCTATACTTTGGAGGGGGAATGGGTTCCCGGCCGGCAGCCGAACCCGAGGGGTGCCGGCGTCCAGTCGCCGGCGCGACGAACGCCACTGTCAGGGAACGCAGCCGACCATGCAGCGTGATGCCGCCGAAGTCCTCCTCAGGGATTGCTTCGGCCACAGGGACCGCGAGGCCCTTCTCGTCGTCGCCGAGCCGGAAAGCGCCCCTCTCGCCGAGCGGCTCGCCGGCGCAGCGCGCGACCGCGGCTTTCCCGCCGCGCTCCTGGTCATCCCGACGCCCCCCGAGGGCGCCGAGCCCCCGGAATTCGTCGCCGAAGCCCTTCGCGCCGCCAATATCGCCCTCCTCCTCACCGCCCGCCCGCTTTCCGGCACCAGGGCGTTCCGGCCCCTTCGGGAGGCCGGCCTGCGCGGTGCGGAAATCGCCGGTTTCTCGCCTGAGGAGTTCATGCGCCTGCTCAACGGGCCCAGCGCGGACATCAGCTCGTCCGCGACTTCCCTGTCGGGCGCCGTGGAGCCTGGCAGCCGCGTCCGCGTCCGCGGCGCCGGAGGGACAGACCTCGAATTCGTCGCGGGCTCCGAGCGCGAAATCCGCGACGGCGTCATCCGCGATCCCGGCGAGTTCGGCGTTCTCCCCGCGGGCTTCGTCCGCTTCAGCATCGAACCCGGAACCCTCAAGGGCGACCTGCGCGTGGACGCGTGGCCCCCCCAGTCCGGTGACGCAAAGCTGACCCTCTCGTTCAAGGCCGGCGTCCTGGGCTCCGTCTCCCACCCGGAACTCCGCCAGGCCCTGCACGACGGCACCCAGGTCGATTCCATCGGCTTCGGACTGAACTCCGCGGCACGCCTGGGCCGAAGCGCCGCCGAGTCCCTGCTCGCCGCGGGCGCCGCTTTCCTGCGCGTGTCCAAACCGGCCAGCCGTGGTGAAGCGCCGATGGACTTCGTCTTCGCTTCCCCATCCATCGAAGTCGCGGGCGTGCCGATCCCCAAGGGCGTCCTCATGCCCCCCGCGCCGCAGGACTTCATGCCCGAGCCGATCGCGGCCCAGCCCGCCGCAGCGCGTTCGGACATCGGCCCGGAGATCTTCAGGACGATCTTCGAGAACTCGAACGAGCCCCAGTACGCGGTGGACTTCGAGTCGCAGTCGATCGTGCTCGTGAACGACGCGTGGCTGCGGCTCATGGGGTACTCGCGCTCCCAGATCTCCGCCGGAAAATTGCGCGTCGACGAGATCATCGCGGAGGAAAGCAAGGACCGGGTCGCCGAAAAACGCGTCCAGCGCAAGAGCATCCCGAGCGAGCGCTACGAACTGCGGGTGAAGACGGCGTCGGGAGACAAGAAGCCCGTGGAAGTGTCGGTCCAGCGCGTGAAGATCCAGGGACGCGACATGATCATCGGCACGATGCGCGACCTGACGACGCAGGAAAAGATGAAGCGGGACCTGACCGAACGCGCGACCGACGCGATGCGCAAGACCCTGGAGATTTACGCGCTCACCGAGAAGATCAAGAACGTCCCGAAGCTGACGCCCGCCCTGCTTTCCGGCGCCAACGAGGACGAAGTGCTCGCGCGCGCCGCGAAGATTCTCACCCAGAAGCCCGGGCTGTCCTACGCCACCGCCTCCGTCTACCTCATCGACGGCACCACCCTCGTCCAGCGGTACCCCGTTCCCACCGCCGGCTCCGGCCCGTCCCGCTTCGACATGAGCAAGGGCCACAGGCTCGCCCGCATCGCGCGAGGCGACGAATCCGAAATCGACGGGTCGTCCAGCTCCATCGCCATTCCGCTTCCCGGCCGCGAAGGCGTCATCGGAGTCCTCGACGTGGCGCTGGACGCGAAGGAAACGCAGGTCCTCGTCGGGCAGGGCGGCACCACCGTCCGGGCCGAGTACCAGAACCTGCTCCTCTCGGTCGCGCAGATCCTCGGGCTCGCGATCGAAAACCTGCGCCTCTACAACGTCGTCAAGGAACAGAGCGAGATCGACCAGCTCACCAGCGTCTACAACCGCCGCATGTTCGACCGCCGCCTCGCCGAGGAGGTCAAGCGCGCCCGCCGCTACGCCCGCGAACTCGCCCTCCTCATGATCGACCTCGATCACTTCAAGGACGTCAATGACAGCTACGGCCACCAGGACGGGGACGAAACTCTCCGGCAGGTCGCCCAGTTCCTGCGCGTCCAGTCCCGCAACGTCGACATCGTCAGCCGCTACGGCGGCGACGAGTTCTGCCTCCTCCTCCCCGAATGCAGCATCGAGAACGCCCTCCAGAAGGCCGAAGTGCTGCGCAAACGCTTCGTGACCCGCAAATTCTCCACGGTGGGCCGGGGCTCGAAGACCGTCCGCCTCACGCTCTCCATCGGCGTCGGCGCGCTCGGCGAGGAAATGACGACCGAATACGACCTGGTGAAAGTCGCCGACAGCGCCCTCTACCGCGCCAAGGGCCTCGGACGAAATCGGGTCTGCGGTCCGGAAGCGCGCGCCGCGCGTTAGAATCCGGCCATGCGAACCGCCGCGATCTTCATCCTCGCCGCCCTTTCTGCAGCCGCCGACACGCGCATCGAGCGCACGACGACCTGGGAATCCTCGCGACCGGGCCTGCGCGCCGAGCGCACGAACCGCCGCGAAATCCTCTGGATCGGCGAAGGCCGCGTCCGTTGCGACGACCGCGTGAGCCGCGAATCCTGGATCGTCCGCGCCGACAAAAAAGTCATCTGGCGCATCGACCACGCCCTCCGGACCTGGTCCGAGGTCACGTTCGAGGAAGCGATAAAAGCGCGGGAGTCGGCGGTTGCCGACCTCAAGGCGGCGCTGGCGCGCGTGGCCGGAAGCGGCGACGAGGTGGAATTGAGGCGCTTCATGGAGTGCCTCGCCCCCTCCGCAGGCGCGTGCGAAGTCAAGGAAACCGGCGATGGCGGGACGGTCGCAGGAAAAACCACGAGAGCGTTGCTGCTGGAGCCGAAGGGAGGGCCTGGAGTGAAGGGTCGCCTGGCTTCGGAGGCCGCGGGCCTGGACCGGTTGGCGAAAGCGCTGGGTGAGGCCGGGCTGCTCGCGCCGGGAGTCGCGGCGGCGCTGGAGAAGTCCAAAGGAATGCTGCTGTCCGGGTCGTGGACGCTCGTGTTCCCCGACGCGATCGTGCGCGAATCGTTCGAGGCGACGAAGGTGGAGGAAGCCGCGGCGCCGGAGGGCGCGTACGACCTCCCTGCCGGCTACCGGAAGGTCGCCGCCCGCCCGATGGGCCGCGCGCCGCGTGCCGAGGCTGCGCCGCCCGGCGGTTACGCCGGCGATGCGCCTGGGAGCGAGCCGGAACCGGGGGAAGGACCGACGGGCGAAGAGGCGGGGAAGGAACAGTAAGGCGGGCGGGCAGGCGGGCAGGCGGGCAGGCGGGCAGGCGGGCAGGCGGGCAGGCGGGC
>JBBTCT010000013.1:0-3979 GCA_038060895.1 Planctomycetota bacterium
GCGAGCGCCACCGCGCCGACCACGATGTTCGCCGCGGCCGCGAGATGGACGCTTCCGGAAACCCCCAGTTTCGCCAGGAGAACCAGGGCGGCCGCGATGGAAGCGATGGCGGAGCCGAGAGTGTTGACGCCGTAGAGCGCGCCGACGGCGCGGCCGACGTTGCGATCGGCGCGGACGGCGTGGGCGACGAGAAGCGGGAGAGTCGCGCCCATGAGGACGGTGGGCAGGAGGAGGAGTGCGAAGACGAGCACGGCGGAGGCGGCGTCGGGAAGCGAGTCGCAGGCGTGCCCGGCGGCCTCGATCAGCGGGAGGGAGGCGAATCCGAAGAGGCCGATTCCGATTTCCGCGGCGGCAAAGAAAGCCAGCGCCGGCCGCTTCGGGTCCCGCGACAGCGCGCCCCCCGCAAGCGCCCCGGCGCCGAGTCCGAGCATGAAAGCCGAGACGACGAGCGTGACCGTCTCGACGTTGATGCCGACGACCGTGAAGAGCGCGCGCTGCCACGCGACCTGGTAGACGAGCGCCGCGAACCCCGACACGAAGAACACGGGGTAGAGCCACCGCGGCACGCGGACCGCTGCGCCCTCACCGCCCGTCGCGTCTGCTTCGGCCACGCATGAAACCTAGCGGCGGGAGGCGCGCAACGCAAGGACGGCGCGAGTTTATCCGGCAGCCCACGCCAGCGCTTTCCGCGTCTCGCGCTCCAGCGCCGGGTCCTTGGTTTGAAGCGCATACGGGAGCACGGCGAGCGAATGGGAGATGGCCCTGTAGCGCGCCAGGCGGAGCGTCGCGTCGTTGACTTCCCCATACACCGAAAAGAAGAGTTCCCGCGCGGCCGGCGCGACTCCCGTTCGAGAAGCGGCACCGCCACTTTCCGCCGCGGAAACCGGAACACCAGGGTGTCGTTGACGATGAACGCCGCGTTGTCCCAGCCTTCGCTGAACGGTTCGACCTTCGCCGGGGCAAGACCCGGAAATTGCGATTCGATGAGCGACCGCGCGAGCGCTGCGTCGATGGCGATGTCGGCGGTCCAGGGGTCGGGCATGGTGATTACGTTTCAGTATCCAGCTGGTCCAGTCGCCCCCCGGACAAGTCCGGGAGCGGCGTCGCCACATACAGTTCTGTCCAGTTGCTCTGCCTGAATGAATACACGGCAATGATCCAGCCAAGATCGGTCCTGAGATGATTGCCGCGTTCCATGGCCACTATCAGTGGCTCGAATGGATCTCCCGCGCCCCCCAACGGGACTGCATCACGCGATTGCAGAAGCGTCCAATGAAGGTGCCCCCTCAGAATCCTCAGGCTTAAATAGGAGGGGGTGACGGATTCTTCCAGCCACTTCGTGACGGCAACAGGCAGGTCGAGGTCTGGGCGAATCAACCCGGCTATATCCGCGAAGCGGTCCATGTCGTTGTTTCGGATGATGTCAAACCTCCATGACGCCACTCGCCTCAGATACTCCTTCACGAGCGCGAAAGTGGACCGTGTTCGTTCCACGTTCTGGTCCGGTAGACGGGAGATCTCCTGGATCCGTCGCACTTCACGATCCAGGGCCGGAGTCACTCCCTGAGGCATGGATCCAGACATGGTCGCTCACTCTTTCTCGAGGAATACCCCGCAACTCAGATCCATCTCTCCCTTGCCGGCTCTTCCGGCCAGACCAGCGAGGGACTTCACGAGCGGTCCGACCCGATCCGGCGGCAGCGTCTTTGCAGACACAAACACGATACCCGGCCCGAGTGCACCGGCTGCGTTTCGCGCTGCGAGGAGAGGCGCGAAATCGGCCGTGTTGTACGTGACGACAACACGGCCAAGGGCCCAGGCGGCGGCAAGGAGTGCGTCATCGTCAGATCCGGCGAGCCCGGCGTCGATGGCCGTCACGGCATCGATTCCGGCGCGCTTGAGTCCCGATGCCACGCGTGGCGAGACATGTTCATCGAGCAGGAATCGGACGGGCACGAATCAGACCCGGACCGCCGGGATGCCCGGCGGCTGCGTCCCCCATGGGGCGGCCAGGATCTCGGGATGATTCTCGGCGTACGCGATCGCTGCACGCACCTGCCGTCGTTCGAGGTGGGGATAGTCGCGAAGCAGGGCCCTCTCGTCGCGGCCGTGGTGGAGCCAGATCCGGCACATCTCGGCGACGTCGAGCCCGGTCCCGGTGACGCAGGCCCGCCGGCCGGCCGGCCCCGACCTGAAATCGATTCCCGGAAACGCCTGCATGCTCGCCCACTCCTGGAGCGCCCTCGCCGCGACACTTCCCAGCGTGTCCCCCAGGTGGCCGACTTCCGCGGCCAGGGCATGCCGAAGCGTGTGCGGGATTCGCACGTTGAGCTGGTCGGCGGCGGGTGCCCGCGAACGGCCCGATTCCGGAAGCGCCAGGGACCCGGTGTTGTCCTCGCGGACGTCCTCGCCGCGCCCCGGGTGGACCTGGTGAGTGCGGCGGAGCCGGCCTGACCGGACGAGGTCCTGCACCGTCCTGGCGAGCGCCTTGTCGTCGACTCCTTTGAGCCGCGCGTACTCGACGAGCGTCGCGACGGGGATGTGCAGGTTCATCCCGGTGTAGTTGCGGACCCACTCGAGAACCTGAGATTCACGGGAAGCGGTCGCAGCAGAGGGCATGGATGGAACTCCTGATAGGAATCCTACTGTTCCTATTGAACACATCTCTTCAACCTTCAGCAAGCTCCCCGGCGTATTCGCATGGCGGCATGGCTAACAAATCACTAACATTCTGTCCACCCCATGACCCCGCTCCACCTCCACTCCTGGTTCTCCCTCTCCCGCGGCGCTTCGTCCCCGGACGCCATGGTCCGCGCTGCGAAGGCGGCCGGAGCGCGCGCCGTCGCGCTGACCGACCGCGACGGGCTCTACGGCCTGCCGGAATTCCTGAACGCGTGCGAGGAACACGGCGTGCGGCCGATCGTCGGCGCGGAGATCGCGGCGAATCGCGAACGCGCCGTCCTCCTCGCGAAAAACGCCGCCGGGTACGCGACGCTCTGCCGCACGATCACCGCGCGGCACCTCGACCCGGCGTTCTCCCTCGCCTGCGCGCTCGCCCGCAACCGCGAAGGCCTCGCCGTCCTCTCCGACTGCGTCGACGTCCTCGCGCCCCTCCTCGAACGCAGCCGCGATGACCTCTACGTCGAAGTCCGCGCGACGGCGCCGCACGCCGCAGCCTCCGCCCTCACCCTCGGCCTCCCGCCCGTCGCGACGCCGGACGCGTGGTTCGCGCAGAAGGACGAATGGGAGGTCCACCGGTTACTGCGCGCCATCGACAACAACGCGACGTTCTCTTCGCTCGCCCCCGGCGAAATCGTGTCGCCCGAAGCCTGGCTCAAATCCGAACCGGAAATCCGCAAGCTCGTCTCCCACGTCCCCGGCGCCATGGAAAACGCGGAACGGCTCGCCGAAGAGTGCCGGTTCTTCCCCGACCGCTCCCTCGTCTTCCCGACATACCCCGTCGAGGATCCGGAAGCGCTTCTCGAGTCCGAAACCTGGGCCGGCGCGCGCGTGCGCTACGGCGAGATCACCGAAACGGTAAAGCGGCGCGTCGAGCGGGAACTGCAGCTGATCCGGGAAAAGCGATTTACCGCGTATTTCCTCATCGTGCGAGACATCGCGCGAAGGGCGCCGCGGATCTGCGGAAGAGGCTCGGCCGCGGCAAGCATCGTCGCGTACTGCCTCGGAATCACGCAGGTGGACCCGGTCGAGCACAATTTGTTTTTCGAGCGGTTCCTGAACGAAGGACGGATCGATCCGCCGGACATCGACATCGATTTCGCGTGGGATGA
Source organism: Planctomycetota bacterium (assembly GCA_038060895.1). Taxonomy (GTDB): domain Bacteria; phylum Planctomycetota; class MHYJ01; order WSZJ01; family WSZJ01; genus WSZJ01. The sequence goes on from JBBTCT010000013.1 coordinate 3,792, forward strand.
GCGCGATGCGGTGATCGAGGGGCTGCTGCGCGACTGGAATGCAAAAACAGCAGGAGCCGCAGAGGGCGCAGAGGACGCAGAGAAAGACATCACGAAGAGCGAGTCCGCGCCGGCTCTGCCGGCGCGCCGAGGAGTTGAGGCGCGCCCCCTCGAGCGGCATGGTCAGCGCGGTGAGCTCGGGAGGCGTC
>JBBTCT010000014.1:0-92548 GCA_038060895.1 Planctomycetota bacterium
GAAGTTGAGAGTTGAAGTTCTCCGTTTGTTTGGAAATTGAAATTGAAATTGAAAGTTGAAGTTAGCCGTTTTCCCTCCTGATAGACTCCCCCTCCCCATTCGGGCCGATTCGCAACATAAAGGAGAATTCATGGCTGACACGGGCAGTACGCCTGCCGGGGACATGGAGGCGATCCAGAAGCTGAAGGGCGCTTACGACAAGATGCGCGCCGAGATCGGAAAGGCGATCGTCGGGCAGGAGCAGGTCGTCGAGCAGCTCCTCATCGCGGTCTTCAGCAAGGGTCACTGCCTGCTGGTCGGCGTGCCCGGGCTGGCGAAAACGCTCATGATCCGGACGCTCGCCCAGACCCTCAACCTCTCCTTCAGCCGCATCCAGTTCACTCCCGACCTGATGCCGTCGGACATCACCGGCACGGAGGTCATCTCGGAGGACAAGGCGACGGGGTCGCGCACCCTGCAGTTCATCAAGGGGCCGATCTTCGCCAATCTGCTCCTCGCCGACGAAATCAACCGCACGCCTCCCAAAACGCAGGCCGCGCTTCTCGAGGCCATGCAGGAGTACCAGGTCTCCGCGGGCGGCAAGAAGCATCCCTTGACCCAGCCGTTTTTCGTCCTCGCGACGCAGAACCCGATCGAACAGGAAGGCACCTACCCGCTTCCCGAAGCGCAGCTCGACCGCTTCATGTTCCAGGTCAACGTCGGTTACCCGACGGAGGCCGAGGAACTGGAAGTCATGAAGCTGACGACGTCGCCGTTCGACACGAAGCTGCAGCCCGTTCTGTCCGGCGCGGACATCCAGGTCCTGCAGGACGTCGTGCGGCGCGTGCCGATCGCGGACCACGTGATCCGGTACGCGATGAAGCTGACCCGGGCGACGCGCGTCCACGGCAAGGAACCCGTGCCGGACTTCGTACGGCAGTGGGTGTCGTGGGGCGCCGGGCCGCGCGCTTCGCAGTACCTCATCATCGGCGCGAAAGCGCGGGCGATCCTGAAGGGGCGGTTCTACGTGAGCACGGAGGATATTCGCGCGGTCGCGCATCCTGTGCTGCGGCATCGCGTGCTGTGCAACTTCGCCGCGGAAGCGGAAGGCGTCACGAGCGACAAGATCGTCGACAAGCTGATTGAAGTGACGCCGGCTTCGGAAGGTGACGCGGCGAAGGATCCGCGGATGCCGAAGGTGCTTGGGCCGGCGCAGTAGGGCAGTTGGTAGTTCGTAGGTGGTAGTTGGTAGGAAAACGGCCCGCTTGAAGTGAGGTCCTTGGCTGCGTTGGAGGCGTCGTCACTGACGCCGGTGGGCAAGGGCAAGGGCAAGGGCAAGGGCGAAGAGAACATGGCAGAGAAGAGCAAATACCTCGACCCCCGGGTGCTGAACCGCGTGGCGCGGCTCAACATCCGCGCTCGGACGGTGATGGAGGGGTTTGTCAGCGGGCTCCACAAGAGTCCTTACCATGGATTCTCCGTTGAATTCGCGCAGCACCGGGAGTACACGCCGGGCGATGACCTCCGGTTCCTGGACTGGAAGGTCTACGGACGGAGCGACCGCCTCTACATCAAGCAGTACGAGCAGGAGACGAACCTCCGGGCCTACATCATCCTCGACGCTTCGGAATCCATGGACTACGCGAGCGATAACGGCTCGAAGTTCGACTACGCCGCCACGATTGCCGCTTCGCTTGCCCACCTTGTCATGGAGCAGCAGGACTCGGCGGGGCTGGTGCTGTTCGACCGGCTCATCTCGAAATTCATCCACGCGCAGTGCAGCCCGCAGCACCTGCGGGTGATGGTGACTGAAATGGAAGCGCAGAAGACGACGGAGAAGACGGATCTCGGGCATGTGCTGCACGACGTGGCGGAGCGGATCAAGCACAAGAGCCTGGTGATCCTGATCAGCGACCTCCTGGACAAGCCTGAGTCGATCATTTCCGGGCTGCAGCACCTGAAGCACGGCCGCCACGACGTGATCGTGATTCACGTCCTCGACGAATACGAAGCGCGCTTCCCGTTCGACCGCATGACCCGGTTTGACGGGCTTGAGGGTTACCCGTACCTCGTCGTGGACCCGAAGCCGCTTCGGGAGGCTTACCTCGAGGAAGTCCGCAAGTTCACCAACGAGATCCGGCGCGGGTGCCTGGCGCAGCGGATCGATTTCGTGCAGGTGACGACCGACCAGCCCGTGGACGTCGCGGTCTCCTCATACCTCGCGCGCCGCCTGTCGAAGCGGAGGGCGAAGTAATGGGTTTTCTGCATGGCCCGCTCCTCTGGCTCGGGATGGCGGGCGCGATCCCGGTCCTGATCCACCTGTTCAACCGGCAGCGCTACAAGCGCGTCCGGTGGGCGGCGATGGAGTGGCTGCTGGCGGCCTTGAAGAAGACGCGGCGGCGGATGCAGATCGAGAACCTGATCCTGCTCCTGATCCGGATCGCGGTGCTGGTGCTGCTGGCGATGGCGCTCGCGCGGCCATTTTTCCAGAGCGCGATCGCTTCGCAGCTCGGGGAGTCGAACACGCACGCGGTGATCGTGCTCGACGTGTCGTACTCGATGGATTTCAGGGGCGCGGACAAGGGGACGCCGCTTGAGAAGGCGCGGCAGATCGCGCAGAGCATTCTCACGGACCTCAAGACGACGGAAAACGACCGTTTCTCGCTCATCCTGCTCACCGACTCTCCCAACGCCGCGATCGGCGAGCCGTCGAGCCGCGTGGACATGGGGCGCGAGATCGTCGGCGGTGCGACGGTGACGGACCAGGGGACGTCGATTCCCCGGACGATGGAGCTGGTGAAGGATGCGCTCGACAAGTCGAACAACTTCGTGAAGAAGGTGTTCATCATCACGGACAACCAGCGCCACGGCTGGATGGTGGCCGAGAAGGACCGCCCGCGCGTCGCCGAGCTGTTCAAGCAGGTCACCGACATGACCTCTCCCAACGGCGGCGGCATCTACCTCTACGACGTCGGCGGAAACGTGGTGGACAACATCGCCGTCGTCGGGCTCGAGATGGGCGCGACGCAGAAGGTCGTCTCCACCGACAACTCGTGCGAGTTCCTCGCCACGATCCGCAACTACGGCGCGATGCAGATGTCGGACGTCGTGCTCAACGTCTTCGTGGACGGATCCAAGCAGACGTCCTACACGCTCACGGTCCCCGCGCACGACGTCCTCCGCCAGGTCTTCTACTTCACCTTCCGCGAACCCGGCCCCCACGCCGTCACCGTCGAGATCGAGCCCGATGCGCTCTCCCACGACAACAAGCGGTCGCTGGCGGTGGATGTGCGTGAAGCGCTGAAGGTGCTGATGGTGAACGGCGAGAAGGGATCGACGATGCAGACGGACGAGGTGGCGGCGCTGAAGATGGCGCTGAATCCCTCGCAGGACTCGACGGACAAGCGGTGGGTCTTCAACATCACCGAGGTGCTCGAAAACGGGTTCGCGCGCGAAGACGTGCGGAAGTTCGACCTCGTCGTGCTCGCGAACGTCGAGACGGTGAGCCCCGAGGAGATCGCCGCGCTGGAGGAGTACGTCAAGGCGGGCGGCGGCGTGCTGATTTTCCTCGGCGACAAGGTCGAGGCGTACACCTGGAACCAGGTCGTGTGGCGCGGCGGCGACGGGTTGATCCCCTGCGAACTCGACAAGCCCGCCGGGTACCCGAAGAACGACGACGCGATGAAATTCACGGGCGTGGACTACGCGCACCCGGCGCTTTCGTACTTCCAGACCTCCAAGCCGATGCTCGGCCGGCTCCTCGTGAGCCAGTATTTCGCGGTGAAGCCGTTCGAAGCGCGCCCCGACGCGCGAGTGATCGCGTCGCTGGGCGTCCCCGGGGCCGACCCCGCGCCGCTTCTCATCGAGCGCCGCATGGGACGCGGCCGCGCCATCCTCTGCACGACCGCCCCGGATTTCGAGTGGGGCCTCATGCCCAAGGTCCCCGGGTTCCTCGTCCTCTTCGACCAGATCTGCCAGTACCTCGCCTCGCCGCCGCAGCGCTTCAGGAACATCACCGTCGGCGACCAGCTCGAGTACACGCTCAAGGCGACCGAGTTCGCGAAGACGTTCTCGATCGTGACGCCGCGCCAGAACCGCAGCTCGATCTCGCCCGTCAAGGCCGGCGAACACGCCTACCACCTGATGTTCTCCGGCACGACGGAGGCCGGCCTCTACGGCCTCGAACGCGACGCCCAGCCGGGGGAAACACAGGCCACGCTTCTGACCTGGTACGCCGTCAACGTCGATCCCGAGGAAGGCTTCGTCGAGAAGATGACACCTCCGGAACTGCGCACCATGTACCCGCAGTTCCGCTTCACGTACGTCGAGCAGGGAACCGGCTCCCAGCCCGAAAAGATCGCCGTCAAGGCGCCCGCTTCCAATATCTGGAAGTACCTCGTCGGGATCATCCTGGGGCTGCTCGTGCTGGAGACGTGCCTGGCGCAGATGTTCGGGGCGAAGCGATAAATGGACTGGAGCAAATGGCTGCTGGGGGTGGACCGCGGCGTCGTGAGCCAGTACGGGCGCTGGGAGATCCGCTGGCAGGCGATGCCCAAAGCCTGGGTGCTGGTCCTGGTGCTGCTGCCGCTGGTCCTGATCATCCCGGGGTTCTTCTACAAGAAAGAAAACCAGACGGCCCCGGGAGGCGCGCGGGTCGGGCTCTCGATCATTCGCAGCCTTCTCATTTCGCTCCTGCTGCTGGCGCTGTTCCAGCCGATCCTTTACCTCGAGCGCGAACTGACGAAGGAGTCGATCCTTGTCGTCCTCATCGACGAGTCGCTGTCGATGCAGATCAAGGACAAGTACACGGAAGCGTCGCAGTTCGAGGCGCTGGCGCGGGTGACGGGGCTGCTGAAGGGCGGGAAGCTGTCGCCGGACGCGGAGGACCAGTTGCGGCGGACGTCGCGGCTGGACCTCGTGAACATGGCGCTCAAGAACCCGGACCTGAAGATCCTGGACCAGCTCAAGGACCGGTACATCTTCAAGGCGTATTCGTTCGCGAAGGGAATCTCGCCGGAGCCGCCGCTGGGCGCGATGGCGTCGCCGACCGAGCCGGACCGGCAGGGGCCGTTCAAACAGACGGCGATCGGGACGGCGATGGACGGCGTGCTGAAGGAACTTCACGGCCAGCCGATCGCGGCGATGGTGATCATCACGGACGGACGCAACAACGCCGACACGGATCCCGCGGACGTCGCCGCGCAGCTCGCCGACCGCGGGACGAAGATCCCGATTTACACGGTCGGCGTCGGGAACCCGCTCCCGCCCAAGGACATCGCCCTCTCGAAGCTCGAAGCGCCGGACGTCGCGGTGGCCGGGGACTTCGTGGAGTTCAAGTTCGCGGTGACGTCGAAGGGATTCGCGGGCGAGACGATCCAGGTGACGATGACCGAGCACGACCACTCGATCGCGCCGATGCTGGACGTGAAGCTCGAGGGCAAGGACAAGGAAGTCGAGCAGGCGGCGCTGATCAAGTGGAAGCCCGAGAAGCCCGGGGAGTACGTGATCAAGCTCGCGACGCCGGTGCGCGCCGAGGAGATCGTCGAGAACAACAACGAGCTGATCCACCACATCAAGATCGTGGACAACAAGATCAAGGTGCTCTTCGTCGAGGGATACCCGCGCTGGGAGTACCGGTACCTGAAGAACGCCCTCGTCCGGGACAAGTCGATGCTGGTGGACGTGCTCCTGCTGTCGGCGGACTCGAACTTCCCGCAGGAAGGAACGCCGGGACGGCCGCCGCTGACGGAGTTCCCGGCGGAGAAGAAGCAGCTGGCCGAATACGACGTGATCATCCTCGGGGACGTGAGTCCGCACGCGATGCAGACGCCGTCGCTCACCGCGAGCCAGGTGTGGGAAAACCTCACGACGTACGTCGAGGAACTGGGCGGCGGGCTCGTCATGATCGCCGGCGAGGTTTATGCGCCGCGCGAGTACAAGGACACGCCGATCGCACGCCTGCTCCCGGTGTCGATCGACACCTCGAGCGCCTCTTCCGCCATCATCCACGACGACCCCGTGCGCGTCGAACTCACGCCCTTCGGCAAGGACAGCCCCCTCATGCGGCTGGTCCCTTCCATGACGCCAGAGGAAAACGTCGAGATGTGGCAGGACGCGGACGGGAAGGGCGACGGCCTCGCGGGGTTCTACTGGTTCTACCGCCCGCGGTCGCCCAAGGCCGGCGCGACCGTCCTCGCGACCCACCCGTCCTACGAAGTCGAGAACGGCCAGAAACTCCCCGTCTTCAGCTACCAGCGCGTCGGCCGCGGCATCTGCTTCTTCTCCGCCGTCGATTCCACCTGGCGCTGGCGCTACCTCCGAGGCGACCAGTACTTCTACACCTTCTGGGGCCAGGTCATGCGCCACTGCCGCAGCGGGAAATTGATCGGCTCGAAGCGCTTCCAGCTCGAGCTCGACAAGAACGATTACGAGATGATGGAGCGGGTGAGGATGACGGCGAAGGTGCTGGACAAGGAGTACGAGCCGCTTCGGGAAGCGACGTACACCGTGACGCTGATCGCGCCGGACCAGATGCCGGCGGAGATCGAGATGAAGGCGGAGGAGAATCCGCAGAACGACCCGCGGCGGATGGGTGTTTTCGTCGCGGACTACAGCCCGAGCCGGCTGGGGCGGTATGAAGTCTCTCTGGGCCCGCGCGGGCTGGACGATTCGGACCCGAAGGTGACGGTTTCGTTCACGGTGGGCGAGCCGAACCACGAGATCGACAACCCGATCCTGGACGCCCAGACCCTGATCAAGGTGTCGGAGACGACCCGCGGAAAGTTCCTGCCGTTTTATGAGATCGACCGGCTGCTCTCGACTATCAAAGAGACCGGCGAGATCGTAGATATAGAGACGAAAGAGCAGGACCTGTGGGATACGCCCCTCATCTACATCCTGTTCGCGCTGCTGATTACCGTGGAGTGGATGACGAGGAAGTTCGTGAGGTTGGTGTAAGGGAGCTGGAGGCAGGCCCCACGCATTGCTGGAAATGCAACGACCTGCCACAGAGGACACAGAGGTCACAGAGAACGGAATCGAGAATTTATAGAGACCTGTGTTCGTTACGATTCCGTCCAGAAGTCGGTCCTCGCGCTTCCTCTGTGAACTCTGCGTCCTCTGTGGCTGAAGCCGTTCCGTTCAGCAGAACACCATGACGATTCGCACCTTCCATCGCGCGTTTCTGACCCTGGCCGCGCTCACCGCGGCCGCGCTTCCCCTGCAAGCCGAAGACGACGACACCCGTTTTCCCATGAACGGCGCGGGCGTTCCCGACAACCGCCAGGCCGCCGAAAAATTCGACCGCGCCACCACTCTCTTCAAGGCAGCACGCTGGGACGAAGGCTCCGCCAAGCTTTATGAAATGGTGGAGCTCTACGGCGACCGCCTCGTCCTCTTCGGCGCCGTCGGCCAGTACGTCTCCGCGCGGCGACTGGCCGCGAAGATGGCCCGCGAACTCCCCCCCGAGGGCCTCGCCGCCTGGCGCCGCCAGGTCGACCCCCGCGTCGGCGCTGCCCTCGCTTCCGCTTCCCGCCCCCGCGACTTCCGCCGCATCCTCCGCGACTTTCCAAACGCCACGCGGGAGCCCGAGGTCCGCCTGCTGCTGGCGAGGGCGCTCGCGGACGAAGGGGATGTCGAGGGCGAAGCGGAAGCGCTGTGGGGGCTGATCGAGTACCCGGGCGACGGCGCCGGGCGGGCCGGCGCGGCGGCGCGGCTCGCGATCGACCTGGGCGCCCTGAACGACCGCGAAGGGCTGGACGCTCTGGAAGCGAAGCTCGGGGCTGCGATGTCCGATCCGGTGAGATGGCGCGGGAAGAACGCGCCGTTGAAGGACGTGTTCAAAGCCGCGCGGGCCCTCCTGCGCGGAACCGGCGACGACGCGCCGGCGTGGGCCGCGTGGCCGACGTTCGGGGGCAACGGCTCGCGCGACCGCATCGCGGCGGGCGTGAAGGGAGTTCCGCCCGTGACGGCGCGGTACAACTTCACCGAGGGACCAGGCTGGTCCACCCAGTCGCGCTTCGGCGGCTCAGGAGGCTGGACTTCGCGCCATCCCGAATCGCTGCTCGTACAACCGGCCATCGCCGACGGCCTGATCGTCGTCAACGAGGGGCACCTCGTCTGGGCCAAGGAGCTTTCCAGCGACGGCGGACGCCCGCTCTGGACGATCAAGGGGCTGCAGCAGCCGAGCCAGATCATGTACGAGGAGCGCTGCCTCCACGGCTCCACGATCGCCGGCGGCCGCGCATTCTTCACGCTGGCGACCACCGCCGGCAAAGAGCAGGTCAAGATGAGCTGGCTCGTCGCGGTCTACCCGGTGCCGCTTCGGAAACTGTTCTGCGTGGAAGCGCAGAGCGGGCGGCGGGTCTGGGAGACCGGCGGCGACGCGACCGGGAAGGACTTCGCGACCCGCGCCAGCTACCACGGCGCGCCGGTCGTGGATGGCGACCGGCTCTACTGCGCCGCGACCTACGGCGCGGCCCAGGTCGATCCCTCCGAACACTGGGTGGTGTGCCTCGACGCGAACACCGGGAAGGAAATCTGGCGCACGTTCGTGGCGAGCGGCATCCCCGAAATCAACCTCTTCGGCAACACCACCCGCGAGTCCGTGCCGCACGCCTTGACCGTGAGCGGCGACCGCATCCTCGCCTGCACGAACCTCGGCATCGTCGCCTGCCTGGACCGCACCGACGGCGGCCTCCTCTGGGAGCGCCGCTACCCGCGCTTCAAGGTGCAGCCGATCATGGACGCCTACGACATCCCCCGGAACCCCGTGACCTGGCTGCAAAGCCCGATCTACCACGTCAAGGATCCCTCCGACGGAAAACAGAAGGTCGTCGTCGCGCCAATGGACTCGCCCTTCCTGTTCTGCCTTTCGGCGGAAGACGGCGAGATGCATTGGCAATGGCCGAAGCCAGCCAACCTCCGCGAGAACGACCCGGATTGTCGATACATCATCGGTGTGCGGGAAGGCGTCATCTACCTCTCCGGCGAATCGGTGGTGGCGATCGAACTCAAGGGATATAAGCGCGTCTGGCCAGACCGCCTCGAACTCGACTCGCCTCCGTCAGGCCGCGGGCTCGTCGCTTCCGACGGCGTCTACATTCCGCTTCGCACCGGACTTCTCCGCCTCGGTTTCCGGGATCCTTCCGTCGGGAAGCAGTTCTGGCGGTGGCCTACCGCTGGAATGGCCGGACACGTGATGTTCGTGGACCAGGCCGTCGTCACCGCCGGGAACTCGATGCTGACCGTCTGTTACGACCCGGCGAAGGCGAAGGCGTTCCTCGAAGCGGAAATCCTGAAGAACCCGGGCTCGGCCTACCTGCGCTACCGGCTCGCGATCTGCCTGCAGGCGATGGGCGACACCGAGCGGGCGGAAGCGACGCTGAAGCAGGCGCTCGATCTTGCCGAGAAGCGGGGCGACGAGGCTTCGATGGCCGTCGCGGAGTCCTGCCGCCGAACTCTTTTCCGCAGCCGACTCACGGCGGCCGCCGCGATGCTGCGCAAGAGCGACGGCGCGCGCCGCGCCGCGGAGGAATACGAGAAGGCGCGGCCGTACGCTTCGACCGAGGGCGAGTGGCTCGAACTCCTGTTCGCTTCAGCCCAGGCCCGCCGCGCGGCCGGCGACCTCGCCGGCGCCGTCGCGGTTCTCCAGGAAGTCATCGCCAAACACGGCGACCAGACCCGCGACGGCGGCGACGTGGCGCGCCTCGACGCCCGCCGCTCGATCGACGCCATCCTCGCCTCCGGCCGCGAACCCTACGCCGCCGCCGAGCAGGAAGCCGCCGGCCTCCTCGCCCGGGCGCGCAAGGACAACGACCCCGCACTCTTCGAGGACCTCCTCAAGCGCTTCCCCAATTCCCTCGCCGCCGAAGACGCCTCCTACGGCGCCGGCCACGCCCGCTTCGCCGCTTCGGACTGGCCCGGCGCCTGCGACGCCCTCCAGAAATTCCTGAAAGAGCACCCGCAGTCGGGACAGGCGGCGCAGGCGATGGCGGAACTTGCGGTGGCGTTCGAGAAGCGCGCGATGTGGGGAATGGCGGGCGCGCAGCTGCGGCGGATGAAGAAGTCGTCGGGGGAAGCGCAGATCCGGATCGACGGCGGCGCGGTGAGCGCTTCGAAGTGGGCCGAGGCGCGCCTCGCCGGACCCGCGTACAAGCGGGTGGAGGGAGAGGCCGCGGTTCCCGAGGTCAGTTTCCCCGCGGAAAAAGCGTGGTCGTGGGCCGGGCAGCGCGGGTGGGACCTGAAGGTGCTGGACCCGGAGGGCGCCGGGGGGTGGAAGAGCGCGCCCATTCTTGCGGTTTCGGGGGCGACGCTGGTCGCGCTGGACCCCGCGAAGGGGACGGAGCGCTGGCGCGTCGCCTGCCCGAACGGAGCGCGCTGGGCGGCCTGGAGTGCGGGGCTGGTCGTGGTCGCAGGGCCGGACGCGGCGGAGGCATTTCACGAGGACGGCTCGAGCGCGTGGCGGACGCAGTACGGCGGGGCGCATCTCTACGAAGGACACGAGACGGAGGGCGCGGTCTTCCTGGCACTTCGCAATGCGAGCCTGACCGCGTCGTTCGTGGTCGCGCTGGACGCCGCGACGGGGCAGACGTCCTGGCGCTCCGACATGCAGCCCGGGCACATCGTGCAGCGCCTCTGGGTGACCGACGAAGGAGTCGCCTGGCTCTCGCGCGCGGAGGACGCCGTCATCGTCGCCGACCGCGAATCCGGCGCGCTGCGCGCCCGCTGGCCCCTCGGCGCTTCCCGCGTCGTGCAGGCCGGCCCGGACCGCTTCCTCGCGCTGACCTGGGAAAACGAGCTGACGCTTCTCGAAGCTTCCACCGGCCGCGCGCTGTGGCGCGCGCCGCAGCCCGGCATGCGCCTCGAGAGCGCGCTGACGATCGCGGGCGACACCGCGTTGACGACGATGACGTCCGAATCCGGGCAGCGCCTGCGCCTCTACGACCTGGATTCCGGGAAGCTCCGCCACGAAATCGAGCTCGGCTCGGTCTGGATCAAGCAGCTCCTCGCCGACGCTTCCACGGTGTATGTCGCCTACAAAAAGGCCGACGGAACCAACGATTACATCGCCGCCGCGTACGAACTGTCCTCCGGGAAGGAGTTGTGGCGCACCCCCGTCCCCGGCGTGCAGAGCATGTTCCCGGGGACGCTGGCGAAGGGGCACGTCCTTCTGAACTGCCCGGTCACGCGCCGGCCGCCCGGGGGCGGAGCCGTGGACTGGGTTCCGACGATCGTTGCGATCGACAAGAAAACCGGGGTCGAATCCGGTAGGATTGAAGGGCGGCCCGAAGCGACGCCGACGTATTCGCTGTCGATCGCGCCGGGACGGGTCGTGATCGCGGAGGGGGACACGGTGGAGGCCTGGGGCCGATGAAGGGAACATTCGTCCTGTCCGCGCTCGTCCTTGCGGCCGCGCTCGCGGTTCCGGGGCCGACGCGCGCCGACGACCACGTGCCCGACGACCTGTTCACTCCCGATGTCCAGCGCTCCGTCGACCGCGGCCTCGAATGGCTCGCTTCACGCCAGAACGAGAACGGCTCCTGGTCGTGCGTCGTGGGCTACAAGCTCAATGAGCGCTACGAGAGCGACACCGACACGAAGTCGGCCGACCATGTCTGCATCACGGCGCTCGCGGGGATGGCGTTTCTCGCGCACGGCGACGTCCCGGGGCAGGGCCGTTACGGCCAGGTGATCGAGAAGGCGCTCGACTACGTGCTCTCGTGCGTCCGCGACAGCGACGGCTACGTCTCGAAAAACGGAACGCGCATGTACGAGCACGCGTTCTCGACGATGTTCCTCGCGGAAATCTACGGCATGAGCCGCCGGCAGGACGTCGGCGAAAAGCTGCGTGCCGCCGTCCGCTGCATCCTGAATTCCCAGAACCGCGAGGGCGGCTGGCGCTACCAGCCCACCCCCGTCGATGCCGACATCTCCGTCACCGTTTCCACCCTCCAGGCCCTCCGCGCCGCCCGCAACGTCGGCGTTTCCGTCCCGAAAACATCCATCGACCAGGCCGTCAAGTACATCAAGGGCTGCGTCAACGACGACGGTTCCTTCAACTACCAGATCAACCGCGGCATGACCCGCTCCACCTTCCCCCTCACCGCCTGCGGCATCGTCGCCCTCCACTCCGCCGGCGAATACACCGAACGCCAGGCCGACCGCGCCATCCGCTGGCTCCAGCGCAACAAGGCCTCCATGAACCTCGATGAGTATCACTTCATGTACGGCCACTACTACGCCGTCCAGGCCTTTTACGTCACCGGCGGCCGCGCCTTCGAGGACTACTACCAGGAGATCTCCCGCCGCCTCATGCAGGCGCAGGAGTCCGACGGCCACTGGCACGACAACGTCGGCGACACGTACGCCACCGCGATGGCTTGCGTGATCATGCAGGTGCCGTGTCATTACCTGCCGATCTTTCAAAAGTAATGCGGGCAGGCGGGCGAGCGGGCGAGCGGGCAGGCGACAACACTTGAACCACGGTCCTTCTCCCGAACGCTATTACGACCGCATTGCACATCGCTACGACTCGATGTACGACACGCCTTACTGGGACCTCTACCGCCGCGTGTCGTGGGAACACCTCAAACCCATCCTCCCCCGCGAGCGCTCCCGCATCCTCGACATCGGCGGCGGCACCGGAATCTGGGCCGTGAAACTCGCCAAGGCCGGACACGACGTCGTCTGCGCCGACCTTTCCCACAAGATGGTCGATGTCGCACGGGCAAAGGCCGAAGAAGACGGGCTTGCGGATCGCGTCACGTGCGTCCGAAGCGACCTGCAGGATCTCAAGGAATTCGGGGAAGCGGAGTTCGCGATGGCGTGGGCGCAGGGCGACCCGCTGTCGTACGTCCCGGACCCGGTGCTTGCCGTCAAGAACGTCGCGCGCGTCCTCAAGCCCGGCGGGCTCTTCGTCGCCTCCGTCGATTCGAGATTCGCCGCCATCGATCACTTCCTCGAGCGCGGCCGCGTCGAAGACCTTGAGAAATTCCTCAAGACCGGCAAGGACGAGTGGCTCGCGGATCGTGCGGAAGAGCGCTTCCCGGTGACGTTCTTCTCCCCCGACGACTTGCGCAAGCTGCTCGAGCGGCGCGGGTTCGAGGTCGTTTCGATGATCGGCAAGACCGTGCTGCCGTTGAGGCGGCACGAAAAGCTGCTCGAGGACCCGAAGGAATTTCGGCGACTGTTCGAACTTGAGCTGTCGCTGAACCGGGAACCGGCGCTCCTGGGCGGAGCGGCGCACCTGGAGGTGGCGGCACGGAAGAAGACGTAAGAGCGGAGGCGCCCTTGTGCCGCTCATTCCGCACCGCTACTATCGACCCCCCCATGCACGACCACTTCCATGACCACGACTGCCAGCACGGACCCCACCCGGTCTGGAACGAACTCACGGCACACCTTCCCTTCTCCGTCGGCGCCGTCGTCGTCGCCCTGAGCTCGCTCTTCGTCGTCACCCAGCTGTTCAAGGTCGGCGGCCACGAAGAAATGGAGCGCTTCTTCCACCTCAGCCACGCCATCCACGTCCTCCTCGCCGCGACCGGCACCACCGCCATGTACCTCATCTACGGCGGCAAACGCCTCCCCGCCCTCGCCATCGGCTTCCTCGGGTCCGCGCCGATCTGCACTCTCGCCGACATCCTTTTCCCGTGGCTCGGCGGCCTCCTCCTCGGTCAGAAAATGGAGTTCCACGTCTGCGCCATCGAAGAGCCCTTCCTGATCGCCCCCTGCGTCGCACTCGGCGTCGCCACCGGGACGTTCGCGGCCGCGCACGTGCGGCGCCTCACGATCTACTCCCACAGCGGCCACGTCCTCGTCAGCGCGTTCGCTTCCTCCCTCTACCTCATGTCCTTCGGCGTCGAAAACTGGACCGCCAATTTCGGATGGGTCCTCCTCATCGTCACCGTCGCCGTCGTTGTCCCCTGCTGCGCTTCGGACATCATCCTGCCGCTCCTGTTTGCGAAGCGGCGGCGGCGCGTGCACCCGGAAGTGGAAGAAGAGACGGACGTCCTGAAGCGCCGACATTGAAATCGCGCAACCGGGAGTGCCTTTGAGGGTTTTGAAGAGACACCCCAGCCGGAGTCTGCCGATGCGTCGCCACCTGCCCATCCTGCTCACCCTCGTTTTCGCGCTTTCGGCCGCCGCCCAGGGCCGGGTTCCCGAGGATGTGGAGGTGAAGCGCGATGTGGAGTACGGGGTTGCGAAGGACGTTTCCCTTAGGCTGGACGTGTACAAGCCGAAGACGCCTCCGCAGGGGCTGATGCCCGCGGTGGTCTGGATCCACGGCGGCGGGTGGCGGGGCGGGGACAAGAACAATGCCTCCAATGCGATCGCGGCCGCGAAGCGCGGGTTTTTCGCGGTGAGCATCAACTACCGGCTGTCCGGGCAGGCGGTCTTCCCGGCGGCGATCGAGGATTGCAAGGGCGCGATCCGGTGGGTCCGGGCCAATGCGAAGGAACACGGGGTCGATCCGGACCGGATCGGCGTCTGGGGGAGTTCGGCCGGGGGGCATCTGGCGCTTCTGGCCGGCTGTGCGGACGAATCGGCGGGGCTGGAAGGGAAGAGCGGGTACGCGAAGGTCTCGAGCCGCGTGCAGGCGGTGTGTTCGTGGTTCGGGCCGGCGGACTTTACGATTGTGGGGTCGGTCTCGCGTGACCCCGTGGCGCTCTTTCTTGGGGGAACGAAGGCGGAGAAAGAGGAAGCGTACAAGCTGGCGAGTCCGGTGACGCATGCGTCGAAGGACGACCCGCCGGTACTGATGATCCACGGGGACCAGGATACGACGGTGAAGGTGGAGCAATCGGAGGTGATGCTGAAGGCGCTGAAGGGTGTCGGCGCTCCGGCCGAGCTGGTGGTGGTGAAGGGTGCGGGGCATGGGTGGAAGGCCGAAGGGAAGTCGTTCGAGCCCGGTGCGGCGGAGATTCTGGAGATGTCGCTGAAGTTCCTGGAGGAGAAACTGGCTGCAAAGGAGCTTCAGCCCGGCAACGAGGAACCTGCAAAGAAGTAGACATCGATGCAAAGGGGCTGTGTCTTAACTTGACATGATGTCAAGCCACTGCGCACGCCCGAGCAAAGGAACTTGGCAGGCATATTCCATAACTATTGGATACATATGATGTTACAGAATTCTTACAAGGCGGCACGGTTCTCGCTTTAGCTCCTTGTCCCTAACAGCCCTCTCAAAGGAGACCTGCATGCGCCTCGTGACTTCTTTCGCCCTTGCCGCCGCACTGCTGAGCGTTCCCGCCTACGCCGGCGACGGCCCCTGGCAGTTCAAGCCCGGCACCACCTTCACGTGGGAGTGCAACACCGAATTCCACTACCTCCAGCAGGGCCTGACACGGGCCATGGGAGGCAACGGCCGGGAAACCACGAACGGCGTCACCACAGAGGATCCGCAGTGGGAAACCATCACCCTGAAGGCCACCGTCCTCGCCGTCGGCGATGACGGCGCAGGCCGCATCGAATTCGAAGTCGCCGCTATCCGCATCAAGACTCGCTTCGAGTCCAGCGGCGTGGACGCCGAATGGGATTCGACGAAGAACAAAGAGACCGACATCCTCGGCTTCAAGCGGTATCAGGCCATCCTCGGCCACAAGGTCACCGCGATCGTGAACACCGACGGCTCCTTCCGCGATCTCAAAGGAACCGAATGGCCGACGCTCAACACGGCCGGCATGAAGCCCCTGAAGAAGAACGAGCGTGAGGAAGTCGCCGCCGGCGCCACGCACGACCCGACCGACGTCCATGTGTGGCTCAACCTGATCTTCGGCACCACGCCCATGGGCAAAGCCGAGTACGAAAAGACGCTTCAGCTTCCTGAGGACGAGAAGCTCTCCTGGAAGTCCGACAACACCGAGCAGGTCGGCGCTTACCTCTGCTCGAAGGCCAAAGTGAAGAGCACCGACAAGGAGCGCGCGGTGAAGCCCGAGGACGTCATCATCAAGGGCGGCTCGGGTGGCGGCGGGGTCGGCGACTACGCGATCGCGCTCTGCAAGGCGGCGCAAAAGAAGGGGACCGTCTGGTACTCGAAGAAAGAGGGCTGCCTGGTAAAGGTCGAGATGGAAGGCGCGACCGAGCTGGCCGCCGCAGGATCCGTCACCCGGACGCATTTCAAGTGGGGCGTCGAGCTCAAGGAAAAGGGCTCGATTCAGCTCACGCCGGGCGCGGGAAACACGCCGAGCAATCCGGAGCCGACGCCGACGAAGTAAGCGGCGTCGAGGGTTTGTGGGACCCGGGGAGTGTGAGGACTCCCCGGGTTTTTTTGTGTCTGCATTTCGGGCCTGCGGGGCGGCGCACCTTGCGCGCCGCGCCCGCAGGCCCGAAATGCAGACACAAAAAAACCCGGGGATTGACGGCCACGATCCGGGTGCATACTGCGGGCCGAGACAGCCTCCGCAGGGATGCGCTGAGGTTAAGAAGAATCCGGCACGTCAGGCCGACTTCCTCACCGCCGGCGAGGTCTGCTCACGCCGTTTTGCAGAGCGCGTGGAATAAGCGAGCGACGGCGCGTGATTGGGACTCGCGCCCCGCCGTCGTGCCTTTCCGACGGCGGGATGCGAGTCCCGATCACGCGATGGCGCTCGCTTGTTCCGCGCGCTCTGGGCCCCTCTTTTTGTGATTTCCGGCGCTTCCCCCCTATACAATCGCCCGTTCACATGGATTTCCTCGCCTTCGATAAGCAGCCCGGCGCCCTGCGCCCCTCCTACGTCCTCGCGGGCGACCAGGCGGCGTTCCGGCGGCGCGCGGCGGAGAAAATTGCCGCGCTGGCGCCTGACGCAGATGTGCTGCGCCTCGATGCGGCGGAAGCGTCCGTCGGCCGGGTTTCAGAAGAGCTGCACACGCGGTCGTTTTTCTCCAAGCGCAAAGTGGTTCTCGTCCGCGGCGCCGAGGCGTATTTCCCCCGACCGAACGCCAAGGGCGCCGAGAAGCTGGATGCCCTGGCAGAACTCGTCGCAGCCCACAAGGGGCCCGACGTCCTCATCCTCGACAGCGGAAAGTGGGACAAGCGCTACCGCGGCTCGAAAGCGATCGAAAAGGCGGCGGAATTCGTCGATTGCGCGGCGCTTCCCGACCGCGACGTGCCGAAGTGGTTCGAGCGGCGAGCGAAAGACCTCGGGACATCGTTTGCGGGGGGCGCCGCCGACGAACTTTTCGCCCGCATCGGGAACGACCTGTCCCGCGGCGAGTCGGAACTCGAGAAGCTGCGGACGTACGCCGCCGGACGTCCCATCACGGTCGAGGACGTCCGAACGATGGTCGAACTCGAGCGTTCGTACGTCATCTGGGACCTCCTCGACGCCGTCGCCGTCGGAGATACCCGGACGGCCCTGAAAATGCTCCGCGGTCACTTCCGCGACGGCGAAAAACTCGTCGCACTCGTCGCCATGCTCCTCTGGAACGTGCGGCGGTTGGCGCAGGGGTACCGCGCTTACCGCAAAGGCGGCGCTTCTGAAATCCGCGCCCGCATCCGCATGCCCTGGGACAAGGTCGACGGGTTCGTCAAGCTGGCCTCTTCGTGGACCCCGGCCAAGTCGCGGGCGTGGTTGCGGTTGCTGCTGGAAGCGGACCTCGACGCGAAGTCGGGCGGCGAAGAAGAGCTGACGGGGGAAGTGCTGGTCTTGAAGCTGTCGCGGGCGTCGTAGGCGGTCGAGAAGTCAACCCGGGAAATTCAGGAGGCGGCCATGGTGGTGTTCTGCGTCAGATGCGACACTTCGCTCCCGTTGGCGGACGTGACGATCAAGAGCGGCAAGGAGTACACGAGTCCTGATTACCTGTGCCCGATGTGCCACATGCCTGCGGCGGAGCCGGTGGCTGACGAGGCGGAGGACGAGTTGGGCGTGGACGAGAATAACGACCTGATCGTGAAAGACGGAAAGGCCGCGCGGCCCTGATCCGGGCCCGCGTGATCGTGCCAGGCAGGAAGGGAAATTCAAACGTTCGTGCAGAAACACCCAGGAGACATCGACATGGCGCAGCCTCCCCCCGGTCGTCCCCCCGCGAACCGTCCCTCGACGGTGCGTCCTGCGGGCGCACCGGCGCCCGCCCCGCCTTCGCAGCGCGTGCCGGCGGCCGTTCCTGCAAGGCCAGCCGGGAGTCCGCCGTCGCAAAGGGTCGCGGCGGTGCCGCCGGTCGCCAAGCCGTCGCCGGGTACGCAGCGCGTTTCGAAAGTCCCCGCCGCTCCGTCCGCTCCGCCTTCCTCCAAGGCGAAGATGATGCGTCCGGAGGCGCCCATGCCGGCTTCCATCCCGCCGGTCGAGCGGAAGCCGATGAGTCGCGGGAAGCTGATGTTCAACCTGTTCATCTACCTGTCGATCCCCGCTTCGATCATCGTGATCGTCTGGCGGCTTAAGGTGATGGGCGCGGCGAAGCTCGCCCAGAACGTCAAGAACATGGGGAACGTCGGGCAAAAGCCGGAGAACGTCGGCCCGCAGGTCAGCGACGAGCAGAAGGCGCTGGATGCGATTGAAGACCTGCGCAAGCAGGCCCAGACGCATCTGGCGGTTGCCAAGCTTGAGAAGACTTCGGATGAAGAGCGGCTGAAGCTCTGGCACAGGATCGTGGAGCTGGACGAGGAATACCGGACGCGAATCACGGCGGTCCTCGAGGACCCGCGGTACCAGGGCCCGGGATTCGAGTACCTCTCGAACGGCCTCACCGAAGTCAGCCAGCGCCTACGTCTCGTGCGCGACTGGATCAAGGCTTCGGCGCCGCCGGAAGAAGTGAAAAAGGCGGAGCCCAATACGCAGGCGCTGGGCGCCATCAGCGGCTGGAACGGGACCGCGCAGAAACTCGCGATCATCTTCCTCCCCAAGGACGTTTCGCCGGCCGACCCGGCCGCGCTCGGGGCGGAGTTCGCCCAGAACCTGGGGCGCACCGGGGCCGAGCTGAAGGATCTCCCGCCGGAGTGGGTCTGGGCTCTCATCAAAGGCACGGCGAAGGACGAGATCGACAAGCTCGACGCGGACGGGAAGAAGGCGAAATGCGCGGAGCTGGCGAAGGACGTTCAGGTCTTCGACTCTTCCAAGTTCTCGGGTGAGTACGGTTACCTGAAGTCGCTGTCGGGCTACTACTTCAAGGACCAGTTCGCACGCGCGAAGGTCCAGGTCCACGACGACCGCGGCGTGCCGGCGTTCAAGGAGTACTACGATCTGATTCTTCGGGCCATCGGCACGCCGGTGAAGGGCTGGGAGAATATCTCCGCTTCCGTGTGCGAATGGCGTCTCACCTGGCGCAAGGAAGGCGTCGTCTACCGCCTCAACGCGATCGGCACGAAGAACGGCATGGACCTCACGTTCACGGCGTACAACGAGACGAACTGGAAGGCGCTCGCGGAACCGCGCGGCGACAAGGACCCCTTTGAAGAAGAGAAGCAGGAGGACTGGGCGGACCGTTCACCGACGGCGCCGCCGGAGTAGTCCACGGACCCAACGAAAAAAGAGCCGGCCGCGAGGCCGGCTCTTTGTTTTTTGCCCGGGCGCAGCGCTACTTCGCTTTCAGCTCCCGGATCGACACGATCTTCACGTCCTCGAGCGGCTTGCTGTCCGCCTCGTTGACCTCGACCTTGCCGATCGCCTCCAGCACGTCCATGCCCTTCACGATCTTCCCGAACACCGTGTGTTTCCCCGTGAGCCAAGGCGTGTCCACGAGGTTCAGGAAGAACTGCGAGCTGTTCGTGTTGGCGCCGGAATTCGCCATGGCGATCACGCCCTTGTCCGGCTTCGCGGCCACGAGTTTCTCATCGTACACGTAGCCGCCGCCTTCGTAGACCTCCTGAAGCGTGATCTCCTTCAGGAGCTTGTCCGCTTCCGCGCGCCGCTTTTTGAGCTGCTCGTCCGTCGTGATGCCGAGTTTTTTCAGCACGGCGCCCACGACGACCCGCTGGAAGTCCTCCTGGCTCTGGACGAGCAGCCACGGGTGAACCGTGTCTTTGGGCTGGACCGCCTTCTCCTTGTCGAGCCCCAGCCCCTTGCCGTTGATCTCGTCGGCAAACGTGTACCCCGCGTCCCCCGTCCCGTCCCCCGCCGGGCAGCCCGCCTGCGCCATGAAGTCCTTCATGACCCGGTGGAAAATCAGCCCGTCGTAGAACGGCCGCTTCACCATCTTCCCCGTCGCCGCGTCCTTGAATTCCTTCCGGCCCTCCGCGAGATCGAGAAAATTCTCGACCGTTTTCGGCGCCGCCTTCGGCCAGAGTTCCACATGGATTTCGCCCATCGAAGTGACGATCACGACGACAGGGTTCTTCGGAGCGTCCGCCGGGGGTCTTTCGTCGTCCGCAGAGGTCACGCCTGCGAGGGAGAGCAGGATCGGGAGGAGGGCCACGAGCGTCTTCATGAAGTCTTCCACCGAAAGGGGCTGCGCTTCATTCTAGCGTTCCTCCGGGCCGTAGACGGAGCTACGATATCCCTCCCGATGCGACTCGCGCCGCTGCTCGCTCTCCTCTCGCTCCCCGCGTTCGCCGACGTCCTCTCCCCGACGCTCGACGTCAAATCCTCGGGAGACAACCTCGTGCTGAGACTCGAGGGGACGGCCGACATCCCGGTCGCCGCGGCGGACTGGGCGCCCCTCGTCCAGGTCGAATACCTCTTTGTTCCCCTTCGCGTCCAGCGCCGGATCGAACGCATCCCGGGGCTCCTGCGGTGGACCGATCTGCGGGTAACCGAGGGGCGCGAGATCTCGCTGGGGTTCGCGAGGGCGCGCATCGTCAGCGACGCCGTCGCGGACAATCTGCCCTACCTCGAAGCGCGGCCGTTCGTGGTCGCGGGGCAGTTCGCGGGACTCTACCGCGCGCGGCTCGTCCTCGACCCTGCCCGGCAGTCCGTCCGGCTCCGCGCTCGTTCCCTCCCGGCAGCCGCGGCGCAGGCCGAAGCGCGCTGGGGGGATCCCGCGGACCTCCCCCGGAAATCCCGCGAAATGCAGCTCGCAGTCGAAGAAGACGCCGCGGCGCTTCAGCGCCTCGCCCGCGACCTCGAGTCCCTCTGGAACCGCTGGCGCGCGGCGCCGCAGGCCGGGGATGAATGGACCTCCGGGCTCGAATCCTGGCGCGCGCGTTTCGAACGTCTTCCGGCCCGCAACGATCTCCGCCCCGCGCACTCGATCGTGAGTTTCATGCCGGCGGCGCGAAGCGCGATCGGGGAGGCGTGCGAGTCGCTGGTGTCGCTGGCGGAGACCTGCGAGAAGTCGATGGGAGAGCCGGCGGGCAAGCGCCTGGCGTCGCGCGTGGTGGAGGCCGCGGCGCTGCGGGCGCACGAGGCGCTGACGGGGCTGGACCGCGCGGCCGGGCGTCGCGAGCCCGGACCGGACCTGGAGCCGATGCGCGCCGCGCTCGCGACGCTGCGCGCGGCGCCTGACAACGTTCGCGGCTGGTACGAAGCGTCTCAGAGCGGCGGTCCCGGCCACGATGCGGAGTACTGGCCGGCGCAGCGGATGCGCTTCGAGTCGGTGCTGACCGAATCGCTCTTCATGATCGGCCGCTCCGCTCCGCCCTCCCTGTACGCCGACCTCGCGGCGATCGCGCGCCTCCTTTTTGCGGAAACGGCGCCGGCGTCGGGGCGAAATCCGTCTCTTCTCGCCGCGTACAGTTCGCGTATCCTGAAGGAGACGGCCGCGCCGCTGGACGGGGAGTGGCTGAAGGCGTGCGGGCAGGAGTTGAAGGAGCGGCTGAGCCGGGTCGAGCGGGTCCTGGAGTCGAGGTAGGAGCACACCATGGCGGCAGAGCATCCGAGTGAGACGGACCTGATTTACGACTGGAACCTCGTGGACCCGACGCGCGGGCGGGAGGTGCAGGGGCGCCACGTGGAGCTGGACGACGAGACGCTTCGCGACGGGCTGCAGAACCCGAGCGTCGTGACGCCGACGAAGGAACAGAAGGTGGCGGTGCTGCAACTCATGGAGAAGCTGGGGATCGACGCGCTGGACATCGGGCTGCCGGGCGCGGGACCGAAGCATCTCGAGGACGCGCTTGCGCTCGCCAACGAGATCGTGTCGAAAAAGATGAAGATCGGCGCGAACTGCGCCGGGCGGACGGTCGAGAGCGACGTGACGCCGATGGTCGAGGTGTCGCAGAAGGCGGGGCTGCCGATCGAAGCGGCGCTCTTCATCGGGAGCAGCCCGATCCGCCAGTACGCCGAGAACTGGACGCTCGAGATGATGCTGGAGCATTCGAAGAAGGCGGTGACGTTCGCGGTGAAGCACGGGCTTCCGGTGATGTTCGTGACGGAAGACACGACGCGGGCGCAGCCGGAGACGATCCGGACGCTGTACACGGCGGCGATCGAGTGCGGCGCGACGCGGGTGTGCCTGTGCGACACGGTGGGGCACGCGACGCCCGACGGCGTGCGGCGGCTGGTGGAATTCATGAAGGGCGTCGTCGAGCGCACGGGCGCGAAGGTGAAGATCGACTGGCACGGGCACAAGGACCGCGGGCTCGACATCGCCAACACGATGGCGGCGATCGAAGCCGGCGTGAACCGCGTGCACGGCGCGGCGCTGGGGATCGGCGAGCGCGCGGGGAACACGCCGATGGAGCTGATCCTCTGCAACCTCTACCTCTACGGCTACATCGACCGCGACCTCTCCGCGATCGGCGACTACTGCCGCGCGGTCGGCGAGGCCTGCCACGTCCCGATCCCGAACAACTACCCGGTCGTCGGCAAGGACGCGTTCGAAACCGGGACCGGCGTCCACGCCGCCGCGGTCATCAAGGCGCTCAAGAAGGGCGACAAGTGGCTCGCCGACCGCATCTATTCCGGCGTTCCCGCCACCCAGTTCGGCCGCGAACAGGTCATCCGCGTCGGCCCGATGTCCGGCCGTTCGAACGTCGTCTACTGGCTCGAAAAGCGCGGCATCCCGGTGACCGACGCGCTCGTCGACCGCATCTTCCAGGCCGCCAAGGCGTCCAACCACATGCTCGAGGACGCGGAAGTGGAGAAGCTCGCCATGGCGCCGGTGGCGCGATGACTGGCGGCGAAAAGAGCGAGGCGAGGGAACCCGCTCTGAGCGAGCGAAGCGAGTCGAAGAGGTGAGCAAGCGTTCCCGCAACGCACGCCGCGAGCGGCGGCGCGATCAACAGCGTGTCGGCAGCGCCGTCCGCGAGGCGATCGGTCCCGTTCCCGGGCCGCCGATGCTGGAGCCTGCCGCCGACCCGGCCCTTGCGAAGGACGAGCTGAAGCCGCCGGCCCCGGGACCGGAGCCGCTCACCTGGCCCGAGCGCGAAGCGCCTCCTCCCGCGAAGTCCGGCCCGTCCTCCGTCGTCCGGAAAGTCAGCGTGGTGCCGGAGAATCTGCCGCCGGCGCTCCGGGGCGCGATTCCGGCAAAATCGTCGCCCGACGACAACTCCACCGTCCCCGCCGCGCACCTTCTGGCGCCACAGCCCTCCGCCGGCCCGGGCGCGCCTCCGGCCGATCCGCCGACCGCCCCCACCCGCCGCGAGCCCCCCGTCGAGTCCCGCCCGTCCGCTTCCCCTAAATCAAGGGCCTCTGAACCGGCGACTTCACGTCGCAAACGCCCGCAATCCGAAGCGCGTCGAAGCGCTGCGCCGAAACCTCCTCCGGCGGCGCCCGGTGCCCCGCCATCGCGCATGCACGAATCGCGCGCCATGCCCGCGTCAGCAATCCCGCCGGTCGCCCCAGCCAAGCCGCCTCCCGCGCCCGCGAAGCCCCCGCCCGCCCCCGAAGCAAAAGCCCGCGCCGAGGAAAGCAGCGGCACGCTCGCCGGCTTCGTCAGCGCCACGCGCCGCCTGCTCGACCGATGGACCAGCGCCCCGCCCGAAGTCCGCATCACGCTCCCCCAGGGCGACCTGAAACTCTTCAAGCTCTCCGGCGAACTCGACGACCGCCTGGCGCTCCAGGCCGCCACCTGGATGCTTTTCGTGCAGGCCATGAAACCGGACTCCGACCTGACGATCGCGATCGATTGCACCGGTGGCTCGCTGACCGCCGGCCTCTCTCTCATCGATGTCCTCCTCAAGGCCAAGTGCCGCGTCCGCACCCACTGCACCCGGCAGGCGCTCGGCATCAGCTCGATGATCCTCGCCGCCGGCAACAAGGGCTTCCGTACCGTCGTGCGGACCGCGATCCTGACGGTTCCCGTGCCGATGCAGGGAAGCGACGGCAAGACCGTCTCGCCGTCCCACCCGAAGGCGCTTCAGGCATTCTCGGCCGCCACGGGCCGCACGGCGTCGCAGGTCGAGAAGGAGATCCTGAAGCTGAAGTCGATCACGCCGAAGCTGGCGGTGAAGCACGGGCTGGCGGACGCGGTGGCGGTCTGATTGGCAAGCCCAACCCCAGCGCTGATAACCGGTTCCGGGACAGGGGCGATCAACTTCGTCCAGGAGCTTCGGACTTGATTTCTATATAGAAATAGTATGATGGCTTTCTGATGAAGCGAAGCGCCGTGAATGTCGTCGCCAGGTCCCTCCGGGCGGGAACTCCGCTTGGAACCGTTCACCTCATGATTTTTGTTCCAAGTCGTGATCGCCTGGGTGCACCCATTGCGGCGGCTAAATGGACGCGGGCGACTCTTCGGGTTCTCGGGACTCTCTTTCGAGGGGCGACCGCGTACCCAAAGGGCATTGGTGTGTGGCGCAACGACGAGGCTGGCGGAAAGCTGATCTTTGACGAGACGACGATCGTGTTCAGCTATGTCGTTCCTGGAGCGCTGACGCCTGCGTCGCTCCTCGAGTTGCGCAGCTTTCTCGCCCGACTCGGGCGCGAAACGAATCAAGGAGAGGTCGGACTCGTGGTTGACGGCTGTTACATCGGGATAACCGAATTCAGGAGATAGGAAGATGAACCGCAAATCGATGGTTAAGAGAATTGCGCGCGCCCTGGGAGCGTCCAGAGTCGTTCCGCTGGGGAAAACCGACAACTCCCCGTTCGGGATGCTGGCGCTGACGGATCAAGTGCGCCGGCTGCGCTCGACGGGACCCGGCGGAGTGGGGCGTCCGGCGGACGCATTCGCGACTTTGCCGCGGATCGTCAAGTTTCGTCCGGGAACCTGGCAGCGACTTGGCGAGGTTGCTTTGGCAGAAGCGGCCAAGACCGGGACGCGCGTAAGCCCCGCTCAGGTCGCCGCAATCCTGATCGACCTGTCGCTGGCATCGGCGCAACAAGAAGCGAGTCGCCAGACGAGGGGAGAGGCAAGGTCCGTCCATCGCAATTCTCGCGAGAATCTGTCCCTTCTCGCTTTGGCAGTAGCGCGTGGTCGAGGAACTTCCGCTAAACGACTGGCGAAAGGCTAGCGAGTTCGGCGACTACTGACCGCTGACATGGCGGCGGGACTTGTCTGCAAGGCGCGTCAGCCGCTTTCCCAGGTCTTCCTTTAGGGCGGTGGGCACATCAGGTCGCAGGATCAGCTCTCGCGTCACTTCGAGAGCCCGCGCCAGGTCCTTTGCCTTGTGCTCGTAGTGCTTCGCAAGCTCGACCCCTGCGTCGAGCCCTCTGCGTCCCGGCTCGCGCGCCGCCATTTCCCAGAGCGGGAGAGCCTCGTCACGCGCGCCGCGGCGTTTCTTGACCCGGGCAAGCTCCGGCGCCGCTTCGCGCGAGCCGCGCGACAACGCCTCACCCAGCGTCGGCTCCGCGCGCGCGTCGCCGTCCTTCGCCATCATGGCGCCGAGGGAGAAGAGGTCTGTCGCGTGCAAGGCCTCCGAAGGGTTGGCGAGAAGCCGCGCGAGCCGCCCCGCGAGCGAGGCGAGCGCCACGAGGTCGAGCCGGTTGTGCTCGATCACCGCCGCGAGCGGCCTCGCGTCGCCAAGCGAGAGCCAGTCGAACCATCGCTGCGGAATCTCAGCGCCGGGGATGTCGCCCTGCCGCGCGCGGCCGAGAATCTCTGCTTCGAGCCGGCCGAGCGTGCAGTCCTCCAGTCGGCGCTTCCAGACACGCCTCGCGGGATGGAGGAGATCGAGGTGGGGAAGCGTTACGAGCTTGCGGCGGTGCATGACGAAGCGCGTCTCGAGCAGGGGCACGTCGAAACACTTCCCATTGAAGGTCACGAGGTGCGTGCAGCCGCGGAGTTCCTCTTCGACGAGCGCGAGCGCGGCCGCCTCAGACGCCGGCGATCGCAGGAAATACTGCCGCGTCTCGAGCCGGCCGTCGCAGACGCGCGCGAGTCCGATCAGGAACGCGACGGTGCCTGTTCCGCCGGCGAGTCCGGTGGTCTCCAGGTCGAGGAACGCCACGTCCTCGCGCCGCGCGCCGGCCCACCGCGGCTCCCGCGCCAGCGCCGCCCACCACCGTGGGTCCGCTTCCGTGAACTCCCCCGGAACATCGTGGCCGCGCCGGACGAGAAACGTCCCGCCCCCCGCGTCCTCGCCCTCGACGACTTCCGCGATGTCGGCTTGCCGGCGCGACCCCCGCATGGCCTGCTCGATGCGCGCGCGGTCCGGCGAGGAGGCCGCGGGCTCGGAGCCGAGGAGACGCGTCAGCTTTTCGCGGATGGACATGTCTACTCCACGATCCGGCCGATCTCGTCGGCGAGTCGAAGCGGCACGGGTGAAATCGGCGGGGCTCATGGCCAAGCTGTCTTAGGGTCCCAAGACCATAGCAAAGACACCGGCGATTCCATTAGCCATAAAGTTAGTCCTTTGTTGCATTTCATTGCAGTTGGATTTGATCCCCTTCCAGCCGGTAAAGGCGCCACGCCCGTTTCTCCTGCGCCCCCAGCCCTCGATACAGCCGGATCGCCGGCTTGTTCCAATCGAGCACCATCCACTCGAAGCGCCCGCAGCCGTTTTTCAGCGCCTCGGCCGCGAGCCGCTTCATCATCGCCGTAGCGACACCGGCGCCGCGCGCGTCGGGGTGGACGAAGATGTCCTCGAGGTAGAGCGTGGGACGCGCGAGAAAGCTGGAGTAGGTGAAAAAGAAGATCGCGTAGGCCACCACCCGCCTTCCCCCCTTCGGGGCTTCGGCGGGCTTCGCTTCGCTCGCACGCTCCGCGATCCACAGACGGTACTTCGGGCGTGCGCCAAACGCGTCGCGCACCAGCCGCCGCCGGGCCGCCGCGTCCGGCGGAGGAAGCTTCTCGAAATTCGCCAGCGCCACCACCAGGCCAAGAAAGCCCGCCGCGTCGCCTTTCCGCGCCGCCCGAATCCGAATCCCCGCGCTCCCCGCCATGTCTTGTGCCTTTCCTACCCCCTACCCACTACCAACTACTCACTACTCAACACTCGCAACTCCCTACTTGAACCAAACCCAGGCCAACCGATCTCCTAAGTGCAGCACAAACTTCAACCCGTCAGATCCCTGCACCACCGCGATGCACCCTCCGGTCGCGCCGATCTCGACCGACTTCTCGATTTTCCCTTTCACCGTCTGGACCACGAACTTTCCATCCTCCCGGAACCCGTACACCTTTTCCGACGCCCGCGTGAACCCCCAGAGCGACAGCCCCTCCACCGCCGCCGTCGGCTTCGACAGGTCCTTCGACTTGAACACCAGCGCCCCAGGCCCCTTCATCACCGGCCACCCCGCCGGCATCACTTCCGGCGCCGTCACGCCGATCGACGTCGAGTCCGGGCTCACCACGATGCGCGTCAGCTTCCCCATCGGCGCACTCGCTTCCTCGATCGCCAGCCCGGAGCCCTGCACCTTCAGCCGGAAGACGCAGTCGCCGCTCGACACCATCAGCCAGTCGTTTTTCGGCGACACCGTGAAGTTCTCGAACATGCTGATCTGCTTCGACCCCGGGTTCTTCTTGTACGCGTCCTGCGCGCCGAATTTCTTCATCAGGTCCAGGGCGCTGATCGAGGGCTGAAGCGCGTGCGTGACCTGCTCGAACACCTGCAGATCGAGCGGCTGGCCCTTCGTGTGCTTGGGCACCCAGATCAGCCCGCCGTTTCCCATCGCGAACACTACGGCCGCTTCGTCCAGCGACCAGTGGTACGCCACCGCAAGCGTGTCCTCCTTGATGAGGATGACCTGCTTTTTGTCCGGCACAGTCGCAAGGATTCCCTCCTTGCAGTTCGCGAGGCTCGTCACCGCCTTGCCGATCCACAACCGCTTTTCTTCCTTCCACGACGGCAGCTGGATCTTGCGGACACACCCGGAGCGGTCGGCGAGGTACAGGATCGTCCCGTTCGGCGACACCACCATGTGAGGCGAAATGTCACTGCCCTTCAGCTTGATCACCCGCGTCTCAAACCCCGGCTCCACCCCCGGTTCCTCCGCGAGCATCTCGTCCGTATCGACGGCCTCTTCCTTCGCCCCGGCTTCCTTCAGGCGGTCTTCGAGGGACTTCGGCGGCGTCGGCTCCTCTGCGAAGGAGAGGGAAGTGGCCAGCACGAGGGCGATCCACGGGGAGAAGCGGAGCATCGAATCATTGTTCGGGAAGGTGGGGGGAGGGGCAAGGGGGATTGCGGCGTAAACTGGAGTTGGCATGTGCAATTCAGCGAGCGGCGTTCACCGAGCAGGCGCCCGGCGGCTGCGAAGCGGCCCCCGCGCGTGCGTTCTGCTCGCCCTCGTAACCATCGCGCTTGATTCCGGATGCCGGCGATCCGCATCAGGCAACGCGCCTCTTCCCGCTCCGGTTCCGCCAGGCGCAACGGGGCCTGAAGCAGCGTTCAGTGAGGTGCATGCAAAGAGCGGCCGGCCCGGTCCATCGTCCGCGGGCGAGTGGATTTCCCAGGCAGTTTCGCTGGAACGGGAGGGCGATCTTCGCGGCGCTCGCGCGGCATGCGATCGAGCGATTCAGCTCGATCCGCTCGAGGCGGAGGCTTGGAGCTTCAGCGCTGCATTACGCAGGTGGGCCGGGGACTTCGGAGGGGCGATCTCCGACGCCGATAAAGCGATTGCGCTGGACCCGCGGAGTGCGTGGGGCTGGATCCACAGGGGGATTGCAAAGCTCCGACAGGGGAACACGTCAGCGGGGATGGCGGATCTCAACGCGGTCATCGAGTTCGATCCGGAGAATCCGGACGTTTGGGACGAACGCGGGCTGGCGTTCTACTCCGCCGGCAATACGTCCGCCGCAATTGAGGACTTCGACAAGGCCATCAAGCTGGCGCTGATCTCGCGTCAGGACTACCCGGCTCTCTTTCGCTGGATGTCCCGCATTCGCGCGGGTGACGCCGAGCTCGCCCAAAGGGAGCTGGACGCGTATTTCGGAACGCGGTGGTTCGGCGACGACTCAAGCTGGTCGAGCGTCCTCGTCGCTCTGGCGCTCGGAAAGTTGTCGCTGGAAGACGTGCTGAAACGTGCTCCCGAAAAAGCGCAGGGAAATCTGGCGGGACGCATCTGCGAAGCGCGCTTTTACGCCGGCGTTGCAGCCCGAGGGAAAGGCATCGATTCCGAAGCGATGGCACAATTCGAAGCCGCACTGGCCGCGAACGAACCGTCTTACCAGGAGCACGAGCTGGCCAGGGAAGAGATTCGACGATTGCGGGAGAAACGCTGAGTTCGTGGTCCCCGAGCGCGCTACTCCGCCGCCTCTTCGTCTTCCTTCCATCCGCCCCCCAGCGCCTTGTAAAGCGCGACCCGGATCGTCGCGACCGAGGCATCGCTCTGCGCGAGGTCGTTGAGCGCGTTGAGCCACGCCTTGTCGGTCTCCAGGACTTCGAGAAGTGAAATCAATCCCTGCTTGTACAGGTCCTTCGCCTGGTTGACGGCGCGCTCGTTGGCGGCGACGGCGCGAGTCAGGGCGGCGCGGCGCGCGTCCTGGGCGCTGGATTCGGAGAGGGCGTCCTCGACTTCGCGGAGGGCGTTGAGGACGGCCTGGCGGTAGGCGAGGAGGGCCTGCTCGGCGCGGGCGTCGGCGGCCTTGACCTGGCAGTAGAGTTCGGGGAGGGAGAAGATGCGCCAGTTGAGTGAAGGGCCGATGGACCAGGTCTGGGAAGAGGCGCGGAAGAAGAGCTGGGCGTCGATGGATTCGAGGCCGAGGTTGCCGATGAGATTGACGTGGGGGAGCATGGCGTCGACTTTGAGGCCGATGTCGGCGGTGGCGGCGATGAGGCGGAATTCGGCTTTGCGCAGATCGGGGCGGCGGGCGAGGAGGTCGGCGGGGAGTCCGGCGGGCGGGGTCGGGGGCGGAAGCGGGATCGGCTGGACTTCGGCGAGCTCCTTGTCGAGCGCCGTCGGCCATTCTCCGAGCAGGACCGCCAGCGCGTGCCTGGCGCGGTCGGCGGCGACGTGCAGGCTTGGGATGCGCGCCTGAAGGGTCTCAACTTCAGCTTCCGTGCGCGCGACGTCGAGGTCGGTGGCCATGCCGGAGTCGAAGCGCGTCTTCGTGAGGTTGTAGATTTCCTGCTGGCCGCGGAGGCCGTCGGCGGCGACGGCGAGCTGGCGCTGCGCTCCGCGAAGCGAGATGTAGTTGCGTGCGACTTCGGCGACGAGGGAGACGAGGACCTCGTGCTTCTCCTCCAGCGTCACGCCGTAGGTGGCTTCCACCTGTTCGAACGCCCGGCGCTTCCCGCCCCAGATGTCGATTTCCCAGATCGCATCGAACCCGGCTTCGTAGTGGTTGCGGCGGATGTCTACACCCGGCTGGCGGGCCAGCGCGGAATTCTTGGAGATGCGCTCGCGCTTCGCCGAGCCATTGAGATCGAGGTCCGGGAGGAAGTCGGCGAGCGCGGCGCCGCGGAGGTTGCGGCCTTCGCGGAGCGCGGCCTCGGCGCGCTTGATGTCGAGGTTGTTGGCGAGAGCGCGCGTGACGAGGGCGTCGAGGGTGGGGTCACCGAGCTGTTTCCACCACTCGGTGATGTCGCCGGTTTCGGGGTTGCCCTGGGTGAAGGTGGGCGGCGTGTCGATGACGGGTTTCTCATAGTCGGGGCCTACGGAGCAGCCGGAGAGGAGGGCGACGACGAGCAGGGCTCGGGTTCGAGGTTTGAGAAAGGAATACGCGGATGAAGGCGAATTTCGCGGAAAGGGCCGCGGATAGGGAGTCACTTGGCGGCGCCTCCCACCGGGGCTGCCTCGATGGAGACGTCCATCTGCTGGCCAACGTAAACAGGGAGCGCGGTGCGCGGGAACTTGAAGAGCACCTGCATGACTCGCGTGTCGACGCGCTCGATCGACGAGCCGGTGAGCGAGTGCTTCGGCACCACGAGCGGCTCGATGCGCACGAACTCGAGCTTCGCGTTGAGCTCGCTGTTGCCGCGGACGTATCCGACGGCGGCGGCGCCGGGTTTGAAGCGCCATGCGTCGTTTTCGTCGATGTCCACGCGGACGTGAAGGATGTCGGTCTTCCCGAGGACGATGAGCGGCGAAGCGGTCAGGGCGTACTCGCCGGGGCGGACGTTCACCTGGAGAATTTCGCCTTCGATCGGCGACCGGACCGTGAGGCGCTCCAGGGCAACTTCGCTCGCGCGGAGCTGCGACTCCGTGGTCGCGATCTCGGCCTCGGCGACGAGGATGTCAGGCGCCCAGGCGCCGGCCTTGAGAAGCGCGAGCTGGGAACGCGCTTCAGCAACGCGAGCATCGGCCATCTGCGACGCGAACCGCCGCCGGCCCAGGTCTTCTTCGCTCATCGCGCGCTTGTCGGCCATCGCCTCGACGCGCTTCAGCTGGTCGCTCAGGTTCTGCGCGTCGGCCTCGGCGGCTTTCAGGCGCGCTTCGAGCGGCGGAACATCTTCCGGGCGGGGGAGGGACCTGACGCGCGCGAGTTTCTGTCGGGCGGCCTCGATCAGGGCCTTGCGGACCTCAATCTCGGCGCGGACGTCGCGGTCGTCGAGCCGGAGAAGCGGCGCGCCTGCCTTGACGGGCTTGCCGACCTCGACCAGGACCTCGATGACCAGTCCCGGCACCGCCGTCGCCGCTTCGATGTTCTCGGACGACGCTTCGACAAGCCCCGCGCCCGCCATGTACGACGCGAACGGCGCGCGTGCCGGGTCGGCGATGGGGGCGCCTGCGGGGACGGGGCGGGCGCCCATGATGACGGTCCAGATGGCGAGGGCGAGGCCGAGCAGGGCGAGGGGGGGAAGGGCATACTTGCGGATCATGGGGCGACTCCTTTGGTGAAAGCAAAGGCAAGAACGAAAGGAAAAACGAAAAGCGAAAAACAAAAAACGAAAACGCCAGCGTCGAACAATGCCGTCACTTTTCGTTTTTTGTTTTTCATTTTTCGTCTTTCGTTTCGTTGTTGCCGTTTTTCTCCACGGCAACTCCACGCCCCCGGGCATCCGGAGGGCGGGGTCCACCTTTCGTCACGGAGACAACGCGGCCGTCGTCCATCCGGGCGATGCGGTCCGCGAACTCGAAAATACGCGCGTCGTGCGTCACCACGACCAGCGCCCGGTCGGCGCCGGAAGCGACTTCACGCATGAGCTCCATCACCTTGTGCCCCGTCTCGTGGTCGAGCGAGCTCGTAGGTTCGTCGCAGACGATCAGCCGCGGGTTGTGCACGAGCGCCCGCGCGATCGCGACCCGCTGCTGCTGGCCGCCGGAGAGTTTCGACGGAAGAGCCTTCCAACGGTCGCCGATGGCGACGCGATTGAGGAGTTCGCGCCCGCGATCAACGGCCTCGGAGTGGCGCACCCCGGCGATCAGCAGGGGTATCGCGACGTTTTCGGCGATCGTGAGGGTGGGAAGGAGATTGAACTGCTGGAAGACAAAGCCGATGTTCTCGCCGCGGAAGCGCGTGCGACGCGAGCCGGACATCGCCTTGAGGTCTTCGCCGAAAACGCTGACCTCGCCTGCATCGTGGTCGAGGATTCCGGCGATGACGGAAATGAGCGTGGTTTTCCCGCAGCCCGAAGGACCGACCAGCATGAGCAATTCCCCCTGCCGGACCTCGAGGTCGATCCCGCGGAGCGCCGTGACGAGCGACTGCCCGGAGCCGTAGGCTTTCGTGACCCCGGTGCAGGAGACGGCGATCTGGGTGGCGGTTTCGGTCATCGTCATCCCTTGAACACGATGGCGGGTTCGGCTCGCATGACGGTGCGGATGCTGAGCAGCGCGGAGAGCACGCAGATGACCATGATCGCGCCGCCGCTGATGACGAGCAGCTTCCACGTCAGCAGGAACGAAAGCTCCGTATCGCGGAGGAGGAAGCCGAAAAGCGACGCGCCGCCGACGCCGATTCCCCAGCCGATGGCGCCGACGATCGAGGCCTGGAGGAGGATCATCCCGAGGAGCTGGCTGTCGCGCGCGCCCATCGCCTTCAGCGCCGCGAAATATTTGATGTTGTCCACGGTGAAATTGAAAAACGTCTGCCCGGCGATCGCAGTGCCGACGATGAATCCGAGCAGCACGGCAATGCCGAAGTTGATCGGGATGCCGGTGTACTTCATGAAGTAGTCGTACGTCAGGTCCTGGAATCCCTTCTGCGTGTACGCCGCGAGCCCGGTCGCCGCTTCGATCCTCCGGCAGACCTCCAGCTTGTCCTCGCCGTCCTTCGCCTTCACGAGCACGAACGACAGGAGCTTGCGTTCCTGTGGGGCGAAGAGGGTCGCGCGGGAATAGGTGGTGTAGATGACGGGCTGCGACTGGAACGTCCGCGTCGTCCTGCAGATGCCGGCCACGATCGCCCGGTGGTCGTTGAGCTCGAGCGTATCGCCGACCTTGATCGGGATTTTGCTGCCGCCCTCGGTCTCGGCGGGCCGCGCGAGCTTTCCTTCGGCGCCGACGATGTCCACGATGACGGAGTCGGCGCGACGCAGGTCCTCGAGCCGCCCTTCGACCATCGTCCCCGGTCCGCCCGTCAGCGTCGCGTCGTCGAGCCCGACGACATGACAGGTCTGGAAGCTTCCGTTGTCGAGCCGCGCCTTGAGCAGTCCCTTGTAGAGCGGCATGGCCCAGTCCACGCCTTCCACGCCGCGGACGCGGTAGAGCATCGTGTCCTGAAGCGGCTTGATGTCCTCGATCATCAGCACTTTCTTGTCCATCACCCAGATGTCCGGCCCCCCGGTGTCCGTGATGAACCCGTACGTCCGCGCCATGAGGCCCTCGAAGATCGACGCCTGCTGTGTGATCAGCAGCGAGGCGAACGTCAATCCCATGAGGATGCCGAGGTAGCGGGCGCGGTCGCCCACGAGCATCTTGATCGCGACGAATTTCACCGGTGTGCCTCGGCCGCGAGGGCGCGGACGCCGGCCAGCGAGAACTCGTACACGTGGCGCGCAAGCCGTTCGAGGTCCTCGCGGCGGTAGGTGAGGCCCGGATTCAGTTTCGCGATGACGGGCTGGCAGTGGCGGTAGAAAAGGATCTGGCCGACGACCGAAGCGGCGCAGGCGCTGATGACGGCGGGTGAAGCGGAGGGGCCAAGAAGTCCCCGCAGGACGGAGTTCAGGTAGTCGCCGAGTGGCCGCAGGACGTAGTCCACAAGGCCGTCGAGGGCGGCGGTGGGGTCGGCCATTTCGCGCGCCATGAGCTGGCCGTGCCAGGCGCCGGGGCTCTGGTCGAGAACGCGAAGGAAGAAGGACAGAACGAATGCGTGAAGCTTTTCTTCTGGAGAGGAGTTTGCGGAGACGCCCATATCGGGCGGGTACTTCTTCAGCACGGTTCCCAGGGCGAATTTCAGAACTTCCGAATGGAGAGTCGCCTTGTCCCGAAAGTGGTAATTGACGGCGGCGATATTCACTCCAGCCTTGGTGACGATTTCGCGCACCGTTGACGACTTAAACCCATTTGTAGCAAAGACTTCTGACGCTGCCAAGAGAAGCCTTTGGCGCGTCCTCTCGCTCGTACTGGGGTCCATCGTTTTTTCGATCATATGTTTCAAACCTCCGTTTCATATGTGTATATCAAACATTAGTTCGAGTCAAGCCCGATTCCGAACTTATTCTTCGAAAAGGCGCTCCCCGCGCGCCAGCTTCACCGTCGCATGTACCGTCTGGTTCACCGTACGATTCGTTGGCGAGTGCGACGACAGGTACCGCGCCACCGCCACCGCCGCAATCTGCGGGTCAACTCCCTTCACACCCATCCAAAGCCCCAGCCCCGCTTCAAACGCCTGCGCCGTGTGGAACCCGTGGTCCTCCAGCAGGTAAGCGCTCGCCATCTGTCTCCACAGTTCCTTCTCCTCGCGCCCCATCGCCAACCAGGTCGCCACGGTCCGGGCGGCATCCTCAACCCGCTTCCCTCCAATATCCCCGTGGAGTTTCGGAAAGATCTCCTCCATCGGCTCCGCCTCCCTCGGCTTCGGCACCGGGGCCGCCGGCATGTTCAGGAAGCGGACCAGGTAGACGTCCATTGCCCCGTGCAGCAGCGCCCGGATCCGCGGAAGGCCCGGCGACGCGCGCGCCACGAACCGCCGCGCCGCCTCCGCGTACGTGAACGCGTGGTGCACCGTGTCCCAGTCGAAGAACTCGTTCCGGAGGTGGAAGCGTGCGACGCGCATCAGCGCCGCGACCGCGAGCCGGTCCTCGGCGCCGGGCCTCGCCGCGGCCAGGCCGGCGACGACGCTGGCAGGGTCGTCGGAGAGCAGAGTGTCCGCGGCCACCCCTTCGCCCGTTTCGGCGCTCTCGATCAGCTCCACAAGATCGTGAGGAATTCTCCAGTCCGAGTCTTCCTCCGAGCGGGACGCCCCGGCGATGTCCGTCACCAGCGACGCCAGGACGGGCGCGGCGTGCGCCCACCCGATCCGATCGAGCAGCTCGAACGCCTTCTCGGTGAAGTCGAGCGCATGCCCGCCATCGAGGAAGACGTGGTCGGTCAGCGCGCCCAGGAACGCGTCGGCCAGTTCGCGCGGCGACGCGCCCTTGGCGATCATCGTGAGCAGGCAGCGTTTCGCGGCCTGCCCGTCGCGCTGCTCGACGAATTGCCGGAACCATCCGGAAAGCCGGCCCATGTCGAGCGTTTCCGCATGCGGAAGCGCTTCGACCGGGACGGGAGGCGGGCGGTTCTCGCAATCGCTCGCGACGGCGCGCAGGCCGTGGACGAGGGCGAGGATGCGGTCTTCGCGCGCCAGCTCGAGCGACGCAAGGACGTTCGCGTGGGCGGTAAGTATGGTGAGCCCGCTCGCCCACTCGTCGCGGAAGGCGACGCCGAAAAGCGCGCCCCGCTTCACGATTTCGACGTCGGAAGTGCCGGCGTCGATGAGAGCGACGACGGCGCGCGCGATTTTCGAGGTGTTGAATTCGCGGAGGCCCTCGTCGAGGAGTTTCCAGCGCGCGGCCGTCGCGTCGCCGCGGGGGCGGAGGTCGACCCAGACTTCGTCGCCGCGCATCTCGACGGGGTAGGAGGGGAGGTCGACGCCGCCCGCGGTGAGGCAGCCGCCGCCGCAGGCGTCGAAGCGCCACTGGTGCCAGTGGCAGGTGACGATGCCGTCCTTGAGGGAGCCCTTGTGCATGGGGAATCCGAGGTGGGGGCAGCGGTTGTCGAACGCGAAGACCTTGTCGCCTTCGGCCCAGATGCAGAGGCCGTCGGAGAGGAGGGGGCCGTCCTTGAGGCGGGAAAGCGTGGCGAGGTGTTTCATGGCGTTGGCCTCCGGTTTCGTGGGAAGCAGGATGCCTCATCCCCGGATAGTTAGTAAAGTAAGTACTTTATTAAATCAAAGCCCTGCGAACAGGCGCCGTATCCGCGGCTGTTTCCGCGAAATCAGCCTTTATCCGCGAATTCCTTCGCCGTTTTCAGGAAGTCTTTTTCAGGTAAACAGAATTCGCGGATGAAAGCGAATTACGCGGAAACTGCCGCGGATAAGGCCCGGCCATCATCGCCGTCCTCTAGTTCCCCGGCAAATGCCCCAAAACCATCTTCCCGATCTTCTCCGCCCCGAGGACCGCCGCGTTCGCCTTCGCCGCCGCCGGCGATTTCTTCGCCGCCACCGCGAGATAGTGGAACACGACCTCCCGCTGGAAATCCTTGTCATGCACCAGCGACGGCGATTCCCCCGGGTGATCCCTCACGTCCCGCGCTCGCTTCGCAATCCGCTGCGCCAGCCAGTCCCCCTCGGTCCCCTTCGCAGCCGCTTCCATCGATTCCGCCGCCTTCTCGTACTCGCCATTCTCGGCGAGCCGTTCCCCCGTCAGGAACACCGCGACCGGGTTGTCCGGCCATGCCTGGATCGACAGCGCAATCTCCCGGTCCGCGCTTTCGTTGTCCTTCTGCTGCAGATACATGAACCCGAGGGCGAGGTGGATGCCCGCGAGCAGCTCCGGACCGTACCCCGCCCCTGCTCCGCCTGCGATCGCCGGCGCGCGGTTGATTTCCTCGCCCGCCAGGAGCGGCATCCCCAGCCGCGAGAAAATGATCCCGCGCACGAGGTGGAACGCCGTCCGGTCGTCGTCGTTCGGCAGCTTCGCCGGATCCGCCATCTCCAGCTCCCACAGCGCCATGTCGTTCTTGCCCAGAATCATGAACGCGATCGCCAGGTCCCGGCTCGCTTCCGGCGGCGGCGCCGCCGACATTCCGCGCACATCTGACGCAATTCCCGCCCAGTCCGGCTTGCCGTCCGGCAGCCGCGCCCGCCCGTTCGCCCGCGTCGCCAGCCCCGAGGCCACCCTCGCCGGCTCCCGGATCGACTCCGGCAGCTCTTCAATGTCCTTCCCCTTCGCCTGCTCCGCCGCCGCCGCCATCCCCGCACACGACGCCGACCACGCCACCTTCCGCGCCGCACGGTACGCCTTCGCCTTCAACCCGCTCCGAATCTCCTCCAGCCGCTTCTCCTCGTCCGCAAACCGCGCTTCCCGCCTCGCCTCCCGCGCCGCCGCCGCGCACTCCTGCCGCGACTTCTTCTCTTCCTCCGGCGCCGCCGCATTCTTCGCAAGGATCTCGCCCGCCTTCTTCGAAGCGGCCTCGGCGTGAAGCGCCGCCGCGTCCGCCTGCTTCGGCTCCTTCGCCCAGCGCGCGGCCTTCGCCGCATCGCGGTCGCGTGCCGCAACATCACGAAGCGCGGGGATCGTGCCGGGAAGAGGCGCCTCCTTTTTGCCGCAGGCTGCAAAGAGTCCGGGAAGAAGGAGGAGCAACGGGATTGCGAAGCGCCTCATCGCGACTCCGGGATGGTCAATTCCTGCGTGGCGTTGTGTCCGAATCCCACGAGCGATTCCTCGGTCACTCCCGGATGGCCACCGCGTTCCGATCTCACCAATCCTCCCCATGAGGCCTGCACGTCGCGCCAGATCACGTCTTTCCGGAGCCACCAGAAATCAGGTCGTCGGAACGAGGGCACTTCAGCGGACCACCAGCTCGTTTCGACTTCGACCGGATTTCCAGTAATGGAATAGTCCCAGGTGGTCTCCAGAACGACTCTCTCACAGGCAACTTCCCTGGAGCCGACACTCTTCTTCTCCAGCCAGATCTCTCCCCTGCGCAACTTCACTTTTCGAGGGCCCCCGATGAGGCTCAACTCTTTCATGCGCTTTGCGCCCGCTTCCCGGTCAGCCTCACTGCGCGGCGCGGGATGCTCGACCTTGACCGGGTGCCCCGTCTTGCCGGGACGGCCGATCCAGCAGTCCTTCACATGCTTTCCCGGTTTCGAGAGCCACGCCAGCAGAACCCACCCGGCCAGACCGTCACCGTCCGAGGCTGTCTGGACCAGGTACCCGTCTTCCGCGGACTTGAGCAAGGCGGTCCGGCATCGGATGGCCGGCTTCCCGTCCTTGGCAGCCACTTCGTATTCCACCCAGTCTCCCGGCTTGACGTTTTCAAGGGAAAGGTCCGACCAATGAGACTCCTTGATCGCGACGGGGGGCGGATCGTCCGCAGGACTGCATGCAGCCGTGCCGAAGGTGGCGAGAGCCGCTGCAAATAGACCCGACCACGAGTGCGCGCGTTTGCAGGAGATCATCGGTGCATTGTGACCCGGGCCGGACGCGTCATGGAAGCGCTGTTCGCGGGCGATCTCTGGCGCGAGCATGCGGGCGGGATTCGAGGAGCACAGGGGCGTTCTTCTCTTCGTGCGAAAACCGTAAGTGCCCGAACGGACCCGGCGACCGTAGAATCCCCGGCTTGCGTCCCCCACCCGACCGCATCGCCCGCATCACCGTATCCGCCGTGCAGCCGCTCTTCGGCGGCTGGTCGCTCTGGATCCGCGGCGACGGCGCGGCGGCGGCATTCCGCGTCTCCCGGGGATGCCTTCTCTCGACGAGGCACGACGCGAAAGTATCGGAGCCGGTGCTGCGGCGGATCGAAGCGATGCTGGCCGAGACGAAATTCTGGGAGCTGCCTCCCCCGACGCTGAAGGCAGCGCCGATGCCGGACGAAACCTGGATTGAGATCGGCGCCAAGGCCCAGAGCGGGATCCAGGCCTCGGTAGGGAAGTTCGCGCGGCAGAAGAGCGAGAAGTTCGACCCGGTCCTGAAGGAGCTGGAAGGGATTGCGGCGCAGGCGTGGGCGGGGCCGAGGGTGTCGGAGGGGAAATACGATCCTTACGAGATTCCAGCGGGCTTCTGAAGTTGCCCGCGGATCCGAGCGAAGGCTGGACGCCGGGCCGCAAGATTGCGGAATTGGTCAGGCTTGGGCGAAACCTGCGCTATTGGATCGGAGTACCAGTGGCGAAGCCTGCTCGCTGGAGCGAGGTTTACCGCGTTGACGCCGACGAAGTCTCAACAATTTCGGGAGAGCAGTGTCCTCTGCACGAAGTCAGGGCGTGGTTCTCGGCCACTCCGGACAACGAATTGTTCGAGATCGAAGGCGATTTACCGCTTCTGCCCGGAATCCACGGGCTTGTCCGGCACCAGCTTCCGGAACCGGAAAGGGTGACTGAGGCCGAATTGCGAAAGGGCAGATCTCTGGTCCTCGTGACGCATGGCCCCTGTGCTCTGCCGTGGCGCGACGCGCGACACTTTTCTACGCAGCTCCTGAACGTCGGCCAGGAAGCCTTTACCGTAACCAGCTTCAGTGCCTACGCCAGGCAGCGCCCCGGGATCTACTGGACCACCATGCGTTTCTCCGCAACGCAGTTTCGCGCGTGGTATGACCTGGGTATCGAGGAGTGGATTGCGCCGGGAGCGCGTGTGTGGGATCCCGCAAATTATTCCGATCGCGCCACTCTCTGGGCGTATCGATGCGAAACTCGCGGAGGTCTGAATTTCGTGACCGGTGAGGTCTCCGCGTAAACGAGGCGTCACTTCGAGGCGGCCTTCGCTTCTTCCAGCGCTGCGACGATCCTCGCTTCGGCCTCGCTCCCCGCGAACCGCGTCTTCGCTTTCGCGAGCAGGTCAGCGGTCTTCTTCGCGTCTCCCGCCGCCTTCGCGTCCGCGATCGCCTTGTCCGCCGCTTCGTCGATCAACTTTGCGACGAGCTCTCCGCGGCTCTTCGCGTAGGCGCTCTTCGCTCCCGCGAGTTTTTTCAGCGCCGCGCCCGCTTTGCCGTACTGCTTTGCTTCCACGAGCGCGCGGGCGCCCTGGAGCAGGCCGAGGCAATCCGCCGGGACCAGGCTTTCCATCCACTCGAACTGCTGCTTCCACGCTTCCGCCGGCGGGTTGTGGGGCCAGTCTGGGGGTTCGTCGAAGGTCACGTCCATGCCCGCCTTCTTCATGTCCTCGACCGATTTCTTCGACTGGGCGTGGTTGAAATCCTTGCCGCCGCTGACGACGCGAAAGGGCGTCTTGAGCATCTTGCGCGCCATGTCCTCGCTGATCAGGCAGCCGCTGACCGGGGCGCCGGCCGTGAACGTCTCGGGGTGGTCGGTGCAGAGGTGGCAGGTCACGAACCCGCCCGCCGAGTGGCCTGAAACGTACACCCGGTCGCGGTCGATCGAATACGTCGCCAGCACTTCGTTCGCGATCTCAACGATCCGCTTCATGTCTTCGTCGTCGTATCCCTGCGGATCCTTCGATGCCGGCAGGCACAGGATGTACCCCTTGTTCTTCGCGGCCGCGTAGTTCGACTCGTAGCTCTCCGGCCGGCCACCGGAGCCGTGGAACATGAAGATGATCCCGTACTTCTGCGCCGGCGAGTACTTCCCCGGCGCGTCGAGGATGTAGTAGCTCGGTCCGAACTCGATCTTCTGGCGCCCGCCCTTTGCCGGAGGCGGCTTGCGCGCGGCGCCCTGGGCGGCGGCGGGCAGGGCGAGGGCAAGGGCAAGGGCAAGGGAGAGAGCTCGCATGGGGGAGCATTCTGGCAGAGGCGACTTGAGAGCGGAAGCGCCTCGAAATCGAAAGCGAAGCCGATAGAATGCCCCTTTCACTCAAGGAGAATCGCGATGCGCCTGCTCGCGCCGCTTGTTGCGTTCCTGCTCATCTCCGCCCCGCTTGTTCGCGCCGACGACGTCGCGGCCGACCAGCTTGCCGCGCCTTTCACGGCCGAAGCCGGTGGGAAGCCGATCGATCTCGCCGACGGGGTGGGGCATTCGGCGCCGCTGTTCGTGGACTGGGACGGCGACGGGCTGAGGGATCTGCTGGTCGGGCAGTTCGGCGGCGGAAAGCTGCGGATCTACCGCAACACGGGAAAGAAGGAAGCGCCCGCGTTCGACAAATTCGAGTGGTTCCAGGCGGCCGGCAAGGACGGCGTCGTCGAAACGGGCTGATGCGTCGGCTTCGGTCCGCAGGTTGCGGACCTGGACGGCGACGGGCTGCGCGAGGTCTTGACGGGATCCTGGCCGGGCCCGGTGTTTGTTTTTCGAAGGCTCAAGGACGGCGCCTTCGCCGCAGTCGAGAGGCTGAAAGACACGGAAGGGAATGACTACCGGTTCGAGAACGTGAACGCTTCTTCCGTCGGCGCGGCCGACTGGGACTGCGACGGCGACGTGGACCTGGTGGTCGGGTACATCTCGGGGCCGATGTTCATCCTCAAGAACGAGAGCAAGGACGGCAAAGTCGCCTTCGGCGACGCCCTCCCGCTCATGGCGAACGGCAAGAAAGTCGAAGCCACCGACGCCGGCCCGTGCCTCGCGGACTGGGACGGCGACGGCATCGAAGACCTCATCCTGGGCGACGGCGAGGGCGGCGTGCGCCTCTTCCGCGCCCGTCGCAAGGGCGACAAGGGCTTCCCCGAACTCGGGGCGGAAGAGTGGCTGATTGCGCCGCGTCCCGCGAACGACCAGTGGACGCCGCTCAAGGCCGACAAGGACGGTCACATCGAGAAGCCGCGCATCGGCGTCCGCACGAAGCCGTCCGTCGGCGACTGGAACGGCGACGGCAAGCCGGACCTGCTCGTCGGCGATTACTCTTCCGTCGAAATGCCGGCGCGCGAGCTGACGGCCGAGGACCAGGCGAAGCTCAAGATCCTGAAGACGAAGGAAGACGCGCTTCTCGAGGAGAGCACGAAGGTGTGGGAAGCGATGGAAAAGGAAGTCTTCCGGCAGATGGGGCTCGCCGCGGATGCAGAGGTCCCCGCTGCACGGAAGGCGGAGTACGACAAGTTGTGGGAGAAAGTCGCCGCGACGAACCCCGATAACGTGAGAATCGAGAACGAAATGGGCGAGACGATGGATGCGATCGCCCTGTACGAGTCGCGGCGCGGGTCCCGCGGGTTCGTGTGGGTCTACTTGCGGAAATAATCCGGATTTCCGGGAAGAAGATCGCCGCTTCAACGCACTCCTCCTTCAGAACCCCGCGAAGTGCGGGCTATGATTCGGAGGAGCGATGAAGCCCTGCACCGACCTCGTCCAGCGAGCCCAAAGCGACCGCACGCCTGAGTCCTTGGGCGCCCTCGTTTCGGCCACGCAGGCTGATGTGTTCCATTTTCTCTGCCGACAGTTGCGCCACGCCGCCGACGCCGAGGACGCAACTCAGGAAACGTTCCGGCAGGTTCTGCGCGCTCTTCCGTCTCTTCGCGACCCCGCGGCCTTCCCCGGCTGGATCCACCGCATCGCCCTGCGCTCGGCGCAGGACGTCGTGCGGGGACGGGCCGCGCGGAAGCGGCTCGCCGCGGAACTGCCGGGGCGCGCGAACACGGAGGGGGCGGCGATGAGCGAAGCGGAGAGGGCGGAGACACGGTTGGCGGTGCGAGGGGCGGTCGAGGAGCTCGACGAAGAGCTGCGGACGACGGTCGTCCTGCGCTACGAGCAGGGCCTGTCGTACGGCGAGATCGCGGAGGCGATGGAATGCCCCGAGGGGACGGTGGGGAAGCGGCTGCACAGGGCGCACGAACGCCTTCGGGTTGCGCTCGCGGGGGCGGCCATCGCGCTGACATTGGTGGCCGTGGAGACGGAGCTGTCGGCTGAGCCTCGTGTCGAAACGCCCGTCAGGCTGAAAGAGTCCCTGACGCGAATGTCGCGCGGAGAGATTCCGGTCGCGCACTCGAAGCGCGCACTGGTTCAGCGACTCCTCGTCGTCGTGCTGGCCGTTGCAGCGCTGTTCCTCGTCCTCTGGCGATTCGGCTTTCCCGTTCGCCGGCCGGCGGGAGATGGAGGAAGCGCGGACAACCGCGTTGCTTCGGCTCTTCCGGGAAATGCCGGTACCGCGAAGTCATCTCTCACGGAGAGTCCTTCCGGCGGCGTCGAGAACGGGAATTCTCCCGCGGCCACGGCGGTTTCCGCTTGCCGAGTGACCGGGCAGGTTCGCGAAGCCGCGTCGGGCGAGACGATCGCCGGGGCCCGCGTCTGGCTGGTCACCGCGGACGCGCCGGCACGCATCATTGTTGAGACGAAGACTGATGCCCTGGGGAACTACGGATTCGAGGTGCCGCCCGGGAATTGGTTGATCGACGTAGCGGCCGAGGGATTCGTGCGCCTGCAGACCGCGATCGTTTTCGAGCGGCAACTTGCCTTGCTAGAGCATGAAGCGAGGGCAGCACATGATCACCACGAACGAGCCGTGACCCGCG
This sequence comes from Planctomycetota bacterium, assembly GCA_038060895.1. Classification (GTDB taxonomy): domain Bacteria; phylum Planctomycetota; class MHYJ01; order WSZJ01; family WSZJ01; genus WSZJ01. Next base: position 43,554 of record JBBTCT010000014.1, read on the forward strand.
GGCGAGTGACGACAACTGCGGGTGAGAATACGAGGGTCGACCTCGAAGTTCCGAAGGCCGTGGCTGCTCGAGGCATCGTCTCGGATGAAGACGGAGTACCGGTCGAGGATGCGGTCGTCGCTTTCGAGATGCACGGCGTGGAACTTCCGGATGGCGGTTTCTGGTACAGCTACGGCAATGACGACCGCCCCAAATCGGTGCGGACCGATTCAGCGGGTTCCTTCATGCTGACGGGCCTTCTCGGCATGGGGGAAGTAGAACTCAACGTGAACCGAATTGGATTCCAGCCGACCAAAGTCAAGGTGTCGCTCGGTCCACTCGGCGCCGACGCGTCTATCGCGCTGCGGCGCGGCATCGGAATCTCCGGGATCGTAGTCGACACGGAAGGACACCCGGTGTCCGGCGCGTGCATCCTTCTCGCGGAGGGAGACTCCTCAAAAGTCCGACTTCTCGTTGTCCAGGAGACGCGCGCCGACGCCGGCGGGCGCTTCAGCATTCCCGACGCCCCTAGCGGGACCTCCGCGATCGTTGCCGCAGCCTCCGGATTCGGCTGGACCGCCGCCGCGCCGGACGTAGGAGGCGCTTCCCTCACTCTCGTCCTGCCGCGCGCTACCGGCATCCTTCGCGGCGCTATCCGCGACGAGAATGGAAAGCTCCTGCCCGGAGTGGAAGTCCGCGTGGAGGGCTATTTCGGGCAATCCGCGGCGGGCGCTGGGCTGATCAACACTGTTGATGAGCACGGCGGAAGCTGGACCTCGCCGAAGCCCGGTGAAATGAGTGGAGTCCTGCCGCGGGAATTGCGGATGCCCTTCGCCCGGACCGATGAGAAGGGCGAATTCAGTCTCGATGCTGTCTGTCTCAGTGGAGGCATGATGCCTCACTTGTCCATCGAGGCCGATGGATTCCGGTCGAAGCGCATAGAGGCGACGACTTCCACATTCCTGGAAATCCTGCTGGAACGAGAGTCGGGCGAACACTCGAAGTAACTCGCGTCTTCCCTACTTCCCCGAGCGGGTCTTGCGATCCGCGAGTCCCGCCGGGGCGCAGTCGAACGCATGGTTGAAGCGCGCCGAGAAGTTTTCGAGCGCGATCGCGCCCGCGAGCTCGACCATCGCCACGTCGCCGAACGCGTTCTTCAGCTCTGCAAAGGTCGCTTCGTCCGCGTGCGCCGGCGTGTCCGTCATCCCGTCGGCAAACCGGAGCGCCGCGCGTTCGAGCGGCGCGAGCGCGGCGGCCTGCGGCCCTTCGCGCACCGCTGCGATCTTCGCATCCGATAGTTTCGCCTCCCGGGCGAAGTAGGTCGTGATGTCCATTCAGAAGGGACAGCCGACGCGGATGGCAACGCGGGCCATCGCGAGCGACTTCAGCTCGAGGGGCAGCTTGCGCGGCTTCTCGACTGCCCGCAGCACTTTCCCGAACGCCATCATCAGCCGCGGGACGAGCGCGTAGATCCGCGTCGGCTCCAGCACCTGCCCCCAGATCGAGCGCAGGCGCCAGAACGCCAGCCTGACAATGAGCGGACCATGGCCGTCCTGCACTCCCGGAATTCGCATCGCGACTCTCCAAGTGTCGGAACCAGCCGAGTTTAGACAAATGTCGAATTCCGCGCAGGATTCCGGAATTCTCCAAGAAATGGCGATTGCCCTTCTCTATTCTCGTGGAAGCCCTTCGCCTCGCTTCGCTCGCTCAGGGCGGAGCCGACAGTTGAGAGATGAGACATGCGCGACTGCACGGATCTGGTGGTGAAAGCACATGCCGGGGACCGCGAGGCCCTCGGCCGGCTCCTTGCCGCCGTCCAGGACGACGTCTACCACCTTCTGCTCTCCCGTCTCCGCGACGCCGCGGACGCGGAAGACGCCGCCCAGGAGACGCTCGTGCAGGCGATCACGTCCCTCCCCGATCTTCGGGAACCCCGCGCGTTCGCGGGGTGGCTCTTCCGCATCGCCCTCGACAAGGCGCGGCGCGCAAAGAGGTCCCCATCCCTGGAAACGGCTTCCGAACCCATTGCGAAAGCGGAGGCCGATCCCATGGAACGCGAAGAGACGAAACAGGCGGTGAGGAGGGCGGTGGCAGGGCTTGAGGAGAATCTCCGGACGACGGTGGCGATGCGCTACGAGCACGGCCTCGCCTACGCCGACATCGCGCGGGCGATGGACTGCCCCGAAGGCACTGTCGCCGACCGGCTTCACACGGCGCACGAGCGGCTGAAGCGCGCGCTGGCCGGCGCAGGCTTCGCGATCACGATGGCGCTTCTCGAAACCGAGCTCTCCGCCGCGCCGCGCACGCCCGCGCCGCCAAGGTTAGCCGCGCGCGTCGCGAAAACGGTTCGGGAAGCTCCCCTGGTCGGACCGGGTCCGGGGCCGACGGGTCCGAGGTCGCGAACGAAGGTCGCGGGAGTCGTCGCGGCACTGGTGCTCGCGGTGTTCGTCGCGTGGAAGTTGTACGGGCCAGCGACCGACGAATCCTCGCAGTCTTCAGCAAGTTCGGGCGCGTCAGATGCACCTGGGGATAAGGTCGCTGACGCATCGACCGGCCCGCCTGCGAACGGCACTCCTACTCCGCGCAGCGGGACCGTGACCCCTGCAAGCACGGGACGATTCATCGGCCGCGTGTATGAGCGCGACTCGAAGACGCCGATCGCGGGCGCTGAAATTGTCTTGTCGCCCTCTCGCGCCGATCCCGGGAAGACTGAAACCCGCGAGTCCGTCTCAGCGCGTTCGGACAAAGATGGCCGATTCTCACTCGACGCCGAGCCTGGAATATGGAACGTCGAAGCCAGGGCGCCGGGGTTCGTTTGGTTTGCCGCCGAACTCCAGATCACAACTTTCACGCAGTCCCCCGGCGACAACACTGAGGAGTACTTGACCTCCTCTCGCGTGACCCTCACTGCCGGACTTGAATCCAGTCGCGTCATTGACCTCGTTTCCGGGGTCCGCACCCGGGGCCGCGTCGTCGATGACCTCGGTCTCGCCGTTGCCGGCGCGCACGTCACGTTCGGCCTCGGCGCCTTGGCGAACGGGCGCACAATGACTCTTACAGATGGTTCATTTCACGGGCTTTCGCCCGTCCTCTCCGACCGCGAAGGCCGCTTCGAATTCGCCGATCTCTGGCCAGCGGGCGACGTGAACTATACGGCGAGGTGCCCCGGATACAGGGAAGGCGCGGCTTCGATCAAACTGTCGGCGGTGCCTCCGGAAGCGACGATCGTGTTGAAGCGGATCCCCGGCATCAGGGTGTGGGGGACTGTCCGGGACTTGGAGAGCAACGCTCTCAAGGGTGCCCGGGTTTACGCCGGCAACGACGCGTTCCTGCAAGCGCTCGATGGTGCAACCGATGAACTGGGTCGTTTCGACTATTCATCCGTAAGCTCCGGCCGTCTGGCCATCGCGTGGGCCCCGGGGCGAGGCCCTGCTGTCCTGGCCCTCGACGCCATTCCGCCGGGTGGGCTCAACGCGAAGCTGCCGGTCATGGAAGGCCGTATTGCGGGCCATGTCGTCGACGGGTACGGCCAGCCCCTGGCAGGTGTGACGGTGACGGTGCTCGGGATCGGCGCGCGTAGCGAGTCGGGCACCGGGTGGCTTCTGTACGAGTACGCCAGTGTCTACTCCAGGGCGAAGGATGCCGTATTCGCCTTCCTCCCGCCCGAACTCGAGGCTCCGGTCGCGACGAGCGGCGATGACGGCGGCTTCTCCTTCGAGGGGTTCTGCGTCGGCTCGGGAAGCGGCGTCAAGCTCCTGGCGATACGCGAAGGGTACTTGAGATGTGAGAACGACTTCTTCGAGCCCGGGGAGATGGGAATCAGCATGCGTCAGAGGTGAGTCGCGACTGAATCCACGCACCCAGGAATTCCGAGATTTCGCCAATTTCCAGCGCCTCCGCGCATCTATTCTCCCGGAAGCCAACGGATAGGATCGACCTGATGCGCGACGTAACCGTCCTTGTGACCCAGGCCCAGTCCGGCAACCGGGAGGCCCTCGGCGCGCTGGTCGCGGCGGTCCAGGACGACATCTGGCGGCTGCAGCTCTCGAGGACCGGCTCGGAAGCGGACGCTGAGGATGCGACCCAGGAGACGTTCGCGCGGATGATTGCTTCTCTCACCGAATTGCGGGACCCGCGGGCGTTCGCGGGGTGGCTCTACCGCATCGCGCTGAACCAGGCCCTGATGGCCGGCCGGCGACGCGCGGCGGACGCGAAAGCTCTCGCGGCCGTGGCTTCCACTTCCAGGGAACAAAAGGAGGAGGATGCCATGGAACGATCCGAGTTGAGACAGGCGGTGCGGCGTGCGGTCGAGGGGCTGGAAGCGAATCTCCGCGCGACCATCGAATTGCGATATGAGCACGACCTGGCGTACGCCGATATTGCGAGAGCTATGGACTGTCCGGAGGGCACCGTCGCGGATCGGCTGCACACGGCGCACGAGCGGCTGAAGCGCGCGCTGGCCGGCGCGGGAGTCGCGATCACCGTGGCGCTTCTCGAGAGCGAACTTTCCGCGGCGCCGCGATCGGCGGCTCCTCCGAGGCTGGCGGCGCGCGTCGCGAAGTCAGCAAGAGAGTTCCAGCCGGATCGCGGGATCTCTCCGAACGGGCCGCGTCGGAAGTCGGTGGCCGCGGGACTGACGGTCGCCCTGCTTGCTGCTCTTTTGCTGACCTGGTGGATGGCGCCTGTTCACCACAAGGATGAGGAGTCCACGGCCTCGGGTCCATCAAACGCAGGAAATCCAGTTGCAGGCCCGACGAAGAGTCCAGAGGCCGGGAAGCTTGCTTCCGAAGATTCGCGTCCGACCTCCCCCACTCCACCTCGCGCAGGCAAGGCGCGCCTGACCGGCCGCGTCTTCGAGCGGGATACCGAACGCCCGCTCGCGGGGGCGACCGTGTGCCTTTTCTCAAGGTCGAGCGATCCCAATATCGCCCCCGTCAAGGCGCAGTCCGACGCAGACGGCAGGTATTCCCTCGAAGCGCTTCCGGGCTCCTGGCGGATCGACGCGCTGGCGGCCGGGCACGTCTGCTATGCGGCCGAGCGCTGGTACGCCGTCAGCATCGCGAACTCGCCGCCCAGCGACGAGGAAGTCGTCGGCGCAACCCGTGTCGACCTGGCGGCGGACCAGGAGTTGACGAGGGATCTGCCCCTCGTGCCCGGCGTCCGGGTCGCCGGCCGCATCGTCGACGACATGGGCGCGGCGGTGCCGGGGGCCGCCGTTCAATTCATGATCCTCGCCGAGAGCCGGGAAGGCCGGGTGGGCTTCAGCGGCAACCAGTTCCGCCCGGGCGTGCTCTTCTCGGGCGTGGACGGGCGCTTCGAATGCGACGGCGTCTGGCCCCAGGGCAGCCTGGGCTTCACGGTGCTGCGCGAAGGCTACGAGAATGGCCGCGCCGGGTTCGAAATCGGGCCGCAGCCGAAGGAGACGACGATCGTGCTGAGGCGCCTTCCGGGCGCACACGTCTGGGGCACGGTGCGCGACGAACGCGGGCAGGCGTTGAAGGGCGCGTTCGTGTACTCGGGGAAGGAGCGCATGTTCTCGCCGCTGGAGGTCCCGACCAACGAGCTGGGACGCTTCGATTACGCCGACATCAGCGCCGACAGGCTTTTCCTCGTATGGTCGCCGGGCTACGGACTTGCCCAGTTCTCTTCCGACGTCCTTCCTCCCGGCGGCGCGGACGTCCGCTTGCGGGCCGCGGATGGGCGCGTCACGGGCGTGGTGGTGGACGCGCAGGGCCGTCCCGTGGCAGGCGCGGTCGTCCAGGTCACCCACATCGGGATCGTGAACGATTCCTGCCGCGCCTGGCTGGGATTTGTGGACCCGACGGGCCGAACCGGCCTGAAGTCCAACTACAGCGACGCTTGCGGTTACCTGCCCGGGGATTTGAGAGCTCCCTCGGCCACCACGAGCGAAGACGGGCGCTTCGAATTCCCCGGCGTCTGCCTCGGTGAAGGCTGCGGGATCGAGCTGTTGGCGAAGCGCGACGGGCTCCCTGATGGAAACCTGGAGGTCCTGGAGCCGGGGGAAGCCCGGATCGTGATGGTGACCGACCGACCGGGGGAAAAATGAATCGCGCTTGACAGGATTTCGCCCGATTCGTAGCTTGCCCGACCTCTTATCCAGACCGGCCGAGGGATGTGGCCCGACGACGCCGGGGCAACCGCCTGAAAAGGAAAGGTGCCAATTCCCACCCGCGACAGGCGGGGGAGATAAGAGGGGAAGCCTCGTCGCCAACCCTCGTCTCCCCACAAAGGAACGAGGGTTTTTTCGTGGCGCAGATCACGCTGGGGCTGATCGGGCTCGGGACCGTGGGGACGGGCGTGGTGCGCCTGCTCCGCGAGAACGGCGACCTGATCGAGAAAAAGACGGGCATCCAGTTCCGCCTGAAAAAGATCGCCGACCGCGGGATTCACCAGTTCAGGGAATTCCCGCTGGACGGTTACGAGCTGGCCGAGAAGGCGGAAGCGGTGCTCGAGGATCCGGAGATCGAGATTGCGATCGAGCTGATCGGCGGCTACGAGCCCGCGCGCACCTACCTTCTCCAGGCGATCGAGCGCGGAAAGCACGTCGTCACCGCGAACAAGGCGCTTCTTGCGAAATTCGGAGGCGAAATTTTCGCACTGGCGGACAAGGTCGGGGTCGAGGTGGGCTTCGAAGGAAGCGTCGCCGGCACCGTGCCGATCATCCGCGTGCTGCAGGACGGCCTCGCCGCGAACCGGATCGAGAAGGTCGCGGGGATCGTGAACGGGACGACGAATTTCATCCTGACGCGGATGACGGAAGAAGGACTGACGTACGAAGCAGCGCTTGCCGAAGCGACGAAGCGGGGCTTTGCGGAGGCGGACCCGACGCTCGACGTGGACGGCGAGGACGCGGCGCACAAGCTGGCGATCCTGGCGACGCTCGCGTTCGGCGTGAGGCCCGAGCGCGGCGACATCCACGTCGAAGGGATCCGCGAACTTGGCCCCGAGGACATGGCGTTCGCGCGCGAGAACGGGTACGTCATCAAGCTGCTCGCCATCGGCCGCAAGACCAACGGCCACGTTGAGCTGCGCGTCCACCCCACTCTCGTCCCGAAGAACCACCCGCTCGCGGCGGTGCGCGACGAATTCAACGCCGTGTTCGTGAAGGGGGACGCTTCGCGCGAGACGATGTACTACGGCCGTGGCGCCGGGCAGATGCCGACCGCGTCGGCGGTGCTCAGCGACATCATCGAGATCGCGGAACGCGCGCTCCACTCGCCGCGCGGGACGAAGCTCCCCGAGACGCGCGTCCGAAAGCGAACGCTGTACTGGAGCTCCGACAAGTTCCGACCGATCTACGAAGTCCGTACTCGCTATTACCTGCGCTTCCCCATCGCCGACACGCCCGGCGCCATCGGGACGCTCACGACGATCCTCGGGCGCCACGGCGTCTCGATTGCGGCGGTCCGCGCTTCGATCGTGGATTCCTCGGCGAAGAAAGGACGGATTGAGATCCTGACGCACGAGGCCGAGGAAATGGCGGTGAAGGTGTCGTGCTCGGAGATCGACGCGACGGGGATTCTACGGGACCGGCCGCGGTTGATCCGGGTTGAGGAGTAGAAGGGCTTGTTCGGGGTTTCGGGTTCCGGAAGTTGAGTTCCGGGATCCGGGTTCCGAGTTCCGACTTCGGCTAAGTGTTGCGAGTTGAGGGTCTTGACGAGATGGGCACGCTGGCCATTACAAAGGCATTCCAGGTAACCGCGGGGGAGGGGCGCAAGCCCGTTCTCCGGGCGAAACCGCTTAAGGCGGGCGAGGACGTCACCGTCCGCGCGCCTGCCACGACGTCCAACCTCGGGCCTGGGTTCGATGCGTTCGGGTTGGCGCTGACGCTGGAGAATGAAGCGGCGTTCGTGGCCGCAGAGCGGTGGCACGTCGAAATCAACGGCGAAGGCGCCGGAGCCTTGCCGACGGACGAGACCAATCTCATCGTGAAGGCCTGCAAGCTGGGGCTCGAGACGTGGGGAAGCGCGCTCAAGGCGCGGATTTCGTGCGTGAACCGGATCCCGCTCGGGCGCGGGCTCGGGTCGAGCGCGGCGGCGATCGTGACGGGGCTCGCGGGCGCGGCGGCGCTTTCGGGGAAAAACCCGGGGCGCGAAGAGATCCTCACGCTGGCGCTCGAGCTGGAGCCGCACCCCGACAATCTTGCGGCGTGCCTCTGGGGGTCTTTCACGATCGCGGCGCCGCCCCACGTCGTGACGCTGCCGTGGCCGGAGACGCTGCGCGTCGTCGCGGCCATACCGGACTTCGCCGTCGAGACCGCGAAGGCCCGCGCCCTTCTTCCGAAGTCGATCGCGCGTGAAGACGCAGTCCACAACATCGCGCGCGCCGCCGTCCTCGCCGCGGCCCTCGCTTCCGATTCGTTCCTGCCCCCGTGGGCGCTCGACGACCGCCTGCACCAGGATCATCGCGCGCCGCTCGTGAAGGCGTGGCCTGCGGCGCGCGAGGCCGCGATCAGGGCCGGCGCGCTCGGCGCGGCCATCTCGGGTTCCGGGCCGACGCTCGTCGCTTTTACCACGTCGCACGCGAAGGACGTCGGGGCCGCGCTCGCGGCGGAATTCAGCAAAGTCGGCGCCAGGGCGCGCGTGCTCGAACTCGGAGCCGCCCCCGGCGCTTCATGGGAGAAATCATGACCACAGCCACGTCACCCCGCGCCGCCACGGCAGCGCGGCTCAAGGGTCTGAAGTGCCGCGAGTGCGGCGCCGTCGTGCCGATCGGGCCGGTGTATGTCTGCGAAGATTGCTACGGGCCGCTCGAGGTGATCTACGACTACGACGAGATCCGGCGGCAGATGACGCGCGAGTCGGTCGCGAAAGGGCCGCGGTCGATCTGGCGGTACCTGCCGCTTCTGCCGGTGAGCGAAGACTGCATCGTGACGCTTCATGAGGGCTGCACCCCGCTCGTGCCGGCGCCGCGTCTCGGCAAGGAGCTGGGACTCACGAACCTCTGGATCAAGAACGACGCCGTGAACCCGACGTACTCGTTCAAGGACCGGGTGGTCGCCTGCGCGGTGAGCCGCGCGAAGGAATTCGGGTTCGACACGGTGTCGTGCGCTTCGACGGGCAATCTCGGTTGCAGCGTCGCGGCATTTGGCGGCGTGAGCGGGATGAAGGCGGTGGTGTTCATCCCGCACGACCTCGAGCCTTCGAAGATCGTGGGGATCGGGAGCTATTCGCCGACGCTGATCGCGGTCGAAGGGACGTACGACGACGTGAACCGCCTGTGCGCCGAGATCAGCGCGACGAAGAACTGGGCGTTCGTGAACATCAACCTGCGGCCGTTCTACAGCGAAGGCTCGAAGACACTGGCGTTCGAGGTCGCCGAGCAGCTCGGCTGGCGCGCGCCGGACCATGTCGTCGTGCCGATCGCGAGCGGAAGCCTGCTCTGCAAGATTTACAAGGGGCTGCACGAGCTCGAGACGCTGGGGCTGATCGGCGAAGTCAAAACCCGCGTGAGCGGCGCGCAGGGCGCCGGCTGTTCGCCCGTCGCGACGGCGTTCGCGCAGGGGAAGGACGAGATCGTCCCGGTGAAGCCGAACACGATCGCCAAGTCGCTCGCGATCGGCAATCCCGCCGACGGGCCGTACGCGCTCGACATCATCCGCAAGACCGGCGGGTCCGCGGCCGGCATCAGCGACGACGACATCGTCGCCGCCATCAAGCTCCTCGCCCGCACGGAGGGGATCTTCACGGAGACCGCCGGCGGCGCGACGATCGGGACCCTCGTGAAACTCGCGCGGGAAGGAAAGATCGGCAGGGACGAACTCACCGTCGCCTACATCACCGGGAACGGCTACAAGACGCAGGAGGCGATTGTGCCGACGCTCGCGAAACCGCCCGTGATCAAGCCGACGCTGAAGGACGTGGAAGCGATCCTCGGCAAGTAGCCCTACTCCTTCTTCGGCTCCGCCGGCTTGATGCCCCACTTGTCCTCGAGGAGGCCGACCGCTTTCACACGATCAGCCGCCTTGTCGGGAATGGTCATGACGTACGCCTTCGGGTCGCCGCCGAGTCTTCCCAGCGAGGTCATCGCGTTGGCCCAGATCGCGCCGTCCCCGCCCGGGTCCAGCACGCCTTCGATGGCGCCGAGCCGCCGCGCGACTCTCAGGAGCGCGGGGACCCCCGCCTTGCCGAGCTTCTCAAGCGCCTGGATTCCGCTCTCCCGGTCACGCCACGCCTTCGAGGAATCCAGCGCCAGCTTTTCCCCCAGTTCGTCCGCATGCGCGTCCTCCATTCCCGCCAGCGCCGTTGCCGCCTGCGAACGGACCATGTGGTCGGCGTCCTCCTGGAGCGGCAGCGCCCGGATCACGTCCAGGTCCTTCTCCCCGACAAATTCCCACGCTACCTTCCCCAGCGCGCCGAGGTCCTCGAGCGCGTGAATCGCCGGCCAGCGCTTCTTGCCGTGCGCGCGGATGTCCACCATCAGCCCCGCGATCCCCGACCTGCGCCACTCCTGGCGATCCTTCGATTTGTTCGCTTCCCACCACGTCGCCCAGGTCGGCGGCGGCACCCCGGGCTTGCCGCCCCCCTCCCCGATCTCTGAAAGCATGTCGTGGTCTTCCGCCGACATGCACCCCGCACTCGGCGCCTTCGCCCGCTGGATGCGGCTCCACGTCATGGCAAAGAGAGCTTCGTGCGCCATGAACCAGTGAAGGGCCGACGGCATCCCTTTCGGGTCGTTGATCAGCGCGATCAGCGCCGGAATCGCCTCGCGGCATTCCTCGGTGGTCGCGCTGCCGAAGGGCGCCAGCAACGCGGCCTCGCGCTCCGGCTGGAACTGGTACTGGCCCTTTTCCGACGATTCTTTGAGCGTCTTCATCCAGTCCGACGGCGTTTCAGCGCGCGCCGCCACCGCCATCAAGCACGTCACCACGGCCGGAATCTGGAACGCGCGCATGGACGTCTCCCTCCCAGCGGTTTCTCTTCGCCATTGGACGAAATTGCGGCGGGAAAGTTCGGAGGATTCGCGATGACCCGGCCAGGCATACAATTCCCGCCCCCATGCGCAGCGTCACCCTCGGGAAGAAACTCGACCGCGCGATCCGCGCCGGGGCGCCGTGGATCTATCGCGACGCCCTCGACCGGCCTCCGCGGCTGCGCGACGGGGAAGTCGTCACCGTCGAGACGGGCGCGGGCCGGCCGGTCGCAACGGGTTTCTGGGACACCCGGTCGGCCATCGCCGTGCGTGTTCTGGAAGCGGGGCCCGTGGAGGATCCGCCGGCGCTGGTTGAGACCCGCCTCCGGGAAGCCCTTGCCCGGCGTCTCACGGCGCTCGACCGCACTCGCACGAACGCCTTCCGCTGGGTCCACGGCGAGGCCGACCGCCTCCCCGGGCTCCACGCCGACCTCTATGACGACGTTGCCGTCCTGCGCTTCGACGGCGGCGGCGCGCGCGAATTCTACGCACACGTCGCGAAGCAGCTGGCGGGCGCCACGACGCTGCGCGGCGCCATCGACCGCGACGGCACCGTGCTCGCCGGTCGCGTCCCGGAGACCTTGACGGTTCGCGAAAACGGACTGCTCTTCGAAGTCTCGCCCGGACGCGCTTCCAAGGGCGGCCTCTTTCTCGACCAGCGCGAGAATCGCGAACGCGTCGAAATGCTCTCCAGCGGCTCTTCCGTGCTCAACCTGTTCGGTTACACCGGCGGCTTCTCACTCTACGCCGCCCGCGGCGGCGCCGCCTCGACCGACACCGTCGATGTCTCCCGCCCCGCCCTCGCCGCCGCGCGTCGCAACTTCGCGCTGAACGCTCTTCCCCTCGCCCTTGCGCGATTTCACGAAGCGGACGTTTTCGATTTCCTGGAAGCGGGTTCAGGCCGCCGCAGGTTCTGGGACCTCGTGATCAGCGACCCACCGAGTTTCGCGCCGAGCCGCGTTTCGCTGCCGGCGGCGCGCCGGGCCTACTTCCGGCTTCACCAGCTCGCCGTCGCGGTCACGAGTCCCGGCGGTTTGCTGTGCGCCGCTTCCTGCTCCAGCCATTTCTCTCGCGAGGAACATCTGGAAAATGTGCGTGAAGCGGCGCGGTCGCGCGGTCGCCGCTTCGAAGTTCTCGAGGTTCACGGAGCCGGATGCGACCACCCCGTGATCCCGGCGTTTCCCGAAGGGGACTACCTGAAGTTTGCGATCGGCCGCGTGCGGTAGCGTTGCCCAACGCGCCCCTGGTCGGCCTGGTTCGGGTTCCTGACGGCGCCGCGAACCCATAGACGAATCCCTGCGGGAAACATGAAAGCCCGGGGCGTGGGCCAACACAGCTCACGCCCCGAGCCGGTTACCTCGAGAGCGCCCCCCTCACGAGCGCCCTGAGGACTTCACTCTTCTTTACTACCTGTGCGAGCGGGGCTGCCGCGTTCTCGTATGTTCCGATGACGTTCGCTCCTGAAGCCGTCCCGCGCAGCGACCGGTCGCGCCTCGCCCGAAGGACGTCAACACGCGACGAATTCTCGGACCCGTACGCCGCCGTTGCCACAATGCAGTACTTGTCTTTGTACCGGCGGTACTTCCCCTTCAGCCCTCCTCCATAGTCATCATCGTCGTCGTCCGACGAGCTGCTGCCGCTGCCGTTGGCCGCGGGAGGAGGCGTGGCGCCGGGTTCTTCATTCCACACGCCTGGATCCTGAGGCGGCGGAGGGGGAGGAAGTGGAGGCAGAGGAGAAGCCGGCGGCATTGGCGGGAGTGGAGACGGTGGAGGCGGCGGAGGAGGCGGCGGTGGCGGCGGAGGAGGAGGAGGCGGCGGTGGAGGCGGCGATGACTCGTCGATCCCGTCCGCGACCGTCCCCGTTCCGTAGAGCGTCACGACTCCCCCGATGTCGTCCGGTTGGAGATCCGACACCGAGCCCACGACAGGATTCATGATGGCCGTCGCCTTGGTCTCGTGGCCGAGACCAATGGCGTGCCCGAATTCATGAAGTGCGACTTTGCGCATGAGGACCGCGTCTCCCCACGTGAAATGCACTCCGTTGAATTCGACATCCGCGTCCGACATGACTCCGGAGGAATAGTCGAAGGAACACACCCCGATCGCGCTGGAGCCGAATCCCCAGGACGATTCTTCCCAGCCTGCGATGTGGTTTCCGTCGCCGGTCGCGGCCGCGACAAGCGTCGTGCCGGTGTAGCGAAGATCCAGATTGCCGACCGTCGCGTCTTCCCACGCCTTAAGGCAGTCGATCAAGACAACCCACTCGCCCTCCTTGTCCGCCATCGCACCAGCCATGTCTGGCGTCCCCGCCGCGGCAAACATCCAGTCCACGTTCCCCCCCGACGAAGTGCCCAGCGCCCCACCGCCCCACTTTGGCGGCGGCGGACCATAGAACACGTACCCGCTCGATTTGGGCGGAAGCGCCAGCATGACGGCGAGTGCGCTGAAGGCCAGGAAGCGCTTCATTTCTTCACCTCCGCCTGGAGGCGAGCCACAACATCCGCGAGGGGCTCTTCTTTCGAATTTGGAGCCTCTGCGCCAACCAGGTTCCCGTTCGCGTCGAGAGTCATGAACGCGGCGTGCTCAAAATCACGGCGCGCCTGGTCCGCCCCGCTTGAGTCGGTCCGGATGACCCACCGGCCCTGGACGGCGCCGACGACTGCGGAGAATTTGGCGGTTGTGATCTCCCTGGTGAGGCAAAGGAGGAGGCGTTCATCTTTCTGGAAGAGCGGGACGCCCGGGGCGGTCATCGTGCGATTCCCGATGGTGCCGCCGAATGCGTGAAGAGTCAGGAGGGCGCCGGGCTGATCCGGTCCCTTGATCGACTGATCGACGCGGAAGGTCGCAACGGTATAGATCGACTGGACGCCGTCGCCGTCGGGATCAAGCCACTGGGCCTGTGCGGTCAGAACGGTGCCCGTTACAACGCGTTCGCTCTCCTGCACGATCCGCGCTTCGGAGATGACAAGCAACGTCAAGGACTGGGCAGAAATTGAGGCGGCCGCAACGAGCGCCGCGGTCCATAGGGCCTTTCGTCTCATCGTCGATCTCCTGTCGCTTTCGGGTTCCAGGGCTGGCGGCGGCGATGCGTCCGCTCTTTGACACGCGCGGGGCAGGACCGCTTGCAAAGCGTCTGCCAACATAAAGTGTGTAAAGTGGATGAAATCGGGGTTTTGGCCGTGCATGACTGCACGAATCATGAGTAAAGAGTACAACATGGTTTCATGTGTAAATCCTTCTGAACACCCGTTCAAATTCATCACCAGTGCGCGCCGGCTACCACCACCTCCGCGCGTCGTACTTCCCGGTCAAGAGTCGCTCCACCGCCTGACCCAGGATCTGCCGCCCCCAGCGAAACTTCGCGTACAGCCGCACGAACATCACGACTTCCCCGATCACCTGCATTCGCTCCGTCCATCCCAGCCGCCGAAGTGCCGCCCAGAAATCCGCTTCGTGCGGACGCCCGAACGCGATCTGAAGCGGGTTCCACTGGTCGCTGCAGTGGCGGACTTCACTTTCGATGAAGCGGCGATAGACGCGCTGCGAGGGCTCGCCGTGAAACGCCGCTTCTGCGATCGCCTCGCCGCAGATGGCGCCTGAATGCAGCGCCGCCGACATTCCTTCCGCCATCATGTTCAGGAACCCCGCCGCCTGCCCGGTGATCAGCACGCGGCCCTTTCCAAACACGTACCGGTTGATGAGCGACAGACCGAAATTCTCGCCGCACGCCTCGGAGTCCTGCGCCGGCCCGAGCTCGACCCCGTGGCGCCGCCCGATGTACTTCACGACGTTGGCGTGCGCCTTGTCGAAGTTGTGCCCCGCGTCGAAGCCGACGCCCACGATCTGCCGCCCGTCCCGCGCGTGGCTCCAGGTGTAGTGGCCGAGTCCCGGGTGAAACCAGAAGTGGAAGTACTGCCGGTCCAGCGGGCACTTCACGATGTCGTGGAATTTCTGCCCGACGAGAAACCACGGGATCGCGTTCTGGTAGTTCGGGTAGACAGCCTTCACCACGAGCGACGTCGGCCCGTCCGCTCCCACGACCCACCTCGCCCGGATCGTCTCAGGCCGCCCGCGCCGGATCACGCGCACGTCCACATGCTGCGCAGCCGACTCCAGCTCAGTGAACGCCGTCTCGTCCTCCACCACCGCACCGCTTCGCTGGATCGCCCAGTAGTCCGAATTCTTGCGGTACAGGTGCGGCGTCGGCCCTCCGAAGAAGTCAATATCGATGGAGGGCGCCTTGGGAAAGTGAAACGTGACCCCGCGGCACGAGGTTGGCTCGTGAAGGATCTCGCGAGGAAGAGGCCCGAAATTCTCGAGCAGGAACCGGTGGCCGCGCGGAGACAGGATTCCGCTGCAGATCTTGTGGCGCGGGAGTTTCTTGCGCTCGATGACGAGCGTCTGGAGCCCTGCGTCCACGAGGCGTTTGGCGCACGCTGCGGCCGACAGCGAAGCGCCGACAATGAGGACGTCGACGGAGCGGGAGGGAGTGCCGATGGCGGGGGCGATCATGCGGGCGGCGCATCGTAGCGCGGCGCGGGCAGGGCGGTGAAGGGGCGCGACGGTAATATGACGGAATGACCGGAGCCTCTCCCACCCTGCTGCTGTCCATCCTCCTGGACATCGTGACGCTAGCGGACGGACGGCGCTTCGAGGGAACCGTCCTGTCGGACGATGGATCCACGCTGGTGCTCCGTCGCCGCCACGACGAATTCCACATGGACCGGCGCAACGTCGCAAAAGTGGAGAAGGCGCCTCTCTCATGGGAGGAGTACGCCGCGAAGGCCGCGGCCCTCAAGCCGGACACCGCGGCGGGGGAGCATGCGGCTCTGGCGAAGTGGTGCCGGGAACGGAAACTGATCGACGAGGCGCGGGCGCAGTGGGAAGCCGTGCTGGCGAAGGCTCCGGAGAATGCTGAAGCTCGGGCGGCGTTGAACTGGCGGAAGGTGGACGGTAAGTGGGTACGTGACCTGGCGCTGTGGGCAGCGGACTGGGTGAAGGCGGACGCTTCGCTCGGGTCGCCGCCCGTCGCGCCGCCGGATGAGCTGGAGCGGCGGAGCAAGCACCGTGCGGACGCCGGGGACTGGCTGCGCGCCTCGGGGGAGCAGCGGCAGGCGGAACTCCTCGCTCAATTGACGCAGTGCGTCATGCAGGGTGACGCCGCCGCCCGCCACGAGGCCGCCGCCGCGCTCAAGGCCTCCGGCGTCCCGCTCGCCGCCCTCGAGGTCCTCGCGCACCGTCTCGACTTCAGCGACCCCGCCGCCGCCCCCGACTCGATCGAGTTCGCGTGGAACGAAGCCGGCGACCGCGCTCCCTGCTTCCTCGCCCTCCCCGACCGCAGGCGCTTCCCCGGCCCACGCCCCGTCCTCGTCTCCATGCACGTCACGTCCGGCCCGGCCCGCAACCGTCGCGACCGCTTCGCCGTCCTCGCGCGCGAGTCCGGCTGGATCATCGCGGCGCCGCACTCGGAACCGAATTTCGGGAAGGGGTGGGGTTCGACGGAAGCGGAGCGGCGCGTGACGCTTGCGGCGCTCGACGCGGTGCTGCGGCGCTGCCCAGCGGATCCGGACCGCGCGTTCATCAACGGCTCGTCAATGGGAGGAAACGGAGCGTGGGAAATCGCCATGCTCCATCCCGACCGCTGGGCCGGCGCCGCCCCGTGGATCAGCGGCGCGCGCGTCCGCACCATGCCGTTCCTCGCGAATCTCAGAGGCCTCCCCCTGCAGGCCCGCGTCGGCGCTCTCGAGGACGGACTCATGCTCGAGGCGACGCGGGAAGCGGCCGCATTTCTGCGCGAGGGCCTCGGTTCGCCGGCGGCGCTCGAGGAGGAGCCGGACTGGGGGCACATGGACAAGGACGAAACGTGGATCGCGGCGTTCGCGGAGTGGGCCGCGCCGATCCGCCGCAACGTCTACTCCCCCGCGATCGTCCAGCGCTTCGTCACGGTCGCGCAGTCGCGCCACCATTGGCTCGCGGCCGAAACCCTGCGCGGCCCCGCCCCGGTCGATCCGACCCGCGGCGACATCCCCGTCAGTGCGACCGGCACCGAAGCCGAACGCCGCCGCGAATACGTCAAGAAGGGCCGGGACGGCACGGCCCTGCTCACGGGGCGCGTCGCGGGACAGAAAATTTCCATCGAAGCGAGAAAGGTCGGCCGGCTCACGGTGTGGTTCTCGGACAACCTGGTGGACCTCGACCGCGACGTCATCGTCGAGATCAACGGGAAGCGTGCTTTTTCCGGAAAGATCGAGCGCCGCTTCGAGGATTTCATCGATGAAATCGCCGCGAGCGGAGACGCGGGTCGGATCTACGTCGCGCGGAAGAGTTTCGAAGTGAAATAACTTCAGCTCCGGGAGGCCAGCGCCGCGACGTGCACGACTTCCACGTCCCGCTCCCGCCGGATGGCTTCGCCGTCCTCGAGGTTTTCGACCACCACGCGTTTGGGGTGGCGTCCCTCGAGGATCCACTTCACCTGCTCGGCAATCCGCACCGGGCCGCTTCCGAAGCGGGCGTTCAGGGCGGTGGCCGAGGTGGGAACCGCGAGGCGCTGGAGGTCGAGATTCATCTCGCAGCCGGTTTCGTGACGCAGCGCGTCATAGACCAGGACGAGGCGTTCGCGGTCGGCGTGATAGGCGCGCGCTTCGAGGACGTAGAGGTCCGTCGGGCGCAGCGCCCGGCGGATTTCCGTGAGTGCGATGCACGCCTCGCCGAGCGGACGGACTGGCGTGCCGGGGAGCCACTTCTTGATGAAAGCGTTCATGAATCCCTCGGTCGTGACGACACGCATAGCGCCGCGGAGCCCGGCTAGAAACTGTTCCAGTCGCTCCGGCGACGGGGAGAGCCCCGCTTCCAGCGCCGTCGCGATGTCGCGCCCCGGGTCGGCGGCGACCACGACGTGGGAGGGGCCGCCGAGGCGCAGGATGGCGGAGGCGAGGAGGGCGGGGTCGGCGAGGAGGCGCTCTTCGGCGAGGAGGACGGTCTTCAGGTGAGTCGAGGGGCGCGATGCGGGGCGGGGCGGCGCCAGGAACCCCGAGGCGAGTGGGACGAGAGGCGAGGTCCCCGCGGCGGCGAGTTCCGCGCGGAGCGACAGCGTCAACGAGACGAGGTCGATCCGCTCGGGGCACGCAGGGACGCACGAGCCGCACATCGTGCAGGCGGCGATCGATTCGACCAGGTCGGCCGCGCGCGCGCCTCCCTGAAGCGCGGTGGCCCGGCCCTTGGGAGTGAGTCGCAGGTCGTGCGTCTGCTGCCAGACGGGGCACGCGAGCGCGCAGATGTCGCAGCCGCTGCAGGCGGCGAACGTCGCGGGCGCAGGGATTTTTTGGAAGTGAGCGAAGGACATCAAGTGGGGCCTTCCGTCAGGGTGTAGCGGTTGGGAAGAGGGGGTAGTTGGTAGGAGGTAGTGGGTAGGAGGTAGACAAGGCCCTTTCTACCTCCTACCCCCTACCTACTGCCGTTGGCCTGCGAGCCGCAGGACTTAAACCAGTCGCTTCCTTAGAACACGACGTCCGGGTTCAACACCATCCCCGGGTCCGCCGCCCGTTTCATCGCCAGGTGCCGGTCCACGACTTCGTCGCCGAACATCCGCCGGATGTACCCCTTCATCGCGCCGCCAAACCGGTAGTAACTCCCGCCGAACTTCAGCCCGACGTCGTAGATCGCGTTCTTGAAGCTCTGCAGGTAGTCGCGGCTGAATTCGCCCGCCTTGAACATCGGCTCGAATTCGCAGCCGTACCCCCAGCCTTCCGCGTCGGGGGGCATGCACGAGAGCTCGTAGCGCTCGCGCTTGCCGAAGACGCGGATCGCGACGCAGTACAGGGTGTACGCCGTGAAGTACTTGCGCATGACCTTGTTCCCTTCGAGCACCGCGTCCGCGAACTTCTCCGCGCTGGTCGCGAGGTCGGGGATGACCATCGTGCGGTTTCCCCAGTGGCGCCAGACGGCGCGCGAAAAAACGACGGTGCGGTCGAGCATCCTGCCGTCGCGCAGGTGCTCGGGGCGCTCGAATTCGGGGAGGAGAAGTTTCTTGCGCCGGTACAGCCAGAGCGCTTCAGGGAGCTGCCAGGGGCGAAGCGCGTAATGCATCGCGGTGCGAAGCGCGAACTGCGTCTCGGTGAGGCCGCGCAATTTCGGGCGGACGTTCGCGAAGAAGGCGCGCTCGCGGTCGTCGTCGTCGAATGCAAAGAGAAGGTTGTTGGCGCGGTCCTTCATCGTGAGGATGCCGCTGTAGTCGGTCGCGTCGCTGCGGACGACGAGCTGCAGGTCGTCGATGGCGCGGCGGAGGTCGTCGTAAAAGAGGTAGTGCATGCGGCACGGCGTGTACGCCCGGATGCGCATCGTGGCCTCGGTGACGACGCCGAACTGGCCGTAGCCGAGGAGGACGCGCTCGAAGAGCTGCGGGTTTTCCGTCTCGGAGCACTCGACGATGTCGCCGGTCGGGGTCACGACTTCCATCGCGACGCACTGGTCCGCGCTGCACCCCCACTTGCACGCGTTGACGTCGATGCCGCCGACGGCGATGGTGCCGCCGACGCTCGAAGTAAAATTGAGCGGTGCACTGACGTAGTCAAGTCCCTGGCGGCGGAGGACTTCGGCCATCGAGTGCCAGAAAATCCCGGCCTCGACGCGCGCCAGCATCCGGTCGCGGTCGACGTGCTTCACTTTGCTCATTCCCGTCATATCGAGCGCCAGCCCGCCGAAGGCGACCGTCTCGCCCTCGGTCGTGAGACCTCCTCCGCGCGTGGTGACGGGAACGCGGAAGCGCTGGGCGGCTTTCATGACGGCGGCGACGTGAACCGCCGATCGCCCGGTGACGACGCCGTGCGGCGCCCCGAGCGCCAGTCCGCCCGCGTCCGTCACGAAGGCCGCCTTCGTTCCCCGGTCCTCGCGCACTTCGACTCCCGCGGAGCGCAACTCCGCCGTGAACGCGCCCCAGTTCTCCCCGGACCAGCGCGAAGGATTCGTCTGCTGGCGCGGAATGCCGAAGAGCGCTTCGGCCCCGACCGGGTCAGGCGGGATCACGCCGCGGGCGGGCGGTTCGACGGCGAACGCTCCGCCACCGTCGCGGTGGGCGGTGGCGCCGGAAGAGCGGGCCTTGGAGGGGTCGAAGAGCATTCGAGCCCGGCATTACAGCAGGGAAGCGAGAGCGGGGGCAAGGGCGGGGGCGGATACAGACCTACGCCGCACTCCCCATCTCCCTCGGTCTCACCGCGACCGTCACCCGGCGTTCTTCCCGCAGCAGCTCCACCGTCGTCTCCGCGCCGATGGCGTCATGCCCGAGGAAGCGATGCAGGTCGGGGACCGACTGCACCGCCTTCCCGCCCGCGCCGACGAGGATGTCGCCGGGACGGATGCCGGCGGTGGCCGCGGGCGAGCCTGGCGCAACTTCGCGGATGGCGACGCCGCGGGTCGCAGCGACGCCTGCGGCCCTCGCGAGCCGCGCGGGCACGAGGATCTCCTGCGCGGAAATGCCAAGCCAGGCGCGGCGGACGCGCCCGTGCGCGAGAATCTCCGACAGCACGAACGTCGCCGTGTTCGACGGCACCGCGAACCCCAGCCCCTGCGCCGGGAAAACGACCGCCGAATTGATGCCCACGACTTTCCCTTCCGCATCGACGAGCGGCCCGCCGCTGTTGCCCGGGTTGATCGGTGCGTCCGTCTGCACGACGCCCTCAATCACTCGCCCCGTCCGCCCGCCCGGAAGCGTCCGGCCCAGAGCGCTGACGATCCCGCACGTCACCGTGCGGTCCAACCCCAGCGGGGAGCCGAGCGCGAGCACCAGGTGGCCCACGCGAAGCGCATTCGAGTCGCCCAGCCCGGCGTGCGGGAGGCCGGAAGCGGCGAGGCGCAGCACCGCGAGGTCCGTCGCCGGGTCGTCTCCCACGATGTCCGCGAGGATCGTACGGCCGTCCGCAAGCGTCGCTTCGACCGCGGTCGCGCCGTGCACGACGTGCGAGTTGGTGAGCGCATAACCGTCGGGCGCGACGATGACAGAGGAGCCGGAAGCGACCCCGGGACGCTTCTCCATCAGCGCCTTGACGTGGAGAACCGCGGGCGCGACGCGGTCGACGACCGCGGCAATCTGGTCGGAGAAATCTCGAAGGGGAATCATCGCGGGCTCCATGAGTGGAGATTGAAATGCGGACTTACCTAACTGCCGGCACCGCCCTCCGTATTCCAACGATTGACGCCCCCGCGCGTAAGATCGGTCCATGGCCGACCGCGATCTCGTCCACCGTTGCCTCCGCCGCGAGCCCGGCGCGTGGGAGGAATTCGTGGCGACGTTTCGCGAAGCGCTGGCCGGTGCGGCGGGCGCGGCGCTCAAGCGGGCCACCGGCGCGGCCCGCGAGGAGGACGTCGAGTCGGCGGTGCAGTCCGCGCTCGTCGCCCTCCTGGACAAGGACAGCGCCGCGCTTCGCTCCTGGCAGGGACGCGCCTCGCTCGCGACGTACCTCCGCGTCATCGCGACCCGGGTCACGCTGAATTCGGTGCGGACGGAGTTGCGTCGAGGTTCGCTTCGTTTCCGGCCCTTGGACGATGCGGGCGACCCGGAAGCGCCGCCGGTGGCGGAGCCGGCGGACACTTCGGGAGTGCGAGCGGCCATGGACCAGCTATCCGTGCGCGACCGGCTGATGCTGAAGTTGTTTCACCTCGACGGCGCAACGTACCGGCAGATTGCGTCGGTGCTGGGGATCCCGCTCAACGCGGTGTCACCCGCGATTTCGCGGGCGCGCGAAAAATTGCGCGTACTTTTTCCGAAGGGCCGGTGACTAAGGGGCATGGCCTGCCCGGACCCGGAAACGATGGCGCAATACGTGGAGGGGAGCCTGCCCGAATTCGGGCGGGAGGCGCTGCTGGAGCACCTGGGTGGCTGCGACGGGTGCCGCGAAATGGTGCTGGTGCTCACGGTCGAAAAGCGCGCTACCGAGCGACGTATCCCATTGCGGCGCAAGAGGTTTGCGTGGGGAGGCTGGGTAGCTGCCGCGGCGGTTCTGGCCACCGCCTTCGTCGTCTGGAAGGCTCTCCCGGCCAGGCAGCCCTCCCGGGTTCCGGGTGAAAGCCAGCTCACGAAAGCACCCGATCCCGTAGAGCCGTCAAACGCAAGACCGCCGGCCGATGCTGGACCCGTTGTCGTCAAGCCGCCGCCGCCGGTGGATCCGGGACCCAGGCCGCCCGTCGATCCCGCCCCGAAGCCTCCCGTCGATCCCCCGCCGCCCGTCGACCCCGGCCCGAAACCGCCGGTCGATCCCGGGACGAATCCACCGCTTCCACCGACCCGCGCACTCGCCGCCCTCCGCCTTCTCGACATTCAGGGCCGGCTCGTTGCGGAAGGAAAGCCGGTTGCTGAAGGGGCGGCCGTGACGGGGACGCTGACGGCGCCGGAGGGCGCGGGTTTTCATGTCGATGGTCACCTTGTTGCCATGGCGACGGGCGTCTCCCTGACCCTTTCGCGCGACGGCGATGTGCTGGTGTTCGAGGCGAGGAAGGGCGAGGTGTTCGTCCAGCCGCGCGGCGAGTTCACGATACGGGCAGCCGGGAGGGACCTCGCGCTCACAGGCGCGGGGATCGTGACGGAGAAAGGTCCCTTGCCGTTCAAGGACAAGCCCGCAGCCGACAAGGCGCGGGCGAAGTTCGCCAAGTGGCTGCCGGCGCGGCGCACGATCCTGTTCGAGGATTTCGCGGCGATCGCCGACGGCTTCGAGCGCAGTACCGCGCAGGGCGGGCCGATCTTCGGCGCACGCGTCATGCTGCCGGAGCCGGCGGACTGGTCGAGAAAACTCGCGATCCGCATCCGGGTCCGCTCCGCGGCGCGCACCGTGCAGGTCGGGGTGCTCTTCCGCGACCGGGTGGCCCCTTGGGCCGCGATGGCGACGACCGCCGGCGACGACTGGCGCGAAATCACCGTCCGCGCTTCCGACTTCTCCGCCGGACCGACCGGCGCGGCCGCCCCCGCCGAGGGCGACGACATCGCCGGCCTCACGTTCTCGATCAACACCCAGGAGCCCGGCACGTCCGGCGCTTCCCTGGACCTCGACGACCTCGCCATCTCCCTGGAGGAATAGCATGCGCCTGCTTGCCGCCGTCCTCGCCCTCGCCGCATTTCCCGCCGCCGCCGAGCCTGCCGTCAAGATCGTCGCCGCGAAGGAAAAAGGCTGGGCGAAGCTAGTCGCCACGTCCGCGACCTACGAAATCCAGTCCGACGCCGACGCCAAGACGCTTCAGCAGGTCGCCGTCATGCTCGAGGACCTGCACCGCGCGTTCGTGGAGACATTCAAGGCCAGGATCAAGAGCGAGGAAGCGCGGGAGCTGATGCAGGTGCGCTTCTATAAGACGCGGAAGGTCTTCCTCGCGAACATGCAGATGGGCGGACCCGGAGGTCCCGGGGGCGGTCCTCCCGGCGGCAAGGGAGGCGGCCCGCAGATGCCGGGCGGCGGGGACGGCGGTCCCGGCGGCTACTACGATCCCGGGACGAAGTCGCTTCACACCGGCCTCGAGCAGCCCGCCGGCGACGACTGGGTTTTCGTGCTCAAGCACGAAGCGACGCACCAGCTCCTTCACAACCGTCTCTCCATCGGCGGCGGCCAGCCCGGCGCGTCGAGCGCGATCTGGTTCAACGAGGGATTCGCCTCGTACTGGGCGATGACCGTCTGGAAGGGCAAGGAGATCGTCGAGGGAGGCGTGATGAAGAAGCTGCTGGACGAGTTCAGGCAGATGGAGTCGTCGAAGACGCTGGTGCCGCTGAAGACGCTGATCGGCGGCCAGCCGAACCCGATGCAGATGAAGGCGTACTACTCCGAAGGCTGGGCGCTCTGCCACTTCCTGAGGGGCGGCAAGTACCGCGAGAAGTTCGCGGCGTACCTGGACAAGGAGCGCGACGGCAAGATTTCCTGGGAGGACTTCACGGAAGCGCTCGGGATCAAGGATGCGGCGGCGTTCGAGAAGGAATTCGTGGCGTACGCGAAGGCCCTGAAATAGCCGGGCTCAGGCATGATGCGCGCGTGACCGAAACCGTGCAACCCGCCCTGCCTCCGCGCCGCCGTCCTGGCGGACTGCAGGCCTTCTGGATCGCCGCGATTGTTCTCGCTGCGGGGGCGGCGTTCGTGATCCCTTTCAACCGGGCCCCGAAGATCGTCGAGGTCATGCCTGGCCGCGGGCCGGCGGTGAAGCCGCGCGGGTGGGACGAGACCCGCGCGGCGTTCCCCGGGATGGAAGTACGCGATCGCGGCGCCGTCGTCTTCGCGGGGGATTCGATCACCGCATGGTGGAAAGACCTGCCAGGCGCGTTTCCCGGCCTCAAGGTCGCCAACCGCGGCATCGCGGGAGACACTTCGAGAACGCTCCTGTACCGCTTCGACGCCGACATTCTCGCGCTCGAACCGAAAGCGATGGTTCTCCTCATAGGCACCAACGACTTGCACCTGGGCGCGAATCCATCCGACGTTGCGTTCAACGTGATGGACATGCTGGACCGGTTACAGCGCAGCCGCCCCGACGCACGGGTCGTCCTCTGCGCGGTGATGCCGCGCATGCCGCTCACGAACCTGCCGCCAGAGAAGATCCTCGACCTCAACGCCCGGCTGCGCGCGATCTCTTCGTCCCGCCGCGGCGTCACGTGGTGCGATTCGCACACGCCCTTCGTGACCGAGATCGGGGGAGTGCGTGACGAAGAGTTCCCGGACGGGCTGCATCCAAACGAGGCCGCCTATGCCAAATGGGCGGAGTCGCTTAGAGGAGCGATGAAGGAAGCGGGGATACAGGAGTAGTCCGCGGCCCGGCTTAATTCCTCCGCGAATTCAGCTTCTCCAGCAGCCTCAGGATTTCGAGGTAGAGCCAGACGAGGGTGACGAGCAGGCCGAAGGCCGCGTACCACTCCATGTATTTCGGCGCGCCGGTTTCGGCGCCCTGCTCGATGAAGTCGAAGTCGAGCACGAGGTTGAGCGCGGCGACGATGATGACGAAGACCGAGATGCCGATCCCGATCGGGCCGGAGTTGTGAATGAAGCCGACGTTGACGCCGAAGAGCCGCAGGAAAAACATCACGGTGTAGGCGAGCATGATGCCGCCGGTGGCAGCGACGACGCCGAGCTTGAAGTTTTCCGTGGGGCGGATGAGGCGGGACATGTAGGCCACGAGAAGGGCGAGGAGCGTCCCGAAGGTGAGCAGTACGGCGTGCAGAACAATGTGAGTGCCCGGATAGCTCAGGTCATAGACCGCAGAGATGGCGCCCAGGAACAGTCCTTCGCACGCGGCGTAGAGGGGCGCCGTGACCGGAGCCCACTCGCGCTTGAATGCGGTGACGAGCCCCAGGATCAATCCGCCGATCATCCCGCCGATCCCGAGGACGAGGGCCGTCTGGAAATCCGAATTCTGCATCGGGATCCACGTGATCAGGGCGCAGCCGGCGGCGATGAAAAGGAGGGTCGCGGTTTTGATGACCGAGCCCTGCAGCGTCATCTGGGACGAGCCTGCGGCGGAGATGAAGTTCTCGAACGACTTGGCGCTGAGGGCCGGGTTGGCGGTGCGGATCATGTCAGGACTCCTCGCAATTCGAGTGCCACGGGAAGGTATCCTGCCCGCAGGGGAAACGCCACCGCCAACGGAGATTCGCGTGCAACGACGTCCGCTTTTCGCCTGCCTGTACGCCGTCCTGTCTGCCATCGAGGCATCCGCCGAAGCCCCCGTCGGCTGGGTGTACCCGGCCGAAGCGATGGCGGCCAAAGGGGACCGGATGCCCTGGCCGGTCGAGGTCGTGCGCGGGCCCTCTGGCGCCGTCGGCGTCTTCGTGTTCGAGCGCGGTGCCGGCCTGACGTTTCGCGTGTCGGCTGACGGGCGCGCGCCGTGGAAGGTGATCCTGCTCCCGAACGGCCCCGCCGGGGAGCCTGTCGTCGAAGGCGACCGCGTTGAGATCCCGCTCGCGGACGAGGACGACAAGTCGATTTCAATCGCAGCGTTCGACCTTGCGGCGGGGAAGGACCTGTCCCGGACACGGATCGCCGGCACCCTGAAGGGGTTGCCGTCATTTTCACGGCTGGCCGCTCGGGGCGCGGATCGGTACCTGGCGATGAGCACATCGTCGGGGGAGATTTTCTATTCGCAGACGGAAGACAGCGGGAAGAAGTGGCGCGCGCTCTCAGCCGCCGGCCGCACGGTCGCGCGCGGAGATTCGTGCTGCCCTCCTCTTCTCGTCGCTGACGACGGCCCGCACCTGGTCTTCGTCGGCGAGTACAACAAGCTTGTCCACAGGATCGCCAGTGCCGAGGGCTCCGCCTGGACGGACGCTCCCGCCGTCCCGGCCCCCGCTCCCGAGCAGGGCGATCCCGTCGCGATCACCGGCGCCCAGAACGGAAACCAGTTTCACCTCGTCCTGCTCACGAGCAAGTTCCGCTTCCTCTACAACTGGAGCGACGACGCCGGCGCGCACTGGGCCGTCTGGACGGTCGCCGCCGCACCCCCCAAAGACTCCCTCGCTTCGTTTGACATCGCCGCCACGTTTCGCCTCAAGGCGCGCGGGAAAAACGCAGTCTTCACGTGGACGGAGCGCGGCGAACGCGAGGGCGACCCGTATTACTGCCGGTTTCTCGTCAGCCGCACCAGCGGCGGCAAGTGGGAAGACTTCAGTCCCGCTTCAGGCGTGCGGGGGAGCAGCGGGCTCGCCGCAGCCTTCATCGGCGAGGACGGCGGGATCACCGCGGCGGTCGCGGCCGCGCCGAAAGTCACGACGGGGACGCGTTACGTCCTCGTCCGGCAGGCGGTGAAGGGCGCCGATCCCGGGGAAATCCCGTCCGCAGAGTGGTGGGGCAAGTAACCGAAGCCGCGCCCCCGGGGAAACTTTTCCTTTTTTGTTTTTCCTTTTTCGTTTTTCGTTTCGTCTTCGCCGTTCATCCACCAAGGAGCCCCTTCATGCCCCCCGTCACAACCCCCTCCGGCCTCCAGTACGAAGACCTCGTCGTCGGCACCGGCGCTTCGCCTCAACCCCGCCAGAACTGCAAGGTCCACTACACCGGCTGGCTGACCGACGGGAAGAAATTCGACAGCTCCAAAGACCGCGGCGAGCCGTTCGAATTCCCGGTCGGCGCGGGACGCGTGATCAGGGGCTGGGACGAAGGCGTCGCAACGATGAAGGTGGGCGGAAAGCGCAAGCTGACCATCCCCCCGGACCTCGGATACGGCGCACGCGGCGCAGGCGGCGTCATCCCCCCGAACGCCGTGCTCGTCTTCGAGGTCGAGCTGCTCGGCGTCGGGTAAGGCCTCCTACCGGCTGCCCGCGTCCCCGCTCCGCAACCGCTCCACCTCCTCGCGGTCCGCGGGCACGTACGCCTTCCTCTCCACCGCCGGCATCGTCACCTCGCACACCGGGTCGTAGGGCAACGCCTCGCGCTTCCGGCGCTTCTTCCAGTACTCGCGCCAGTAGTCCCACCATTTCCCGTGCAGCCCCGACAGGTCCCCCGCCGGGACCTCGATGCCGTGGGCATGCACGCTCAGCCGCTCGGCCGCGACCGCCGCCATCGCCGGCCCCGCCCCGAACGCAAGCCGCACCGGCGCCCGGTGGTACCCCGCGTCGCCGGGCGCGAATCCGTGGCGCGTCATCACGTCCCCCGCTTCACGCATCATCACCTTCAGCCAGCGGTCGTCATTGAAGGAGAATCCTCCGTTCCAGATAGGAAGAGGCTCGAGGCGGTCCTCGTTCATGAGGCGCGGCCAGTCGTGGGGGAAATGCGAGGCACTGCGCCGGGTCATGAAGCTGGCTGAAATGACGTGGTGAAAGCGGAGCGCGACGTGGCCCGCCGGCGGCGCGCCGTCGCGCAGCGGCGGAAACCAGAGCTGCACGCCTGCGAACTCGAGCTGGATCGTGCCGGGAAAGTCGGCGTCCCACCAGGTCCAGGAGCCGACGTCCGGGATCGCGGCTTTCAGAGTTCGAAAATGCTGGTCCAGAGATCTCCTCCCGCCGCGTATTTACGGAAATCGGGCGAAGCGCTGACAGATAATTCAAGGGAACGCGCGCGGGAATCCGATAGCCTCTCGCCGATGCCGCCTGCCCTTTTCACGCCGTTCACTCTTCGCAACCTCACGCTCGCGAACCGGATCGTCGTGTCGCCGATGTGCCAGTACAGCTCGGAGGGCGGGCTTGCGACGGAATGGCACCAGGTTCACCTCGGGCAGTTCGCGCTGGGAGGCGCGGGGCTGGTGTGGATCGAAGCGACCGGCGTGGAGCCGCGGGGCCGGATTTCGCCGGGGTGCCATGGATTCTGGTCCGACGGGCACGCGAAGGCGCTCGAGCCCGTCGTCGCGTTCTTCCGGAAGCATGGCGTCGCGAAGCTCGGCATCCAGCTCGCGCATGCGGGACGGAAGGCGTCGACGGACGTTCCATGGAAGGGCGGGAAGCCGCTGGTCGAAGGGGCGTGGGAGACGGTGGCGCCGTCGGCGCTGCCGTTCGACGCCGGGTGGCACACGCCGCGGGCGATGGACGCGGTGGACATGACCACCGTGCGCGAGGCGTTCGCATCGGCGGCGCACCGGGCGGCGGCTTGCGGGCTGGACGCGATCGAAGTGCACGCTGCGCACGGTTACCTGCTTCACCAGTTCCTGTCGCCGCTCTCGAACCGCCGCTCGGATAGTTACGGAGGCTCTCTCGAAAACCGGATGCGCTTCCCCCTCGAAGTGTTTGACGCAGTGCGTCAAACCGCCCAGGGACTCCCCGTCGGCGTCCGCGTCTCGGCGACCGACTGGGCCGACGGCGGCTGGACGCTCGACGACACCGTGGCGTTCGCCCGCGAACTGAAGGCGCGCGGGTGCGATTTCATCGACGTCTCCAGCGGCGGGACCCTGCCGAAGGCGAAAACCCCCTCGGGCCCCGGTTTCCAGGTCCCTTTCGCGGCAACCGTGCGCGCCGACGCCGTCATCCCCACCATCGCCGTCGGGTTCATCGCCGAACCCGCTCAGGCCGAGGAGATCGTCGCTTCTGGCCAGGCCGACCTCGTCGCCATGGCCCGCGCGTTTCTCGACGACCCCCACTGGCCGTGGCACGCCGCGAAGGCGCTGGGTGGGGAAGCGGCTTATCCGCCGCAGTACGCAAGGGCGAAGAAGTAGAACTCAGAACCTGACGCGCTTCCGCGGATGCTTCAGCAGCAGTTCGCTCCAGCTCACCCGCGCTTCCCGCTCGTCCCCGCTGTGCCGCCGCACCGCGTCGCCCCGGGCCTTCGCCCGCGGCGATGACGCCGGCTCCCGCGTCGCCCGCTCCAGGTCGGGCCCGTCGAAATAGCCCGTAGACCGCCCGGCCTCCAGGAGCGCGCCGCCGTACCCGCGCGGGCCGATCTCGTGGAAGCGCGTGTCGATCTTCTGCGCCGCGGCGACCGTGGCAGCGCCGTCCGTCGTCGCGGTGGCCGCAGCCTTCGCGACGCCGCGCCAGCCACCCTCCTCCGCCAGCGCCTCCGCCACCAGGTCGCGCTTCGCCACCCAGTCCACTTCCTTGTAAAGCAGGTGCGGGTCCTCCGCGAGCGCTTCCAGCACATAGCGCCATTTCGAAAGCACCTCGGCCGTCTCCGGTTCCGCATTCTTGCCGCAGAATTTCTCAGCTTCTTCCAGGTAGTACTTCTGGATCTGAAGCGCCGTCATTGCCGTCCCGTCCGCGAGCGGAATCGGCCTGGTGAGCGCCGGGTCGCCGTCGACGATCGCGATCGCCTCGCCCAGGTCGCGCGGGGCGAGGTTGCGAAGCGGGTGTCCGGCCTCGATCATCCGGAGCACGAGGTCCGTCGTCCCGAGCCGCAGCACCGTCGCCAGACGCGACGTGTTCGAGTCCGCAAACAGAACCTGCATGCGCTTCCGCCGCGACCAGATGCTCCAGGGTTCGCGCACGAAATTCTTCAGGTCGAACACGGGGCGCCTGGCGTCGTCCCAGTAGATTCCCGCGGCGTGCCGGATCGCGGGGGCCTTGTGCGAGAGCGCGACGGTGGCGCCGTCGGCGGCGACGCGGCCGGGGCCGCAGAAGACGAGGCGCGTGTACAGGTGGGGGAGGAGAAGACGCCGGGCGTCCGGAAAAGCCGCCTTGCGGAGAAGGACGTCGTACCCGCGCACCCAGGGGAGCGTGACCGCGTACGTGAGGTCCATGAGCCGGACCAGCGTTTCTTCGCGCACCAGCGCGCGCCCGAGGCTCAGGATCCCGCGCGCGCCCGCCGCGAACGGCCGGCCGAGGAGTGGAAGCGGCGCGAGCGCGGCGCAGAGAAGGTAGGACGCGGCCGCGGCGAGGAACATCGAGTAGAGGAGGAGCTTGAAAATCGACTCCGCGATGCGCAGCGGGATCCAGAACGCCGGGAACGCCAACGCGAGAAGAAGCACGCGCAGGACGGAGGCCGGGTCGTCCACCTCGTAGTTCTCGTGCGACCCCCACACATTCCCCGCCGAGTCCGCGGCAGCCTTGCCTACGACGAGTTCGCCCTCGAAGCCGCGCGTCCGCAGCCGGAATTCCGCTTCACCATGCAAGCGGCCGAGAAGCACGTCCTGCGCGTGATGGTAGCGCGCCGCCTCGAGCGGCCCCCGGCATTCCGGCGTCGCCATTTCCAGGAGGCCCGTCGAAAATCGCGCCGTCGGCGCCTCGTAATGCATCAGCCCGCCCGTGGCCAGAAAGACGCCGCCCTTCGGCACGGCCGCCGGCAGCGCCGGCACCTCGGCCCGCACCGCAGCCTCGACGACTTCGTAGATGTCACGCGGAAGCGGCGATCGGCCGCCAGCTTCGCGCGGCACCCAGGCGAGGGCGAATTCGGTTTCGACGCCGATGAGCCGGGGGTGCATGGGAGAAAGCGGCGGCGAAAAAACTTCGGGACCGGCCGCCTGCTACTCGCCGCCGCCCGGCACAGTCGTCGCTTTCACATACTCCAGGGGCTGCGTCTTCGCGTCCTTCGCGATCGCCGCGATTGCGGCAGCCGCGCGATCCAGCGGCGGCGCGACGGGCGGCGCCACAACCGGCGCCTCGGTGGACGGTACTGGCTTGTCATTCTGCGACATGGTTGCCTCGCGAACATGGGGAGGACTCGCCGGTCCTGCGCTTCAGGGGAAAGTTGGCGGCGTCGTGCGGGCTTCCACCCCGCAAGGCCCGTCTTCCCCTTCCGGCCTTCCTCACTAACCGCTTTGAACGATAGGCGTGCCCGGACCACGCGTCAATCGCCTTTCCGCGGGTTATTGCGGACCTGTCGGCGCCCCGCCCTGCGCTGCCCACACCTTCTTGAAGAGAGCGATTGACGCCGGAGCGTGGCCCGCGTAGTGGTTGTTGAAGTAGCCGTAGATCTCGAATTTAGGCACGAGGTCGCGAAGCGCCTGCACCCAGGCTCCTGTCTCAACTTCCCGGTCGACCACGACTTTTTCCCAGGTCTTCGTGACCTTCTCGATTCCCATCCGGTCCCCGAGCCACCGGACGTAAATCCAGTCGGACGTCAGAAGGTCCATCCGCTTCCGGTACTCCGATGCCTTCAACATGAACGGGTGGTCGATCAGCGCCAGCGCGATCCGCTTCGATTTCAGCGCGTCGAGAAAAGCCGGCACCAGGAAGTTCTTGTTGCGGACCTCGACGGCGAAGCGGAATCCGGACGGGAGAGTCTTGATGAGTTTCCGGATCGCCTCGAAAAACGGAAACGGCGTCGGCATGTCGGTCTTGTTGAAGTACGGAAACTGGAAGAGCAGCGGGCCGAGCTTGTCGCCGAGCCCGGACATGACCTTGAGAAACGCATTCAACTCCTCGTCAATCCCCTCCAGCCGCTTCTCGTGCGTAATCACCTGCGGGATCTTCGCGGCGAAGAGAAAATTGTCCGGCGTCTTGCGCTTCCAGCCCTCGACCATCGCCGGCGAGGGAATGCGATAGAAGGTGGCGTCGATTTCGACGGTGTCGAAGTGTTGTGCGTAGATCGGCAGAAAGTCCGCGAGTTGAGTTCCGGCCGGGTAAAAGGGTCCGACCCAGGAATCGGCGGACCAGGAAGAAGTACCAAGGCGGAGGGGCATGCGCGGGATGGTAGCAGAACCCAGAGCGCGTGAAAAAAGCGAGCGCCATCGCGCGATCGGGACTCGCAACCCGCCGTCGGAAAGGATCGACGGCGGGGCGCGAGTCCCGATCACGCGCCGTCGCTCGCTTTTTTCACGCGCTCTGTGAAAACGGCGGGAGCAACGGGGGTCGGTTCTCAGGAAGCCAGCCAGAAGAGCCGGATGATGTCGTACGCGATGACGGAGCAGACGACGACGCAGCTTGACCCGCCGGATGCTCTCTCACGCCCGGAGCCGCGGGCAACCCGTTCTACTTCGGCGTCCCCGCCGCCTTCGCGGCCGCTTCGTTTTCCTCGAGCACCGCTTCGAGCCCGAAAAAGTGTTTCCGCAGGACGCGGTCGCGATCGACCCACCAGGTGGCGCGGGCTTTGTCGCCGACGCGCTCGACGAATTTGCAGAGCATGACTTTCTGGCCGCGGATTTCCGTCTCCTGCTCGCCGTGACATTCGAGGATGCAGAGGGCGGGTTCGGTCTGGGCCATGGCGAGCCGCTGGACGGAGCGGCGGGAGCCGGGGGCCTGCGGGAACGTGGCGATCCACTGGTGGAGGCCGAAGCCGGGCACGAAATCTTCGGGCAGCGTGCGCTTGTAGGGTTTGCCCTGCCACGTGCCGATGAAGCCGGTTTCGATGTGGCGGAGTGTGAAGAAGGGCTGGCCGAGTTCGGTCTGGATTCCGTCCTGCATGAAGTGGCAATTGGCGATGCGGTCGTTGGCGCCGAAGACGACGACGGCGGAGGAGTCGTGCCACTGGTTGTCCTGGCCCATGTAGTGGGTTTCGGCCTCGAACATCGCTCCTTCGCCGGTCGGGCTGACCGTCTGGGATTCCCAACCTGCGGGCTGGCCGTCCTTCGTGAGCGAGAACCAGCACTTCATTTTCTTGAGCGGGGCCCTCTCGCCGAGTTCGCGCGTCGGCGCGGCGCCGACCGAGGGTGGAAGATCCTCCGGTCTCCGGGGCGGGTCGGACGTTCGATTGGCGACGGCAGAGTTGGCGCCCGGCGGGGGAGGGGCGGTTGCACGTCCGAGGAGGCGCGAAGGCGAGTCGGCGATTCCGGGCGGCATGGGCGCGCCCCCGGGGATCTGGGAAGGCATGATGATTCCGGATCCGGGGACGCCGGACGGCCTGCTCGTGGCACCCGGCGGCGAAATGACGGTGGACTGCCGCCCCACGGGGCTTCCCGTCGAGCCAAGAACCTTCGTCGGGTCGTCGAATCCTGCGATCCCGCCGCCGCCCGTCTGCCTGTCGCGGGGCGTCGTCGGGGCCAAGGTCTGCTTCGCAATCGTCTCCGACACCTCAAGGTACGCTTCGAGACCGAAGCTCACGCGCAGGACGGTCCTGTCCGCATCCACCCACCAGTGATTCCGCTCCTTGCCGGCGACGCGCTCGATGAAGTGCCACGCCTTGAGGGGCCGGCCGCCGACCTTGACGAATTCCTCGCCCATGCATTCGATCGACGCGGGCGCCGCTGCGTCCGATCCCATCGGCAGCCGCGAGAACCCGGCAAGCGAGCGATCCTCGAACGGAAGCGTGGCGACCCACTCGGCGTTGCCGAAATTGGGAAGGAAGTCGTGGGGAAGGATTTTGGTGAAGGGCTTCCCGGCCCACGTCCCGCTGAAGACGTCGCCGTTGCGGCGGATCTGGAATCCCATGACACCGTCGCTCTGGTAGCGGACGGCCTCGAGCCGCGTGCCGCCGGTCCCGAACGCGAGGGTCGCGATCCCCTCGGACATCCCGGTCGGTGAACGGCGCGCCGTAAATGTCTCAACCGTGGCGCTTCCGTCGGACACCGCCGAAACCACGTGGCGTTCGTAGCCCACCCGTTGCCCGTTCTGGTCCCACAGGGAGTACCAGCGGACGCCGCTTTTGAAAGGTGTGCGTTGAACGGTCGGCATGGGAATTCTTGCGGGCGCGATCTTGAAGGGTGCGCGCGCCGCGTGGAAGTGATTTTACCGCGAATCCCGCCGGGCGGGCCGATGTTTTTTTTACGGGCCGCTGCTCAGCTCGCGAGCTTCAGCACGATCGCGACCGCGGCCTTCGCCTTCGCGCGCTTCACCTCGATCTCCAGCCGGTCCTTTCCGAACTCCAGGATTTCGTCAAAACCGTTCGAGTAGGGGAGCGGGAATTCGACCACGTGGTCCGGGGTCACGCCCTTGCCTTCGAGCTTGTCTCCCTTTGTGTACATCCGCCCGTCCACCACGGGGCACAGCAGGCAGGAGCCGTCCGATAGCGGGAAGAACTGCGAGCCGAGCACGGCGCCCTCGGTCGTGCGGCCGACCGCGGGGCCAAGCTTCTCCTTCATGAAGGACCACGTGAAGATCTCCTTCGCCGACCGCGAGCGATCGTCCACGAGCAGCACGACCGGCTTGTCCCACGCCCCGGTGCGGAAAAGGCCGAGGATCGCGTTCATCACGATCGGCGATCCGCCGCGCCCGCGGATGTCGAGCAGCAGCCCGTCGCACTTCTTGAATTCCTTCGCCATCGCGTCGGAGACCGTCTTGAAGATCGGCGCGACGAGGAAATGCCAGGTGTGGACGTAGCCGAATCTCATGCCGTGGTACTTGATCACGCGCACGCTGTTCTTTGTCGCTTCGATCGCGGAAATCGGCTCCGGCGTCACAGGCACCGAACGCGGTTTCCCTTTCTCCGACTCGACCGTCAGCATCACTTTTTCCGTCCCCTCGGTGCGCAGGTACCACAGCGGCGGCCACGGCAGCCCGGGATCGCTTCCCGCCTGTTCCACAAGCCCCGACTTCTTCGCAGGGATGCCGTTGATCTTCACGATCCGGTCGCCGCGCCTGATCCCCGCTTTCTCCGCCGGCCCGCCCTCGAAGATGCTGCGTACAAACAACCCCCCGTCGATTTCGATCGCTTCAAACCCGATCTGCGGCACGGGCTCGGAGCCCATCTCCGGCAACATGTGTTCCTGGTACGCGTCCTTCGAAAGCAGAACCAGGTGCGAGGCCTTGAGTTCTCCCAGCATCCGGTTCGTGATCTCAATCAGCTCCGTCTGCGTCTTCGCCGCCTTTGCCAGCGGGCGGTACTGTTCCTTCAGCGCGTCCCAGTCCATGCCGTGCATCTTCTTGTCATAAAAGCGCGCCTTCGTCGTCTTCCACGCCTCGTCGAACGTCTTGATGCGGGGCTTTTCGGCGAGGGCGGGCAGGGCGAGGGCGAGGAGAAGAGCGGAGGCCAGGAGGCGCATGGAGTGGAGTCCTGTTCGTGAAGTGAAGGGTGATACGGGACCGGAGGTCGAAGTGATGGAAGCGGATTCGCTATCCGTATCGAGTGGGGTCTGCCACGCCCGCTTCGCGAAACCCCTGCCTGCGAATCACGCACGAGTCGCAAGCGCCGCATGCCCGGCCACGCGCGTCCGGGTCGTAGCACGAATGCGTGATCGACAGGTCCAGCCTGGCGCGCACTGCCGCGAGGATGATCTGCGCCTTGCTCAACTTGAGAAGAGGCGCATGGATTTTCCATCGCGCACCTTTCGCGCCGGATTTCGTCCCTGTCGCCAGCACTCTCTCAAACGCCCGAAGGAACTGCGGCCGGCAATCGGGGTACCCCGAATAGTCGAGCACGTTGAACCCGACCACCAGGTCGCGCGCGCCGATCGTCTCGGCAAACGCCGCGGCAATCGACAGGAAGACCGTGTTCCGCGCCGGCACGTAGGTGGACGGAATCCCCTTGCCGATCCGACGGCGATTCGGCACGGCAATTCGCCGGTCCGTCAGCGCGCTTCCGCCGAACGCCGCCAAGTCCAGGTCGACCTCGCGGTGGTCGCGGATCCCGAAGTGTCGCGCCACCCGGCGTGCCGCGGCCATCTCCACCGCATGGCGCTGGCCGTAGCGGAACGAGAGGGCGTGGAGGCGGAAGCGACTCTGAAGCAGCGTTCCCGCGGTCGCGGAGTCGAGTCCGCCGGATAGAAGGAGGACGGCCTTGCGCACGACCGGATGCTACGGAATTCGCGGCCGGGAGGCGACGAACCCCGCAAAGGCGGCAAGTCCCGGGCGGCGCCGCGCGTGCATTGAGGCTGCGTAAAACAGTCTTGATTTCAGGTACCAGGAACCTAAAATAGGTCAGGTAGATTCTGGAGGTCGCGATGCCAGCCGGCCGGGAGCCCGAGGTTTAGCGGCTCAAGTACATGGTCGGGATTCCAATTCCCTCCCAGGACCGGGAAGGGAATCCGTTGAGGAAGTCGGACGTCGAGAAGTGGACGTGCCAGGTGCAGCAGGTACTCACCGATTGTTTTGGAGGCGCGACGCCTGTGCCCGCGCCTGCATTCAATCGGGTCGGATCGCGGGTGATGTTCGAGGCGAGGCAGGTGCTGGTGCTCTCGGCGTGCAGGAACCGGAATTAGTATCTCTCGAAGCAGGGCGTGATCGGCCAGTTGGCGCAGGACATGAAAGAGGCTCTCAACCAGTACGCGGTCATCGTCCTTGCATTCCCCAGCGATTCGATTCTCGTTGTGGACAAGGGCTGAAGAGCCGCACAGATGGAAAGGAGAAACAGGTGAAATTCAAAGGCGTCGAGTTCATCGAGATCGCTCCGGGCACGACCCGGCGGGACCGCGCCGCGGAACGCATCGTGCGTCGGTACTATCCCGATTGCGGGCCGGTCACGGTGTACCGCACCACGGACGGCGAGCTTGGTTTCCAGGCAAACATCCCGATCATTCCGGGGGACAAGTCCCGCATCGAGCGGATGTACGCCGAGCTCAATCGCGCCCTGGGAGAGCGCCGCGGCCGCCCTCGCGGCGAGCCGACCGTGCAAACAAAGCTCAACCTGCCGAAGAAGATCTACAACGCTCTCAAGGGCGCGGCGAAGAAGTCGGGGTCGAGCATGTCGCGGCTGGTGGCGGACTATGTGAGGGCGAATCTGCTGTAGAACCGTTTCGCGGGGCTTCTTGTGGCCCGTAGACGAGGTCGGTTTGGTCTCGATTTCGACGGGAGTGCGCGTTTAGAGTGCGGCCATGGGACTGGACGTCTTCGTCATGCCGATTTCGGCGTATCTCGCGGGGCGCTTTGAGAGCCCTCTCGCCCAAGTGCTGGGTTCGGCAGCGGCGGCGAATGTGATTCGCGTGGGCAACCCGAAGCCGGACGCGGCTCCGGACTTGGCCGCCGAGCACTTGGCGTGGATGCAGGCGGAGCTGACGCGGCTTACGGGCAGGACTGTGGCGTGGCGCGACGCCGGGGAGACGGTCTTCTCGCGGCAGTACCACTACGGCTCCGTGCAGGCCGTGAGGGCACTCGCTGCGTCCGTGGAATACCCGAACCTTTCAGTTGACGCGGCAGGGAAGCCCCTTCCGGTCGAACGATTTGACCGCGAGCACCCGGCCCTGGTCCACGTCTACCGCGGCGCGGCGACGAAATTCCCTCACCTCATCTGGCACGCAGACAACCAGGGGTATTACGTCCCTTGCGATTTCCCGGAACCAGTGAAGCTCGGACTATCGCCGCTCGAACGGGCCGCGCAGGAGAAACAGGACGCGGAGGACCGGGCATTCTACGAGCAGGAGGCGGCGAAGCGGAAGTCGCTCCGGTGGAAGCTCGAACGGCTCTTTCACCGCATTGACCTGCTGTTCCGCCCCGCGAAAGAGCGGGAGTTTCACCGGCTCCTCATGGCAATGGAGGATGTTCTCGAATCGCCCAGCCCCGCGGACGGGCGATGGGACTGGGTAGGTTCCTCCATCGCCTTGCTCCGCGAACTCGAGGTGCTTCGCAGCCACGCCGGCGTGGAGCGCGACTGGAACGGCCTGCCCGACGAGACGCTCGCGGAGGAATCCGATCCGTTCCGCGGGCTGAAGTACGCGTGGGCATTTCTCCACAAAGCTGGGAGGGAGTCCGTCGCGAACGGCCTTCCCATTGTCTTCGACGGCTAGCTGGTGGAATCAGGTGGCCTGCGCGAGGGATTGTTCCGAACCGGCGCGTTCCTGCGGAGATAAACTCCTGATATGTCGTCCCATGAACCCCTTCTGAATTCAAACATCCCGGTCGCGTCTTCACCCGGAGGTGCGGATGCCTCGCGGGTCTTGAACACGTCCGGCGGCCCTACGGCGAGCCCGGATCCCGTCCCGCCCTTTGTCGGACGGCTGATCGCCGGGTACCACGTGGACGAACTGGTCGGCGCGGGCGGTTTCTCAATGGTGTTCCGCGCCACTCGGGTGTCGTCCGGCGAGACGGTCGCGCTCAAGCTTCCGCGGGCCGAAGGGTTCCTCGAGCACCTGCGCCGTGAGGCCGTCGTCGCCTCGGGGTTCGTCGACCCTCAGGTCGTGGACATCCGCGAGGTTCGGCTCGATCACGACCCGCCGTTCCTCGTCATGGGATTCATCCAGGGGGCCGACCTGGCCCTTCCGTCAGGGCCCGTGCCTCCCGCGGAGATCGGGAAAGCGTTCGAGACCTTTCGCGACATCGCGGCGGTCGTGGCGCGGATGCACGAGTCCGGGGTCGTGCATGGCGACCTGAAGCCGGGCAACCTGCGGATCGACCCGGCAGGCAAGTGCCACGTGCTCGACCTGGGCGTGGCGCGGCAGCAGGTCGCCGTGCGGCAGGTGTCGACGCTTCGCGCCTCGATGCACAGCGTCACCGGCGAGAAGATCGCGGGGACGCTGGAGTACATGGCGCCGGAAGTGCTGGCCTGCGGGAAGCCGGGGACGCCGGCGGACGTGTATGCGCTCGGCGTCATCCTTCACTCCCTGCTGTGCGGCCGCCCGCCGGCGTTCGGGGTGAGCCCATCGGAGATCAACCCGTATCTGCCACCGGGGTTCGGGCCGTTCCTGCGGGCGCTGCTCCACCATGACCCGAAGGCGCGTATCGAACGGGCCGGGGACCTTCTCCCGGCCATCGACGGATTCATCGAGGCGGAGAAGCGCTGCCTCGCGCGGAGGGACGGTCACGCGCGGCGCCGCGTCCTGATGGAAAGCCTGCGCACACTGGGCCGTGCCGGGCGGGTCCTGTTCTGGACGGCCGCCGCCATATCCCTCGCATTCCTGGCGTCGCTGACCCCCGCCGGCGCGGACGTTGCCCGGGAGTTGGAGCTTGCATCGTTGCTGGGGATGCTGGTCATGCCGGGGGCCGTCCTTGGCCTGGTGGGCATCCTCCTCGGGGTCACCTCGATCAATGCGTGGATCCTGCGGATCCCTGCGCGGGCGTACAAGGAGCGGCCGGGACACAAGTTCTGGTCGTTCATGATGAAATGAGAGAGGCGCCCGGCATCGAGCTCCTGGAGCAGGTCTCGGTCACCAACCTCAGCGAGGTGTGGCGTGGCCGCCTCGTGCCCGGTGGCGCCGCGGTCGCGGTGAAATTCGCGGCGGGCACCGCATCGGCGGCGAACCTGTCGGCGGAAGCGGAGATCGCAAGCCGGCTCGTCAGCCGAGGGCTCAAGGGCATCGTCCCCGCCCGTTTCGTCGCCTCCCCGGAGCCCCATCTCGTTCTCCCGTGGATGGGCCGGCAGACGCTTCGAAACATCATCAACGGGATTCGGACCGAGGACGACCGGGGCCGCGCCTGCCGGATCCTCATGCACGTGATGGTGAACACGGCGGCCGTGCATCGCGAGGGCGTCCTCCACGGCGACCTCAAGCCCGAGAACATCCTCATCGGAGAGGGCTACCTGCCCTGGCTCACCGATTTCGGTATGGCGCGCCTGATCCACAGCGAGCGGCTCGACAACCAGGTGAGCCGCTCCCTCGACACGACCGGCGAAGCGTGGGGAGGAACGCTCCCATACCTCCCGCCGGAAGGCCTGCACGGCGACCCGCCCTCGCTCTCCTGGGACGTCTACGCCATCGGCGTCATGCTGCACGAGGTCCTTATGGACCGGCGGCCGGACCGCGCGGCTTCGCCCGAAGTGCTTCGCGCCTGGCTTCCCTGGGAGATGGTGGACCTCCTTGTCGCGAGCCTCGCCTGGTCTCCCGCCGACCGGCTCCCCGACATGCCGCGCTTCTGCGACCGGCTCCGGCCGTACCAGGAGGAACTCGCGCTGACAGGATATGCCCGCATCGGCCTCCGCATCCAGCGCCGCCTCATGGTCTTCGTCGCGGCGTTCTTCATCCTGTACCGCCACCTCTGCGCCCTCGCGCTGCTGGCAACCTACGCCGCGATCGTCGTCTTCGCGGTCCTGTGGCGGGCGCCGATCGTCCTGCTGTCCTTCCTCCCATTCCTCATCCTCCACCTTGTCGTTCGGTGGGAGGGGCCGGAAACGCTCGAAGAGGCCGCTCTTCGGAAGAGCGGCCAGGTGAAGAGCGGGGCGTAGGGCGCAGGCTCCTCGCCGCTACATCGGAATCCTGATCCCGTTCTTCTTCGCCGCCCTCTTCGCCTCGTCATACCCGGCATCCGCATGCCGTGCGATCCCGATCCCGGGGTCGTTCGTGAGGACCATCGAGACGCGCTTCGACGACTTCGCGCTTCCGTCGACACAGATGACCTGGCCGGCGTGGATGGAGTAGCCGATGCCGACGCCGCCACCGTGGTGGACGGAGACCCACGTGGCGCCGCTGGCGGTGTTGAGGAGGGCGTTGAGGACGGGCCAGTCGGCGATGGCGTCGGAGCCGTCCTTCATGGCTTCGGTTTCGCGGTTAGGGGAAGCGACGCTTCCGGTGTCGAGGTGGTCACGGCCGATGACGAAGGGCGCCTTGACCTTCTTCTTCGCGACGAGCCGGTTCAGCAGTTCGCCGAAGCGGGCCCGTTCGCCCTGGCCGAGCCAGCAGATGCGGGCGGGGAGGCCCTGGAATTTCACGCGCTGGCGGGCCATGCGGATCCAGTTGGCGAGGGATTCGTTGTCGCCGAATTCCTTGAGGACGAGGTCGTCGGTGATCGCGATGTCCTTCGGGTCGCCGGAGAGGGCGGCCCAGCGGAAGGGGCCGCGGCCCTCGCAGAAGAGCGGGCGGACGTACGCCGGCACGAAGCCGGGGAAGTCGAACGCATTTTCGACGCCCGCGAGTTTTGCCTGGCCACGAAGATTGTTGCCGTAGTCGAAGACGACGGCGCCGGCCTTCTGCATGTCGAGCATCGCGCGGCAGTGGACCGCCATTGATTCCATCGAGCGGCGCACGTACTCCTGCGGCGCCTTTTCGCGGAGGCTTGCCGCGAGTTCGAGCGTCATGCCGTTGGGGACGTAACCGTTGAGCGCGTCGTGCGCGCTCGTCTGGTCCGTCACCACGTCCGGGGTGATGCGCCGCTTCACCAGCTCCGGAAGAACGTCCGCGCAGTTCCCGACGAGCCCGACCGAGACGGCTTCCTTCTTTTGACGCGCTGCGTCAATCCACCGGAGCGCCTCGTCCAGCGAAGCGGTCATCCTGTCGCAGTACTTCTCGCCGACCCGCCGCCGGATGCGCGCGGGATCCACTTCCACGCACAGAATCGCCGCCCCCGCCATCGTCCCCGCCAGCGGCTGCGCCCCTCCCATCCCGCCCAGCCCGCCCGTCAGCACGAACTTCCCCGCGAGCGATCCTCCAAAGTGCTTCCTCCCCGCCGCCGCGAACGTCTCGTACGTCCCCTGCAGGATCCCCTGCGTCCCGATGTAGATCCACGACCCCGCCGTCATCTGGCCGAACATCGTCAGTCCCAGTGCTTCCAGCCGCCGGAATTCGCCCCACGTCGCCCAGTGCGGCACGAGAAGCGAATTGGCGATCAGCACGCGCGGCGCCATGTCGTGCGTCCTGAAGACGCCGACCGGCTTGCCCGACTGCACGAGCATCGTCTCGTCGTCGCGAAGCTTCTTCAGCGTCGCGAGAATCGCCGCCAGGCACGCGTGGTTCCGCGCGGCCTTCCCGCTCCCGCCATAGACCACGAGGCGCTCCGGCGCTTCCGCCACCTCCGGGTCCAGGTTGTTCTGGATCATCCGGAACGGCGCTTCGGTCTGCCAGGACCGGCACGTGCGCTTCGGGCCTCGCGGGGCGCGGATCGGTTTCATGGACCGATTCTGCGCGAGGCCGGGCGGATCGGGAAGAACGGCGTCGCGGCTCTTCGAAGAAAAATCCCGATCGAGGGGACTCCGGACGTTAGGCTCGGGGAATGACCGACCCCGTCACCCTCCTCAAAGCGCAGTACGCCTTCGCACGCGCGCTGGCCGAGTCAGGCTCGCTTGCCGAAGCGGCGCCGTCGATTCTGCGCGAAGTCTGCGGGGCGCTCGGGTGGGACGTTGGCGTGCTCTGGCGCGTGGACCCGGTGGACCGCGTGCTGCGGTTCGTGGATTTCTGGTGCCGGCCGGATGTGCGCGCGGGCGATTTCGAACTGGAGTGCCGCGCGAGGACCTTCGAGCCGGGAGTCGGGCTGCCCGGGCGGGCCTGGCTGGACGTGCGTCCCTCCTGGATCAAGGACGTGAACGCCGATCCGAATTTTCCACGGGCTCCCTTTGTGCTGGAGCCCGGGCTGCACGCCGCGTTCGCCTTTCCCGTCCGGCTCAAGGACCAGGTGTTCGGCGTCCTCGAGTTCTTTCGAAGGGACGAAGCGGCGCCCGACGAAGAGCTTCTCAATTCCCTGGAGGCGATCGGGGGCCAGATCGGGCAGTACC
Source organism: Planctomycetota bacterium (assembly GCA_038060895.1). Taxonomy (GTDB): domain Bacteria; phylum Planctomycetota; class MHYJ01; order WSZJ01; family WSZJ01; genus WSZJ01. The sequence continues at coordinate 85,991 of JBBTCT010000014.1, forward strand.
ACGTGCGGCGCAGGGCCGAGGCGGAACTCGCCGAAGCCCACGCCCGGCTCGCCCAGCAGAACGAGGCTCTCGAGGTCGCCAATCGCCGGCTCGCCGAGCTCGCGGTCACCGACCCCCTCACCGGCATCGCCAACCACCGGGCTTTCCGCCAGCGCCTCGACGCGTTCGTCTCCGAAGCCGCCCGGGGCCGCGGCTTCGCCCTCGTCATGGTCGACATCGATCACTTCAAGCGCGTCAACGACACCCACGGCCACCCCGCGGGCGACCAGGTCCTCCGCGGCGTCGCCGAGACGCTTCGCGACGGCATCCGCAAAACCGACTTCGCCGCGCGGTACGGCGGCGAAGAGTTCGCCGTCCTGCTCGCCGACGTCGAGGAAGACCAGGCCGCCGGAATTGCAGAGATTCTCCGCAAACGTGTCGGCGGCCTCGCCAGCCCCTTCGGCCGCGTCACCGCCAGTTTCGGCGTCGCCGTGGCGCGCATCGGGCGCAATTCAGCCGAAGCGCTGATCGCCGCGGCCGACGGAGCGCTTCTCAGGGCAAAGAAGCGCGGCCGGAACCGCGTCGAGCGCGCGGCGCCGCCGAAAGTAAAGCCGGCGATTACGGTTCGCAAGCGCGGCAGCCGTGCGAAGCGGTCGCCTGTCCGGAAGGCGACGTCACGGAAGCGGGGCGGGCGCTGAGGATTCCCTCCGCCGCCCGCAGGAATCTGTTACCCTTCGCCGCCCGATGATGCATTTCAAAGACCTCCATCTGATTCAGCCGCTCCTCGACGCCGTCGCGCAGGAGGGGTACCAGCACCCGACGCCGATCCAGGAAAAGGCGATCCCGGTCCTGCTTTCCGGGAAGGACGTGCTGGGGTGCGCCCAAACGGGGTCCGGGAAAACGGCGGCATTTGCGCTTCCCATTCTCCAGAAGCTGGCCGCGGAGCCGATGACGGGGAAGCGCGACGTGCGAGCGCTGATCCTGGCTCCGACGCGGGAGCTGGTCGCGCAGATCGGCGACAGCTTCACGGCTTACGGCCGGAACACTTCCATCATCACGACCACCATCTATGGCGGCATCGCCCAGGGACCGCAGTCGCGCGCGGTGCGCGCCGGGCTGGACGTGATCGTCGCGACGCCCGGGCGGCTGCTCGACCTGATGGGACAGGCGGTCGTGACGCTCAGCTCGGTGCGCTTCCTCGTGCTCGACGAAGCGGACCGGATGATGGACATGGGCTTCCTCCCCGACCTGTACCGCATCGTGCGCCGCGTGCCGCTGGTGCGGCAGACGATGCTCTTCTCGGCGACGCTTCCCCACGAGATCGTCAGCCTGGCGAAGGAAATCCTGCACGAGCCGGTGCGGGTGGACGTGGCGCCGAGTTCGACGACGGTCGAGACCGTGCGGCAGGTGGTCTACCACGTGAGCCGGGAGGGCAAGAAGGCGTTGATCAGCCGGCTGGTGCAGTCGGCGGACGTGAAGCGTGCGCTGGTGTTCACGCGGACGAAGATTGGTGCGAACGAGGTGGTTGCGGCGCTGAACTACACGCCGGTGCGTGCGGACGTGATGCACGCGGACCGGGGGCAGAGCGCGCGCGAGAAGACGCTGGAGCAGTTCAAGCTGGGAGTGACGCGGGTGCTCGTCGCGACGGACATCGCGAGCCGCGGGCTCGACGTGGACGGGATCACGCACGTCTTCAACTACGACGTTCCCGACGAGCCGGAATCGTACGTGCACCGGATCGGACGGACGGCGCGGGCGGGGGCGCACGGCATGGCGATCACGCTGTGCTCGCGCGAGGAAGAGCGGAAGTGGGCGGCGATCGAGCATGCGATCCGGATGAAGATTCCGGAGGGGGAGAAGCCGGGGAAGGCGGGCGGGCATGCGGGCGGGCGGGCGGGCGGGCACGCCGGCGGACACGCGCCTGCGCCCCACGCCCCGGCGCATGCCCCCGTACACGCACCTGCGCCGCCCCATCCCCACACGCCTGTACCTGCCCCGCCGCCCGCGCCCGAGCCGACGCACGATGTCCGCCACGGGATGGCCATGCCGCCGCCTGAGGAAGGCGCGAGAAAAGTCAGCCGGCTGCGCCAGAGACATCCGCGGCGACGGTAGTCGAAGCGCGAAGGGCCACGAGGGAACGGACCTCTCTCAGCGATGCGGGCCTGCCGCGGACGTCTCGATCAAGTCGGCGAGGAGCGACCGGTGGCAGCGCGCCGGGTCGTCGCAAGCCGATGAGCAGAGAAGCGTGATCGTCTTCCCCGCAGTGTGGCGCTTTGCGAGCACTTCAATCCCGATCCACTGCGACTTCATTTCGGCGAGGTACCGCGCGCGGTACTCCTCCCACCCGATGGCGTCGCCGGCCTTGCCGTAGAACGCCGCGTGCAGTTCGCGGCTCGGCCCCAGGCGCGGCCACCATTCGTCCCAGGTCTCGTCGGCGGCCGAGACGCCGCGTGGGCGAAAGCGGCAGATGAGCAGCCGGAAGCCATCGCCCGGCCCGCGCGGGTCGTTCCAGCGGCGCGTGAGGAGGGGCATCAATAGAAAGGAGCCCCGGGACAGCTTCCCGGGGCTCCTGGTCCGTTCGCGCCTTACTTCTTCCGCGTGTAGGTGAGTTCCATGAACTTCACTTCCTTGTCCCCGAGCTTCAGGAACATCTCGAAGACGAAGGAGTCATCGCCCTTGTGCGTGTGCACCCAGCGCGACTCGATCTCGCCGCCCGACGACGGGTCCGACATCTTGCCGGTGAACTCGATCGTTTTCCCCGCGTCCTTGCTGGTGCCGGTGAGCCAGACCGCGCCCGTGCTCATGCTGTCGATCCAGTGCGCCGTGTATTTCTTCGACACCCGGTCGAAGCCGATAATCTCCAGGCCGGTGAAGGTCGTGCCCTCCATCTCGCCCTTGTAGTCCTGCTGGACGTAGCGGCCGTCGAAGATGACCTTGAACTCCGCCGAGCCCTTGGAGTCGGTCGCCTTGCCCTCCATGTCGTAGAACTTCGAAGCGACGTCCCACTTGCCTGCCAGCTTCGCGAGGGCCGCGTGCTCGGGACCAGGCTTCATGGGGTCATCCGCGGCCGCATCGCCGCCCTTGTCGCTTCCTTCATCCTCGGAGAACAGGGGCAGGGCAAGGACGGTGAACAGCATGGCGGTAGCGGCGATGCCGGTCAGGAACTTCGACTTCATGGTCGGTCTCCTTCGAAAAGGTGTTTGTTTCGTGACGTGTGAGGGGAAGGAGGCTAAGCGCGGGGAAGTGTGTCGCGCAAGCGGGATTCGGCGCGGGCACTACCGGAATTCCATCGCCGTGTAGCTCACGACCTCGTGGTTTTCCGTGTCCGCGAAGCGGTCGTATTTGACCAGAGAGCCCTTTTTCGCATCCGTGGCCGCCAGCAGCGTCGTGATGGCCGAGAGGCCGCAGACCTTGCGCCAGTCCTTCACGTCGCTCACCGATTTGAACCAACCTCTCGCATCGACGGCGGCGGCGTGCCCGAGGGAGGCGAGGTCTTCCTCCTCGATCTTCTTCAGCAGCTCAGGAGTCACGGGGTCCTTGTCGCCGAACTTGGCGCCGACGTGCGAGAGGTCCACGGCGCCGATGAGGACGCAGGGGCCGCGCTTCTCCATCGTTTGACGCAGCGCGTCAACGAAGCCCGCGACCTGCGGGTCCGAAAGAGGATCCGTCCGCTTGAAGACGTGCTCGTGCATCGAGCTGACGAGGACCGGGACGATCTTGAAGGGCTTGTCTCGAAAGAGCCATCTCAGGAGCAGCGCCTGGAATTCAATCGAGTGCTCGTCGCGGTGATAAATCTCGTCGGCGAACAGGTCGCCGCCCTTCCAGCGCGAGGCGAGCTCGTCCACGAACTCCGTGTCCACAGGCGCGGCGCCGAGCGGCGTGTCGTAGTTCTTCTTCGTCGCGGTGTAGAGGGTGTGCGGCGACTTGTGCGCGACGCCGAGGATCACGAACGTGTCCGCGGCGCAGCCGTTCGCGAGCGCTCCGTACGCGTGCGCGTAGCAGGGGCCTCCCCGGTGAAGGTCGATGTGCGGGGCGAGGATCGCCCGGACCGGGCCTTTCTTCACGGACTTCGGCGGCGCCTTCCCGGGTCCCCGCTCATGCGAAAAAAAAGACTCGAGATAGCCCGGAATCGCTTCCGGCCCGCCTCCGCTCGGCGGAATGTACGCCCCCTGGCTCCACGCCGGCCGTGCCGGCGCCGCGCGGAACTCATCGACGATCTTCTTCTTCCGCGCCTCGAACGCTTCTCCCTCGAGAAATCCCTTGGCGTCGAGGTCCCTGATGAGCCCCCGGATGTCCTCTTCCGGGACCTCGCGTCCGGTCGCCCGCCGGAATTCCTCCTGCATGTCGGCCGGGGCGTGCTTCCCGTCGAACATCTGGAGCAGGAACGCCCCGTAGAGAGTGACCGGGTAAGCGCCTTCCGCGAATCCCATCGGGTCCGTCAGGATCAGGAACTTCTGCCCCTTGTGCTCGTGGGCCTGGGGCTCCACGTAGCGCAGAAGCGGGCGGTCGGGTAACGGACACATGCCTGGATTGTACCGGGCGCGTCCGCCGCTGAGCCGGCAGTATGGAGTATTGAGTGTTGAGGAGTGAGTAGCCGGGAGTTCACCTGACCGGCGCGCAGGCTTGAGCCGGTCGTGCTCTGTTCAGACTCCAAACTCCTTCCTACTCAACCCTCAACACTCCCCCCTATCAACTTGTCCACGCATCGCTATAATCCCCCCCCCCTTCCCCGCCACCCCAAAGGACCAACAATGCAGACGCGCCTCCAGAAACTCCTCGCTCACGCCGGCATCGCTTCCAGACGCGAATGCGAGGAAATCGTCGCCGCCGGGCGCGTCACGGTGAACGGCAAGGTCGTGACGGAACTCGGGTCCAAGGCTGACCCGGACGTCGACGACGTGCGCTGCGACGGGGAGCCCGTGAAACCGGAGAAGACGGTTTACTTCCTGCTCAACAAGCCCTCAGGAGTTCTCTGCACGAACGAGAAGTCCTTCGGGCACACGCGCGTCATTGACCTGTTCCCCTCGATCTCGCAGCGCCTCTACACGGTCGGCCGGCTCGACGCCGAGGCAACCGGACTCCTGATCGTCACCAATGACGGAGAACTCGCCAACCGCATCGCGCATCCGCGGTATGAAGTCGAAAAAACTTATGCGGTTGCGGTGAAGGGCTGGCTCGAGGGGCCGGCTCTGGAGAAGATCCAGAAGGGCGTCTGGCTTTCCGAGGGAAAGACGGGACGCGCCAAGGTGCGGATCCTCAAGCGCACGCGGCAGATGACCACGCTCGAAATCTCGATTCACGAGGGTCAGAACCGCGAAGTCCGCCGCCTGTTCGCGAAGGTCGGGCACTCCGTCGTCGCCCTTCGCCGAATCCAGGTTGGCGGACTCGTCCTCGGCAAGATCCACGAGGGACAGTGGATCCCGATCGACCGGGAGACGCTTCTGAAGAAGATCGGCATCGATCCGGCCACGCTGGAGCCGGAAGCGATTGCGGCGTTTGAGGCGAGGCCCGTGAAGAAAAAGAAGTTCGAGGCGGTGGAGCCGGAGGTCGAAGCCGAAGTGGAAGAGGACGAGGTCGTGGAGGAAGCGCCGGCTGAGGAGAAGCCTGCGGCGAAGGGGAAAGGCAAGGCGAAGCCGAAGGTGGAGGAAGAGGTCGAAGTCGAGGCGAAGAAGGAGCCGGGCGAGGAGGAAGAGCCGAGCGACGACGAGCTCGAGGAGATGCTGGAGGAGTCCGGCGAGTTTGACGATGACGACGAGGACGACGACGGAGAAGACGAGGATGAGGTTGAAGAGGTTGAGGGAGCCGGGGCGGGGAGTGGCGCGCCGAAGCAGGGAGGCGCATGGAAGCCGCCTCCGGCGACGGATCGCGGAGCGGGCCGGAGCGCGCCGCGCGTGGCGTCGGGTGGCGATCGCGGCTTCCGTCGTGACGACCGGGCCAGCGGGCCGGCGGGTGCCCGTCCGTGGAGCGGCTCTTCGCGCGACGCGAGCGGTGTCGGCAACTGGAAGGGCGACCGGAGTGGTCGTGGTCGCGGGCCGCAGGGGGTAGGGGACGCGCCGGCAGAGGGCGGCGGCGGCCGTGGGGGGAGCGGCGGGTATCGCGGGAATCGCGAAGCGGCGGGCGGCGCGCAGGGTGGACGGCCGTGGAGCGGGCCGAAGCGCGAGGGTGCGGGTGGTGCCAAGCCGTGGAGTGGCCCGAGACGCGAGGGCAGCGGAGGCGGCGACCGTCCGTGGAGTGGCCCGAAGCGGGAGGGGTCCGGCGGAGCGAAGCCGTGGAGTGGACCGAGGCGTGAGGGCGGCGGTGACCGCCCATGGAGCGGCCCGAGACGCGAAGGCAGCGGAGGCGGCGACCGGCCGTGGAGCGGGCCGAGGCGCGAGGGCGGTGGCGACAGGCCGTGGAGCGGCCCGAAGCGAGAGGGATCGGGAGGAGCGAAGCCGTGGAGCGGGCCGAGGCGCGAGGGTGGTGGCGACAGACCGTGGAGCGGGCCGAGGCGCGAAGGATCGGGAGAAGCGAAGCCATGGAGTGGCCCGAGGCGCGAGGGTGGTGGCGACAGACCGTGGAGCGGGCCGAGGCGCGAAGGAT
>JBBTCT010000014.1:92648-137621 GCA_038060895.1 Planctomycetota bacterium
CGGGAGAAGCGAAGCCATGGAGTGGCCCGAGGCGTGAGGGTGGTGGCGACAGACCGTGGAGCGGGCCGAAGCGCGAAGGATCCGGGGGCGCGAAGCCGTGGAGTGGTCCGCGCCGCGAGGGGGGCGGCGACAGACCGTGGAGCGGGCCCAAACGCGAAGGCGGGGGCGATCGGCCGTGGAGCGGCCCGAAGCGCGAAGGTTCTGGTGGAGCAAAGCCGTGGAGTGGCCCGAAGCGCGAAGGATCGGGTGGAGCAAAACCGTGGAGCGGCCCGAGGCGTGAAGGCGGCAGCGACAGACCGTGGAGCGGCCCGAAGCGTGAAGGGGGCGGCGACAGGCCTTCGAGCGGTCCGAGACGCGAAGGCGGCGGCGGCAAGCCGTGGAGTGGTCCGAAGCGTGAGGGCGGAGGAGGCAAACCCTTCGGCGGCCCGCGCCGCGAAGGCGGCGGCAGCAAACCCTGGAGCGGCCCACGGCCCAGCGGCGGGCGCGGCGGCCGGCCGAAGTAGCGCTTCGCACGCACTTTCGTTGACACCCGGCGGGGCCCTTCACAAGATCCCGTCTCTGGCGGACTGTTCCAGGTCCCGGGGGGGGGAACCGGACGGTCCATCGCGCCGGTCGCGCCGCCGGGATTCCCGAGGGAGAACCTTCATGCCTGACGCAATCCGCACGGGGGCCGTCACCGTTCTGGTGCTCTACGAATCCGACACCGTGCGCCGCGCGCTGAGGTCTGCTCTCCTGCCGGCAGGCCTGGACGTGATCGAGGCGTCGTCGTTTCCGGAAGCGCAAACTGCGATGGATGCAGGCGGCATCGGTCTCCTCGTGCTGGACGTGCAGCGGCCGACGACGGACGGCGTCGCGCTGGCGGGGGATTTCCGGACCCGGCCGGGGTTCGAGACGATCCCGATCGTCCTGCTCACTCCGGACTGGAGCGCGCGCGATCGCGGCACCGCCACGGCGGCCGGCGTCTCCGTCTGCCTCATCAAGCCTGTGCCGTCGGCGGTCGTGAAACAGACCGTGCTCGAACTTCTCGGGATGGCATAATCTCCCGCCCTGCGCCGCCCGGCGGCGCGACACTCTCAGTTCCCCGCTCCCGGAGACCCTCCATGCGCTCGCTCCCCTGGCTCCCTCTCGCACTCGCCCTTTTCATCGCCGGCTGCGGCGGGGACCCGGAGACCTCGAGTGGTGGAGGCGGCGAAGGGGAAAAGCCGCGCCCGCCCGCGGGCGACGCCGGCTGGAAGAACATCCGCAAGCCGAGCGCGCCGCGCAACGCATGGGACATCGCTGCCGCCGTCGAATCACGCCAGCTCGAGAACGGGCTCACCGTCCTCATCCGCGAGCGCCACGGCGCGCCCGTCATCACCTGTGAACTCGCCTTCAAGGTCGGCGCCGTGGACGAGCGCGACAGCGAACGCGGGATCGCTCACTTCCTCGAACACATGCTCTTCAAGGGCTCGACCAGTTTCAAGAAGGGCGAGATCGACCAGTACACGTCGAAAAACGGCGGCCAGAACAACGCATGGACCTCGCGCGACATGACCGCGTACCACTTCACGATGCCGTCCTCCGGCCTCGACGCGGCCCTCAAGATTCTCTACGAGATGCTGGGGCAGTCGACGCTGGACGAGAAGGAGTTCGAAGCGGAGAAGGGGCCGGTGCTGGAGGAACTGCGTTCCGGGCAGGACGACCCCTGGGACCGGCTTTGGGAGCGCTCGACGGCCGAGGTCTACGCGAAGCACCCGTACCACCATCCCGTGATCGGATACGAAGAAGAAATCAAGGCGATGACGCGGGCGCAGATGAAGGAGTTCTACGACAAGTACTACAAGCCCGCGAATGCGGTGCTGGTGATCGTGGGTGACGTGGATGCGGACACGACTTACGCGAAGGTGAAGGTGATGTTCGGGCAGATTGCTTCAGGGACGCCCGTGCCGAAACTGGACATCGTGGAGGCTCCGCAGGAGAAGGAAAAGCGCGTTGAAGTGCCGGAGGACGTCGAAGTTGACCGGATGATCATCTCGTGGCGCGGCCCTGCCATCGGGCAGGACGACGATTACGTCTGCGACATCCTTTCGAGCGTGCTCGGCTCAGGACGGACCGCACGCCTGTACCGCCGCCTCGTCGAGACGGACCAGCTTGCTTCCGGCGCCGACGTGAGCAATTACAGCGGCCGTTTTCCCGGGACGTTCATGGTGCAGGTAGAAGCTCTCCCGGGCGCCGACCGCGCGAAGATCGAAGCGGCGATTGAAGACGAAATCACGAAGCTGTCGGCAGAGGGGCCGACGGCCGGCGAACTCGCGAAGGCTCGCAACGGGACGATTGCGGCCTTCATCTTCCGGGCGGAGAGTTCGAGCTCGATGGCGAACCTGCTGGCGACCAGCGTGTGCACGCAGTCTCTCGACGACCTGGGCGGGTACGTGTCGCGCATCGAAAAGGTGTCGGCCGAGGAGGTGAAGGCGACGGCAAAGCGGATTCTGCGGCCCCAGACACGCACGGTGTGCTGGTCGATCTCGAAGGGGGACAAGGACGGAATCGTGGACGGGACCGAGACAAAGGGTCTGCCTCCGGGGCCGGTTCAGAAGGACGGTGCGGCGCGGGGAGCAGGCGCGGCGGGCGTCAAGCTGTCGTCGGCGAAGCGCGTCGTGCTCGACAACGGGCTCATCCTGATCCTGCTCGAGAACCACGACCTGCCTGTTTTCGCGCTTCAGTCGTTCTGCCGCGCGAGCCAGCTGTACGAATCAGAGGACAACGCCGGGCTTGCGAACCTGGTCGGAAAGCTCCTCGAGGACGGTACGGCCGACGCGGACGGGAAGCCGAAGCGCACGGCGGAGGACATCGCGGCGGCGATCGAGAACGTCGGCGGAAGGCTCTCGACGTCCGCGGCCGGTGTGGACGCGTCGGTGGTGGCCAAGGACCAGGATCTCGCTCTCGACATCGCCTTCGACATCCTTCAGCACGCGTCGTTCCCGGAGGCTTGGGTCGAACAGCGCCGCCAGATGACCCTGGCCGCGATCGCCGGGAAGAAGGACAACCCGCGCGAGCTGGCGCGGGAAGCCTATGCCGAAACGGTCTACGGCCGGCACCCGCTCCACCGCCCGGCCGACGGCTACGAGGACACCGTCAAGTCGCTCACCCGCGAGGACTGCCTCGCGCACTTCCGGAAGTACTTCGTCCCCAACAACACGACCGTCGCCATCGTCGGCGACTTCGACTCCGCGAAAATTGAGGCGCGGATCCGCGAGCTCACGAAGTCGTGGAAGGTCGGGCTGCTCGATTTCCCGGAGTTCGCGCCCGCCGTGAAGTCCGCGCAAGGCGGCGCCAAAGGCGTGCCGCTTCCCAATGCCAAGCAGGTGAACGTGTTCATCGGCCACATCGGCATCCGCCGCAACGATCCGGACTTTTTCACCCTTCAGGTGATGGACAACGTGCTCGGGACGGGAAGCGGCTTCACGGACCGGATGTCGCGGACGATCCGGGACGAGAAGGGGCTGGTGTACGCGGTGAGCGCGAATATTTCGTACAGCGCGGGCATCGAGCCGGGGACGTTCCGGGCGTTCTTCGCGACCAAGCCGGTGCAGTTCGAGATGGCGAAGTCGATGGTGCTGGCGGAGATCGAGCGGATCCGGAAGGAGATCGTTCCGGTGGAAGAGCTGGAGGCGGCGAAGGCGTACCTGACGGGGAGTTTTGCGCTCGAGATGGAAACTAATGCGCAGCTCGCGGACATGCTGATCCTGGTTGAGCGGAACGGGCTGGGGTTGGACTATCCGGAGAAGTACGCGGAGCGGATCCGCGCGGTCACGGCCGCGCAAGTGCTGGCGGCGGCGCAGAAGCATCTGGATCCGAAGGCGTTGTGGATGGTGGTGAGCGGGCCGGTGGACGAGAAGGGGGAGTTGAAGAAATGAGCTCTCGATCCTGGTCCTGCCACGGCCTTCGTGCCGATCGCTAAAACCTCAACACCAGGTAAGCCCCCACCGTCCAGTAATCCAGATTGATCCTCGCCGGAAGTTCATCCAGCAATTCGCTCACGTGCAGGTCGTTCCCGACCCAGTTGTAGATCCACTCGACGCCAAACGTCAGGCGTGAATCCGGAGCGCCGAATTCGATCGCCGCGCCGCCCCTCACGATGACTCCTCCGCGCCGCCCTTTCAGCTCGATCGCAGGATCCGCTTCCTCCCGCAAAGTCCTCACCCCGAACCCCGCGCCGCCGATGATGAGGGGGCGGCACCAGGGCCACGGCCACGGGATGATCTTGTCGATGTTCGTGACGTCGATGCGCAGCTCTGCATAGAAAGCGTAGAAGCGCATGCGCCCCAGATCGACCGTGGTTCCCTCGTAGCTGCGCACGGACAGGTTCGTCTGGTAGAAGTCCGCGCCCACCTCGAGTTCCGCCCAGCGATTCATGCGGAAGCCGATGCGCAACCCGCCGCCGCCGGTGTCGTCGACGTCGCGGTGCTGATTGAAGTGTGCCCATTCGGCGTGTGCGGTAATCGCGAAGCGATTTGGAATGTAGGAATCTTCCTCCGTTTCGTCCTCGGTGGCCTCGTCAGGGGCGGAATCGATCGCGAGGGCGGGGGATGCGGCGAAGGCGAGCAGGAGGGCGGTGATGCGCGGGAGGCGCATTGGGGAGACCTCTCTGGAAGGGGGGACGGCTGAGCAGGGGAAATGTACGGGGCGAGGAACGGCAACGAAACGAAAAACGAAGCCCACACCGGGCCGACGCAGGCTGACCCGCCGGATTTTTTCTCACGCTCTAATGCTTGCGAGCACCCGGGCCTCTCTATAATGTCCCGGCGTCGCGGGCATTCGCCCGCCGCCACGACGAGTCATCGACACCTAAGGGCTGGAAATGCGCGCCAAGCTCGCGCTGGAAGACGGGACGGTCTTCAACGGGACTTCTTTCGGCGCCGAAGGCGAACGCTTTGGCGAGGTGGTCTTCAACACCTCGATGTCCGGGTACCAGGAGATCCTGACGGATCCGTCGTACCGCGGGCAGATCGTCACCATGACGTACCCGCTGATCGGGAATTACGGGGTCAACGGCGAGGACATCGAAGCGCGCGGACCGCAGGCCGAGGGATTCGTGGTGCGCGAGGCGTCGCGCGTCCGCTCGAACTTCCGCTCCACCGAGGACCTCGCCACCTATCTGAAGAAAGCGGGCGTCGTCGGCATCGAGGGCGTGGATACCCGGCTCGTCACGCTCCGGCTCCGGCAGCACGGAGCTCTCCGCGGCGTCATCTCCACGACCGACCTCGACGACACGAACCTCGTGAAGAAGGCGAAAGAATCGCCCGGGATGGCGGGGCGCGACCTGGTGAAGGAAGTCACGCCGAAGCAGTCGTACGCGTGGACGGAGCGGACCGAGGGACCGCTGGCGCCGGCGGCGCTTCCTTCCTCAGCTCCCGACCTCTATCGCGTCGCCGCGCTCGACTACGGCGTGAAGTACAGCTCGCTGCGACACCTCACGCGTCTCGGTTGCAAGCTCACGGTCCTTCCAGCCACTGCGACGGGGAAACAGGTGCTCGACCTCAAACCCGACGGCGTCTTTCTGTCTAACGGCCCCGGCGACCCCGCCGCGCTCGATTACGCCGCTTCCTGCGTGCGCGAACTCGCGGGCAAAGTCCCGATCTTTGGCATCTGCCTCGGACACCAGATCGTCGCCCACGCGATGGGCGGCAAGACCTTCAAGCTGAAATTCGGGCACCACGGCGGCAATCACCCGGTCAAGGACCTCAAGACCGGCAAAGTCGAGATCACGGCCCAGAACCATGGGTTCGCGGTCGATCCCGACTCCCTCGGAAAAACAGGATTGGAAGTCACCCACATCAACCTCAACGACCAGACCGTCGAGGGCATGGCCCACAAATCCCTGCCGCTCTTCTGCGTCCAGTACCACCCCGAGGCAGGCCCCGGCCCCCACGACTCCCTGTACCTCTTCCGCAAATTCATCCAGATGATGACGGACCGCGCGAAATGAGCGTGCGCTGCGTCATCGGGGTGCAGTGGGGCGACGAGGGGAAGGGGAAAATCGTCGATCTGCTCGCGGAGGAAAGCGACGTCGTCGTCCGCTACCAGGGCGGCGGCAACGCGGGACACACGGTTGTCGTCGGCCGCGAGAAGTTCGTGCTGCACCTGATCCCGAGCGGGATCCTCCACGGAAGAGCCTGCGTCGTCGGCAACGGAGTGGTCGTCGATCCCGAGCAGCTTTTCGCGGAAATCGCGGACCTCGAGGAAAAGGGCGTCAAGGTCAAGGGGCGCCTCTTCGTTTCCGACCGCGCCAACGTCGTCTTCCCGTACCACAAGGCCCTCGACCGCGCCGGCGAGCTGAAGCGCGGCATCACGAAGATCGGCACCACCGGGCGCGGCATCGGCCCCTGTTACGCCGACAAGTACGCGCGCAACGGCATCCGCGTCATCGACCTCTACGACCTCAAGGTTTTTGCCGGGCGCCTCCGCGTCAATATCGAGGAGAAGAATTATCTCCTGGCCGGCCTCGGCGCCGAAACGCTCGAGTACGACCACGTGTTCCGCGAGTACTCCGCGTTTGCGAAACGGCTGAAGCCCTTCGTCGCCGACACGGTGACGATGGTGAACGATGCGATCGACCACAAGAAGCGGGTGCTCTTCGAAGCGGCCCAGGGCGCGCTTCTCAACATCGACCACGGTACCTATCCGTACGTGACGAGCTCCAACAGCGACGCGACCGGCCTGTCGAGCGGCGCCGGCGTCCCGCCCGGCTGCGTCCGCGACGTGATCGGCGTCGCGAAGGCCTACACGACGCGCGTCGGAAGCGGCCCGTTCCCGACGGAGCTGGACGACGCCGTCGGCGAGAAGATCCGCCAGGTTGGCGCCGAGTTCGGCTCCACCACCGGCCGCCCGCGCAGGACGGGATGGTTCGATCTCGTCGGCAGCCGCCACGCGATTCGCACCAGCGGCGTCACCGAGCTCGCGATCACAAAGCTCGACGTCCTCGACGGCTTCGACACGATCCGCGTCTGCACTGGCTACAAGGTCGGCAAGAAGACCATCACCGCGTTCCCCGCGGACCTCACGTCGCTCGAAAACGCGAAGCCCGTCTACAAGGATGTGCGCGGCTGGGGCGCGACGACTTCGGCGAGAAAGCTGGTCGATCTCCCTGCCGAAGCCCGTGCCTACCTGCGCCTGCTGGAGCGCGAGCTCGGCTGCGTCGTGTCGATGGTCAGCGTCGGGCCGGAGCGGAGGCAGACGGTGCTGACGGGCGGGAAGCTGTAGCACCTGGGCGGTTTCGGAAGGCTTCCTACGATCTGCACTGTCGCGACGCCAGGTCGACCTGACTCATTTCCCCGCTCGCGCCGCAATTACAGTCTCTCTTGTGGGCGGCGGGTCCATGAACGTCGCGTCCACGACGAAAGTGATCGGGAATACCTGGTCGATGGAAAGCCCAAAGTGCGCCACAAATCTGCGGTTCTGACCTTCGTGGACGGGAACCGGAAGAGGCTTCGAGTCCAGGAACACGGTCAGAGCCGCGGGACCAGATGTTCCGTTTGCTTCGCACATTCCGACAGCCCGATGATGCCTGCCGTTGGCGAAGCGGGCGTCGCAGAGACACCACACTTCCCCTGCCTCAAAGGGTACCTGACGGTTTGCTCCCAGTCGCACCGGTGCAATAGGCCCTTCCGGATCACGAATGTCCTCCGGAACGTAAGCCCACACTGGATACTCGAGGAGGTCGGCGCAGGTCAGATCGTGAAATGGCTTCGTGAATTCGAGCCGAAGGACGCTGACATCGCCCGCCGACATGGAACTGTCCTTTCTGTGCCTGACCGCAAGGTCCGCACTGCCGCCACAAGATTTCTCAGTGGCAGATGAACTGGCTTACCAAATCGTCCAGCGCTGGCCTTGAGCTGCATTTCCGCGGATCTGAATGCCACGTGTCTCCGTCGAAAATCACAAGTCAGCGGACAAGATGCAGCCGCGAACTCACCGCCCGACGGCCGCAAACGACTTCTCCAGGCTCAGAAAGTCCACCTGTCCGGCCTCGGCTGGGAGGCGTACCTCCGGGGGGATCTTCTTCGACATCAAGTGGAGCATTCCCGGCTTGAGCGCCTCGATGCCGACGACGTTGTCCTTCTCGTCCAGGTCCACGATGAGCGCATTCTCGATGAGCTCGATCGTCCGGTGCACCTTGGCGGTGCCGAAACGGATGTAGAGAGCGCCGACCGGGTCGACTTCGACGACGATGCTCATGGGCGCTTCTCCACGGGATAGACGGTGATGATCAGCGCGTCGTCTCCCTGACGAATGAAGTGTACCTTGATTCTCCGGGCGCCGATCTCGCCAATCGCGACCGTGCGTCCAGGGATCTCCTGGTCCGGGAATTCGATTTCGGGCCGATCCAGAACCGCTCGAATGTCGTGCTCGCTGATGTTGCGTTCGCGCATCCGTTTGAGCGCGTGTGGGGCGATGATCAATTGCATGACGACTCCCGGGAAACCTAGCTGCCCAGCCAACGAGTTCGAAGCGGTTCTTCGAGCGCCGGTTCAGGGCCAACCCGGCGAGCCTACGGATCGATAGGGCTAAACGCAATCCCCTCCAAACCGCAGCTCACGAACGACCATGAAAAACGGAAGTTGAAGTGCAGGATTTCATGGATGCGAAAACGAGAACGTATGCCGATCTCCGCGGCTAAGCTCACTTCCTGTGACCAATTCCCACGCTCACCCGCCAGGGGGCGACCCCCGGAAGTCGGCGACAAGTTCGCAGCGCCTGAAGCCCGCCGCGAGGCCGGCGCGCGAAATCCCCTACGCTTCGCTGGCCGCGGACTACGTGCGCTTCCGCTGCCATTGCGGCCGGGTCCTGCAGGCGGTCGAGGGGATGGAAGGGCACAACGTGCGGTGCCCGGTGTGCCAGGAGGTGGAAGTGGTTCCGGGGGCGCCGGTTGAAGAGGCGATTCCCGTGCTCGCGCCGATGAAGGCGAAGCACGAGTCGAAGATCCCGGAGCTGGCGCCGATGGACGACGCGGTGGCGGAGGTGGAGCCGATGCCCGCGGACGACGGGGAAGTGCCGGAGCTGAAGCCTATGACGGACGGCGAGGGACCGGCGACGCCGCAGTAGGGCTTACTCCTCGTCTTTCAGCGCGTCCGCAAACCACTCCGAGTGTTGTGCGAGCGTTTCGACGTAGCGTCGGACGTCTTCTTTCGCCTCCGAATCGAGCTCGCGGTACGGCACGACGTGTCTGTCGGGGACAAAGCGAAACGTGAAGTTCACGCGGCGCGTCTCGAATCCATCGACATTAATGTCGAACTTCGCGCCGGCGCGGTGGTCGACGCGCTGGACGCGGTGAAAGACCTGCTGTTTCCAGTAGCGGCCGGCGAAGACCTGGAGTGAGCCGTCGTCGAGCCACTGCTGGCACACGACGGCGTCGCGGCTGCCGGGGCGGGTGCTTTCGACGAACTGGAACAGCGCGCGCTCGCCCAGCGAGATGGACGCGACGGGGCCGGGCTCAAAGTCCTTGTGTTCGCCGACGCGCGCGACGTCAGTGCGCTTCTTCCCCTCGATGCGGTCCCCGTACATGTTCACGAGGCAGGTGTTGCAGCGCCATCCCTCGGGCAGGACCTCAGGCGCGTACTTGCGGTGGACGAGGTCTTCGATGCGCTTCACGAGCTTCGCCAGCACCGGCGGGAACGGCTCGGCCTTCACGCACCGGTTCTCGACGCCCGCAGGCGGCCGGTAATAGTCGAGGCACGCGAACTGCCAGTTGCCGAGCCAGTAGACCGGGCGGAGAAGCTGGCGCTGGGACTGTCCCTCGGGAGGCGGCCGGCGGTCGGAGAAGCGGTTCTCCCAGATCGGGTGGATCGTCCCGAGCCATTCGAGAATCGCCGCGTAGTCCTTCGGGCCCACGAAGCCCGGGTCGTAGTGCAGCCCGGGGGGACGCTCGCCGCGGCGGGGCGGGGGCTTCATTTTTCGTTCAGCCGCGCCTTCGACGACAAAAACGCTTCCCAGGCGGCGCTCTGCACGACCGGGGCCTCATCCCGGGAGACGCCGATGGCCTGGCGGGCCGCAGTCGTGACCGTCGCCGGGAGCCCCACCGGGGTCTTTTCGTAGATCGCCGCGAAAAAAGTGCAGGCGACGAGGTAAGTCCCCGCCGGGGTCGGTTGGCCGATCTGGTCCGCGTAAAACTTGAAGTTCGGATTCCTCTTGAGGACGAGTTCGAGCGCCATTCCCGCCGGCGCGACCCGCGCGCCAAGTTCCCGCGTGATGTCGAGGTAGGGCCGCGTCACATTCTCCTGGGGCGCCCGCGAGTCGGGCCGCGTCCATGTCATGTAGAACAACGCCGTCGCGCGCCGGGCCTTGATGACCTCGTGGAACTTGCGGGCATACGGAAAGAAAAGAGTGTCGCGGTCGACGCTCTCAAGGGGGATCAGGCTCCGCTCCTGCAGAACGACGAAATTCCAGTCGGTGTCGCGGATGGCGGTCGCTGCGCCGGAATCCCAGTGCACCTTGAGATTCGCGCCCACGGCTGTGAATCCCTGGACCTGAATGTACGGGTCCTCCCCGGCCGCCTTCGCGAGCGCCTCGAGAGTTCCAGGTAGATCGTTGACGTAGGTGTAGCTGTTGCCGATGAAGAGGACCTTGAGGACGTGTCCGCGGTCCTCCGCTGACTCCGCCTTTCGGCCGGCATCGCCGCGCACCGCGAACTTGTAGAGCACGAACGCGAGGCCGCCGATGAGGACGACGAGGCCGAGGATTTCGGCGGTCCTGCCGCGAGAGGGTCCAGGTTGCGTGGGTTCGGCCACGACGTGAGTCTACCGGCCCTTGATGCGCTTCAGGGCTTCCTTCGCCATCGCCGTCAGCGCCGACTCCGGGTCTCCCGACGACAGCGTCTCCAGGATCGCCGCCGACTTTTCTCCCGCAATTCCCTCGAGGATCCTGACGGCGCGGACAGTGCGCCGTTCGTCCTCGGTGAAAGGCTCCCAGGGGAGTTTCGTCTCGAGGATTTCCTGGATGCGCATTCTCACCTCGGCGGACGGAGGCGACTGCAGGGTCTTGCGAATGGCCGCTTCTGCCTTCGGGCCGAGGTGGACGAGCTCTTCCTGGGCCTTATCGCGGATTTCGGGGTCGTCGTGGTCGAGGCGGAGGATCAGGTCGGCGACGCGTTTCGAGAAATCGGGGTCGGGGGCGGCGGGCCGGAGGCGGGCGCCGAACATCTCGAGCGCCCTGTCCGGTTTCGCTGCGAGCGCGGCGACGCCGGACCAGCTGCGCGGCCCGGGAGCTTCCCCGAGGCGCTTCCAGAGTGCGTCGTCCGTATCGGAAGCGGCGGTAGCCGCGGAGAGTTCCAGGGCGGTCAGGTCCCAGACCTGGATACTGCCGTCCCAGGAGCCGGTGGCGAGGCGCGTGCCGTCGGCGGACAGCCGGCAGCGGCACGTTGTGAGCGTGTGGCCGCCGAGTTCGAGGAGGAGCTCGCCGCTCGAGGCATCCCAGAGCCGGATGGCGTTGTCCCAGGTCCGGTCAGGCGCGGCGATCGCGCCCAGGGGATGCATGCCGCCGGTGACGAGCAGTCCGCCGTCCGCGGAGATATCGACCGCGCCGACGAAGCCGCCGTGAACTGCCCAGGAGGCGCCGACTTTCCGTTCGGGAATCGACCACGTGCGCATGCGTCCGTCACCGCCTCCTGCATACAGGCGCCCGCCGTCGGGGCTGAAGACGGGATAGCCGAGGTGCGGGCTCTGGGCCCGGAGCGCGGGCTGGATCTCAAACGCGCCCAGCTCCGCGCCGGTCTCCGCGTCCCAGAGCTTCGCCGTGCTGTCCTGGCTCGCGGAAGCGAGCAGCTTGCCGTCGGCGGACAGGCCCGCACAAACGCAATCGCGGTGGCCTTGCATCCTCCGGAGTTCCTTCAGTGTCTCCACTTCCCAGACGCGGATCAGTGGGTCGTACCCGGTGGAGAAGATCGACTTCCCGTCTGGGAAAAAGCCAATCGTCGTCGCGCCGGTCCCGTGCGTGCCCCGCCCGTGCGCGTTCGCCTTCGAACGGAGCGATCTCCCCTGAACCAGGTCCCAGATCCGGATCGAGTTGTCATCGCTTCCGGTCGCCAGCACCTTGCTGTCCGCCGAAAAGGCAACGCACGTCACGCGCCCCGTGTGTCCCTCCAGCGTATTGACTTCCTGGCCGGACTTCGTGTCGAAAAGGTGCACCAGTCTGTCGAATCCTGCCACGGCGAGCATCTTGCCGTCGGGGGAGAAGCGCAGGTCGCCGACGCCGTTCTGGAGCTGCATCCGCAGGAGCCGGCCTTTTGGTTCGGGTTCCTCCGCGAAGGAGGGAAGGGACAGGAGGAGGGCGGTGACGAGAACGGAGCGGGCGAGCATGAAGACCTCCGGGGGTGCGAACGACGGCGGGTGCGGATGGGTGAGGCACGAGGTTACGGGAAAGACGAACTTCAACTTCATCGTTTCAACTTTCAAGCAAACGCCAACTTCAAACGGACAACTTCAATTCCTGAACAGGGGAGCCACCGGACCTCGAGACGCTTTCGAACGCACGCCTCGAAGTGCTGTCTTGAAGTTGTCGTCTTGTAGTTCTCCCTTTGCTTGGAAATTCGCGGTTTTGAAGTTGCATTTTCCGCGAAGCGGCTTCCCTCGCCCCTTTCGACGCCCCCCTATAACCTAGGGTTCCATGCCATCCGCCGCGCCGACGTTCTCGAACCTCCCGCGCCACATCGCCGTCATCATGGACGGGAATGGACGGTGGGCGGAGTTGAAAGGCCTTCCGCGGCACAAGGGGCACGAAGCCGGCGCGCGGACGGTCCGGGAGATCACCGAGGAATGCGCGCGGCTCGGCGTCGGGCGCCTGACGCTGTACGCGTTTTCGGCGGAAAACTGGAAGCGGCCGAAGCGCGAAATCGACTTCCTGATGAAGCTGCTGAAGCGGTATCTCGCCGGGGAGCGGCCGACGCTGATGAAGAACGGAATCCGCTTCACGGCGATCGGTCGGCTGCACGAGCTGTCGCCGGAGGTGCTCGCGGAGATCGAGAAGACGAAGGCGATGACGCGCGAGAATCCGAAGATGACGATGACGCTCGCGCTGAACTACGGCGGTCGCGGCGAGATCGTGGACGCGGCGCGGAAGTTCGCGGGGGACGCGCTTCGGCGCGGCAAGGTGCCGGAGCTGTCGGAAGACGAGTTCGCGAAGTACCTCTACGACCCGGCGGGCGCGGAGGTTGACCTGCTCATCCGCACCGGCGGCGACCATCGCGTCTCGAATTTCCTCCTCTGGGAGAGCTCGTACGCGGAACTCTGGTTCACGAAGGCGTTCTGGCCCGATTTCGGCATCCCGCAGCTTCACGAGGCGCTTGCCGACTTCGCCAGGCGCGACCGGCGGTTCGGGGGGCTCACGGAGCGATGAAAGCGCGGCTGCTGATCGGCATCCCGATGGCGATCCTCTCGGTCGCGCTGTTCATCTTCGACCACCACTTCCAGTGGGCCTGGGGCGTGCGGGTGCTCTACATCCTCGGCCTCACCTGGGGCATGAAGGAGTTCGTGCGCCTGCAGCAGGCGGGGGGCGCGAAACTGTCGGTCGTCCCGATGTGCGGCGTCACGGCGCTGCTCTGTGTCGCGCACGTCTTCGAGCTGTGGAAGGAGCGCCCGCTGGGCCTCGGGGGGACGTCACTCGCCGACGCGATCCTCGTCATGGCGATGGTCACCTCTTTCTGCGTCGAGGTCGTCCGCGGCGAGCCGGAGCGCTTCCGCAGCCTCTCGATCCAGTTCCTCGGGTTCTTCTACATCTGGGTGCTGGGCTCGTACTCGATGAAGATCCGCGCGCTGCCGAACATCGGCGAGGGCGCGTTCATCTGGTACCTCGTGGTGAACAAGTGGACCGACGCGTGCGCGTATTTCACCGGAAAGGCCTTCGGAAAGCACAAGCTCATCCCGAAAGTCTCGCCGGGCAAGACGGTCGAAGGGCTGATCGGCGGGCTCGTCCTCGGCTGTCTCGGCGGCCTCATTCCCTGGTACCTGACGCGTCTTCGAACCGACATCCCCCTCTGGTTGTTCATCCCCCTGTCGCTTGTCTCGCAGATCGCCGGGCAGTTTGGCGACCTGGTGGAGAGCCTGATGAAGCGCTCGGTGCAGGCGAAGGACTCATCGGCGCTTCTCCCGGGCCTCGGCGGCGTGCTGGACGTCATTGACTGCGTGCTTTTGACGGCGCCGGTCACGTACTTCCTGTTCCTGGCCGTGCACCGGTTCTTCCCACCCCAATAAGAGGCCGCATGTCACGCATCGACAAATCGCTGACGGTTGAGGACCGGGACCAGATCGTGGGGCTTCTCGGCGCGCAGGACCGGCATGCGCGCGTGGTGCGGGACGCGTTCGGCGTGAACATCATGGCGCGCGGAAGCGAGGTCAAGGTTTCGGGGCAGCCTCCGCGGGTGGAGAAGGCGCTGAAGGTGCTGGAGCAGATGCTGAAGCACGTGCAGGAGGAGGGGTGGATTTCTCCCGAGCGGGTGTCGGAGCTGATCCGGGACGGGCAGGGGACGGAGGCGCCGCACGCGCGGCACGAAGCGGACCCGGGGAGTGAATTCGTAGACCGGCGCAAGAAGGACGGCCTTGAGGTGTCGCGGCGCGGCGCGAAGTTCGGGGGGCGCAGCAACGGACAGGGAACGTACATCGAGGCGATCCGCTCGCACGACATCACCTTCTGCATCGGCCCCGCGGGAACGGGGAAGACATACATCGCCGTCGCGCTGGCGGTCGAAGCGCTCAAGGGCGCGCGCGTGCGGCGGATCGTGCTGGCGCGCCCGGCGGTGGAAGCCGGCGAGCGTCTGGGCTTCCTGCCCGGCGACATCCAGGCGAAGGTCAACCCGTACCTGCGTCCGCTCTACGACGGGCTCAACGCGATCCTGGAGACGGGGCAGCTCAAGCGGCTCATCGACTCCGAGGTCATCGAAATCGTCCCGCTCGCCTACATGCGCGGCCGCACGCTCGACGACGCCTTCATCATCCTCGACGAAGCGCAGAACACGACGCCCGAGCAGATGAAGATGTTCCTGACGCGCATGGGGACCGGCTCGAAGATCGTCGTGACCGGGGACGTGACGCAAATCGATCTGCCGCTCGGGAAAACGTCGGGCCTGATCGAAGCGCAGTCCTTCATGCCCGAGATCGACGGGATCTCCTTCATCTACCTCACGCGAGCCGACATCGTCCGGCATCCGCTTGTGCAGAAGATCGTGGATGCTTACGACAAGCGCGAAGCGTCGCTGGCGAGGAAAAAGCAGGCGCGTCGATAGGTCCCTCTCCAACTGGTCGCTCGCAAGGCCTCACTGGTTCAAGTAAGTTGACCCCATGCGCGGCCGCAACTGGGCGAAAGTCGTCGTCGTCGGGGTCGTCTACTCCGTGATGACGGTGGTCGGCGTGCTCTGGGTGATCGCGCGCGATGGGCGGGAGGCGTTCTGGCAGATCGTCGCGAACGACCGCTGGTCCTCGATCGGGCTCGGCGTCGGGCTCGCGACCGCGGTGCTCTGGCTCTCAGGGTGGGCCGCGGCGAAGACGAACTGGGGGCGCACGCTGGACGCGTTCTTCGCGCAGGTGTTCGGAGGATTCTCGGTGTTCCAGTGCATCGCCACCGCCGTCGCGAGCGGGATCGGCGAGGAAATGCTCTTCCGCGCCGCTCTCCAGCCGTCGGCGATCGCGCTGGCGGCGAAGTGGACGGGCGCGGGGTTCGCGGCAGGGTCGCTGGGGATCCTGCTGACCTCTCTTGCGTTCGGGGCGGTGCACCTGCCGTTCAAGAGGGAACTGGCGCCGTGGACTCTCTTCGCCATAGGCACCTCGATCGCGTTCGGCGCGATCTACGCGTGGACCGACAACATCGTCGGGCCGATGCTCGCTCACGCGATGATCAACGGCGTCAACCTGTCGCGGATCGCGCGGAAGGGCGCGCCGACGGGGCCTGCGCTGATGATTCACCAGAAGGGCGGGATGCTGGAGTTTGAACGGCGCTGATGGGAGCCGAAACCTGCCTCAGGTAATGACCTCAAATCGACCGTAGCGCCTGAAGTCCTCGTCGAACGTGAAGACCTCCCGCACTTTCAGTCGTTCCATCACCGCGAAACTTGTCAGGTCCGTGAAGCTGAAGTCCCTGTCCCGAAGCTTGAGGCAAAGGCTCCACGCCCTGCGCTCGTCGGCCTCTTCGAGCCGAACGCAGTCGACGAGCACGCATTCGAGAATCGCGCGTCCAACACTTTCCCGCGCGTCCGCGTCTCTCCGAAACCAGGTCAGCGTCTCATCCAGGATGAAATTCGTGGTGAGCAGGCGAGCCCCGGTCCCGATGAGTTCCTTGAGCAATCGACCAGCGACCCCGTGTTCCTGGTCACGCGGATCGTAGGCCGCGATGAATGCCGAAGTGTCCGCGAAGACGCGTCGCAAGGCCGCGCCTACCGGCTATCATTCCTCCCCGGAATGCCCTCCGACTCCGATCTCCTCTTCGCCGTCCTCGCCCAGCGACTCGGCTTTCTCGCCCCGCGCGAGCTCGCCGGCCTGGCGCGCGATCCTGGCACCGGTTCCAACGGGTTGCGGGAAGCGATCATTGCGGCCGCGAAATTCGGGGACAAGGATCGCTCGGCCGTGGATGCCGCCGTTGCGGCCCACCTGGGCCGGTCGGGTGGCAACGCTCGCGCGGCGCTTTCGGCGCTTCCGATGGAGAAAATCGTCCGCGAGGCGCTGCTGGGAGCCGCGTCGTCGGATGGCGTACGTGAAGCTCTCGAGGACCTTGTGGTACCGGAAGTCGGGACGACCGTCGTCATCGCGCCGCCGTCGCTCGACCGGTACCGCCTCGGCACGGAAATCGGGCGGGGCGGGCTGGGGAAGGTCGTGGAGGCCCACGACCACGCCCTGAACCGCGACGTCGCCATCAAGCTCGCGCTGGAGAATCTCCCGGGGGAACTCGAGGGGCGCTTCGTGCGCGAAGTCGAAATCACCGCGCGGCTCGAACACCCGAACATTGTGCCGGTCCACGATTTCGGGGTGATCAAATCGTCCACCGGAGGGCGGCACCTGTTCCTGTGCATGAAGCGGATCCGTGGGCGCGACCTGGGGCAGTTGCTGGTGAGCCTGGCGAACGGGGAATCGACGGCGGTGCGTTCGTACTCGCGGGCGCGGCTGCTGGCGGTGTTCCAGGACGTGTGCCTGGGGATGGCGTTCGCGCATTCGAAAGGCGTGATCCACCGCGACCTGAAGCCGTCAAACGTGATGGTCGGGGAATTCGGCGAGACGCTGATCGTGGACTGGGGGATTGCGAAAGTCCGCGGCGAGGCGCCGTCCCCGCTTCCGCAGAAACCCCGGCCGACGCCGACCGTCCGCCCGAACGATCCGTCGGCGACGGTGGTCCTGGCGTCGGACGATTCGTCGATCACGCTCGAGGGCGACGTCGTCGGCACGCCGGCCTACATGGCGCCGGAGCAGGCGGACGGGCGGGTCGCGGAAATGGACGAGCGAAGCGACACGTGGTCGCTCGGCGCGATCCTCTACGAAATCCTGACGCTTCGGGCGCCCTTCGAGGCCGAATCCGCCGCTGCGGTGCTGGAGCGTGTGCGCGCGGGCAAGGTGGAGCCGCCGTCGCAAAGGCTGAAGCGTCAGCCGCCGATCGAGGCGGCGCGCGCGGTCTGTCCGGAGATTCCGCCGGAGCTGGACGCGATCGTGCTCAAGGCGATGGCGCGGCGGCGCGACGACCGGTTTGGATCGGCGATGGACCTGCATCGCGACATCCAGCTGTATCTCGAGGGCTCCAGCGAACGCGAGCGGCGCCGGCGGCAGGCGCAGGAGTGGGTGGAGCGCGGGCGCGGGCACCTGCGGAGATTCCGAGCGCTGAAGGACGAGGTCATCCGGCAGGCGGAAAAGGTGAAGGAGCTGGGGACCAAAGTGCGGGGTCACGAGCCGCTTGCGGCCAAGCGGCCGCTGTGGGACGCGGAGGAGCTGGAGGCAGCGATGCGCGAGGAGCGCATTGAGGCGTATTCGAGCGCGACTGCGGATTTCGGGCATGCGCTGGCGGTGGATGCCGGCGCCGAGGAAGCCGAGGCGGGGCTGTGCGAGCTCTTCCTGGACCGCTACGAGGAAGCCGAGGGTGCCAAGGACCAGGAGGAGATGCTCCTGAACCGCCGCGCGCTGGAGGCGCACGACCGGAAGGGCACGTACCGTACGAAGCTCGACGCGCCGGGGCGGCTCACGATCCGGACGTTTGCGTGGGGGTGCGACTGCCTTTCCCCGGTGAAAGCGCCGGGATGGAAGGTGGAATTCGAACGGGAGGCGTCGCTCGCGTGGGCGGACGGATTCACGAGGCCCGGGGAGAAGATCAAGGACTGGGACGAGCCGGTCCCCAAGGCGATGACGTCGCCTCCCGGGGCCGCGTTCGGGCACACGGAGAAGTGCCCGCGCAAGGAAGTCCGTGGCGCGCGGGTGACGATTGCGTGCTATGCCGAGAGCGGCCGGCGCCTCGTCGAGGGCGCGCCGCGCGAGATCGGCGTGACACCGGTCGAAGGCGTCGAACTCCCGCACGGCTCCTACCTCTGCGTTCTGCATCCGCCCGACCCGGCACTCCTCCCCGTCCGCGTGCCCGTGCGGATCGACCGGAACGGTTCGTGGACGCAGGAGGTCAACTTCTACCGGGCCGCGGACATTCCGGACGGATTGGTGCAGATCGCCGGCGGGCCGTACCTGAGCTCCGGCGTCGCCGACAGCGAAAAAAAAGAATCGGTGCGCCTCTGCTCCGATTACTTCATTGCCCGCTTTCCGGTGACGATCGGCGACTACTCGCAGTGGCTTGACGATCTCGCGGCGAAGGGCCGTGCCGAGGAAGTCGCCGCCCGTGCCCCCCGCGACTCGACCGGCCCATTCGGCGCGCTCGAAAACGGCCGCTTCCGCTTCACCGTCCCCGTCCCCGGCACACGCCAGGCCGTCGAACCTGGATTCCCGCTCTTCAACATCACCTGGCACGACGCCCTCGCGTATTGCGCCTGGCGTTCGGCGCGCGACGGCCGCTTCTTCACTCTCCCTCACCACGTCCAGTACGAAAAAGCCGCGCGCGGCGTTGACGGCCGGACGCTTCCCTGGGGCGAGCGATACGACGGCACGTTCTCCCACACCAATACATCCTTCGCCGACGGCTTCCGGATGATGCCCGCGGGCTCCTTTTCCACCGACGAATCTCCCTACGGCGTCCGTGATCTCGCCGGCGGCATGTCCACCCTCTGCCTCAACACCATCGCCGGGCCTTTCGCTCTCGCGCGCGAATGGAAGGGCGGCAACTGGACCGACGCGTGGCTCAACGCCCGATCCGGCACGCGCAACGGCACCGGGCCCGGCATCTCCTCCCGCGCCGTCGGCGCCCGCCTCGTCATGCCCGTCTTCCGCTACGCCGCGCCATGACACCGGAATCTTCCCTTCTCCACGCGCTTCTCGCCCATCACCTCGGATTCGCGACGAGGGAACGATTGCTCGAAGCGGCATTTGCCTGGGCGGACGACGAAGCGACGCCGCTGCTCGACGGGCTTGGCCTGACGACATCGCAGCGCAACGCCGTAGAACAGGTCGCCGTGGCACTCATGGAAAAGTACGGAAACGACGCGACGCGCGCGCTCGCCTCGACTCCCGTCGATGCAGGCGTCCAACGCGCGCTTCTCGGCCTTCGCCTCCCGCAATCCTTGCAGAAGATTCTCGAGACGATGAAGCCGCGCGCCGGCAGCGCCGATGAGCGTTACCGCTTCGGCGCGGAAATCGGCCGCGGTGGCCTCGGGAGGGTCGTCGAAGCCCTCGACTCGACGCTCGGCCGCGACGTCGCCATCAAGCTCGTCCTGCCGGAGCTCCCCGCGGTGCTGCAGGAACGCTTCGCGCGCGAAGCGCGATTGACGGCGAAGCTCGACCACCCGCACATCGTGCCGGTACACGACTTCGGAGAGATCCCGGCCGCCCCTTCGACGGGCCCAGGGCAGAGCCGCAAGCAACTCTTCCTGTGCATGAAGCGGGTGCGAGGCAGGTCCCTGGCCGAAGTGCTCGCGCAACTCGCGCGGGGGGAAGTCGAGGCCGTGCGCAAGTGGAGCCGGGCCAGGCTTCTCGGCGTTCTCCAGGACATCTGCCTTGGCGTCGCGTACGCGCACTCCAAGGGGATCATCCATCGGGACCTCAAGCCGTCCAACGTGATGCTCGGCGATTTCGGCGAGACACTCATCCTCGACTGGGGGCTCGCGCGCGAAACCGGCGACCCGCCAGAGGCGGAGCCGGGCATGCGGACGCGCCTGCGAGCGCCGAAGGTCGGGTCGAGCACGCTGACGATGGAAGGGGACGTCCTCGGCACGCCCGCGTACATGCCCCCCGAGCAGGCCAACGGCCGCCTGAACGACATGGATGCGCGCAGCGATGTGTTCTCGCTCGGCGCCATTCTGTTCGAGTTGCTTACGTTCCGTCCTCCTTACCAGGCCTCGACGCCCGACGATGTCCTCGCACTTGCGCAGGCGGCGAGCGTGCCGCTGCCGTCGTCCATCGCGAAGGATGTCCCCCGCGAACTCGACGCCATCTGCGCTCGCGCCATGGCGGGCCGGCGCGAAGCGAGGTATCCGACGGCCCTCGCGCTTCACCACGACCTGCAGCAGTTCCTGGAAGGCGTCGCGGAGAAGGATCGCAAGCGCGTCGAGGCCGACGGCTGGGTCAAGGAGGCGAATGCGCTCAGCGCGCGTGTGCGGGCGCTTCGTGACCGGCTGCTTGATGCCCGGCAAGAGCTGACCGTCATGAAGGAGGACATTCCGAGATCGGCCCCGATCGAAAAGAGGCGCCTCATCTGGGCGGCGGAGGAGTCGTACGAGGCGCTCAGGCGCGAGCGCGCGACGGGCTTCTCCCGCGCGGAGACGCTCTTCACGGAAGCGCTTGCGGCCGACCCCGGTCGCCCCGATGCCATCGAAGGCCGCGTGGAGCTCTACCTGGAACGGTACCTCGAGGCGGAGGAGAGGAGGAATGCGAGCGAAATGGCGGTCCAGATGTCGCTTCTCCAGCAGATCGATCCGGAAGGACGGCACAGGGTTCGGCTTGCAGCGCCCGGGACCTTGACCCTGGAGGTTTTCGAGTACGCGTGCGATTGCCTGCGTCTCGTGGCCCCGGGAGTGCTCCGCGTGGAATTTGCCCCGGAGGCGACGATCCCGTGGAGGGATGGCGCGCCGGTGCCGGGAGCTGCGATGGTCAACAAGGACCGCCCCATCCCGGCGGTCCTGGTTGCGTCGGGAGGAGCGCCGGTCGGGCATCGCGAAAACTGCGCCAGGAAACCTGTTCCCGGCGTTGTCGTCTCCATCTCCCGCTACGTCGAGCAAGACCGGAGGCTTGTCCCGGAGCCGGAAACCCGGCTCGGAATCGCACCGCTTCGCAACCTCTCTCTTCCGCAAGGCTCCTATCGCTGCCGCTTGACGCCGCCCGCCGACAGCGGGCTCGCGCCCACTTTTGTGCCGGTTCGAGTGGACCGCGGAGGCGCGTGGAACCAGGACGTGGCCCTCTATCGCACGGCCGACATTCCCGCGGGCTTCGTGCAGATTCCCGGCGGCCGCTTCCTCGCCGATGGCGGTGACGTCGCCCTTGTTCCCCGCATCGCCCGCGACGTGTTCTTCGCGCCCCATCACGTCACATGCGCCGAGTACCTCGCGTTTCTCAACGACGTGTTCAGGACCGATCCTGAAGGGGCACGCCGGCGGGTTCCGCGCGCTCCGGACCGCAGGATGTGGCCGGAGGACCGAAAGGGCTTCCGGCTGCCGGCCGCCGGCGAGGACAAGGCGTTTGACTGGAAACCGGAGTGGCCGACTTTTTCCATCTCGTGGTTCGACGCGGCTGCGTTCGTCGCGTGGAAGTCCGCCCGCGAAGGCCGATTGTATTCGCTTCATCACGAGGAAGAATTCGACAAGGCAGCGCGCGGCGTGGACGGGCGGAAGTACGCCTTCGGCGACTACGGCGAGCAGGCGTGGTTTCATTCCGCGCATTCGTACCCCGACAGAAAGTCGCCGATGCCCGTCGGGACCTTCGCGACGGACGTATCGCCCTACGGCGTGCGGGACGCCACGGGTGCGATGGGAAGCTGGTGCCTCAACGCCCCCGAGATTGGGTCGCGCGACATGCGGATCATCCGTGGCACCGGCTGGTGGTCGAACGACGACGGCCACGGGATCACCCAGCGCTTCGGGGGCCAGCCCGACATGCTGCGCCTCGGCTACGGCATGCGGATCTGCTGGCGTCCGTGGGCGTGGGCGCAAGGCGCCGCGAACGAACCGAAACCCCCGCGGGCTTCCCGCAAAAAGACGCGGGAGTAACACTCCCCGCACGCGGAGGCGTCGCGTAGCATCCTCTGAACCGATCCCGGGACCGCGCACACCGGGGTGGACCCGCCACGATGCACCGCGAATCCGACCTCCTGCACGCCCTCCTCGCCCTCCATCACGGCCTCGCGCCTCGCGAGGCCGTGCTCCGGTCAATCTCGGCCTGGCTTGCCGACGCCTCTCAGCCCCTCCCCGACCACCTCGCAGCCTCCGCTTCGCTCTCCCGCCGCCGCCGCAAGGCCATCGAAGCCCTTGTCGATACCGCGTTGGAGGACGCGGCCGGCGATCCCGCGCGGGCGCTTTCGCAGGCGCCGGTGGAAACCGGATTCGCGCAGGAGCTGGCCGGGCTGAGGCTGCCGCCGCACCTCCAGGTGGCGCTCTCCGCGGCCGCCGGCCGCGCGCCCGCGATCGCCGCTTCCGACGGCGCGCGCTACCGCCTCGGTCCAGAAATCGGACGTGGCGGCCTGGGGCGCGTCGTCGAGGCACACGACGCGCGGCTCGGGCGGGAAGTCGCCATCAAGCTGGTTCTCGCGGAAGCCCCGGAACACGTCGCAGGGAGGTTCGAGCGTGAAGCGCGTCTCACCGCTCGCCTCGACCACCCGAACGTCGTCTCGGTCCACGATTTCGGCACGATGTCGTCGGACGGACAGAGGCAGCTGTTCCTGTGCATGAAACGAATCCACGGACGCGACCTCGGTTCGCTCGTGGACCTGATCGCGAAGGAGGATCCCGCGGCCCTGAAAGCGTGGTCGCGCGCCCGGCTCCTCGGCGTGTTCCAGGATATCTGCCTCGGCGTCGCGTATGCGCACTCCAAGGAGGTCATCCACCGCGACCTGAAGCCGTCGAACGTCATGATCGGCGAGTTCGGCGAAACGCTCGTGGTGGACTGGGGACTGGCCAAGGTGCTGGGGGAAGCGGAGCCGATCGAAGTCTCGCGGGCGCTTCAGCGCATCACGACGACCGCCCGGGGTGCGAAATTGGCGGCTGGGGAAGCAGGGCCGCGCTCTCCCACCCTCGTTTCGGCTGCCGCGAGGGCGAAGCCGCCGGTGTCGCACCACGACGCGACCGTCGTCCGCGGCGGCTCGCGGCCGGGGTCGTCTTCGCTCACGCTCGAGGGCGACATCCTCGGCACCCCCGCCTACATGCCGCCCGAGCAGGCCGCGGGGCGCATCGCGGAGATGGACGCGCGAAGCGACCTCTGGTCTCTCGGGGCGATCCTCTACGAGCTCATCACGCTGAGCCCGCCCTTCATGGCATCGAGCCTCGAAGAGCTGATGTCGAAAGTGCGGGAAGGTAAGGTTGAAGCCCCGTCGGTGCGCGCCGCCCAGCGACAGGCGTCGCGCGGCGGGAAACCCCATCCCTTCCTCACTCACGTCCCGGCCGAGCTCGACGCGATCGTCGCGCGCGCCATGGCGCCTCGCCGGGAGGATCGCCACGCGTCGGCGCTCGAACTTCACCGCGACGTGCAGCTCTTCCTGGAAGGCGTGAAGGAGCGCGAGCGCTCCGAGCGCGAGGCGCGCGAGTTCGCTGAAACCGGCCGCCGCGAGTTCGCGGTCTTCCGCGACCTCGGGGAGGAGTTGAATGCGGCGCGCGAGACGGCGAAGCGCATCGGCCGGGAACGCCATGCGGAAGCAACGGTGGAGGCGCGCCGGCCGGCCTGGGAGGCGGAGGACGCGGTGCACCGGCTGGAGTCGCAGAGGGTCGATGCCTTCACGCGGGCCAACGCCGCGTTCGGCGCCGCGCTGTCCCGCCGGCCCGATTCCCGCGAGGCCCTCGACGGAAAATGCGAGCTCTTCATCGAGCGCTACCTCGACGCCGAGCGCCGGCGCGACCGCAGCGAGATGCAGATGCAGTGGAGCGTCCTCGGCCAGTACGACCAGGACGGCCGCGCTCGCGCGAGACTGCAGGCGCCTGGAAAACTCACCCTTCGTGCGTTCCGGTACACCTGCGACTGCCTCAAGCCCGTCCGAAAGAAAGGCTGGGCCGCGCGACATGTCGAGGACGAGCGGATTGCGTTTCCAGACGGCATCGGAAGGCCGGGAGTCAGGCCGGAGCCCAGGGCCAGCGTCGTTCCGAGAATCGAATTCAAGCCGAGGGGCGCCCGTTGGGGTCACCGGCCGGACTGCCCGCGCGAAGAGGTCAAGGGCATTGGCGTCACGATCGCCCGCTTCGAGGAGAAAGACCGGCGATTCGTGGCGGTGCAGGAGACGCTTATTGGAAAGACGCCCCTCGCCGGAGCCGAACTCGCGCGCGGCTCGTACCGCTGCGTCCTGATTCCGTCCGCCGCTTCCGGTCTCGCGCCTGCCGTCGTGCCCGTCAGAATCGAACGGGGCGGACAGTGGGAGCAGAGCGTGAACCTCTACGCGCTCGACGACATCCCCGAGGGCCACCTCTACGTCCCCGGAGGTCCCTTCGCTTCCGGCCCCGAAGCAAACGATCGAGGCATGACCGCAGATTGCTTCGTGCGCCGCGACGCCCTGACCTGCCGCGAATACATGGACTTCCTCAACGACCTCAGCGCGAACGGCCACCTGGCCGAAGCGCGTTCGCGGCTCCCCCGCGGAACGGACCGTCCGTACCTGGTGGAGGAGAAGAAGAAAGGAAAGGTCCGCTTCAGGCTTCCCAACCGCAAGGAGGACCCGCAGCTCGCCTGGGAGGAGAACTGGCCGGCAAGCGCCATGTCGTGGCACGACGCGCTGGCCTGGTGCGCCTGGGAATCCGCGCGCACAGGCCTGGTTGTTTCGATTCCGACCTCCGACGAATACGAAAAGGCGGCGCGAGGCGTCGACGGCCGGGCGTACCCGTTCGGGGACCACGGCGACACGGCGTTCAGCCACGTCTCCCGGGCCAGCAGGGGCCTGATGGGCCCGGCGCCCGTCGGGACGGCGCCCGCCGACGTCTCCGTTTACGGCGTGCGGGACCTCGCGGGGAACATGAAGTCATGGCTGCTCGAGTGCAACCAGGACCCGAAGCGTTCTCCCCGCGGCGCGCGCGGAGGCGCCTGGTCCATGGACGCCGAGTCCGGCCACGCGGGACAGGGCGGCGGGCTCCCCTCGACCGGCCGGCGTTGGTTCATCGGCTTCAGGACCGTCGTGCGTCCGCAGGCGTGGGAGTGAACGCATGAAACTGCCCGACCGGATCATCCTGCACGTCCTCCACATGCCGCTCCGTTTCCCGTTCGAGACGTCGTTCGGGCGCGTGACGCAGCAGGAGACGATCCTCGTGGAAGCGGAGTGGGACGGGCTGTCGGGCTGGGGGGAAGTCCCGGCGTCCGCGCAACCGCATTACTCGAGCGAGACGGTCGTCACGGCCGCGTACGTGATCCGCGACTTCCTCGCGCCGGCGCTGTTCGCTTCGCAAATAAAAACACCGGCTTCCTGCCCGGCGCTGTTCGGACGGGTGCGCGGCCATGCCATGGCCAAGGCCGGCCTCGAGACCGCGCTCTGGGACCTCGAAGCCCGCCGGCGCGGTGTCCCGGTCGCGCGCCTCTACGGCGCGACGCGGAAGTTCATCGAGAGCGGCGTCTCCCTCGGAATCGACCCGATGGGCCTCCTCATGAAGCGCGTCGAGGACTTCGCCGCCCGCGGCTACCGCCGCATCAAGCTCAAGATCAAGCCCGGCTGGGACGAGCGGCCGCTGGCGGAAGCACGGAAGCGGCTGCCCGCGGATTTCCCGCTCACTGCCGACGCGAATGCTGCGTACGCGCCTTCTGATTCTTCGCACCTGAAACGCCTGGATCGCTTTCACCTCGATTACCTCGAGCAACCGCTCGGCCACGAGGATCTCGCCGATCACGCGGCCCTGGCGAAGCAGCTCCGCACCCCGATCTGCCTCGACGAGTCCATCACCACTCCCGACCTCGCCCGCAACGCCGTCCGCATGAAGGCCTGCCGCGTCGTGAACATCAAGCCGTCCCGCGTCGGCGGCCCGACGATGGCGATCGAGATCCACGACTTCTGCCGCAAGGCCGGCATCCCCGTCTGGTGCGGCGGCCTCCTCGAGTCGGGCGTCGGACGGCTGCACAACATCGCGATCGCGGGGCTGCCGGGTTTCACGAAGCCGGGCGACATTTCGGGAAGCGACCGCTACTACTCGCCGGACGTCATTGACGAGCCCGTTGCGGTGTCCGCGGATGGCACGATCGCCCTTCGTAACCGGCCGGGGATCGGCGCCGACGTGCGGGCCGATGTGCTTCGCCGGCGGCGGGTCGAGCGGATTGTTTTGAAGAAGCGAGGTCGCTAGGGGGCCCATGGAAGACGAACGCATCAACAAGCTCTGGAACTTCGGCGACCCGGCTGGGACCGAGGCGCGCTTCGTCGAGGTCCTCGGCAGGGCCGACTACGCGCCGGGGACGGCCGCCCGGGCGGAGCTGATGACCCAGATCGCGCGGTCGCAGGGGCTGCAGCGGAAATTCGACGAGGCGCGCCGGACGCTCGCGGAGGCGGACGCGCTCATCGGCCCACTCGGGGACGCCGGGAAAGTCGCGCGCGTCCGCTGGCAC
Source organism: Planctomycetota bacterium (assembly GCA_038060895.1). Taxonomy (GTDB): domain Bacteria; phylum Planctomycetota; class MHYJ01; order WSZJ01; family WSZJ01; genus WSZJ01. The sequence continues at coordinate 119,447 of JBBTCT010000014.1, forward strand.
CTCGAGCGCGGGCGGACGGACAATTCCTCGAAGACCGGTGACCGCGGGCGCGCGGACTTCCTGAAGGCGCTCGAGCTCGCCCAGGCGGCGGGCGAGGAAAACCTCGCCGGCGACGCCGTCCACATGCTGGCGATCATCGAACCGCCTGACGCCGCGCTCGAATGGAGCCACCGCGGAATCCGGATGGCCGAGGAAGCGAAGTCGGAGAAGGCCAAGGGCTGGCTTGGGCCGCTCTACAACAACACCGGTTGGACGTACCACGATCGCAAGGAGTACACCAAAGCGCTCGCGCTTTTCGAGCAGTCACTCTCGTTCCGGACGGAGAAAAAGCAGGAAGCGGAGATCCGAATCGCGAAGTGGACGATCGCACGGTGCCTGCGCTCGATGGGCCGCCTGGAAGAGTCACTCGCGAGGCAGCAGGCGCTTCATACCGAATTCGAAGCCGCGAAAAAGACGGACGGCTACGTTCTCGAGGAACTGGGCGAGTGTCTGCTCGCGCTCAACCGAGGAGGCGAAGCAAGGCCGTGGTTCGCGAAAGCGCACGCGGAGCTGTGCAAGGACGACTGGCTGACGGCCAACGAGAAGCCGCGCCTCGACCGCCTCGCGGAACTGGGAAAGCCCCTCTAGCGAGGCCTTTCTACCTCCTACCTCCTACCTCCTGCCCACTACCCCCTACTCACCACTCACGACTCTCAAACTTGATTGAGATTCACAATCCGCTTCCGCCGCTCCTGCACTTGCGCGCGCAGCTTCTCCTTGATCGAAACGGGGCTCTTGAGCCCGAGGAGGAGCATCGTCGGGGTCGTGACGTCGCTCGACGAAATCTTCACGGTTCCGACGTCGAACATGCGCTCGATGACGCCTTGCGACGTCGTCACGTCGTCCACCCGGATCAGCTCGACTTCTTCGATGCGGCGGCCAATCAGGCCGACCTGGACGAAGAGCCGCTGCGTGGTGAGGCGGTAGTGAAGGGTGAGGCGGCGCCAGAGGGCGACCGCGCCGGCGTAGAGCAAGGGAATGGGGGACAGCACCGCGAACACGTACACGACCCACTTCTTGTCCTCAAACCACGTGTCCTTGCCGGTGAGCATGAAGTACGCGACCCATAACGCCGCGAACCAGATCCCGCCACCGACGAAGGCCATTCCCATTGCGCGCGGGCTGTAGCCGCCCTTCCAGACGTCCTCCTCCTTGAGGGGGACAACGTCCGCAGGCTTCGCGGGGGCCGTCAGCGCGGCAGCAGGCTCCGCGGCGGGCGCGGCGCCGCCCTGGGAAGCGCCGCATTTGTTGCAGAATCCGCTTCCTTCGGGAAGTTCGACGCCGCACTTGTTGCAGAACATGGCACTCACGATATTTCAAATTTCCCGGTCCGCTGACTTTTTTCCGTTTGGCCGGACGAGGAGGGGAGCCGTTCGCGGCGGTCCCGGCGACGCGCGCCGGAAGGGACCGGCGCGACCGCCACCTCACTCGCCAAATTCTTCTTTGAACGACCGCTTGTGCACGCGATCGATCATCTCGCTCGACTGCTGAAGGTATTTCACGAAGTCAGACCGGCCCCACGACGGGTGCGATTCGATCTGCTGGAGAATTTCCTCGAAGATCGCCTTTCGAATCCCCATCTGCTTGCCGATCTTCAGCTTCTTGAAATCGTAGCCCAGCTTCCGCGCGGTGCCGAAGACGCGGTCGAGGATGTCCTTGGGGACTTTTGAGCCGCCGGGGGATTCGCTCAGGATCCGCCGCACCTGCTCTACTTCGAGCTTGAGGGCCTGTGCGATGTCGTTGAGGGTGACGGACAAGGTGGCGTCTCCGGTGTTAACCGTTTCCCTGGGGAGTCTTGGTTGCCGGGCCGGCGGGGGATTGCGTCGGGGCCGCCGCGGGAGGGACCGGCGCGACGCGGGCACGCCGCGATTCTTCGTCCCGAAGGCGCGCCAGCTCCTTCAGCGCCGCGGGGTAATTCGGGCAGAGGCGGACCGCTTCCTCGAGCTCGTGAATCGCCTCGGCGAGCTGGTTCTTCTGGAGCCAGACGCGGCTCAGGTTGAAGTGAGGGTAGTGACGCGCTTCGTAGCGCGTGGCCCGCACGGCCCGCTGCAGGTAGGGAATCGCTTCGTCGAGCTTCCCCTGCTCGATCAGGTAAGCGCCGATGTCGTTGTACGGGTTTCCATATTCGGGGTCGATCGCGATCGCCTTGTGGCACTCGTCGATCGCGTCCTGCATCCGCCGCATGAACGAGTAGGTCCAGCCGAGGAAGGTGTGGGCCTCCGGCAGGGGGTGCGCCGCAATCGACTTGCGGTATGCGTCGGCGGCCTTGTCGAGGTCGCCCTGCATCTGCAGCCGGTACCCCTGGTCGAGATAGAACTCGGCGTGCTCAAACCGAATGGCGCCCACTAGGGTATCTCCAGCGTTTTGTGGTAGGTGCAGAGGTTGATGCAGCCGTCCTTCGTCACGAGCACGTCGTCCTCGATGCGCACGCCGCCGTGGCCGGGGTAGTACAGCCCAGGCTCGACGGTCACGACCATTCCTTCCTTGAGCGGTGCGCCGCGCTTTCCCATCCCCGGCGACTCGTGCACGTCCAGCCCGATCCCGTGCCCCGTGCCGTGGAAGAACCCCCGGGGCTTGCCGTCAATCGTCTCTGTCTTGAAACCGAGATCTTCAATCGTCTTCTGCACCGCCTTGTGCACGTCCGTGGATTCCACTCCCGCCCTGATCGTCCGGAACGCGGTCTCGCACCCCGCCTTCACGGCCGTGTCCATCCGCTTCACCTCCGCCGACGCCTGTCCTTTCACCCACGTCCGCGTCATGTCCGCGACATATCCCGACTTCAGGTTCTTCGGGAATACGTCGAGGATCACGGGCTCGTGCGGCCGGAGAGGCCCGAAGCCGCGGCAATGAGGGTCAACCCCCTGCTCCCCTCCCGCGACGATCGTGTGGTCCGCAAGAAGGCCGTTCTCGTAGAGATACAGGTCGATGACCTTCCGCAGCCGCTCCGACGTCAGCGGCGCGCCCTGCCACCACAGCTCGTTCCCGCGGATCTCCGTCTCCCTCAGCGTCTTCTCCGCCCGCGCGTACGCCTCTTCCGTGAAGCGGATCGACTCCTTGATGTGGGCGAGTTCTTCGGCCGTCTTCACCGTGCGCTCGGGATAGAAAGGGTCTTTCCTGCACGTCAGCGTCAGGCCCCTTCCGCGCAACTGGTCCACCAGCTCGAACGGAAACGTCGCCGGCACGAACACCCGGTCCTCGCCGCGCTTCTTGAACACGCTCACGATCACGTCGGCAATCGTCGGCGAAGCATTCCCCGCGTCCTTCAGTTCCTTCTCGATCGCCGAGAGCGACAGGACCGCGTCGACCCTCGCCTCGGCCTTGCCTCTTCCCAGCTCGAGATCGTTCAGCACGAGCATGCTTTTCCCGCCGGCCTCGATGTAGACGATCGGGTCGCCGGCCTGGAAACGCGTCTTGTAGAGGAGGTTCGAATCGTGGGACGAAGCGGCATAAATGAGGACAGCTTCGGGCATCGAGGGGTCTCCGGCGCGCGGGTGAGGGCTTTGACGATAGCAACAGGGGGGCCACGCATCAACGGCAGATGGAATTCCGAGCGGTCCCGTTGCGTTGCAGGGAGTGGCGCGCGTCCCTTACGATGCGCCGACCATGCGCCTCCTTCCCCTGGCCGTCGTGCTGCTCGCCGCTTCCCGTGCCTTCGCGCAGGAGGGGGACGAGGTGCCTCCTGAACTGGCGGCGCTGGAAGGGCGGATCGTGTCGATCACGCCCGCCGAGGCGAAGATGGGGGATACGGTCGTCGCGAAGGTCGAGCTTGTGTCGCCGAAGGGGTGGCACATTTACGGGCTGGCGAAGGGGACGAGCGGCGCGCCGACGGAATTCAAGGTGACGGAGGGGCCGTTCCGGGTCGGTGCAGGAGTCAAGGAGCCGGCGCCCAAGGTCCATGACCACACGTTTGAGAACGGGTACCGGGAAAACTACTCGTACCACGAGGGCACTGTCGTCTTCGAAGTTCCGCTGGAAGTGACCGGGGACGCGAAGCCGGGCAACACGAAGGTGACAATCTCGGTGCACACGATGTTGTGCACGATGGCCGTCTGCCTGGACGAGGCGGATACGACGTATTCGGCGACGATGAAGATTGTCGAGGGCGGCGTCGCGAAGCCGCCGACGGTGACCGATGGCGCGGCGCAGGGCGGGGGAGGATCTCCGCCGAAGGCGGCCCACGATCCCAAGAAGGGCGGATTCTGGGCGTTCATCGGGCTCTCCATCCTGACCGGGCTGGCCACTCTCGTCACTCCGTGCGTCTTTCCCATGATCCCCGTGACGATCTCCTTCTTCACCAAGCAGGCCAGCGGCGCGCGAAGCGGCACCTTCGCGCTGGCTGCGGCCTATGGGATCGGCATCGTCGTGAGCTACACGGCGATCGGCCTCATCGTCAGCGCGGCGCTTGGCGTTGAAGGCGCGAATGATTTCGCCAAGAACGCCTGGGTCAATATCACGATCTGCATCATCTTCGTCATCTTCGCGTTCTCGCTTTTCGGGTGGTTTGAGCTCGCATTGCCCGGCTTCATCACCGACAAACTCTCCGCGCAGGGGAAAAGCGGTTACATCGGCGCCCTGCTCCTGGGACTCACGTTCTCGATCACGGCCTTCACCTGCGCGGCGCCCTTCCTCGGGTCGCTCCTGCTCCTCTCGGTCAATGGCGACTGGACGTGGTCGCTCTTTGGGTTCCTCACCTACTCGGGCACTATGGCCGTGCCTTTCATCGCTCTAGGCCTCTTCCCCAGCCTTCTCAAGGCGCTTCCGCGGTCCGGGGGCTGGCTGAATTCGGTCAAGGTCGTTCTGGGATTCGTCGAGCTCGCCGCGGCCTGCAAGTTCCTCGCGAACGCCGACGACCAGTGGAACTGGCACTTCGTATCGCGCTCCTACGTCCTGGCTTTCTGGACTGCCTGCTCCGTCGCAGCCGCGCTCTACCTGTTCCGCGTCTTCCGGCTCAAGGACGAAGAGCCGATACCCGAGATCGGGGTCCCGCGCATGCTCTGGGGAATCGTCTTTGCAGGATTCGCCCTCTTTTGCGCCAGCGGACTTTTCGGACGCCATCTCGGGATCGTCGAAGCGCTCCTGCCGCTTCCTGAGCAGAAGATGTGGCTCGGCGAGGGTCCGTCGGGGGGAAGTGAAACCGGCGGCGGGCACGTGGAGTACGGCTCGTACTCGCAGGCGCTAGCGGCGGGAAAAGAGCAGAAGAAACCGGTCTTTCTCGAATTCACGGCGTTCAGCTGAACGAATTGCCGCGCGCTGGAGAACACGGTGCTGGTCAGCCCGGTGATTCTCAAGGAGCTGGAGCGGTTCGTCTGGCACAAGCTGTGGACGGATTCCAACAAGCCCCACGGGGACGAGAACAGGGCGGCAAAGGAGTCACTGGGAGGCGGAGCGCTGCCACTGCTCGTTCTTTTCGACGGCGCAGGCCGCGAAATTTCGCGGCTGCCCGATGCTGACAAGGCAGACGTCCTGATCACCGAATCACAATTGCTCGAAGCGCTTCGCAAAATCCGTTAAAAGTCCGCGAGCGCAAACCAGGAGGAACGACGATGGGCAACGCAAAGGAACTGTCGGACGACGGATTTGAAGCGGAAGTAGGCGCCAAGGGCGTCGCGCTGGTGGACTTCTGGGCGACGTGGTGCGGCCCGTGCAAGAAGGTCGCACCGATCGTGGAGGAGCTGGCCGGCCAATTCACCGGCAAAGCCCGCATTTACAAGATGGACGTCGACCAGAACCAGGGAACGCCCGCGCGGTTCGGGGTGATGTCGATCCCGACGGTCGTGCTCTTCAAGGACGGCAAGGAAGTCGATCGAGTGGTGGGCGCGCAGTCGAAGGCGTTCTTTGAAGACAAACTCAAAAAGCTGATCGGATAAAAATGGCGCTGACGACGATCTCGGATGCCGACTTTCAGCAGGCGGTCGCCACGGGCGTGACGGTCGTGGACTTCTGGGGAGACGGCTGACATGCCTGCACGAAAATGGCTCCCGTGCTGGAGCAGCTGGCGGCGCAGGTGGCGGGGAAAGCGAAGATCGTGAAGGCGAAAATCGACGACGCGACGGACTCCGCGTCGGGCCTCGGGGTCATGGCCCTGCCCACGTTCGTGTTCTTCAAGGACGGGAAGGAAATGGACCGGCAGATCGGGACGGCGTCGCTCGACGCGATGAAGAAGAAGGTCGACAAGATCACCGGGTAGACTACTTCCAGTCCACCGGCACCTTCTTCGGTTCCTTCCACGTCTCGATCATCACGAACTTCTTCTCGACGCCGTGAAGCCACACGTCGGAGGTGATTTTCACGTCGTCCTTGCAGTACTTGATCAGTGTGTCCCAGTCGCCTTTCCGGAACCACTCGATCGCCTGCAGCCCGTGGCCGCTCTTCTTCGTGCCAAGCGTCGCGCTGGCGACCGAGTCGAGCTTCACGCGGTGCCCGAGGATGCGCGTCAGGTCCTCCAGGATGTCGAACGACTTCACCGTTGACCAGTCGAGCTTCGTGTAGCGCCCCAGCACTGCGTAGTCGAAATGCTTCTGGTTGAAGCCGATCACCCGGTCGGCGGCCCGCAGGTCCTCGACCAGCGCGTTGACTTCCTCTTCGCGGTACACCGCGAACTCCTTCGTCTCCAGCGCGTATGTCACGCCGACCGACATCTTCAGCTCCGCCATCTTGTTGCGGCCGCCGACGTCGTCGAACGAGTTCTGCGTCTCCAGGTCGAAGACGAGCGTGCGCGCTTTCGATCTCGGCGCGCCGAAAAGCAGTCCCTGGGCGTTGTCGGGCATGAGGAGAAATCCGGAACGGGGATGCGCCGATATAACCCGTGCCGCGATTGAAGGCACGCAAAAGCCTCCTCTACTTCTTCACGATGATCGTCTTGGGCCCTTCGACGTGCCGGCCCTGCTTCTCCCCGAACCACACGGCGAAGGCGCGGATGTCCGCCTCCCGCGTCGCCCTCGCGCAAAGCGCGTCGGCCGCGGCGCCGTCTCTCCGGGCCGCGAAGGCCAGGGAGCCCGCGAGAAGGAGACTGCCGCGGGATTCGCGCGGCTGTTCCTCGCACCACGCCTCGTAAGTCGACGCCAGCGCGCGGCCCGTGAGCGCGGCGACCGGCGTTTTCCACTCGGCGGCGTCTTTCGCGCGCTGGCTGATCGAGGACTCCATCGCCGACTTCTCGTGCCCTCCGGCAAGTGAGACGGATTCGAGGAGGATGCCGAGGAAGTGCTGCGGCGTGCGACCGTCGGCGTAGAGCGCCGACTGCGCCTGGAGGAATTGCGCCGCCTCAGGCCACTTGCCCTGCGCGCACGACGCCAGCGCGCGCCAGTTTCGCGCCCAGAGCCCCGCGGAGGACGGGTGCGTGACGGAGGCGTGCGTGGAGGAGAGGCGCTTCTCCGCTTCGCCGATCTGCCCTTCGGAGAGGAATGACTCGATCGTCCAGAGAAGGAGCCGCGCGCGGTCCCGGCGCGTGATCTGGTCCTTCAGGTCGAGCGATTTCTGCAGTTCCGTGCGGGAGAATTTCTGCTGCGCGGGATCCAGCCCGAGGTGGGCCAGGTAGGAGTGCAGCTCCATCCGCGCTCCCAGCTGCGTCGGGTGCGACTGCAGGAGCGCGAGCGCTTCAGCCCGGGCCTGCGCAGGCCCCCCTTTCGCCGCCGCGATCCGCATCAGGCGCCCGCAGATTTCCGAGGTCTCGTGCGGCTCGAGGCGCGCGCCGCGCAGGAGCTGGACGGCGATGGAGGAAGCGAGCGCGTGTGCGTCCTTCTCGGCGACGGCGAGGACCTCATGAAGCGTCGTCCAGACCGGGACGCGCAGGGGGTCGCCACGGCGGCGGTCGAGTTCCTGCGTCAACACGGCCCAGGCGTCCTGGATCTTGTGCGTGGCGAGGGCGATCTTCGCGCGACCCACCGCTTCCAGCGCCTGGTGGCTGGTGTCCTTGAGCGCAGCGAAATCGGCGGCGGCCTTGCCGGTCTGGCCGAGGAGAAGCGCGCAGAGGGCGGCCTTGAAGCGCGCGAGATAGCCTTCCGAGCGGTCGGCGTGCGAGGTCGCGAGCTCGAGGTAAAGGACCCTGGCTTCTTCGAGGCGTTCGAGGGCCATGAGCTGGTCGGGGACTTCCGAGAAATCGACGCGCAGGGGGACTCCCTTGTTTTCGACCCGGAGTCCCGACAGGCGCAGGCCCAGGCTCTGCGATTCGAAGCCGACGTGCGGGCCGCGCGGCGGGAAGACGTCGCGGAAGTCGAGGACGCGGCGGCCGTCGATCTCCAGGGACAGCGCGTCGGCCTCACGGGTGACCAGGATTTCGTGAGGCTGGCGTGACGCGATCTCGAGGTCGGAGGCGCGGGAGACGAGGACGTTTTCGCGGAGGAGCTCGGCGCGCGCGTCTTCGCCGCCGAAGAGCCGGAGGAGGTAGCCGTCGGGGCCGAACTCGTCGCGGGGGCCGATCGAGATGTCGAGGCGCCACGAGGGCTTTCCCGCAGGCCCGACGACCTTTGCGTGCAGGCGCAGGTCGCCCGGCAGGCGCGCCTTGGAGAGAAGCCGCGCACGGGGTCCTTCCGCGCAAACCAGGCTCCCCGCGTCCATGGCCCAGCGCCCGAGGGATGTCTGCCATCCTTCCTGGCGCGCCGACCACGGCACGTCGCCGTTCAGGTACGCGCGGATTTCTTCGGCCAGCTCCCCGGCGTGCGCGTGGCGCTTGTCGGGCTGAAGCGCCAGCGCTCGCGTGGCGATCTGGCAGAGCACGCGCGGAGCGTCCTGCCCGAGCGGCCGTTTTTCGGGAGGGATGATCGGCCCCTTGATCGTGCGGGCCATGAGTTCGTCGGGGCGGCCGTCGACCGGGAGGCGCATCGTGAGGATCTGGTAGAGGATCGCTCCCAGCGCGTAGACATCCGAGGGCGGCCGCGCCTGCGCCGCGTGCCCGCCCGCCTGCTCCGGGGACATGTACCCCGGCGTTCCCAGCACCGCGCCGTCGCGCGACAGTCCCGGGTCGTCGGCAAGCTGAAGCCCGAGTTCCGACGCGACGGGCTCCGCAACTTCAAGCCGCTCCCCGCCTTCGTCCGCGATCCGCGACAGCCCCCAGTCCATCACCAGCACTTCGCCGAATTCCCCCAGCATCACGTTCGCGGGCTTGAGGTCGCGGTGGACGATCCTCAAGTGGTGCGCGAACGACATCGCTTCGCAGATCCGCAGGAAAATCTCCAGAAGCGCCGGCCTCGAGTAGCGCTTCACGTCCGCGGCCACGCCGTCGCGCACGCCGGTCAGCACGTCCGCCAGTGACCGTCCCGTGACGTACTTCATCGTGTAATACAACCCCATCCCCTGGTCGTTCCCGACGCGGTAAATCGGCACGATCCCCGGGTGCGTCAGCTTCGCCGAGACCGCCGCTTCCTCGAGGATTTTGCGGGCGACGCCGGAGGCGCGGAGCTCGGGGCGCAGGAGTTTCAACGCGACCTGGCGGCCGAGCACGGGTTCGCGCACGAGGTAAACGTCGCCCATGCCCCCGGTGCCGAGGAGTTTTTCAACCGTGTGGTCGCCGATGGAGGCGGGAAGGAGGCGCTCGGCGGGTTTGGAGGCGGGACGGCCGCCGTCGGACTGGGGCACGGGGGAGACGACCGGAATGGCAGGCGCGCAGGCGGGGCAGAACCGGGAGTTGCTCCCGATGGGAACGAACTGGCCGCAGTTGGTGCATTTCCGGATGAGACCCGCCATGCGCGGAAGTGTAGCGGGAGGCTGCCGGGAGCGAGAGAGCGTTGTTAGACGGAGATATCCAATCTCTCTCTCACGACATGCTTCCCCTTTTCGTCCAGCGCGATCCTCGCGGCGGCGGTGCGGGGGTCGTGCTCCGAGAAGAGGATCCAGTTCTCCTTCACGGCGCGATCGAGGATGTCCTTCTTTTCCTTCATGGAGAGCAGGGCGTTCAGGTCGTAGCCCATCACCCATGGAACCGGGAGGTGGTTCAGGGTGGGGACCAGGTCGGCGCAGTAGAAGAGCTTTCCTTCGGGGCCCTCGATGAGAGGGAGTTGCTGCCCGAAGGTGTGTCCGTCGCAGCAGACGAGTTTCAGCCCCGGCAGGATTTCGGCCGGGCCGTCGACAAGCTCGAGCCCCGGCGCGTCCGCAACGGGGTTGACGTGCTCGGGAAGGTAGCTCGCGCGTTCGCGCTCGTGCGGGCTGCGCGCCCAGGCGAGATTGGATTTCTGCAGCCAGTGCTTCGCCTTCGGGAAAACTAGCGACAGACCGCCCGCCGGGTCGGCTTTCGAGAGGCCGCCGGCATGGTCGAAGTGCAGGTGAGTGAGGAGGAGGTCGGTGACGCCGGCCGGGGTCAGTCCGTGCGCCGCGAGACCGCGCTCAAGAGACGCCGTGGCGTAGTCGATCCCGTAGATGTCGAGCATCTTCGGCGACCACTTCCCGCCCGCACCGCAATCCACGAGCACCGTCCGGCCGTGCCCGCGCAGGAGCATCGCGCGCATCCCGAGCTCGATCCGGTTTTTCGCGTCCGGGGCCGTCAGCTTCGACCACATGGTCCAGGGCACGACGCCGAACATCGCCCCGCCGTCGAGCCAGAAGCGCCCCGTCTCGACGGAGTCGATCCGCCAGCCGCCGATCGAGAGGCCCTTCGGCTCGCTCAGGGCTGGGCTCATTCTCCGCGGTACTCGCAACGGTTCGTGCAGGTCTCGCGCACGGTCACGCACACGAGCCCCGCGAGCTTCGGCTTCACGCGGTCCCAGATCCACTTCGCAATCATCTCGCTCGTCGGGTTCTCCAGCCCTTCGACCTCGTTGAGTGTGCGGTGATCGAGCTGCTCGCGAAGCGGCTCGATGACCGCCTTGACGTCGGCGTAATCGACGTACCACCCGAGCTTCGGGTCCACCGCGCCACGCACATGGATCTCCGCCCGGAACGAGTGCCCGTGCATCCGGCGGCACTTGTGGCCGGGGGGGACGTTGGGAAGCGCGTGGGCGCTTTCAAACCCGAATTCCTGCACGAGGTTGACAAGCATCCGTTATTTGTCCCCCATCGCGGCGGGAAGAGCCCGCAATTTTTCGTCGAGCGGCCGGGCGTCGATGCCCTTGATCTGGAAGAGGCCGGGAAGCATCTCCGCAACGGCGGCGCGAGACCAGGGCGTCGGCTCGTAGTAGACCGCGTTGCCCAGAATGTAGGAGGTGGGCTTTTCCTGGGCGGTTTCGAGCGCGCGAAGAAAGAGCGCGCGCGAGTCCGCGGCGTCTACGGCCACCAGGCCGGCGGCGACGAGAGCGCTGGTGTACGCCGGCCCCAGGACTTTATCGACTCGCGCGGCCAGCAATTCGGCGACCGGCGGTTTCCCCCGCGACGTAAGTTCTGACACTCTTCGCAGCCAGCGGTATCCCCCCGAGATCGCCGTCCGGTCGGGCCGCCAGGTTCCCCCGGCGTATTCGACGCAGGTCCACCGCCGCGCGCTTGCCGAGACCGGGCGCGAGTGAAGGAAGACCGCGACGTGGTCTCGCGGCCCGGACATCCAGATTCGCTCCCGAGCCGTTCCTCCGGTCCCGATCGCATCCACTTCGACCGCGGCAGGGAAGGGGCCTTCGCAGACGACGTCGATGTCGATTTCCCACCCTTCCTCCACGCGACGCGCGGTCCAGGTCGCGGCCGCCTGGGACTCCTGCGAGCCGAGAAGCTCGCGGCGGAAGAAGCGGCCGATCTGTTCCTGGTACTCGCCGTCGCAGGAGCGCAAGGGTTCGGGGGCATGCCCGGTGTCGTCGAGCATCCAGAACTCGCGGCGCCCGGGCGTCCGCTCAAACAGCTCGCCTGCCCAGGCCGTGCACGTCAGTTCGTCGCAGTCGCCGTGGAGGAAGAGCACCGGCACGCCCTCTGCAATACGGGCAACGCTGTTCTCAGGGTCAGCGTCGCCCGGAATGATGAGCGCACGCGTCAGGATGGCCAGCGGCGTCGCGATGACCGCAGGCATCACGAACGCCATGTAGTGCCTCATCGCCGGCGCCATGCGGAACGCCCCTTCGACGCACACCGCCTTCACGATCTCCGGCCTTGCGGCTGCGGAATGAAGCGCCACCGCCGACCCGAGCGACACCCCCCAGACGCCGACGCGCCCGGATTTTCCAGCCGCCCACGCAACAGCCGCTTCTCCGTCCGGGCCGAATGCCGATATGGACGGCTCGCCGCCGTCGGGGCCAAATCCCTGGTATTCGGGCATGAGGACCGAGAATCCGGCGTTCCAGGCGATGCGCGCGTAGGCAAGATGGTGCGAGCGGTTTCCGGAATTGCCGCCGAAGAGCACGACGGCCGCGTCGCTGCCCGGGTTCGGGATCCACCAGCCGCGCGTCACGCCGCCGTCTCCGCGCGGCATCCGCACTTCCTCGAACGCCGCACCGAAATCCGCGGGAGAGCCGATCAGCTCGACCCGGGGGTGTATGAAGAGATTTCCAGGCGAGCCGCAACCGGACAGGGCCAGCGCTACCCACGAAAGCGCCGCGCACCTGGGCCACCGCGAAGCCGCGCTGGGTCGTCCTGGAGTCAGACGCCGCGCCGTGCGCATCCCCTGACACCTCACCTTAAGCCTTCTTGCACCAGCCCTCGGTATGGGACGAGACGGCCGCGAGGTACAGCTGCCGCGCTTCTTCGATGTCCTCGAAGTACCCCTTGGGGAATGCAATCCCCATCTGCATCCCGCACGCGTCGCAGGTGAACAGCACCTCGACCCCCTCCATCGCCTGCGAAATGCAATCGTCACACAGCCGCACATCGCCGCTGGCTTCGCCGGCGATTTCCTTCACTTCTTCGCAGGACGTGCACTTGGTCTCCACCACAACTCCCCCAGTTCACTAGGCCCGAGGCATGACTTCCTTCGCGGGAAGAATCTCCCCGCAGGAAAGGGAGTGAGACTATAGGTTGGGGGCTGGAATGTGAGAAGAGCTTTCGGACATGAAATGGTCTCGGTTCGTTTCAGGAGGATTCCGGCGATGGGTGAAGTGCAGAAGGGTGTGCCGCCGGGCCTATCGCGTTGCGAGCCGCCGCACGGTTTCCGTGATGATGTCGAACGGCTTCTCGACGCTGCAGCCGGCGTGCGTCTCCAGGAATTCCTGCGACTCCGGGGTGAAGGCGCCTCCCGTCATGAAAACCAGCCGGCGCGCGGTTGCAGGCGCACGCTTCTCGAGTTCCGCCGCCAGCGCCATTCCCGTCATGCCGCCCATCATGAGGTCGCAGTAGACGAGGTCGAAATCGCAGGAGGCGACGAGCGACTCCAGGGCGGATGCGCTGTCGCTGACGTGCTCGGCCGTGAATCCTTCCTGGCGGAGCAGCAGCGCCAGCGCCTCGGAGACCAGCTGATCGTCGTCGATGATGAGGACCCGACCGGACCGGGGCGAGGGCGGATTCGCCAAAGCGCCCGCCGTTGCCGTTGCAGGTGGGACCGTGAAGGGGGCGAGAGGGAGGCGGATCCGGAAGCGGGCGCCGCCGCCGGGACGTTCGGCAGCCTGGATGTCGCCGCCGGCAGCCCGCACGATGTTGCGGCTGACGAACAGTCCGAGTCCGGTTCCCTTGCCGATTCCCTTGGTCGAATAAAACGCGTCGAAAACCCGGTCGCGGTCGGCGGGGTCCACACCGCGGCCGTTGTCCGAGATTTCTATGACGGCCTCGCCGTTGTCGGCAAAGGTCCGGATGTCGATCCGCCGCTCCACGAGAGGTTTTTCCTCCACGGCATGGAGCGCGTTGACAACCAGGTTGAGGACGGCCTGCACGAGGCGCGATTCGCTGGCGAGCACCGGCGGCGGCTCGCGGAGATCGATCGTCGCCAGGGCCTGGGCGTCAAGGGTCTTGCCGACGAGTTTCAGAACTGACCGCACGACGTCACCGACGCGCTCCGGGCCCGGCGCGCGGTCGTCGGGCCGGCTGAAGCTGCGCAACTCGCCGGTGATGCCCGCCATCCGCTCGGCTCCGCGGCGTATGGTTTCCAGGTGCCCTCTCAGCAGCTCCACCGCTTCCTTCTTCTCCGGGCTCCCGGCGGCCAGCGCCTCTTCCAGCTGCTTCAGCGCTTCCCCCGCCTGTGCCACATGCCCGAGCACATAGGTCAGCGGATTGTTGATCTCGTGCGCGACGCTGGCCGCCAGCGTGCCGAGCGCGTTCACACGGTCGTTCTGAAGGGTCTTTGCCTGCAGCTTGCGGATTTCGCTGACGTCGTTGGAGAGGCCTGCGATTCCTGTGACGGCGCCCTGTGAGTCATGCAGAGGCGTGAGCCAGGTGTCGTAGATCGCCTCTCCGATTTCCGTGGTGTACGGGAACGCCTCGCCGGCCAGGGCGCGACGCAGGTCTCCCGGGATGGTCGGGTGGTCCTTGTAGAGCTCAAACAGGTTCTGCCCGACGAGCTGGCCTGAAACGACGCCCAGGGATTTCAACCCCGCGCCCTCGGAGAGCGTCACAACGCCGTTGCGGTCCGCGGTCCAGATCACGATAGGCGCGTGGTTGATCGCCAGCGCGAGCCGGCGTTCGACCGTGTTCCGCTCCGTCTCGAACGTGACTTCCCGCGTAATGTCGAGAAACGCGACGATGATCCGGACCAGTGCGCCCTTCTCGTCCGTCACCGGGGTCCCGAAGGCCCGGATGTTCACTCTTCGCCCGTCCGGCCGGTGAATCACGATGTCGTCTACCGTGACGGGGCGCCCTGTCGCCAGGACCTGCGAAAAGGGAAGCCGCTCGACGGGGAAGGCCCTTCCGGCCCGGTCGTGCACGGAATAGGTCGCGGGGACGTCCCCGATCACGCTTCCGGGAGACATCGGAATGCCGAGGATCTCGACGAAAGCGTGGTTTGCGTACTCGGCCTTACCGTCCGGGACGCGTCCGACCCAGACACCCACGGGGAGGTCGTCGAGGATCCGCTGGAAGTTGCTCATCGCGGGGGAGAGGGTAACGGCACGCCGATCCGGAACTCAAGGAGTCGATCGCGCGCCCGACACTTTCATCGCGGCGGCCAGCTTCCCTGCGGCCGACATCGCGAACCCGCCGCGCCGGGCGTCCTCCGCACGGGGAGAGCGGCTCAGGAACTCGACGACGCCGCGCGTCTGCGGGCCTTCCACGACCGGCACGAAGACGCCGCCTCGCAGCCCCGCCGCCCGCGCGCCTTCCAGGCGCCGGAACACCGGCTCCGACGCGAAGTCGAGGCAAATGACCGGCCGCCTGTTCAGGAACGCCCCCCACAGCAGCCCGATCCCGTACTTCGTCTCGCTCGCCACGCTCGTTTCCCGGTACGCGTGCATCTTCGGGTCCGCCATCCAGAACGGCCCGGGGTCCAGCCGCTGTTCCCCCGCATCCGGGATCCACGACTGCCCGAAATCCCACTTCCCGTACCGGCAGATCTCCCGCAGCCCCGTCGCAATCGACAGCTCCGGCGATCCCGCTTCCGCCACCGCTTTCGACAGGGTGTCGAGGAAGCGGTAATCGTTTTCGCTGAAGACGAAGTCGAAAAAGTGGGATTCGGGGGGCATGGCGGTTCGGTGCATGATACGCCAGAATGGAGACAAGATTCCGCATCGGCATTCTCGAAGCGGCCCCGGCACGATACCATCATGGCATGAAGACCAAGGAGAGCCCTCCCACGCGGAATCCCCCGCACATGTCCTGGTTCACGCTGGGCACCTACCTGCTCGCGTTCTGCGGCAAGGGCGGTGACCAGGGCGTGTACCGTCTCCTGCGGAACAAGCCGGGCGCGAAGTGGGAATACTGCCCGCCGATGACGCGCGAATGGGACATCTATCACCAGGCTGCCTTTCGCGGAAGCAAGGCGGACGCCGCCAATCCCAGCCGCCTTGAGAACATCCCCGTCCTGCCGAGCACGTTTCCACCTCCTCATCGCATCTGGGTGGACCATCCCCCGCGCGTGGAAACTCCACGGTCGAGCGGCGAATCCTGGCGCGAGGTCATCGAGGCCGGCGGCGAACTGCAGGTGTGGATCGTGCTGGAAGAGGACACCTACGAGACTCACCACGGCGACGGCTGCTTCCGCGAATTCAGCGGCGCATTCCGGACCGCAGCGGACGCAAAGAAGGCCGCCTCGCGATCGGCTCTTCACCCTCACATCCGCAAGGCGCGCCTCGTCGTGAAAGCGGACCAGCTGTCCCTGGTCATCGACTCGGCGGAAAGCACGCACTTCGACCACGTCACGCTGAAGCAGGTCTGCGATGCGCTCGAGGGATCGGTGGCGGGAGCCTCGTTGAGAAAGAAGTCGGGGCGCAAGAAAGTGTCTCGCTAGGGCACCCAGTTCTTCGGCTGCCCTGGAGTCGGCCGGCGCGCGACTTGGACGACTGCGGCGAGGTCGAGCGCCAGAAAGAGCGAGTCGAACGCGAGATTTCCGGCGCCCCGGAATCCGGAGAGCGCGAGCAGGTAGACCATCACGTAGACGACCGCTCCACCTGCGAAGAGCGCGATCGTTCTTCCCGCGCCGTGGCCGAGGAAAAGCAGAGTCGCAGCGGCGAAGTACAGCGGGATGAAGACCATGTCCGCGTAGATCAGCGCGCGGTACGCCTCTTCGGGGAACGCCGCCGGACGTTGCCAGGTCCCGAGGAGGATCGACGAAACCGCATAGGCCTGGAATGCGCCCCAGCCCGCGAACCACGCGATTGCGAACCAGGGTCGCTTCACCGGCACTCCACCCGCATCGTCACGCGCGGCGCGACGGAGACCCAGCCGACGACTTCGCCGTCCCGATACGCCAGCAGCCCCGGCGCCGTGCGCCGCTTCGCCAGCTTCGCCATCGCCTTCCGCCGCTTATGTGAAGCATCGCCGGGTCCCGGAAGCGCCCGCTCCTGCTTCGGCGTCATGCGCGGAAAGATGCGCCAGCAGCCGCTTCCCCAGGAACCGCTCAACACCCGCCCGAGGTCGTCCATGCGGGCGGGGGTCAGGGGACGGATCTTCAGGTGGTTGTTCATAGGCATCGTGGAGGGTCTCGCTTCAAACCGGCTCCCGTCTCCTGGTCTCCCTCCGGAAAGGGCGCTTAAGCTCTCAGGGCCTTCAGTAGTCTTGCCGTCGTGTACACGTCCACTCCAGTTCCGTCGAAGTCATGGTCATTGGACCAGACGGGAGCCGAGAGATGCAGCGAGAGTGCCAGCACGTCAGAGTCGTCCACGTCCCGCCCGCGCAATCGCCTGGCCGCCTCCGCAAGACATGAGACGTAACCTGCCGCCGGATGGATCGTCGCCGGCAGCGTCGCGACGGCGAGAGCAACGACGCCAGACATATTCGGGGCCGGCAATTCCCCTGTAGATCTCGGTGGCGGAGGCGTGCACTTCGACGATTTTGGAGTGAGGACCGTGAAAGAGAAGCGGATCCTCTCCCCTGACCACGGCGGCGAGTCCGTAGTAATACAAGGTCGACTTGTCGGCGGTCATTCTCCTGATGCAGCTGTGTAGCGCACCGCTGACGACCGGTTCAAGTGTCCCCTCTGCAACCTGGTACCGAAAGCGGTCTCGCTCCCTGCCGATCTCGAGAGCTGGAGTAAGAGCCCTGATCGAGAGTTCCGAGTGAAACCTGGCTCCGGCTTCTTCGGCGAGTTCGCGCCAGGTTCGTCTTCCGGGACACGCCCACTCCGTGAATGGATGAAAGAGCCGAAGATAGGTCTCAAATCCTGCGGGCAGCAGGCTCGACACATGACATCCAACGCCGGGCCTTACGTCCTGGATGTTGGTGAGCCAGGATTCCGGCCCAAGACCGACTCTTTCGATCGCAGAGTCAGAATGCTTCATCTAGTTGAGTGAATTCCGTCTTCTTCCCGGGACTTCGATCCGCATAGGCTCATCAACAGTTCGCGCGCCACCTGCTTCGCTTTCCCCCCCGTCTCGTTCGCTGGCCCGACGCACGAAGGGCACCCGCCGGAACACGGGCACGCTTCGAGGAGTTCCTTCGCCCGCGCCATGAGCTGCGGGTGGAGGTCCCACAGCGCCTGCGAGAACCCGACGCCGCCGGGGAAGGAGTCGTAGAGGAAGACCGTGGGGCGGAAGGTCGCGAGGGCGTCGAGCGGAACGGAGACGCCCTTCTGTTTCACTTCGCGCGACTTGCTGATGCGCTGGCCCTCGACCGCGAACCACTCGGCCTCGGTGTCGCCGACGACGTGGTGGAGATCGCGGCGGTCGCACATCAGGAGGACGGTGGCGAGGTGGTGGAGGAGGTAGGCGAGGCCGGTCGT
>JBBTCT010000015.1:0-185615 GCA_038060895.1 Planctomycetota bacterium
GGGCTGGAGATGGGGATTGGGATTGGGCTGCACTGCCTCATCCCAATCCCCATCTCCAGCCCACACCATCCCAAGCCCGCCTTCACCCCATCCCCTGCCGTTTTCCCCGCCAACCATGAGAATCCGCCTCTCCGATACCTTTTCCCTCGCCGCCGACACGCTGAGCGCCAACCGCTTCCGCGCCGCCCTCACCATGCTCGGCGTGACGATCGGCGTCGCTTCCGTGATCCTGCTCGTCTCGCTCGGCGAGGGGGTGAAAGTCTTCGTCACCGACCAGTTTGCGTCGCTCGGAACCAACGTCATCATCATCACGCCGGGAAAGGCCGAGACTTCCGGCGGCATGCCCCTCATTGCCGACACCACCGAGGGGTTGACGCTCGCCGACGCCGAGGCCGTCCGCGACCGATGTCCTTCCCTCACCGCCGTCGCCCCCGTCTGCTTCGGCACAGCCAACGTCAAGTTCGCCAACCGCAACCGCTCCACCCTCGTCATCGGAACCGTCGCCGAGTTCGAAACCGTCCGCCACATGCACGTCGAGGTCGGCTCCTTCCTCCCGAACGCCGACGACGTCTCCGAAAAGCAGGTCGCCATCCTCGGCCGCAAGATCAAGGACGAACTCTTCCCGGGCGAGAATCCCCTCGGGAAGCGCATCCTCGTCGACGACCGCCGCTTCCGCGTCATCGGCGTCATGCAGAAGAAGGGGCGCTCGATGGGCATGGACCTCGACGACCTGATCTTCGTCCCGGTCGCCGCGGCGCAGGAAATCTTCAACCGCGACCGGCTTCAGGAGATTCTCGCGCACGCGCCGACGGAGGAGGGACTCGACCGCGGGGCGGTGGAAGCGAAAGCGCTTCTGATTTCGCGCCACGACAACAAGGAGGATTTCACCGTCCACAACCAGGACGACATGATGGCGGTGATGACGACGATCATGGGGATGCTGACGTACGCCCTGGCCGGGATCGCCGGGATCTCGCTCCTGGTCGGAGGCATCGGCATCATGAACATCATGCTGGTGAGCGTGACGGAGCGAACCCGCGAAATCGGCATCCGCAAAGCCGTCGGCGCCCGAAAAAGCGACATCATGGCGCAGTTCCTGATCGAGAGCGTGATTCTGTCGTCGGCCGGGGGACTGGCCGGGGTCCTGATCGGCGTCGGGGTCGGACAGGGGCTGAAAACGGTGTTCCCCGACATGCCGATCGTGTTCCCGGTGTGGGCGGTGCTGATGGCGTTCGGGTTTTCGTTCCTGGTCGGCGTGTTCTTCGGCGTCTACCCGGCGAGAAGGGCGAGCCGGCTGGACCCGATCGCGGCGCTCAGGGTCGAGTAATCGGCGCATGCGCAAGTCGGATGCCCTCCGCCCTTCCCAGCGCGACAAGCGAATCAAGCTCCTCTCCAGCAAGGACGGACGAACCCGCTGTCACGCCGCGGTTGACCTCTGCAAGGCTGCGCAGGCTGGCACCGATATCTCCCCGGCAATCCCCGCCCTCGCAGCGGTCGCAGACCTTCCGCACGGCACCGACCTCGACGCCATGTGGGCCCAGCATGCCCTCGACGCCGCGGCGTTTCATCGTGCCGACCTCCGGCCCGCACTGCCTGCGCTCCTCCGCAAACTTCGGGAGAAGGTCAACCAGTACGCCATCGTCGCCATCCGCACCTGGGCCTCCCGCTCCCTCGCGTCCGCCGCCGAGGCCCTGTCCGCCTGCCGCGCGTCCCTCGAGGGAAAGCACTTCTTCCTGATGGACGAGTTTCTCGCCGAGCTCGAATTCCTCTCGAAACGCTGCATGCCCGACGCCCAGGCCACCTGGAATACCGACCGCGCCCGCGGCGTCCGCCTCCAGGCCGGCCGCCTCCGCTGGCGCACTTCCCACGGCTGGGACAACGAGCAGTCCATCCCCGACTTCCTCGAGAACGGCGTCCCGCGCGCATCCCTCATCTACTCAACCGGCAGCTGGCGCGTTCCCGGAGAAGTGCAGAACAAGATCCGCGCCTGGCTCGGGCTCGAGCCTCTCACCGAAACCGGGCAGGACCGGGCGCTCGCGGCGATTGAGAAGCGACTCGGAGAGCTCGCATCCAGGCCGTTTCCATCCCGCCTCGAGGATTGCGAACTCTGCGCCACTCTCGGTCCATCCAGGGGCGGATCCCCGATGAACGGCTGGAAATCGCCCGCCGAGGCGAGCCGGCTTGAGGACGTTCCTGGGTTGCCTGTCTCGGATGAGCTTTCACGGTGCCCCCACTGCGGCACGTTTTACCGATGGAAGTATGAGCACGATTGTGAGCCGTTCGAACCGGAGACCGACCACCAGTCGGTATCTCGAGCGACTCTGGACGAGGTCCGAAAGGCCGCGATGGAAGCTGAGTTCGGGACGGCATCAGAAGGCTAGCGGTCGGTCAGCATTGATTCCGGCGTCGTCGCCCTGGGGCTGGGCCCAGGCAGTGGATGGGAAATCAGGCGCGCGTCATCGCCAGGCTCAGGGGTAGATGCGGTAGATTGTCCGCGGGAACGGAATGCATTCGCGCACGTGCTCATTTCCGCAAATCCACGCGACGGTGCGCTCCAGTCCAAGCCCGAACCCCGAGTGCGGCACGCTCCCGTACTTGCGCAGGTCGAGGTACCACTCGAACGCTGACCGCGGCAGCTTGTTGGCCGCAATCTGGTCTTCGAGGTACTTCAGGTCGTCGGCGCGCTGGCCGCCTCCGATGATTTCTCCGATCCCCGGCGCCAGCACGTCGACGCAGAGCACCCGCTGCTCGTTCTGCGGGTCGCGCTTCATGTAGAACGCCTTCACCGCCGTCGGGTAGCGGTGAACCATGACCGGCTTGTCGGAGTCGCCCACGATCGCCATTTCCTGCGGCGTGCCGAAGTCGTCCTCGTCCTTCATCTCGACGCCGGCGGCCTTCACTTTCCTGCAGGCGTCGTCGTAGCTCACGCGCGCGAACGGCGGAACGATCTTCTCCAGCGGTTTCGTGTCGCGCTCCAGCACCTTCAGCTCTTCCTTGCACGTCTCCAGCGCGCGCTGCACCACGAAACACACGAACTCTTCGGCCAGGTTCATGATGTCGTCGAGTGTCGCCCAGGCGACCTCGGGCTCGACCATCCAGAACTCGGTCAGGTGGCGGCGGGTCTTGGACTTCTCGGCGCGGAACGTAGGGCCGAAGGAGTAGACCTTCCCGAGCGCCATCGCGGCGGCCTCCATGTAGAGCTGGCCGCTCTGCGTGAGGTACGCCATCTCCTCGAAGTACTCCACATTGAAGAGCGTCGTCGTGCCCTCGCAGGCCGCGGGCGTCAGGATGGGCGGGTCGCAGAGGGTGAAGCCTTTGCCGTTGAAAAAGTCGCGGATGCTCTGCGCCACGCGCGCCCTCACTCGCAGCGTCGCGGCCGACCTGGGGCCGCGCAGCCACAGGTGGCGCTGCTCCATGAGGAAATCGACGCCGTGCTCGTGCGTCTGGATCGCGATCGGATAAGGCTGCGCCGCGAGCGAGTGAATCTCGAACTTCTTCACTGAGATCTCGGCGCCGCCCGGCGCGCGCTCGTCCAGGCGCACTTCGCCCTCAACGACCACGCTCGATTCCTGCGTCACGTGCCCCGCGGCTTCGAACGTATTCTCGTCCACGTCCTTCTTGCCGATGACGCATTGGACGACGCCGGAGCCGTCACGGACCTGGAGGAAGTGTAGTTTGCCTGCGGAGCGTTTGTTGAAGAGCCAGCCTCGGACGGTGACGGATTTCCCCGCGTGCTGCTTCAGCTCGTTGACGTTGACGACGCCCACCGCGCGCTACTTTCCCGGGTCTTTCGGCGGGTCAGGCGGCTTCTCGCCGGGCTCTTTGGGCGGCTCTACCGCGTTTTCCTTCGGCAGATACGGGTGGCCGCGCTTCTGCAGCATCTTTCCCGAGCGGAGCTGGTCGAGCGGCATCAGCTTGCGGACCGCGTCGAGCCCCTCGACGACGCGCCCGATCACGAGGAACCTGCCCGCGTACTGGGGCACCTCGCCGGTGAAAATCACGAACCGCGTCGAGCCCGTGTTTTTGAGCGCGTCCGTGTCCGGCTGGCCCTCGGGCGGCAGGTCGCGCACGAGCGCCACCGTTCCCGCGACCGCTGGAAGCTTGCTGGATTCGAAGGGGATCGTAAAGAGCCGGGGCGCGCTCCCGTCGGGCATCGGGTCGCCGAGGAATACGGCAGCGTCCTTCTCGACCTTGTACACGCTGGTCCTGTCGTAGTACTGCTTTTCGATCTGGCGGATGAACGTCGCGGTCGCGTTGGGAGCGTCGTCCTCGTCCAGCTCGATGACGACTTTCCCGGTCGAGAGGTCCAGTTCGACCCGCGGCAGCGCCTTGTCGTCGATCTTCACCCCGACTCCCGGCACCGGCTTAACTTCGTCCTTGTTCGCCGCGCGCAGCTCGTCCAGCTTCTTCTCCAGCATCCCGCCCTTTCCGGACCACGCCTTGATCTCCTGCGTCGTCTTTTCCTGCTGGGCGCCGAGCCCGCCCGCCAGCGTACCGCTGAACTTCGACTTCAATTCGCCGAATTCCTTGATCGCTTCGTCGTACTTCTCTTCCTCCGCGAGCTTGTTTCCGATGCGCAGGCGGATATAGGGCTCGACGGGGAGACCCTGGTACTTCACGAGGAGCGACCGGAGGGCGTCAACGGACTGGGCCTGGCCGAGCTCGGCCCAGCTGGCGTCAATTTTCTCTTCCTTGCGCCTCGCCTGAAACTTCAGCACGGCCCAGGTCAGCAGCAGCACCGTGGCCACGGCGTAGAACACGTTCTGGTACTTCTTCGCGAACTCAAGAGCCTTCGTCGCCCACGGAGGGAGGCCCTCGGTGGCCAGCTCCGCCATGGCGGCGGCGGGCGATTCCGACGTCGATTTCAGTTCGTTCTTGTTGTCGGCGGTGGGCATCAGTCCTCTACTTGCTGTACCGGATATCGACGGTCACTCGCGTTGTCTCGTCGTCGGCCTTCTGTTTCGTCTCGATCTTGCACCGCTCCGAGTCCTTCAGGTAGGAGAGCATCGCGCCTCCCCCCTTCGCATCCACGTTGGCCGTCTCGAGCGTCCAACCGTTCTTCGGCATCTGCTCTTTGTAGAACGCCGTCGTGTCCCCGGCCTTCGCCTTGCCGTCGTACGACACGCGGTAGATCCGGAAGTTGTCCTGCTTCTCCCACATCGACTTCGTCTCGGTGTCATCGGGCGCACGCGTGAATCCCTGCGGCACCGGAATGTCATCCTGGGTGTCAGGAACGCCCGGGTTTGTGGAAGCGCAACCAGCGAGAATTGCGGCGGTGAAGAATGCGAGAACGGATGAACGCATGGCGGCTCCGGGAATGAAGGGGAGAGATTATAGGGGGGGAGAAGGGGGTGTAAAGGAGAAGGTGCGGGAAGGCAAAACTCCAACTCCAACTCCAAAAGCACCTTGCGCTGCCTACGCCGGCATCCCCTTCTCAATCCACCCGCCCCCCAGGACTTCCTCCCCACGATAGAACACCGCCGCCTGCCCGGGGGTAACCGCTCGGACGGGCGAATGGAATTCTGCGCGGATGGCGTCGCCCTCGGGGTAGAGGATGGCGGGCGCCGGGTCATGGTGCGCGCGGATCTGGATGGTCGCTTCGAGCGGTTCTTCCCCCGGATCGACCAGCCAGTTGAGTTTCCGGGCGACGAGGCCGGAGGACAGCAGGTCGTCGGCGAACCCGACGACGACCGTGTTCGTTTCCGGCTCGAGGGCGACGACATAGGCGGGGCGGCCCAGTGCGATGCCCAGTCCCTCGCGCTGACCGACCGTGAAATTCTGGATCCCCGGGTGCTCCGCGAGCTGCCGGCCCTCCATGTCCACCAGCGGCCCCGGCCGCGTCTCCGTCCGCTCGCGGACAAGCCGCCGGTAGTCGTTGTCCGGCACGAAGCAAATCTCCATCGACTCCGGCTTCTGAGAGACGGGGAGATCGAAGCGGTGCGCGGCCTCGCGGACCTCGTCCTTGCTCATCCCGCCCACGGGAAGCAGGGTGCGGTCGAGCTGGCGGCGGCTGAGATTGAAGAGGACGTACGACTGGTCCTTGGCGGAGCTGTGGCCGCGGAAGAGGCGGCCGTCCTTGAGCTGCGCGTAGTGGCCGGTGGCGACATGAGAGCAACCGGCGGCGTCGGCATAGTCGAGCAGGCGTCCGAACTTGAGCGCCGCGTTGCAAACGATGCAGGGGTTGGGAGTCCGGCCCCGCGAGTATTCAGAGACGAAGTGGTCGACGATCCCGGCGAATTCCCGCGAAAAGTCCAGCGCGTAAAACGGGATGCCCAGACGATCGGCGACCCGGCGGGCGTCGTAGGCGTCGGCGGCGGAACAGCAGCCCTGCTTCGAAGATGTGCCGGCGTGCTCCACGCCGTTGCGCATGAAGAGGCCGATGACGTCGTGCCCCTGCTCCTTGAGCAGGGCCGCGGCGACGGATGAATCGACTCCTCCGCTCATGGCGGTGACGACCTTCATGGGGGGAATCATACGTTGAGCACGCCGCAGGCGGGGATTGGGAATGACGAACGGCAATCCCAACTCCAAATTTCACCCTCTGTCGGGGGGAAATTGGAGTTGGGGTTGGAGTTGGAATTTGGAGTTGTCTTTCCCGCCTTTTCCTCCTCTTCCCCTCAATTCCTCGTATACTTTTCCCCCTCATGAACCCCAACCTTCTCGCCGAAGCCGCCCCTGAATCCACCGGCACGCCGCCTGCCCCCGCGGGCGGAGGCACGACATCGACCGGGACTCCCGCAGAATCCCCCGCCGGCCCCGCCGAACCCCAGGGCGGCAATTTCTCCACGATGATCCTCTTCTTCGGCCTCACGCTCGCCGTCATGTACTTCCTCATGATCCGGCCGCAGCAGAAGAAGGAGAAGGAACTCAAGGCGATGGTCAATCGTCTGAAGAAGAACGACAAGGTGGTCCTCCAGGGCGGGATCTTCGCCGTCGTCGCGCAGGTCAGGGAGAAGGACGTGATCGTCAAGATCGACGAGAAGAACGACGTCCGCATCCGCGTCCTCAAGAGCGCCGTGCTGGGCGTTGAAGGCAGGCCCGGGGACTCCAAGGCCCCTGAGATCGAGACGAAGCCTGAGGCCGACGCGGACGACGCCGACGAAAAAGCCGAAGAGAAGTCGGGAGCGGGCAAGTGATGCGCGCGTTCTGGCGGCTTCCTCTCCTGGCCCTGACAATCGCCGCCGCACTTCCCTCGTTTCGGGAAACGCCGGTCGCGAAAGGCGACGCAGCGGCGTTCGTGGCGGCTCAGGACACGGCGCGCGTCGAGACGCAGATCCCCGTCCTGCCGCTCTTCGGCCGTGGCGCGGACTCCGGCGGCGCCCTTCGCGTCGTCGCGTTGTCCGTCGCCGAGGAAACTCAGCTCCCCGCGACGCCGGGCGCCGGCGCCCCTGCGGCTGTTCATCCCTCCTTCGACGCCCCCGCCGCTTCACGCGGCCGCGGACGCGCTCCGCCGACGGCCCTGTAGTTTCGCAGGCCGTCTGTTGCGTCGTTTCCATTGACCCGAGCGGAGCGCTGTCATGAATGATTCCAAGATGAAATTCCTGACGCTTGTCGTATTGACGCTGGCGGCCGGCTACGTCGCGTGGCCGTCGGAGCAGAAACCGCTGTTCAAGCCGGGGCAGCCGCTGGAAGACCGGAAGCTGATCCTCGGGCTCGACCTGCAGGGCGGCGCATGGTTCCGGGTGCGGTTGAGGCCGGAAGGACTGAGCGCGGAAGAACGGACGCGCGGGACGGATGAGGCCATGAACATCCTGAGCCAGCGCGTGAACCTGCGCGGGCTGAAGGAACCGCGGATTTCGAAGGTCGGCGGAAACGAGATCCAGATCGAGGTTCCGGGACTCAAGACGAGCCAGGAAGTCGATTCCTTCAAGAAGGTGATCCTCAGCGCAGGACGCCTGGAATTCCACATCGAGGCGGAAGACGCCGACCAGGAGACGTACCGCCGGACGCAGTCCGCACCGCCTGGCACGCGCTGGTACATGCCGCGCCCCGGCGCGCGCAAGCAAGGCCCGCTGCTTTGCAAAGCCGAAGTTGCGATGGACGGTCGCGACATCGAAACGGCGACCTCCCAGCACGATCCCGATCGGCCCGGCGCCCCCGCGGTGGGATTCCAGATGACCTCGGAGGGAGCACGGAAGTTCGGGCAGATCACCGAAGCGAACATCGAGAGACGCCTGGCGATCATCCTCGACGACGTGCTCGTGTCGGCGCCAAACATCAAGAGCAGGATCTCCGAAAGCGGCCAGATCTCGGGAGATTTCACCGTCCAGGAAGTCGAAGACCTGATCACGGTGCTCAAGACCGGCGCCCTGGCCGCTCCCCTCGAAATGGTCGGATCCAGCTTCCTTGGCCCTTCGCTGGGGCAGGACGCGATCGATCGCGGCGTGAAGGCCTGCTACTTCGCACTGGCCATCGTGATGCTGTTCATGCTGGTCTACTACCGCCACGCGGGCATGGTCGCCAACATCGCGATGATCATGAACGTGACGTTCCTCCTGGCACTGCTCGCGCTCCTCGGCGCGACGCTCACCCTGCCCGGCATCGCGGGCATCGTGCTCACCATGGGCATGGCGGTGGACGCGAATATTCTCGTCTTCGAGCGAATGCGGGAGGAAAAGGCGCTCGGGAAGAGCCCGCAGCAGTGTTTTGTGGCTGGCTACGATCGCGCTTTCTCCGCCATCGTGGACGGAAACCTCACGACGCTTCTGACCGGCATTGTCCTGTACGTCTTCGGGACCGGGCCGATCCAGGGCTTCGCCGCCACCCTCTCGATCGGCATTCTCACGACCCTGTTCACCGCGCTCGTCTGCTCGCGGGTCATGATGAAACTGATGCTCGACACGGGGATGGTGAAGGAGTGGTCGATGATGTCGGCGATCAGCCGGCCGAACATTCCCTTCATGAAACTGGCGCCCAAGGCCGTCGTCGTTTCCGGCATCATGGTCCTGGTCGGCGTCATCGTCTGGTTCGCACGGGGCGATGAAAAGTACGGCATCGATTTCCGGGGCGGCGTGTCGCTCCAGATGCGCTTCCGCAAACCCACCGCCATCGAAGACGTCCGCGACGGCGTCCTGAAGATCGCCGGCCCCAACGGGCCTAAGTACCCGGGGGCTGAAGTGCAGTCGGTTCTTCTCGGGACCGACGCGAGCGGGGTGAGGGAAGCGCTTCAGTTCCAGATCCGGACGCTGTCCACGTCGGGGAACGAAGTCGTCGACCCCGAGAAGTTCAAGGAGATGTTGACGGAGGATCTGAGGAAACAGTTCGCCGGCAGGATCCCCGAGCCGTCCGTGCAGGTCGGAATGGAAAAGATCGATACGCCGAATCCGTACGCCGGGGGCGGGACGATCAAGATCTCGCTCAGCGAGGACAAACCGGCGAAGGAGCTGACCGAGAAGATCGCGAAGAAACTGTCCGAGATGTCGATCATGAAGCCCGCAGAGGCGCCGATGCCCTACGTCGTGGCGCTCGGCGCGGACGGGAAGCCTGCGAAGGGGGCCAATGCCTCGACCTATGAGGTCTGGCTCATGCCGGCGGACTTCACGGACTGGAACCGGATTTCCGCGCAGCTGGGGATTGAGTTGAAAACGATGGGGTACCCGCTCTCGGGAGATCCCTTCCCGTCCGTCGAAACCGTGAGCGCCTCCATCGTCGGCGAGATGAAGGAAAAGGCCTACATCGCGCTGTTCATCTCGTGGATCGGAATCATCCTCTACCTCGCCGTTCGCTTCGACATGAAGTACGGCATCGCGGCCGTGGTGGCGCTCGTCCACGACTCCATCATCGCCGTGACCTGGACCGTGATCCTCGACGCGTTGTTTCCGAAGTCGTGGGGCATCGACGTCGCGGTTTCGCTCACGACGGTCGCGGCGGCCCTGACGGTCATCGGGTATTCCGTGAACGACACCGTCGTGATCTTCGACCGCCTGCGTGAGAATTTCCGCGAAGTGAAGTCCAAGGGGCTGAGCCAGCTCATCGACGAGGCGCTGAATCAGACTCTTTCGCGGACGATCATCACCTCGTTGACCGTGTTCTTCGTCGTCACCGTCCTTCTCGCCGTGACCCTGACCTCCGGCGGCGGCATCGCCGCGCTCTCGATGACCATGCTGATCGGCGTCATCGTGGGCACGTACTCGACCCTCTTCATCGCCGCGCCGATGATCTTCTGGTGGCGTACTTCAAAGTCGGCCACGCCGAAGTCGTGATTCCCTGACACCGGCCCGGGACCGTTCCCGAAAGGGAGCGGTCCCGGACTCTTCAGATATGCCGAGACTCCTGCTCGCCCTGCAGAAGTGGGCCTGGCGCCGTCCCCGCGCCGTGCTGGCGCTGCTGGCCGTCCTTTGCGGCGTGTCCGCCCTTGCGGCATCGCGGCTTCACTTCAACAGCGACATCGTCAACATCCTCCCGAAGTCTTCGCCGGCGGTCGATGCCGTGCAGGAAGTCCTGGAGAACTTCTCCTTCACCGGCCAGCTCTTCATATTCCTTGAGAAGAAGACGCCCGGGGCGTCGGACGAGGCGGCCATGAGGATCGCCGACGGCATAGCGAGGCGGATGCAGGGGGCGCCCGAAGTTACGGCAGTGGACTGGAAGATCCTCCCCGAGTCCGAGGTCTTCCTCGCCAGAATGGCGGCTGAGCGGGGGCCGCTCCTCATACCAGACGAGCGGTCCGCTGAATTCCTGAAGCGGTTCGAGTCGGCGGAAATCCGGAAGGTCGTGCGCAAGAATGCGAAGCGGCTGCGGTCGCCGGGAGTCAGCGCGGCGGACGCGCTGGTTCCCATTGACCCGCTCGACCTGACGCGGGACTTCTACCTGCCGCTCCTGGCGGCGGGAAGGCCGCAGGGGAAGTTCGACGTGTCGAGCGGGTACTACTTCAGCGCGGGGAGGCGGTCGCTGATCGTGATGGTCGAGGGGGCGAAGCCGCCGCACGACGTGACGTTCGGGAAGAAGCTGGTGGCACTGGCGGAGCGGGCGATCGCGGAGGCGAGGGCCGAAGTGCCCGGCGGGGAAGACTGGGGCGCGTCGTTGCTCGGGGGGTACCCCATTGCGCTCTTCGCGGAGAGTTCCATCAAGAAGGACATGGGCGTGACGATCATGGGGTCGCTGCCGCCTCTCCTGGTGATGCTCCTGATTTCGCTTCGGCGCTGGCTGTCGCTGCTGGTCGGCGCGCTGGCCCTGTCGCTGGGAATCCTCTGGACATTCGGGCTGGCGGGGGCGGCCTACGGGCATCTCACGGGAGTCACGGTCGGCTTCGCGGGGCTGATCGCGGGAATGGGAATCGACTTCACGATCCATTTCATGAACCGTTATCGCGTCGAGCGGGACTCAGGACTGCACCCGGAGGCGGCCTGCGCAGCCGTGTACTTCGGAGGGGCGCCGAGCGTGTTTGTCGCGATGGTCACGTCGGCCGCCTCGTTCCTCTGCCTGTGGGTGAGCAAGTTCGCCGGGCTGCGCGAATTCGCGACGCTCGTCGGCGTCGGCCTCTTTTTCGTGTTCGCGGCGACGGCCCTTGTGTTCCCCGTCCTGGTGCGTGCCTTCGCTTCGAGATCCTGGGCGGAGCGCGACATCCCCCGGTGGTTTCACATGCTCCTTTGGGGAGGGTTCGCCGCCTTCATGGCCATTGAAGTCACCCACGTGACCGGGCTGGGGCTTGCCACGGCGATCGCCTGCTTCCTGCTCATGACCGGCTGGGGACAGCGCGCCGTCACCGCGCTCGTCGTGGGGAAACCCCGGATTTCAATCGGCCTGGCGATCGCCGGAACCGCCGTCGCAGCCGTTGCCCTCCTGCACCCGCCCGCAGGCATGCCCGTGCGCGAAACCGACGTCAAGAACCTCCGCACAGAGGGCGACGTCATCCTCGAGATCCAGGAACGCATGCGCGCGGACTTTGGAAGCGGCCTCGACCCGCTGTTTGTCGTGACCCGGGGGGCGACCGAGGAGGAAGCGCTCGAAAAAGCCTACGCGGTCGTCGCGAGCATCTCGGCGGTGCCCGACATGGCGGTGCAGGGGATCACCCAGTTTGTGCCGCCGCCGTCGCTTCAGCGGCGCCGCGCCGCGGAAGTCGCGAAAGTGGACGTCGACCGGGTCATCAAAGATCTCGACGCTGCGCTCGACGCCGAGGGATTCGAAGTGGCCGCGTTCGACGCCGCGCGCCGGACGCTCCGCACCGCGCTGTCGGTTCGCGACCCCATCCTCCCGAGCCAGCTGGACGATCCCTTTTTCCGTTCGATCCGCAGCCGCTTTCTCGCCTCGCCCCCCGGCGGACTCGTGCGAGCCCTGATCTGGGTCACTCCGCGGGATCCGCTTCATGAAAGCGAAGTCCGCCAGCGTGTCGTGAATGCGCTGATGGCCGCGGCGAAAAACGGAGACGCAGGAGCTTCGGTCAGCGGGTTCAACGTGGTGGTGAAAGAAATCGACGAGCGGATCGGGCCGGACATCGCCAAGGCGACGTTTGCGGCCGTGGCGTTGTCGATCGTACTGGCGGGGATCCTGTTCGGGAGCCTGCGGTGGACCCTGCTGGCGCTGTTTCCGGCGATGGTCGGCACGCTGTGGATGCTGGGGGTGTTCCGGTTGATGGACATGAAGATGAACTACATCAACCTGATCGTGTACCCGCTGATGATGGGGATGGGAACGGACAACGGGCTGTACCTGGTGTATCGCTTCCGTGAACTGAAGCGAAGCAGCGTCGAGGTCACGATCACGTCGCTGTGGCGTGGAATCACGATGACGGCGCTGACGACGATCGTGGGGTTCGAGAGTCTGGCGTTTGCTTCGAACCTGGCGATGAGGAGCCTGGGGGTGACTCACTCGCTGGGGATGTTGAGCTACCTTGCGGCCACTCTGCTCGTTCTGCCTCCGTTACTGAAATGGCTGGAGGCGAAGGGAGAGACCTCGCCAGAAAGCAAACCGGGTGGATGAGACCCTTGCCCTTGCCCAGCGATCAGTGCTGCGAAATCTCCGCCTTCAGCTTCGGATACTTGAGCAGCACGAACAGCGCGGGCAGCGTCGTCAGCGACGCGAACAGACCCATCAGGATCGCCAGCCCGGTGAACATGCCGAAATAAAATGTCGGCACGAAGTGGCTCAGCATGAGCATGAGAAACCCGGTGAAAGTGATGACGGTCGCGATCAGGATCGCCCTTCCGATCGTCGCGTGAGAGCGGCGCACGGCCTCGGGAAAATCTCCGCCGCTGGACGCGAGCTCCGTCCGGAACCGGAACGCGTACTGGATCGCGGCGTCGATTCCGACGCCCATCGCGACCGATGCGATGACCACCGTGACCATGTCGAGCGCGATCCCCGTGAATCCCATCACGCCCAGCACGAGGAAGACCGGCAGCACCTGCGGCAGAAGCACGATCGTCGCCATCACGGGCGACCGGAACAGGAACCAGAGCATGAACCAGATCGCGACGACGGCGATCAGGAACGTCTCCTTCATCGTCAGGATCAGCCCGTTGAGAATGTTCGAGTAGAGAAGGCAGACGCCGGTGACGCGCGCCGCCGTGCCTTTCAGCTCCCTGTCCTTCATTCCCTCGAGGCGGCCCTTCACCGTCGTGATCAGCTTCCCACGGTTCAGAAGCGGAGACGTTTCTTTCAGCCGCACCAGGACCCGCGCCTGGGTCGCATCGGCGTTGCACAACTCCGTCACCAGTTCCGGGGCCATTCCGTTCACCAACCCCGCTACCTTTTCCGGCGGCATTTTCTTCATCGCCTTGCGCACTTCGTCCACCAGTGACTTCATCGATCGGCTGCTCCCGAACGCCGGGTCGTCGCGGAAGCTGTTTTCGACCGCTTCGAGCGCCTTCAGCCCCTCGTCGCTCCGGAAGTATCCCGGCTTCCCGTTGTGCAGGATCACCTCGATAGGCGTCGTCCCGCCGAGGTGCTTGTCGATGTAGTCCAGCCCCTGGTAGACCTCGCTCTTCGACCAGAAGTAGTCAATGAACTTGGTCTCGACCTGGATGTGCCGCGTGTAGTAGATCGACACGCCGAAGACCGCGAGGCTGAAAATGACCACGGCGAGCGGCGCGCGAAGGACGAGGGCGGTGAGGAAACGAAGAGGCCCCGCCGGACCGGATTTCGGGTCCGAAGAGCGCGGCTCGAGCGGCTTGAGCTGGGCGGTCGCCGCGGGGATGAGGAGCATGATCGTGGCGAGCCCAAGCCCGGTCCCGGCCGTCATCATGATCCCGAACGTCTTTACCGGGTGGATGCCGCTTCCGATATGCGCCGCGGTCCCGACCATCGTCGCCAGCGCGCTGTAGAGGCACGGGCGCCAGATTTCGGCGGTTGCCCGGGCGCACGTTTCCGACATCGTCTCGTCGGGCGCAAGGCGGCGGCGCTCGAGATACCGCTCGATGAAGTAGACGGCATACGGAAGCATGAGGACGAAAAGGAGGACCGGAATGTTCGAAGTGACGATGGTCATGCTGTCGCGGCGGTACGCCATGACCGCGAGCATGAAGCCCACGGGAAGCAGGCAGGCGACGATCGGCAGCAGGAGCCAGCGCAGCCGGCGATAGATGGCCAGGAGGGCGAGCGTGAAGACGCCGAGCGCGAGCACGCCGAAGTTCATGATGTCCGAGCGGACGTGCTCGAGCAGGCCGACGTTGATGATGGGAAGCCCCGACATCCGCACCGGGCCGACTCTCGGCTCCCACTTCTTTGCGAGCAGCCGTGCGGCCTCGACCAGCGCCGTGCGCCGCACCGCCAGCTCCTCCTTCGCCTTCCGGTACTTCGGCGCGATTTCCTTGAGCCGCTTCTGCGCCGCCGGGTCGTCCGGTTTCGCCATCAGAGCGCGCCGCTCCTTGTCGAGACTCACGACGTCCTCGCTCACCGCGAGGAAGACCAGCGCCGAGATGTCCTTCCCGTCCGCGGAAATGACGTTGCCGCGCGCAATGTTGTGCTCGCACAGCTCCGCCTTCGCCTTCTCCAGGTTGATCCTCGGGTTCAGCGTCCCGTCGGGATTCGCCAGGTAGGGCGGCTTCGGGATGTAGGGGATGCCGTTGCGCAGCAGCGGCACCGTGGTCGGCGCGATGAGGTCGCGGGTGCCCGGCAGCCGCTTCATGTCCTCCGCAAACTCGCAGAGCAGCTGGGCGCCTTCCTTCGTGAACCACCCCTCTTCGCGATGCGCACACGCCACGAGGTACTCGTCGTCCCCCCATTCCGCCCGCGTCTGGTTGTAGTAGTGAAGGTCCGTGTCCAGCTCGTTAAGCAGCACGTCCGTCCCGAACTCAACCCGGAAACCGGGGAGCAGAAGGCCGGACCACACGGCTCCCGCGAAAAAGACCGCGAGGATGGCCCACCAGCCCCGCTGGAGGAGGCGTTGGAAGAGGTTCTCGATCATGGGGGAGGCGCGAGCGCCCGGAAGAGTTTACTTGGTGAAGCGGAAATCCCCCCACTTCGCGTGAGGGCAAGGGGCTCCTGATTTGTTTGTTTTGCCCGGGCCCCCCCGTGCTTTAATGCCCCGCCTATGGCCGAACGGATCAGGATTCGCGCCCGGTTTGCCGACCAGTGCCCCCTTTTCAAACAGGGTGAGGGCATGACTCTGGAGCTCCCGGGCGTCGTCGCATCGCGCTGTCACAACGTCTGCGCCGCCTCGCTGCACGCGTTTCTGACGCTTCACGAGATGCGCAAAGGCTCCGTGGACGGCAAGCAGTACACCTGTTCGTTCGTCGGTTGCCGGGCGACGATGGAAGTCGCAGTCGGGACGGAATTTCCGGAAGTGAAACCTGCTGCCGCGCCTGCGGCGGCGCCGAAGGCTCCCGGAGCTGCGCCTGCCTCGGCCGCGAATCCGGCGACGGCCGTGCTTTCCAAGATGAAGGGCTCCAATCCGCTGGCGGCGTTCCTGTCGTCGGCGAGCCCATCCCAGGACGACGACTTCGGCGGCACGGGAATGACGCCGATGCCGATCAACGATCCCTCCGATGCGCCCGCGCCGGCACCCGCTCCTGTGTCGAAAGCCCCGGCGACGGCGGTTGCGGCGCAGGACTCGAAAGGGAAGCTGCTGGCGATTGCGACCAAGCTGAAGACGGCGCCGATTTTCAGTGGCCTGCCCGGCGAAGAGCTGGAGCGGATCGCGAATTCGGTCAAGCTCGTGTCGTATCCCGCGGGCACGACGCTGCTCAAGTCGGGCGATCCGGGTGAGAAGTACTTCCTGCTCGCGGGCGGCCGGGTCGATGTGATCCAGATCGACAAAGATGGCACCGAGAAAGTGCTGAGCTCCCTCGGTTCAGGCCAGGGCGTCGGCGAGATGTCGCTCCTGACGGGCGAAAAGTGCTCCGCGACGGTCAAGACGGTCGATTCCGTCCAGGCGCTCGTCATCGCCCGCACCGACTTCGAAGCCATGCTCGAGGCCGCGCCCCAGTTGAACCGGCACTTCAACAAGATCCTCGCGGACCGCCTTCGCACGACGAACCAGAAACTGACCGACGTGATCCAGAACGGCGTGCTCGGGAAATTGCAGATGTTCTCGCTCGCCGAGCTGACCCAGGCGCTCGCCGTCAGCGGCCGGACGGGCTACCTGCATCTCCAGCACCGGGCGCAGCGCGGCTACCTGACCGTGCGCGACGGGTACGTGTTCCACGCCAAACTCCCCGGGAAGGACAAGCCCGAGGACGCGTTCCTCGAAATGATGACGTGGCGCGAAGGTGAGTTCCGCTTCGAGCAGGGCGACATCTCCACCCTCGGCCTGCGCCCGATCGACACGACGAGCCTCCTCGTCGAGGGAGCGAGGCGGATCGACGAAAAAGCGCGCAGCGTCGAAGCGCCGAAGCCGGCCGAAGCGAAGCCTGCAGAGCCCGCGAAGCCGACGTAGCCGGGGAAGAGCCCATGTCGACGCCGATCGTCGTGCGCGCGGTCAACGCCGCCCAGTGTCCGCTCTTCAAGCCCGGCGAAGGCATGACGATCCTGATGCCGTCGGTGCTGGCGTCGAAGTGCCACGCGGTCTGTGCGGCGAATCTCGAGAAGTTCACGAAGTTCTACGAGGAGCGCGGGCGTCAGGCCGACGGGCAGATCTATGCGTGCTCCTACATCGGGTGCCGGGCGAACTTCAAGGTGGAGATCGGCAAGGAGCTGCCGGAGGTCCATCCGCCTGCGACGGCGGCGCCCGGGACGGCGTTGATGGCGAACGATGTCAAGGGACCGGCGTCCGGCGTCTTCACTCCGTCTCCAGGGCCTCAGACGCGCACGGCGATCCTCGCCCTTGCCGCGCGACTCAAGACCACGCCGCTCTTCGCGTCGCTTCCCGCCGCCGAGCTCGAGGCGGTCGCCCGCAGCATGCAGGTGCGCGAGTACGCGGCCGGGACGGACTGCCTGCGCAAAGGGGAATTTGGACGCGCGTTCTTCCTGATCCAGAGCGGCACGGCGGAAGTCGTCAACGTCGAGCCGGACGGAACGCAGCGCGTCATCGCGACGCTCGGCCCGGGCCAGTGCTTCGGCGAAATGTCCCTGCTGACCGGGGACGTCGCGTCCGCGACGGTTCGCGCCCCGTCGAGAATCTCCGCGCTGGTTCTGCCCCGGGGCGACTTCGAGCGCATGCTCGACCATAACCCGCAGCTCAACCGCCACTTCAACCGTCTCCTCGCCGAACGCCTCCGGATGACGAACCGCAAGCTCGTCGAGGTGCAGGACGGCGTCACCGGCCGCCTGGCCATGATGAGCCTGGGCGAGCTCACCCAGTCGATCAACGCGTCGGCGCGCACCGGGAAGCTCGTCCTGTCGCAGGCAAACGCTTCGGGCACCGTAGTGTTCGAGAAGGGCGTGATTTACGACGTCACTTGCGGGGCGCTGATGCGCGAGACCGCGTTTTACGCCCTGATGAAGTGGAAAGACGGGCAGTTCCGGTTCGAGCCGGGGGTGGTGGCGATCACGGGGATGCAGCCCCTGGACGCGATGTCCCTGCTGATGGAGGGGATGCGGCGGCAGGACGAGGAGACGGGGAGGTTCAAGATGTTGCCGACCGCTCCGGAGACGCCCGCGCCGAAACCTCAACCGCCGGCGCCAACCGCGTAAAATGCCTCACTCACCGGGGGGTGATCGGAGCCCGCATGAAACGCCTGGCCTCAATCGCCGCGCTCGCCGCCCTCATCCTGCTCCCCGGCCCCGCCTCTGCCGACCGCGAGTCCGCCAAGGCGCCATTCGCCGAGGGCAGCGCGGCTCTTCAGCGCCAGGATTTCCTCGCGGCCATCGCCTCGTTCTCGAAAGCGATCGAGGCCGATCCCCAGTGGGCCGACGCGTGGGACCTCCGCGGCCGCGCCAAGTTCCTCATGCAGCGCACGCCCGCGGCGATCGAGGACTACAGCCGCGCCATGGCGCTCGAGCCCGCAAACCCGAATTACGCGATTCACCGCTGCCAGGCCCTCATGTCCCTCGACCGGTGGGCGGAAGCCGCCGAAGACGCGGCCGCGGGATTGAAAGTGGCCCCCGGCGAAGCGCAGGTCATGTCGCTTCACGGCTGGGCGCTCGTCAACACGGGCGACGTCGACAAGGGACTCGCCGAGCAGGACCAGGCCGTCCAGGGGAACAACAACCCGGCTCTTCGCATCCGTTACGACGCTTACTGGCGGAAGGCGGAGTGGGAGAAGATGGTCCAGGAGGCCGACGCGCAGCTGGCGGCGGGGGTGAAGCGGCCGGCGATCTACTTCTACCGGGTCGTCGGGCTGGTCGGGATGGGGAAGTTCGAGGAGGGGCTGGCCGCTGCCCGGGCTGCGAAGAAGACGGTGGTGCGGAGTTCCGAACCCGGGCTGGCAGAGGCGTACGTGCTCGGGACGGTGGAAGCGGCCGGGATTTACGACGCGAAGGCGTCGCTGGCGATCATCGGGGGGATGGACTCCTCGACCATTTCCTATTTCCTCAACGTCCACGCGAGGACGCTGTTTCTCGCCGGCAGCGCCCGCGAGTGCGCCGACCTGCTCGGAATCAAGGGGCGGCGGACGAATTTCGACACGCTGTTCTGGCTCGGCGCCGCGCAGTGGAAGCTCGGGAATTTCGCGGAAGCGAAACAAACGCTCTCGGACGCGAGGCGGCTGAACCCGTACCTGTCCCGCCACGCGGCGCAGATCGAGGGGCTGGCGGCCTTCGTGGCGTCGATCGACAAGGAGCTGGCGGGGGAGGGCGCCGGGCAGGCGGACCGCGGGAAGCTGTCGCACGAACTCGCGACGCACCTGCTCACCGTGGCGGAAATCGAGGCGCTGGTGCGCCGCTACCAGTTCGCGCGCGCTGCCGCGGAGTACGAGAAGCTCCTCCAGTCGCTCACCTCCGCGGTGCGCAAGGCCGAGGTCGAGACACGCCTGCCGGAAATCCGCGGGATGGCCGGCGCGCACGCGAAAATCTCGACGGGCGTGAACAAGGGCTCGCTCAAGCTCAAGGCGACGCTCGGGAAAACAGAGCTCAGCGTCACGAAGGCCGCCGAGACGATCTTCGAGTTCGCGATCGCCGGAGGAAACGGGAAGTTCCCGTGGGCCTTCCTCGACCCCGCCGTCTATTGCGGGTTCGCCGACCAGGCCGGGCTCGATCCCCTGGAAGACCTCGGCATCGGCTGCCTCGCGTGGGACGCCGCGCAGCGCGAAATCGCCGTCAAACACTTTGAAAGCGCCGTGAAGAAAAAGCCGGCGCTTCGCAAGAACCTGGACGCCTTCCTGGCCCGGAAGCGCGGCTTGTCGGCGCCGCCCGAGGGGTTCGTGCTGTTCCGGGGCGCGTACGTGACACCGGAGGAGAAGGGAAATCTCGAGAAGGGGCTCGTGCAGTTCCAGGGGCAGTGGGTGACGGTGAAGGACAAGGAGCAGCTCGCGAAGGGGAACGTGCAGGTCGACGGGAAGTGGGTCCCAGGGGCGGAGGGGGAGCTGCTGAAGCGCGGCTACGTGAAGTACAAGGACAAGTGGCTGACGCGCGAGGACTACGACCTGATCCGCGGGCAGTGGGCGGACTGCCACACGGAGGAGACCGCGCACTATCTCGTGAAGACGAACACGACGGAGCAGTTCGCGAAGGACCTCGGCACGCTGCTGGAAGTCGCGTACGGCGAGTACGCGAAGTTCTACGGCGGCGCCGAGCCGAAGCTCCCGGGCAAGGAGAAGATGACGCTTCATGCGTACCGCAGCTACGAGGACTACCGCAAGTACTGCGTCGAGAACAAGCAGGAGGACAACCTGAACGCCGCGGGGTTCGCGAGGAGCGATTCGAACGTCGTCGTCGGCTGGGACAAGACGGGGAACAAGCACCAGTTCCTGCAGACGATGGTGCACGAGGCGGCGCACCTGTATTTCTTCCGCGTGGCGCCGTCGGCCCGGGCGCCGTCGTGGTACGCGGAGGGAATGGCGACGTACTTCGAGGGGTTTGACTGGGACGGGAAGACGTACCGGTTCAACTTCATCAGCGACAGCCGGCTGCCGTTCGTAAGGGACGCGATGCGCGGCGGCCGGCACATCCCGCTCAAGGACCTGCTCGCGGGGGATGCGCTTCAGCTCATCAACAGCGACTCGCAGAAGGCGCTGTTGTTCTATGCGGAGTGCTGGGCGTTGAACTACTACCTGTCGCAGACGGACAACAAGGTCTACAAGGCGGCGTATGAGGAGTACCGGAAGGGGATTGCCGCGGGGGGAGGGAAGGCGTTGCTTGAGTATTTCCCGGATGCGGCGAGGCTGGAGAAGGACTGGATGGAGTGCATTACGGGGTTGTAGAAAAAGGGCAAGAACGAAACGAAAAACGAAAAAGTAAAAACGAAAAACGAAAAGTGCGTCGGAGTGCGTCAACCTCCACGACCGATCGAGCCCATTTCCCGCAATCCACGGGCGAACACCCCATGAAACTCGCGCTCCTCGTTGCCCTCTCCATCGCCGCCGCACTTCCGGCCTTCGCCGACCAGGCCGCTGCGGAGAAAGCCATCAAGGAGGGCCGCGACCTCCTCCAGCGCGGCGATTTCACCGGGGCCGTCAAGGCGATGGACCGCGCGGTCGAGGCCGCGCCGGGCTGGGCGACGACCTGGACGGAACGAGGGTTCGCCAAGGCGCGCGGCGGCTGGATCGTCCCGGCGCTCGAGGACCTCGGGAAGGCCCTCGAACTCGAGCCGGGTGCCACTCCGATCATGAATCTCCGCGCTCGCGTCTACATGGACCTCGACCTGTGGCAGGAAGCCGCCGACCAGGCTGCCGAGGTCATCAGCCGCAAGCCGAACGACGCGTACGCGCTTTCCCTCCATGGCCGCGCCCTCGTCCAGCTCGGCGAAGTCGATCGCGGCCTCGAGGAACTCCAGCGCGCCATCCGCGCCGAGCCGGGCTTCATCAATGAACTTCCCACCAGCCTGGCCCTCAAGGCCGACTGGCAGGCCGTCGCGAATGCCGGGGCCGAAGCGATGCGAGCCGTCCCGCAGAACTGCGTCTCGGCGATCAGCGAAAGGATCTGCGCGCTGGTGGAACTCGGGAAGTACGACGAAGCGAAAATTGCAATCGAGGAAGGGCAGCGCATCGCCCCCGACACCGTCGGCCTCGCGCTCGGAAAGGCCTGCCTTCTCGGCACCCCGGGCGCGCCCGGGTTCAGCGAGGCGGCGGCGAAGCGCGAGCTGGATGTCACCCGCGAAACCGCCTACCTCAGCGGCACGCTCAACGTCGCGGCGCGCATCTTTTTCATCAACGGCCGCATCCGCGAGTGCCTCGACCTCCTCGACACCAAGGGCCGCCGCTCGAACTTCGAGACGCTCTTCTGGATCGGCGCCTGCCGCTGGAAGCTCGGCGACCTTGCCGAGGCCCGCGCGATGTTCAAGGACGCGCGGCGGCGCAATCCCTACCTGGTCGCGCACGCCCGGCGCGTCCCAGGCCTCGCGGAATTCGTCGCATCGATCGAGCGCGAGCTGAAAGGCGAGCTCGACTGGCAGGGAGACGCCGCGGGGATGCGCCTCGAAAACGCCCAGCACCTGCTGACGGTCTCGGAGATCGAAGCGCTGGTGAAGCGTTACCAGTTTGCGCGGGCGGCCGCCGAGTACGAAAAGTTGCTCCCGGCGCTGAAATCCACGCTTCGCAAGTCGGAAGTCGAGTCGCGCCTTCCCGAAGTGCGCGGAATGGCGGGCGCGCTGAAGCGCCTCGTCGCCGGGATCAATGGCGGAGCGCTCAAGCTGAAGACCACGGTCGGCAAAACCGACCTGACGATCACCAAGGCCGACCCCGCCGCGTTCCAGTTCACGATCGCCAAAGGCGAGGGGCGCTTCCCCTGGGCTGCCCTCGACACCGACCTCTTCTGCGACTTTGCGCAGCAGGCCGGCGCCATTGCGGAGGAGCTGGCCGGCCTCGGCTGCCTCGCGTGGGACGCCGGCCGCCCGGCGACGGCGCAGAAGATGTTCGAGGCCGCACTGAAGAAGGACGCGAAGCAGAAAGCGCTCGTGACCGCGTTCGTCGCACGCCGGCGCGGCATCGCGGCGCCGGAGGGCGGGTTCGTGACGTGGAAGGGCCGGTACGTGACCGCCGAGGAGAAGGCCAATCTCGACAAAGGGCTCGTGCAGTTCGAAGGGCAGTGGGTGACAGTGAAGGACCGCGAGCAGCTGGCGAAGGGGCTCGTGAAGTTGGACGACAAGTGGGTCGCCGGCAAGGACGCCGAACTTCAACTCCGGGGCTACCGGAAGATCGACGGCAAGTGGATGAGCGCCGAGGACGTCGCGGCGCTGAGAGGAAACTGGGAAACCGCCTGGACCGAGGAGACCGCGCACTACTCCATCCGCACGAACGAAGGAGAGCAGTTCGCGAAGGACCTCGCGGCGCTCATCGAGTCGGCGTACCTGGAGTTCCAGGAGTTCTACGGCGTCGAGCCGAAGCTCGCTTCCAAAGAGAAAATGACGCTCTTCGCATTCCGCTCCTTCGAGGACTACCGCAAGTACTGCATCGAGCAGAAAGCCGAGGACCACCTCGCGGCCTCGGGGTTCGCGAAGAGCGACTCGCTCACGGTCGCAGGCTGGAACCGGACCGGCAACCGCCAGCAGTTCCTCCAGACGATGGTCCACGAGGCCGCTCACCTCTACTGGTACCGCATCGCGCCGGGCGCGAAGGCGCCGTCGTGGTACGCGGAGGGCATGGCGACTTACTTCGAAGGCTTCTCGTGGAACGGCTCAAAGTACAGCTTCAACCACGTCGCCGAAAGCCGGCTGCCGTTCGTGCGAGAAGCCGTGAAGGCCGGACGCCATATCCCGCTGAAGGACCTCCTGGCCGCCGACGCGCTCGCGCTGATCAACAGCGACACGCAGAAGGCGCTTCTGTTCTACGCGGAATGCTGGTCCCTGAACTTCTACCTGTCCGTGACGGAAAACAAGGCGTACCGCGCGGCGTACGCGGAGTACCGGAAGGTGGTAGAGACCGGGCAGACGAAGACCCTGCTGGAGTGCTTCCCGGACGCAGCGAAACTCGAGGCGGACTGGGTGCGGTTTGTGACGGGGCTGTAAGCCGTGTCTGTAGACCGATGCTGCAGTCAAGTAACTCAACAACAACGTTGGGACAAATCTCTCGAGGGTCAAATCATGCGTGAATCCGCCAGTCCAGCAGAAGGGACCAATCGGCTTCGGGCACAGGGCAGCAGGGAAGTCTCTTGGAAGTACTTGTTGCCACTTGCCGTGCTCTGTCTGGCGATGATTGTTGCGTGGAAGCCGCCTGATGAACGACTGGAGTCGAAGGAATTGGTGATTTATGACGAGCATGGCCGCGCATGCATTCGTTTGTCAGCGGTCGACGGGAATCCGGAAATGCTCCTGACATCCTCGAACTCGAAGGCGAGCATTCGAGTTCGTATTCTGGGGGACGGGATTTCAGAAGTGAAAATGTGCGATGCGTCAGGCAAGGACAGGGTCGAAGTAGGAGTTGACTCCAAGAATCGAGCCACTGTAAGGGTGCGGTCCGAAGGTCAACGCCACCTTTGCAACATCGTGGCACATAAGGAGTCGGCAAGCGTCGAATTGAAGGAAAACGACACGAAACACGTCGTCAGCCTTGAGACGAGCAGTGATGGTGCAGGGCGAATCGATTTTGTGGACGACACAGGACACGCGTACATCGAGTTTGGTGCGGATAAACGCGGAGAACTCTCTCATCTCATTTTAACCAGCGGTAAGGGTGCGGGCGTGGAGGATGCGAGACTTCACTTGGAACAAGTGGGAGGTGTGCCTCGCACTTACCTTCGCTCCGGGTTGGGCGTCGATATCTGGTCTTCCGACAAATGAGGTAGAAGGTAACGGAGATCAGAATAGTAGCCGTTGCA
Source organism: Planctomycetota bacterium (assembly GCA_038060895.1). Lineage (GTDB taxonomy): Bacteria > Planctomycetota > MHYJ01 > WSZJ01 > WSZJ01 > WSZJ01. The sequence goes on from JBBTCT010000015.1 coordinate 24,223, forward strand.
AGCGAAGCGACCTGACGGATGGCTGCCGCCGCTCCTGTCATTGGCTCAGCGATGGCGACATTTCGGGAATTCAACCTTCCGCTACGGCGTACGCTTTGAGGGGAGCAGTCGCGCTCGAACCGCGGTTATCATTCCCCCGGGGGGATTTCACAGGACCAGACCATGCGCCGCATCGCCCGGGCTGCCGCCGCTTCGCTGTTCGCTCTCCTCTGCCTCACGCGCTTCGCCGCAGCCGACCGCGCACAGGCAGAGAGCGCCGTCCTTGACGGCGACCGCAAGCTGCAGGCCCGCGACATGCAGGGCGCGATCGATGCTTACACGCGAGCCATCGAGGCCGACCCGGCGTGGGGGACGGCTTGGGGAAAGCGCGGCTACGTGAAGCGGATCTGGACGAAATTCGACGCTTCGCTGGAGGACCTTGGGCAGGCGATTGCGCTGGAGCCGGGGGTGACGACCTGGCGGCTGGAGCGGGCGCAGGCGTTCCTGAATCTCGACCGGTCGCAGGAGGCGGTTGAGGAAGGGGAAGCGCTGGTCAAGATGGCGCCGCAGGATCCGGCGAACACGACGATGCTGGGGTGGGCGCTGGTGCATGCGGGGGATGTGGACCGGGGGCTGGAGCTGCAGACGAAGGCGCTCGAGATGTCGGGCGGGAACGCGCAGATGCGGATCCGGTCGGACGGGTTTGAGCTGAAGGGCGACTGGAAGATGATGGTGGAGGAGATGGAGAAGGCGCTGGCGGGGGGGCGGACGGACCTCGGGGCGTACCTCAACCGGGTGATCGGGCACACGAACCTCGGGGAGTACGACAAGGCCGCGGCCGTGATCACGGAGCTGGAGGCCAAATCGCGCGGGACGATCATCTACATGGCCCGCGTCTACCTGTACTCGACGCCGACCGCGGGCGCGCACTTCAACGCGGCGAAGGCGCTCGCCGACGCGGAGCAGGCGGCCGCGGGGACGACGCAGTCCGGCGTGCTGACGATCCACGCCCGCGCGCTGTTTCACACGGGAAGCGCGGACCGCTGCCTCGACCTGCTTTCCACCAAGGGGCGCCGGACGAATTTCCAGACGCTTTTCTGGCTCGGCGCGGCGCACTGGAAGCTGGGGCAGTTTGCGGAAGCGAAGGCGGTGCTGCAGGACGCGCGGCGGCTGAACCCGTACATCCTGAAGCACGCGGAGAAGATCGAAGGGTTCAGCGCGTTCGTCGCGGCGATCGACAAGGATCTCGCGGGGGAGGTCGGCCAGCCGGCGGATCGCGGGCGGCTCGGGTTCGAGCTCGCGACGCACCTGATGACCGTGGCCGAAATCGAGGCGCTCGTGCGCCGGTACCGCTTCGCCCGCGCGGCCGGCGAATACGAGAAGCTGCTGCCGTCGCTGAAGTCGGCGGTGAGGCGCGGTGAAGTCGAGACGCGGCTTCCCGAGGTCAAGGGGATGGCGGGGGCGCACGCGAAGCTGATCGCGGCCGTGACACGGTCGCAGGGGAAGTTGAAGACGAAGGTCGGCAAGATGGATCTCACGCTCGTCAAAGCGGACGAAAGCAGCTTCAACTTCACGATCGCCGGCGGCGAAGGAAAGTTTCCGTGGGCGTACCTCGACACGGCGATCTACTGCGAGCTCGCCAACGCGCAGGACCTCAAGCCCGACGAAGTCTTCGGACTCGGCTGCCTCGCCTGGGATGCGGGGCTGCGGCCGGAGGCGATGAAGCTCTTCGAGGAAGCGGTCAAGAAACAGGCGCCGCTGAAGAAGAACCTGTCGGCGTTCGTGTCGCGCAAGCGCGGCGTGCCCGCGCCCGACGCCGGGTTCGTGAACTTCCGCGGCGCGTACGTGACGCCGGAGGAGAAGGCGAATCTCGAGAAGGGGCTGGTGCAGTTCCAGGGGCAGTGGGTGACGGCGAAAGACAAGGAGCAGCTCGCGAAAGGGAACATCCAGGTCGGCGGGAAATGGGTTTCAGGGGAAGAGGCGGACCTGCTGAAGCGAGGGTTTCGCCGGTACAAGGACAAGTGGATGAGCCGCGAAGATTACGAGGCGATCCGCGGCGGGTGGGAAGAGGCGTACACGGAGCAGACGGCTCACTACCTGATCAAGACGAACGAGTCGGAGGCGTTCGCGAAGGACCTGGCGGGTCTGATCGAGGTCGCTTACGCCGAGTACAAGGCCTACTACGGGGGCGAGGAGCCGAAGCTGGCGGGGAAGGAGAAGATGACGCTGTACGCGTACAAGTCGTACGAGGACTACCGCAAGTACTGCGTCGAGACGAAGGCGGAAGACCACCTGAACGCCGCGGGGTTCGCGCGGAGCGACTCGCTGGTCGTCGTGGGATGGAACAAGACGAACAACCGGCAGCAGTTCCTGCAGACGATGGTGCACGAGGCCGCGCACATGTACTTCTTCCAGGTCGCCAAATCCGCGCGGCCGCCGAGCTGGTACGCCGAAGCGATGGCGACGTACTTCGAGGGCTTCAACTGGGACGGGAAGGCGTACAAGTTCAATTTCGTGAGCGAGAGCCGCCTGCCGTTCGTGCGGGATGCGATGAAGGGAAAGCGGCACATCCCGATGGCCGACATGCTGGCGGGGGACGCGCTGGCGTTGATCAACAGCGATTCTCAGAAGGCGCTGCTGTTCTACGCGCAGTGCTGGGCCTTGAACTACTACCTGTGCCAGACGGAGAACAAGGAATACCGGGCGGCGTATGCGGAGTATCGGAAAGGCGTCGCGAGCGGAGCGGGGAAGACGCTGATGGAGTATTTCCCGGATGCGGCGCGGTTGGAAGCCGATTGGGTTCGGTTCGTCAGCGGGCTTTAGTGGTTCGTGGGGAGTGTTGAGGATTGAGTGTTGAGTAGTGACGAGTGTGGAGTGAGGAGATGACGGCTGCGGGTTGGAGGCGCGGCTGCTTTGTGGTGAGGTCGGCCGCCGGCTTCATCGCTTTTCCGTGCCCGTTCCAGGCATTCGCGCGACATTTCCCTCCATGCCGTCGCCCCCGCTTCCTCCTCTCGCTGAGTTCCTGCGCTGGATCTCCGAGATGCCGCCTGTCTTCCGCGGGGAACCGGGGGTCGGATCGCGGGGCGGAGTGCGCGTGCGCGCGGTGGTTGCCGACCTGATGGAAACAGCGCTGCGCGAGCCGGCGAAGCCGGCCGACCTGGCGCCGTTCAATTTCACGGGTTCCACGGCGGAGCGCAATCGCCTGCGCTGGGTACTCGCGGCCTGCCATGTGCTCTGGCATCCGTCGCTGCGCGAACGCTCGCTGCCGCCTGACGGCGTCCGGCGGTTGCTCGTGCAGGACATGGCCGCGCTCGCGGCCGTGGCGCCTTTCGACGGGCTGGCGTCGGAGGAGGAACGGCGCGAAGAGCTGGTCCGGCGGACGATTGGAGCGGCGGGATTAAGGCTGCCCGGCGAATCCGAGACGGACGCCGCCGACCGGCTCACGCAGGTCGATTCCATCGAGCGGCGCCGCCTCCTCGCGGCCGCGGCCGAGAAGCAGAAGCGCGCGAAGGCAATCCAGGAAGAGCTGCGGCGCAAGGCGGCGGAAGAGGCGGCTTCGAAGGCGTCGAGCGAATGAGCGCGCGCATCACGGCGGAGTTGAAGCGTCGGAACCCGCTCATCACGGCGGCCGCCGCGAAGACGCTTCACCGCATCAAGGAGCACCCGGACGCGCCTCGCTTCAATGGGGAACTCGGCGATCGGCTTGTGAAGGCCGACCTGGCGGCGCTGGACCGGCTGCGCGAGGGACTGGCAACGGGTCGGCGCGCGCGGCGCGGTTTCGCTCCGCCGCCCGAAGTTCTGGCGGCGCTCGCCGCCGCGATCCCGCGCGTCGGGCGCTTCCGGAATACGGTGCCGCGCGGCCTCGACCTCGCGAAAGACTGGGCGGACGTGCCGACGACGTCGCGCGAGGACCTGGCGTTCTCGATGCACGAGCTGATCCCGGACGACGCGGACTTCGCGCGCCTCATCGTTCACCCGACGAGCGGGACGACGGGGCATGCGGTCTTCGTGCCTCACCACCCCGTTGCGGGGAGCGCCTACCTGCCGCTCTTCGAAGTCGCGCTCGCTTCGCACGGCATCCGCCTTTCCCCGCGCGCCGCCGACGTCGGCACCGTGCAGGTCCACGCCCAGTCTTTCACTCTCACGTACGCGACGGTGCACGCAGCGTGGGGGAACAGCGGGTACGCGAAGGTGAACCTGAAAGCGGCGGAGTGGCCGAAGCCGGAAAGCCGCGGGCGGTGGCTGGAAGCGATGGCGCCGCTGACGATGACGGGAAATCCATCCGCGTATGCCGCGCTGCTGGAACTCGGGACAAGGATCCGGCCGAGAGCCTTCTTCTCGACCGCGTTCGCGCTTGCGCCGGCCCTGGCGAAGCGGCTGGCGGCGGCGTTCAACGCCCCGGTGATCGACTGGTATTCGAGCATCGAGACCGGACCAGTGGCATTCACGTGCCCGCGCGGCGATTTCCACGTGCTGCCGCACGATCTGCACGTCGAGGTCGTGGATGCCCGGGGACTGCCCGTTCCGTCCGGCAATCCCGGCGAGATCTGCGTCAGCGGCGGCCGCAACCCGTTCCTGCCGCTCCTGCGCTACCGGACCGGCGACCGCGCGCGACTGGAGACGAAACCGTGCGCCTGCGGCGACCCGATGCCGCGGCTGCTGGGGCTCGAGGGCCGCGCGCCCGTTCTGCTTCGTGCCGCCGACGGCAGCCCGGTCGCTTCCGTCGACGTCTCCCGCGCGCTTCGCGATTTCTCGATCGCGCAGCACGCTCTCGTGCAGCGCGCCGGTGGCGCGGTCGAGCTGGACGTCCGCCCACTTCCGGACTGGCCTCTCGACGCCGCGCGCATCGAGAAGGCCCTGCGCGGCGTGTTCGGCGCGAAAACAAAACTCCGGGTCCGGGTCGTGAAGCGGATCGACGGCCCCGGCGGCAAGGTCGCCGCGTTCCGGAGCGAGCTGAAGTGAGCGCTCTCGATTTCGCCGCGGGCGCGTTCGGCGCCGTCTATTGTGTCCTGACCCTTCGCTTCAACCTCTGGAAATGGCCCGCGGGCGCATTCCATTGCGCGCTCTTCGGCGTGCTCTTCTGGAAATTCAAACTCTACGCCGGCGTCGGAGCGGCCGAGAATCTCGGCGTCGTGTTCGGCCTGATCTGCGTCGTCCTCACGATCCGGCGCAACATCTGGTGCTGGCCTACGGGGATCATCAACGTGGTCCTCTTCGCCTTCATGTTCTGGGGCGTCCAGCTCTACGCCGACCTGATCCTCTACTTCGTCTTCTTCGTGCTCAACGTCTACGGCTGGTACGAGTGGCTCCGGGGACGGAAGGACGACGGCCCGCTGGTGGTCGAGGCGGCCTCTCCGCACCTGCGCGCCCTGTCCGTAGTCCTCATCGCCGCAGGCACGCCGGCGGCCGGCTGGACGCTCGCGCGCTTCACGGACGCCTCCTTTCCGTACTGGGACTCCTTCATCATGGTCGCGAGCCTCATTGCCCAGTGGGGCCTGGCGCGCAAGTACCTGGAAAACTGGATTCTCTGGATCTGCGTCGACCTCGTCGGCGTGCCCGTCTACGCCGCGAAAGGGCTGCGCGCCACGGCCGTCCTCTACGCCATCTTCCTCGTTCTCGCCACCTGCGGCCTCATCGAGTGGATGCGCGCGTACAGGAGGCAGAAAGCGGCCGCCGCGTGACCACGGGACTCGTCCTCGGGAAATTCCTCCCGCCGCACACGGGGCACCTGCACCTGGTCGCCGAAGCGCGAGCGCGGGTGGACCGGCTCACGGTTGTCGTCGGGTCGCTCGCCCGCGAGCCGATTCCCGGGGCACTGCGGTTCGAGTGGATGCGCGAGCTCTGCCCGGGCGACGAGGTTGTCCATCTGGCCGAGGAACTTCCGCAGGAACCGCATGAACATCCGGGCTTCTGGGACCTGTGGACCGCGGCGCTTCGCCGCGTGATCCCCGCCGGCCCGGATTTCGTCTTCACCTCGGAATCCTACGGCGACGAACTTGCCCGACGCCTCGGAGCGCGCCACGTCTGTATCGACCCGGCGCGCAAGGCGGTGCCCGTCTCCGGGACGGCAATCCGCAACGACCCCATGGCCCACTGGGATTTCATCCCCGCCTGCGTGCGGCCCCATTTCGTGAAGCGCGTCGTCATCTACGGCCCGGAATCGGCGGGGAAGACGACGCTCGCGCGGCGGCTGGCGGAGGAATTCCGTACCGAGTGGGTCCCGGAATATGCCCGCGGCTTCATCGACCGGAAAGGCGCGTTCGTGGAGCCTGGGGACATCGGGCACGTCGTCGCGGGACAGATCGCCTCCGAAAACGCGGCGGCGCGCCGCGCCAACCGCGTCCTCTTCTGCGACAGCGACCTCAACACCACGGTGATCTACTTCACCCACTACTTCGGTTCCTGCCCGCCCTGGGTCGCCCACCTCTCCTGCCGCCGAACGTCGCACCTCATCCTCCTCTGCGAACCCGACATTCCGTGGGAAGCGGACCCCCAGCGCGACCAGGGCCTGCGACGCGGCTGGTTTCGCGAGTGGTTCCGCGCGAGGCTGGACGAGCAGGGGCGGCCGTGGCGCGCCGTGACGGGACTCGGAGAATCACGGTTTGTGGCCGCCAGGCACCTTGTGACCGACAGCCTCGGGCTTGCTCGGACTACTTCCGCTTCGTAAGGGCCCACTTGAGAAGGGCGTCTCCCCGCACGGAGGAGCTGGCGAACGTCATCCGTCCCGTGACGAGTTCGGGCGCGCCGTCGCCATCGAGGTCGCCGGCGGCAAGCGTGACAAAATGCGAGGGAGAAGGGATGTCGTGTCGCACGAAGGCCATCTTCCCGTCGTTCTCGTACCAGAGCAGTCCCGTTTGTCCTTCTACGCCCCACATCCCGAAGAGCACGGCGACTGCGACATCCATGTCTCCGTCTGAATCGAGATCCGAAGCGACGGCGCGATAGGGGCCGTAGCAGCGTCCGATGTCGTGCCAGTCGTACACGAGACTCCCGCGGTTCTCGAGCCACTGGATGCCGTGGTACGGTTTCGGGGTCCCGTTCGGATTGTCGAGCGCGTCGCCGTTGGAAAAGAGCAGGTCCCAGTCGCCGTCGCGGTCGAGGTCGGTGAGCTGGAGCCCGGAGGAGCCGTACAGGGGGGTCCGCGCCTCGAACAGCGTCTTTGCCTCGAACGTACCGCCCCTGTTCAGGTACGCCGTGATCGTCTCCGTCTCCTGCGAAACGAGCGCGACGAAATCCGCCCTGCCGTCGGCATCGAAGTCCGTGACGGGCACGTGGATCGCGCCGGGGCGATCGGCGATTTTCACGAGCTCCCACTTCGCCCCATCGTTCCGCAGCCAGCCGATGTATCCCGACTTGCGCCAGCCGAAGGCTCCGACGACGAGGTCCGGATCACCGTCGCCGTCCACGTCCGCCGGTTCCACGTCGGCCACGCGCGGTTGCCCTGTCATCAGCTCGCGGCGCTCCCAGCCCGTGGCTCCGTTGTTGACCAGGAGCAGGACAGTGCCGACCAGGTCGTCGGAGGGCATCAGGCTCCCGAGCCCTGCGACCGCGATGTCCAGGTCTCCGTCGCCGTCGGCGTCGAAGACGGACGTGTGCGCCGGCGCCTCGCACGACGAGATCACCTCCTCCGTCCAGCCTGAGGAACCGCCGCGGACGATCGAAACCGTGTTCCCCCCGCCGTCGCAGACGAGCACTTCCGGCAGCCCGTCCCCATCCAGGTCCGCGATGTTCACGTTTGCCACCCGCGCTTCGTCGCGCTTCTCGTTCCCGAACACCGCCTTCCGGAATTCAAGTGCGCCGGCGCCAGTCGCGGCCGGCAGTCGCTCGAAAGCGGCCGGCGCGTGCTTCACGTAGTAAGCCTGGATCTCTTCCATGAGCGCTTCTTCCGGTGGCTTCCCGGCCAGCCTGAGAATGTTCTTCATCTCGCCCATGATCCTCGGCCACTCGTCGCGGACGACCACGTCGGGCGCCGGCGTGGCGTGACACTCCCCGCACGCCGCGCGCAATCCGGCGGGGCCCCGTTCGATGAAGGGCGTCACGTTGTCGCCGAAGCGCCAGCCGCGGGCGGCTGGAAGCGGTAGCGGGGGATGGTCGGGGGGCTTGACTGGCGGTTCGTCGGGCGGCCTGACCGGCGGCGGGACAGGTTGCGCCATCCGGGGCGTCGGCCGCGGCCGCTCCGCAGGTTTCCTTCCCCACCACGCCATGCCCAGCGCGAGCGCCAGGACCGCCGCGATTCCCGCCGCCGCCCCCGCGCGACCTCTCATTGACCGAGCTCCAGCCGCTGGACCAGCTTCTCGTCGAATCCCGCCGCGGTCATCCGCTTCTGCGCCCCAGCGATGTCGTAGGCCACACGACGGAACTCGACGACGTCCTCCGTCGAGTCGTAGAGCGCCCAGGCCGCCTTCGCGCACCGGTCACGGGGCTGCCCCACGCTCCCGGGGTTGATCAGGTACGCCTTCGCGTCGGCGAGCTGCACCACCGCGACATCCGGCTTCTCCTCGAACTTCGCCTCCACCTTCGTCGCCGTCGCCATCGCCGGCACGTGCGTGTGGCCGAAAAAACACACGTGCACGTCCGGCATCGTCATCCGCAGGTACTGGATGTTCTCCTGGTAGGCCTCGTACGTGAGCAGGTACTCGTCCTCGTTGCGCGGCGAGCCGTGGACGAACAGCAGGCCGTCGTCCGTCGCGAGCTGAAGAGGCAGGCTTTTGAGGTCGAGCAGCTGGTCGGGGCGCAGGAGGTCGCGCGAGTACTCGATCGTCTTCCGCTTGTCATCCCGGCTGACCAGCTCGATCGACGTCACGCCGGTGATGTACCTCTCGTGGTTCCCGCAGATTCCCTTCGCCTTCCATTGACGCACTGCGTCAACGCACTCCACCGGGCTCGCGCCGTACCCCACCAGGTCGCCCAGGTGGATGACCCGGTCCGGCTTCTCCTTCTTCACCGCGGCCATCACGGCCTGAAGCGCTTCGAGATTCGCATGTACGTCCGCGAGGATCGCGTATCTCAAGGCAGCCTGGGGGTGAGCGCCCCTGCGAATCCCATTTTGTCGCGAAGGGCCGCGAACCACGCGCCGGGACCCGGGTGCACCAGGCGGAACGGCTTTCGCGTCCGCCGGATCGTCACCACGTCGCCGTCGGCCACCGGGACGACCTCCTGCCCGTCCACCGTCAGCATCACGTCGCCGTTCCGCCGCGCCATCTCGATCCGGATCGCCCGCCGCGCCGGCAGCACGATCGGCCTCATCGACAGCGAGTGCGGACAGATCGGCGTGATGATCATCGCTTCCAGCTCCGGGTCCACGATCGGCCCCCCCGCCGCCATCGAGTGCGCCGTGGATCCCGACGGCGTCGCGACGATCAGCCCGTCGCCGGACACGAGCGTGAACGGTTCTTCGCCGACGACGAGGCGAAGGTGGACCATGCGCGACACGGAGCCCCGGGCGATGACGGCGTCGTTGAGCGCGAGGAGGGTCCGCTTGCGGGAAGCGCCGGCGATCTCGACTTCGAACATAATGCGGTCGCTGGTGCGCATCGGGGACTTCGTGAGCTTCTCGATGGAGGCGCGGACCGTTTCGAGAGGAACTTCGGCCAGGAATCCCAGGCGGCCGGTGTTGACCCCGAGGACTGGAATGGCGTTCCCGGCGAGCCGGCGCGCAAGCGACAGAATCGACCCGTCGCCGCCGAAGAGAACGATCAGGTCGGCCCTGGCGCGCGACAGGTCTGCGGAGCCGTCGAGGTCGCGCAGGACCACCCTGAAGCGCTTCTGGAGCCACTTCTCATGCGCAGCGATGGCCGCCGCGCTGCGCTCCTTGCGCGAGTCGCCGACCAGGATGATCGTTGGGGAGCGTTTCATTAGATGGAAATCGGTTTGGTGATCACTCCAGCCCGCTCCGCGCACTTCGCCGCCGACCGGGCAATTCCTGTGGCATCGAGTCCCAGCATCTCCAGCAGCTTCGGCCTGGAACCGTGCTCGATGAAACGGTCCGGAATCCCGATCCTCGCGATCTTCCGCGCGTCCGCGCCGCACGTCTGCGCCGCTTCAAGCACCGCCGACCCGAACCCTCCGAGCAGCTGGTGGTCTTCCACGGTCAGCACGAACGGCTGCTCGCCGCACAGGCGCTGCACGGCATCCTCATCGACCGGCTTCGCGAAGCGCGCGTTGACCACGGCCAGGTCCAGCCCCTTCTCGGCGAGCCGGCGCGCGGCATCGAGCGCCGGGTACACCATCGCCCCGTACGCCAGGATGGCGCCCTGCTTGCCCTCGCGCACCCACTCCGCTTCGCCCAGGCGGATTTCCTTCCCGAACAGCACGGTTTCGCCGTCGGGGACGTTGGAGCGCGGGTACCGGAGGGCGACCGAGAGGTCCTGCTTGAGCGCCCACTCCATCATGCGGAACAACTCGTGGCCGTCCTTGGGAGCGGCGACGGCGATGTTCGGAAACGGACGGATGTAGGCGATGTCGAAGACGCCGTGGTGCGTGGGGCCGTCGTCGCCGGCGATGCCGCCGCGGTCGAGGCAGAAGAGGACGGGGTTCCGGTTGAGGCAGACCTCGTGCATGATCTGGTCGAACGCGCGCTGGAGAAACGTCGAGTAGATTGCGGCGATCGGGCGGTTGCCCGCGAGCGCGAGGCCGCTGGCGAACGCGATGGCGTGCTGTTCGCAGATGCCGGCGTCGTAGTACCGGTCGGGATATTCCTTCTGGAATTTCGAGAGGCCCGTGCCTTCCGGCATCGCGGCGTTCAGCGCGAGCACGCGCTTGTCCTGCCGCGCGAGCTCGATCGCGCTTTCGGCAAAGACCTGCGTCCACGTCTTCGTCGGCGCCGGCGGCTTCGACGGTTCGATCTTTCCGCTGGCCTCCACGGACGCGGACGGCTGGGCCGGATTCGCGAGCTTCAGCGCCGGCGCCGCGCCGATTTTTGCGGCATGCGCCCGCTGCGAATCCGTCTCCGCCCCCGGATGCCCGTGTCCCTTCTCCGTCAGCACGTGGAGCAGCACCGGTTTGCGGATGTCCCTGACCTGCCGGAGCGCCTTCTCGACCGCCTCGAGGTCGTGGCCGTCGACGGGGCCGAAGTAGTCGAACCCCAGCTCCTCGAAAATGTTTACGCCGTGAATCGTGTGCTTCACGCCGTGCGCCACCGTTTCGAGCACGCGCTCCATCGGCATGCCCACGAACGGCAGCTTCTCAATCAGGCTCTTCAACTCCTGCTTCGCTTCGCGGTAGATCGGCGCCGCGCGGATCTTGTCGAGGTACTTGGCAAGCGCGCCGACGGTCTGGCTGATCGACCAGCGGTTGTCGTTGAGGATGACGAGAAGCGGCTTTTTCATGCCGCCGGCGTTGTTGAGGCCTTCGTAAGCGACGCCGCACGTCATCGACCCGTCGCCGACGACGGCGACGACCTTCCGTTCGCGGCCCTGGTGCTGGTCGCCCGCGAGCACGCCCAGGGCGGTCGAAACGGCCGTGCCGGCATGGCCGAACATGTAGACGTCCTGGGGGCTCTCGGCGGGGCATGCGAAGCCGGAGAGTCCTCCGAACTGGCGCAAGGTCCTGAAGCGCTCGCGGCGGCCGGTGACGAGCTTGTGCGGGTAAACCTGGTGGGAGACGTCCCAGATCAGGCGGTCGTTGGCGAAGTCAAAGACCCTGTGAAGCGCCAGGGTGAGTTCGACGACGCCCAGGGCCGAGCCGAGGTGTCCGCCGGTCTGGTGGGTGACCAGTTCAATTTCGTCTCGGATCTCCTGGGCGACCTGCTTGAGCTGCTCCAGGGAGAGCGGCTTCAAGTCTGCGGGGGAGTTGATGCCGTCGAGGATCCGCGCCATGAACGGGCCCCTACCGAAGGGAAACTCGACGCTCGGGGTGCCGCCACGGCGGCGGCTCTCCGCGTCCGTCGTAACCGTCGCGGCCCCAAAAGCTTGCAGCGACGGGCCCTTCACTTTACTCCGAAAATTGTCCGTGCGCAATCCATCCTGCTAGCATACGCGGCTCGGCGATCAAAGGAGGCCGACACGCCCTGAGTATCCTCGCCAAAGCTCACGAACTGGTCTTCGGGAAGCCGAAAGACCCCACCGATCCGAAGGTCTTCCACCGACTCTCGCTCATCGCCTTCTTCGCGTGGGTCGGCCTCGGCGCCGACGGACTGTCGTCTTCGGCCTACGGCCCTGAAGAATCCTTCAAGGAACTCTTCAAGGCCAACCACCAGTCCCTGGCCCTCTTCCTCGCCGCCGCCACTGCCTTCACCGTCTTCATCATTTCGTCCACCTACAACAAGGTCATCGAGGTCTTCCCGACCGGCGGTGGCGGCTATCTCGTTGCAACGAAACTCCTCGGCGGCGGCGCAGGCCTGGTCTCAGGCGCTTCGCTCATGGTGGACTACGTCCTGACCGTCGCGATCTCGCTCGCAGCCGCCAGCAAGGCCATCTTTTCCATTCCGGTCCTGCATCCCTGGGCCCACCTCAGCCTCTGGCTCACGCTCGGATTCCTGGCCGTCCTCACCTACCTGAACATTCGTGGCGTCAAGGAGTCCACCCTCGTCCTCACCCCGATCTTCCTGACATTCCTGCTCACCCACGCCATCGTCATCGGATGGGGAATCTTCGGGCACTCGAAAGATCTCTCCGACATCGCAGGCGATGCCGCCACCACCGTCAGCAAGGCACGCTCGGAAGGTTCCCTCTGGATCCTCTTCACGGGATTCATGCTCGCCTACACCATGGGCGCCGGCACGTACACCGGCATCGAAGCGGTCTCGAATTCCATGAACGTCCTTCGTGATCCGAAGGTGGAGACGGGGAAGCGGACCATGCGCCTGATGGCCTGGTCCCTCGCCATCACGGCCGGAGGCATCCTCATGTGCTACCTCCTCCTGGACGTCAAGCCGAAGGGAGACAAGTCCCTCAACGGCATCATGATTGAAGCGGTGGCCGGGACGTGGAACCTCACGCCCGGGTGGTTCGCCACGTTCGTCTTCATCACGCTCTTTTCCGAGGCCGCCCTGTTGATCGCGGCCGCGCAGGCCGGGTTTCTCGGCGGCCCGGCGGTGCTCTCGAACATGGCTCTGGACTCCTGGGTCCCGCACCGTTTCGCCAACCTCTCGGACCGCCTGGTGACGATGAACGGTGTCGTTTTGATGGCCGCCGCGGCCGGTGCGCTCATCGTCGGGACGAGGGGCAAGGTTGAAACCCTCGTCATCATGTACTCGATAAACGTGTTCATCGTGTTCGTGCTCACGCAGATCGGGATGAGCGTCCACTGGATCAAGGTGCGCCGCCGCGTCAAGGCCTGGTGGCGGAATCTCGCTCTCAACACCGTCGGCCTCGTGCTCTGCGCCACCATCCTGCTGTTCACCGTGATCCAGAAGTTCACGCACGGCGGCTACGTCACCGTGATCATCACCCTGGGGCTGGTGACATTCTGCCTCGTCGTGAAACTCCATTACCGCAAGGTCTCCCGCCTCCTCCGGCGCCTCGACATGGCTTTCAGGGAAATACCGGAAGCGGCCACCGATCCCGGACTCGTCAATCCGGGCGAGGACGCGCCCACGGCGGTCCTTTTCGTCGGTTCTTATGGCGGCTTCGGCATCCACACGTTTTTCGCCATTCACAAGGCCTGGCCGCGCTACTACCAGCGCTTCATTTTTCTTTCTGTCGGCGTCGTCGACACCGCGCACTTCAAGGGAGTCGAAGAAGTCGAAAACCTCGAGCGCGAGACCGAGAACACGATCCGAAAGTACGTCCGCCTCGCGCGAGGGCAGGGGTGCTACGCCGTCGGTGAGTACAAGATTGGCCCCGACGCCGTCGAGCTGATGATGGACATGGCGCGAAAAATGAAGAAGGAGTACCCGCAGGCCGTGTTCTTCAGTGGAAAGCTCGTCTTCCCGACCGAGAACTGGATGACGCGATTCCTGCACAACCAGACCGCCTACGCCGTGCAGCGGGAAATGCAGTTCGACGGGATGACCATGATCGTGCTGCCGGTAAGGGCGATCTAGCGACGGCTACTTCGCGCGGCTGGGAAGCGTCACGGCGCGGACCTGGCCGTCCTGGCACGCCAGGATCAGCACGTCGCGCGCGGCCACCGCCGGCAAAGACGGGCGCGACGGAAGCGTTGCGCGCCAGACCTCGTCGCCGGTGGACATGTCGCAGCCGACCAGCGGCCCTTCGTGGTCCAAGCGCAGCCCGAACCCCCCTGCTTCGTGCAGGACGGAATGAAAGGCGGCCGTTTCTTTTCCACTCGCGCTGTCCACCACGTGCGTCATGCCCTTGTTGATCCACGCGACCGACATCCCCCAGGCCCTCGCCGTCGCGCCACTCTCGCCGCCCAGGGCCCACCGGAGATCGCCCGTTGCCGCGTCCAGTGCGACGATCGTCCCCTTTTCGCCCGTGGCGATCGCCAGTGAACCCAGGAGGCTCAACCCGTAGGTTTCCCCTTCGGTCCTGTACGTCCACTTCGCTTTGCCCGTGGAAGCATCCACCGCGGTCAGCGCATTCTTCCTGCCGTAGATCACCACCGCCCCACCGGCCGCAGGCGACGGGTAAACCGCTTCCGCTTCCTTCACGCGCCACGCTTCCTTTCCCGTCCTGGCGTCGAACGCCGCCAGCCCGCCGTGGACAGCGCAGAAGACCCGCCCTCCCCCCGTTGCCGGCGCCCTCGTCGAGCGGAAGTCGCCCTGGCCGCCACCCACCGCCGTTGACCACAGGCGCTCGCCCGTCTTCGCGACCACCGCCGTCAGCGAAGAGGTGTTTCCTTCCAGCGTCGTCCATCCTTCCACGAACGCCACCACGTCTCCGTCTGTCGCGGGGCCCTGCGTCCCACCCTGCGTTGCGACCGACCACCGCTCCTTCCCCGTCTCAAGGTCGAATGCTTTGAGAACCCCATCAGCGACGCCGTCGGGCGGCGGTGTCCGGGAGGCGAGCACGAAGACGCTCTTTTCCGACACAACCGGGGTCGCGAGCTGATCGCACCCGGTGCCCGCTTCCCATTTCACTTTGGGCTCGGCCGTGGCAACGAGGGCGAACAGGGAAGCGGCGAGGGCAAGTTGTCGGCGCATGGGAAGTTCCTCCTGGGGGAAACGGAGCTGATCTGACGCGTGCAAGCTACGCAAGTTCTCCCAATTCCGCGACCGTCCACTAGACTCTGGCGATGCGCTTCGTCGTCCTCGCCTCCGGTTCCAGCGGAAACGTCTCTGCCGTCTGGAACGGCACGCGCGGGCTGCTCATCGACGCGGGGACCGGGTCGTCAAAGTCGATCGAGGCCGCGCTACGTACGGCCGGTCTGCGTCCCGAGGGAATCGCGGGCATTCTCGTCACTCACGCTCACTCGGACCATTTCGGCCGGCCGGCCCGCATCTTCGCGAAAAAATACGGAGTCCCGGTCCTCACCCACCGCGACACCTACGCTGCCGCCTGCCGCCGCGCCCGCGACTTTCACGGCATGGACACGCTCGGCCACGTCCGCTTCCTTACCGAAAACGCCGACCACCTTCACGACGACTTCGAGATCCGCACCTGGAGCGTCCCCCACGGCACCGAGTCCGCGGGCCGTCCGCTCGCATTTACGATCCGGTGCAACGGACGCACGGTGTTCTACGCGACCGACCTGGGGATGGTGCCCCCCTACCTGATCCAGGCCATGCGCGACGCCGACTTCGTCCTGCTCGAGTCGAATTACGACGAGGAAATGGAAGTCACCTCCGGCCGGCCGGACCACCTGATTGACTGGGTGACGGGACCGACCGGCCACCTGTCGAACGACCAGGCGGCGGAAGCGCTGGCGCTCGTGTTCGAGCCGGGGCACAAGAAGTACCCGAAGCGGGTGGTGCTGGGACATTTGTCGGAGGATTGCAATCTGCCTGCGCTGGCGATCGCGGCGATCCGTCCCCGTTTGCCGGTGCACGTTGAGCTGCACATTGCGCCGCGGTATGAAGCGAGCGCGGTGTGGGATGTGTGACTGGTCCGCTGCCTGAAATCGCCCTGAAGGACGGGGTCCTGACCGACCTCAAGTCCGAGGAATGAACGCCGCGCCGTTGTGATAGGCTGCATCCTTCGTCCTGGTTCGCGGTCCCGAGCCCACTCCCGGGCGCACCGCCCTCGGCCGTGAGGGCTGCACTTCTCCGGGAGACCCGCCACATGTCCGGCTCGCTCCGCTTCGGGTCCCCTGCACCGGGCTCCCCCAACCGGCGTCCTGCCACGCCCCCGCCGACCGCCCGCTCTCCTGAGCCCGCGACGACCGCGCGGACCGCCCATCGTCCGGCCCGCCGGGTTCACGGCGCGCCCGCCCGGAGGAATTGCATGAACTACCGCTTTGTTTTCGCCCTCGCCTTTCTGGCCGTCGCCGCCGCCGGTTGCGGTCCCGGAAGCATCTCCGTCACCAGGGGAAACAAGACGCTCACGCTGTTCGAACCCGAGGCCGCGACGGTGAAGCAGGGGGAAAGCGTGAAGGTGGAAGTCAAAATCAGCCGCGAGAACTTTACGGACCCGGTGTCCGTTCGCTTCGAGGGCCTGCCCCCGGGCGTGACGACGGACAACTCCACGACGTTCAACAACGGTCAGGACTCGATGAACCTCAATTTCCACGCGACGGCGGCCGCGCCTGCGGTGACGAATCAGGAAGTGAAGATCATCGCCGAGGCTTCGGGCGGGATGGCGACGAAGCTGACGATGAAGCTGTCCGTGAAGGCGAAGTAACAAACCGGCGGGGCGGCGGGCCCGATGGCCCGCCGTCACGCTTTTGCCGGAAGCGGCGCATGGGCAGGCTTCGGCCCGCGCCATTGTTCCAGCACGAACCAGGCCGCCCCGACGCAGATGAATGCGTCCGCGAGGTTGAAAATGGGGAAGTTGAAGCAGTAGAAGTGGATGAAGTCGCGCACGGCACCGCAGGCAATCCGGTCGTGCAGATTCCCGATGGTCCCTCCCGCGATGAATGCGAGCGCCAGAGTCGTGGGCCACCTTGGCGATTTCTGGCGAAGGAAGCATCCGAAGATCAGCGGCAGGGCCGAGAGCGAAAACGAAGCGATGACCCACCTCGCGTTTTTTTCCGAAAGCAGGCTCCACGCGATCCCCGGGTTCAGCGCGGTTTCGAACCGGAGGACGCCGGTGACGATCTCTTGAGGGTGTCCCGCGGCCGCGGGGCCGAGGCGGGAAAAGGCCTCAGATTTACTCCACAGGTCCAGGGTCGCTGAGAGCAGCACGACAGCGGCGAACGCGAACCGCGTCCGTCGGGATCTGTCGGCTGAGTCGTCGCTCATGACGTTCTCGATCCTTCAAGAGCCGGTCTGGTTGCGATTCGGGCACCCGTGCGGAGAGGTGGATGCACGGCAGTTCCATTTGAAGATTCCAAAAAAGCCGGCGGATTGTCGCCGCCCGTCCGGATTGGCGAATTTGATTGAATGCAGATCGCGCTCCGGGTCGTTATGATTAATGGACTTAAGCGACCCTCATTCTCAGGGAGAAACCATGCTGATCGTCATCGCCGTAATCTCCGCGCTCGCCGGCGGAATCCTCTACTCAAGCCTCTTCGAGTGGACCCTTCACAAGTTCGTCATGCACCGCCCCATCCTCGGGTTCCGCTACCCGTTCAAGGCCCACGCCCTGACGCACCATCGCATCTTTTCGTGGGACGCGACGTACTTGCTTCAGCGAGACGAGGACCTGTCGAACGTCACCTTCGCGTGGTGGAACTTCCCGGCGCTCCTCGGGATCAACGCCGTGTTCGTCGGCGGTGTTGCCCTGGCCATCGCGGGCGGCCTGAACGCCTACTTCTGGACCATCGGGCCCGTCGCGCTCGGCGTCCTCGCCGCCTATTACTTCACCTACGAATACCTGCACTTCTGCATGCACGTCCGCACCGGCAGGTGGTTCGAGAACACGGCCTGGTTCCGCTTCATCGACGACCATCACCGCATGCACCACCGCAACCCGCGCAGCAACCTGAACGTCGTTCTGCCGCTGGCGGACTTCCTGCTCCGGACGAAGGCGCCGGGGCTCGCGCCGGTTTACCGGCTGGCGGCGGAAGCGCGGCGCGATTCGATCCTGAGCGGGCGGTAGCAGCGAGGCCGGGGCTTCCGCGGGCGGTCAATCCCCGAACGAGATGCCGAGGTCCCGGGCCGTTTTCATCGAGTCGCAGTCGAGCGGGACGGCTTTCATCCGCTTCGTGGCTTCCTCCAGGGGAACGTAGCGCACCGAAGGCGGGTCGAGCGCGACCATGATCCCGCTGTGGCCCTCCCCGAGCGCGCGGATGGCGGCGGCGCCGAAACGAAGCGCGATCAGGCGGTCGAAGGTCGTCGGCGTGCCGCCGCGGAGGAGGTGGCCCAGCACCACGACGCGCGTCTCCTTGCCGGTGAGGGCCTGAATCTCGGCCCCGATCTTCTCCCCGACTCCGCCGAGGCGCTCGGCGCGGCCGGCCTCTTTCGAAATCACGGAGAGGTCCCCGCCCTTCGGTTTGGCCCCCTCGGCAACCACCACGATGGAAAACGTATGCCCGGACTTCTCGCGATCGAGGATTTTCTCAGCGACCTTGTGCAGGTCATACGGGATCTCCGGGATCAGGATGGCATCGACGGTGCTCGAGATGCCCGTGTTGAGCGCGATCCACCCTGCATACCGCCCCATGACCTCGACGACCATGACCCGCCGGTGCGCCGCGGCGGTGGAGTGCAGCCGGTCCACGCATTCCGTCGCGAAGGAAACGGCCGTGTCGAACCCGAACGTGATCACCGTTCCTTCCAGGTCGTTGTCGATCGTCTTCGGCACCCCGATCACGCGCACCCCCTTCTTCGAGAGGTGATTCGCGATCGTCAGCGACCCGTCCCCACCGATCGAAATCAGCGCGTCGAACCCGTGGCTGCGAAGCGCCCGCACCAGCTCGTCCGTCCGGTCGAGCTCCACCACCGTCCCGTCGGCGATTTTCGTGGGGTACTTCATCGGATTCCCGCGGTTCGTCGTCCCGATAATCGTCCCGCCGAGGTGCGTGATCCCACGGACGCGCTCGCGCGTCAGCGGTATCAGCCCTTCGCCGTGATAACGCTCGGGAAACAACAGTCCGTCGAATCCTTCACGGATCCCCCACGCTTCCCATCCGCGCTGAATCGCCGCCACCACCGCCGCGCGGATCACCGCGTTGAGCCCAGGCGCGTCGCCGCCTCCGGTTGAGATTGCGATTTTCATGCTTTCTCCCTTACTTCCCGGTGAATCGGGCTGCGAACCCGGCGGGGTCGAACGTTTCGACTCGGCCACTCGAGAAGAGGATGCAGCGCTTCCCATCCGAGCCGCACTCGGAGCAGAACATCGGCTAGGACGGCTCCACGGTCTTGACGGCCTCCTGCAGCGCCGCCATCGCCTTCTCAGACCCGCCGGCCTCCGCGACGATCGAGCGGAACACTTCCCGCAACGCCTCCGCGCCCAGCACCGTGTCGTTGAGGAGCCGGTAAAGCGAAGCGTTCTCAAGCGGCACCGCGTAGAAGATGTCCTCGTACTGGGCCTTGTCCAGGACGAGCCGGTGCGCCCCGTGGACGATGGCGAAGCGGCCTTCCGCCGTTTTTTCTATGTTCATCTCGTTTCCTTCATCGCCGGTCGAAGTGGCGGGTCCGGATCTTACCACTTGCCCTGCCGTGGGAAGGGGCCGCGACGTTCGCGATAAAACAGGGCTGTAATTCCTTGTTGGGCAGATTCGGGCGCCGATATCCTCCCTGCGACGGGAATTGCTTCAGTCGTCCACCTGAGCCTCACTTGGGAGATCGGTCGATGAGAACCTGTCTTGTCCTCGCAGCCTTTGCATTCCTGTTCGCGACAGGCTGCTCCACGACGGTCGTGGAAAACGACGGCGACGAAGTTGAAGAGAACGACGGAGAAGCGCACGACGCGGACAGCGGTGATGTGTGGGACGGGACGCGCTGGGTCGTCATCGGCGGCGGGCACCGCCATCACAACGGCTGCGGCCATCACTTCCATCACGGCGTCTGGAATCACCATCCTGCGAACCACGTGTTCGTCGGCAATCACCACCATTTCAGAGTCCGGGTCGTCCACCGCAGGCGGAGGCACTAGAGCCTGCGGGCGCTGAGTTGAACCTCCGGCGGGCGGCGCGACGTGGCGCCGTCCGTCGAGGAGCGCCTCAGGATTCGCATCGTCCCCCGAGGATTTCCGCGAGGAATTTCTCGGCGCGGCGGTAGAAATCGAGCCGGTTCGCCGGCCGCGCGAACCCGTGGCCCTCGTTTTCATAGACCGCGTACTCGACCTTGAGACCCTTTGATTCCATCGCCTTGACGAACTGGTCGCTTTCGGCCCGTTTGACCCGGGGATCGTTCGCACCCTGCGCGATCAGCATCGGGGAGCGGACGTTCTGCACATGGAAGAGCGGGCTGCGTCCCCGCAGGAATTCAATTTCAGCCTTCTCTTCGACCGTCTGGTCGGCCGGGTCCTTGGGCTGGCCCGCGCGCTTGCCGCCGTCGTAGCGGGGAATGCGCCCGACCCTGTCGTCAAGCTGGCGCCGGGCGCTCGTCCAGTACGGCGGGATCGTGTTGAGAAACGTCTCCAGGCTGCTCGGGCCGACGAGGCTGACGCCACCGGCGTACAGCTCCGGAGTGAAGGTCATGCCGCAGAGCGTGGCGAACCCACCGTAACTCCCGCCGTAGATGACGACACGCGCCGGATCCGCGACGCCCTGCCGGACGGCCCAGGCCACGGCGTCGCTCAAGTCGTTGAGCATCGCCCCGCCCCACTCCCGGTCCCCGGCGTTCAGAAACGCCTTGCCGTAGCTCGTGCTCCCCCGGTAGTTGACCTGCAGGCACGCGTATCCCCGGTTGGCCAGCCACTGCGCTTCCGCGTGATACCCCCAGCTGTCCCGAGTCCACGGCCCCCCGTGGACGTTGAGGACCATCGGGCCCGGCCCTTGCCAGTCGTTGGGAAGCGTGAGGTAGCCGTGCACGAGAAGGCCGTCGCGCGAATCGAATCGCACGGGGGTCATGGAAGCGAGCGAGTAGTCGAGAAGTTCGGGGCGGTGATGGAAGAGGAGGCGGGCTTCTGCCTTGTCGCGATCGTAGTCGTACCAGGCCATGGGTCCGTCGTCCGCCGCGAATTCGACGAGCCAGCGGCGGTTGTCGAGAGTGCGGCTGATCACCCCCATGTTGCCGCGAGCGACGTCGCGGAGCCGCGCGAAGTCGGCTGCGACGGCCGGGTCGATGACCTCCCAGTCCAACCGCTCGCGATTGAATGCCACGGCCTCGATGGTGTGCGCGGTCGGGTGCCGCTGAGCGCCGTAGAGATCCCACGCCGGATCGGCCGCCATGACTCGGGACTCCCCGCCGGACAGCCGGATTTCGACCAGCGCCGCCGTGTTGCGCCCACGGCTGTCCCGCAGAAGCAGGCCTTCGTTGTCGGGAGTGAATCCGATCACGCCGCTCGTGAAGAAGTCCTCGGCCGAAAGACGGAACAACTCGCGAAGCAGGCCACCCCCGGCGTCGCGGACCAGCACGGCGCCTCCGCCATCGGGCAACGCCTCGATGCGCCCCCGCACGCGCAGGTCGTTGTCGATCAGCCACACCAGGAGAAGCGGGCCAGCCTCTTCGACGAGTTCGAGCGAACCCGTCCGGACGTTCAGCCGCCACGCGTCGTGCTGGCGAACGTCGCGGCGGTTCAGCCCGATCATCACTTCGTCGGGCCGCCTCGGGCGCGCGGCCAGGATCCGCGCCTGGATCTTGTGCCCGGCTTCCCTGTCGTCCGGCGTCAGCGCCCGCGTCTCGCCGCCGGCAATATCCACTGCGAACAGGCGATGGTTCTCGTCGCCATCGCGGTCCTGCGTGTAGAGGACCTGCGCTCCGTTGAACGCCCACGAGTAGTTGAAAACGCCGCGCCCGCGATCCGCCGTCAGCGGCCGGTCGTCCTGGGCCCCCACCGTCCGCATCCAGAGATTGAGCACTCCGTCCGAAGGCGCGACCCACGTGAGGTAACGCCCGTCCGGCGACAGGCTCGGCGAAGCATTCCGCGCGTTGCCGAAGAGCACGGTTCGCGGAATGAGCGAACTGCTGTTCTTCGTGGCGGGGAGTCCGGGCGCAGGAGAGGGGCTCACGGACACGCATCCTAACGATTCCGGAAGCGGCATCCGGCTATTCCTTCGGTCCACGGAGCCCCATGAACGCGAACGCAAGGGTCAGCGGGATGGCCAGAGCCAGGAAGAACGCGTTCCACCGCGGCCCGTCAAACTCGGTCATCGCTTCGACGAGCAACTGGATTTCGCCCGTGAGCACCCACGCCACCGCCTGCGCGTACAGGATCAGGCCGACGCCGCCCGCGGTCGCGGCAGTCATCACGACGCCCATCGACATGAGAATGACGCACAGGACGAAGCAGCCGCCGGCCAGTGCGAGCACGATGAGAGAAGCGACAAGCGTCTTCGGGCGGAACAGGCCAGGAAAGCGCGCGGCGAAGCGTTCCAGGCGCGTTTCGGGCTCCTGTTCGGCTTCAGCGGCGGCCGGCGTCGGCGGCGCGACGTTCTCTCCGGTCTGCAGATTCAGCCCGCAGCGAACGCACAACACGGTGTCCGCAGGCCAGTTCACCGCGCAATTCGGGCATAGAACCGGCCCGGCGGCGGCTCGGCCGCCGACGCTTCCAGCGTTTTCGGCGGGCGGGAGGAGCGGAGCCGGCTCGACTGGATCCATGACCATCCCCGACTGAAAGTGACTCCTGCCTGTATCCCGGATTTGCGGCTTGTCTTGAGGATTGAACCGGAATCTAGCGAAGGTGCTTCCAGCGTTCCTTCACGCGCAGCCGGGAATTGCCAGCTGGGACAGCCGGCATTTGCGCAACCGGGTTCAGCGACAGCTTCGCGGCGCGGGCGGCTTGAAGCGCTTCGAGCAGTTCCGGCAGGCCGCGTTCCCACCGCCGCCCGAGCGGGATCTCGATCAGCCAACCGGCCCGTTCCGCCCGCCGGACCGTGTCCGCGGCGACGGCCCAGACGCCTTCCCCGGGAGCGCGAGTTCCCTTCCACTCCGGATCGACGATGAACGCCATCCACGCTTTCGTGTTCGAGGGAGGCGACACCGAACGAAGCGCCCACATTTCGTCAAACCAGTCTTCCCGTCCGTGCTCGACGAACTCCCGGCGCCACCCGTTCGACGCGAGCGACTTGAGAATCCTGACTTCCATCTGCCGGCGGGTGCCCACGGGGTTCCTCCTTGAACTGAAGCGAGTCTACTCCAGCCGGAACCGTGCGGCGATGCGATCCACGACGTCGTCGCTCGCTTCCTCGTCCCAGTTGAAGTAGTACTCGTCCGAGACGAAGTCGCCGGGGACGCCGGCCTTCGCCAACGCTGCTTCCATTTCGACAAGCATCGCGCCGTTGCCGACGAGGTGGAAGTGCGTCTCGCGCGGACGGTGAATCAGCGGCGGCACGCTCTCCCCGAGGCGGCCGCGGAGCCCGGTCCAGGCTGATTCGGGGCGCGACAGGGTCGGCGCCCACTTGAAGTTGGAGTACGCGGCCGACAGCGCGTCGAGTTCCGCGCGAGGGCCGACGTCCTGCTCCTCGCGGAAGCCCACGAAAAGCGACAGCGGCCGCATTTCGAGGCCGTTCTCGAGCACGTACCGGAAGTACCCGAAGAGCGGTCCGACGCCCGTGCCGGTCGCCAGCCCGACCACCTGCCGTGCCCGGGAATTGACTTCGCGCCGGATCGGGTTGTGGTGGACGCCCGAGAATTCGACGAAACCGTCGGGGCCAAGCGCGGCGAGCCGGGGCGTCATGCGTCCCGTCGGGATCACGCGGTAAATGACGCTGAACGTCCGCGCCGACGCGTCGGCCCACGTCACCGTGTAGGCGTGCTTCAGCGCCGTACCGCCCTCGCCAATCCTGAGGGCCAGCACGTTCCCCGGCTCGTACGGGACCGGGTGCTCATCCTCCGCCCGGAGCGTGATCCAGCGCGAGCCCCGGGCGAACTCCCGGTTCGAGAGGACGGTCGCACGGCGCCACAGATTGGTCCAGTCGTTCGGCATGCCGGGAATGAAGTCTACGCTCTACCCCAGCAGGGCCTCCAGTTCCCGTTTTGCGTCCTCCATGGTCGGGTCGAGTCGGAGCGCTTCCTGAAAATCCTTTACCGCCCCGGCGAGGTCCCCCTGATAGGAGCGGACGAGCCCGCAGTGGAACCGGGGACGCGCGTAGAGGGGAGACAGCAGGATCGCTTCGTCGAAAGCCTGAAGCGCGCCGATGAAATCGCGGTATCTCAGGAGCTGGAGCCCGCGATTGTTCCAGGCTGCGGAGTTGTCGCCGGACGCGTCGAGGGCGGCAAGGATGTCTCCGAGGGCGCCTTCCTCGTCGCCGCTCAACTCGCGCGCGACGCCGCGGTTGTTCCAGGCCGGTGAGTAGGTGGGAAGGAGATCGATCGCCTTCGTAAACTCCGCGATGCTGGCGGCCCATTCACCCCGGCGGAGGCTCTCGACGCCTGCGTTGAAATGACGTCCCGCCGGCCCGATGTTCTTCGACTCGGCGTCGTTGGCGTCCAGGGACGATTCCTCCCGCTCCAGGGGAGTCTCGGTGAAGCGCTTCAGGATGGGCGGGGTCTTTGTCGAGAGTTCCTGCCCTTCGGGCACAACGACGATCGGTTCCGTTTCCATGTCGGTCTCCCTCAGTTTCATGGAAAGGCGGTAAGCAATCGAGGTGCCCCGGACGCGCGGGACTTCCCGGTTTCGACACTAGGGGAAAGGCCGGGGTAACGCGACCGGCAGCCGGGGGAAGAGCCGCAAGCGCCCCAATCCGGGGCTCCGCTTCGAGATTCCACGCCTCCCCACGGGAAATTCTTACGGCGGCTCGCGGGTCAATTTGACGCGGGGCAGCTTTCGGGAGGATCATTTCGACCCGGCACGGCCCCGGTTTCCCGGAAGCCATGCCGGCCACGAAGTCGCTACTCCCTGAAAAAAGTGGTTCCGCAGCTCGCCATCGAAGCGGCCGGAGGGCATGCAGCACTTCTTGAAAACGCCTCCCGGACCCGCAGGGGCAGAGGTCGTTCCTGCCCAGTTTCTCGAAGAGCTCCTTGTCGCCGTGCACGACGCGGCGGCCCTTCTTCACGTGGGTCTCGGAAGGGAAGCCTCGGCGGCGCTTACTGGTCGGCTTGCGGAAAGCAGCGTTCGTCGTCGTTGGGGATGAGTGCCATACGGACCTCCTCTCAAAAGGAAAGGCGCGTCAAGCGCGGCGTCTTGATCGTGATTCCCGTCGAAAGGTTCAGGGATGGCGGCGGGGCAGCCCGGAATCAGAGAAGCATGAGTTCGACGCCGTCGTCCGCTTCGCCGCCGCCGACTCCGTGCGCGCGGATGATCTCCACGATCGTCTCGAACCTGGGGAGCGTCCGCCGCGAACGGCCCGAGTGCGTCCATCGCAGGACGAATCCGCCCTTGGGCGTGCCGAAACCCCCGCGCAGGATGTCGTTGAACGCGTCGAGGTTGCGGCCCCACTTTGCGCCGGGGATGAGCACCCGGGAGATTTCGTCGTAGAACTCCTCAAGAGTTCCGAAGCGAGTGCCGTCGAATTCCAGAACGGGTTTTGCCATGGGGTGAGGAGAAGATATCACGGCCTCGAGATCAACGTCGTTTTGGGTCCCGTCGCCACGCAAGGTGTCCGCAAGCGGTCTGTATCCAAATGTGTATATAATTCTGTATACTTGCCAGTGACACCTGAAGGAGGAGTTCATGAGCTTGACCGTCCGCATCCATTCGACAACTCACATCGCGCTCAAGGGTCTCTCGAAGGCAACCGGCAAGTCCATGCAGGATGTCCTGTCGCTGGCCATTGATGAATTTCGTCGGAAGTGGATGCTGGCGGCGACGGCGGAAGCCTTGAGTGAGTTGCGAAAGGACCCCAAGGCCTGGAATCAACTGATGGCGGAGCAGAAAGTGTGGGAGGGAACTCTCGCCGACGGACTTGAGCGGGAATGAAGACCTCCATTCCGCGTCGAGGTGAAGTCTGGCGACTCGATTTCGATCCTGCTCAAGGCCACGAGCAGGCGGGCTTGCGACCCGCCCTCATCGTGTCGGATGATGACTTCAACCGTTTGCCCTGGCGGCTTTGCGTGGTTCTCCCTCTGTCAACGACACTCCGCTTGTTTTCGCTTCATGTAACGATCCATCCCCCCGAGGGCGGGTGTCGACAGCCGAGCGTCATCATGTGCCAGCACCTGCGCTCGGTCAGTCTCGACAGGTTGGACAAAAGGCTCGGGACGGTTACGGACGCGACTCTCGCGGAAGTGGACTTCAGGCTGAAGTCGATCCTGGCGCTGGCGGGGCGGGCCTGAAAGAGGCGGCTGCCTCGCAACTCTCTGCGGATCTACCTTCTCTCCGGACTCTGCCGCGGTCGCTTCCCGACTTCCATGTCGATCGTCGCGAGGCGCATGTAGAACATTCCGAGGCCGGCGCCGCCTGGGAAAAGGCCTTCGCCGTCCCAGGGCAGGAGGGTGGAGGCGCCTTCAGGACGCTCCGCCCAGGGGCCCGGCGCCGGGCCGGCCGATGCGCGCAGCGTGTCGGCAATGCGCCGCGCTTCGTCGAGCCACGCGCCGTCGCGGGTCAGTTCGAATGCGTCGAGGAACAGTTCGCCGAGGCCGGCGCCGCCGGTGGAGAAGTCGGCGGTGGTGAAGGGATGCTGGGGTTCCTGGTCCATCGCGCGCTTCACGCCCGCGGCCGCGGCGCGGAGGAGGTCGGTGTACTGGGGGTCTTTGGCGGCGGCGCTGAGGCGGGCGAAGAATCTTGCGATGCCCGCGGTGCCGTAGGACCAGCCAGGGAGGGGAGCGGCGGGGCCCTCGCCGGCGGTGGCGGGCCAGAGGGCGGTGCCCTCGGCGCGCCTGGCCTGGTCGGAGAGCCAGGAGGCGATGCGCCGCGGGGTCTCGAGCCACTTGTCGTCCTTGGTGGCGGAGTGGGCGCGGAGGAACGCCAGTCCGATTCCGGCCGCGCCGTGGGCGATGCCGGTGTACGTGCGCGGCAACGACAGCTGCGCGCGCCACCAGCAGCGGCCGCCAAGCTCGGTCTTCACCGCGTCGAGCCACGTCACCGCCTCGAGTGCCAGCTCGCGCCACCGCGAGTCGTTCGTCGCATCGGCGAGTTCGAACAGGAACAGCGCAATCCCGGCCGCGCCGCCGGCGATCGTCGTGTCGTCTCCCCAGCTGGCCCCGCCATTCTCTCGCTTCGCGTCCGCCGCTATCCGCTCCCCGGCCGCAACCGCCGCGTCGAGGTACCGCCGGTCGCCGAAGACGCGGAAACCCTCCACCAGCACGCTCCCAATCCCGGCCGCCCCGCTGTGCAGCCCGCCCCGCGCCATCGTCGCCAGCGTGCCGTCCGGCAGCCGGTACGTGTCCTCCCACGCCATCGACGCTCCGTCGCGCTTCCCGGCCGCCACCATCGCATCCAGCAACCCTCGCGCCCGGGCGCCCTGCGTGCCGTCGCCCGTCGCGCGCAGGAGATTCATCTGGAAGAGCGCCACGCCGGCGGCGCCGTCCCAGAGGTTCCATCGAAGAGGCTCGGCGCCGCCCGCGGCGGTCCCCGAGGCGTCGCGCGCGGCCTGGATGGCGTCACTCGAAGCGCGCGCCGTCTCGAACAGCGTCTCGCGGTCCTGGTCCTCGCCGGCCGCGCCGGTGCGCAGAAGAAAGCGGATTTCCACGCCCGCCACCAGCGTCTGCGCCGGAAAGTCGAGCTGCACGTGCAGGATCCGTTTCGCCCCCCAGTACTCCACCGCGGCGATCGCGGGGCCGACGCGGATGTCGCGCGCGCCGGCCTTAGCGTCGAGGACGCGCAGCTTGATCGGAAGCGGCATGTCGTCGGGCCACTCGATCTGCGTGAGGACACGGGCGTTGAGAAGGGCGTCCTTGCGGCCGAAGCCGTACTGGAAGACGTCGGTGAGCGTGGCGCGCAGCCCGGGTTCCCGGATCGTGACCTTCACGCGGATGCCGTTTTCAAGGCGCTCCGTCTCAAGGACGTACGCCTGCCTCGGCGCGGGATTGAACGGACGGTAGTCCGGATCGCCGAAGCCGATGCGCGACAGCGCACCGCGCGCGAGCGTGTCGCCCCAGTCCCGGTTCGGCGCGGCCTTGCCCTCTGCGATTTTCGGGAGTCGAAGCGGCGACTGTCGGAGCAACAGCAGTGCGGAGTCCGCCGTAGTCTTGTGCGTTTCGCCGATCGACAACCCCCGGGCCACCATCAGTTCCATCTCCTGCATCGCGGTCACGCCGTGCCCGGGGTCCGTCGCGCCGAAAAAGCCCGTCGCGCCGCGCGACAGCAGCGCGAGCGCAAACGACTTGTCGATCGGCGTCGACCTCGGCGGACGCGGCGCCGCCGAGACCGGCCCCTCGTACCACTTGTTTGTCACTCCCGAGTACACCGGACCCCCGAACGCGACGGCGGGAAACAGGTCCAGCGCGGCGAGCTGGTCGGCGTCAACGCTGCCCGCGATTCCTTCCGGGCGGCCATATCCCCAGAACTGAAGAACCCCCGCGCCTTCAAGCCGTTTCACGTCCGCCTCCGACGGCTTCAGGTGCCGCGCCAGCAGTCTCTCCCACCCGTCGAGCCACGTCTGGTCGCCTTCGACCTCCAGGTCCGCTTCGCTCGGTCCGAAGTCCACCAGCCGCTTCGGCAGCAGCTGCCGGTCCGCCTCGACGCGTTTTTCGTTCGCGAGCAGCGCGAGCGCCGCTTCCGGCGAAACACCCGTCACGAATCCGAGGCGGAAATCCATCGCGAAGTCGGAGTCGAGCCCGGTCGCGACCTCGAGGAGCCGATAGACGAAGTCGACGTCGAGAGATTCCGGCTTCACCACGACGGTCACCGTTCCGGGCGCCAGCGCGAGCAATTCAGCGCGCGCCACGGTCGCGTCGTCCCCCGCGAATCGCACTACCGTCGCGTTGCGCCGCTTCGCAGCCTCGGCCACCACCGCCGCCCAGGCATCATCCGCCGCGACGTTGGTCAGCACCGCGGCGCGCTCGATGGAATCCGGACGAGGCATCGAGACGGCGCTTCGGGGCGTCAGCACCGGTTCTTCCGCGTACGCGGTTTCGATCGCCAGCGCGAGACATACGAATGCGTTGAGGGGAGAACGACGCGTCACGACGTCCTCGCAATCACAAACTTCATCACTTCAGCCAGCTCTTCACCTTTTTTCCCGAAGTCTTCCAGCGCGCCCAACGCTCTTCCCGCAAGCCGCGCTGCCTCGCGCCGCGACTTGTCGAGGCCGAAGACCAGCGGATAGGTCGCTTTGCCGGATCTGGCGTCCTTGCCCGCGGTCTTGCCAAGCTGCCACGACGGCGCGGTCATGTCGAGGACGTCATCGGCAATCTGGAAAGCCAGTCCGAGGTTTTCTCCGAATTCGGTCAGCGTCTTGTATTCACCCGAGTCCGCCTTGCCGCAGATCGCGCCGGCCTGGACGGAAGCGCGGAGCAAGGCGGCGGTTTTCTTCCTGTGAATGAAGCGCACCAGCGCCGGGGTCGGCGAGCCTTTTTCGCCCTCGAGGTCCGCCTGCTGGCCTCCGACCATGCCGCGCGCCCCGGCCGCGTCGGCGATTACCTTGATGAGTTCAGGGACCATCGAAGCGGGAGATTTCGCGAGGGTCTCGAAGGCGAGCGTGAGCAGCGCGTCCCCCGCCAGGATGGCGGTCGCTTCGTCGAACGCCTTGTGGCAGCTCGGCTTCCCGCGGCGGAAGTTGTCGTCGTCCATTGCGGGGAGGTCGTCGTGGATGAGCGAATACGTGTGGATCATTTCAAGAGCCGCAGCGGCAGGAAGCGCGTCCTTCTCGCGCCCGCCCACGAGCCGGCAGGTCAGCAGCGCCAGCGTCGGTCGCAGGCGCTTGCCGCCCGCGAAGAGCGAATAGCGCATCGCGCGGTGCAGGCGGCGCGGCTCCTCGAGGCCCGAGGGAACGTTGACGTCCATGTACGACTCGACCATCTGGGAGCACGCGCCGAGGAGGGAGGCGGCGCGGGAGGGGGGAGGTGCAGGTGTCAGGCGGCGCTTGGTCATCGGGATCGCGACCTCAATCGAAAGGGAATACGCGGATGAAGGCGAATGACGCGGAAAGAGCCGCGGACTCGGCCCGGCCTAGAAATCAATCTCTCCCGACTGATGCTTCTTCCGGTCTTCTTTCTCCTTGTCCACCGCCTTCTTCACTTCGAACGGCTGCGGTTCCAGCTCGCCGCCGTCTCCCTTCAGCAGGATCTGCACCTTCTTCTCCGCACGGTCGAGGATCTCGTGGCACTTTTTCAGCGCCGCGACGCCCTCCTCGTAAGTCTGCAGCGACTCCTCGAGCCCCAGCTCGCCGCCCTCGAGCGACGACACCGATTTCTCGAGCGCCTCGAGGTGCTCTTCGAATTTCTTTTCCTTCTCCTTGTCCTTCGCCACGGCTTCCCCCTCTCTACTGCGGCCTTGCCTCGCGCGGCGGCGCGGGCTTGATCTCGATCACCTTGCTCGTCAGTTCCGCACGCTCCAGCGACGTCCTCACGATATCTCCGGGCGCGACCTGGCCGGCGCGCCGGAGAACCTCTCCCGTTTTCGCATGCCTCGTCATCGAATATCCGCGCGCCAGGACGCGAAGCGGCGACAGCGCGTCGAGTTTTCCCGCGGCGGCCGAGACCTTCTCTCGCTTCCGGGCCGCCATCACGCGCAGCGCCGGTCCCATCCGGGGCGACAGTTCGGCCACGCGGCGTCGCGAGACGTCAAGCCGCTCCCGCAACGCCGAGCCCAGCCGCGGCCTCAGGCCGTCGATCCGGGCGCGACCGCGCTCCGACAGGCCCCGCAGCGCGACGTCCATTCGCGGTGCCAGCCCGTCCAGCCGCTGGCGGAAGCGCTCGATCAGATCCTGCGGCCGCGCGAGTCCCCTCGAGCGCCCCAGGTCCTCCAGCCGCTGCCGCAGCATCGCGATGTCTTCAACCAGCGCCTTTCGCAGCCGCCCCCCGAAATCGTCCAGGTGCCGAACCAGCACCTCGAGGTCCGGCACCGCCAGCTCCGCCGCCTCGCTCGGCGTCTGCGCCCGCAGGTCGGCGACCAGGTCGGCGAGAGTCACGTCGATCTCGTGTCCCACCGCGCTGATGACGGGCAGAGGACACGCCGCAATCGCCCGCGCCAGGGCTTCGTCGTTGAACGCCCCCAGGTCCTCCGCGCTCCCGCCTCCGCGCCCGATGATGACCACGTCGATGTCGTCGCGCTTCGAGATCCACTCCATCGCCCTGACCATCGACGGCGCCGCTTCTGCTCCCTGCACCGCCACCGGGTAAATCCAGACTCCCATCCCGGGGAAGCGCCGCTCCATCACCGTCAGCATGTCCTTCACGGCTGCCGAGGTGGGGCTCGTCACGAGCGCGACGCGTCGCGGCAGAAAGGGAAGCGGCTTCTTTCTCGCGGGATCGAAGAGGCCTTCTTTCTCGAGTTTCTCCTTGAGCTGCATCAGAGCGAGCTGCTGTGCGCCGAGCCCCTGCGGCTCGACGTGCTCCGCAACGAGCTGGTACTCCCCCTGCGGTTCGTACACCGTGACTTTCCCCAGGACCATCACCTTCAGCCCGTCCTTCATCTCGAACCGAAGCTTCGCTCCCACGCCCGCGAACAGCGCCACTTTCAACTGGCTCCCCGTGTCCTTGAGCGACAGGTACGCGTGCCCGCTTCGCAGGATCTTCCGGTAGTTCGAAACTTCGCCCTCGACCCAGACCCGGCCGATCTGTCCCTCCGCCAGCTCCCGCACGGCCCTTGCAATCGTCGAGGGGGTCCAGACTTTCGCCGCGGCGGCCGGCTGGGGGCTCACGCGCCCACCCGGACCTGGAAGCGATCGCAGGCCAGCGCGCGGCCGGAGTCGAGGTCGACGGTCGCGACGCAGCCGGAGATGCGGACGTCGTTGGAGGCGACGTCGAACGGCATGGGCATCCCCGTGACGAAGTGGCGGAGGACCTTGTCCTTGTCGCGGCCGAGGATGGAGTCGTAGGGGCCGGTCATGCCGACGTCGGAAATGAAGGCCGTGCCTTTCGGCAGGACGGTTTCGTCGGCGGTCGGGATGTGCGTGTGCGTCCCGAAAAGGAGCGACACGCGCCCGTCCAGCATCCACCCGAGCGCGACCTTTTCGCTCGTGGCCTCCGCGTGCACGTCGAGCACGACGACGTTCGTGTGCTGCCGAAGGGCCTCGACGGCGCGCTCTGCCGCAAGAAAGGGATTGTCCGCCGGCGTGTTCATGAATACGCGCCCCTGGACCTGCGCCACGCCGATCTTGAACCCGTTGCGCGACTCGAACACCTGCCAACCCAGGCCCGCCGCCGCGTCCGGGTAATTGCACGGCCGCACGATCCTGCAGCCGTTCGTCAGCAGCGGGATGATTTCCTTCTTCTTGAAGATGTGGTCCCCGCTCGTGATCGCGTCCGCCCCGGCAATCAGCAGGTCCTCGTAAAGCGACGGCGTCAGCCCGCTCCCGCCCGCGATGTTCTCGCCGTTCACCACCGCAAACTCGATCTCCTGCTCGCGCTTCGCCTTCTTCAGCCAGCCCTTCAGCGCATCCCGCCCGGGGGTTCCGACCACGTCGCCGATGGCCATGATCTTGATTTTCATTCGGGGAAGAGTCTACCCGCGGGTCGCTTCGCGGGACAGACTCCGGCGGCTTCCCTCTGAGCCCGGGCGAAAATCCTGCGGGGCAAGCTGCGTCGGCCCAGTGATGGTTCTTGAGCGGGCTCGCGCAATCGGGCCGACTCCGCCCGCCCCGCAGGATTTTCGCCCGGGCTCAGAGGGAAGCGAATGCACCGCCCTCAAGTTCTTCGCATGGACACGAACACATAAACAGGAGCCGAAAGCCGCGGTTGGCAAGACCCCAGGGCGGGCGAAAATTCCGTGGGGTCGGGCGGAGTCGGCCCGAAAAAACGAAAACTTCTCACAAACCATCACTGGGCCGACGCAGCCTGAGCCTGCGGGATTTTCGCCCGGCCTCTCGGAAAAACGCGATTCTCCGAGGGGAAAAAGGCCGATTTTCCTTGCGTCCCTAGGGGATTCCGCTCAAATCCCCCTCAGTTCCGAGATAAAACCAACGCCCGTACCCCCCATTACAGGAGGACCGATGGCCGCCAAAAAGTCCGGTCGCAAGCCCAGCGCCGCGTTCATGAAGCCGATGACGATCAGCTCCGAGCTGGCCGCCGTGATCGGCGCCGCCCCGGCGCCCCGCACCCAGGTCACGAAGAAGATCTGGGACTACATCAAGAAGAACGGGCTGCAGGATTCGAAGAACCGCCGGAACATCAACGCCGACGACAAGCTCAAGGCGGTATTCGGCGGCAAGAAGCAGGTTTCCATGTTCGAGATGACGAAGCTCGTGAGCAAGCACCTGAAATAGCATCGCGTTCAAAGAGAAGCCCCCGCTCGAGGAGCGGGGGCTTTTTTTGTAGGGCGGAAAACGACAACTTCAAAACCGCGAACTCTCAAGCAAGGGGCCAACTACAAACGGCAACCGCATTCGCGCGCCTCTTCGCCCACCCGACTTGAAGTTCTCCGTTTGAAGTTGCCCTTTGCTTGAAACTTGAAACTTGAAGTTGAAATTGAAATTGAAATTGCTGTTTCCCTGCGCCGAAGGCGCAGGGGTCTACCTCGCATACTCCGTCACCCTCGTTTCCCTGATCACCGTCACTCGAATCTCGCCGGGGTACGTCATCTCCGCCTCAATCCTCTTCGCAATCTCCTTCGCCACGATGAGCGCATTCGAATCGTCGATCTTCGAAGCGTTCACCAGCACTCGAAGCTCGCGTCCTGCCTGGATCGCGAACGCGCCCTCGACCCCCGCCTGGCTCGTCGCGATCCGCTCCAGATCCTGCAGGCGCTTGATGTAGCGCTCCATGCTCTCGCCGCGCGCGCCGGGGCGCGAGGCGCTGATCGCGTCTGCAGCGGCGGTGAGGATGCAGTACGGCGTCTCGGCCTTCTCCGTCTCGTGATGCCGCAATGCCGTATCGCAAACTGCGAACGGCTCCTCGGCCCGCTTCAGCAGGTCGTACCCGAGCTGGGGGTGCGTGCCTTCCATCTCCTGGTCGAGCGCCTTGCCGATGTCGTGGAGCAGCCCGGCACGCTTCGCGAGAACCGGGTCGAGCCCGATCTCGCCGGCCATGATCGACGCGAGCTTGGCGACCTCAATGGAGTGCTTGAGGACGTTCTGGCCGTAGCTGGTGCGGAAGCGCAGGCGGCCGAGGATCGGGATGACCTTGGGCGACAGGCGCTGGATGTCGAGCTCGTAGCACGTCTGCTTGCCGGTCTGCATGACCAGCTCTTCCATTTCCTTCTTCGTCGCCTCGACGAGCTCCTCGATCCGGGTTGGGTGGATGCGCCCGTCCTGGACGAGTTTTTCCATCGTGCGGCGCGCCGTCTCGCGACGGATCGGTTCGAAACCGGACAGGATGATCACTCCGGGCGTGTCATCGACGATGACGTCGACCCCCGTGGCCTTTTCGAAGGCGCGGATGTTGCGTCCTTCGCGGCCGATGATCCGGCCCTTCATTTCCTCGCTCGGCAGGTCCACCGACGACGTCGTGTTTTCCGAGCTGTGGTCCGACGCGGTGCGTTGAATTGCCATGATCACGTACTTGCGCGCTTCTTCGTCCGCCCGCTCTTTCCCGAGCTCCTGCGCCTTTCGGATGCGCGCCGCGACGTCGTTGGCGAGCTCCGCCTGCAGCCGCTCATAAAACGTCCGCGTCGCCTCGTCCTTGCCCATCCCGGAGAGCCGTTCCAGCGTCTTCTGCTGGTCCGTGACCGCCTTCGTCAGCTCAACCTGCTTCGCCTCGACGCTCTTCGTCTTGTCCGCAAGCGACTGCTCGGTGGCCTCAATTTGCTTCTGCCGGCGCGCCTGGTCTTCCTGCTTCCGGTCGAGCAGGTCCTCTTTCTTCTGGACCGCACGCTCCTGGTTCTTGATCTCGTCGAGCTTCTGGAAGCGCTCTTTCTCCGCTTCCGAGCGGAGCTTGAGCACCTCGTCCTTGCCCCTGAGCTGGGCTTCCTTGACCGAAGCCTCACCGCGCTCCTTGGCCTCGGATTCGATCAGGCGCGCCTTGTCTTTCGCGCCGGCGACGACGTTCCTCGCAAGGAGGAAGCACGCGCCAACACCACCTGCGGCGCCTACGGCCACGCCGATGACGAGTGAGAGGACGTCCATTTCAACCCCTTCAGCCCGGCGAACCGGGCGACGTTAAAGGGCAGGGGGTTGCGAGGGTGAGGTCCGGATCAGGCCGCGGCCCGCGCACGAGTTCGCTCTCGGGCCTCGAGCCTGCGCGAGGCAGGCAGAGATCCGGGTGGACCGGTGCGGGTGGCGAAGCGAGCCGAGGGGCCCGGCTTCGTGGGAAGCGGTGTCATTTCTCGGCCGCGGAACGGAGCCACTGCGGGAGCCGAAGCGGCGACGGAGTCGCAGCGAGCGGGGGAACCCGTGATGGCGATCGCGAAGCGGAAGAGAAGTCTGAGTCCGGACATCTTTTGGATTAGATCCCTGGCAACGTGCTGCCGTGACCTTTAGGGACGAATTTGTGGCTTTCTGGGCCACTTCAAGGAGCGGAATCGTAACGGAGGGGGAACGAAAGGGTCAAGGGGAAATTGCGATCGGAGGCCATTTCATTTTGATATTTCAGATTGAAATGTTGCATAAGATATTAAATATATGGAAGTTGCGATGGAATCAGGGCTTGTAATCGCCGCTGTTTCATTCTGTACGGCAATAAAAAAGCCCCTCTTTTCAGAGGGGCTTCTCGTTGATCTCCAGCAGGGCGCGGCTCTCTACTCCATCACTTCCAATTCCTCAACTTCGATGACCTTCGGCCCGTCTTCCCATCCCTCCGGCGGATCGTGAATCGTCCCCTTCGTGATGCGAATCCGGTTGTGCCAGTAGCGCCGCAGATCGAGCGTATCGCTGTGCAGGTAGTACAGCGTCACTCCCGCTTCCACGACCTTGTGCGTCCCGGGCCGGCCGAACATCGAACCGACCTCCTCTACCCAACCCTGCGCGACGGCCTTCTTGTCCGACCCCTTCTTGACCGACTTCGCCGCCTGCTCCAGCTGCCACTTCTGCTCGAGCTCCGCAATCCGCTTCTCGTACTCCGACTTCTGGACCTGGCTGGTCTCGTCCAGCGACTTCACGAGGCTCTGGAGTTCCTGGAGGCCACGCAGGTAGTCGGCTTTCTCCTTCGCGCGCGCGGTCGTCTTTTCGTCCACGCCTTCCGACGCAGCGATTTCGTCGAACGCGGAGATCGCGGCGCCGTAGTCGCGCTCAGCGGGTTCCGCCTCGCCCTGTTCCTTCAGGAGCGCCTCGGCCGCCTGCCACGCGGTCAGCCGGGCCTTGGACTTCTCTTCGCCCGCGATCCGATCGCTTTCCTTCCGGGCTTCCTCCCCCTGGATCGCCGCGTAATCGCCCTTCACGGAAACGAATTTCTTCGAGACGAACGCAAAGACGCCTTTCGGCGGCTCGATCTTGAAGTAGGTTCCGATGGAATCCTGGCCGACGATCTTCACGGATTCGCCGGGCTGGAGCTGGCCGATGACGGGGTGAGAAGTGTCGGGTGTGGGGCGCAGGTTGATGTTGTCGCCCTTGACGGTCCCGGTGTCGCCGCTGCGGTCGATGTACTGGGCGGAAACCCAGCAGGCGGCGGACTTGGGTGCGAGGATCTTGAAGAAGTCGCCGGATTCGCCGGCGATGAGGACTTTGTCGCCCTTGTTCGCGACGCACACGATGCGGTGATTCATCGTGTTGCCGGCGCGGACATTGACGTTGGCCGCTGAGATTTCTCCGAGGACCAGCTTTTCCTCGGCGGCAGCGGCGGGTGGTGCGTTTTCGGGCGTTTTGGCCGGCTCGTCAGCTAGCGCGCCGCCCGACAGGGCGAGCGCCAGCGCGAGAACGGCGGGCGGCGGGATGAAGCGCATGGCGGGGTTCTCCTCTCTCCGGTGAAATGTTGAAGGGCTACGTCGGTGTATATCGGAAGGGGGGAGGGAGGAAGTGGAGCTGACATCTAGTCGTAAGTTGTCGTGCGCTAATCCTTTACGTAAATTTCCTCTTTTTCTGTTTAGAGATGGCTCGAAATGCCGCCGAAAGAGCGTCCTGCCTGGGTAGGGCAACCCCAAACCACAACTCCAATCCCAAAAGGGAACCTTGGGAGTTGGGGTTGGGGTTGGGGTTGGAATTTGGCGTTGTCTTTACCGTAGGTCCCCTTACTTTCCCTTCTTTTCTCCCTCCCTCCCGTCCTACCATTGCCACCCCCTCGACTGACACCATGCCCTTTCGCACGCGTCCGCTCGACGCCCTCCACCGCATCCCGTTTCAGGAGAAACTCATGTCAGCCGCAGCCGAGGCCTTCGTCGCCCAGATCGCCGCCCGCAACCCCGGTGAACCCGAATTCCACCAGGCCGTCCGGGAAGTCGTCGAGTGCGTCTATCCGGTCGTCGAGGCCAACCCCGCCTACCGGAAAATGAAAGTCCTCGACCGCCTCTGCGAGCCCGAACGCACCATCACGTTCCGCGTCCCGTGGGTTGACGACAAGGGCGAAGTCCACGTCAATCGCGGCTACCGCATCGAAATGTCCAGCGCCATCGGCCCCTACAAGGGCGGTCTGCGCTTCCACCCCTCCGTCTACATCGGCATCCTCAAGTTCCTTGCCTTCGAGCAGGTCTTCAAGAACAGCCTCACGACCCTCCCCATGGGCGGCGGCAAGGGCGGCTCGGACTTCGATCCCAAGGGAAAGAGCGACAACGAGGTCATGCGCTTCTGCCAGTCCTTCATGAGCGAACTCTTCCGCCACATCGGCGCGAACACGGACGTACCGGCGGGCGACATCGGCGTCGGCGGGCGCGAGATCGGCTTCATGTTCGGCCAGTACAAGAAGCTGAAGAACGAGTTCACCGGGGTGCTGACGGGCAAGGGGCTCAGCTGGGGCGGTTCGCTCATCCGGCCCGAGGCGACCGGATACGGTGCGGTCTATTTCGCGCAGGAGATGCTTTCGACGCGCGGGGACAGCGTGAAGGGAAAGACCGCGACGGTTTCAGGTTCGGGGAACGTCGCGCAGTACACGGTCGAGAAACTCGACTCGCTCGGCGCAAAGGTCATCACTCTCTCCGATTCGGAGGGAACGATCGTGGACAAGGAAGGCATCGACGCGGCGAAGCTCGCCTGGGTCATGGATCTGAAGAACGTGCGGCGCGGCCGGATCAAGGACTACGTTGAGAAGTACCCGAAGGCGCAGTTCCTGAAGGGGAAGCGGCCGTGGAACGTGCCTTGCCAGCTGGCGTTCCCCAGCGCGACCCAGAATGAAATCAACGCCGACGACGCCAAGGCTCTGCTCGCCGGCGGTTGCTATTGCGTCAGCGAAGGTGCAAACATGCCGACGGATCCCGCGGGCGTCGATGCGTTCCGCGCGGCGAAGATTCTTTACGGGCCGGGAAAGGCCGCCAATGCGGGCGGGGTCGCGACCTCGGGACTCGAGATGTCACAGAACTCGCTTCACCTGAGCTGGACGCGCGAAGAAGTGGACTCGCGGCTGCACGGGATCATGAAGGCGGTTCATGCGTCCTGTGTGAAGCATGGGCAGGAGAAGGGACACGTTGACTACGTGAAGGGGGCGAACATTGCGGGGTTCCTGAAGGTGGCGGACGCGATGATGGACCAGGGGGTGGTTTGACGATTGCGAGCCGGCCCGGGCTTGCCCGGGCCTGCTCGGCGCTTTGCGCGAGGTCGAGCGACAAATCCCAACTCCAACTTCAACCCCAAATCCCAAGTCGTTAATACAATTGGGGTTGGGGTTGGAGTTGGAGTTGGGATTTGTCATTCTTCGGCGCGCTCCGCGCAGAGCAAAGCGCATCTGACGAAGTTCAGCCGAACTTTGTATTGACCTTCGCCGATAAACCCTTATCCTGCCGCCCCTTCCGCGCCCCCCATGTCAGGGGGGCGCGCCCGTTTTTCAGGAAACCCGCAACATGATTCGCCCCATGGGAACCACCACCAGCAACATCCTTCAAAAGACGAGGAACATCGGCATCATCGCCCACATTGATGCCGGGAAGACTACCGTTACGGAACGGATCCTCTACTTCTCCGGCAAGATCTACAAAAAGGGCGAAGTTCATGACGGCAACACCGTCACGGACTACATGCCCGAAGAGCGCGAGCGCGGCATCACGATCAAGTCCGCCGCGACGGCCTGCGAGTGGGACAGCTACAAAATCAACATCCTCGATACTCCCGGCCACGTCGACTTCACGGCCGAGGTCGAGCGCTCGCTTCGAGTCCTCGACGGCGCCGTCGGCGTGTTCTGCGCCGTCGCAGGCGTGCAGGCCCAGAGCGAAACCGTCTGGCGCCAGGCCAATCGCTACAGCGTCCCGCGCATCTCGTTCATCAACAAGATCGACCGCATCGGCGGCGACATGAACAAGGCCGTCAAGTCCATCCGCGAGAAACTCGGATCCAACGCGGTCCCGCTTCAGATCCCCATCGGCAGGGAAAAAGACTTCATCGGCGTCGTCGACGTCATCATGGGCGAAGCGATCTACTTCAACGAGGCCAACGAGGACGAATTCACGAAGGGCCCGGTGCCCCCGGAACTCGTCGCGGAGATGGAGAAGGCGCGCGAGCTCGTCATTGACGCCGCTTCACAGTTCGACGACGCGATCATGGAGAAGTTCATGGCGGGCGAGGCGATCACGCCTGCTGAAATGAAGCGCGGACTACGCGCTGCGACGATGGCCTGCAAGGCGACGCCGGTGCTGGTGGGGACGGCGTTGAAGAACAAGGGCGTGCATCAGCTGCTGGATGCGGTCTGCGAGTACCTGCCCAGCCCGCTGGACCGGCCGCCGATCAAGGGAAAGATTCCCGGGAAAGCGGAAGAAGAAGTCGAGCGCCAGCCTGACCCGACGGGACCGCTGGCGGCGCTGGCGTTCAAGACCATCAGCGACCGCAACGGCGACCTGACGTTC
This sequence comes from Planctomycetota bacterium, assembly GCA_038060895.1. Lineage (GTDB taxonomy): Bacteria > Planctomycetota > MHYJ01 > WSZJ01 > WSZJ01 > WSZJ01. The sequence continues at coordinate 64,080 of JBBTCT010000015.1, forward strand.
ATCCGTGTTTACAGCGGCGAGCTGTTCAACGGCTCGGTCGTCTGGAACGCGCGCAAGGGGAAGCAGGAGCGCATCAACCGCCTCTACAAGATGCACGCCGACAAGCGTGAGCCAGTGGAAAAGCTGTCCGCCGGAGACATGGGCGCCGCGGTCGGCCTGAAGGTGACGTTCACGGGCGATACGCTCTGCGATCGCGATAACCCCATCATCCTGGGGGCGATGTCGTTTCCCGACCCGGTCATCTCGATGTCGATCGCGCCGAAGACGACCGCCGACCGCGAGAAGCTGGGAGAAGCGCTTTCTCAGATGGTGAAGGAAGACCCGACGTTCCACCGGCATACCGACGAGGAAACGGGCGAAGTCGTCATCAGCGGCATGGGCGAGCTGCACCTCGACATCAAGGTCACCGTCCTCCAGCGCGAACAGAATGTTTCCGTCGACGTCGGCCGCCCGAAAGTTGCCTATCGCCAGACGTTCGACCGCGAAATCGAAGTCGAAGGCAAGCACGTCAAGCAGACGGGCGGGCACGGACAGTTCGGCGTCGTCAAAGTCCGCTTCGAACTCCACCCCCTGCTGACCGGCGGCGTCGAGTTCGAGAGCGAAGTCGTCGGCGGACGCGTTCCGACCGAATACGTCCCGGCCGTCGAGGACGGGATCAAGGACTTCGGGAAGCGCGGCGGGCGGCTCAAGTGGCCCTTCGTCGGGATCAAGGCGGTGCTGTACGACGGCAAGGCGCACGACGTCGACTCGAGCGAGCTTGCGTTCAAGAGCGCGGCGGAACTCGCATTCCGCGAAGCGATCGATCGTGTCCGCATCGTGCTGCTGGAACCGATGATGAAGATCGAAGTGGAAGTGCCGGAAGCGAACACGGGCGACGTGATCGGCGATCTCAACAGCCGTCGCGCCCAGGTGGACGAAGTCGCGTATTCCGGCGTGAACCGCATCGTCAGCGGAAAGGTGCCGCTCGCCGAGCTGTTCCAGTACTCTACGACGCTGCGTTCAATGACGCAGGGCCGCGGGACCTACTCCAGCGAGCCGTGCGCGTACACTCCGGTGCCGGCGGCAATCGCCGAAAAGATCATCGCCGAGCGCGCGAAGTGGATCGAACAGCGGTAAGGGTCCGGTGAAACAGGTTCGCGGGCCGGGGGAGCGATTCCCCGGCCCGCGTTGTTTTGCGGGGCGACGACTTTCTTCCAAAGGACTCATCGCGCCCCTACCTCATTCCCCACAGGCGCCTGCGTGTTAACATCCGGCCCTCTACCTCGGAGATTCCGACCATGGCCGTTCCCGCCCAGCCACGCGCCCCGATGCTCGACGCCGTCGGGATCCTGAAGGAAGCCTGGGAACTCTTCACCCGCCAGTGGCAGGCCTGGCTGCTCATCGGGCTCTGTTTCATGCTGATGGCCTTGTGCCTTGCCGTGACCTGCATCGGGATCATCCTCATGGGCGCGCTGCACGCCGGCCTGTACGTCGCCGCGTTCAAGCAGCTGCGCGGGCAGACCCCGGAGGTGCGGGACCTGTTCGAAGGCTTCCAGTGGTTCGGCCCCACGACGCTCCTCATGATCATTTCCGGGTTCTGCGTCTTCCTGGGCATGCTCTGCTGCATCATCCCCGGGCTCGTCCTTGCCGTCTGGTGGTACTTCGCCCTGCCGCTCTGCGTTTCGCACGGCCTCGGCGCGACGGACGCGATGGCGATGTCCAAGGCGAAAGTGAAGGAGGGATTCTGGGACGTCGTAGTCCTGATCCTGATCATCATCGCGGTGAATTTCGTCGCGGGCATGGTTCCCTTCGGCCAGATCCTGGTCGGCCTTCCGATCCAGACGCTCATGATCGCCATTGCTCACCGCGACCTGTTCGGCCTCGAGGGGGCTCTTCCCCCGGTCGGTCGCGGGCCGGCGCCTTCAGTCCAGGGCGTGATGCCGGCGCAGGGAGCGGTCGCGTGTCCGAAGTGCAATGCGCCGAACGTGCCGGGGCACAAGTTCTGCACGGCTTGTGGTGGGCTCATTGCGTAGGAAAACGACAACAACGAAACGAAAAACGAAAAAGTAAAAACGAAAGACGAAAAGAACGGCCAGGCCGCTCTTGAACATGGCCTGGCCGCTCCTTTCGTTTTTCGTTTTTACTTTTTCGTTTTTCGTTTCGTTGTTGTCGTTCTCGTTGCGACGCCCCTCCCGCCGGACTAGACTCATCCGCACATGCGCCTCTCCATGGAAATCTTCGGCATCCCCCAGGACCACGTCGACCCCCTCAAGAAGGCCGTCGACGAAGCCTACGCCAAGTTCCTCTACAAGGACGGCAGCGCCAAGGCCAAGACCGTCATCAAGAAACACGAGGGCACCTGCCCTTTCACGGGCAACCGCTGGATCCACGTCCTCATCGACGGCCTCGAAGCCCTCGAACTCAAGGACGTCTCCCGCTTCCAGGAATCCGTCTACCGCGCCCACCCCCTTCGTACCGATCCCGTCGTCGCCGACAACATGTACCTCAAGCTCGAACAGGCGGCCGCCGCGGAAGCCGAAGCGGAGGCGGCGGAAGAGGGCGAGGAAGAACTGGCCTGCTGGGTCTGCTCGCGGGTCGACGGCGAAGAATGCTACGACTACGATTCGAGCGAGGCGTATACGATCGAGGTCCGTTTCCACGAGGATGCCAAGGTCCCGCTGTGCAGCGTCTGCCTGCAGCTCTTCCTCTATCACGACGAGTGGGAGGACGAGGATGCGGAAGAAGGAGAGAGCGAATGAAGCGCGCGTGGTGGATCGTTCCGGCGGCGGTTCTGTTGCTGGTTGGGTGCGACATGCGCTCGCCGGCGCAGAAGAAGAAGGAAGCCGAGGAAGAGGCGAGGCGCAAAGCCGCGGCGAACGCGGGTCCGGTCGTGCGGCCGGAACCACCTGAGGAACCGCACGTGCTGGTCAAGGCGGCGTCCGGAGGGGCGGAAACGGTGCAGCGGGCGTCGGTGGCCCTGGTCAAGGTCGGCCGCGACGGCGTGATCGAGTGCTCGCGCCTGACGTTCGAGATGGGACAGTTGCGCAAGACGGAAAAGGGCGGCGCTTCCTCGAGCAGCGGGTGCTGCACCGCGACGGATCCGCCCGAGGTGCGCGCGATGGGCGGGATCTTCGACCAGCTGCGCGGTTCCGCGTACACGGCCGCTTCGCCGCCGTGCGAGGAGCCCGTCATCCTGGACGGGGACTACAAGGCGAGCTGGCTCCATGCGCGCAAGGTGCTGGAGACAATGGCCCGCGCGAACATGACGCGGCTATTTTTCGCCACGAGCACGAAGCCGGAGAGCCTGCAGGGGATTCCTGCGAAGCTTCCCGCGAACTGGAACGCAGCCGAAGCGATCCCGGCGAAGGCGAAGCGGGTGGACGTGGCCGCGAAAGGGAAGGACCTGCAGATCTCGATCGACGGCGCCGTCTACAAGGACGTTGCGTCTGCCGTCAGTGCGCTTCAGAAGGCCGGCGTGACGGAGATCGGGATTCATCCTGCGGACTCGAAGACGCCGCTGTGGGCGGTTGTGAAGGGGGTGGAGATTTCCAATTCGATTGCGCCGGCGGGGCCGGTCCGGTTCGTGATGGTGGACCGCTGACGCTCCCTTAATGCCGAAGCTCGTCATCACGGAGACCGGCGAAACGCGCACGCTGCGCCTCGGCGACGAAGCGGTGACGGTGGGCCGCGCGCCGACGAACACGATCGCGATCAAGGACACGAAGGCGTCGCGCGAGCACTGCATCATCACGCGGACGGACAAGGGGTGGAAGCTGGTGGACCTGGAGTCGGCGAACGGCGTGCAGGTGAACGGGCTGCGCACCAACCAGCACTTTCTGCGATGGGGCGACAGGATCGAGATTGGCGCTGCGGCGATCGCGTTCGAGCGCGAGCCGGGCGACCGGGACATGACGACTGAAACGGGGTCGCACCGCGTCCCGAAATTCACGAGGCGCTCGCTTGCGACCGGTCGGCGGCTTCCCGCGCCGCGCCAGAAGAACCCGGGCTCGGTCGAGGCGGTGGATGCGGCCACGGAAGCGGAGCAGAAGCTGCGCGACGCGATCGACCGCTGCCTGGATGTCTGGGCGGACGAAGGGCTTGAGGCGGCGGCGACGATTCTCGACGAAGTCTGGCGCGCGCACCGGGGACAGGCTCGCGAGGGCGAGCTGGTCGAGATGCGCGACTCGCTGCTGCGGCTCATGGAAATCAACAAGGCGATCACCACCGAGCACAACATCAAGCGGCTGCTCGAGACGATCATCGATGCGGTCATCGGGCTCACGAACGCCGAGCGCGGCTTCATCATCCTGGCCGAGGCCGGCGCGACGACGATCCGCGTCGCAAGAAACTTCGACCGCGAGGACGTCAAGAAGCCCGAGGACAAGATCTCTCATTCGATCGCCGAGGCCGCCGTGACCCAGGGGCGCACCATCCGCGCCCACAACGCCCAGACCGACCGCGAGCTTCACGCGTTCATGAGCGTCACCGAGCTCAAGCTCCGCTCGCTCCTGTGTGTCCCGCTGCGCGCCCGCGACAAGGTCGTCGGCTGCTTCTATATCGACAACCGTTTTGAGGAAGGCCTGTTCACGGAAAGCCACCAGCGGCTGCTGGAAGCGTTCGCCGACCAGGCCAGCGTCGCGATCGAGAATGCGCGGCTCTGGGAAGAAAACCAGAAACGGCTGGAGGAGCTGCGGACGTCGAAGGAGCAGGTGGAAAAACTGAACAAGCTCCTCGAGGAGAAGGTGGAGCGACAGAGGACGGAGCTGACCGAGGTGAAGGCGGACCTCTCCCGGTCGCTGCAGAAACTCGAGCTCAAGTACAACTACTCGAACATCATCGGACGCAACGCGGCGATGCAGGAGGTGTTTCACCTGCTGGATCGCGTGACCGACACGAACGTCCCCGTGCTGGTCCAGGGCGAGTCAGGCACCGGCAAGGAGCTCGTCGCCCGGGCGATCCATTTCAACGGGCCTCGCAAGTCCGCCAGGTTCGTGAGCGAGAACTGCGCCGCAATCACCGAGACTCTTCTCGAGAGCGAGCTCTTCGGCCACGTTCGCGGTTCGTTCACGGGAGCGACCGCGGACCGAAAGGGACTCTTCGAACTCGCCGACGGCGGCACCCTGTTTCTCGACGAGATCGGCGATATGTCCCTCGAAATGCAGAAGAAACTGCTGCGCACGCTTCAGTCCGGAGAGCTACGCCGCGTCGGCGGCAAAGATACGATCCACGTCGACGTCCGCATCATCAGCGCTTCGAACAAGGAGCTGAAGGGCCTGATCAAGGACGGGAAGTTCCGCGAGGACCTGTTCTACAGGCTGAACGTCGTCACGATCACGCTTCCGCCGCTTCGCGAGCGCCGGGACGACGTACCGGTCCTGGTGGAGCACATCTTGGGGACGCTGGCAAAGGAGTCGGGGCTGCCGAGGCCGACGGTAGACGAGGAAGCCATGCGGCTGCTGGCGTCGTACAACTGGCCCGGGAACATCCGCGAACTGGAGAACGAGCTGAGGCGGCTCGGGGCGATGTCGTCGGACGCGCACGTGACGGCGGCGATGCTGAAGCCCGAGATCCGGCAGACGGAGCCGAGGCGGTCGCTGGCGCCGGCGCTCGGCGGGAAGCAGTTGAAGGACGTGGTGAGGGAGGTGACGGAGGCGGTGGAGAAGGAAGCGATTGTGCAGGTGTTGAAGGAGACGGGTTGGGTGAAGACGGAAGCGAGCCGGGTGCTGGGGATATCGCGTGTGACGCTCGACGCGAAGATCGAGGCGTACGGGTTGCAGAAGGACGACAAGTAGCCGTCAGCCTGGCTTGCGGGCGGCGACGCCGGCCATCAGCAGCTTGGCGATTGCCCACTCGGTGGCGCGTTCGCTTGCGTCGCCCAGTCCCGGGTCCATGGGGCGCGTGCCTCCCAGGACGAGGCGCCGGCCTTCTCCTGCGGCCTGAAGCGCGATTTCGAGCCCGTCGACGCGGCCGAAAAACGTTCCTTCTTCGGCGCCGGGCAGAGGCACGAGGGGGACCTCGAATGCCCTGGAGACTCGCTCGGACAGTTCTTCGACGGTCAGGGAGGGAGTGAGGATGAGTTCGCTGCGGAAGCGTTCGCCGACTCTCTCGACCGGGATGCCGTAGGGAGTCGGATTGGCAGTCGGGATCGCGCCGGGCTGTTCCATGCGCGGCACCGGGACGGGCGGATAGGACGGCAGGCGGCTCGACACGGGGGAGTCCTCGGCGGCGGCGGGCGCCTGGGAAGGCGTGCGGCGGGCTTGCGGCGGCGCCGGGGCAGGAGGAGCCGAAGCCGGCTTGCGGGCGGCCGGGCGGTCGGTTGCCGGCCGACGGACGGGCGGCGGCGCGGCGGGAGCGGGCGTCGCTTCACGAACCCGCAGCGCGGGGTCGGCGTAAACGGGCACGACAAACGTCGCGTTCCCCGCGGCTCCCGGGGCCCACGGGCCGACTTCGAGTTCCCAGAAGCGCGACGGTTTCCGGAAGCGAGTGGCAAGCGAAGGCGGGGCGGAGATTTCGAGGATGACCTCGACGACGCCACCGACGATCTCGGCGTCCTCCGTCCAGCGCCACAATTCGCGCACGGTCACCTGGCCGCCCGCCCGGCCTGCGATCTCGAGGCAACGAAGCGTGGCGCGCATCCGCGGACCGTAACCGAGCATCCGGGGTGTTGGGAGGTATCGAGCCTGGAGCGTTCCCCCGGTTGCGAACGGGTAGGTATGGAACTGGAGCCGGCCGCGGCCGCGCAGCTTGAGCACGACCATGCCGAAGAGGGCCAGCGCGAGTTCGACAGCCGCGGGCGCAAAGAGGAGCCCGGCGAAGAACCGGTTCGTGTGAAGGCCGGCCGTGTAGAGGATCCAGCCGGCCGGAACCATCGCAGCCAGCGCAATCGGAACCGCGACCAGCCGTTCCCTCACGCGCACGGCAATCCGGTCGCCCACCCCCTCCGGATCCCAGGGCCACTCCCACTTCCAGGGGCCCACCGGCCTGAAGTGCGCCCCGCGCCCGCGTGTCAGTCCCCGGAAGACTGCCGCGATTCCCTGCGCGAAGAAGACGGCGCCAAGAAACGCGAGAAAGGCCTGGGCTGCCTGAAGCTCAATTCCAAGAACGAGTTTTCCGGCCAGCAGCGCTTCTCCACGGAAGACCAGCGCGACGGCGGCGGCCAGGAAGATAGCGCCAGGCAGGAGGTGAACGACGCGCGAGCCCTCCGGTGCCGCTGGAGGCGCGCGATGATAGGTCGCGCCCTGGTCCGGTGATTCCTTCGCCGCTTGAACGGGCGAATCCTGGCCCATGCCGGCATTCTACGCTGGCGCGCGCGATCGCAGCGGGCCGATCTCGGCCTACTTGTGAGGCGGCAACGAATCTGTCTTGACAAGAGCGTGAATGATAATCATTCACAGCATGAATGGATTTCACAGACCCAGCGCGGTCCCAAGCGGCACCGCCCACACCCGTTCCGCGATGCGCTCCAGTTCCTTGCCGTTGTGAAGCAGCAGGCCGAACGGAGCGAGCGCACCGTACTCCGAGAGAAAGGTCTGCACGTGGCGGGCGTCGTGCAGGGACGGTTTCTGCGACGATTTGATCTCGATCGGAATCACCTTTCCGGACGTCTCAACGACGAAGTCCACTTCTTCACCCGTCGACGTCCGCCAGTAACACACCGCCGGACGCGGAGTGCACGTCTCTGACCACGCCAGCAGGTCAAGCAACACGAGGTTTTCCAGCAGGAATCCGCCCATCCCGCTTCCGCGCAACTCGAGCGGGGATTCCACGCCGGCGAGGTGCGCGGCCAGCCCGGTGTCGCACCAGAACAGCCGCGGCGTGCGGATGAGTCGCTTGGTGCGGTTGATTGCGTACCCGGGAACCCTGTGGATCAGGCAGGTGGCCTCGAGCAGGTTGAGGTAGCGGTGGACTGTCGGCTGCGGCATTCCGGCGTCGCGGCTGAGGTCCGTCTGGTTGACCATGGCGCCGGTGCGAAGTGCCGCCATCCGCATGAGCCGGCGGAAGTCCGCAAGGTCGGCCACCGTGGAAATGTCGCGCAGGTCCCGCTCGAGATAGGTGCGGACGTAGCCGTCGAGCCAGAAGCGGCGGTGCGCGTCGCCGCGAACGAGGGCGGCGCCGGGGAAGCCTCCCCGGAAGAGCCGATTGGGAAGATCGTCCAGGTGACGCCCCGGTGACCTGAGGCGGCCAGGGTCGGTCAGCAGGCGATCCCACGGGCCCGTCGCTGCGTGCCCCGCAATTTCCGACACGGTGAGCGGGTGCAGTTCGAAATAGGCCGCGCGGCCCGCAAGCGACTCGGAGACCGATTTCAGGAGCGCCAGGTTCGCCGAACCCGTGAGAAGGAACCGTCCGGGCCTGCGACTGCGGTCTACTTCGCGCTTTACCGCGACCAGCACGCCCGGCGAGCGCTGCACTTCGTCCACAACGACAGGCCAGCGTGCCTGGAGAAGAGCTGCCGGTTCGCGGCGGATGCGATCGAGAGTGTCGTAGTCGTCGAGAGTCAGGTATCGCATGCGGGGCCCAGGGAGCAGATGGTGCACGAGCGTGCTCTTGCCCGTCTGGCGCGCGCCCGTGACGATGACAACGGGCATGGTCCGCATGGCGGCGCGGACGGCAGGGGCAATGTGGCGGGGAAGGAGTTTTGTGCCGTTACTCATGACGTGAATGATAATCATTCATACGATGAATGAACAGACAAATCGCGGACTGACGTCGCGGCTGTCGGCAAGACGGCCTCCTGGTCGTTCGATCGCTTCATTGCCTCCACTATCCGATTTCCGGATCATGCCCGCCCCCATGAGCCTCTCCCTTTCTTCACTGAACGCCGCGCAACGCAAGGCGGCCGAGACGCTGGAGGGACCGGTGCTCGTGCTCGCCGGAGCCGGGACGGGGAAGACGAAGGTGCTTACGACGCGGCTGGCGCTCCTCCTCTCGAAGGGCCACAAGCCCGCTTCGCTCCTTGCCGTGACTTTTACGAACAAGGCGGCGCGCGAGATGAGGGCGCGGGCGGTGAAGCTGGCGGGGCCGCCGGCGAAGGAAGTCTGGCTCTCGACGTTTCACTCGCTGTGTGCGCGGATTCTGCGGAAGGACATCGAGGTCCTCGGGTGGCGGAGGGACTTCGCCATCTACGACGACTCGGACCAGGAGTCGGTCGTACGTTCCGTCCTCAAGGAATTGCGCGTCCCCGGCGTGCAGGCGACGGCGGATGTCGTGAAGTGGCGGATCGGTGCGGCGAAGAACCGGGGGTGGGGCGCGGCGGAGATGGCGAAGGAGTCCGGGGACGACGTGGACATCGTCGCGGCGCGCGCGTTCGAAAAGTACCAGGCGGGGTTGAAGTCGCGCAACGCGCTGGACTTCGACGACCTGCTGTCGCTGACGGTACGGCTTTTCCGCGAACACCCGGGCGTCCTGGAAAAGTATCGCAAGCAGTTCCGCTACCTCATGGTCGACGAGTATCAGGACACCAACGCGGTGCAGTACGAGATCGTGCAGTCGCTCGCCGGGAAGCACCGGAACCTCTTCGTCGTTGGCGACGACGACCAGTCGATCTACGGGTGGCGCGGGGCGGATCACGCGCACATCCTCCACTTCGAGGCGGACTTCCCGGGGGCGACGGTCGTGCGGCTCGAGCAGAACTACCGTTCGACCGAGGCGATCCTCGAGGCGGCCAACGAGTTGATCCGGCACAACGCGGCGCGGCATCCCAAGACGCTCTTCTCGAAGCTTGGCGCCGGCGCCCCGGTGCGCACGGTGCTGCTTTACGACGAACGTGCGGAAGCGCTCTGGGTCGCGGATCAAATAAAAACATCGGCGCGCCGCCGCTCCGCCTTCGCGGTCCTTTTCCGCACAAACGCCGAGACCCGCCCCTTCGAGGAACAGCTGCGCCTCGCCCGCATCCCCTACAGCGTCGTCGGCGGCCAGCGCTTCTACGACCGCCGGGAAGTCCGCGACGTCCTCGCCTACCTCCGCGTCGCTTCCAACCCGCACGACGACGCCGCGCTCGCGCGCATCGCAAACGTCCCGCCGCGCGGCATCGGCGAAACTTCGATGGAGAAGCTCGACACCTTTGCGGCGTCGAAAGGCCTCCCGCTCTTCGACGCGTTCCGCCGTGCCGACGAGGCCGGCCTTTCGCCGGGAACCGCCGAGTCCGCGAAACGGTTCGCGGCGAAGGTGGAGGCCTGGCGGGGAAAAATCGGAAAGGACGCGGCCCGTGGCGCGCGCGACATGGTCGAGGACCTGGATCTCTTCGGCGAGTTGCGCCGCGAGACGGAAAACACGGAATCCGCGGAAGCGCGCGTCAATTCGATCGAGAGCGTTCTCGACGACCTCTCGGCGCACGCGCGCGGCGGCGGCGACCTGCGCGGTTACCTTGAGAAGGTCGCGCTCATGGACAAGGAGGAGCCGGACGACGAACAGAAGGAGGCGGTCACGCTTCTGACCGCCCACGCGGCCAAAGGGCTGGAATTCCCCGTCGTTTTCGTCGTCGGGATGACCGACGGCATCTTCCCTCACCGGCGCTCGACGGCGGACGAGAAAGGACTCGAGGAGGAGCGGCGGTTGCTCTATGTCGCGATGACGCGTGCAAAAGAAGAGCTCGTCCTGACGCGTCCCGAGCACCGCACCAGCCGCGGAAAAACCGGGAAGTCGCTTGCGTCTCGCTTTCTCGTCGAACTCCCCGGCCATGTCCAGAGGGAAGCGCCCGGCAAGCGCGAACTCACCTCGGACGAGACGGCTGCACTGGACGCGAAGATCCAGGCGATCCTTGCGGGCGGCGAGAGGCCGCCCACTACTTGATCGGCATTTCCGCGGTCAACCGGTAGAATCCGCGCCCTGCCAGAACTTGGGAATGCGCGTCATGGCCAGGAATGCCAGCTCACTTCTGCTCGTCTTCGCGATCCGTCGCGGCCTTGTCAGCGCGGAAGCGGCGCTTCGCATCGCCGACGACTGCGATTCAGGTGGCGATTTGCGCCGCCTGCTGCTCGAGACAGGCCGGCTGGACGAACCGCAGCTCAAGGCCCTGGAAGCAGAGGCCGAAGCCTGGCGCGCGGTGCGCACGCAGAATCCCGTGGAACTCGAAGCCGCGAACCGGTCCGACGTCACGGTGCCGATGCTGCCCTCGGATCCGTCAGAGGCTCCACTTCCGGCGGTTCGGCCTGCTTTCCGCTACGTTCTCGGGGAGGAACTGGGAAGCGGCGGCGTGGGGCGGGTCGTCGAGGCGATAGACCAGGACTTTGGCCGGCGGGTGGCGCTCAAGATCCTGAAGCCCGGGGCGGGGCGCGCTGCGGTCGAGCGGTTGCAGACCGAGGCGCGGATCACGGGCCAGCTGGAGCACCCGAACATCGTGCCCGTGCATGAAATCGGGACGCTTCCGCGGACGAACGAAGTGTTCTTCTCGATGAAGCGCATAGTCGGGCGGGACATGCGGCAGGTGATCCGCGACGGTACCTGGAGGCCGCGCCGGCTGGTGGAGGCGTTTCGCGACGTGTGCCGGGCCATTGCGTACGCGCACGCGAAGGGGATCATCCACCGCGATCTCAAGCCGGCGAACGTGATGCTGGGGGATTTCGGGGAAGTGCTGGTCGTGGACTGGGGTCTTGCCCGGGTGGTGGGGCCGCGCGTCCTGACCGGGGAACCCGGTGAACTCGTCGCCGAGCCTCGGCGCCTGGCGAAGACGCCCTCGGGGCTGGTGCGCGGGACGCCGAGTTACATGTCGCCCGAGCAGGCGGCGGGGAACACGGAACTGATCGACGAGCGGAGCGACGTCTATGGCCTGGGCGCAACCCTCTACGAAATCCTGTCCGGCCGGGCGCCCTTCGAGAGTCCGGCGCTCGCTGAAACGATCAAGCTCGTCCTTGCGGGCAATCCGCCTCCACCGGCGAAATTCCGCAAGACCGCCCCGGAACTGGACCGTATCTGCCTGAAGGCGATGGCCCTGAAGCGGGAAGACCGGTACGGCTCGGTGGTGGAGATGGGCCAGGATCTCGAGGAGTTCCTGCAGGGACCGGCCGAGCTACTTTGATTCGAACCACCAGCTCAACCGGAATTTAGCCGCGCGCGGCCAGTCGCTCCTGCCGCCGTCTTCTCCCTCGCGCGCCGCCAGCGCCGCATAGAGCGGCTTCGCCTCGTCTCTCTTCCCGGACTGCTCGAGCGCCCAGGCGTCGCGCATCGCCTTCTCGCGGTCCCGTTCGCGGGCGACCGGCGGGTAGTCGTCGGTGAACCTCGCGACGGTCTCGGCGTACTGTTTCTTCTGCGCCCACGGCCACTTCGCGTACGCCTCGAGGAGCGCCTTCTGGCGTCTGAGCTGGAACGGGCTCGGCACCGCCTCCGTTTTCGCGGCGTCCGCGAGCAGCTTGTCGAGGCGCGGCAGCTCCGCCTGGGCGAATTTCTGCAGCTCGGTGCGAAGGGCAAGGACGGCTTTCTTGTCGGCGAGCGTGACTTTGCGATCGAGCTCGATCTCGGCTATGCGCGCGACGGCGTCGGGCCAGCGGTCCTGCGCGAGAAGCGCCGTGACTTCCTTCACGTACTTGTCTTCGCTCTTCGAGAGCACGAGAGGCTCGGGCTGCGGTGCCGCGACCCCGCTGGCGGGCGGATAGGGGAGCGAGCCGGGACCGCCGAGGTCGTTGATGGCGTCGCGCGTGATCTGGAGGCAGCGGAAATTGACGTCATGCCCCATTTTCGGGATCTCGTGGTAGAGCACCGGCAGGCCCCAGTTCGCCAGCACGTTCGCGTAGTGACGGACTGCGGGAAGCACTTCGAAATTCCCCGCCTTCTCCGTCTCCAGCTCGCCGACGGTGCAGAACGTCGGGATCGGGGGCATCGTTTCCTTCTTTCCGGCGCCTCCGCTCGAGTAGAGGAAGAGGGCGCGGAACGGAAACGTCGCCGGGTCCTCTTTCCACCAGTCCACTGCCCACCCGCTCGACCACGCCGTTCCCCACGAAAAACCGCCGACGAACACGCGATCCGGGTCCACCGGCTGCTCCCTCATCGTTTTCTCGAGCAGCCACCGGCATCCCTTGATGACGACATCCGGTTTCGCGAGCGTCGGCAGCCCCATCTTTCCCGTCCCGTCCGCCTGCAGCTCCTGGTACTGCACCCCGATCACGATCACCGGGTCGCGCTCGGTCGTGATCTGCGCCAGCACGCCGACGCGACCCTTGCCGCGATCGCCGTTCCCGTGAAACACGAACATCAGCGCGTACCGTTTCGACTTGTCGAGGTTCTTCGGAAGCGACAGGTACCCCGTCATCTTCTCGCACCCCGGTTCCTCGATGTTCAGCTCGGAGAAGTCCGAGGGCCCCTTTACGACCGGGTTCGCTTCGCCGCCGCCCAGCCGGGATTGGGGGAGGAACTTTGCGGCGTCCGTCGCGGCGCGATCGCGAACGCGCGCGCCGGCTTCCGGCGCAGGATCCTCCGCGAAAGAGGCGAGGGCGGACAGAAGCGCTGCAAGGGCGGGGAACGGTGCACGCATGACAAGTCCTCCCGGGAAAGTCGTCGCAGTCTAGCGACTCGCGGGCGTTTCGGACGCGCATCAATGGAACGGGCGCGGACTCCCGGGGGGAGGCCCGCGCCCGAACGTGACCTTACTTCAGGTCGTCGATTCCTTCTTCTTCCGCATCCGTGGTTTCCTCCCCGCCGCAACCACGCTCGTCCACGCCGTCGTCCTTCCGCGGCTCCTCCTTGGCGCCTCCGTCGCGCCTGACTTCCGGCTTGCGGACGCTGCCGCCCTCCGGCTTCTTCACCGCGTCCTTGACGGTCTTCCGGGCTCTTTCCATCTCCTCCTGCATCCGCTTCTTCGCCTCTTCGACCTTCTTCAGGAAATCTCGCTTGAACGCCCCAGGATCGACCTTTCCACCGCCGGCCGCGGGCTTGCGACCCTCAACCTTCGCGCCGCCATCTTTCACTTCGACCTGCACGTCGGCGGAAGCCTCGGCCTTGGCTTCGGCCTTCGCTTCCGCACTGGCGTCCGCCTTCGCCTCGGCCTTCCCCTCGTCGTGCGCTTCCTTGTGGTCTTCCGCGTGGGCTACCTTGTGATCCTCCTTCTTGACCTCCTTGCGGACTACTTTGTCCTCGGCGCGGGCGACGGAAGCGGCGAGGAGTCCTGCGATGGCGAGAGCGATGGCGAAGCGCATGTCAATCCTCCTGGTTAGGTTTCGGGGCTTTTCTCGGAGCAAAGTTGGATACGACGGTCGAAGGGAAGGGCTCCCGGGAATCTGGATGGAATTCCGTGGAAATTGACAGTTCCGTAAGTTGTTTCTCCCCAATGAGTTAGGAAGTGACGCATCGGGCGACTGAAACCGATCCGGGCATTCTGCGGCTTCCGGCGTATACATTCCCGGTGATGCCCGAACTCATTCCCGGCGGCGAAACCGTCCCTCTTGACTGGGCGTCCGAGCCCGACGAGCTGCTCATGCTCCGGGTTCAGTCCGGGGACACGCGCGCGCTCGAACTGCTGATCCAGCGCTGGTCCCCACGCCTGGCCGGCCTGTTCTACAGGCTCACGGGCGATCCCCACGCGGGAGACGACCTCCTCCAGGAGACCTTCCTTCGCGTCTGGGCCTCACGCGACTCGTTCCGCCGCGACGCTCGCTTCTCGCCGTGGATTCACACCATCGCGCGCAACCTGGCCACCGACCGTGCGAAGAGCCGCAGCCGCAAACCGTTCCATCGCGCGCTGAACGTGACCGGAGCGCCCGGCAGCAACACGACGCTGCTCGGCAAGATTCCCGACCACGCGACGACGCCCTTCGCCGCGGCGTCGCGCCTCGAACTGCTGGCGAAACTCGATGAGGCTCTTCGCGCCGTCCCGGAGCCGTACCGTGAGGCCGTGGTCCTCTGCGACCTCCAGCACCTCAGTTACGACGACGCGGCCCAGGTCATCGGCGTCCCCGCGAAGACCGTCAGCTCCCGCCTCGCACGCGGGCGCGAGCACCTGCGCAACGCGCTGAGCGCATTCAGGAGCGGCCCCCTCCCATGAACTGCAACCAAGCCCGGGACGCCCTTTCGGCTCTTCTCGACAACGCGCTGACGTCCGATGAAGCGCGTGCCGCCGAGGAACATGCCGCCTCGTGCGCGGCCTGCCGGGCGCTGAGGAAGGAGCTTGCGGAGGTGCGGCAGCTGTTGCGCGGAATCGACGACGCCGACGAGCCGCCCGGGCTTGCGGCGAGCGTGGGTCGCGACGTGATGGCCAGCATTCTCGGCCGCCCTCCCGGCGCGAAACCGGCCGCTTCCCGCTCCGCCGACGGTGGTGCACGCGCCATCGCGTGGACCGCGGCCGGCATTTCAGCGCTGGCACTGGCCGCCGCGGCGACGTGGGCGGTGTGGGAAAGTTCGAAGCGCGAAGAGAAGCGCGAGGAGCGCCCTGCGATTCCGGCCCCCGCGACCGGCGCTGCGCCCACCGATACACCGGTCAAGCCGGAGCCGGACCCCGTGCGCCCGGATCCTCCTCCTGTAAAGCCTGACCCGCCTCCTGTGAAGCCGCCGCGCCCCGCGCCGACGCATCACGGACACCTCGAGGTCCGGGCGACCGATGCCGCCACGCGCGACGCCGTCCGCGACCTGTTCCGCAGGTGGCACGGCACGTTTTCCGCCTCGGAACCCGACGTGAACGGCATGAGCGCGCTCCTGGTGGATTTCGAAGGGTCGGCCGGAGATGCAGCCGACGGCTTCGAAAAACTCCTCCGCGAATTTCAGCGCGAGCACGGGGCTTCGCTTCGCTATTGGAACTACTCGTCCGAGACGAGGTGAAGCGGGCGTCCTCGCGTAGACTGCGCGGGTGCCCGAGAATCCAATCGGCCAGATCGCCGTCGAATCCGGACTCATCTCCGCCGAACAGCGCGACGCCGCGCTGAAAATCCAGGCCGACCTTCGCACGCAGGACCTGTACATGCGCGTCGGCGAAATTCTCGCGCGCCGGACCCTCCTCCAGCCCTCGCAGGTCCGCGAACTCCTCGAGAAACAGGGACTCGCCCTCGTCCGCTGCCGCTTCTGCGGGAAGCAGTACAACGCCCGCAACTGGTCGGCCGGCCGCGGCCGTTGCCCCTGCGGGGGCGACCTGGATCTCGCGCCGCCGGAAGCGCCGCTCTCGGTTTCCGGCAACGCCGCGATGGCGAAGGTTGACGACTCCGGGCCCGACAAGCCGCCGCCCGCCGTCGGATCGCTTCGCGGCCGCTACTTCGGCAAGTACCCGCTCCTCGAGGAACTCGGCCGCGGCGCCATGGGTCTCGTCTACAAGGCCCACGATCCCGCCCTCGGCCGCCCGATCGCCATCAAGGTTCTCATCGACGCCGGCACGCCCGACGAAAGCGCGAAACGCCGGCACCAGTTCCTGCAGGAAGCGCGCTCTGCCGCAAAGCTGCGCCACCCGTCGATCGTCGCCGTCCACGAGGTCGGCCAGTCCGAGGGCTCGGGCTACTTCACCATGGACTTCATCGACGGCGCTCCGCTGTCGGCCCTGATCAAGGAGGAACAGGATCACGGCCGGCCGCTCGCGTTCGAGAATTCCGAGAAACCGCTTCCCCACGTCATCGAATGGATGCACGACGTCGCCCTCGCGCTTCAGCACGCTCACCAGGCCGGCCTGCTGCACTGCGACGTGAAGCCGGGCAACATCCTGATCGACCGGCGCAACAAGGCGCTGCTCTCCGATTTTTCCGCCGCGCGCGGCGTTCGCTTCAACAAGGGCGATCCGAATTCGAAACGCGTCCTGGGAACGCTTCTCTACATGGCGCCCGAGCAGGCCAGGGGCGCAGCGAAGGAAGTCGGGATCGCCAGCGACCTCTGGGCGTGCGGGGCGGTTCTGTTCGTGTTGCTGACAGGGAAGCGGCCCTTCGGGGGCGAGACGGCGATCGACATCCGGCGTTCGATCGTGACGAAGCCGGCGGCGGCGCCGCGTTCGCTCAACCCGCGGATCCCGAAGGATCTCGAGGGAATCGTGGTGAAGTGCCTGCAAAAGGATCCGAAGCTGCGCTACGAATCGGCGAAAGACCTTGCGGACGATCTGCAGCGGTACCTGGACGGGAAACCGGTCGCTGCCCCTGTGTTCAAGGAGGCGCCGTCCGGGCCGCCGGTGTGGAAAGACAGGAAGGTCTGGGTTGCGGTGGCGATCGGAGTGGTGTTGATTGCGGGGATGATCGGGTTTGGTTGGGTGATGAAGAAAGCCGGAGGCAGGAAGGACAGGTATGAGGTTCCCGAGGAGCAGCGGTGAGAAGCCCTTGCCGCTCCCTCCGCTCGCTACCATAATCCGCCCCCCCGACTCATGCCCAACACCCTTCGCCCGGCGCAGGACGGAAAAGGCAAGCGCTTCGCCATCGCTGCCGCGCTCTTCAACGAGGAGATCGTCAAATCTCTCGTCGATGCCGCGGTGAAGACGCTGGAAGCGCGCGGCGTCGCGACGGACGACATCTGCATCGCGTGGGTTCCGGGTTCGTTCGAGCTGCCGCTGGCGGCGCAGAAATTCGCGAAGACGGGCCGGTACGCCGCCGTGATCTGCCTGGGAGTGCTCGTCAAGGGGCAGACGCGCCACGACGAAGTCGTCTGCGACGCCGCCGCGCGCGGCATCTCCGAGGTCTCACTCGATACCGGCGTCCCCTGCGCCTTCGGGGTCATCACGGCCCCTTCCCGCCAGCACGCCCTCGACCGCGCCGGCTCCGAGATCAATCGCGGCGCCGAGGCCGCTGAAGCCGCGCTCGAAATGGCCGACGTCCTCCCGAGGATCGAATGAGGCGTCGCACCCAGTCACGCCGCCTCGCACTTCAGTGGCTGTACAAATCCGACCTCACGGGCGATTGGGAAGCGTCGGATCTGGAGACGTACCTGGGGCTGCGGGGGGATCCGGAAGAGGTGCGGAAGCTGGCGAGGGACATCGTCGAGGGTGTGGTCGCGAAGAAGGGAAAACTCGACGCCGAGATCACGCGCATCGCCGAGAACTGGGACATCAGCCGGATGGCCACGATTGACCGCAACGTCATCCGCCTCGCGGCGTGGGAACTGATTTTCACGGACACTCCGGGGCCCGTGATCCTGAACGAGGCGGTCGAGCTGGCGAAGGCGTTCTCAACGGAGAATTCCGGCGCCTTCGTGAACGGGATCCTGGACCGCATCCGGCCGGAGAGAGAGAAGATCCGGGCCGAAATGGACGTAGACCTCAAAGACAAGGAGAAGGAGTAGGAGGAGAGCCTGTTCCTTTCTTCCTGCTGCTAAGATCGTTCTCGCATGGGCCTCTTCGGCAAAGCGTTCGAAAAAATCAAGGCCGGCCTCGCGAAGACCAAGAAGGTCCTCACGACGCCGATCCAGGACCTGTTCGTCCTCACGCGGAAGCTCGACGAGGCTTTCATCGACGAGCTCGAGGAAACGCTGATCACAGCGGACATCGGCGTGGCGACCGCGACGAAAATCATCGAAGACCTGAAGTTCAAGTACAAGCACAAGGAAATCATGGAAGTGCCGCAGGTGCATGCGTACCTGCAGGCCAGCCTGCTCAGGCAGCTTCAGTCGATTCCGAGGGCGGTCCGGTACGCGCCGTCGGGCCCGACCGTCATCCTGATTGCCGGCGTGAACGGGACGGGGAAGACCACTTCCGTCGCGAAACTTGCCCACTGGTTCCACGCCGAAGGCAAGAAAGTGATTCTCGGCGCGTGCGACACTTTCCGCGCGGCGGCGATCGAGCAGCTGACGATCTGGTCGGGTCGTCTCGGGGTGGAGATCGTGAAGCACCAGATGAACGCGGATCCTGCCGCGGTGGCGTTCGACGCTGTCGAAGCGGCGATCGCGCGGAAGGCGGACGTTCTGCTGATCGACACGGCGGGGCGGCTGCATACGAAACAGAATCTCATGACGGAGCTCGGGAAAATCCGGCGCGTGATCCAGAAGAAGCTGCCGGAAGCGCCGCACGAGACCTGGCTCGTCCTGGACGCGACGACGGGCCAGAACGCCGTGAACCAGGCCAGGGCGTTCAACGAGACTCTTCAGGTGACCGGGCTCGTGCTGGCGAAGCTCGACGGCACGGCAAAGGGCGGCGTGGTGATCGCGATCGAGGAACAGCTCAAGCTACCCGTGAAATTCGTCGGCGTCGGCGAGCAGATCGAGGACGTGGAGATCTTTGAACCGGAAGCCTTCGTGAAGGCGCTGCTGGACCTCGACAAAACAGAAGCGTCTGCGGCGGCGAAGTGACGGAGCCGCGCGCCATGACCACAGCGGCCCTTCCCGGTGTATCTTAGAGCGCGAATGAGTCCGATCTCCGCCCGCTTCCTGCCCTCGCTGCTGCTCTGCGCCGCCGCGGCGCTGGCGTCCGCGGAAACGCCGAAAGTCGAAATCGGCGGGTCGCACGACGACGAGACGTTTCGAAAAGAGGCGCGCGGGGCGCTGCGCCACGCGTTTCCGGTTTTTTGCGAACTGGGCGGCGTGAAGCTGGAAAAGGATGCGCCCTACGTGCTCAACGTGTACCGGCTGCGCGACGAATACCTTAAGGCCGACCGCGAGCTCAACGGCGGGCGCTTCGCGAACAACGGCGGATTCTTCTCGGTCGATACCGGCGAGGCGCACCTGCTCATGGCCCCGAGGGTGGACCCGGAGTTCACGGGGCGCGTCCCGCTTACCGAGCGCATGCGCACGCTCATCGTCCATGAGACCTCGCACATGTTCTGGCGGCGCCACGTCCCCTGGTATCCCGGCGCGCCCCAGTGGGCGCTCGAGGGCATGGCGGAATACTGCGCGGAAAGGGAAATCGGGAAGGACGCCCTGTTCGGGATCTACTTCTCGACGGGAATGCACGCCCTGCGCCGCGCGATCGCTTCCGGCCGGCTCGTGCCGCTCGAGGACGTCGTCGCGATGGACCTCTCGGCGCAACCGGACGCGTTTCTTCGCGACCTTTACTACCGGGAGTCGTGGGCGCTGGTGAAGTGGCTGGTTGAGACGAAACCGGAGGCGTGGGCGGCGCTCGTGCGCGATTTCGAGGGAGTCTCGGACCGCGAAGAGGCCGCGGCCCGCGGCAGGACGTTTTTCGCAAAGAGGGTCGGCGCTCCGCGAGAGGTCCAGAAGGCGTGGACGGACTGGATTGACGGGCTTGCGATCGGGAACTGGGAGATGAAGTACGGGGATTGGCGGCTGGACGCCGGCGAGATGGAAGGCACCGCCTACCCGAATACCGGGTCCGCCATCCTCAACGAGCAGGATCTGAAAGGGAACGCAGCGGTTCAGGCGGAGGTCTGGATCCAGGATCTCGCCAACGGCCAGGCCGACATCGTGATCGGTGCGTGGGATGACCGCGCGCGCAACATGGTGAAAGTCGCGTTCATGAAGTCGGGGATGACCGCCCTGCTCGTGCTGAAGGAAGATCGATGGGAGCGCGCGGCTTTCTCGCAGAGCGCGCCGGTCGCCATCCCCGCAGAGACATGGAAAGCCGTCAGGGTCGAAATCGAGGGCCGCACCGTCCGGGCGCTCGTGGACGACAAGCCCGTGCTCGAGCACCAGATCGCCGACGAGGACGTCCGGCTCGACGGGCGATGGGGATTCGGGAATTACGACAGCTCCGTCCGGTTCCGCCGCTGGAAGGTCGAAATGAAATGAGCTCGACCGCCACGAAGGTCGTCGAGACGCTGCTGGCCGCATTCGGCCCGCAGAAGTGGTGGCCCGCTGAAACGCCCTTTGAAGTCTGCGTCGGAGCGATTCTTGCACAGAATACGAGCTGGAAAAACGTCGAGCTGGCGATCGGGAATTTGAAGCGGATTGCCGTGGCAGAGTCGGGAGCCAGTAGTCGGGAGTCGGGAGAGAACGGACTTACCGCAGAGTTGATTGTCAGCCTGGGCCTGGCCAGATTGGAAACGGTCATCAAGCCTGCCGGCACCTTCAGGGTGAAGGCGAAACGCCTCATGCGCTTCTGCAAGTGGCTGCACGAAGAACATGGCGGGTCCATCGAGGGGCTGTTCGATCGCGCCGCGGAGCCGCTGCGCGACATGTTGCTCGAGGTCCAGGGTATCGGGCCTGAAACGGCGGACGCGATCGCCCTCTACGCTGCCGGCAAGGAGACGTTCGTCGCCGACTCTTACACGCACCGGATTCTCGCCCGCCACGGATGGCTCGACTGGGAGTCGGGATACGACGACGTGCGCGGCTGGTGGATGGACGCTCTTCCGCGCGACGCCGCGCTCTATAACGAGGCCCACGCGCTTCTCGTCAAGACCGCCAAGGAATACTGCAAGGCCAGGCCGAAGTGTGACGGGTGCCCGCTTCAGCAGATGCTTCCCGACGGCGGCCCGCGGGAGCGTGAGCGATGGTAAAGGGACGGGTCGTGCGGATTGTCGGGAACGAGTTCCACGTCGAGACCGAGACGGCGATGCTCCGGTGCAGCCTGACGAACAAGGTGCGCCGCTCGAAGGATGGGGCGAACAAGCCGGCGGCGGTCGGCGACGAGGTCGAGGTCGAGCCGGGGGAGGCGGGCGAAGGGACTTTCCTGAAGACGCTTCCGAGAAAAACAAAACTCTGCCGGGCCAAGGGATCGCAGGGGCGGATTGAAGGCGTGCTGGTCGCAAATGCGGAGCAGGTGCTCGCGGTTTTTTCGGCGCGTTCGCCGGATCCGGATTTCCGCGCGGTCGACCGGGCGCTCGTCATGGGAGAGGCCGGCCGGATGAAATGTGCGATTGCGATCAACAAAACGGACCTGGCGCCGCCGCCGCCCGAAGTCGCGGCGTACCGCGCGGCGGGGTATCCGGTGTTCGAGACCTCCGCGGTAGCGGGGAAGGGGCTCGACGAAGTGCGCGCGTGGATTGCCGGTACGACGACGGTGCTGATGGGCCCGAGCGGCGTCGGGAAATCCAGCCTGCTCAACGCGATCGATCCCGAATGGAAGCGGAAGATCGGTGCGCTGTCCGAGAAGATCGAAGAAGGCCGGCACACGACGACGTGGGTCGAGATGCTGCCGCTTCCCGGCGGCGGCTGGATCGTGGACACGCCCGGGATCGAGTCGTTCGGATTGTGGGGGCTGGAATCGGCGGATCTCGCCGCGTATTACCCGGAGATGCGCCCGTTCGAGGGGAAGTGCAAGTACCGGGACTGCCGGCACGATT
This sequence comes from Planctomycetota bacterium, assembly GCA_038060895.1. Classification (GTDB taxonomy): domain Bacteria; phylum Planctomycetota; class MHYJ01; order WSZJ01; family WSZJ01; genus WSZJ01. The sequence goes on from JBBTCT010000015.1 coordinate 86,111, forward strand.
CGGAACCGGGGTGCGCGGTGAAGGCGGGGGTTGAGGCAGGCGCGATTTCGGTGAAGAGGTGGGAAGGGTACCTGGTGCTGCAGAGGGAGATGGCGGCAGTGGAGAATGCGCCGAGAAGGTAAGTGGAAGGAAGAAATGGGGTGACGAAAGGACTAATTTCTAATATCTAATATGTAATACATAATATCGAATGCGCAGGGCGCGCGCACCGAGCGGTGAGTGAATTCCGGGACACTGCGCCCCATCAGGAAGTCGTTCATTAGAAATTGGATATTAGATATTCGATATTCATCATTAAGCCTTTCTTCCCGCTACTGCGTGCCTCTCCGTTCGTTTACAATTCTTATGAACCTTAGGCACCACAAGGTCCGATAACAAACACAGGGGGTCCGGCGAACGGCACAGCCGTCACGTGGCAAAGGGGAGAAGGAGAGGCTCATCATGATCCGCATGGAACCCAACGTCGTCCTTCGCTTCTCGGCCCTGCTCGACGAGTTCATCAAGATCCGCTCGTTCAGCGCCGCCGAAATCAGCGAACTCCTGCACTTTGCCCGCGTCCCGGACAAGAACGCCTACCGCGGACTCGTCGTCAACGCCTGCGTCATCGCGTATCCCGAACTCGCGGACGCCGCTTCACGCAGGATCCCCGCCGGCCGGCGGGCGATCGACGAGGAGTTTTACCGGCTGTGCGTCGAAGTGAATCCTGCGCTCGACATCACGCAGGTCGTTCTCCCCGCGGCGTCGGAGCCGAAGTCCCAGCTGCACCTGCTCAACGCGCCGCAGCCGGAGCCCGCGCAGGAGATGGCGAAAGTGGCGCGGCTCGAAGAGCGGCTTGCGGAGCGCGTCATCGGCCAGTCGGACGCGGTGCACGCGGTCGCGCAGGTCGTGCGTCGTGCGGCGGCCGGGCTGCGCGACACGTCGCGGCCGATGGGGACGTTCTTCTTCATCGGGCAGACGGGCGTGGGGAAGACCGAGCTCGCGAAGGCGCTCACGGACACGGTATTCGACGACCGCTCGCGCATGGTCCGCATCGATTGCAGCGAATACGCCCTGCCGCACGAGTACGCCAAGCTGATCGGCGCGCCTCCCGGGTACATCGGCCACAACGAGGGCGGATTCCTCACCGAGGAGATGAAAAAGAAGGGCAAGGCCGTCGTGCTCTTCGACGAAATCGAAAAGGCCGACCAGAAAGTACACAACCTCCTGCTGCAGCTGTTCGACGAGGGCTTCATCACCGACTCCCACGGCGCGCGCATCTCGTTCGCCGACGCCATCGTCATCCTGACCTCGAACGTCGGCGTCGAGGAAGTCCGCGAGGCCCGCGAACGGATCGGCTTCGACCGCTCGAAGCGCGCTGGCCTCGACCGCGAGGCGCTGTTCGGCTGCACCGTGGACGCCCTGAAGAAAGAGTTCCGTCCCGAATTCCTCAATCGCATCGACGAGGTCGTGCTCTTCAATCCGCTCGGGCTTGACGACTGCGTGCGCATCGTCGAGAAGTTCCTCGGCGAGGTCGTCCACCACGCGACGCGCGCCGACCTGCGCCTCACCTGGACGTCGCCCGTGCCGAGGTTTCTCGCGGAAGCAGGCTTCAGCCCGGAGTACGGCGCTCGCGAACTGAGGCGGACCGTGACCGACCTCGTGGAAAACCCTCTGGCAGACGGGATCCTGGAAGGTGAGTTCCACCGCGGGGACGAAGTGCAGATGGTGGTGAAGCGCGGAGGGATCGCCTTCAGAAATTGACGGGGTTGTTAGGGGTTGGGAGTTCCGGAAGTTGAGTTCCGGGTTCCGCGTTCCGGGTTCCGCGTGGGGTTGGGGTCAGGTGTGGCGAGTCTTGCGCCGAACCGCGGTCGGGGGAGTGAGGCGCTTCGCCAGGAAGATCGCCCCTTCGAGCGGATTGTGGCAGTAGGGCGCCGTCTTCTTGAACCCCAGCGTTCGGTAGATGCCGAGAGCCGTTTCCAGTCTCGACACCGAATCCAGCTTCATCGTGCGGTACCCGAGCTTCCGTCCCCGCTCGACGATCGCCTCCGCCAGCGCGCGGCCGATTCCCAGGCCCCGGAAGCGCGGGCGCACGAACATCCTCTTCATTTCGCACGCGCCGCGGCCGAGGCTTCGCAGTGCCACGCAACCGGCCGCGCTGTTGCCATGGCGGGCGAGGAGGAGCGCGCCGCCGGGAGGTCCGTAGCGGCCCGGAAGGCCGGCGAGCTCTTCCTCGAACGACTGGAAGCACAGGTCAACGCCCAGAAACGCCTGGTATTCGCGAAAGAGACGGCGAATGGTCGACAGGTCCGGGCCCCTGGTGACGTTGACGATTCCCATGTCGGGAGATTACCAACTTCGGCGGGATGGCCGGAAATCCCGCAATAATGCGGGGTCGGCGGAGTTTCCTTCTCAAAGGAGCCTTCATGCGAAACACCTGTCTCTCCCTGGTCCTCCTCGCCGGAATTTCCTGCCCGGGACTTGCGGAAGAGGCCGGGACGCGCAGCGGCATCGCCTGGTACGGAACCTGGGAGCGCGGTCTCCGCGTCGCGAAATCCACGGGCCGCCCGATCCTGCTCATCTCCGCCGCGCCGCAGTGCCACGGCATCTCGGGGCTGTGGTGACCCGGAAAGCAGAAGATGGACGGGAGTTTCCTGTCCATGCCGGCAGTGATCGAAGCCTCGAAGGAGTTCGTCTGCATCCGGCTCGCGACGTACGAAAGCAAGGAAGAAGCGGAAGTCATCAAGTCGTACTTCATCGGCGCTTCAGGCGAGCTTGAAAACACCGTCTTTGCCCTGCTGGCGCCCGACGGAACGAAGATCGGTCGCGCCGCCCGTTCTCCCTCGGCGGTGTACGCCGACGCCGCGCAACTGGCGGACGCCATGAATCAGGTTGCGGCGAAATACGAAGCGCGCAAGGACGGCAAGTGGGAGCTGCCGGTGATGAAGAACCTGCGGCTCGCAATCGACGTCGCGGCCTGCGACGGGCTCGCCGTCGTCGTGACCCTGGCGGCGGACAAGCAGGGCGCGGCCGCGCTGGAAGCGACGCTCGCTCCCGTGGCATGGAAAGAGCCGGTTGCGGGGAAATTCATTTACGCGACGGTCACGGAGCCGAAGGAGCTGGATGTCCTGAAGGGCGTGACGAAAAAGAGCGGCTTCCTCGTGATCGCGCCCGACACCTACGGGCTGGCAGGGAAGGTGCTGCTGGAGATCGACCCGAAGTCAGCGCCGAAGGACCTTGAAGTGAGCCTTCAAAAGGGCGCATCGCTTCACAAACCCGTGGAAAAGGACCCCGCCGCGCACATCCGGGAAGGGCGTCGCCTGGGAATCGACTGGAAAACCGAGATTCCTGACACCGATCCTGGCCCGGGAGGAAAGGGCCCTCGCTGAGAATTCCGGGAAGTGCAGGGTTGCTCGAATTCGTACACCCCGCGGGCGAGGCTGCACGCCGTCGCCGTCCTTTGTTCCGCTGAATCAGCTCCCCCATGCGGCACGGAAAATGAGGTAGGAACCCCATCGATACAAGCGGGGGGAGCCATGGAACTGCTGTTCACGTTCGTTCTCGAGCTGGTGCTCCGGTTCTTCTGGAACCGGGTCCTGGGGCTTCCGCTCCCGGAGTGGTTTCTGAATCGGAGGCGCTGAGAGGAGGCAATCATGTGGTGCGTCCTGCTCTGCATCCTGTTCGATTGCATCTTCTGGCTTTGCGTTGCCGGCGACCACTCGGCAGTAGCCCGGCGACCATCGAAGGGTGAAATCTCGCCGATCTGGATTTTCGTAAGCCTGGCGGCGTGTGGGCTGTTGTTGCTTCTCTATCTCAAACCGGGCAGTAGCCTGCGGCGTTGAAGCGCGCTGGCTTGTCCGTTCATCGAGGGCTAGGATTGCTTTTGTGAAGCGCTCCCTTGTTTCGATCGGCGTGATTTGCGCCGCGCTGTTGACTTCCTGCACCACCATCAAAGCCCACCTGATGGCCCGCGCTGCGACCAATGGGCTGTATTCGATCGCGAGCTACGAGGCCCAGGTCACGGAGCGCGGCCTGCTGCGGCGCGAGCCTGGGGTGCCGGTCGTCAAGACGGTCATCTACGAGCGTCCGTGGAAAGTGCGGGCCGAGGTCGTGGCACCCGCTGAACACGCCGGAGAGCTCTTCGTGTTCGACGGCGAAACGATGTCGATCTGGTGGCCCCAGTCCCGGATCGGGTTGCGGATCCGGGGGCTGGAGATTCCAGGCCGGCGCGAAGTCGCCGGCGTGATGCTCGAGAGTTTCACCTGGGTCCTTGGCCACTACGATCTGGACGACGAGGGACCGGGCCATCGCGCGGGGCGCGACGTCGAGCATTGGCGGTGCGATCCGATTGCCGAAGCGCCGCTCATCAAGCCGTACGACGCGTGGCTGGACGTCGAGAATCTGATGCCGCTTCAGGTCTCGATCAAGAACGCGCAGGGTGGCGAGTGGTACGGCATGGAGTTCGACTCGATTGACCTGGGCGCCGTGATTCCGCCGGGCGCGTTCCGGTTTGAGTTCCCCGAAGACGCGATGGTTTTCGACTGCGACCTGGGCAGTCCGGGCGTGACGATCGCCGAGGCGCAGGAGCTCGTGACGTTCCCGATCCTGCAGCCTGCGGAGTTGCCTGAAGGGCATTCGGTGCACAAGGTCATCCTGGGGGGAGACCTGGAAGCGGCGCCGATCGTGGCGCTGCTGATGCCCAAGGGCGCGCGCTGGCTGTCCCTGAGCGAAATGCTGAACCGGGGGCCGGCCAACCTTCCGGCGGTCGGAATACCTGTTCCGATCGGCGACGGGGAAGGGGTCCTGAATTTCGCGTTCGGCTTTACTATTCTCAGCTGGCCTGTGGAAAACACTTCCCTGACGCTGATCGGCAACCTGCCGTATCCCGAGATGATCGCAATCGCCGCTTCGGTCCCTCCCGTATCATCCGGACCTGCGAAGTGAATCGCGAACTTCTGGACATCGGAGTCGTCGCATGAGCCCGTCGCTGCAGGCAGCCCCTTTCGGTTCGTGGACTTCCCCGATCACAACGGCCCTGATCACAGGTGAGACCATCGGGCTCGGCCAGCCTTCCTTTCATGCCGGCGAGATCTTCTGGACCGAGTCTCGCCCGAACGAAGGCGGCCGCACTGCCCTGGTTCGCCGCGCTGGAGACCTGACGCCTCTTCCATTCAACGTCAGGACGCGCGTGAACGAATACGGCGGCGGCGCTTACCTCGCCGGATCCGATGCCGTCTGGTTCTCGAACGACGTCGACAAACGCGTCTACTCGATCGACCGCGGTCAGACCCCGAGGCCCCTCACGCCCGCCGGAAAAATGCGCTTCGCCGATTTCGAGTTCGACGCACTCCGCGGGCGGCTGATCTGCGTCCGCGAAGACCACAACGTCACCGGAACGCAGGCCGAAACGACGCTTGCCGCGATTTCGCTCGACCGGGAATCCGAGGGAACCGTTCTTGTCCGTGGGAGCGACTTCTACTCATCTCCCAGGCTCAGCCCGGACGGGTCGCAGCTCGCGTGGCTTTCCTGGAATCATCCGAACATGCCGTGGGACGGGACCGAACTCCGTGTAGCGCAAATCCGCCCGGACGGTTCCCTCGGCGAAGCGCGTCTCGTCGCCGGCGGCGCCGAGGAATCGATCTTCCAGCCGGAGTGGTCCCCCGACGGCGTCCTGCACTTCGTGTCCGATCGCACGGGCTTCTGGAACATCTGCCGCGAGCGAAATGGCCGCGTGGAGCCGCTGACCGAACGCAAAGCCGAATTCGGGCGCCCGCAGTGGAACTTCGGCACTTCGACCTATGGATTCGATTCCGCGAAACGCATCGTGTGCCTCTTCTGCGAAGGCGGAGCCTGGCACCTGGCCCTCCTGGAGACGGAGACCGGGCGCCTCGATGAAGTCTCGGTTCCTTACACGGAAATGAGAGCGCTTCGAACCTCGCCCGGCCGCGCCCTGTTCCTCGCGGGTTCTCCGACCGAACCGGAAGCGCTGGTTCTGCTCGACCTGGCATCGCGGAAGACCGAGGTGATCCGCCGCTCGAGCGCGGCGGTGGTTGACCCCGCTTATCTGTCGCCCGCGGTGCCGATCGAATTCCCGACCGCGCGCGGCCTGTCGGCGCACGCCCTCTACTACGCGCCCCGAAACCGAGATTTCGCCGCGCCGGCAGGACAGCTGCCGCCGCTTCTCGTCGCCTGCCACGGTGGGCCGACGAGCGCCGCCACCAGCGAACTCGATCTCGAGACGCAGTTCTGGACCAGCCGCGGTTGCGCCGTCGTGGACGTGAACTACGGCGGGAGCACCGGCTACGGCCGCGCCTACCGCGAGCGCCTGAACGGACAGTGGGGGATCGTGGACTTGGAGGACTGCGAAGCGGCGGCGCGCCATCTCGTTAAGCGCGGGCTTGCCGACCCGAAGCGCATCGCGATTCGCGGCGGAAGCGCCGGCGGCTACACGACGCTGCGCGCGCTGACGCGAAGCCGCGTCTTCAGCGCGGGAGCGAGCTACTACGGCATCGGGGACCTGGAAGTGCTCGCGGACGACTTTGGGCACAAGTTCGAGTGGAAGTACAGCGTGCGGCTCGTAGGTCCGTGGCCCGAGGCTCGCGAACTCTATCGCGATCGCTCACCGGTGTGGGAGGCGGACCGGATCACAGCGCCCGTGATTTTCCTGCAGGGACTCGACGACGTCGTCTGCCCTCCGCGCCAGACGGAGATGATGGTCGATGCTCTTCGGAAGCGTGGCGCGCCGTTCGCCTACCTCGCATTCGAGAGGGAGGGGCACGGCTTCCGCCGCGCGGAGACGATCGCGCGCGCCCTGGAGGCCGAGCTTTCGTTTTACTCCCGCGTGTTCGGGTTCGAGCCCGCGGGGGGCGCCGCGCCGATCCCTTTTGAGGGCAGCCTGCCGCGTCCCGAATGACGTTGACCTGCGGCCGGACCGCATGGTGTCGTTTTGGAACTCATGCGACTCTTCGGCCCCAAACGCATCTCCTGCCCCGGCGGCCAGTGGACGACGGTCCTGAAGACGTCTTTCGCGCAGATGCCGAAATCGTGGTCCGTGCACTTCGAAGGAGAGCCACGGGGGGAGTTCGAGGAAAAGAAGTCGGCGTGGATTTTCCCGGGGACTCCGAAGCGGGGGCCGCTCTCGCCGGAAATGACCTTCTACCGCGGATACTGGAATACGTTCTTCATCGTCCGTGTGTGCCCGGCAGCGGATATCGTGGCCGTCGTCGATTGAAGGGAGGCACGGCATGAAGATCGCGTGGTCGCTCGTCGCCGTTCTCGCCGTTGCCGTGCAGGCAGGCCCGCAGCCGCCGGAAATCGACTACGTCGACGAGCAGGATGACGCCAAGGCGGCGCTGATGCTCGAAAAGCTCCTGAAGAAGCCGCTGACGGCGAAAGACGCCGCGCGCATCGCCGACACGATCGCAAAGAAACGCCTCTATGCGACGGGGCTCAAGGACACGCAGACGCTGAAGTTCGAATGCCCCGACGGGGTGTCCCGCGAGTTCACGTACTACCTCCCGAAGAAGTACGCCCCGAACAAGGCCGTGCCCGTCGTCGTGTGGCTGCACGGCGCCATCAGCCAGCCCCCGCCGGGAGGAGGGCACCACGAGTCGAAAACGTTCGGCGCGGCCGTCGAGGAACTCGGCCCGATCATGGTGGGCCCCTCGACCCACAGCAAAGTCGAGTGGGGCGAACCCGCGAACCGCGCGCTTTTGCGCCACGCGGTCGAGTACGTGAAGCGCAACTTCCGCGTCGACGACGACCGCGTCTACCTCGCCGGGGATTCCGATGGCGGCCGCGGCACGTACGCCATCCTCGAGACGCTCGCGGGGACGTTCGCCTGCGCGATCCCCGTCATCGGATCGCCCGGCGGCGTCACGCGCTTCAATAACTTGCGCAATCTCTCCCTCCTCGCCATCAACGGCGAGAAAGACGGACTGTTTACCATCGCCGAAGTCCGCAAGGACGTCGAAGGCATGAAGGCCTCCGGCATCGACATCACGTTCGTCGAGATGGCGGGGAAGGGGCACGACCCGAGCCTCTTCATCCAGAAGGGCGACGCCGTGCGCAAGTTCATCCTCGCGCATACGCGAGATCCCTTCCCGAAGACCGTGCACTGGTGCGTGGACAAGACGGAGGGGGAAACCGCGCTGAAGTTCCCGGCGAACACGTTCCGGTGGATCCGGATCGAGGAGGCGGGGGAGGCAAAGAGCCAGCATGCGTTCGAGGATGCGTCGAAGGGGCTGCTGCGGGCCGACCTGCCGCGGATCGAGGCGGTGCGGGACGGGAACAAGATCGTCGTGCGCACGAGCGGGGTCACGAAGTACACGGTGCTGCTCGCGCCGGGGATGGTCGATTTCGCGAAGCCGGTCGTGATCGAGACGAACGGGAAGCCGTCGTTCGAGGGAACGGTCGTTGCTGACGCGCGGACGGTGCTTGAAGAAGCGCGGCAGTTTCGAGATGGGAAGCTCGTTTTCCAGGCGCGCGTCACGGTTGAAGTCGACGCTTTGCCCCGGGACAAGTAGTGCGCCGCTTCTTCAATCTCCCGAACGTAATCCTGCTGTCACTGGCGCTTGGGGTCCTGTTCGGGTGGATCGCCGGAAGCGCCGGGCTCCTCAAGGCGGGATTTCTTCTGGAGCTTCTTAAGCTCGGCGGCGACTTGTTCAAGAGCCTGATCTTCATGGTCATCGTGCCGCTGGTTTTCGTTTCGCTCATCTGCGGGATGATGTCGATCGGCGACCTGCGAAAGCTCGGACGGGTGGCGGGCCGCACGCTGGTTCTCTACTTCATCACGGCTGCGCTCGCGTGCATCGTCGCGATCTTTCTGGTCAATGCGATCAAGCCCGGGCATGCGATCGCGAAGGAGACCCGCGACCGCATCGCGAAGGAGCACGAGGCGAAGCAGAAAGAGATCGTCGGCAAGATCAAGACCACAGAACACACGCCCTGGACATTCATCCGGGGGATCGTTCCGAACAACGTCTTCTCCGTGATGACCAGCAACTCGCAGATGCTCCCGGTGATCTTCTTCGCGCTTCTCTTCGGCCTGTGTGCGGCCATGATCGATTCGAAGCGCCGCGAGCACCTGGCGTACACGTTCGAGTCGCTGAGCCTCGTGATGGTGCGCATGATCCAGGCCGTGATGTTCACGGCGCCCGTGGGCGTTTTCTGCCTGATTGCCGTCGCGACGGCCTCGATCGGCATCGAGGTCGTGAAGGCCATGGCGCTTTACTGCGTCGTCGTGGTGCTCGCGCTGTCCATCCAGTTCTTCGTCGTGTACGGCGGGGTCATCCGGCTGCTGACGCGGCTTCGCTTCACCGACTTCGTCCGCGCCTGCCGCCCCGCGCTCGTCACCGCGTTCTCGACGTCCTCCAGCGCCGCTTCGCTCCCGGTCAACATGGAGTGCGTGAACAAGCGGCTCAACGTCTCGACGAGCGTGACGAGCTTCGTCCTGCCGATCGGGACGACGGTGAACATGGACGGCACGGCGATCATGCAGACGGTCGCGACGGTCTTCATCGCGCAGCTTTACGCAATTGATCTGACCGTCACGCAGCAGATCGGTGTCATTCTGACCGCGATGCTCGCAGCCGTCGGCACCGCCCCCGTTCCCGCCGCCGGCATCGCGATGCTCGTCATCATTCTCGAGCCTCTCGGCATCCCTCTGACGGGCATCGCCCTCATCTGGGCCGTCGACCGCCCTCTCGACATGTTGCGCACAGTCGTCAACGTCGTCGGGGACGGAGTCGCGGCGGCGGCGGTGGGGACGATGGAGGGGGAGGATGTGAAGTACGTGCCTGAAGAGGCCGCAGTCGGTTTTCAACTTCCTACCGGAGATTCCCAATACCCGTAGCTGGAGAGGCCAATCGCCATGCGAAAACAAGCGGGCGTGTCAGGTCGGCACACAGGTCTATGTCGTAGGTCGGGGCAGGAATGCTCCAGGCATTCATGGCCAGCCCGCCGATAAAGGCGTGGTTGATGCGGTTCGAGGACAACACCTCGGCCAGGCGACGAGCCTGGGAGAGGATGTCATCCTTCATGGCCGGCCCTGCGCGCTTCCTCGGCAGCCGCGAGCCCGCGGAGGAGAGCCTGCTTCGAAGCCTGACGAATGCGGTCTTCCGCAGTCAGGCGGCGGGCGCGCTCCTCCGGCGCAAGAACACTCAGCGCTCTCTCCGCCACATCCATGAGGGAGCGCATCTCAGCGAAGCGCTCCTTCGGCGACATCGCGCGGTACTGCGCCAGCATCGTGGAACTCATCACGCGCTGAAATTCTATCACGAACCGATGGCTTGCGGACGGCAGGGACCTGACCGCGGCGCCCCCTCCCTACTTCTTGAGATCCAGGCCGAACGTGTTGAGCGTGATCCGCTCGGGCTTCGCCGGCGTTCCCTTCGTCACCTCGTAGGCGATCGACCGGGTGATGCCGTCCTCGTAGGTCATGTGAAGCGTCCAGGCGCGGATCGCATACGTTCCCCGGCCCTTTTGCGGATTCTCGCTGTTGAGACTCGACAGCAGCGCGAGGACCCCCTGCTCCTCGAACGTGCCGTCGGCGCGCAGGACAAGACGGTTGGGGTAGAAATTGTCCGGCCGGTCGAACGTCCCCTCCGGGCGCGTTCCGTCGACGGACGCCATCGGGAAGAACTCCCCGTGCGTCGACGGTTCGACGAGCTTCCCGTCGCCCTTCTCCAGCGTCATCGTGCTCCCCGGTTCCCACGTGATCACCAGGCCCTTCTCCGTCTCCTCCACCTTCCCCAGGTAGTCCAGCTTCGCCAGCGGGTCGACGCTGTAGTCGAGCGTGTCGAGCCCGCGATCGGGCCACCCGTTGGCGGCGAGGCCGTTGTCGAAGAGCACGATGTGATCGATCCCGGACTTCCAGACGTACCCCTTGGACAGCGCGTCGTAGCGGTTGCGCATCACGACGCCCGACCACGCGCTCTTTACCTTCGGCGCCGCCGCTCGCTTTCCCTCGTACGAGGCGTCCGCGAGGGACTTGTCCACGTCGGCGGCGTAGCGCTCGAAGAGTTTTTTCGTTTCTGCGACGAAGAGGACGCCCTGGATTTTCCTGCCGGCGCGGAGGGCGTAGATGCGCGTCCAGGACTTGCCGGCTGCGGACTTGATGCGACCGGTTCGGAGGACCCAATCGCCAAGCGCCGCAGTGTCGCCGCCGGAGATGAGCTCGCCGCCCTTGAGCATCCCGTCCCATTTCACTCCCAGCCAGTCGAGCGGCCTCGCGTCGACTTCCTCGGGCGGCAGGACCATCAAGGCGACCTTGCTGGCCGCGTCCGCCTCGTGCGGGATGAAAATAGCGGTCTTGCTCGCCGGGTCGTCCTGGCGGTCCCACTTCGCGGGGCGCGTGATCTTCAGCGCTCCGGCGGTCTCGGGATCGGCGGCGGCGACGGAAGCGAGGAGCGCGATGAGCGCGGCGGCGAATCGCATCGGCGCATCGTACCACCGGGGGAAAGAGCAAAGAAAGCCGGCAACCCCTCGGAATCTCGAAACGTCCTCGGCGCCGCGTGGGTCGAAGTCGGGCCGTTACTTAGTCTCGGCGACGACCTCCAGCACAAACGGCATGGGGCTCCGGAAGATCGCATCCACGTCCTTCCCCAACTCGAGCGGACAGGTGACGACGGCCCGTTCCAGACGCTTCTTCCCCTCGCACGTCGTGACCCTGAAATCGGTTACCAGGGCCACTCCGTCGTACACGAAGGCGGTATCCCACCACGACATCAGCTTGGGCGCTTTCGGGTCGGGGTTGGTGAGGTCATAGAATCTCTTTGAAGTGGCCGGAGGGAGAATCCAGGTGCAGCACTCCTTCCCGTCGACCTTGCTGACCCCGGCCGTTCCGAAATCGGAGAAGGGGATGGCCGGCTGCTCCTCGAGCATTCGCGTCGCGCCGATGCGGCCGGCTCCTTCGCCCGTCGCCGACTCCGTGAAATCGGGGTTCGTGCAGTGAAACCACTTCAGGCCCTTCGGCGCCTTGTCTCTCGACGGTTCGAGCCAGGGACCGGGACCGACTCCATCGCGGATCTCGTCGGGTGTGCGGTCGCGGCCCATGCGAAGCGAGGCCTCCTTCCCGGCGACGCGGGAGAGCCGCGCGACAATCTCGAGGCTGGCAGCGGGAAGTTTCGCGCTCGAAATGAGCTCCAGGACGGGCGTCTCCTCCCCATCAAGGACCTTGCCGGTAAGACCCTTGAGACCGCGCGCCTTGCCGCGCTTGAGCAGCGCCACCGAACAGGCCTGAAGATCCTCCTTCGTGGCGGACTTCGGGCCCTGAAAACGGATCGTTTCCTGGGCACTTGCGGAAATGGAAACAACCAGCAGGAACAGGCCGACTTTCCGGATCATGGCTCTTCTCCGCGTGAGGTCACTTTCCAGTTTAACTGCAGCTAGAAGGAGGAGGAATTTCGAAATCCTGCCGCCCATGCGTCAAAGGGGAAGGCGCGTGGACGGACTCGCGCTTGCAGGAGAGCCGATGCCGGGACTAGGATTCCTGGTCGGATTTCCATGCAATCACTCATTCACTTGATTCGACCGAGAGGCTGCCCGAGTCCCCTTCTCTGGGTCGCCATCCTGTCGATCTTGCCGGGCCTCGCGAACGCCCAGAGCCGCGGCGCTTCCCTGATTCCCGAAGACCGCCGCATGGACTGGAAGCCCGGCGTGCCGGGCGGGATCCCGGTGTACCCCGTATTCGCGAACGTCAAGGCGGCGCCGTACAGCGCGAAGGGCGACGGCGCGGCCGACGACACTGCGGCGATCCAGAAGGCGCTGGACGACTGCCCGGAGGGGAAGGCGGTCTACCTGCCAGCGGGGACGTACCGGCTCACCGCGACGCTCACGATCACGAAGGGAATCGTGCTGCGCGGCGAAGGGCCGGAGAAGACGCGGCTCATCAACGAGGCGACGGCGAGGCACGCGATAGCTGCGAGCAATTACGACAACGAGACGGTGACCAAGATCGTGAAGGGCTCTGCCCGGGGCTCGACATCCATCACCGTGGACGACGCGTCGCGCCTGCGAGCCGGGGATCTGCTGCTGATCGACCAGCTCAACGATCCTGACATCGTGAGCATCGAGGGCGAGGGCGGTACGTGCCGGTGGGCGGGGAGAGAGAACGGGAAGCGCGCGATGGGGCAGCTAGTCGAGCTCGTGAAGAAAGACGGCAACACGCTGACCCTGAGCCGACCGCTCGCGATCACCTTCAGTGAGTCGCTCGAGCCGCAGGCGCTGCGGACCTCGGACAAGGTCATTCGCCGTGCGGGGATCGAGGACCTGTATGTCGAGACGACGAAGCGGCGCACCGACGAGAGCAATACGATCCGCTTCTGGAACGCGATGTACTGCTGGGTGAAGAACGTCGAGTCGAGCCGCTGCTGGTTCGACGGGCACGTCACGCTCAAGAAGTCGCTCGGCTGCGAGATCCGGGACAGCTACTTCCATCACGCGTACGCGTACGGCTCGGGGCACGGGTATGGCGTGCTCATCACGGCCCAGAGCACCGACACGCTCGTCGAGAACAACACCTGTTATTACCTCAATACCGGTCCGCAGGCGGCATGCAGCGGCCCCGGCAACGTCATCGCCTACAACTTCCAGTACCAGACCTGGGGTCGCGACTTCCCGGATACCGACTGGGCCCATATGGGCCTGAGCCAGCACGCCGCGCATCCCTTCCTCAATCTCTGGGAAGGCAACGTCGTCGGCACCGTCGGCTTCGATTTCTACTGGGGCTCGTCCAGCCACAACACGCTTTTCCGCAACGCCGTCGACATGAAAAACCTGCGGATCGACGGCCGGCCGATGTCGCGCAACCTGTGCGGATTCCGCTTCGACAAGTTCAGCCGCTTCAACAATGCGATCGGCAACGTCCTGGGTTACGAGGGGATGAAGGGCGAATACGAGGCGGATGAAAGTTCTCCGCTGACCGTCCCGACGGTCTGGGTGCTGGGCATTCCAGACGACCCGAAGGTCGCCGCGACTCTTCTCCGCCACGGCAACTTTGACTGGGTCACGAAGCAGACGCAGTGGGACCCGAAGATCAAAGACCACAAACTGCCGGAGTCCCTCTACCTGCCCGCGAAGCCAGCGTGGTTCGGCAAGCTGCCGTGGCCGCCGATCGGGCCGGACGCGAAGCCGATGTCCGGGACTATCCCGGCGCGAGAGCGCTGGCTCAGGATTCCCGCGGCGGAGCGGGAAGCGCAGGATCTTCTCTACCTCGGGGAGTTTCACCTGGCGGCGGGGAAGAGGGACGAGGCGCAAGCGGCCTTCAAGGAAGTGGTCGAGAAGTTCCCGGCGACGTCCTCCGCGCCGGCCGCCAGGACGCAGCTGGAAAAGCTGAAGTAGCTGCGAGCTTGAAGGCCCTCGGTGCGTGGGGCTAGCATCGCGGAGGTGAAGCCCAACCCGCGCGCCTCGACGTCCGCATGAACTCCCTCAGGCTCCGGCTGCTGGCCCTCGCGGTCGCTCTTCAGCGCGGCCTGATCGGCGCCGACGAAGCGGCGGAAGAAGTGCAGGCGCTCGACGCGGGCGGTTCTTCCGTTCCTCAGATTCCCGAACGTCTCTCGGTACGACTGGGCGCCGGGACACTTCAGGAGTTGGAACGCGAGCTCCAGGCGACGGGCAAGGACGAGGGGGCGGCGTTCCGCATCGTCGCCGATAGCCTGCCGGCCTCGTCGGCGTGGCGCCGGCTGTGGGACGGCCCTGCGGCGGCCATGGAGGCAACGCTGAGGGCGCTGTCGCGGTCGACGCCTCCACCGGGGACGCGGTCGGTTCTGCCGAAGGAGCGCTACCAGGTCCGGAAGGAACTTGCGCGCGGCGGCATGGGGCGCGTGCTGGTGGCCATGGACAACCTCATGGGCCGCGAGGTGGCGATCAAGGAGATGCTGTCGCCCGACAACCGCGGGGTGCCGACGCGTCCCGCGACGCCGGGGAAATCTTCGGGGGCGGACTTTGAGCGCTTCCTGAGGGAAGCGAAAGTCACGGGGCAGCTCGAGCATCCGAACATCGTGCCGGTCTACGAAATCGGGCAGAACCCTGACGGGACGGTCTTCTACGCGATGAAATATGTGCGTGGCCAGACATTCGCGGAAAGGCTGTGGCAGATCGGCCGCGACCCCGCGCTCAGGACCGCTGAGGACCGGATGAACGCGCGGATGTCGCTTCTCGACGCGTTCGTGCAGGTCTGCCACGCGGTGGCGTACGCGCATTCGCGCGGCGTGATCAACCGGGACCTGAAGCCGGCGAACCTGATCCTGGGAGACTTCGGCGAGACGCTGGTGCTCGACTGGGGCCTCGCTCGCGTGGCGGGGCAGGAAGACAAGGCGGGGAGGGAGCTTCTCGACGCGACGGCGATGATGAGCGCGGGGCGCGCGGAGACGGAGGTCGCGGGAGGCTCGTCGAAGCTCACCGTGGACGGCGCGGTCTTCGGCACGCCGTCGTACATGCCGCCGGAGCAGGCGCGCGGCCGGATCGACGAGGTCGATGAGAAGAGCGACGTGTACGCGCTTGGCGGAATCCTCTACGAGATCCTGACAGCGCATGCGCCGTACGAGGGCCCGAACGTCGGCGCCATCCTGCAATCGGTTCTCACGGTCGATCCGGTCCCCGTCCGCACGCACGAGCCGGAAGCGCCGAAGGAGCTGGCGGCGCTGGCGGCGAAGGCGATGGCGCGCGATCGGGCGCTGCGGTTGTCAAGCGCGAAGGCGCTGGCGGAAGAAGTGAAGGCGTTCCGGGACGGACGGGCGCTGGAGTCGTACCAGTACTCCCTCGGTGAGCAGTTCTCCCGCTTCCTTCGCAAGCATCGCGCGCTGGCCTCGGCGATCGCAGCCGCCTTCGTGATTCTCGTCGCCGGCGTGTTCGTGTCGCTGTACTACGCGAAGCAGGCGGGAATCGAGTCGAGGCTGGCCCGCGCGGCAGAGCGCGATGCGAATGCGGCGCGCGACAAGGCGTCGCAGAAGGCGGAAGACGAGCGGCGTGCGCGCGAGGCGACGCAGAAGGCGCTGACCCGAGCGCAGGGGGAGCGGCTGGCCGCGCTCGCGAAGCCGCTCGCAAGCGAGTTCCCGGCCGCGGCGCTTCTCCTTTCCATGAGGGCCGCCGACACGGCTCCGGGACTGACGTCGAACAATGCGCTCTACGAGTCGCTCCTCCATCTTTCGGAAGCGCGGCATTTCTTCTGGCACGACTGGGGCGGCCGCGACGCGGCGTGGAGCCCTGACAACCGGAGGCTGGCTACCTGCGGGAATGACTATCTGGTGCGGCTCTGGGATCTGTCGACCGGGACTGAGATTGCCCACTCGGATGCCCACGACGGCCCGGTCGCGGGCGTCGCGTTCAGCCCCGATGGCCGGCGTCTGCTCAGCTGGTCGGGAGACGGGACGGCCCGGTTGTGGGACGGCGAGACGCTTCGCCCCGTGGTCACGCTCGAGGGGCATACGCGCGGGATTGGCGGCGCGAAGTACTCCGCCGACGGCGCCGTCGTGCTCACCTGGTCCGGCGACGGGACGGCGCGCCTCTGGAGCCTGTCGTCCGGCACGAGCCTGGCTTTCCAGTGCGGAGCGAAAGAGCTTGAGGCCGACTTGTCCCCGGACGCCGGCCGCATCGTCGCGGCCGACGGAACCGGTCCGGCCCTCCTTTGGAACACGGCGGATCCTTCAACTCCGCGAGTCCTGGGAACCGACGGCCCTTCAGCCACCCTCGCGCGCTTCTCGCCCGACGGAAATTCCGTCGCGACATCGGGACCGGACGGCCAACTGCGGATCTGGGACGCCGCCACGGGCGCGGCGAAGAGCAGCTGGGCCATCCCCAACGCCGGGGGGGCACGCACGCACATTTCCTGGCGGCCGGATGGGAAGCGGATCGTCTCGTGCGGCCGCGACGCCTTGATCGTGTTCCAGGATGCCGACGCCGGTGCGAACGCGGTGACGCACAAGGGACCGTACCAGATGAGCTGGGGCGTGAGCCCCGACTGGACCCGCTTCGCCGCCAGCACCGAGCGGCACCAGGTCGAGGTCCACGCCGTCGCCGACGGCCGAAGGCTCGACGTCCTCGGGGCGCACGAGTACGGGATCAACGAAGTCCGCTTCAGCCCCGACGGAAAGCGCGTCGCGACGATTTCAGGCGACCGGACCGCGATCGTGTGGGACGTGCGGCCGGGCCGCGAGACGCCGCTTCTCGATGCCTGCGCCGGCGGCCGGCTCCTGAGCCCGTGCCCCGATGGACGGACGGGGCTCTTTCGGCTCGACCGCGAGGGCCACGTGGGCGTGCGGGACCTCGAGTCGGGGGAGACGCTGACGCGCTGGGAAGACACGCTGGACCAGCAGTGGATCAACGTCGAAGTGGATCCCCAGGGGAAGTTCGCGGCGATCGTGCGTTCGAAGGCCGGAATGGTGGAGCTGCGCGAGTTGCGCACGGGCCGGGTCGTCCGGCGGGTGGAGGTGGAGCCGGGCGCGCGGAATCATGCGACCTTCAATGTCTCCGGCACCTGTCTGTCCTGCATTGGAAACAACAGCCAGATCGTCGTCCTGCAGCTGCCGGGAGGCGAAACCATCGGGAACTTCCAGCACCCGAAGGGCGCGCACACCGTCGATACCTCTCCCGACGGGAAGACAACGTATACGACCCTGCCTCCCGCTGCCGTGATCATCGCGTGGGAAACGGCGACCGGGAAGGAGCTCGGCCGCTTCACGGGACACACCGGATGGACCCTCTCGGCCCGCGCCCTCCCCGACGGCCGCCACATCGTCTCGACCGCGGCCGACGCTTCGGTCCGCGTCTGGGACACGACGAAGCGCGCGCCGATCGCGATGGCGAATTGGCCGCGGATCGAGGACATCACGGCCATTCCCAGTCCCGACGGCAACTGGATCGCGGTCTTCGTGGAGGCCGGGGAGGTCCGGCTGTTGAAGACCGAAGGGCTGCAGCAGCATCTCGTGTTGCCGTTTGTGACCTCGCCGAAGCGCCTCGGGTTCACAACCGACTCGACGCTCTGGCTCGCTCCGTACGCCGACGGAACGGTCCGCCGCATTCCGCTCGACCTGCTCGCGGCGGCGAAGCGTGCGGTCCCGCGCGAGCTGCACCCCTCGGAACTGGCCCGCTACGAGGTCGGCGACGACGCGGAGCGGCTGGCGTACCAGGCTGGCTTTCTCAAGGCGCACCCCTCCGCCCTGTCCTCCCTGATGACCGCGATCCCTCTTGCCAGGGCGGGCAAGTTCGACGACGCCCTCGCGCATGCACGCCTCTCGAGCTCCATTCTCCCGCGCCACCCCGACATCCACATATTTGTCGCGGGCATCTTCGCGCAGGCAGCGGAGGGCGCCCCGGCCGGGAGCCCTCAGCGCCGCGAACGGGTCGACGAAGCGCTGGCGGAGTCTCGCCGGGCGCTCGAGCACGGAAAGTCGGTGAACGACATGCGAAACGAAATCGAGGAGCCGTCCGTGAAGGACGATCCCAGGTTTGAGGCGATGTTGAAGGAGTTCGCGAAGTAGTCAAGGGCGCGAAAGTTCCCGGGCACTCCTGGCCGATAGCCCTGTCGGACCTGAACCCCACACAGGAGCTTCCCATGAACGGTCTCTTCGTCCTCTTTTCGGCCTTCACGAGCCTCGCGACGGGCGTGACCCACTCCATGGACGGATTGGCGGGCGCCGCTTCGAACGACCGCGTCCATTCCCTCGTCCGCTCCCTGCCTGCCCCGGGCCATGCGGTGGCCTGCCGCCGCCCTTCCGGCCGCCGGACGCATCACCACGGCTCGGCGCGGCACCACAGCCGCACGCACTGACGGAGCGTCAGACGTCTTACCGCCACTCGTGCTTCGGGTACTTCCGCTGAAGCTCTCTCTTGATGCGCGGGTAGTGTTCGCTCCAGAATCTCCCGATGTCCTGCGTTACCTGCACCGGCCGGTTGCTCGGGGCGAGGACGTGGACGGCGGGCACGACGCGGCCCATCGCGATCGGAGGGATGCGAGTGACGCCGAAGAGCTCCTGGATGCGGAGCGAGATGTGGGGCGCCGCGTCTGCGGCGTAGACGAGTTTCGGCTTCTTGCCGTTCGAGAGCTCCAGGCGTTCGGGGGCGTGCTTCTCGACCTGCGATTGCAGCGCGGGCCCGACGAGCGCGCGGATTTCGCGAAGCACTGGGCGGTCGCGGAGGTCTTTCCAGTTCGTCGCGCCTTTGCAGAGCCGTTCCGTGGCCGCGCGACGCTCGGGTTCGCCAGGCGTGACAAGGCCGAGCTCCGGGCACGTCTTCGCGAGGAATGCGACGCGCAGCAGCCACTGATCGACCGCCGCGTCCCATTCGCGGAACTGCAGCCGGCCTGCGAGGACTTCCTCGGCGAAGCGCTTCGCGGCCTCCTCCGTGGGGGGCTCGGCGGACCGCTTTGAGATCGCCAGGTCGCGGAAGCGCGTGACTTCCTCGGCTGTCACGCGCTTCGCTTCCGCGTCGAACCCCACGATGACCTTCCGCGTGAGGTCGAACGGAAAGAGCTCTTCCAGCCACGCCGGCTCGATCGCGGTCACGAGGCCGAGGAGGGTCTTGTCCTCGCGGCCGCGGCCCTCGACTTCGCGGATCTCGCCTGCGACGAGGAGTGAAGCGCGGCGGACGGCGCTTTCGCGGGCGAGGAGGCCGCGGCGGCCGTGGACGACTTCGCAGCGGAGAGTGGCGGTGTCGAAGCGGCGGGCGACGCGGTCGGGGAAGCCGGCGAGGACGCAGCGGCGCAAGGCTTCCTCGGGGACCTTGCGGTCGTCCACGTCGAGGCCCTCGCGCTTTGCGATCCGCAGGAACTGTTCGAGGGCGGGGCCGACCTGGCGGGCGGCCTGGGCGTGGATCCCGGCGCGGTGGCAGGCGTCGAAGCGGAAGGCGTTATCGGCGGCGAATTCCCAGGCGCGGATGAGGATCCAGAGATCGGAGGTGTCGCGGTCGCCGAGGACGTCTTTGCGAAACTCGACGGACATGGAGTCGGCGGAGCGGACGAGAAGGTCGCGCCCCTGCATGATGGCGGCGACGAGCGAAGCGAGGCGGACGCAATGCAGGTCGTTCGCGGCGAGAAGCATGCGCGCCCAGCGCGGGTGGACGGGGAAGGCGAGGAGGCGGCGGCCGAGGGGCGTGATTTCGAGGGATTCGTCGAGCGCGCCCAGGTCGCCGAGCAGATTTTCGGCGTGGACCAGCGCCTTCTCCGGCGGCGCGTCCAGCCACCGGAACTTCCGCAGGTCGCCGACGCCGCCGGCCTTCAGCGCGAGCGCCGCTTCCGCCAGCTCGAGCCTCTTGACCTCCGGCTCTTCTCGCGCGGGCCGCTTCGTGTGTTCGGCCTCGCTCCACAACCGCACGCACGTCCCGGGCGCGGTGCGGCCGGCGCGTCCGGCGCGCTGGTCGGCGCTGGCGCGGGAGATGGGCTCGATGAAGAGCGTATTGAGGCCGCGGCGGGGGTCGTGGCGCGGGAGGCGGGCGAGGCCGGAGTCGACGACGAGGCGGATGCCGTCGATGGTGAGCGAGGTTTCGGCGACGTTGGTGGCGACGACGACCTTGCGGCGGTCGGCGCGGGCGACGGCGGCGTCCTGGTCGCGCGGAGGGAGTTCGCCATGAAGCGGAAGGAGGGAGGCGTCACGGGTTTCGGGGCGGGTCTTGAGGGCCTCGATCGTCCGTGAGATGTCCCAGGCGCCGGGCATGAAGACGAGGGCGTCGCCGTCGTTGCCGGCGCGGATCCAGGCGGCGACGGCGTCGGCAGCGGCGTCGTGCACGGCCGCTTCGGCCACGGCCACATACTCGACGCGCACCGGGAACATCCGTCCCTCGGTTGAGACGGTCGCGCACGGTTTCAGATACGCGTCCAGGGCGGCTCCGTCGAGCGTCGCGGACATCACGACGATCAGCAGGTCCGGCCGGCCCTTCTCCTGCAGGTCGAGCGCGCGCGCGAGCGCGACGTCTCCTTCGAGGTGCCGCTCGTGGAACTCGTCGAACACGAGGGCGGTGACCCCCGCGAGCTTCGCGTCGCCCACCATCTGCCGCAGCAGGATGCCTTCCGTCACATACCGGATCCGCGTCGCGGGCCCGCTGGCGTTCTCCAGTCGCACCTGGTACCCGACCTCGCGGCCGAGCGGACAGCCCTCCTCCTCCGCGACCCGCGCCGCCAGCATCCGCGCCGCGATCCGCCGCGGCTGCAGGACCACGGCCTGCCCCTTCCCGAGCAGGCCGCTTCGCAACAGCATGCGCGGCACCTGCGTGGACTTTCCCGATCCCGTCGGCGCGGAGACCACGACGCGCCGCGTCTCGCGCAGGCGGGCGATCAGGTCGGATTCGATGGCCAGAATGGGGAGCGGCGGAGTCACGGCGCACCTTCGTAATCGTTGCGGCCTGCGGTGTCCACCATCACCCGGTATCATCACCGCCCATGGCTCCCGACCGCCTCCTCCACTACATTCGCTATTGGCGCGGGCCCGAGGCCGCTTCCCTCGACGAGTACCTCGAGAAGGCGGGACAGGATGCCTGGAACAAGCTCTGTGACACGGCGCGTTCGCAGCCGGCGATGATCGACGACGAAGTGGTGGCGTGGCTGATCGCAAACGCCCACCGCGCGCCCGGCTCGGTCGTCGCGTCGTTCCTCCAGGTTGCCCGGCAGGACCACCATCGCCGGGCGGCGTTGAGCGAGGCCGCGCGCGAGGTCATCGCGCGCAACGAGGGAAAGGGGCTCGGCGCCGCCGGGTACCACCTGCACGAGTGCCATTACGTGCTCGACAACGAGTGGATTTCCGTCGCCCGTGCCTGGTTCGACGCGGACCCGGAGGGGGCGTGGGGGATCGTCGAAGCGGCGGCGATGTACGAGCCGGAGTTTCTTCTGCCCGTGCACGTGGACTGGTTTGAGGCGAAGCGCGCCGCGATGCCGGCCGATTACTTCGTGACCATGCTCAGCCTGGCGGGGCACAGGCCGGCGGAAGCGCCGGGGCTTGTTGAGCGGGCTCTCCGGCATTTCGACGAGCATCCGGTTGCGGCGGTTGAGGGAGCCTGTCGAGCCGCGAGGGACGATGCGGCGCTGCTTGTGCCCGCGCTGATCGACGCCGTGCTGCGGAACATTTCAGGAAACACCGGGAAGGGATGGGAGTTCTTCGACGGGGCGGCACGGGCGAAGCCGGTGGCGTTCGACGAAGCGCTTCTCGACCGGCTGGATGCCGCGGCAAGTACGGACGCCGGGACGCTGTTCTCCGTACTGCGAAGCCTGATGCGCGCCGACGCCGACCGGGTTCCACGCCTCATGGACCGTTACGTGGCCCTTCTCCGCCGCCACCCCGAGAAGGGAATTGACGCGGTGCGTTACGCGTTCCAGCAGGAGGAAATCCGGCTGATCCGGCCCGACCTGGTCAGGGCCGTGTGCGACGGATTTGCATCCAACGCCCGCGCCGCCTTCGAACTCCTCCACAGGTGCCTGCTCGACAGGCCGGAGCTGATCGGGAAACCTGAAGTGGACGTTGCCATCCAGAACATCACGCACGACACGACGGCCGATTTCTATTTCTTCCGCGAACTGCTCAAACTGCGGCCGGAATTCACCCCGGAGGGGACGCTGGCGCTCTTTGAAGTCATCGCGGCCACCCCGGCGCGGCATGGCCATGCCCGGGCCGAGGAAATCGCCGAGGTGATGGCGATTTCGGAGGCAGCGCACATCCGGACCGGCCTCGAAAACGCTCTTCGCGAACCCCCGCGCGTCGGGAAGCGGCGCGCTCGCGCGCTGATGGCCATCATGTTCCGGCAGAAATTGCGGGCACGCCGGCACGTCCTGCTCGAGGCGCTCCGGTATGCGGGAGGCGTCGTGCTCTGGCGCAAGATTCCGCCCGCGGCGCCCGGCGGAAAAGAGGAGTCCGAGAAGTTCTCCCCCGTCTGGGACTTCGTCATGTCGATCATCGACCACAGCGGCGACGACGCGATCTCGACCGCGGCCGCGGAGCGCTTCCTCGAAGGCGCGTTTCAGTTGAGCTATCTCTGCCGCACCGGCGCCGAGCACGACCAGTTCCTCCGCAAGCTCGATACCGCCTACCCCCCGGCTCATGCCTTTCCGGCGGTGGCGGGGTTCCTCGACGCCGACCCCGAAATCTCGGCCCTGTTCTCGCTGGTGATCGAGCTCGGAAGCCGCTTCCACACCCAGCCGCGGATCGCTCCGCTCGACCAATTCGCGAGCCGGCTCCAGAACGCCGAAATCGAGTTGCGCGCGATCGAGGACATGCTCGACCAGGCCGAGGCCGGCCGCCGCGAAAAACTTGTCGAGCGACAGAAGACGCTGAACAAGCAGGTTGCGATCTGGATCAACCCGGCGTACGCACGGGCGTTCTCGGACCCCGAGGCGGAGAAACGACTCCCGGAGCCTGCCCAGGCTCTGCTTCGCCGCGAAAAGAAAGATCTCGTCAAGCACCTGCGCGATTCGCTCCGCGCCGAGGCGATCCGCATCGCCGTCGCTTCGGTCGATAAGACCCGCCTCGAGCTCTACCAGAACCGGCTCCGCGAAGTCCTGGGGCACGACGTGGACATCGCATCGGTCGAGCCACGGATCCTCCCGTCGTTCCTCTGGTTCCAGGCGATCGGCGCGATGCCGAGGAACACGAAGTACCTGAAGCGGCTGATCGAGGACCGGATTGCGGGAAGGGGGCACGACTGGCTGCGGACGGAGCCGGCGGTGGTGGAGTGGGCGGGGAAGGTGCTGAAGGGGCAACCCGGGGCGGTTATCGATCGCTGGCGCGCGGAATTCACGCGGGAGTACCAGTACCGGCCGAAGGACGCGCTGGCGGAAAAGAAGCGGAGGATCAAGGCTGACCTGTCGCAGGCACGGCAGATCCTCGAGAAGGCGGGGGCGAAGGGGATCGCATCCGAGAGTTACGACGATCTGGCGGCGAAGCTGGCGGAGTTGAAGGCGCCCGCGCCGAAGATCAAGGAGAAGGAGGGGGAAAAAGGGCAGGAGGAGGAACTGGCCGCAGATCCTGCGCTGCTCCAGGAGGTCGAGATGAACCTCGAGCGAGCGCGCCTCGCAGACCAGACGCCGGATTCCGATTTCGAAGGGCGCCTCACGCTCAGCGTGGAGACCGACCCATTCGAGATTCTCTTCATGGGCGAATACGGATTCGCTTCCTGCCTCGCCCTTCGCGGCTCGAACGCGTGGAGCGCCGTCTCCAACGCCGTGGACATCGACAAGGTCATCATCTGGGCGAAAGAGCCCGGGGGAAACGTCGTCGGCCGCCGGTTGCTCGCTTTGACTCCCGACGGAATCCTGACGTTTCGCACCTACACCAACCGGCACGGGCTTGCGCTGGACCGCGCCTTCGCGGAGTTCGTCGAGGAGTACGCGAAACACTGCGGCGTCGGGTTGGCGCGTGACGGGCACCCGGGACCGCTTCTCAGCGACCGGTGGTACGACGACGGCGCGGTTTGATCGCTTCCCGTACCTGCCCCGCCGCGCTACAACGTGGAGATGCGCCGCACAAAGATCCTCGCCACGCTGGGCCCTGCCTCCGCGAAATCCGGCGTCATCGAGGCCCTGCTCGACGCCGGGCTCGACGCCGTCCGGCTGAACTTCTCGCATGGAACGCATGACTCGCACGCCGCCGCGTACCGCCTGGTTCGGGAAGCAGCGAAGAAGGCGGGGCGCGCGGTGGCGATCCTGCAGGACCTGCAGGGGCCAAAGATCCGCGTCGGGAACATCGCGAATCCCGGGATGGAAGTGCCGACAGGGTCCCGTCTGACGATCACCACGCGGACCTGCGACGGCGCGAACGGTCTCGTCTCGACGGAATACAAGGACCTGCCGAAGGACGTGAAGAAGGGCGACCGGATCCTGCTCGACGACGGGAACTTCGAGCTGAAGGTGCTCGAAGTGAAGTCGCAGGAGGTTGTCTGCTACGTCGTCGAAGGCGGACTGCTGAAATCACACAAGGGGATCAACGTCCCCGGCGCCGCGCTTTCGGCCGGCGCCCTCACCGAAAAGGACCGCGAGGACGCACTCTTCGGCCTCGCCCTCGGCGTGGACTTCATCGCGCTGTCGTTCGTCCGCCACGCTTCGGACATCGAGGAACTCCGCGCGCTGATGAAGAAGGCAGGGAAGTCGGCGCCGATCATCGCGAAGATCGAGAAGCCGCAGGCGGTGGATGCGCTCGACGAGATCATCGCAGTTGCGGACGGCGTGATGGTGGCGCGAGGCGACCTGGGAGTCGAAGTGAGCCTGGAGATGATCCCGGTGTTCCAGAAGCGGATCATCGAGCGTGCGAACCGCGCGGGAAAGCTCGTCATCACGGCGACCCAGATGCTCGAGAGCATGACGGAGAACCCGCTTCCGACTCGCGCCGAGGTGACCGACGTCGCCAACGCCATCCTCGACGGCACGGACGCGGTGATGCTGAGCGGCGAGACGGCGGTGGGTAAGTACCCGGTTGAGACCGTGAAGCGGATGGCGGCGATTGCGGAAGCCACGGAGGACAATCTGTTCGATTTCTCGCACGGCGTGCACCCGGTGAGCAAGGCGGAGAAGGGCGACTTTACACCCGCGGTCGTCCGTCTCGCGGGCCACGCGGCACGCGAGTGCGACCCGGCGGCCATGGTGGTCTTCACCCGGAGCGGCCGCAGCGCGCGTCTGCTGTCGGACGAGCGGCCGAAGGCGCCGATCGTGGCGTTCACGACGGGCGAGGACACGTACAACAGGCTGTCGCTCTATTGGGGCGTCCGCTCGCGGCATGTCGGGGAAATGGCGTCGACCGAAGCGGTCCTTGCACTCGGCGAGCGCCGCCTGATCGAAGAGCGGCTGGCCGCGGTCGGCGACACGGTGGTCTTCCTCCTCGGCACGAACACGGCCCCGGGCGCGACGAACTCCGTCAAGATCGCGCGCGTGGGCGACGTCGAGCGCGAGACCGTGGTCCAACGGAAAGGCCGCCCGAAATGAGCTGGGCAAGGGCGTTCCTGGATTGCTACCTGCGGATCCCGAGCGTGAGCGCGCAGGGAACCGGAATCCGGGAAGCGGTGGCGTTGCTGCTGGAGACGTTTCGCGAGCTGGGTTGCGATGCGCGGGTCATCGAAACGGCGCGGAATCCCGTCGTCTTCGCGGAAAAGAAGGCGGCGGGCGCAAAGAAGACGCTCCTCATCTACAACCACTACGACGTGCAGCCTCCGGAGCCGTTCGAAGAGTGGGTTTCGCCTCCCTGGGTCCCGGCCGAGCGGGACGGGAAGCTCTACGCGCGCGGCGTCGCCGACAACAAGGCGAATCTCGCCGTGCGGCTCGGCGCCGTAAAAGCACTCGGCGACCGGCTCCCGGTGAATCTCAAGTTCACCGTCGAGGGCGAAGAGGAAATTGGTTCGCCTTCGCTCGCCGGGTTCGTCGCGAAAAATCGCGACCTGGTTGCCGCCGATGCCTGCCTCTGGGAAACCGGGGGCAAGGACGAGCAGGGGCGCCCGGACATCATTTGCGGCGTGAAGGGCATCCTGCATGCCGAGGCAGTTGCGAAGGGCCCTTCGCGCGATCTTCATTCGTCGGTCGGGGTGGCGGTCCCCAGCTCGGCCTGGCGCCTGGTGCACGCGCTCTCCGGGCTTCGGGCGCCGGACGGAATCGTGACGCTCCCCGGTTTCTACGACAAAGTCCGCCGCGCGGACGCCGCGGACCGGGAAGCTCTTCGCGCCATGCCCTACGACGAGGAAGCGCGCAAGAAGCTGTACGGGATCGACGGTTTCCTGGGAGGACTGAGCGGGGAGGACCTGAAGGAGGCGCTCGTTTTCAAGCCTACGATCAACATCAACGGGTTGAAGGGCGGGTACCAGGGAGAGGGTTCAAAAACCGTGCTGCCCAAGGAAGCGAGCGTGAAGTTCGACGTGAGGCTGGTTCCGGACCAGGACCCGAAGGAGGTGGAGGCGGCGTTGCGCCGATACCTCGCGACCTTCGCGGTCGAGCTCGTCGACGTGCACGGGTACCCGCCCGCGAGAACTCCCGTAGATGCACCCGTCGTGCGCGCGGCCGTTGATTCCGCGCGCGACGCATACGGCAAGGAGCCATGGATCCTTCCGCTCATGCCGGCGAGCGGGCCGATGTACGTGTATCGGGCCCTGATGCCCTGCGTTTCGTTCGGGGCCGGACATCCTGGCGCCAGCATCCATTCGCCGAACGAGAACGTCGTGCTCGCGGACCTCGGGCCTGCGGAGCGGCATGCGTCCCGGTTCATCGAGCTGTTTGCCTCGATCTGAACCGGGTGCCGCGAATTCCGTTTGCATCGCGCCTGTCCTCCCGGAAACTGGCGCTTCCACCACGACCCCTTCCCGGAGGCCGCCCATGTCCGCCCGAATCTCTTCAGTCCACGCCCGCGAAATTCTCGATTCCCGCGGCAACCCCACGGTGGAGTGCGATGTCGTTCTTGAAGATGGCTCCTTCGGCCGCGCCGCGGTTCCTTCGGGCGCGTCGACAGGCGAGCGGGAGGCCGTGGAGCTGCGAGACGGGGAAGGAAAGCGCTATCTCGGCAAGGGCGTTCGCGGCGCGGTGGCCAACGTCAACGGGGTCATCGCTCCTTCGCTCAAGGGGCGCGACGCCACGGAACAGGTTGCGATCGACCGCCACATGATCGCGCTCGACAACACGTCGAACAAATCGAAACTCGGGGCGAACGCCATCCTCGCGGTGTCGCTCGCCGTTGCCAGGGCCGCCGCCGCGCATTGCCGCCTCCCGCTCTACCGGTACCTCGGCGGTCCCGGGGCGCGCACGCTTCCCGTCCCCATGATGAACGTCATCAACGGCGGAGCTCACGCGGACAACAAGCTCGACTTCCAGGAATTCATGATCTGCCCCGTCGGCCCCAAGTCCTTCTCCGAAGCACTTCGTTGCGGGGCAGAGATTTTTCACACGCTCCGGAAGGTCCTCAAGGAGAAGAAACTTGCCACCGGTGTCGGCGACGAAGGCGGGTTCGCACCCGATCTCGGCTCCAACGAGGAGGCGCTTCAGCTCATCCATGACGCCATCGAGCGCGCGGGTTACTCGCCCGGCAAGGACGTGTGGCTCGCGATGGACGTCGCCGCTTCGGAATTCTTCGACAAGGGAAAGTACGTCTACAAGAAGTCGGACAAGAGCGTTCGCACGAGCGACCAGATGACGGCGATGTTTGCGGAATGGGCGAAGAAGTACCCGATTCTGTCGATCGAGGACGGTCTCGGCGAAGGCGACTGGGAGAACTGGAAGAAGCACACGGAAACTCTCGGCAAGACGATGCAGATCGTCGGCGACGATCTCTTCTGTACGAACACCGAGATTCTTGCGAAGGGCATCAAGGACGGGGTCGCGAACTCGATCCTGGTCAAGGTGAACCAGATCGGCTCGCTCACGGAGACGCTGGAGGCCGTCGAGATGGCTCGCGACGCCGGCTACACGGCGATCATCTCGCACCGCTCAGGAGAAACCGAGGATTCGACCATCGCCGACATCGCGGTCGCGACCAACTGCGGCATGATCAAGACGGGAAGCGCAAGCCGGAGCGACCGCATTGCCAAATACAACCAGCTGCTTCGGATCGAGGAGTCGCTCGGCGCGGGGGCGGTGTACCAGGGGATCGACGCGTTCGCCGGGAAGCGCTCGTAAGACCATGACGGACGACGCGATTCGCTGCCGCACGGCGGATGCCGCGGACGCGGAATTCTGCCTCGGGCAGGATTCCGCGGTGACCCAGGCGTACGTCACCCGCAAAATTGAGGCGGGGGAGTGCTACGTCGCCGAATCGGGCGGTGCGCCGGCCGGATACCTGCGGATCGAGATGATGTGGGGGCTCGTCCCACACATCGGCATAGTGCAGGTGGCCGACGGGGTGCGCGTGAAGGGGGTCGGCCGCGCGCTGGTGGAGCACGTCAGGGGGCTGATGCGAGCGAAGGGCGAGCGGTTCCTTTTCAGCTCGGCAGGAGCCGCCGACGAGGGCACTCGCGTGTGGCACGAGAAAATCGGATTCGAGGCGTGTGGCGAGATCCGCGGAGTGCTGGAGGGCGAAGAGCTCGAGATTTTCTACCGCCTGAAGACCTGACCCCGCCCGCGGCAGATCCGCCGCGGGCGGGGCCGGCACTTACTTTTTCCGCGTGTTGGTGTACTCCGCCGCCAGGAACTGCTTGCCGTCTTCGCCCGGGAACCAGAATTCCATCGTGTACTCGTCGTCGTCCGTGAAGCGGAAGACGGCTTTCGCTTTCATCTCCTGGCCGTCGGGGAGCTCTTCGGCGCCTTCGAGCGTGAGGACCTTGCCTTCCTTGTCGAACTGGCCCTCGGTGACCACGAACCCGCCCGTTTCGGCGATGAAGAAGATAAAGAAGTATTTCTTCAGGTACAGGTTGTAGCCGAAGGTCGCCATCGACTCGGACTTCTTGCCGCCTATCTCCGTGGAGCCGACCGACTGGAGGTAGACGCCCGACAGCACGAACTTGTTCTCGATCGTGCCCTTTCCCTTCATGGGCTCCGCCCCCGCCATCATCGAGTATTTCGCGGTCACCTCCCACGTGCCCTCCAGCTTCTTCAGCTTCGCGTGGGCGTCGGCGGGCTTCAACGGAACACCCGGCTCTTCGGATTCCCCGCGAAGCGTCATGACGATGCCGAGGACAACGGCCAGCAGCGGAAGTCTCCTGCGCATATCGTGTCTCCTTGGAAGCAATTGCCGGCCGGTTCAGCGGCCGAGCGTGAGGTTTGCGATGCGTTCGCCACGGACGATCTCGAGCCGGATTCCCTCGGCCCGTCCTGCAGCCCAGCGTTCGACCAGGTCGGCGGCCTCGAACTCATCCATCACGACCTCGGGCGAGCCTTCGCCCGAGCGGCGGGAGCGCCAGATCACGTCTCCTGGCAGTAGGCCGGCCTTTGCCGCGGGGCCTTCGGGGGTGACGCTGACGACGAGGATGCCCTTCTCGAGCATCAGTCGCTCCCGCTCGATGGGACCGATTGCGGCAAGGTCGAGGCCCAATGCGACGCCCCATTCGCGCCGCGCGGCGACTTCCACCGGGTCGAGCGAAGGCGCACGGCGCCGATTGCCCGGGTACGCATGGAGTTCCTCATGCAGCCGGCGGAACTCGATGTCCTTCAACGCGCACGCCGCGGCGATTTCCATGGAACCCTGCATGCCCTGCTCGCCATCGCCCCATGACCGCACGGCCCATGTCTCGAGCCAGAGAGCTTCCTGCCCCCAGGACTCGACGACGCGGGACCGAAGCGCTTCCCCCGAATCCGCCTCCATCAGGGCGTCGTGGAGGTCCCATGCGTCTGGCGCCGGCGGGACGATGCCGGCGAGCCCGGCGGCGCGGAGGCGGGCCGAGATGAACCCGGCAAGGTCGTTTTCCATCATCGCAGCGCGCCGCGGAGCCTTCTCGGCCGCGCGCGCCGCCCGCGCGCGGCCCAGCGCCTCGGCCGCCGCTTCGGCCAGTTTCACAATCTGTGCGCGGCGGCCGGGGCCTGGCGGAAGCGTATCCCACGCCTTGTCGAACTCGCGGCGGATGCCGAGGAGGTCGCGCCAGGCGGACCACCATGGGGCGGGAAGGGATTCGATCTCGAGGATTTCGAGCAGTTCGGCTTCGCGCACGCCGTCGCCGGGCCGCAGCCGGGCGCGGACACGGAGGCGCGTGGCAGGAACGGCGGCCACGGCATCGCCTTTGAGGAATGCGCGAAGATCGAGGGAGTCGGATGCGGCGAGGCCGGCCAGCCGCAGATCGTCGGCGAATTTCCAGCCGCCGGCCCGGCCGATCTCGGGGAAGTCAGGCATCGCGCTGGAATAGACGCGCTGCGCTCCGCCGAGCGCCCCCGCATCCGGCTCGGCGAGAGTCAGTCCCCCGTGGGCGCGCATCAGGAATCCGTCCGCAGTGCGCACCGGGCCGGACTTCTCCCTCGGGTTCGCGGGTGCGACGGCGCCGCCGCCGCCCGGCGCGGGGCCTTCATTCGAATTGGAGGTGCCGCCGGCCGCGGTGCGCGCATTGGAATCCTCGACGACACCGGGATTGTCTCGCCCCTTCCACGCCATCCACGCCGCGATCAGGACGAGCAAAGCCGTGGCCGCAGCCAGCGCCGCCGGCTTTCTGCGCGATTCCGCGTGCCCGGTGGGTCCCGGATGCGTACGCCTCGCCCGAATCCCGTCGCGCACCCGTCCCTCGAGCCCCGGCGGGATGTCCACGGCCCCACACGCCGACAGCTCCGTCTCGAGCGCGGCGAGCAGCGCCACGGTCGCCGCGCCCGCCAGGACCGACCGGAGGTGCCGAAGCGCCGTGCTGATCCGGCTGGAAACCGTTCCTTCCGGGATCTCGAGCGCCGCGGCGCACTCCGGAAGCGTCATCCCCTGGAAGTAGTGCAGGTCCACGGCCGACCGCTGGTCTTCCGGAAGGGCCATGACCTTTTCGCGCAACTCTCCGCGGAACGCCGCCTCCGCAGGGTCCGCCCCCTCTTGCGACGTCATCGCGGCCTCTCTTTCCTGGCGGCGTTTTTCGCCCCGGCGCGCATTCAGCGCGCGGTTCCTGGCGGCGCGAGCCAGCACGGCACGGACGCTGAGGGCCCCGTCGAGGGCGGAAGGATTCTCCAGGACGTAAACGAACACGTCCTGGGCGACGTCCTCGGCGGAGGCCGAATCCCGCAGCACGCCGAGCGCGACGCGGTAGACCAGCGCGTGGTGGTCGCGGACGAGGGAATCGAGCGGGGTCATGGCCGTCATGATGGTAAGACACCACGGACGGCCGGACCCCTCGACAAAATCCGGAATTGTTCCCTCGACTCCCGGCTTACGACTTTGCCGCCGCCGTTTGCGGGCCGTCCGCCGGGATCAGGACACCCTCTCGCTGCGACTCGAGCAGGAGGTCGTCCAGCGAGCGCTTCACGGCCCCGGATCGCTTGAGCAACTCGCCCAGGACGTTCGCAAGGAAGCGGACGCCGAGGATGCTGGCGTGCTTCACCATCTCGCGGACCTCGGGAGAGAGGCGGTCGATGCGGGCGGTGACGAGGGAGTTGAGCGAGCCGGGCAGGCGCGCCGTGTCGGAGCTCTTGAGCTTCATCCGGCGGATGACTCGCGTGTGGGTGGCGCCCGAACTCTTCACAATGGTCGCTTCCCGGGCGCCCGCAGGGACGAGTTCGCCGGTGTCGTGGACGTGGAGGAGGAGCTGTTCGGTGTAGAAGGGGTTGCCGCGCGCCTTGGCGGTGATCATGCGGAGCGCTTCGGCGTCGAGTTCAACTCCCATGCCGAGGAGGGCCCGGGCCATCGCGGCGGTGAATTCTTCGCCGGCGATCGGCTGGAGTTCGATGTCGACGAGCTTGGCCTCGCGGGCGAGTTTCAGTTCCGGCTTGGTGCCGTCGTCGGCGAAGCGGGACGTGGAGACGATGGCGAGGGGGAGGCCGGCGATGTTGCGCGTCATGGCCAGGAGCCACTCTGCCGACGATGCGTCGAGCCAGTGGGAGTCCTCCACCTCGATGACGACGGGCGCGACGGCGGCCAGCGCGCGGACGAGTTCCTTGACCGCGATGATCCGGTTTTCGTGCCGGAGCTTGGGGTCGTCCAGCTTTTCGAACGGCGACCCTTCCCAGTGGCATTCGACCATGTCGGCCGCGAAGCTCAGCGTGCGCTTCAGCTCGCCGCGCGTGTACTCGGGAACTTTCGGGTTGTCGGTGTATTCCGCGTAGCGCTTCTCGATCGCCTTCTTCTTCGGGCCCTGGGGCATCCCGTCGGTGACGGCAAAAAAGTTGCGCAGCCAGGTGCCGACGGAATTCCAGCCGGACTTGTGCACGCCGTCGCAGGGCATGTGGATCCAGTGGAGGCGCTTGCCGGTTTCCTCGAGCCTGGCGCGGAAGGCGGCGGTCAGGCGTGTCTTGCCGAGGCCGGGCTCGCCCAGCAACCGGACGACGCCGACGAACTCCGGCGTCGCCGCGAAAATCGGCGCGGCAAAATCGACGAGTTGGCCCAGTTCCTTGTCGCGCCCCAGCATCGGGTACTTGTAGGTGAATCCCAGCGCCGAGCCCCGCTTGCTCCCGGGCTCAAACGCCTCTTCCTTCTTCGCTTTTCCCTTCATCTTGAACTTGCCCTTGGACTTCATTTCCCATCCCGACTCCGCCGCCTGCTTGACGCGGCCGCTCGCCAGCGTGGCGCCGGTTCCGGCGCTCGCCATGAGACGCGCGCTCGTGTTCACGGCGTCTCCGAGGCACGACCACTCGTTGCGACGCGTGCCGCCCACAGGACCCGTGTAGCACAGCCCGGCGTCGAGCCCGATCCGGGCTTTGACGCCTTTGAGCTTCGGAAGAGACGTCGCGCGGAAGGCCTGGGCGAAAGCGACCGCGTTGCTCTCCGCGTGTTCCGCCGCTTTCGGGGCGCCAAAGAACGCCAGCGCCGAGAACGCCTTGTCACCGAACATGATCCGGTTGAGAACGCCTCCCTGACTTCCAATCCCGGTGACCAGCTCCCGGAAGACTCCCTGGATCTGCTCGTGCGTCTTGACCCCCTCGAACTGCATGAAGGTGCTGGCCACGTGCCGCAACTCCGCCCGGTCGCCCGCTTCGACAATCTCGGAAGGGAAAAACAGCTCCAGCGCGCTCTTCGTCGGCGCCGGCAACTTGACGGTGGGCGCGTCCGATGCCACTTTGGACGCTCCCTTCAGGACCTTCGTGACCGCCGGGCCCAAACGGACCTGCCCCTTGCGCGCCCCGTGCTCCGCCTCCGAGGCGCCGTTGATCGCGTCGCCGCGGAAATACCAGGTCCGCGCCTTGCCGTCGGCCGACTGCGGGATGCCCCACTCGATTTTCCCGCGCTCAAGCCCGCACTTCACGGCAAACCGGATGTTCTTGCTCCCGAGCTTGGCGGTGCCGCGCTTCTTCACGAATTCCATGATTTCGCCCGCGGCATCGCGCGCGCGCGCGGCGACGGCTACGCCGTCCTTGCCGCTTTCGGCAAAGACTGCCATGAACGCGTCCCCGGCGAAGGCAGCGATAAACCCGCCTCTCTTGTGGACGGCGTCCACCATCGGGTCGAAGAGCCGCGTGAGTTCCCGCGAGATGACTTCTGCGCCGGAGTCGCCCAGCTTGAAGGCCCGCTCCGTCAGGGGAGTGAAACCGCTGATATCGACGAACAACGCCGTTCCCGCCAGCGTTCCGCTCTTCTTCCCGGCCTTGTCCTGCTCCTCTACGAAACCCGGAATGTAGTTCTGCATCGATTTTCCTCTCCCTGCTCGCCAAGTCGGCGAGGCGTCCCACATTAGCAAAGTTCCGCCATTGTTCAATTGCGGGAGATACTGTTACTGCCCGCCCCGATCGGGGGCCGAACCGTTATCATTCGCGAAGTGCCGCGCGCTGGGCGGCGCAGGGGGAACGCGACGGAATGAGCACGCAGGAGCCGAACTCCACGACCCTGGATCCGCCGTTGTCCCCGGGGCGCTACGTCGTCGTCCGTGAACTGGGTCGCGGCGGCATGGGCGTCGTCTACCAGGCCCGCGATACCCTTCAGGACCGCCACGTCGCACTCAAGGTGTTCCCCCTGGACCTCGATTCCGGCGGCGGCACCGAACTGTCCGCTTCGTCCGTCCAGCGCCTCATGCGCTTCAGGCGCGAAGCGACATTCGCCGGCCTCGTCCATCCGAACATCATCCGGATCTACGATTTCGGGATCTGGAAGCACGACGGAAGGACCTCGTTTGCCATCGTCCAGGAGATGGTGCAGGGCATTGCGCTCAGCGATGTCCTGCTGGCAGAACGCGCCGCTGCCGGCTCCTTGCGAAGCGCTTCGCGTGCACGGCTGTTGCGGGATTTCATGCGCGCCTGCGAAGGGATGTCGTACGCCCACGAGGCGGGAGTCGTGCACCGGGACCTGAAGCCTGCAAACATCCTGCTGGTGCCGGATTACACCCGTGCCCGCGTGCTGGATTTCGGGCTCGCGAAATGGCTGGGGCGCGCCGACCCGGTTCCATCCGGCGTTTCGTCACAGGAGGACCCGTACCTCAGCATGGAAGGCGCGGTGATGGGGACGCCGTTGTACATGGCTCCCGAACAGGCGGCGGGAGCGCTCGAGCGCATGGACGTTCGCGCCGACGTCTGGTCCCTGGGCGTCGTTCTCTACGAGATTCTCACGCACCAGCTCCCGTTTTCAGGTGACTCCACAGCCCAGGTCCTGTCGCGTGTCGTGAGCGAACCGGCGCCGGCGCCGAACGAGGTCCTCGGGCGGCTTCCCGAAACGAGCAGGTTCGCCGATCCGGTGCCGAAGGCTCTCGAGGAAATCGTCGGCCGGTGCCTGCGCAGCGCCCCCGCGGAACGCTACCCGTCGGCTCGCGCACTTCTCGAAGACCTCGAGCGCTACCTCGCCAGCCCCCGCGGCGCCCTCGATCTTCTGCCGCCCGCCGGCCGCCGCCGCTTTGCCGCCGGCGAATGCATCGCCCGCGAAGGCGAGCCCAGCAACACGATGTACGTCCTCGAGCATGGCCGCGGCACCGTCATCATCGAGAAGGCCGGCTGGTCGCAGAAATGCACCGAGGGATTTTTCGGGGAAGCGGCGCTTCTCCGCACCGGCCAGCCGCGCACCGCGACGCTCCGCGCGGGTGACCAGGGCTGCGAGCTGATCGAGGTCGCGGACGAAGCGACCCTGCTCCGGCTTCTGCACGAATCTCCGCTGATCGGCGTCCAGGCGATCCGCGAGCTGCACTCGCGGCGGGTGCTGGCGGAGGAGTACTACGTCCGCAGGATCGAGGAGCTCGGGCGCGGAAAAGTCTAGGTCTCTCCCCATTCACTCCGTGGGTTGCGCAACCTCAAAAGGCGGCATGCCGGCCCGGACGCAGGCTTGCTTCATGTCCGCGAGCTTGATTTCGGCCTGCCGCGAGTCGCCGATCTCGAGAACCATCCGAAAGCCCTGAATCCAGCTTTCCCTCGCCGCTTCCACCCGGCCGCGGGTGAGCATGAGGAGCGCGTATTGGCACAGATGAAGGGACTCGAAGCGCCTGCTGCGGACTTCGCGATGAAGGGCCAGCGCGGCCTCGTAGAAACTCTCCGCTTCATCCAGTCTCCCGGTCTCCGCGTAGAGTGAAGCGAGATTTCCCATCACGATGGCCTCGGAGCGCCGGTTGCCGACTTCCCGGTGAAGCGCCAGCGCGCGCCCGTACGTGCGCTCGGCGTCGGTCGCCCTGCCCGTCGCCTGGTAGAGGCTGGCCAGGTTTCCATACACGATTCCCTCGCCGATCATGTTGCCCACCTCGCGCTTGATTGCGATAGCGGCGTCGTAGGCGCGCTCGGCTTCGTCGAACCGCCCCAACTCCTGGTAGAGCCCGGCCAGGTTGCCCAGCCCGATGCCCTCGGCGCGCCGGTCGTGGAACTCGCGATTCAGCGCCATGGCCTCCTCGTATCCGCGTTCGGCCTGCTCGACGCGCCCGGTTTCACGGTGCAGTCCCGCCAGGTTTCCGATCTCCAGGCCTTCGGTCCTCCGGTTGCCGCACTGTCGATGAATGGCCAGCGCCTCCTCGTGCGTGCGCTCCGCCAGCTCGACTCTTCCCGTCTGCCGGTAGATGTTGGCCAGGCTCCCCAGCGTCATGCCCACCGCGCCCAGGTCGCCAAGTTTCCGGTGGATGGCGAGCGCCTGCTCGTGGAAGCGCTGGGCCTGTTCCACCCTTCCCGTTGCGTTGTTCAGGACTCCCAGGTACCCCAGGGCGGCGGCCTCGCCGCCCGGGCTTCCGGCCTCGCGGAAGACGTCCACCGCTTGCGCCAATAGCGGCTCTG
This sequence comes from Planctomycetota bacterium, assembly GCA_038060895.1. Lineage (GTDB taxonomy): Bacteria > Planctomycetota > MHYJ01 > WSZJ01 > WSZJ01 > WSZJ01. Next base: position 122,742 of record JBBTCT010000015.1, read on the forward strand.
CTCGGCCCATCCCGCCGGCCCGGAAGGCCGCGTGCCCGGCTCGCCGCAGCGACTCGCCCTTCTCCACCCCCGCGACAAGTTCTGAATGTTGCTGCCACAGCCGTTCGGAAGACTGATTCTGGAAGTGCCTCGTGGCGTACTCGGCCGCCCTTCCCAGGTAGTGTTTCCTGGCCTCGAGCATCGCCTTGCCGCGGGCGGCGGCGGCGTGAAGCGCCAGGCCGGCGTGCTCGGCCAATTCCTCCGCGAATGCGTCCACGGGGTGGGGAGGGACATCCACACTTCGCGAGGATTCCTGCGGAGGGATGTCCGGCCCCGGTCCGCCTGCCAGCTTCTCGATGACCGCAAACGCAATCGCATGCAGTCTCGCGCGGTCGCCCGGCAGCTGAAGCTGGTAAGCGGCGTCACGCAGCAGTGCGTGGCGGAACAGGTACGCCTTCTCGGCAGTCACGCGGGCAGTATCAGGACGAAAGCAGGCCGGCGGGCTTGAATTCGTGGTTCGGCAGGACGCCGGCGAGCGCCTCGTTTCCCAGGTGTCCCTTCACGACTTCCGCCATGACATCGCGGAAATCCGTGGTGTGCATGAGGTCGCGCTTGTCGTGGAGCTGGTCAGGCGCCAGGCCGGGCCAGTTTCCCAGGACGGGCTTGCGTCCCTCGCGCTTGAGCGACGGCCCCACCGCGAGCAGCACATTGCCCCATCCGTGGTCCGTGCCGCCGGTGCCGTTTTCTTCCGCGGTGCGGCCGAAGTCGGACATGGTGAGCACGATGACGTCGTCGGCCTTCTGCCCGAGATCCGTGACGAAGGCCGCGAGCGCTTCCGCCAGTCCCTGCGCGAGATCTCCGTAGGGACCCTGCGCGGCGCCCTGGAACTGGTGCGTGTCCCATCCGCCGTAATCCACCTCGACGACTTCGAGGCCGACGTCGGCCTTGATCAGGCGCGCGGCCTGCATGAGCTGGCGCGCGATGTCGGTCTGCGGGTAGGGCATCTTCGGCTCGTATTTCTGCCCGACGATGCCGCGCAGCTTGTCGATTCCTTCGAGCGTCGCCTGGCCGGTGTCCGCGAGCAGGTCGCGCGCGTCCCCGGTTTTCTTTTTCGCGTCCTTCCGGTACGCGTGCTCGAGCGCCGCGCCGACCGTCGCGCGGTCCGTGCGGCCGTCGGGAAGACTCAGGTCGTCGATGCCGCGCACTGCGTAGGCGCAGCACTTGCCGTGCATGATGCGGGGAAGCGCTTCGCCGATCGCGACGGCGCGAATGGGGCCGTGGCCGGTGGAGGTGAGGAGGTGGCGGTTGACCCATCCGTCGGAGTTGATCGTGTTGCCGGTGACGCCGGTTTCCCAGACGTCCTGTTCCTCGAAGTGGCTCCGGGTGTTGCGGTCGTGGCCGACGGCGTGGATGGCGGCAGCGGTGCCGTCCTTGAAGAAGGGGAGGAGGGAGGCGAGGCGCGGATTCAGTCCGAAGAATCCGTCGAGATCGATGGCGCGGCCCTCGGCCTTTTCACGGGAGGGGGAGGGGATCTGGATGGACTTGCGCAGCTTCGCGTAGTTCGGGTCCTTCCACGGGACGACCAGGTTGAGGCCGTCGACTCCGCCGCGCATGAAGACCAGGACGAGCGTCTTGCCTTTCCTGACGGGCCTTAGCGTGGCCGCGGCGGGTTGATCCTCGGCGAAGAGGTCAAAGGGAGTGACGCCGAGGTAAGCGCCGATGGCGCCGGAGAGTTTCAGGAAGTAACGGCGGGTTAAGTGCACGGTGAGCTCCTTGGGAGGAGAAAAACGGCCAGGACTAACTCCAAATCCCAACCCCAATACGCTCGATCAGGTGGCCGCTTTTTTGGGGTTGGGGTTGGAGTTGGGATTTAGCCTTAACTTCTACTTCAACCCCACTTCAGGCAATTGCCCGACAAAACTCGCCGCTTCTTTCGCAAGCTCGTCGCGGTTTCCCTTGCACGCCTTCATCACGGACATCGCCGCTTCATTTGATTCTTCGCTGAGCACTTTCCCGGTCAACTTCACGGCCACCACGTCGATCAGCCACTGCTTCTGCTCTTCCGTCGTTTTTGTCTCCGCGTTCCAACGGAACGGATTCGGCACCGTCGTGGACAGGATCCACTCGTTTTCCCGTGCGAACTTCCAGCGCTGAAGCGTCGCGTTCGTGCTGGTCCACGCGGTGTCCTCCTCCTGGAACCCGTCCGGCGTCGGGCGGTCGTAGACGCCGGCGCCGCTCCGGGCGCAGAGGTCGATGACCTGCCAGGGGAGGCGGAAGTTGACGCACCGCGAGAGGCGCGCGGCGTGGTCGAACGGCGGCGCGATGCGCTCTTTCAGGCCTTCCCTGAAAAAGGCCGGGTGCTTCGCGAGAGCGAGCAGCACTTCCTTCATGTCGCCGTCCGTCTCGAGGTAGACCTTCGCAAGATCCGCCGTCACTTCTTCCGGAGGCGGCCAGCAGATGTAATGCGCCACGAGTTTCGAGCAGACGAACGTCGCCGTCGAAGGATGCCCGGCGAGCAGTTCGACGGCCATGCGTGCGCGGTCGAATCTCTCCGCGGGGCTGGCCTTGGGGAAAACCATCCCGATGAAGCGCTGGGGGCGCGCGTCGCAGAGCGCGGGATCGAACCGCCACTTCCAGTCGTCGGCGTACCCGGCTTTCTTGCCGTCGCCTTCGTTGGAGTACATCCAGCCCGTGAGGATGTTGGCGAGCGCCGTGACGTCCTTCTGTTCGTATCCGCCATGGACGCCGACGGTGTGGAGCTCGCAGATTTCGCGCGCGTAGTTCTCGTTGAGGTTGCGCGCGAACGAGAACTGCTGGTCGAGGTACTGCATCATGCACGGGCTCGTCGCCGACGCGAACAGCAGGTCGCGGAACGGCGCGGCCCCGAGGCGCGTGAAGACGCGGCGTTCCTGCCATTCGGCGCGGCCGCCGGTCTTTCGGATCCAGGTTGAGAAGTGGTTGTCGGTCCAGCGGACGAAGCGGGTGCGGACCGGGTTGGGGGTGGCGACGGCGTGATAGGCGTCGCGCCCCATGACGTCGTACGCATCGTTGCGGCCGTCGAACACGATGCCCGCGGCGGCCAGGGCGGAAGCGTCGCCCGGGTCGTCGGGTCCGCGAGAAAGTCGATCGGCGAGGTACGCCTCTTCTCCCATCGTGAGGACGGAAGCCAGCTCTTCCGCATCCGGGCCCCAGGCGAACCGGTTGAGGAGGTGGACGGCGCGCTCGTAGCGCGTGATCGTTTCCGGCGCCTTTTCAGGCACGACGAACGTGCGTTCCTTCGATCTTCCTTCATGGCCCGAAGTGTCGTTCGCGATGACGACCAGCTTGTGTTCGCCGGGGGCAAGGCCGCGCGCGAGCAGCGGCATCGTGACGCGTCCGAACTTTCCCAGCATCTCGCCGCGGATCCCGGTCCGCTTGCCGTCGATTTCGGTGTCCACCCACGCGACCCCGAAGTCGTCCACCGGCATGGCGACCACGGCGTCCTGCATCCAGACTTCCGCGCCCTCGGGCGGCCAGGCGATCTTCACGCGCGGACCGCGCCCGTCGGCCGCGGGCGGCGCGCCCACGAGAATCAAACCCTGCAGCATGAAGTTGCGGTCGCCCTTCCCCTCGTCGTACTTGTCGTTGATGAAGGAAATCGAGAGCGTCTTCTTTCCGTCGGGAAGCGCCAGGAGGCCGGTGAGGTGCGGGTTCCACCATCCTCCGACGTCGATGGAGTTGACCTTGATGTCCTTGCCCCCGGCGTGCAGCACGACGTCCACTTTCGGCGCGCCGTCATAGTGGTCGCCCTTGGCCTCGATCCAGAGGAGGAACGGGCCGCTCATTCGCTCGGGAAGCGTGAGCGTTGCCGTGCCGTTGGAGGCGAAGCGCGCGTTGAGTTTTTCTGGGCAATCGCCCTCGGTCGTCAGCGCCTTTCGCGTCTCGTTGTCCCATGCGCGGTCCCGGACGGGGAACCGCAGGAAGGCCATCGGCTTCCGCGCCGCCGCATCCTTCCACGGCGGGCGCCATGTCACGCGCTGGACTGGCGTGCGCACCGTCGTGCCGTCGTCGAGCATCGCCACGATCTGGAGCGTGTTCTCGCCTTCCTTCAAGTGCGCGGGGTCGAGCCACCACTTCGGCGTCGCAGAATGCTGCGAAGAAACGCCCGCGCCGTTCACCAGCAGCTCCACCTTCGGCCCCGCCGACTTTTCCATCCGGCGCCACCAAGTCACGCCGTTGATCTCGACCGTGCCGGGGATCTGTTTGCCGTCAATGTTGTCCGCGAACGCGACGCGCAACGAACCCCACGCGTCCCGCCCCGGCGCCATCCCCGCCGGCTGCACCATCGGTCCGCCCGGGTCGCTTCCTTCGCCCGCGCCGCCCTTCGGCCGATCGACGCGCACGATGTCCAGCCGGTCCAGGAAGAGGTTCCGGTCGGCCGGGACGCCTGCGGCGAAGAAGTCATTGAGGAAATACGGCGTCAGGACGCGCTCGCCTTTGTCGAGCCGCACCGGCACGCCCATCAGCACGCGATGCCAGTTCTCGTCGATCAGCCGCACGTTGGTCGCGGGCGGATCCTTGCCGTCGATGATCAGCCCGACGGTTGGAAACGCGCCACCCGCGAATGACCCCTTCGCCAGCAGGGCGATCTGGTACCAGCCCGCCGATTCCACGGTGACGTGGAAACACGGGACTGGCTCCGCACCATACAGGTTCACGTACTCCTCACCGCTCGCCGTGGTGTCAGGGGCGATGTACAGCGGGTCCTTGTTGAAGCGGTCCGGGCGCTTCGATTCGCGCTGGTCTTCCGCTTCCATTTCGATCGCCTCTCCGTCCGGCGGCTTGAGGACGGTGACGACGATGGTCTCGCCCTCGGTTTCGGTCCCGTCGGACTGGTGGAGGATCGGTGTGATTTCGAGCGGGCCGGGGTCGAACCCGGAGACGTCCATGTCGTAGAGAATTCGCAGGGTCGGGCCCCACGCCGTCCCGCTGACGCGCCGGGGGATCCGCTGCCCGCCGGGATTGAGCCGCAGCGCGTGAGTCGCGCCCGGCCCGCCTGCTTCGGCATCGACTTCAACGCCGACCGCGAGCTTTCCCCACGCGATGGCGCCGTCGGCAGGGCCGACGACCTCGGGACGGGCGGCGGAAGGGACGCGCGCTTCGACGACCTTGACGGTGATCGAAGCGTCGCCGATGCGAAGAGGCGTTTCGCCGGCCTTCAGGCCTCGCACACGCAGGTACCCCATCGTGCGGCCCTTCAGCACGGCCGGCGCCGCGACCACTTCGAGCAGGGAAGGGTCGCCGACTTCGACCGGAGGCGCGGCGTCCTTTTCAGGCGCCGTTTCCACGCCGAACGCGATGATCCGCGTCCTGCCGACCTCGGCCACCGTCCGCGCGCTGAACCATTTCACGGCCGGGGGCGCCGCCCGTAGCAGAAGGGGCAAGGCGGCCAGCGCTGCGACCAGTGTCCCGGCGGCGAACAGGATCGGGGCGCGGAATCGGGCGATGGGCATGGATCCCCCCTGTTTCTCAATGCATTGAATTCGAGGGCCTGAGCGAGCGAAGCGAGTCGAACGGCCTTGTCGCCGGGCGGCCCCCTACTATACAGCGGTCGACGAAGGGAGGTTTCGGTTCATTCTCAGGCCGGGAAGAGCGCGCCCTGGGCAGAGGGCTGCCGGAAGGTCGTCGGTCCTCCGGTCAACCCGGACGGGTCCATCCCGAGTTTTGCGCGCCAGATTTCGAAGAGCCGCGCGATCGAGTCCCAGCGGGGCCCGCTGCCGCGCATCCGCGTGCCGAAGCGCGGATCGTTGAGTTTCCCGCCGCGGACGTCCTCGACGGCGTGGCGCACGCGATTGACGCGATGCGGCAATTCCGAAGCAAGTCGCTCGAAGAAGATTTCCTTCACTTCGGACGGCAGCCGAAGGAGGACGTAAAACGCCGAGGTCGCGCCGGCTTCGCGCGAACGCTTGAGGATCTCCGGGATCTGGCTCTCGTTCAGCCCCGGAATGATGGGGGAGACCGAGACGCCGACCGGAATTCCGGCAGCGGCCAGCGCGCGCATCGCGTCCCACCGCGCCTGCGGCGCCGGGGCCCACGGTTCGATCTTCCGCGCCATCGCAGCGTCAGCGAACGGGATGCTGAAGTAGACGGCGGCCCTGGCTTCGCGCGCAAGGGCCGTGAGGACATCGGAATCGCGGCGGATCAACGCGGCCTTCGTGATGATGCCGACGGGATTCCGGAATTCGAGGCACACCTCGAGGCACCGCCGCGTCACCCGGTATTCCGCTTCAAGGGGCTGATAACAGTCCGTGTTCCCGCTGAACGTGACGTTTTCCCCGGCCCAGGATCTCTTCCGGAATCCCTCCCTCAACTTCTCGGGCGCGTTCACCTTCACGACGATCTTCCGCTCGAAGTCGGTCCCCGCGCCGAAGTCCCAGTACTGGTGCGACGGCCTGGCGTAGCAGTAGGCGCATCCGTGAATGCAGCCGCGGTAGGGGTTGACGGACCAGCGGAAGCCGACGTCGGGGGAGTCGTTCTCGACGAGAACGGACTTCGCGAGCTCTTCGAAGACTTCGAGCTTCGCCGGGGGAGGCGCATCGACGAACTCGTGCTGAAGTAAATTCCAGCGGCGAGGGGGGTTGACAACCGGGCGCAAAGGCATACCTAACATCAGACGAACATATTGATTCCCGATCAAGGAGAATTGGTCAAAGTCAAGCCGCCTGCCCGTCCACGGACGCGGAATCGCTTCGCCGTTTAATCCACTCAACGGCGGCTCCGACGCCGCCGGCGAGCCAGAGGAACGCGAAAGGGAGCGTGGTGAGGGCAAACCGCGGCTCGACGCCGGTCGGCCCGATGGGCTGGGCGGTGAGGACGGTGTCGAGCGTCAGGATGAAAGCAAACGGCAGCAACGCGACAAGCCCGGCGCCGATGACGAAGGCCGCTTCCCATCGACGCATCCACGCGAGTCCCGCGGCAGCGAGCGGGACGAGCCAGGCGAGCCACGCGCGGTCGGCGAGGAGGCGCGTGAGGTAGCGCGTGTAGCCGGCCCACAGGCCGGAGACGTAGCGCACGGCGACTTCCGGAAGCGAGTGCAGGCCGAAGACGTAGTGGAACGGAGTTTCGGGCGCACCGCAGTATGAGTTCGCGACAACATCGGCGCGCGTCGGGAATCCCGGCTGCCCGGCGAATTCGTGATTGCGCCAGAATTGCGCGTGGTTCTGCATCGGGTGAAGGGGGCTTCCGGTTTTTGCGGTGTTGTAGATGAGGTACGGCGACGCGAGAAGCCAGACGCCCGCGACGATCCCGGGCGCAAGCCAGGCGTCCGCGCGAACGAATCGCTTCGAAGCGGCGCGCGCCGCGGCCCAGAGGCCGACGAGAAGCGTGGCGGTCCCGAGTCCTTCGAGGCGGGTGAGGGCGAGAAGCGCTCCCGCGGCGGCCGCGGCCGCGGCAAGGACGAGGCGGGCTCGGCGCCTCTCAGGAGGCACCCGAAAGAGCATGACCAGCGCCGAGACCAGCCCGAGCGTGCACGCCGCCGCGATGTCTTCGCGCAGGAATCCGACGCCGTAGAGCGACAGCCAGAGATTGTCGGCCCAGAGGAGGGAAGCGACGAGGGCGCCGCAGCGTCCCGCGACGAGCAGTGCGCACCCGAAGAGGGCGCCCATTGCCATCAGGCCGTGGACGATCGACCAGCGGCGCAGCATGGCGTGGTTCTCAAGGACGCGCTGGCGCGCCGCGTCGTCGCGCGCTTCTTCCATCAGCCCGGCGTCCAGATCTCCGCCAACGGCCAGCGCGATGCGCCCGTCGGCGACGATCACCGGCTCCCGCTCGGTCGAGAACCCGGGAAGCGGCGTGCGCATCGCCAGCCGGTAGTAGGACGACGCGTCCCCCGACAGGTGCGGCGTCGCACCCTCGATTTCTCCCGCAAGAACCGCTTCCGCAATTTCGAGCCGGCGGATCGTCGCAAGGACCAGCAGCAGCACAAACGCCGCGAGCGTCGCTATCCATCGGGCTTTTTCGCTCGGCGGCCACTTCATGAAGCGGGATTGTCGCGGCGGCGCGGTTGCAGCGCGACTGGAATCAAAGGGAAGTGGGGCGCATAATCCGGCGATGCGGATCTTCCTCACGACGATGTTCCTGTGGCCGGCCTGCCTGGCACTCGCCGAGGAACCCGTGACCCTCGCGTGGAACGTCGCCGAGGGCGACAGTTTCCTTCTTCAGATCGTTTCGGACCGCCGCGCGGAAATGCAGAGCGGGAAGCAGCCCTTGCCTCTCGCGACCAGGTTCCAGATCACGATCACGGGGGCGCTGACGGTCGGAGCCGCCGCGGAAGACGGAGCCCGCAAGTTCGAATTCAGCTTCGCATCCCTCGAGGGGACGGTTGAAGCTCTCGGCGTGAAGTTGTCGATTTCCGAAAAGCCCGAGGATATTTCCGGCAAAAAGATCTCCGCGACTCTCAGCGCTGCCGGGCAACTGACCTGGGACGAAGAGGCGCTGAAGAAAGTGGCCGAGGGCATCGACCTCAACGAGGATTTCGCCCACCTCCTGCCGGCGCTTCCCAAAGCACCTGTCCGTCCCAACGAATCCTGGGAAGCGGAAGTCGACCGGCACACGAACACGTGCGAGCTGGTTCGGCGCGAGGTCACGGAGAAGGGTCCCACGGCCGTGCTGAAGGGAAAGTCGAAGGCCGACGAGACCAGCGGGGAGGGCGACCTGAAATCCTCGCTTCGAGTCGATGGGACATTCTCGGGTGAATGGGACCTGGACCGCGGGTACCTGAGAGTTTTCGACGAGACGAGAACGGAAGAAGCGAAAATCGTGACGAAGGACTCGGTGCTCATCACGAAGTCCGAGGTGAAGCGGCGGGTCGTGCTGGGGAAAGTGAAACGCGACTGAGGTTCAGCCGCGCCGCCGCAGCTGCCCGCACGCGGCATCCTCTTCGGCTCCCCGCTGTTTCCGGATGTGCACGGTGACGCCGCGCTCGCGCAGGATCTCCCAGAACCGGACGGCTTTTTCCTTCGTCGCAGCCCGGAACGGCAGGCCTTCCACCGTGTTGTGCGGGATCAGGTTGACGTGGAACGTGCGCCCTCGCAGGACTTCCGCGAGCTGCTCCGCGTGTCCGGGCGCGTCGTTGACGCCGTCGAGCAGGACGTAGCTGATCGTGACGTGGCGGCCCGTCCGCGCGCGGTAGTCCGCGGCCGCGTCGAGCGTCTCCTGCACGCTCCAGAGTCGCGGCGCCGTGCGGACGATCGCCGCGCGCGTGGCGTCGTCCGGCGCGTGCAGCGACACGGCGAGGTGCGGCGGTTCATCCGACGCGGCCAGCGCTTCCATGCCGGAGACAATCCCGACCGTGGAAACCGTGACGCCGGAGGGAGGGAGCGCCCCGGCGTGGCGGTGTGTGAGGTTGCGGATGGCGACGATGACGTTGTCCACATTGTGGAGCGGCTCGCCCATGCCCATGAACACGACCGTGGCAAGCCGCTGACCGCGCGCTGCGGCCTCGCGACGAAGGAGCAGCGCCTGCGCGACGATTTCGCCCGCCGTCAGGTTTCGCGTCAGGCCGCCTAGCCCGCTTGCGCAGAACGAGCATCCCGCGGCGCACCCGACCTGGCTGGAAACGCACGCCGCCGCGGTGGGCCGCCGAATCCGCGGCGTCCTGTCGTTGCGATTGCGTGCGCTCATGCGCTTCCGCGAATGGTCCCCCCGCACTCCCGGGATCAGCACGCACTCGACCGCCCGGCCGTCGGACAGCGCGAGCAGCAGCTTGGAGGTCCCGTCCGCCGCGTCCACGCGTTTCGAAATCACGGGCAATTCCGCGTCAAATTCAGCCGCCGTTTCGCGCAACTTCCGCCCGATCCATGGCGCTTCTTCCAGCCCATACGCCGCGCGGAGCGATCTCTGGACGTTCTGGGCCGAACTCGCGCCGGCGAGGCGCGAGAGGAGACTGTCGGCAGGCTGGTCGAAGAGTGAGTTCATGGGCTGGCGCGGGATGAGTTTGTCACACGCGTGGCGATCCTGGGAAATGGGTTCTTTGGGAGACAGGATGCAGATCCGCGGCCTCCTCATCCGGAATGGCGGCACCGAACTCAACCGTGTGGCCTGATATGCAAGGCACCGGGGCGGGCGAAAATCCCGTGGGGGCGGGCGGAGTCGGCCCGCACAAGGAAAACCGCTCAATGACCGTCCCTGGGCCGACGCAGCCTGAACCCACGGGATTTTCGACCGACCTCTCCATTCTTTTGCCCTGACAACGCTTCAACCTACAATCCGCCCCATGGCGCGACTCCTGCTGGTCAACGCACGCATCCGGACTTTCGACGCGAATGTCCCGGAACAGACGGCCCTGATCGCGGAAAACGGCCGGATCTCGTTCGTCGGCGATGACTTCACGGTGCGCTCGTCTTACCGGGACGGCGACGAGGTGCATGACCTCGAAGGGCGCTCGGTTTTTCCCGCGTTCCACGACGCGCACACGCATTTCTATCATTACGCGCTGACGCTTCGGAGGCTGCGCCTCGACGATTCGCACAGCGAGCACTCCGCATGCCAGGGCGTCAAAGGGACGGCCGACCGCGCTCCTGCAGGCGACTGGATCGTCGGGCGCGGATGGGCTCTGTCGCGGTGGGGCGTGGACGAATGGCCGACAAAGGCCTCGCTCGACGAGGCGGCGCCGAACAATCCGGTGGCGCTCGCCTCCAAAGACGGGCACGCGTGGTGGGTGAACTCGAAGGCGCTGGCGGCCGCAGGCATCACGAAGGCGACGCCGAATCCCGTCGGCGGCCTCATCGAGCGCGACGCGGCCGGCGAGCCGACGGGAATCCTCCGCGAGAAAGCGCTCGAACTCGTCAAGCCGTTCATCGCCTCGCCACCCGTGCAGGCCGTCCGCGGAGGACTGCGCGACGCCGTCGTCCAGTTTCACTCACTCGGCGTCGCCAGCGCCGACATCGTCGCCGGCGCCATGGGACGCGACATCGAGCTCGAAGAAGGATTCCGGCTCTTCCAGAATATGGAGCACGCCGGCGAACTCGGCATCCGTCTCACGGTTTATTTCCCGGCGCACGACCTCGACCGCCTGATCGCCTGCGGATTCCGCAGCGGATTCGGAAGCGACTGGCTGCGTTTCGGCGGCATCAAGCTCTACGCCGACGGGTCGCTCGGTTCACGCACGGCGGCGATGCTGCAGCCGTACGAAGGGACGAAAGATTGCGGCGTCGAAGTCATGCCGCCTGCGGAGATGGCGGCGATCGTGAAGAAGGCCGCGGAGAACGGAATCGCCTGCGCGATTCACGCGATCGGCGACAAGGCCGTCCGCAACACGCTCGACGCGTTCCAGGCGGCGAAGCCTGCAGCAGACGCATTCGGCCTCCGCCAGCGCCTCGAGCACGCACAGATCGTCGATGCGGCCGACATCCCGCGCTTCAAGCAGCTCGGCGTCGTCGCTTCAATGCAACCCTGCCAGCTCATGAGCGACATCGACAGCGCGGAGAAGTTGTGGGGAGTCGAGAGGTCGAAGCGGGCCTACCCGGTGCGGTCGCTGCTGGCGGCGGGCGCGGTGGTGGCGTTCGGGACGGACGTGCCCGTGGAGCCGCCGGATCCGAGGCGCGTGCTGAAGGGCGCCGTGCTGCGGCCGAAGGAGGACTGGACGCCCTGGAACGAGGCCGAGTGCATTTCGCCGTGGGATGCGTTCCTGGCGTACACGCGCGGCTCGGCGTGGGCGTCGGGGATCGAGGACAGGGCGGGGCGGCTGGTGCCGGGGTGTCTCGCGGATATGATGGTCTTCAACGAGGACCCGATTGAGATTCCCACGCGGCGGATGGCGGATGCGACCGTGGTGATGACGGTGATCGACGGGAAAGTGGTCTATCGGAAGAAGTAGGGAGTGATGAGTCGGGAGTAGGGGGTAGTTGGTAGTGGGTAGGAACAGCCAGAGCCCCGCTACCTTAGCTCCACCTTGATCGAGTCTCCGTACAGCGCCTCGCGCTCGCCTGATTCTCTTGCGCGCTCAAGAAGCTTCTTCAAGTCCGGCTTCGGCTTCCATTTCAGGGGCTTTGTTGCTCCTTCAATGCGGATTTCTTCGGCGGTCATGACTCGATCGTCGTGGAAGAGCTCGACCTCGGCAGGCTTGCCGCCCAGGACCCTCAGCGTCATGACTCCGTCGGCATAGTGCGCTTCCACGCCGCAGAGATCGACTGGGTTGAAGGCGCCGTCCTTCATGCCGAAGGCGTTGGCTTTCGTGGCGCGGCGGATCGCCAGCCAGTGGCTTTCGCCTTCCCACGCGTTGAGGCACCAGTGCTCAACCTTTGACGGGTGGGCTTCGCGGGTCCGTAGAGACGACCACTCGAGGAAGCGCGGGTAGAGCCACGCCATGCGGTCGTGGCCGTAATTGCGCGCCTCGTGGTAGACGAACGGCGCCTCCCAGCTTTTCAGAAGCGCGGCTGCCTGTCGCGAGTAGATTGTGTTCAGCCCGTCGAACTCGCCCTCCATCTGGAAGATCGGAACGCGCGCGACGTTACGCAGTTGCGGAAACTTGTCGTCGTACGGCTTCGGCCCGTGAATCTCGGGCCCGCACGCGGCCCATCGCGACGGGTACGACTGCGCGAGCCGCCACGTCATCGCGCCGCCCATCGACACACCGGTGATCACGACGCGGTCCGGATCGACGTTGCGTTCCAGGCAGAGCTTCCGCACGACTCGCAACACCTCGTCATCCGACTTCGGCGACCGCGTCGTCCCCGCCGTGGAGCCGTACTTCGGCGCCGCGAGAATCATCCCCGCGGTTTCCGGAAGCGACGTCCAGCACTGGTAGTCCCACTCGGGTTGCTGGTACTGGCCGTGCAGCACAAGCAGCAGCGGGAAGCGCTTCCAGGGGGAGTAGTCCTTCGGGAAGCGCAGCCATACGTTGTCGTCCGTGACGCCGTCTTCCGGCGCGGGGTCGAGATCCGGCATGTGGCACAGGACGGCCGCGACGGTCTTCACGTCGGGCCTGAGCTTCAGGACCGGCTCGATGGACTTGCCGCGCAGGAAGTCGCGGACGGCGTCCTCGAGTTTCTTCATCGCCCGCGGGTCGCCGATCGCGAGGCCCGGCAGGTCGTCGCCGTAGGTCAGGAAAAAGCGCAGCCGGAGCAGGCTGGCCTCCGCGTCGGCATCTACGAGGTCCACGCGGCTTGCGGCCTTGTCGAGCAGCCGGCGCGGGCCGTCGTACGGCGCCGGCCACGCGTCCGGCGCTTTCTCGACCAGCTCGGTGATCCACTTCGGCTCCTCGAATGTCTCCTCCGCCGGCAACGGTGGCCGCGCGTCCCAGCCGAATGCCTCGCGCCACTTCTCCGGGATCTTGTTCGCCTTCGCGAGGTCCGGAAATGACGCCGTCACCCGCGCGGTGCGCAGCCCCTCCGTCTCGTTCGCGAAGAGCGTCCCGCCGTCGCCGACATCGACGACATCCAGCGCGATGGCCTCCTTCACGCGCCCCTTTCCAATCCGGATCCACTCGCCATCGAGAACAAGCCGGCCCTTCTCGTCAATCCTCTCCGAGCGAATTCCCACCGGAATCGCCCGGGGCATCTTGACTTTGGCGCGCGTGGCGTTCTTGAACTGTTCCTTCGCGATCCAGAACTTGCCGAGTCCCTGGACGCCCACCCATGCGAAAAGGAGGCGCTGACCCGCGAGCGCCCTGGGTTCGAGCTCCGGGTGGCGAGTGGCAAGGAGGCCGCCCGTTCCGAACAGGACGCGTCCGTCGGGGAGCGCCAGCTTCTCGACCTCGATCTCGTCGGGGACCGCCGCCCAGCCGACGGCCTTCATGTCCTCGCGCTCGAGATCCCGGCACAGCATCCGCACGTAGTCTTCGCCGTTTTCGTGGTCGTACGCGAGCTGCACCATGTCGCGGAAGAGCGCCTGCGCCCCCTCCGGATCGAGCGGCCCGTCGAACCGCGCGATCAGCGCGTCGTATCGCTTCGCCGAAAAAAACTTCGACTCCTTCGCCGCGACCACGACGGTGCGATGAGGTTCGCGGACCGTGTCGGGAAGCTGGGCGAGAGCGGGGAGAGCGAGCAGGGCCAGCGCGGCGGCGCGGAGCATCTCACGATCTTATCCGGTCGAGGACCCTGATTGTTCGGCGCGCCGTACTCGCGCTTCCCAGAGCCAGAGCGCGGCAGCGAGCGTGACAAACGCAGCGAACCAGACCGCGAATCCAGATCGAAGACCCGAGGGCCGGTCGAATCCCACGAGCAGCCGCCAATAAAGAATCTGCCCGACGCACACTGTCGCGACGATCGCCGGCCAGTAACGGCGCCCCCGGAAAGGCAGCATCGGCAGACCGGGGACGAAGAGCATGACGATGTTGGGAATCGTGAGTGCGGCCGTCAGGGGGTCGATCCAACCGGGGTCCCGTTGGCTGAGGATCTTGAAGAAGGCCTCCGCGATGTATCGGGCGCAACGGTACCCGGACCAGGCGTCGCCAAAGACGTCGTTGGCTGGCAAGGCGAGGGCGACGAGAAAAATCACGAACGCAAACCATACGCCCCACGGCAGCGGGGGGCTGGGTGCGAGTTCCCCGGACGCTGCGTTTGGCGACTGATTCATGCCGGAGCCTGTAGGGTGGCAGCTCGTCGAACGCGGAGTTCCCACAGCCAGAGGGCACTCGCCAGGGTCACAAAGGAGGCAAGCCAGAACCAATACCCGAAAAGAATGCGCTCGGATGGGCCGTGCTTTGCGATGGCCCAGGACAGCACGTGAAGCGAGGCGACAGTAGCGGCTATGGCCGGCCAGAGCCGGCGCCGCGAGGGGCGAATCAACGGAAGTCCCGGAACGCAGAGCATAAGGGCGTTGGGAATCGTGAACGAGGACTCCAGGAGGTCTTCGCCTTCCCCTTGGAGAACCCACCAGAAAAATGTCGCGGACCACTGGCCACATTCCCAGCCCACGAACCGTTCTGCTCCCGAAGGCGCGCTGGCTGGCGGCGCGGTGAAGGTGCCCACTTCCCACGCCGGCATTGCAAGGGAGGCCAGGAAGACCACGAAGGCCGCCGCGACTCCCCAGGGCAGTCGCGGAAAGGGAGGTGGCACCAGCGTCTCTGCGGATTCCTCGCTCACGCCTTCTTCCTGAACTCCTCGAACCGCTTCAAGTCGTCCTTCCCGACGCTCGGCTTCAGGGTCGCGAGCGCCTGCTGAAAAGCGGCGAGGCCCATCTCGCGGTCCGCGCCTTCTTCGACAGAATCCTCGAACAGCTCCTCCTTCACCTTGCGCACGAGGTACGCGATGTCGGCGCCGCTGTACCCGTCGAGCCACTTGGCGAGCTCTCCGAGGTCGAGTCCGCCGGCGAGGGGGGCATCCTTGAGGTTCAGCTGGAGGATCTGGTGCCGCGCGGCGACGTCGGGGAGGTCGATGAAGATCTTTTCGTCGAAGCGGCCGGGACGCATGGCGGCGTAGTCGAGCGCCCACGGCTCGTTGGTGGCGCCCATGAACAGGATCGAGCGGTCATCCGATTTCCCGGCGAAGCCGTCCATTTCGCCGAGGATCGAAGGGACGAGGCGCTGCATGACGTTGGATTCCTGGTCGCGGCGCGACGGGAGAAGGGACTCGATTTCGTCGATGAAGACGATGGAGCGGCCCAGTTCGCGGGCCTCGGCGAAGAGGTTGGAGATGTTCTTCTCGGCCTCGCCGACCCATTTCGAAAGGATGCGCGACGGGGTGACGACGAAGAACGTCGCGTCGAGCTCGGCGGCGACGGCGCGGGCCATCATCGTCTTGCCGGTGCCGGGCGGGCCGTAGAGCAGGATGCCGCCGCCCTTCTGGACGCCGTACTTCTTCGCCTTCTCGGCATGCGTGAAGGGGTAGATCATTTTGATGCGGATCTGCTTCTTGGCTTCCTGCAGTCCGGCGATGTCGTCGAATTTCACCTTGGGTTTTTCGCGGACGATCCAGTCGCCGGCCTTGCCGGTCTTCTTCTTCGCGCCCTCGGCGGGCGCCGCTTCACGCCGCGGTCCGCCCTCGTCGTCGCCGCCGCCCTGGGTCTCGCCCTCGGCGTCGGCCGAGGGGGGCATGCTGCGGGCCACGTCAACGAGGTCGCGCGCGTTCTTGAGCCGCGTCTCCTTCAGCTTCCCGTCGGACATGGTCGCGAGCCGCATGAGGTATTCGGCGGCGCGCAGCAGCTGGTACCGCGCCTCCTTCGAATTCCCGGCGCGGCGGGCGGTGAGGCCGATCGCCTTGTGGTGCTGGAAGCGATCGAGGTAGAACTCTGCGGAGGGCATGCGGTGATTGTACACGCGACGGTCCGGCCCGCGGGCGCCTCAGGGAGCGGCGCGAAGTCGGCGAAGAGGCTCTACGACTTCCGCGGGCGGATTCTCAAGCCAGCCCAGCGACGCCGCGCGATCCAGCGCTTCCCGCGCCAGTTCCGCGCCCCCGATCGCCGCCGCGGTCGCGACGAGGATCTCCGCCGCCTTTGTGAGCACGTCCGGGCGGTCTCTTCCCGTCGCGTCGCAGTCGCGGAGGCAGTCTCTCGCCGCGGCCAGGGCTTCGTCATCACGGCCGAGTGCCTGCTGGCTCCGCGCGCAGGTGAGCAGCGAGGAAGCTCTCCCCGCGGTGTTCGAGGCCCTGGCGTAGCCTTCGGCCGCCGCACGCGCCACGGACAGCGCTTCCTCCGGCCTCCCGAGCTCCAGCAGCATCATGGCGGCGTTGCTGCGGAAGGTCGCTTCGCCGTCCAGGTCGCCCGCCCGCCGGGCTCGCTCCGTGGCCTCGCGATAGGACGCGAGAGCGCCGGCGTGATCGCCCTGGTTGTGGGCGAGGTGCGCCCGCGCGTTCAGGACGCTGAGCAGGCCGCGTTCGTCTTCCTGCGCTTCGAGAATCACGGTCGCTGCGTCGAGGCAGGCCTCTGCGGCCGGCGCGTCGTTGCGACGCACGTGGACCGAGCCCTTCTCGTAAAGCGCCATTCCCAGCGTTCGCGATACCCCCGCCGAACGGGCGAGCGCTTCGCACTGGGTGAACAGGTCGAGAGCGCCGTCGAGGTCGCCGAGGTGCTTGCGGATGACGCCCCGGTCCAGCAGGGTCATGACGACTCCTTCACGGTTTCCCGACCGACGGAACTCAATCTCGGCGCGCGCCAGCTGCGCTTCCCCCTCCGCGCGGCTTCCGGCGAACGCGCGACGCTGGCCGGCGGAAGCGGCCATTCGGGCGGCGCCGACGGCGTCGCCGAGGGAGCGGAAGATGCGCTCGGCCTCGTCGAGGGCGCCGGAGGCGGATTCGAATTCGCCGAACATGGAGTAGATGTTGGCGCACGTGCCGAGGACGCGGGCGATGACCCACGGGTCGCCGGACGCCCGTGCGCCGCGGAGCGCCTCGTCGGAGGCGGCGACGGTGGCGGCGCGGTTCCCTTTGCGCAGGTACTGCATCGCGGCGGACGCCTGCGCCATCGCGGCCGTCCGGACGTCGCCCTCGGCCCGCGCCAACGCGAGAGATTCCTCCCGCAGAGCCAGCGAACCCCGCACGTCGCCCCTTCCGGCGAGCACGTTCGCGGCGATGGTGAGGGCGACGAGAAGGGTGGCCGGATGCGCGAGATCCCGGGCTTTTTCGAGCGCCGCTTCCGACTCCCGCGTCGCGCGCGCGCCTTCGCCGGTGTCCCAGAGCGCTTCGGCAAGGCGGGCCTGGAGGAGGACGGATTCCGGGGGAGAGGCGTGGGCGAGTGCGGCCTCGAGGCGAGGGACGCGCTGGTCCCACGGGCCGCGGAGCATGAGAAGTGCTGCGCAGGCGAGGGTCAGCCGCGAGGACGCGACCGAGTTGCCTGCCGACCGGGCGCGGCCGGAGGCGGCGAAGAGATTGTCGCGCTCGAGGTCGAGGGCGTCGAAAGCCTCAAGCGCGCGCGCGGTGGGGATGCAGGCGGCCCAGCGTTCCGCCCAGGAGAGGAAGTGCGAGGTGAAGCGGCGGTCGAGCGCGCGTTTCTCGGGCTCCGCCGCGTGGTCCTGCCACCAGGCTTCGCCGAATTCGCGGAGGGCCACGTAGACATTGAAGCGCAGCCCGGACTTCGATTCGGATCCGCGCAGGAAGCTGCGTTCGCGAAGGCGCTGGACCACGTCCATCGCGGCGGGGGCAGCGGGGAAGGACGCGAGGTCGAGCACCGCCTCGGCCGCCTCGAGATCGAATCCGCCGCGGAAGACGCAGATCTGCGCGAAAGCGCTTCGCTCCCAATCCTCCAGCAGGCCCCAGCTCCATTCGATGGCGCCGGCGAGCGAGCGCTGGCGGGAGGGGAGGTCGCGGCGCGTGGAGACGAGAAGCCGGAACTTGTCGGCGAGGCGGGCGACGATCTGAGCGGGCGAGAGGACGCGGACGCGGGCGGCGGCGAGCTCGAGGGCGAGCGGCATGCCGTCGAGCTCGGCGCAGAGCGCGGCGACGTCGGAGGCGTTCGCGGGCGTCAGGGCAAACTTCGGGTCGGCTTCCAGCGCGCGCTCGAGGAAGAGCCGAACGGCGTCGTGCGCGGCGACGTCCGCGACGGTCGGCGGAGTGCCGGGGCGGGCGGGCGATGAAAGCGGCTCGAGGGCGATCTCGCGTTCGCCGGCGACGCCAAGGAGGAATCGCGACGTCGCGAGGACGCGCAGCTTCGGCGCGCGGCGCAGCCACGCCCCGACGGTCGCGGGCGCCGCATCGACGACCTGTTCGAAATTGTCGAGGATGAGGAGCAAGGGCTTGCGCAGTTCGAGGACGTCGCCCATCGCTTCCTCGGGCGGGCAGCAGCCGGTGAGCGGGACGTGCAGGGCCGCCGCGACCGCCTGGGCGACGCCGGCGGCGTCGCGCGCCTCCGTGAGGTCCGCGAACCAGACACCGTCGGGGAAGCGATCGAGCAGGTCGGCGCCGAGGCGGAGGGAGAGGCGGGTCTTACCCGTGCCTCCGGGGCCGGTGAGCGTGACGAGCCGGACGCCGTCGGTGGCAAGCAGAACGGCGACCTCTTCGAGTTCGCGCTCCCGGCCGACAAAGGAATTCGCCGGGAATGGAAGATTCGTGGCGGCGACGGAGAGGGTGTTCGGCGGCGGGAAGCGGCGCGTGGCGAGGGAGGCGGGAAGGATGGACCAGAGGCGCTCGGGGCGCTCGATCCCGCGGAGGCGATGGTCGCCGATGTCCGCGAGGACTGCCCCGCTCAGCGCCTCGCCCGCGGCTCGCAGCAGTGCTTCCGACACGAGCACCTGCCCGCCGTGCGCGGCCTGGGCGATCCGCGCCGCCCGGTTGACGACCGGCCCCAGGTAGTCGATGCGGCCGGAGGCCTCTTCGACGACGAGCGGTTCCCCGAGGTGAATGCCGATCCGCACGCGGACTTCGCCGACGTCCGCGGGCCACTTTTCGCGGGACAACGCTTCCTGCGCGGCCAGGGCGAAACGCGCCGCCTGGGAGGCGGAAGCGAACGCGACCATGAAGGAGTCGCCCTCGGTCTTGACCTCGAATCCGTCGCAGTCGGCAAGGGCGGCGCGCATGATGGCGTTGTGGCGGGCGAGGGCGCCGGAGAACTTCTCGCCATGCCGCTCCCAGTGGGTGGTCGAGCCTTCGATGTCTGAGAAGGCGAGCGCGACGGTGCCACGGGGGGCGGGCATGGGCCGATTATGACATGGCTCCCGGAAGCAGGCGGGAAACAGCGGTGCGGCGCCTGCTATTCCAGGTCGACATCCAGCGCGTAGGTATCGTCTTCGTCGTGGTCGGACCCGGACCCCCGGATGCGGATGTAATAGAAGCCGGTGTAGGGCGCGTCGAAATTCACGTGGTCGACCGCCGTGCCGCTGTTGGAGGACATGTCGATCAGGCCGCCGCCGTCGTCGTACACCTCGACGTCGTAATCGTCGGGGAGGCCGGAGAGGAGAACGTCCACGTTGAAGCCGTTGTCCTGCCAGAACGAAAACCAGTCCTCGTCGCCGTCCTCGTGAATGGTCGCGTTGAGCGCGTAGAAAGCGTCCGGGCCGCCGAGGTAGTGGGACTGCCAGTCGTCGTCGTTCGGCTCGAACTCGTCGAGCACGAGGAGCGACGGGCCTGAGAACACGACAATGTTGTCCGACTCGTTCGACTCCGAAACCACGTGGGTCGCGTCGATGATCGCGCCGACGTAGTAGCGCCCGGGAGGAATGTCGGGGAAGGAGACCAGCAGATCGGCGTTGGCCCATTCGCCGGCCCACAGCGAGCCCACGTAGACCGAGCCGATCTTCCAGTCCGAGGTTGTTATGGAGGAATTTTCGGAAGCGTAGAAGTCCACCCAGAATCCGCCGGACCAGTCGTCACCGTCGTTCTCGACGTCGGTTCCGATGCTGTAGAGGTACCCGGGGACCGCCGTGTCGTCGTCGTGGTGCCCGCCGTCGTCGTGCAGGTTCGGGTCGTCGTGAGAGTCGTGATGGTCGCCGCCGTCATAGTCGTCGTGGTCCCGATGCGGCCGGCAGCCGGAGAGCGCCAACCCGGCAAACAGCCCCGCGACCAGGATGGCCAGAACACGCGTCTTAAAGGAGTTCATGCTCCCCTCCGAAGAAGTGACCCATTCCCCGTGGACAGTTGTCCACTTTCGCGGACGGCATGGGCCGTCCGCGCGGGGTAACGGGCAAGACCCGCAAAGATCGCGCCAATTCCTGCGTCGCTGATCGCACTCAGGCCGGGCCTCCTTGCGCGGGGGAGCGTCGTTTCCCACTGCCCTCAGCCCGCCTTCGCGCTAAGATCCCACCCATGCGAAGCCTTGAAAACCTTCTCCGCAAGAACCGCGAATGGGCCGCGCAGAAGAAAAAGGACGACCCCGAGTTCTTCGCGAAGCTCCAGTACACGCAGAACCCGGAATACCTCTGGATCGGCTGCTCCGATTCGCGCGTGCCTTCCAACGAGATCGTGGGCCTCCAGCCCGGCGAACTCTTCGTCCACCGCAACATCGCCAACGTCGTCGTCCCCAGCGACCTCAACTGCGCTTCCGCAATTCATTACGCGGTCGAAGAGCTGAAAGTGAGGCACATCATCGTCTGCGGCCACTACGGCTGCGGCGGCGTCAAGGCGGCGCTGGACAACGTCGAAGCGGGCCTCGCGGAAAACTGGCTCATGCATATCCGCGAAGCGCACGAGGCGCACTTTGAAGAGCTGGAAGTCATCGCCTCGTACGCGGACAAGTTCCGCCGGCTCTGCGAGATCAACGTCCTCGAGCAGGTCCGAAACGTCGGCCGGATGCCGGTCGTCCGCAAGGCGTGGAAAGGAAAGCGCGACCTGACCGTGCACGGCTGGATCTATGGCATCGAGGACGGCCTGATCCACGACCTGCATCTGAAGGCGAGCGGGGAAGCGGAAGCCGCGGCGATGAAAAAGCTCGAGAAGGGGCGGTTCAGGTCGCGAAGGGACTGAGTCTGACTTGCACCGCTGACAAGTCGGTCTTACAAGCCTGCCGATTCAGGCCCACCGCTTGTTTCGCAGCATCCAATCGGTCAGGGACTTTCCAATTTTGTCCGCGGCTGCGCAGGCGCGCATCGCTTCAGCCCCCGGCTTGTCGCCGCGCGCCGAGAGAATCATCGCCGAAGCCACCGCGAGGGGAGCGTGCAGTTCCCCGGGTTGCCGGTCCAGCCAACGCACAAACCCGGCGCCGGGCGCCTTTCCGGCGAGCGCTTCGGACGGCGCTTTCCAGTCCGCAACTTTCTCGCTTCGCTCGTGGAGGATCCCGAGGGCCTTCGCCGTCGAGAGCATCGAGTTTGCCGTGAGCGTGGCCAGGAGCAGGCCCAGGTAGTGATGCGGAGTCGTGCCGGGCGACAGATCCGCGCCCAGGAGTTTCTGCGCACCCGACCAATTTCCCTGCGCGCAGGACAAAAGCGTGCGCCAGTGGCGGATTCGGAAGGCCGCCAGGCTCTTCGGCTCCATGGACGCTGCCACCGAGGCGAGCAGCGCTTCCGCTTCGCCGATGTTGCCGCCGCCGAGCAGGGATTCCGTGAGCCAGAGGACGAGGCGCACGCGGTCGTCGTCGTTGAGCCCCTCGGTGAGCCCGAGCGTTTTTTCCAGGTGGCCGCGCACCGCCGGGGCGTTTTCCTTCGGCAGGTCGAGACGCGCGAGCGCGGCGTGGCATTCCATGCGCAGTTCGATGCGCTGCTTGTGGGCGTCGAGGAGCGCCATCGCTTCCTGGCGAACCTTGTCGGGTCCGGCCACGGCGGACATGCGCAGGAAGTCGGCGCAAACCTGGGCGGTTTCGTGCGGCATCAGTCCGGGGACGGTCAGCATCTGCATGTACAGGTCGCGTGCGGCCGCGGGAGACTCTCGCTCCGCCTGCTCCAGGACCCCGTTCGCCATCGCCCGCAGCTCGAGCCGCGCCGGGTCGCCGCGGTGCTTTTCCATCCCCTGCAGCAGCACCGCCCACATCTCCTTCCCCTTGCCTTCCTTCTGGCGGATCTTCGCCTGGCCCAGCACTCCCAGCGCCTCGTAGCCCGTCCCCTCGAGAAGTTTCAGGTCCGCCTGCGCTTCGGGAAGCTCTCCCATCTCGATCGAGCACTGCGCCGCCTTGAAGCGCGCGATCACGCCCTCGCTCCGGTCGGCGTGCGCTTCCGCCATGTCGCGGTAGAGCATCCGCGCTTCCTTCATCTGCCCCATGGAGAGGACTTTGTCGGGGAGGGCGAGGAAGTCGAGCTGAAGCGGCGGGCCATGGGATTCGACCGTGACGGAGGCGAGGGAGACGCCGGAGGACTCGGTGGAGACGGCGAGGCGGTCGCCGCGCATGGGGAAGACTTCGCGGTGGTCGATGGCGAGCTGGTCGTCGATGAAGAGCCGGAGACGCGGGCCTTCGCGGACGATTTCGGCGCGGTGTTCGAGGCCGGCGTCGAGCGGGATGTCGAGCCGCCGCGCGACGATGGCGCCGTTACGGAGGAACTCGACGCGGCCGCGTTCGCCGGTGAGGAGGCGGAAGAGGTAGCCCTCGGGAGACGAGAGCGACGGAACGGCGAGCCAGACGCCGGTGTCGAGGGACGTGCGGTCCTTCGACGGGACGATCGTGGCCTTGAACCTGACGTCGCCGCCGAGCCGCCCGCGATGGAACGCTTTCGATTTCACGCCCGGGCCGCTTCGCAGCCGGCCCTCCTGCGTGTCCCATGCGCCGCCCGTGGACTGCCAGCCGTCCTCGCGAGGCTGCCACGGAACGCGCCCGTCGAGATACGCCTCGACTTCGTGGGCGAGTTCGCGGGCCGTAGGGAAGCGCGCTTCGGGTTTGAGGCTGAGGGCTTTCATGGCCATCTGGCAAAGCGCCTTGGGGAGCCCGCGGACGCCGGCGCGTTTTTCCGGCGGGATGATCTGTCCCGCGACGGTCTTGGCGAGGATTTCCTGGACGCCCCGGCCGTCCACCGGGAGGCGCTTCGTCAGCATCTGGTAGAGGATGGAGCCGAGGGCGTAGACGTCGCTCGCGGGGCCCGCCGGATCGGCGTTGGCCTGCTCGGGGGACATGTAGCCCGGGGTTCCCTTGATGGTGCGCACGGCGGTGCGCTTCTGCGATTCGCCACCGGGCTCGCGAGCGAGAAGAGCGGCGCTTGCGGGGGCGAGCATCTCGTGCTCGGCCCGCTCGTCGGGCATGCGCGCGAGGCCCCAGTCCATCACGACGACTTCGCCGAACTCGCCGATCATGATGTTGGCGGGCTTGACGTCGCGGTGCACGACGCCGTGGTGGTGCGAGAAGCCGATGGCCTCGCAGGTGCGCTTGAAGATGTCGAGAAGAGCCGGAAGCGTGTAGCGCTCGACGGCGGCTGGAATTTCCTCGCGGAGGTCGTTGAGGATGTCCTCGAGCGATTTCCCCTCGACGACTTTCATCGTGTACCAGAGGCCGAAGTCGGGGTCCTTGCCGACCTGGTAGATGGGGACGATGCCCGGGTGGCCCAGGCGGCCGGTGACGACGGCTTCGTCGAGCAGCCGGTGCATGAGCAGCAGTTCGTGAACGTCCTTCGGCTTGAGGACTTTCAGGGCGACTTCGCGGCCGAGGACCGGCTCCTTCGCGAGGAACACTTTCCCCATGCCGCCGCTTCCGAGAATCCCGGTAATCTCATGCCCGGCGATCTTGCCCGGCAGGAGGTCGCGCATGGCGGCTGGAAGGACGGAGGCAGGGCGCAGCGCTGCGACGGAGGGAGGAGTGGACTTGTTGGTGGCGGGGTGCGGAGCGGCCGGGCGCGGACGCGGCACCTCGGAGATGGCGGCGAGTTCGGGATATTCGGGAATCGGCGCCGCGGCCGCCTGTTCCGCGACCTCCCCGGCGGCCGGCGGGGCGGGAGGCGCCTCCGGCGCGGGAACCGGCGCCGCTTCCGTCTGCATCTCCGAGCGCTTCAGCGTCTCCGTCGGCGCGGCGATCTTGGACTCGACCGCGCCGGACCCGGGCGCGGGCGCCGGCGCGCGGACGGACGGGACCAGGGACGGAAGGGCCACGGCGGAGACGAAGGGCGCGGAGGCGGCGACGTCAGGAGGCCCCTCGGCTCGCGCGGGAGCCTTGATGGACGAAGCGCCTGCGCGGCACTCGGCACAGAAGAGCCCCGTGGTCGGCGGCTCGACCGGCTTCCCACAGCGCTTGCAGGATCGTCCCCCCGTGGTCATCGCGGGTATCCTAGTCGCTTCGTTGCCGGAAGCAATCCGGGAAAAATCGGGCGGTTTGCGGTTCCCCGGACCCTGAAAACAAAACATCTGCCTGCGCGGGATTTTTTCTGCGTTCGCCTTTGATTTTCCGGATCCCACTGCTTCATGCGCTGGAAAATCAAAGACGGGTCGCGAATGAAAGAGAATCGAAGAGAATACGACCTGGCATGAAGGAAAGGGCCGCAGCCGCTTGAACCCGCACGACGCCGGCGAACGCTTCACCCTCGGCCGCGAACTCGGCCGCGGCGGGCTCGGGCGCATCATGGAAGCGCAGGAGAAGGACCTCAACCGGACGGTCGCCCTCAAACTCCTTCGCGACGACCTGCCGAGGGATCTTGCGGATCGCTTCATGAGGGAAGCGCAGCTGACCGCGCGGCTCGAGCATCCGAACATCGTGCCGGTGCACGAATTCGCGGCGGTCGAGAATCAGCTGGTGCTCTCGATGAAGCGGATCCAGGGGAGCGACCTGGGGCAGCTCCTGCGCGCGATCGTGGAAGAACGGGCGCCGGGGTGGACGAGGCACAGGCTGCTGGGCGTGTTCCAGGACATCTGCCAGGGGGTGGCGTTCGCGCACGCGCAGGGAGTGATCCACCGCGATCTGAAGCCGGCGAACGTGATGATCGGCGATTTCGGCGAAGTGCTGATCGTGGACTGGGGTCTCGCGAAGGACACGAAGGTCGCGGAGTCCCGGCCGCCGACCGCGCAACCGGTGCCGGGATGGACGGGCGGCGATTCCGCCGAGACGGTTGTGCTCCCGCTCGACGGCTCGACCTGCATCACGGTGGACGGCGCGCTCGTCGGGACGCCGGCGTACATGGCGCCCGAGCAGGCCGAGGGGCGGACGGCGGACCTTGACGAAAAGAGCGACCTGTATTCGCTCGGCGCGATCCTCTACGAGATCCTGACGTTTGTGCCGCCGGTCGAAGGGCTCAGCCTGTTCGAAGTGCTGAAGAAGGTGGCGACCGGCGAACGCGTGCCGCCCTCCGAGCGCCTGCGCACCAGCCGCCCCGGGGATCCGCCCCTTCCGCCCGAACTCGACGCGATCTGCCTCAAGGCGCTCTCGCTGAAAAAAGAAGACCGCTACGAAAACGCGACCGCGCTTCACGACGACATCCAGCTCTACCTCGAGGGCGTCAAGGAACGCGAGCGGAACCGGCGGCTGGCCGAGGAAGCGGTCTCGCGCGCGCGCCGGCACATGGACGACCAGGAGCGCCTGCAGCGCAAGGCGGGGGCGGCGCTTCGTACGCTGAAACTCGACGAACAGCGTGTCGAGCCGCGCGGGGACAAGTCGGCGCTGTACCGCGCGCAGGACCGGCTCGAGGAGCTGTACCGGCAGGAAGCGCGGGCGTTTGCGGATGCGGTAGGGGAGCTGATCGGCGCGCTGAACCACGAGCGGACGCACGCCGGGGCGCGCCGGCTGATGGCGGAGATTCACTGGCGCAAGTTCCTGGAAGCGGAAGAGGCGGAGGACCGGCGCGCGATCGAGGTGCACCGGCGCGCGGTGGAGCAGTTCAACGACGGCGAGTTTGGGCGGCTCCTGAAGGGCGACGGATTCCTGCATGTGCGGGCGGCGGCCTACGAGTGTCCCTGCCTTCGCGAGGGCCGCCCGGTGACGGCCGGGGAGTTCCGGCGCCTCGGATACAACGTCGCGACGGGCCGCGCGCTGGACGGCCGTGCGCAGGCCGAGGGTGTGCCTTCGATCGAGCCCGCGACGGGGATCTTCCTTCGATGGCACTCGGCGGCATGCCGCCCGGCGCCGGTTGCGGGCGCGCGCGTCTGGGCGTGGAGAGTCGAGGAGCAGAATCGCCGGCTGATCCCGGTGACGCCGTCGCGAAACGAGGTCGAGCCCGCGGCGCGGCCGAAGAAAATGAAGGGCGCGCCGGTGCACGAACTCTACGCGCTCGACTCCGCAAGCCGTCCGGATGGCGCCGGCGTCTTTCTGGGTGTGACGCCGCTCGAGCACGTCGCGCTTCCGATGGGCTCGTGGCTCCTCATCGTCGAGGCGGACGGCTTCGAGCCGATCCGCTGCCCGGTCACGGTCCCGCGATGCGGGACGTGGATCCAGGACCTCACGCTCTTCAGAACGGGCGAAGTCCCGGACGGTTTCCTCCCGGTCTCCGGAGGCTCATTCGTGTACCAGGGCGACACGAAGAACCCGTTTTCGATTCCTTCCGAGACGCGCGTCGTGCCGGACTTCCTGATCCAGCGCCATCCGGTGACGTGCCGCGAGTACGCGGAGTTCCTGAACGACATCGACCCGCGTGAGGCGGCGCGGCGTGTGCCGCGGCTGGCGCCGTCCGGGGCGGCGTGCTGGGCGGGGCCGCCGTATGCGGTTCCGACGGCGGAGTGGCTGCGCCATGCGTCGCGCGAAACGCGGGCGCACGCGCGGCGGCCGCAGAACGCGGCGGCGGACTGGCATGCGGACTGGCCGGTGGTGGGGATCGCGTGGGACGACGCGATGGCGTATGCGGCGTGGCGGCGCAAGGTCGAGCACCTCGCCTGTTTCCTTCCGCACGAGCTCGAATGGGAGAAAGCGGCGCGCGGCCCGGACCGGCGTCACTTTCCGTGGGGCCCGCAGTTCGACGAGCGCTGGTGCAACGCTTCGAGGTCACTGCCCGAAGCGGCGCACCTCGTTCCGGTGAAAGAATTTGCCGGCGACGAATCGCCCTACGGCGTGCGCGGCCTCGCCGGCAACGCGGGGGACCACTGTCTCAACGACCCGGGGCGCGACCATCCCGGCGAGCGCGCGATTCGCGGCGGTGATTTCACGGACACCGGCGTCTACGCGCGAGCGTGCTCGAGGGCGGGAATGAGCGTGCGAAACGTCGCAGACCACGTCGGTTTCCGGCTCGTCATTCCGGTGAGATCCGAGACGCGTGGGAGAAGCCGGGGTAGGGAGTAATGAGCTGTGAGTGGTGCGTAGTGGGTACGCTCAACCCACAGCGCCTCGCGGCCCCTACTTCACTTCCACCTGCACCGAATTCGTGAACAGCTCCCCGCGCCAGTCCTGACGTCCTCCGCCTTCCACGTGATCCGAAGAAGCCTGAGTCTCCGTGTACACCCCCGTGATCCGGTAAATCCCCGGCGCCGTCGTGTCGAGCCCGTACTTCTTCAGCGACTTCGCGGTCTCGCCCTCACGCCATTCCGGAAGCGTGTACGGCTTGCCCACGGAGATCTCGACGAGGTGCGGCGCGTTTTTGTCCCAATCGGGGATCTCCGCCGGCTGCAGGAAGTGGCGCTTCCCGTCCGGAGTCGTGACGAGGAAGCCGTGGTTGCGATAGCCGTTGGAGTACTTGCCGTCCCAGACGAGGGCGGAAGAAGCGGGGAAGGCGAAGCGGGCGTCCTTGCCGACGCACGCGATTTCGTAGCGGAGCGTGAAGTCCAGGAGGATGTCGTCGCCGGGCTTGACGGTCGCGGCGGCCGGCCTGATTTCGCCGCGCAGGCCCTTGATCACGTCGCCCGTGGATTCGTCGAGGTTTGCGGTCCACTCGAGGTTCGCGGTTTCAAGCGTGTTGAACGCGCCGCCGTTGCCCGGGTGGTACACGAGGACGGAGACCTTGAGGCGCGGCGCCTGGGGAAGCGGCACGCAGACGAAGTGCCACTCCTGGTCGTGTTCCAGCCCGGATTTCTGGATGGGGAAAGACAGCCCGATCTCGAGTTCTCCCTGTTTGCCGTCGCTCACGGCCTTGCGCACGACGAACTTGTTCCAGTCGTCGCCGTACTGGAAGACGCTGGCGACCATGTTCTTCGAGAAGTCGGTCATGACGAGCGGGTCATCCGCCGGTTTCTTCCAGCCGAGCGCCGCGAGCCGGTCCAGGAACGCGTTCCACTCCGTCGTGTTGCGGAACACCCGCGAGCCATTCGCGCCGAGCACGTCCGCCGCTTCGTCCTTGATCGTGCCGCGAAGCGCTCTTGCATCGGCGGGATCAGCGGCGGGAAGGGGAAGCGTCGAGACGGCGAGGAAGAGAAGGGCGGCGGGCAGGATGGCAGGGCGCATGGGGAACTCCGGTGCTGGGGTTCGGGGATTGGACGGCTCCGAATTCAGGAAGTTCCCGGTATTAGATGGAAGGCTTGTCCTCAGTAGAGTGCAGCCCCCGAATCGGGGGGGCCCGTGTGCATCGAGAATCGTCTTCCTCCGCTACCATCCCACACATGAGAACCCCGACGATCCGCCTGCGCCCTCTGGTGCCCCTCGCAGCCCTCATCACCCTGGCGCTCACGCTCGAGAACGACTGGCGCAAGGCAACCGTGCTGAAGCGCAGAGTCCCCGGGATCAAGGAAGAGGACCTGGATCGCTTCCGGACGTGGCCCGTCGAGGGCGACGAGATCCTTGAGTGACCAGGGAGCGCCGGCGATCGAATGAGACAACGCGCGGGGTTTGCGGATTGAATGCCGAGTCCGCTTACCTCTTCAGGCACGTCCTGCTCCGCGATGCCGCCTACCAGTTGCAGCTCCCCGGCGACCGGGCGCGGCTGCACGGGATTGCGCTCGCTCTGATCGAGGACTTCTGCGGCGGCAGGCCGCCGGAGCAGGCGCCCCTCGGATCACCGTCGGCCGCAGCCTTCGAGGGACACCCTGCCGACGCGTTCGCCGGAGAACTCGCGGGGCACGCGAGGGCCGCGGAAACCGCGCTGGCCGCGGGTGCGTTCAGCCGCATCCGCCGGCTGTATCTGCGTCGCGCTGCAGAATACGCGGAGCGGGCCTTTCGCCTCGAGGCCGCTTCTGCCGCCTGGCAGGAACTGGCGGCGCTTCTCGACCCGCCTGCCGAGGCCCTGGCGCTGGGGAAAGCGGGAGAACTGGCACGCCACGCCGGGCGTGCGGTCGAAGGCGCCCAGATGTGGCAACGGGCCCTCGAGATTCACCGTCGCCTCGGGAATCGGGCCGGGGAAGGGATCGCGCTGGCCCACCTGGCCAATCTGAGCGTCGACCTTGGACGGATCGAAGAGGCCGAAGGGCGCTACACGGAAGCGCTGGCACTTCATCGAGAGACGGGCGAGGTCCGCTATGAACATGTCACGATGGGAAACCTCGCGATTCTCTATCACGACTCCGGCCGGCTCGAAAGCGCCGAACGGACGCTGGAAGAGGCGCTGGCCCGCTGCCGCGCTGCCGGCCATCGCGATCTCGAGGCCGTGACGCTCGGCAACCTCGGCAACCTCTACAAGGAGACCGGACGCACCGGGGAGGCGGAAACCGCTCTTCTCCAGGCCCTCGCGCTTCATCGCGAAGCCGGCAACGAGCGCTATGTCGGAATCCTCCTTGGGAATCTCGCCAACTTGCGCAAAGACACGGGCAGGACGGCTGAAGCGGAGCGAGGTTACGCGGAGGCGCTTGCGGTCCACCGGCGGACGGGAAACCGGCGGTCCGAGGGAATCGTCCTGGGGAACCTCGCCGGCCTTTTCCCCACGGACGCTCGCCCCGCGGAAGCGGAGCGCGGGTACGAGCGCGCGTTGGCCATCCATCGCGAAGTCGGCAACCGGCGGGCGGAGGGCGTCGAGCTTGGGGGGCTCGCCGCGGTCTTTCAGGCCACGGGCCGGCTCTCACCGGCGATCCGCGCGTTCGACGAGGCCCTTGCCATCCACCGCGAAGTCGGCAATCGGCGCTTTGAGGCCGCGCACTCCTGCGACCGCGCCCTCGCGCTTCTCGATGCCGGCGATCCCGCGGCCGCCGGCGCCTGGCGGTCGGGGGCGGCGCTTCTGCGCGACCTCGGAGATTCGAACGAAGCGGATCAGAAATCCGCCGAAATGCGCGCGGCGTGCAACCGTCGGGGCGTGCAGGCGTTCGAAGGGACGTGGGCGTGAACGCGGAGAACGCTTACCTCTTTCGTCATGCGCTGCTGCGGGATGCGGCTTACCAGCTGCATCTCCCTGGTCGAGACGACCCGAGGTTTTGAGGCGTTCGAGCGAACGAAGAAAGGCAAGTTCGCGACGCGCTTCTGCGCGACGCGGCGCGATTTTGTGGTTCAGCCGAGCTCCGGGATTTCGCAGAATACCCGCATGCCAGGCGCGATTCCGCTGAACGAGGAGAACCTGGACCTGGGGTTCGAGCCGCCCTTCTGTCTCGTCTGCGGAGAACCCGCACCCCTTGTCAAACGTGAACACGTCAATATCCGGGATTGCGCGGAGCCGCCTCCTTCCCCCGCCGAGGCGCGCTCCCGGCTGTTTCGGCGCACGATTCGCATCCAGGCCCCGCTCTGCCGGCGTCATCGGAGAAACGCGATTCTTCGAAGGGCAGTCTACGGCGTCGGCATCGGTCTTTTCACCCTGATCCTGGCTTCATATTTGTTCGTGACGATCAAACCGCGACTCCCGTTCCTGATCGTCCCCGTCTGCGTCGCCGCATGGATGGGCGTCGCCGCCGGGCGATCCAGGTCCGGAGGCGTCGAACCCGATCTGCTCGTCGAGCGGAAAGATGGCGGTCGCGATCTCGTCTGGCTGAATCCGCCGCCGGGGCTGGGCGCCCGCCTCCGGCCCCTGGATTATCCGGTTCCGCCGCAGCGGACATTCGATGAGATCGGGACCCCGGCTACCCCCTGGCTGCTCACGATCCCTCTCAGAGGCGAACAACCGTACTTCGGCAACGACCCGCCTCTCTGCCTGATCTGCGGCGCGCCGGCGACAGGCTTCCGAAAGGTCGAAGTGGCCCTCGCCGATGGACCGCCGGACGAGGACGGCCAGCGCATCCACCACACCCCAGGTCCCCGGTCGCTTCAGCCCCGGACGACTCCTCCGGTACTCGTGACGGTGCAGGCGCCCCTCTGCGCCGAGGAACTGAAGAAGGAGAGGCGGTTTTCCCTCAGCGGAGGCTTCGGCTGCCTGATGATCCTGCTCCTCATCGTCTCGTTTTCCGCCATATCCGTTGTCTGGCCGGAGACGATGTTCGCCAACGCCGTGGATAAGGGGTACGTCACGTGGCTTTTCCTCGGGCTTGTGCTCGTCTGGATCGCCAACGCCAGGCATCCCAGGGACCTCACCGCCAGGGTCCTCGATGAAGGAAGCGAGCGCTGTCTCGCCTGGAGAAACCCACCCCGCGAATTGGACCGCGAGATCCACCGCCGCCGTTGCCGCCGCGCTGCGACGGCCCGGGACTGACCTCCGCGAGTGAACGCAGCCTTCGACTCGCCGGACCTGAGGGAGCGTCAGCGAGCCGAAGGGCGTCGCTCGCCCGGGCCGGATTCGGCGGAAGCCGCCTACGTCTTTCGACACGCGCTCCTCCGCGACGCCGCGTATCAACTGCAGCTTCCCGGCGACCGCGCGCGGCTGCACGCGCTGGCGTTTGCGCTGATCGAGGATCTCTGCGGCGGCCGTCCGCCGGAGCCGCCGCCGCTGGACGCGCCCGACCCGCCGCCGTTCGCGCCGCACGCAACCGATCCGTTCGCGCGGGAGCTGGCGCAGCACGCGCGGGAAGCGATCCGGTCGCCGGCGGTCCCCGCGTCGGCGCTTCACCTCTACCTCCAGCGCGCCGCGGTGGTCGCCGAACGCACGATTCAGCCGGGAGCAGAGGAGTGCTGGCTGGAACTGGCGGACATCCTCGAGGGGACGCTTCAAGGCGCGGCGTTCCTGCACGCGGGCCAGGTCGCCCGCGCGAGAGGCCGCCCCGGCTCCGCCGAGATTCATTTTTCGAAGGGGCTCGCGGTGAGCCGCGCGGTGGGCGACCGCCGCCAGGAGGCGCTGGTCCTGGGGAGCCTGGGGATCGTGCACCAGGATACGGGGCGCATCGAGGAGGCCGAACGGACGTACGGGGAAGCGCTCTCGATCCATCGTGAGCTCGACGACCGCCGCGCGCAGGGCCTCCCGTTGGCAAACCTGGGGAACCTCTACGGGGAGACCGGCCGGCTCGAGCAGGCCGAGCGGACGCACGAGCAGGCACTGGCGATCCATCGGGAATTCGGCAACCGCCGGCTGGCGGGCATTTCGCTCGGGAACCTGGCGAACTGTTGCCTCGCGACCGGACGCCTCGAGCAGGCCGAGCGGTTGTACGAGCAGGCGCTGGAGATCGATCGCGCCGTCGGCAATCGCAGCTACGAAGGCCTGGAGCTGGGAAACCTCGCGCTTCTCTTCAACATGACCGGGCGCGTCGAGCAGGCCGAGCGGACGTACGAAGAGGCGCTCGCGATCCATCGCGAAGTCGGCAACCGCCGCTGGGAAGGCACCGCGCTCGGGAGCCTGGCCGTCGTTTTCAAGGAGACCGGGCGAGTCGAAGCGGCCGAGCGGACCTACGAGCGGGCGCTCGCGATCCATCGCGAAGTGGGCAATCGCCGCGGCGAGGGGGTCGCGCTGGGACAGCTGGCCAACATCTACCAGGAGTCCGGGCGCGTCGAGGAGGCCGAGACGGCCTACGAACGCGCGCTGGCGATCCATCGCGAAGTCGGCAACCCGCGCTTCGAGGGCATCGAGCTGGCCAACCTCGCGAGTCTCTATTACGAGAGCGGGCGCATCGAGCAGGCCGGGAGCTTCTTCCTGCGCGCTCTCGAGATCATGCGCGCCACCGGGGACCTGCGGTCGGAAGGACTCACCCAGGGTTCCTTCGCCGTGTTCCTCGCGAGAACGGGCCGCGCCGCCGAAGCGAGGGCGCGCTGGGCCGAGGGCGTGGAGACGCTGAATCGAAGGGGGAACGCGAAGGACCTGCGCCGCATGACCGAGGACATGCGCGCCGCGTGCGCGAAGGCGGGGACGGCGCCATTAGATGAGGGAGGGGGATAAGACAAAGGCAAAGACAAAGGCAAAACCCAACCCCAACGCCAAATCCCAAAACATCCCCCTCGTGAGAGAGGCTCTATTGGGATTTGGGGTTGGGGTTGGGACTTGCCTTCCCCCGCTTCGTACCATGCACCGGCCTTGCACGCCGAAATCGTTTACCTCTTCCGCCACGTCCTCCTCCGCGACGCCGCCTACCAGCTTCAGCTCCCCGGCGACCGCGCGCGGCTGCATGCGCTCGCGTTGGCGCTGATCGAAGACCTGTACGGCGGCAGGCCGCCTGTGCCGCCTCCGCAGGACCCCGGGGAACCCCTGGGATTCCAGGAGCACCGGACCGATCCGTTTGCCGAAGAGCTGGCGGGTCATGCCGCCCACGCGGGGATCGAAGCGGCGCCCGCCGTCGCGAATCTGTACCTGCGCCGGGCCGCGCAGGACGCCGGTCGAAGGTGGCGGCTTGAGACGTCGGGCAAGTTGTGGCGGCAACTCGCGGAACGATCGACGGGGGTCGAACGCGGCGCCGCCCTCCTCCATGCCGCAAACATGGCGCTCGACGCGGGGCGGTCGCTGGAAGCCCTGCCGCTGGTCGAGCAGGCGCTGGCGCTTTTCCGCAGCGAAGGCCACCGCCATTTCGAAGGCGTCGCGTGGGGAACGCTGGCGAGCCTTAACCGGGAACTGGGCCGGATCCAGCAGGCGGAAGCGGCCGATGAAGCGGCGATGTCGATTTTTCGCGAGACGGGGGACCGCCGTGGCGAGGGCACGGCCCTGGGAAACATGGCGAACCTGCTTCGGCAGTCCGGACGCGTTCCGCAGGCCGAGGGCGCCTACAGGCGGGCGCTGGCGCTTCATCGCGCCGTTCGCAACCGGCGATCGGAGTCGATCGTGCTGGGAAGCCTCGGGAATCTCCTGAAAGCGACCGGCCGGCCCCGCGAGGCCCGGCGCCTCTTCAGGCAGGCGCTCGCGATCCAGCGCGCCCTCGGCGACCGCCTGCTGGAAGGCACCGGCGTGGCCAATCTGGCCCGAATGGACCAGGCCTCCGGACAGCTTCGCCGCGCCGAGCGCGGCTACGCGCAGGCCTTGGCGATCCACAGGGAAGTCGGCGACCGGCGCTTCGAGGGTGTCGCCGTGGGCAACCTCGCCACGCTTCACGCGCAGACCGGACGGCCCGGGCTGGCAGAGAAGGGGTTCGAGCAGGCGCTGGCGATCCACCGGGAAGTCGGCAACCGGCGGTCCGAGGGCATCGCGCTCATGAACCTGTCCCGCCTGCAGGGCGAAACCGGGCGGGCCGCCTCCGCCGAAGCCGGATTTGCGCAGGCCCTGACCCTCTTTCGCGATTCGGGCTCACGGACCGCGGAAGCCGTGTGCTTTTGCGACTTCGGCGTATTCCTGCTCGACAGGGGCCGCGTCGAAGAGGCGCGCGCGAAGTGGCGCCAGGGGGCTGGAATCCTGCGCGACCTCGGGGACACGGCGGAGCTCCAGCAGAAAACCGTGGCGATGACGGCCGCGTGCTCCAGGGCGGGAATCCCGCCGCTCGCCGAGGCGTTGGACGAACATTGAGAGTCTGGCATCCTGGCCGAAGTTCGGGTAAATAGAGCGCTTCCCGGAGGAAAACCGATGAGAAACCTGGCCTTGTCGCTCCTGCTCTTCGCCGTCGCCGGCTGCTCTTCCGAACCCGAGCGGGCCGCTTCGAAACCGGACGTCGACGCGCTCGCGGGCAAGCGCGCGGCGATGGACCAGCCGGTCCCCGATTTCACGCTGCGGGACCTGACCCGCGACGGCGCCTTCGTGTCGCTCGCGGAGCTTCGCGGCCGCGCGGTCGTGCTTTTCTTCTTGAGCCCCAACTGACAGGCCGCAAAGGGCTACGAAGCCCGCGTCGGCCAGGTCCTGGCCGACTACAAGGGCAAGAACGTGACGATCCTCGGCGTCCGGAGCAGCTCCACCGACACCGACGAGGAAGTCCGGAAGTACGCGACGGAGAAGAGCCTCTCGATCCCCGTTCTCGCCGACGACGGCAACGTCCTCGCCGATTTCTTCAACGTGCCGAACTTCATGGTCTTCGTCGTCATCGACGCCGAGGGCCGCATGCGGTCGTGGGGCGGCATCGACGATCATCACGACGAGAAGCGCGCGAAGCGCCCGCACCTCCGCAACGCGCTCGACGCGGTCCTGGCCGGGAAGGACGTCGCGGCGAAGCGGACCTTCGCCTTCGGGTGACCCATCCCCCGCTCGGTTCGTCGAACCGAGGCCGAGGCGACCCGCGATTTCGAGGCGTTCGTGGGGAGTCTCTCGGACGAAGGGGTGACGGGGCGGTTCAAGAAGTTCCTTCAGACGGACGAGATGCGGCCGGCCATGGTCCAGGCCCTCCAGAAGGGCGTCCGCATGGACCTCGCGGTCGAGAACTACTACGAGCGCACGAAGGACGGCAAGTTCGTGATGAAGGCGGAGATGGCGGAGGTGATGGGGGAGATGTTCCCGGAGTAACGCTTAGAATCCGCCGGTGCGCTCCGCCGAAGCTGCTTATGTGTTCCGCCACGCGCTCATGCGTGACGCGGCGTACCAGCTCCAGCTCCCCGGCGACCGCGCGCGACTGCACGGACTGGCGTTCGCGCTCATCGAAGACCTGTGCGGCGGCCGCGCCCCAGATCCCGCGCCGTTCGAAGAGTCCGGCGGGGCGCCGGATGCTCTCCACGCGTCCGACGCGCTGGCCGAGGACCTGGCGGCCCACGCGCGGCATTCGGGAGCGCCGGCGTCCCTCGAGCTGCTGTACCTCCGCCGCGCCGCGGGCCGCGCCGAACGGCAGTACGATTTGGACGCGGCCGAATCCCTCTGGAGCCGCGTCGCCGCGCTGCTTCCGGAAGATCAGGCCGCGGCGGCCCTCCAGTACGCCGGGCGCTGCGCGGTCTTTCGCTCCCACTACGGCGCCGCGGAGGAGATCTTCCAGCGGCTGGTCGAGCTCGGGAAGAGTGCCGGGAATCCCCGCGCCGTCGCCGCCGCGCGGAACAACCTGTCCATCGTGTTCCGGGAGACCGGGCGGCGGGCGGAAGCGATCGAGGCATCGCGCGATGCGATCGCGAAGTTCCGCGAAGGCGGCTTCCCCGCCGAGGAGGCCCGCACGCTGTCCTCCCTCTCCCACCTCGAGCTGGAAGCGGGTCGGCCTCTGGAGGCGGAGGCGCTTCTCCGCCGGGCGCTCGAGCTGATCGCGGCTCACGGGAAGCCCCTCGACGAGGGGCTGGCGTGCATCAGCCTCGGCAGCGCCCTCAACGCCCTGGCGCGCTTCCCCGAAGCCGAGGCGTCGATGAGGCGCGCCGTCGACATCCTGCGCGCCGCCGGCGCGCGTCGCTACCTCGCCATCGCCCTGAGCAACCTCGGCCAGCTCCTGCAGGACTCCGAGCGCATCGAGGAGGCGCTGGCGCTGCTCGAAGAGGCGCTGGCGATCCACCGTGAAGTAGGCAACAAGCGGTCCGAAGGCATCACGCTGGGGACCCTCGCCCTCGTCCACCAGAATGCCGGACGACATGACCGCGCCGAGGCGATCTACCGCGACGCGCTCTCCGTCAACGAGGAGACCGGCAACCGCCGCCAGTTCGCCGTCGTCCTCGGCAACATCGGGTCCCTCTGGCAGGAGCGCGGCAAGTTCGCGGAAGCCGAGGCCCTCTACCGCCGCGCCCTCGCCCTCCACCGGGAGGTCGGATACCGCCGCTTCGAAGGCATCATCCTCGGCTCGCTCGCCATCGTGTCCCTGGTCACCGGCCGCCTCGACGACGCCCTGCGCCTCTTCCGCGACGCCGTCGCCGTCCATCGCGCCGTCCGCAATCGCATGCACGAGGGCGTCCACCTCTGCGGCCTCGCCGCGGCGCTTCGGTGTCAGGGCGATGCGGCGGAAGCGCGGGCCGCGTGGGATGAGGGGGCGGCGATCCTGGCCGAAGTCGATCTCCGGAGGCTGGAGCACGCGCGGGCCCTGGCCCGGCAGGTGTGCGGCGACGCATTCGAGTCCTGAGTTTCTTTTGTCTGGCCCCGGGGAAATGAAGAGAATCGGAGCCTTCCAGCCAACCCCCCCGCGGAGACACGTCCTCACCATGGCCAAGATCACGATTTCGAAGGGCAAGCTCAACGTTCCCGACAACCCCACCCTCCCATTCGTCCGCGGCGACGGCACCGGCCCGGACATCTGGGCGGCGGCCGTGCGCGTCTTCGACGCGGCGGTCGAGAAGGCCTACGGCGGCAAGAAGAAGGTCGACTGGCTCGAGGTCTACGCGGGCGAGACCGCGATGGCGAAGTTCAATAACCCGCTTCCCGACGAAACCGTCGCCGCCTTCCGCGAGTACCTCGTCGGCATCAAGGGCCCCCTCGGCACGCCGGTGGGGAAGGGCCTGCGCTCGCTCAACGTCGCGCTGAGGCAGATGCTGGACCTGTACGTCTGCCTGCGGCCGGTGCGCTGGTTCACGGGCGTGCCGAGCCCCGTCAAGCACCCCGAGAAGGTCAATATGGTGATCTTCCGCGAGAACACCGAGGACATCTACGCCGGCATCGAGTACGAGGGCGGCTCCCCGATGGCCCAGAAGATCCTCGACTTCCTCGCCAAGGAAGCCCCCAAGGACTTCGAAAAGATCCGCTTCGGCACCCAGGAAAAGAACGAGCAGTTCTGGAAGCAGGTCGGCGCCCCGCACTACAAGAAGGAAGTCTGCGTCGGCATCGGCATCAAGCCGGTCTCCTGGTCGGGAAGCGTCCGCCTGATCCACACCGCGATCTCCTACGCCCTCCAGAACAAGCGCAAGTCCGTGAACCTCGTCCACAAGGGCAACATCATGAAGTTCACCGAGGGCGCCTTCCGCGACTGGGGCTACCAGATCGCCGACCAGTACTTCGGCGACAAGGTCTACACCTGGGCCCGCTGGGAAAAAACCAAGGCCGAGGCCGGCGAAGCCTCCGCCAACGAGGAGCAGAAACAGGCCGTCGCCCGCGGCGCCGTCGTCATCAAGGACTCCATCGCCGACATCACCCTCCAGCAGGTCCTGACCCGCCCCGAGGAGTTCGACGTCATCGCCACCCTCAACCTCAACGGCGACTACCTCAGCGACGCCCTCGCCGCCCAGGTCGGCGGCATCGGCATCGCCCCCGGCGGCAACATCAACTACATCTCCGGCCACGCGATCTTCGAAGCGACGCACGGCACCGCCCCGAAGTACGCCAACCAGGACAAGGTCAACCCGGGAAGCGTGATCCTGAGCGGCGAGATGATGTTCCGGTACATGGGGTGGACGGAGGTTGCGGACCTGATCATCAAAGGGCTGGAAGGGGCGATCGCGGCGAAGACGGTGACTTATGATTTTGCGAGGTTGATGGAGGGGGCGAAGGAGATGAAGTGCTCGCAATTTGGGGATGCAGTAGTCTCCAAAATGTGAAGTTGCGTCACGTGGCGTTTGTTGATAATGTGAACGGTCCCGAAGTTGAGCAGAAAGGGCCTGTTGCGCAAATGACCGCACCTACCTGCGAGCTGCAGAGCGCATCCATCGTCCTCGTCGGCCAGTTTCATGCTCCGCCTCGTTTTCATCCCGCGGAGCTGGCGCTTCGCGGTGTGCTGAGCAAGGAAGACGCGTCAAGTGCAACCATAAACATTGTTGCATCTGATATTTGTGATTGGTCCAATGATTGGCTTGGGATTGTCGTGAACAAGGAGCGACTTGAGGCCACGAGCCTGAAGCCTGATTCATATCCCCTCCTGAAGGACTTGGTGCTCGGGTGCTTTTCAAGCGACGATTCGGATATGTTTCATCAAATCGGGTTCAATCGACAGATGCACTTTGCGTCAACACCCGAGATTCTAGGAAACGTCTTTGGGACAATACCTGTGCCCGAACAAATGAAGGCACACGGTATTGGCGCCAAAGCATTCGGTGCTTCAATTCAGATCCCAATCACCTCTCGGCCAGGTAGCATCTTGCGAATAAAGTACGAACCCAGCATTCGCGTGAAGGTGGGGCTCTTTGTGGATACGAATGAACATGCTCAGGTGGCGCCGGGTAGTCCGCGAGAGCCAATTCTCGCTCTGATTCGGGATCGATGGATGAGCGCACTGAACGAAGCATCGGAGATTGCTGGGAAGCTAGCAACCTAGGAGTACAGCGAGTAATGAATACCAATCAAACCGTGGAGACCCGCTCCAAAAATGCCGGCTCACGGGGCAACTTAGAACGACAAGTCTTCGACGCGGAATACGAAGCGACCAAGGTCATCGCTGAGAAGGAGGCTCCGCGATCGCGCGCGGCGCTTGCAGTGAGTCCGACCATCGCCGTAATGGGTGCAAGCAAGGATGTCGGCTCCGTATCTTCTACGGCGCAAGGCCAAGTAAAGCCCAGCGACATCATTCGTGAGACTGTTCTCG
Organism: Planctomycetota bacterium; assembly: GCA_038060895.1. Taxonomy (GTDB): domain Bacteria; phylum Planctomycetota; class MHYJ01; order WSZJ01; family WSZJ01; genus WSZJ01. The sequence goes on from JBBTCT010000015.1 coordinate 162,341, forward strand.
GGCAGTGGGAGGGTACGGTGCAGGAAGTGCGTGAAGGCGAAATCTCAGCAGAGCTGGTTGACCTATTGGAGCCGCGTGTTCCAGAACGGGCTGAAATTAGCACCGACGAAATCACGCCCATTGAAGGACAGCCGATAGTGGCAGGATCTCAGTTCTACATGACCATTGTGCGACAGGTGCTGAAGACCAAGGAGATCCGTCGAGCCACCACAATCAGAATGCGAAGATTGCCGATCTATGTGCCAGAGCACTAGGATGTATGGTGTGGACGACTGTTACAAAATACCGCCGAAACCAAATGAATTCGAACTTAGCCTGTTCGGTCCAGGAAAGGGAGAGTGCGTCGTATTGCATTTGGGAACTGGGACCTGGTTCGTAATCGATTCCTACGTGGATCGCAACTCCGGCCGTCCTATCGCGGAGAAATATCTCAATGATATCGGCGTCGACCCGAATCAGATTTCAGGTCTGCTTGTGTCTCACTGGCACGACGACCATGTTGGTGGTGCTAGCATGCTCGCTCGTCGCGCAGCCAAGGCTAGCGTGTTTGTACCAGTGTCGCTGAATGACGCGGAAACACTGCGGATGCTGGCCGCGGACAAGAAATACGAGTTTCGAGCCACGTCCAGAATTGGCGAGTTTAGGCAACTTTGTGAGTGTGCCAAAGATCGGCTGAGGCATGTGGTCGTCGACAGGACTGTGTGTGAGACCGAAATGTGCACCATGCGTGCGTTGAGTCCCAGTGACGAAGAGGTGACCAAGAGTTTGGAAAGACTGGCGAAACAGCTGCCACCACCTGGCTCTCCGCTTCTTCCTTTTCGGGGAGGAAATCCAAACGATGCCTCGATTGTGCTTCTTGTCAACGCAGGACTGCTGCATCTGGTTCTTGGTTCCGACCTCCTTCAAGTCAATTCGGCCGCTGCCGGTTGGAATGCAGTCGTTTCCAATCCCGCAATGAAGGACGTCATGGCCGCAATTACGAAAGTGCCACATCACGGTTCGAAGTCGAGCTATTCGCAAGTCTATTGGTCGAAACACTCGACCCCCGACGGGTTTGCCGCGATTGCGCCTTATCGTGGAGGCAATGTTGTGCTGCCGAGAAAGGCTGACACGAAGCGTTTGGCTAGTCTTGGAAAGAGAGTGTTGGTGACGCAGATTCCGGACGGAAAGGTTCCGCGCAGGCGCAATGCAGGGGCAGAAAAGGAGCTTGAAGCGATCTGTCGGAATCGGAGAGTTCTGATTGGCGAGAATGGACAAATCAGATTTAGGTGGACGCGCAACGCGAGGAGCGTTGCAGTAGAATTGTTTGCGGGCGCTTATGAAGCAACCTAGATGGCTTTGAGTTGAGCTGGATGTCAACGGGGAATAGGGTGAGAGTTGCTGCCCCTGGGCCCTTGAATTGCTCGCTTCAATCCGACGATCTGAAATCAAAGTTCACTCGCCCCTTGCCCGCGCCTAACCAACCTCCTCCTATTTCGAAGCGACCGCCGCCGAGGACGGCCCCGCGAGGGGGATGACCTCGAACTTCACGAAACCTGCTTTGGCGCACCACCCGCGGAAGTCAGCGCGTCCCGTCCTGCGCTTGGCTTTCGCGAACTCAGGCCGGTCCATCTCCGTAGGGTACCACCTTCCCCTCCGCGAGGGCCTCGCGGATGGTCTCGACCTAGTGTCGAAGTTCCTCCACTTCGCCGGAGTTATTCACGTGGGCCGCCCCCGTGGCCCAGCTCTTCCTGGCCTCCGCGACCCTGCCCGTCTGCAGGAGCCGTCCCGCGTGGGCGCAGAGCATCGTCCTTTTCATGCGCGCGTCCCCGGCAGTCTGGATGAACGCCAGGCCGCACCGGCCCACCTTTGCGCTTCCGCCTACATCATGCCTTGTCCTCATCAAACGCCGCCACCCCCGCTTCCTCGCACGCCCGGCGCATTTCGGCGCGAACCTGGTCCAGCTCGCGGACGTCGCCGATGGACCGGAGGATGTCCGCCCCCTCGTTCCGGCGCTCGCGGGCGGTGGCGGCGTCGCCGAGGGCGAGAAGCGTCAGCCCGAGTCCGCAGGCGTGGGCTCCCTCGAAGGCGCGGTTGCGCACGCGGCGGTGGAGGGCGAGTGCTTCCTCGAAGAGCGGTCTCGCCGCGTCCGGGTGGCCCGTGCTCAGTTCCAAGCTCGCGAGGTTGCCGAGCACGCAGCCCTCGGAGCGGGGGGCGCCGACCCGCCTACGCGCTTCGCGCTTCGGCGGGCGGGCCCTCGCGGGCGAGCGCGAGCGCCTGGCCGGAGCGGGCGAGAGAATCGAGCACCGTCGGCGATCGGACCTCGCTCCGCGGCGCCGCCGAAGGGCTGGCGGCGCCGCTTCGCTCGCCCCGATCGCGCGCCGTCGCTCGATTCTCTCGCCCGCTCCCGGAAAACGGCGAAAGGCCTCAGCGTGAGGATGCGCCGGCCCGAGGCGGCCCTTCCCGTGAAGTCCGCTCCGCTTCCTCCGCGCGGCCGAGGAGGTGCAGAAGGTCGGCGAGGCTGCCGACTGTGATGCCCTCGAAGCGCGTGTCGCCGAGCTCGCGAGAGCCGGCGAGGGCCGGAGGGCGCCCGGTGTCCTGAGAATCGAAGTCTGCCACCTGCTAAAATCGAGATTCGGTGACGGAAGGAGTCGCGGTCGCATGGGACGATTGCTGGACATGTTGTTCGACCGGGAAACCACGCGGCTGCTGCCGGGTGAGCGCGCTGTCCTGCTGACGATGCTGGCGGGGGACGAGACTCTTCTCAGGGCGGTCCGCGACGAGACCTCGATGTCCGTTCACTTTCGGCATCGCGAGGGACGAAGCGCGTACGAGGCGCCCCTGTTCGATCACTCCGATCTGGTGTCGTCCCTGGAACCCTTCATTCGCTCGCTGCGCCGCCCGATGGAATCGGAGCCGCTGATCGCCAGGGACCGGCGGACGGGGCGACTGCTGGAATTCCGCCTTTCATTCGAGCCGCGGATCCTGCACGTGGCTCCGAGTTGTTTGAAGGGCAGAACCCTGGACGGGTCGCGGTGGCCGTGGGACTTCGAGCCCGAGCTTCCGCCGGCGGCGCCCGGAAAGTACGTGAAGCTGGTTGGTCCGGACATCGCAAGGAACCCAGGGCCGGACGATATTGCGCGGTTGGCCGCCTGGCTCGAGCTCCAAACTGTTGATTTCGAGGGGGTGCGACAGGGGATGACGCAGTACGACCCGGCGGAGCCATCGCGGCTGCGCGCCTGCGAAGCCCGCATCGGCGCGCCAGCGTTCGGCCTGCTAAGGCGCTTCCTTGAAGTGTGCGACGGGCTTGGCTGGCTGGACGTCGAGAGCTTCGGCGCCGAAGACATCTGCAAGGGGGACGGAGAGGACGTCGTGATCGGCAGCTACGACAGGGACTTCCAGGAAAAGTCGCGAGTCGTGCTGAGAGCGGGACCCGGAGGAGGCGTCTTCGGTTCGTGCGGACGGGAGTGGGTCCGCATCGGCGAATCTGTCGAGGATCTCTGGCGCACCGTCGTCCTCGCGAAGCACCAGGCGACCGGCGCGCCGGTCGCGCTGAGGGCTTTCCTCCCATGCTGAGCCTGCTGAAGTTCCTCCTGAGGAAGCCGCGACCGGCCGCCACCAGCGTCGAGAATGAGATTCTGCGGAGATTGTCCGCGAAGGACGAAGTCCTGAAGGAGGCGCTGTTCGCGTATCGCCGCGTCCTTGTGAAGACCCGCACGCGGCCCACCCCATCCGTCGAATCGACGGAGTTGATACACGGCGGTCTCTCCGTGAGCGTCACCCGTCCCCTCGCGTCGCCGTGCCAGATGACACGGGATCGCAGGAGCCGGCGCGTCATCGAGTACCAGCTTCACCTCGATCCCGGCCCCGAATTCGTCGATGCCGTCCTGCGCCTCGTCGCTCGTGCCCAGGACGGCCTGCCGCTCCCGCGGCGCTGGGACCCTGAGGTTCTGACGGCGGAGGAGGATTCCGTCCGATCGTTTCTCCGTCGCGACGAGCCCGGCGTCGGCCACCGGCCGGATGCCGCGGGCGTCGAGCGCATCGCGGCGTGGCTCGGCGTCCCCGCGGCGCTCGTGTTGTTCCGGACCAGTGGCCTCACCGTGTTTCCGCCGGACCCGGTCGAGGAAATCCGGGACTGCGCGATACGGATCGAGGCAGCCCGGTTTGAATTCTTGAAAGACTACCTGGAACACGTGGGCGGGTTCTGGTTCACCGGATACCGGCTCTTCGGCGCGCGCGAGATCCGGACGCTTCCCTCAGGCGCAACGTTTCTCGGGCACGGGTCCTTCGGCCACCCGCTGGTCGTTCTCGAGGACGACGGGGGCCGGCCGGCGCTTTTCATCCTGGATGAAGCCGGCGCAGGGAAAACGCGCGCCGCCGATTCCATTCGCGACCTGCTCCGCCGAGCATTCGAACTCCGATCCTGACCTCCTTCTCCGTGCCGGGATTCCCCGTGAACGACTCCGCCGCAGGTGACGATTTACACGCACCGCGCCTACTTCGCTTCTTCGCATTCCTTGAGCATTGCCTGCAGCACCTTCAGCCTTCTTTCCCTCGGCGGGTCCTTCACGTCCACCCCGAAAGGCCAGTCTCCGTTCGACTGGATGCGCCACTTCAGCTGATTGACCGAGGCCTTTCGCTGCGCGGCAAGGCTGGACTGGAAGTCCGCTTCCTTGAGCGGCTCGGCGCGGCCGCAGAAGCGCAGCACCATGCGGGTGCCGTTTTCGTGCGGTGCGGATTCCCAGGCGGTCATGTAGTCGGGGTTGGTGACGTCTGCGTCGAAGGGGTAGCAGTACGAATACTCGGGAGTGCCCTTGGCGGCCGTGGGACAGGTGAACAGGTCGTCGTCCTGCGCCAGGTCGGGCGCCTTGAGGTCGGCGAACTCGAGCGGGTAGAACTTGTGCTTCAGTTCGTAGAGGAGCATGTAGATCCCGAGCTGCGTGAGGTTGACCTTGCAGAGCGTCGCGGTGTCGGCCGCGCGTTCGAGATCGGGGATCCAGCGGAAGGCGCCGTCGGCGAACACAAGGTCGAGCGCGAAGTGTGTGTCATCGGTCCGGAGGAAGACCTCATAAATAGACTCCTTCGACTTCATGGACCGGATCAGGCCCCGATGCACGAAAGACTCATCGTCGCCCGCCGAGTCGATTCGCTTCACCTTGAGGGTCACCGCCTGCCTGGCCGGAAAACTGAGGAGATGGCCGACGAAGGTCTCGTCGATCGGCTTCTGGCGTGTGGCGATGCGCGCCGCGACGCGCACTGCCGCGTCGTCCCCGAACACTTTCTTGATCCAGCCGTCGGTGTCGGCAAGAACGAGTTCTTTCGCGTACGCCCTGAGCTCGGCGCTGTCGCCGCCTTTCGCAAGATCCAATCCACGGCGAACAAAGGTGCGCGCTTCCTCAGTGCGGTCCTTCCCGCCGTCGAGTGGCTCTGGATCCGCGGTAGCGGTAAGGGCGAGCAGGGCGAGCAGCAGGGGACTGAGGCGGCAGAAAGGCATGTGGGGCTCCTGTCGGGTGCCCGGGTTGGAGGTTGAATGAGGGGAGCATATCTCCGAATGCACTCAGCTTGCCTTCTCATGCGCATCCGGTGCCGCGGGTGTTGGGGATTTCGTTCAGGAAGAGGAGGACGGTCGCTCTGCTACCCATCGAACGCCGCCACCCCCGCTTCCCCGCACGCCCGGCGCATCTCGGCGCGAACCTGGTCCAGCTCGCGGACGTCGCCGATGGACCGGAGGATGTCCGCCCCCTCGTTCCGGCGCTCGCGGGCGGTGGCGGCGTCGCCGAGGGCGAGAAGCGTCAGCCCGAGTCCGCAGGCGTGGGCTCCCTCGAAGGCGCGGTTGCGCACGCGGCGGTGGATGGCGAGCGCTTCCTCGAAGAGCGGTCTCGCCGCGTCCGGGTGGCCCGTGCTCAGGTCCAGGCTCGCGAGGTTGCCGAGCACGCTGCCCTCGGAGCGGGCGTCGCCGACCTCGCGCGCGAGCGCGAGCGCCTGGCCGTAGCGGGCGCGCGCCTCGGCGGCGCGGCCCGTGTCCGCGAGGAGCATGGCGAGGTTCGTCAGCGAGAAGACCTCCTGGTACCGATCCCCGACTTCGCGCTGGAGCCGGATGGCCTCTTCCAGCTTCCGTTCCGCCGGCCCGAGGCGGCCGGACTGCATGAAGAGCGTCCCCTGGCAGCAGGTCACGCCCGCTTCGCAGCGGCGATCGGCGATGTCGCGAAAGGCGCGGAGCGCGCTCTCGTAGAGCGGTTCCGCTTCCGCGATCCGGCCGAGGTCGACGAGGAGATTTCCCAGGTTGGACTCCGCCACGGCAGTGGTGCGCGGGTCGCCGGCCCCGATGTCGCGCGACTGCCGGAGGAGGACCTCCGCTTCCTTCAGGCGCCCGGTCTCATAGTAGAGGAGTCCCAGGTCGCCGATCGCCTTGCCCTCGAGGTTTCGCAGCCCGCCCTCGCCCGCTCCTGGAAAACGGCGAACGGCGTCAGGGAAGGGTGAGAATGCGCCGGCCGGGCGGCCTGGCTACGGAATCTTCAGTCCGGTCACTTTCGACACGATTTCGCTCACGCGCTTCGCCAGTGTTTCCGGGACCGCGCCGTAGCGGCGCAGAAGCGAGTCCGCGGGGATGACCTGGATGCGCTCCACGTAGAGGAAACACGGCTTCTTCAGTCCCAGCTCTGGCCACTCGGCGAGCGAGGCGGAAAGCGGCAGGATGGAAGGGTCGTCTCCCGGCCGCCCGGTGATCTTCATGGCCCAGACAAGGCCCTGGGCTGAGGCGTAGGCGGGCGTCGAAGCGATGAGGGCCGGACGCGGCTTCGAGGTTCCGTCCTCGTGCTTCCACTCGACGAGCCAGACGTCCCATTGGCTGAAGGCCGGAGGCGGCATTCCTGGCTAGAGCTCGTCGTCGCCGGGTTCGTCCGTGTTTGGAAAGCGGCGGCCGAGCTCCTGGAGCTTGAGGAACACAGCCTCGGGGATTTCGACTTCGCGCGCCTTCTCGAAAGCCGGGGAGGGAACGATTTTGGAGACGACTTCGCGGGCGAACGAGAGGCAGGCTCGCACGTCCTCCGGCTTGAGGCGAGGATCCTGCTTCAAGACGTCCTCGACGGCCCATCCGCGCGAGAGGAGATCGACGACCGCCTCGACCGAAATGCGAGTTCCGCGCACCACAGGCTTGCCGACGAGAATCTGCGGGTCGCTGGTAATGCGGTCACGCCAGTCGGGTGCTTCGGGGAGAGTCGGGCTCATGACGGAATTCTAGCAGAACCGCGGGCATCAGCCTCGTGGTGAAAGACGACGGCGGCGAGAGGCGCACCGCTACTCCTCGAACGCCGCCACCCCCGCTTCCCCGCACGCCCGGCGCATCTCGGCGAGAACCTGGTCCAGCTCGCGGACGGGCGGAGACGAAGCGTCCAGCGCCGGATCCGAGTAGGATGCCCCCGTGTCAAAGCGCGTGCCACGCCCTACGTATTCCCCGGAGCCCTCCGCGGCGGAGTCTGTGGAAGGCGTCGAGCCGTACGTCATCAGACTGTTCTACGACACGATGCTCCCGGCCGTGATCGACGAGGGCTGCAACTGGAGCTGGTCGCGCAAGCGGATCCGCCGATGGAATGCGGTGCCGAGGGAAAAGTGGCGCGAACAGATCCCGTTGACCCGCCCCGGAGAGGAAGTGCTGAAGGTCCGCTTCCCGGGCGGGCTGACCCTCTGGAAGGGCGATACCCTCGAAGTGTGGAAGATCGACGCGCGAGAAGGAACTGCGGCGCTTGAAGCCACGCGCGAGGTGAGGCAGATCCGCTCGGACGAGGATGGGTCCTGGACCATCTACGCTGCCGACCGGAACGTCTTCGATGAAATCCGCCAGATCGCGCGCGCCCCGAGCGGCCGGCTTGCCATCGCGCACGACGCGTGGGGACAGTGGGACGCCGCCACGCGCATTCTGGGCGACCGGAAGGCACTGGCTGCCGTTCAGCCGCCCCGCACGCCTTCGCCCGGGGACTGGAAACGACTGGAGGAGAAACTCGGGTGGTCGTTTCCAAAGGACCTCCGCCCGTTCTTCGACCGCTCGCGCCGTCACGAGTTCTGGGAAACGCCGATCTTCCGCGAGTTCGAGACGCTTCGACACACCTATGCCGGTTGTCCGCTTCGCCTCCTGCATCTGGCAGACGAGGGTGGAAAGTGCGGCGATTCGCTCGGGCTGTACGTGCCTCGGGATGGCGCCCGCCCGTTCCTGGCTGCTCACGGCCACGAGGAGACGCTGACGTGGCCGGTCACGGCCAATCTCAAGGGCTTCGCGCAGGATCCGGACGCCTTCCGTGGCTGGCCAGACCAGCGAATGAAGGAGTCGAAGTCGTTGAAGGCGCGCCGAGCCCGGCTTCGTGCGGAGGGCGGTAAGCCATGGCAGGGCCTGTTCGCGAATCCGAAGGGCGCCTGCCCTGAGCGAGAACTCCTCAAGGATCTCGTCTTCCAGAGGCCGCTCTACGAAGAAGACCCCGATCGGTTCTTCCCTCCTTTCCTGCGCCGATTCGGCGCGGCGGACGCGGTCGCGGTCTGCGTCAGTCAGCATTTGACGAACTCAAGGAACTGCATCCGTGTCGCGACCTGGACCAACCTGGGAAAGGCCCTGGACCTCCAGTCCGAGCCTCGACTCGCGCTTCAGGCCTACCAGAACGCGATCACAATGCACTTCGCGTCTGCCTGGGACGATCGCGGTCCGGCCATGTGGAAATCGATCGGCCGGATTCTCGATCGGATGGAGCCGTTGGCGAAGAGCGGCGGCGACGCGCTCGACCGGGCCATGATCTCGATTCATCGCGCATTCACGCGGCGCTGAACCTTTTTTCGCCAGCCGATGCCTCCGGGCCGCTTCCGCTAATCCTCAAACGCCGCCACCCCCGCCTCCCCGCACGCCCGGCGCATCTCGGCGCGAACCTGGTTCAGCTCGCGGACGTCGCCGATGGACCGGAGGATGTCCGCCCCCTCCTTCCAGCGCTCGCGGGCGGCGGCGGCGTCGCCGAGGGCGAGAAGCGTCAGCCCGAGTCCGCAGGCGTGCGCTCCCTCGAAGGCGCGGTTGCGCACGCGGCGGTGGATGGCAAGCGCTTCCTCGAAGAGCCGTCTCGCCGCGTCCGGGTGGCCCGTGCTCAGTTCCAGGCTCGCGAGGTTGCCGAGGACGCAGACCTCGGAGCGGGCGTCGTCGACCTCGCGGGCGAGCGCGAGCGCCTGGCCGTAGCGGGCGCGCGCTTCGGCGGCGCGGCCCGTGTCCGCGAGGAGCATGGCGAGGTTCGTCAGCGAGAAGACCTCCTGGTACCGATCCCCGACTTCGCGCTGGAGCCGGATGGCCTCTTCCAGCTTCCGTTCTGCCGGCCCGTGGCGGCCGGCGCGCTCCTGCGCCGCGGCCCGTTCTTCCCCGGAAGCAAGCTCCGCGTACTTCTCCCAGGCGGCGCAGGCCGCATCGAAGCCGAAGCAGCAGAAACCGGCCGCAGCACCGGGATTCCCCTTGTAAAGGCTACTTCTTGTCCAGGGCCTTCAACTCGGCTTGCGCCGCGTCAAATTCCACCAGATCTGTCCGGCCCGTCTCGACGCACTTCTGGAAGAGCTGTTTCGCCTCGTCCTTCATGCCCTCGATGAGTTTCAGGGTGCCAACATAAAAGAAGGCCTCACATTTCTGGTTCTGGATCTCGCCTTCATCGCCGGACTCGGCCGCTTTCAGAAACTCGGCTTCCGGCAGTTTTCCCAGGAGGTATGAGGAGACCTTGAGATACCAGTCGTCGGACTCACCGGCCGTGCGCCCATCGAGGTAACCGGACAGTTCCTTGCCGGCACGCTCGCGGTCTCCGAGACGGACGCAGATCAGGAACAGGAGAGTTCGGACGTAGTCCTGATCTTTTGCGTCGACTTCGCAGGCGCGGCGCAATGAGGTTTGCGCTTCGGCAAATTTGCCGAGCCTGTATTGATACCACCCGACCTCGCGGTAACGCCAACCCTGGGGATCGAGCTCGATGGTCCTGGCGAAGTCCGCGAGAGCGCCGTCGGCGTTGCCGCTCATGGCATGCGCCTTCGCGCGAAACATCCGGGAATTGACATCTCCAGGTGCGATTTCGATCGCCCTGGTGAAGTCGGCGTTGGCGCCGGGGAAGTCGAGGAGCAGGCACTTCGCCCGGCCGCGGTTTTGCCAGAGATTCGCCACCAGGGGCTGCAACTCGAGGGCCTTGGAGTAGGCTTCGACGGCCTTCTGGTAGGCTCGTGCACCGAAGCCGGCATTTCCGATGTAACACCAGGCGTTGTAGGAACCGGGGTCGAGTTGGGTCGCTTTGCCGCAGTCCTCCATGGTTCCTTCGTAGTCCCCCTTCTGAAACTTCGTGACGCCGCGCCCGAGCCAATGCTCCGCGTCCTTCGGATTCAGGTCGATGGCCTGGGTGAAGTCGGCGATTGCGCCGTCCAGGTCCTTTGCGCCGCGTCTCGCCACGCCCCGGTTGTGCCACGTGTAGGCGTGCCTGGAATTGACCTTGATGACCTCTGTGTAGTCGGCGATTGCCCCTTCGTAATCTCGCTTGTCGAGGTGGACAGCGGCGCGTTGATAGTACAGGTCGATGTCCTCCTTTTCCTTCCAGTCCCCATCCTTCTTCCCCTCGTTCGACTTCTTCACCGCCGCCCGATTGCACTCGATCGCCCGTGTGAAATCCGCGATCGCCCCGTCGTAATCCCGGAGCCCGTATCTGGCCTTCCCTCGCGCCTTCCAGCACCCGGCCCCTTCGGGCTTGGCGGCGACGGCCTTGTTGAAGTCGGCCATGGCGCCGTCGTTGTCGTTGAGCCTGAGTTTGAACTCGGCCCGCTGGATCAGGGGGACGACATTGCTTGGGTCCAATTCGACCGCCTGCGTGTGATCCGACAAGGCGCCGTCCAGATCCCCCTTGGCGACCTTGCACTCCGCGCGGCGCGCGAGGTAGGCCATTGCCAGGAAGGTCCCGGTTGTTGCTTTCCGGCCCCCGGCGTCCACGAGGTACCTCTCGATCGAGCGGGTGTAGTCGGCAATGGCCTTGTCGTGGTCCTTCTTCGCGAACCAGACCTCTCCGCGCCCTGCCCAGTGGCTTGCCGAATCCGGATCGAGCTTGATGCACTCTTCATATTCGGCCAGGGCACCGTCCAGGTCGCCATCCTTCAGCTTCTTCTCAGCGGACCAGCCCAATTTGGTGGCCTTGTCACGCTTGCTTTCTTCCGCACGACTCTCCCGGGGAAGAAGCAGAAGACCGGCCGTCAGTGCTGCAAGACACAAGATGGAGCGCATCGGATCTCCTGGTGAAGAATTGGGGTGCAGGTTCAAGCGTGCGACGTTTTCGCGACCCATGGCGTCCGTCGCCGCGATCTCAAGCCCGACATGAATGCCGAAACCGGAGTGGTGCCAGGAGAGAAGGCTTTCGATAACCGCGTCGTCGATCGCCCCCTCTTCCTGCAGCTTCGCGAGCACCTTGTGGCGGATCAACAAGGCGGCAGCGCTTTAAGCGACGACCGCATTACTTCTTCAAGCTCATCTTCGCGTCGTTGCCGCTGCGCTTGAGAACTGTCGTCGATGTGAGGACCCATTCCGAGTCGGATTCCTCAAAGGTGGACTTCACCTCGCCGCCCTTACCTTCGGCTTTCCCCTCGGTCTTCACTTTGCCATCGTAAGGATCCGGAGCGCCTGCGGCCGGGCGTTTCAAAGGAAACGGGACTTTCTCGCTGGTCCAGGTCGCGGTCTTCTGTCGGTATTCCCGCTGCGGCAGTTTGGTTGTGATGTCCGACTCGGATTTCTCGCATTCAAAGTCCCCGGCTGGAACCGAAAGCTTTTCTTTCGAGATCTTGATCGTGCCCGAGCCTTCGAAACCAGTCTTCTTGACCGGATTGGCCGGCTTCTTGTCGTCAGACTTTGGGACCTCCACTTCCTTGCCCGGCTCGCCTGGTTTACCCCACCACGCCTTCGTTACCAACCCGGACTTCCGGTCGACTGAGTAAACGATGACCGTTCCAGGCCACCAATGCTCCGTTTCCCTGTTGGTTTCCAGGAGGATCGCGTCGGGTTCAACGCCGACACAAGCGAGCCGCCAGGCTGCCTTGTCGGGAGTCCCCGGACTGCCTCTCTCCACCGTTTCGCCCGTCGTCTCATACTCGACCCATTCGCCGCCCTTCAGCCCTGACAGCTCGTACTCCGCGAACATCTTTTCGTACACGACCGGGTCGGCCAGCTGTGCCTGCGCCTTCGCAGCGCAAAGCGCCAGCAGCAACGCGCTGGAGCGGGCTTTCAGTTTGCGCATGAATGTGACTCCTTGAGATGTTCGTCTCGGAATTGGAGTTAAGCCTACTAACACAACCAACCCCGCGACACGAATAACAGGCGCGCGCGGGGCAACCTTCTGTTTTTCCCGTTAACCTCGGGGTGGATCTCAGCCGCCGGGCTGCGTCACCTCCGCCTTCGCACACGTTTCCCGCCACGCCCGGCGAATGAGGTCGAACTTGTGCGAGTCGCGGACTCCTTCGAGGCGCTCGACCGCTTCCTGCCAGGCGGCGCGGGAGGGCGGCCTCGTGGAGGCGCGCGCGGACGCCGGGGAGCTGGAGGTGGTAGGCGGCATCGCGGAGGACGGCGTGGCGGAAGAGATAAGCGGACTCGGCGTTCACTCGAACATCGTACGAGTGGTTCCTGAGATTACACAGAGGACACGGAGATTACGGAGGGCCACAGAGGAACGGCAAAAAAATCTTTTTGTCCTTCCTCCGTGGCTCTGATACCACCCCCAAGTTCTCCGTGACCTCCGTGTCAAAACAGAGACCTGCACCGCCCAATCCAGGACCACTCTCACGTCCTCTCTCGACGACTTCCCGTCGTTCCGTCTCGCGCCGCGGTGGCGAGTGGTAGAATTAGTGCATGGTTCGCGTAACCCTCGATTTCGATGAACGCGTCCTGGCCTCCGTGAGGCAGGATCCGAGCGGATTTGGACGCGAGTTGCGCCTGGTGGCCGCGGTCAAGTGGTACGAAATGCGCCAGCTTTCGCAGGAACGGGCCGCGGAAGTCGCAGGGTTGAGCCGTGCCGAGTTCATGAAGGCGCTGGGGCGGTTCGGTGTGTCGCCCTTCCAGACGGATCCCGAGGAACTGAGGCAAGAAGTGCTGCGCCACTGATCAACGGATTGGGGATTCCCGGTCGGCCCTCGGCCTCTGCGGATTCGCGGAGGCCGATGGCGTTTTCTGACGAAACGTCCGTTCCCATGCCGATGCCTGGTACGAAGAATTGCTGCGAATACTGCGATTGTTGCGTTTGCTGCGATCATGTGGTAGCCTGCGCTCATGAACATGACATCCCTCACGCACGATCCCGTCGCCCCGACGCCGGACGAGTCCGCCCTCGCCAAGGATTCGAGCCGCCGTCTCGCGCCGTTTTTGGCCAAGGAATTGAAGATCCGGATTCCGGATTCCAAAGAGGCCATCGTATTGCCAGCGGCCGCGGTCCGGCTGCTGGTCGAACTGCTTTCTGAAATGGCCGAGGGGAACGCCGTCACGCTCATCCCGATCCATGCCGAACTGACCACGCAGCAGGCGGCGGACCTGCTCGGCGTGTCTCGCCCCTTCCTCATTGAGCAGTTGGAGTCCGGCAAGCTCCCTTATCGCAAGGTGGGGACGCACAGGCGCGTGCTCTTCCAGGACCTCATGAAATTCAAGTCCGACATCGACGCCCGCCGCCGCGCGACGCTCGATAAACTGGCCGAGGATGCGCAAAAGCAGGGCATGGGGTACTGATGTTCGCGACGTTCACGGCGGTCTACGACGCCTGCGTCCTGTACCCCGCGCCGCTTCGCGACCTGCTCATGCGGCTTGCGCTTACCGACATGTTTCGGGCGCGGTGGTCGAGCGACATTCACGAAGAATGGATGCGGAGCGTTCTCCGCGACCGGCCGGACTTGAAGCGTGCGCAACTTGAGCGGACGCGCGACCTCATGAACGAAAACGTGCGGGACTGCGTTGTCACTGGATACGAGTCCCTCATCCCCGGACTTACGCTTCCCGATCCGGATGACCGCCACGTGCTGGCCGCAGCAATCCGCGCAGGCGCTTCCGTCATCGTCACGTACAACACCGCGGATTTTCCCGAGGGCACGCTGAAGTCGTTCGGCGTGGAGGCGCAGCACCCGGACGTCTTCATCACTCATCTGTTCGACCTTTCGCCTGCCGCGGTTGTTTCTGCAGCGCGTGAGCAGCGGGCGGCGTTACGGAATCCTCCAGTCTCCGTCGACAAATTTCTCGAAGCGCTCGCGAAACAGCAGCTTCCCGAAACGGTCAATCGGCTTCGTCAGTTCGCGGCATTGATCTGAAGCGAGGACCCAGCGTGGGTGGCGTCACTCCCGATCCCCTCACCTCTCTTGCACCGACGACCTCTCGACTTTCAATCAATCGCCTCCACTCCCGCCCTCGCGCACTCGGCCTCCATCAGCGCGAGCGAGTCGTTCAGCACGTCCTTCTCATCGAGCTTGCGGAGAACCGCGGCTCCCTTCGTCCATGAAGCGCGAGCCTCCTCGATCCGCCCCTCGAACACCAGGAGGGCGGCCGCATAGCAGCGGCAGGAGGCTTCGCCGGAAGGATTCGAGGACTGCGTGCACGCCTGCAGCGCTTCATCGAGGTGCGTCCGCGCCTCGCGGTGACGGTCCAGCTTGTGGCTGAGGACGGCGAGGTTGAGAAGCGAGACGCCTTCGGACCGCCGGTCGCGGCCCGAGCGGTGAAGGTCCAGCGAACGCTGGTACGTCCCGAGCGCCTCCTCCAGCCGGCCCTGGTCCGCGAGGACACCGGCCAGGCTGCCCAGCGCAAACGCCTCCCCCCGCACGTCGCCCATGGTCCTCAGGATTTCCAGCGCGGTCTCGATGGCGTTCACCGCCTCGGGAAATCGCCCTCGTGCTCCCAGGATCGAGCCCATGTTGGCGAGGACGTTGGCTTCGCTGAAGCGGTCCCCGCATTCGCGGGCGATGGGAAGCGCCTGGACTGCGAAAGTCTCGGCCTCGTCGGGCCGGCCTCGGTAGATGTGGTAGTTCAGGAGCCCCGCCAGGGCCCGGCCCTCTCCCGCCCGGTCGCCCGCGGCCCGGAAGACTGCCAGGGCGCGGCGCTTCACGCGTTCCGCTTCGTCGTACCGGGCCGTGGTCAGGTACAGCGTGCCCAGTGCGCCGAGCACGACTCCCTCCAGCCGGCGATTCTTCGTCTTCCGGTGAAACGCCAGCGCTTTCAGGAAGGCCGCCTCGGCCTTCTCGATCCGCCCGGTCTCGGAGTACAGCGCCGCGAGATTGCCGAGGTCGTGGCCCTCCATCGCGGAGTTTCCCGTCTCCCTGTGGATCTTCATCGCGCGCCGGTACCCCCGCTCGGCCTGGTCGAGCCTCCCGGTTCTCTTCCAGATCAGCGCCTGGCAGGCCAGCACAAATCCCCGGAGGCGCGCGTTTCCCCGCGAATGGGAAAACGCTTCCTCGAGCAATCGCTCCGCTTCCGCGCGATTCCCGCCGAGCTCCAGCAGGCGCGCCGCGCGCGTCAGCAGCCCTGCTCGACCGGGACCGGACATCTGGCCGGCCAGCGCCCGCCAGTGCTCCGTCGCTTCCGCGTGGCGAAACCCGCGCTCCGCCGCGGCGGCGGCCCGGAAGAGGTACAGGCGATGCGCGGCGGTCCACTCCGATTGACGTGCTCCGCGGGGCTCTCCGGCGCGAAGCGCGTGCTGCGCGAGTTCCCCGGCGAAGACATCGGACGGATGGGAAAGGGTGGGAACACCGTTGGATGAGAAATCTACGTCCGGAGGCCGCCCGCCGGCTTGCGTTTCGATCGCCTCGAACGCCATTCCATGCAGCCGCGCGCGGTCTCCGGGGAGCTGGAGTTGATAAGCCGCGTCGCGCAGCAGGGCGTGGCGGAAGAGGTAAGCCGTCTCGGCGTTCACGTGGCCATCCTAAGGAACCGATGTCGCGGGCGCCAACCGGCACGCGTGGAGCTGAGGATCCCTTCAATGACGGAACAGCGGAAAGCGCGCAGCGAAGGGGTTCCACCTCCTCAGACTTGACCTTCGAACGGCGCCACCCCCGCCTTCGCGCAGGCATCCTTCATCGAGGCGGTCTTCCGGGACAGTTCGCCGGCGTCTTCGACCTGGCTAAGGAGGTCCGCGCCCCGGCGCCACAGACCGGAGGCGGCGCCGGGATGGCCGAGGGCGAGTTCGAGAAGCGCGACGTCGCAGAGGGCGGCGCCTTCGAGGCGGACGGCGCGCAGGTCGCGAAGGATACGGAGGGCCTGGTCGAATTGTCGGCGGGCTTCCTCCAGGCGGCCCTCCCGCGTGAGGACGGCGGCGAGATTGGCGATTGCCAGCGCTTCGGAGCCCCGGTCGCGCACCTCGCGATGGATTTCAAGTGCCGCCTCGAAGAGCGGCCGCGCTTCCGCGTCGCGCCCCTGGTCGCTTCGGAGGAGTGCGAGATTCGCCAGGGCGATGCCCTCGAATCTCCGCTGGCCGAATTCGCGGTGAAGGACGAGCGCTTCCTCGAACAGGCGATCCGCCTGCTCGAACCGAAGGGTCTGCTGCATGAGGATCGCGAAATGCCCGAGGGCGGGTCCGGCCGCGCGGCGATTGCCGGTTTCGCGGTGGAGGGCGAGGGTTTCGGCGAACAGCCGCTCGGCGAGATCCGTTTCGCCGGCGTCGCGCAGGAGTCCGGCGAGGTAGCCCATGACGGTTCCTTCGAGGCGGCGGTCGCCCGCGGACCGGAAGACGGCGAGGGCACGTTCGAAGCACGCGCGGGCTTCGGCGATGCGACCCGTTTCCTTGAGCAGGGTCCCGAAGTTCCCCGTTACCTGCGCTTCCAGGTGCGACTCGCCGGTCGAGCGATGCAGATCCAGGGCCTGGGAGTAGGCCTGGTGCGCGAGGTCGGGGCGTCCCGTGCCCTTGTAGAGGTTGGCGAGGTTTCCGAGCGCGGTCGCCTCCGAGACCGGGTCGCGAGCTTCGCGGAACGTGTCCAGCGCCCTCAAGTACGTCCGCTCCGCGGTCGCGACGTCGCCTTCCTGCATTTCCAGGTTCGCGAGGTTGACGAGCACCATGCCGTGCGTCCGCGCCGCCTCGGGGGCCTCCGCTGCCCGAAGGGCCTCGGTCAACAATTTCCGCGACTCCGCGCCCTTTCCGGCGTCTCCCGCCGCGACGGCGGCGCGCCGGAGGGCGTCCGCCCGCTCTGCGCCGGAGCTCAGTTCGGCCTGCCGGCGCCACCACCGCTCCGCGTCCGCGCTTCGATTCTGGCGCGTCGCGATCCATCCCGCGCGACGGACATACCGCGCTTCCGTCGCCTCCGGCGCGGCCGCGAGCCGCGCGTGCGCCGCGAGCTCTTCCGCGAACGCATCCGTCGGATGCGGCTTAAGGACAAGGCGCCCGGGTTTCTCGACGGAAGCGTCGTCGGCCGGGGCGCCGCCGCAGAGATCCTCGATCGACGCCATTGCGAGGCCGTGCAGCCGCGCGCGGTCGCCGGGGAGCTGGAGCTGGTAGGCGGCGTCGCGGAGGAGGGCGTGGCGGAAGAGATACGCGGTCTGGGCGGAAGGCACTCACCAATTCTATGCGCAGATCCCTCGTGCCGCCGGTCTCAGGGCTGTCGCCTTGTTTGCAACTCCCGGTCTTCCTATCATCATCGCAATGAGCCTGAATCGTGCCTCAGCGCTCCTTGTTCTCCTCGGCTTCGCCTTGGTGGACTTGTCATGCTCTGAACCCTCCGGGCCGGTGTTTCTACCAGAGCCCGAGCCGGCGCCCTTTCACGACTCTCCGCGCGACGACTTCGCCCGGGCCATGGGGCGGATCAAGGAGGGAATGCCGGCGGCGCCAATCTCGAAGTCATCTTCGAGCGCCAGAGTGAGAGCGAGGTCCGGCTGACGGCCTCGCGAAGCCAGGATGGAACCGAGGCTCTGCCGGTGATGACGTTTGAGATTCTTGAGGGCGATGGCGTCTCTTCACCTCTCCTGTCATGGGATTTCAAGTCTTCCCCGATGGTCCGTGCCCGGACAATGACGTCCTCCAAAGGTGCATTGCTTCCGTTGCGAGAGGGCTCGCCAATCCGGATCAGGGTCAAGATCGGGGACCAGTCGACGACCAGCCTTCCGCTCAGGCCTTAGTCTTCGCGATGGCAGACATCCTGCGCGGAACCCCCGCGATGCCGGAGGGGCGAGTTGAGAGTCGGGTGGAGGGGGCCGACTTCATGGGGGCGATTCTGCGGGGGGGAACGGGCCTGGGTGCTCGGGCAGCGGCGCGACTCCAGCCTTGGCGCACGCTTCGCGCATCAAGACCCGCCTGACCTCCAGGTCGCCCGCGGCGGAGAGGCGCTTCAGGAGCGCCGTTCCCTGCCGCCAGAGCGCCTCGGCTTCGGGGTGTCGCGAGAGGCGGAGGAGGCACAGGGCGAGGTCGCACGAGCAGATGCCCTCGAACCGCCGATCGCCGACTTCCCGGAGGATGGCCATCGCCTGCTGGTACACGGGCTCGGCCTGTTCGGCGCGGCGGGTGTCCACGTAGATGCCGGCCAGGTTCGCGAGGACGATGCCCTCGAATCTCCGGTTGCCGGCTTCCCGGTGGATGGCCAGCGCCTGCTCCCAGGTGCGTTCGGCCTGTTCGACGCGACCCGTCTCCCGGTAGACGAGACCCAGGTTGCCCAGCGCGATGCCCTCGCTTCGGCGATTGCGGACTTCCCGGTGGATGGCCAGCGCCTGCCCGTACGTCCGCTCGGCCCGTTCGGAGCGGCCGGTCGCGTGGTAGATGAGGGCCAGGTTCTCCAGGGCGATGCCTTCGCTCCGGCAGTCGCCGACCTCCCGGTGGATGGCCAGCGCCTGCTCGCAGATGCGTTCGGCCTGTTCGAGTCGGCCGGTCTCCTGGCAGAGGAGGGCCAGGTTGGCGAGAGTGACCCCTTCGAACCTGCGGTTGCAGACCTCCCGGTGTATGGCCAGCGCCTTTTCGAATGCGGTCTCGGCGAGTTCTGCGCGGCCGGTCTCCCTGTAGAGGAGAGCGAGGTTCCCCAGAGCCCCGCCTTCGAGACGGCGGTTGCCGACTTCCCGGTGAATGGCCAGGGCCTGCCGGTACATTCGCTCGGCCTGCCCGGTGCGGCCGGTCTCCCGGTAGACGTTTGCCAGATTTCCCAGAGTGGTGCCTTCGAGCCTGCGGTTGCCGGCCTTCCGGTGGATGGCCAGCGCCTCCTTGTACGCGCGCTCGGCCTGTTCGGCGCGGCCGGACTCATGGAAGACGATGGCCAGGTTCCCCAGGGCGGCGCCCTCGCCCCGGAGGTTGCCGCCCTCACGGTGGATGGCCAGCGCCCGCGCGTACGCGCGCTCGGCCCGTTCGTCGCGGCCGGTCTCGTGGTAGACGATCGCCAGGTTCCCCAGCGTGGCGCCCATATTTCGGAGGTCGGCGACTTCCGAGAACAAGTCGAGCGCTCTCTCATAGTGCGCCTCAGCTTCCTGCGGCCGACCTCCTTTCCACGCCGCGACGCCGGCGCTGCGCAGCGCCGCCGCGCGGAGGGCTCCCTGGGACAGACCGGCCAGTTCGAGCCAGCAACCCTTGGCTTCCGGCCGGAACTGGCGATCCGCGAGTTCGGCGGCGCGACGGAGATAGTGGGGAAGTGCATCCGTCGGGACTCCCGACCCCTCCGCGCCGGACGCCTGGCGGGCATGTCCGGCGAGCTCGAGCGCGAAGGCGTCCGTCGGGTGGGGCGCGAAGGCGGGGGGCTCGGCAGCGTCCGACGGCGGCGGCTCCGGCGGCCGGCCGCCGCAGTGCTCCTCGATCAGCGCGAACGCCAGCCCGTGCAGCCGAGCGCGGTCGCCGGGGAGCTGGAGCTGATAGGCCGCATCGCGCAGCAGGGCGTGTCGAAACAGGTAAACCGATTCGGCATTCACTTCAGCCCTCTCAACGTCGCCGGCAGATCCAGGATCGACACCGCCTCGGTTTTCTTTCCCATCGGCCACGACTTCGGGCCCGGGTAGACGACGAAGAGCCGTTCGAGCTTCAGGTCTTGGTGCGCGACGTGCATGGACTTCGTCATCGAAGGCCCGTCGGTGAGTTTAATCTCGAATCCGAACCGCTTCCCGCCGCGAACGATCAGCAGGTCGAGCTCGGCGCCGGCGTGCGTGCGATAGAACCAGCCTTCGCGCTCGCCGAGGAGGGAGAGGACCTGTTCGACGACGAAACCTTCCCATGAGGCGCCGTGGCGCGGGTGTGAAGCGACTTCCGTGGCGGTCCGGAGGAGAAGAAGCGCGTGGAGGAGGCCGGAATCGCGCACATAGATCTTTGGTGATTTCACGAGGCGCTTGCCGACGTTCTCGAACCAGGGTTGCAGCTGGCGGACGACGTAGGCGCCGGTAAGGAGGTCGAGGTAGCGCCGGGCGGAGCTTTCACTGGCGCCCAGCGAGCGGGCGAACTCGGCGGCGTTCCAGACCTGGCCGTGGAAGTGGGCGATCATGGTCCAGAAGCGGCGGAGGGTGGCCGCGGGGATGGAAAACCCGAGCTGGGGGATGTCGCGCTCGAGAAAGGACCGGACGAAGTCCTCGCGCCACTCGAAACTGGCGGACTCCGACCGGGCAAGGAACGAGCGCGGAAAGCCGCCGCGGGTCCAGAGCGTGCGGAAGGCGGCGGGTCGCGTCTCCACGATGTCGAAGCCGGACATGTCCACGTAGGCGACGCGGCCTGCCAGCGTTTCGGACACTCCGCGCACCAGGTCGGGGGAAGCGCTTCCGAGAATGAGGAATCGTGCCGGCGTTCCCCTGCGGTCCGCGAGGACGCGGAGGTGCTGGAACAGGTCGGGGCGGCGCTGGATTTCGTCGATCACGACGAGGCCGCGGAGGGGTTCGAGGGCCAGGTCGGGAGGATCGAGGCGGCGGAGGTCGCGCTCGGACTCGAGGTCGAGGTACTGGCCGGCGGAGACTCCGGCCAACTCATGGGCAAGGGTGGTTTTCCCGCACTGCCGGGGGCCGAGAAGAGCGACGACGGGGGAGCGGGCCAGCGCGGCGCGAACGGCGTTCCTGAGTCGGGGGCGTCGGATCACGGGAGAAAAGTGTACATTGAAAATCAGCTATAAGGTAGAGGAATTTCAAGGATAAGCGGCGTCGAGCTGGAGCTCGTACTCGGCGTCGCGGAGGACGGCGTGGCGGAAGGGAAATGGAACAGCGGTTACGGCAAAGGCTCACCACGGAGGCACAGAGGCACGGAGGCGCAGTCGATTCCGCCGTCTCTTGAACCCGCGTCCGACGCTGCTCTACACTCGCCGTGCATGCGACTCCCGCTTCGATCCGCCGCAAGAGTCCTCCTCCTGGCATTCCTCCTGGGCGCACCCCTTGCCCGGGCCGAGGAGCACCCCGCGACACTGGAAGAAGCGCGCGCGTTCGTGCCGCAGGTGGAGAAGGGGCACTGGTGGATCGTCGCGGAGCGCCGCGGCGGGGAAGAGTCCGCGGAGGCATTTCTTTTCTTCATGGTCGCCGACGTCACCCCCGCGCAGGCCTCGATTCTCGTCACCGCGACGTCCGGGTGGTCGCTGGTCCTGGTCGTCGAGCGCGAGTCGTGGAATGTGATGCAGGTCACCCCGGCGTGGACCACGTGGGACGCGGACGCAGGGAGCTTCAAGGTCTCCGCGGACAAGCTCTTCGCCGCCGCCGTCAAAAGGCCAGGGCTCGTCGAGTTCCGGGGATACCCGGCGCTCGACCTGCTCTGGCACGCATCGCCCCTTCCCGGGGCGGACACGCTCCTGAGCCTGTCGGAGTCCGCCGTGAAGGGGACGGAGACCGCGACGCGGCCGCTCACGGGGGAACTGAAAGTGGACGGGAGCGGACGGCTGCTCGTCGCCCGTCGGACGGAGGACGGGGCGGAGCTGCGACAGACGTGGGAAAAGGGCCTGCCCTTCCCCCGGACCGCGACGTGGACTCCCGCGGAGCGCGCCCCGGTCACGGCCTCCCTCGTCCGCTGCGGGCGCACCGCCTCACAGCTCTTCTCCTCGGGCGAAGGGAAATTCGGCCTCCACCTCATGAGCTGGCAGTCGCCCAACCTTCCGTGCTATCGCATCGAGAACCGGCTCCTGCCGGCCGAGGACGGGATCCGCCGGGCCGCCGACGTCCTCGCCCCAGGATCGCGGCCGGAGGAGGTGACGGTCGAAGCGGAGTCCTGGTGGCGGGCCGGCGACGTGGTGCACGTCCAGTGGGACCTGCACGCTCTGCCGGCGGCGCGCGACGTGCCGACGGCGCCGAAACCCCAGGAGAAAATCCCGCGGGATGGCGAGTTCTACATGGAATGCGCCGGCACGTGGAGGGTCGGCAAGGAGGAGTACGTCTTCCTGTTCGGGTGGGGAAGGGACGCGGCCGAAAACGCGTGGGAGATTCCGCAGGCGTACCAGGCCGTCGACGCCGACGAGGCCCTGCTCCGGAAGATGACGCGCTCGGACCTGGGCGATTTCTCGAACCCCGACTACTGGAACGGCGAGACGGGTCGATGGGATCGCCCCGCCATCCTGTCCGGGCTTCCCCCCCGCGCCTCGAAGCCGCCCGCTCGCCGGCCGACGCGCTGGCTCCTCGCACTGCGCCGGCACGACCTCACCGCCGCCGCGCTCTTCCGCTTCCGCCTCGGCCCGCAGAAGCAGCTCGAGGATTTCGCCGGGCTCGAAGCGCCTCTCCCCGCGGACCCCGTCGGGCTCCGGCGGCCGGAACCGCTTCTCCGTTCCCAGGACTGGCTGCTCACGCGCGCGGTGACGGGCGTGCGGACCGCGGCGTCGGGGAACGTGCTTTCGCTTCCCCAGGACGAGAAGGGCGTCCGGATCGAGCTGACGAAGGACGAGGCCTGCGTCTCGAAGCGGGTCAAGAACGAGCAGTTCTTCAAGGCGCTCTCCACGCTCATCGAGCAGCGCCGCGGCAAGAACGATGCGACGCTGGCGCTCACGCGCGAGGACGTGATCAAGCTGGAGAACGGCGAGGAGGAAGCGGACCTGACGGAGGAGCTGCGCCGCCTGGAGAAGAAGGTCCCGCGCCGCTCGCTTCACGTCTTCCGCGTCACGGAGGGGCCGGGCCGGCGGGTGTACCAGGGGTACGACTTCACCTTTCCGTGGTGGAGAGAGACGTTCGTGTTCGACGACACCGAGGGGTACGTCGCCCACCTGCGCATGGTCGGCCCGACGGACCGGAAGCCCGACCCGGGCCGTCCGGAGCGCGAGCGGCCGCTGTGGGTCGACCGGCCGACGCCAAAGACGAAGACACGGTGAGCGGGGGAACTGGAACCGCGGTTACGGCAAAGGCTCACCACGGAGAGCGCGCGAAGAAATCGATCGCCAACGCGCAATCGGGCCTCGCAACCCGCCG
>JBBTCT010000016.1:0-4009 GCA_038060895.1 Planctomycetota bacterium
ACGCGGAACCCGGAACTCAACTTCCGGAACTCTCAACTCATAACCCCCCCGCGCCTTTCCAGCTAGAATGCGCTTCCCCCCCTCGCATTTTCGGAGCGCGCAATGCGCCGTTTCCTGCTCCTTGCATTGTCGTTGGCCGCTTCGCTCGTCGCCTTCGCCGACACCGTCGTTCCCCGCCAGGGCCAGGCGACCGAGGGGAAAGTCGTCGTCGACGACGGAACCGACGTGGTCATCAATCCGTATTTCTCGAAGTTCAAGGATTGCATCTGGAAGGTCGTCAAGCTGCCCAAGGCGGCGGTCGCGAAAATCGACCTGACCCCCGAGACGCCCTTCCGCGAATTCTGGCGCCGGTCGGCGGCGCTCAAGGGGACGGACGCGAAGGGCTGGATGGATCTCGCAAAGTGGGCGAAGGAGAAGAAGCTCGACCCGGAGGCCAAGGAGTGCGCGACCCACGCGCTCGCGGCGGAGCCGGAGAACGTGGACGCGAAGGCGATGCTGGGGGCGGACGCGGACAAGCTGGCGAAGTCGAGCCCGCGGCACAACAAGGACCTCGCGGCGCGCGTCGCGGACTACGGCGCGCTCGATGCGGGGGAGCGGAAGGCGGCGTACGACGCGCTGAAAAAGGACTTCGGCGTCACGCTGCCGCGCGAATTCTTCGACCGTGTCGGCCGCTCGGCGGCGCAGCCGAAAGGATTCCGCAAGGAAGTCAAACTCACCCTGAACTCGGAAAAAACGTCGGGGGTGTATTGCATTCACGTCCCCGAAGACTACGACCCGCTTCGCCCCTGGCCGCTCGTCATCGGCCTCCACGGCGGCGGGCCCGCGGGCAAGGACGGCAAGGGCGTCGTGGGAAGCGGCCCGGATTTCTACCCGTTTCTCGACACTGATATCAAGGAACGCGGCTACATCACGGCGTGCCCGACGGCGATCGCGGCGCCGTGGTCCTCGTCCGAAAACGACCCGCTCTTCACCAGCCTCCTCGCCGAACTCCAGATCCTCTTCAATGTCGACCTCAACCGCGTCTACCTCATCGGCCATTCGATGGGCGGCTTCGGAACGTGGCACTTCGGCCCGAAATACGCCGAGAAGTGGGCGGCGATTGCGCCGGCGTCGGGCGGCGGGCACAGCGGGGAAGGGAAGTTCGCGGACCTGGGGACCGGCGTCTACGTGTATCACTCGGATGACGACCCGCGATGCCGCGTGGAGCCCGACCGTGAAGCGGCGGAGCTGCTCAAGAAGTCGAAGGCGGACTTCATCTACACGGAGCTGCCTCACCGCGATCACGAGTTCCCGCAGGAAATCGTCCACGACATGTTCGACTTTTTCGATGCACGCCGGCTGTGGGGGCATCAGGGAAAGCAGCTCGTCGCGCCGCGTGCGCCGCGGCCGAGTTTCCTCGAGAAACTGACGCCGGAGGAAGTGAAGTACTTCCCGATCCAGTCGGCGGGCGGCGGCAAGAACGAAGTGAAGCTGTGGCTGGCGGACGTGCAGAAGGGCGGCGGGAACGCGGAGAAGGCGGCAAAGAAAATCGCGGACTCCGGCGACAAGTCGGCGACGGCGACGCTGGCGGCGTGGCTCCTCGACAAGCGGACTGCGGAGGACGTGCGCGTCCTCTGCGCGACCACCATCGGTGACCTCAAGGATTCGAAAGGCCTCAACGCCCTCGCGGGCGGCCTGATGGAAGACTCGCTCAAGATCCGCCGGGCTTCCGGCGAAGCCATCGGAAATCTCGGCGACCTCAAGGGCGCCGCGCCGCTCGCCGTAGCTGCCGAAGCACTCGGAAAAACGTTCGACTCGAAGATGCAGGGCAGCCAGATGGACCTGGTGGACTGGGTCGTGCTGCAGGACGTCAACGCGACGTTCGTGGAGGCGCTTGCGAAACTCGGCGACACGAAGACCTCCCAGCCGGTGATTTCCGTCTCGATCCGGAAGATCCTCCTCTCGAAAATCGACGTGGACTACGACAAGCAGGTGCAGAAAGGGCCCGAACCGTCACGCCGGGAAGCCGCGCTTCGAATCGTGCCTTCGCTTCACTGGTTCAAAGAGCCAAAGCTGAAGAATGAGCTGCAGGCGATTCGCGACGCGTTCGCGGGGCAAGAAGAGGTGCAGACGGCCTGTGCCGATGCTGAGGCGGCGATGTCGAGGTGAGTGGCTGCAGGAGTTACTCAGAGAGCACTGAGGGCACAGAGAAAACGACAAGGAATTGAAGATGAAAGGCACTCTCAGGGCCGGCGGCCTTGCTGCTTTCGTGGCGGCATTCGCTGCTTCGGGATTCGCTGAGGAGAAAGAGGCCGGAGGCAAGACTGACCACCCTTGGGCCAGCTTCCACCCGGGCACCCGATGGGAGTGCCGCACAATTCGTGGGAAGGAAGAGACAGACGAATCAGAGCAGTTGCTCGAGTATCACATTGAACGGGAGGAGTAAGTCCCAGCCGCGAACAAGGGGCCAGCCGGTCCGAGTGCGAATAGAATGCGCTCCCCATGCCGGCCACTGCTGCTGAGATCGAAGAGCCCATCGTCGCGGCGCCGTCGCTGACGCCCACAACGTGCGCGGGCTCGACTGGCGCCGCGCTTGGGCTCTCCGGACTTTTCTTCGTCGTCTACGCCGCGTACGCCCTTATTCACCGCGGCTCCGCGCACCAGGACGCCGCGAACCATTTCGGGTATGCGCGGGACGGGCTGAGGTCGCTGTCGCTTCTGCTGGACCCCTGGGGGCGGCCGCTGTGGTCGGTCGCGCTCTGCCTTCCGGCGCAGGGCGGGTTGATGTGCGCGCGCATCTTCTGCGCGCTTTTCGCCGCGTGGGGCCTGTTCGAGACGTGGCGGCTTGCGCGGATCGTGATCCCGCACGCGGCCCTGCTGGCAATTCCGGCGATGGGGCTGCAGTTTCATTTCTTTGCGCTTGCCGGCGACAACATGACGGAGCCGCTGTTCGCACTGGTGTTCGCGGTGGCGTACCGGAAGTGGCTGGAAGGGAAGCTGGTCTCCTCGCTGCTCCTCGCGTCGCTGCTGCCCCTGGCGCGGCCGGAGGGCTTCTTCCTCGGCGTCCTCTGGGGGTGCTTCGTCCTCGCGAGCGCTCTTCCGGCGAAAAAAAAACTGACGTACCCGCTGCTGCTCCTCGCCGGGACCGTCGCGTGGTCCCTCGGCGGGCTCGTCGCGGACGGCGACATCCTCTTCATCAAGCACCACTGGCCCGGCAACTGGGTTCCGGGCGACGTCTACGGCCGCGGGCGGCTCTTTCACTACGTCGTCCAATGGCCCATGTTCACCGGCGCCGCCTTCCTCCTGCCGTTCCTGGCGGGCCTCTGGGCGTTCGCCTCCGGCCGGCCGCGCATCCACGTGGTCACGTTTGCGTTCTTCTTCCTGCTTCACACCGTGCTCTGGTGGAAGGGCCTCTTCGGCTCGATCGGCTACCTCCGCTATTTCGTCTGCATCGCGCCTCTCCTCGCCCTCTTCACGGCAGAAGGAATGCGATTCTGCGCGGCCGGGCTCGCTGCGTGGCGCGTGGCGCCGCGTGTCGCGTACGGCGCGATCCTCGCAGGAGCGTTTGCCTGGAGCGCCGTTGCGTACGAGGCGCAGGGGGACGTGTACGTGTTCAAGGCCTTTGAAGAGTCGGAAGACCTCTGGAGGGCGGGCCCGGCGCCGCGGACGGTCGCGGACTCGCACGCGCGGCACACGCACTTCCCGCCCCCGTACGGGCCGCTTCAGCCCCCGACGCAGGACGTCGAGACGCAGATCAAGGTGTACGCCGGCTTCCCGGCCGGGACGCGCATCCTCTGGGACGACCGGATGGGGGGAGGCTACTACGCGATGGGTGACGAGCAGTTCGAGGCCGCCGGCTACCGGGTGGCGGCTCGCCGCAAATTCGAAATGGGCGCCTACCGGCCCGCGTGGTACCGGGGGATTCGGGGGCTGTGGAAGCAGGCGTGGCATCCGCAGTTGGGGTGGAAGGAGGAGTGGATCACGATTACGGTGTACGAGAAGAGGTGAGGGGGGGACGGCAGGGGATTGG
>JBBTCT010000016.1:4019-111177 GCA_038060895.1 Planctomycetota bacterium
GGGGCAGCAATGCCCACTTGTTTGCTTTGCTGCCCCATCCCCATCCCAAGCCCCCCCTGGCCCCATCCCGCCCATTCCCCATCCCCTGCCGTTTTAAATCCCGATCGCCGCCGCATTCCCTCTCCTCGGCGACACCCCCGCCGTCATCACCCCCGTCCCCGGCTCCCACGCAACTCCCGTCACCCGCCCGAAGTCCCACCGCCCCGCCACCGTCGCCAGGTGCCCCCGCACGATCAGGTCTTCCAATGTTTTCTTTTCGAAGCGGCCTTCGAGCGTGGCCCCCGCGGGCGTCGCGCCGTGCGGCGCGAACGACGACGGGAAAGCGATCGACGTCAGGAGCGGCGCTTCAGCCGCTTCCTGAAGCGACATCCCGCGCGACGCGATGTTGAGGAAAAACTGGAGCGTCCACTGGTCCTGTCCGTCGCCGCCGGGGGTGCCGAAGGCGAGGCAGCGGCCGTCGGGGAGGCGGGCGAGGGACGGGGTGAGCGTGGTGCGCGGGCGCTTTTTCGGCTGGAGCCGGTTCGGGTGCCCCTCGATGAAGTTGAACATCTGGAGCCTCGTCCCGGGCGCGAACCCCAGCCCCGGGATCTGCGGGTTCGAGTCGAACCATCCTCCCGACGGCGTCGCGGCGACCATCAGGCCGTCCTTGTCCGCCGTGTCGAGGTGCGTCGTGTCCCCCGTGTGCGAGGTCAGCGGCTCGTAGCCGCGATCCGCGGAGCCTGAAGTCCACGGAAGCGGCGGCGCACCCGTGCCGGGGCGCAGCACGCGCGACGCCGTGTCGCCGACGAGCTTCCGGCGCTCCGCGGCGTACTCGCGCGAGAGCAGCCGCTCCAGCGGGATTTCGGAGAATTTCGGGTCGCCGTAAAAGGCCTCTCGATCCGCAAACGCCAGCTTCGCGCACTCGAGGTAGACGTGCGCCCACTCCGGCTCCGTCATCTTCGGAAGATCATCTCCTTCCAGCAGCCGCAGCATCTGCAGGAACACCGGTCCCTGCGTCCACGCGCCGCACTTCGACACCAGGCATCCGCGCCAGTCGATCTCGACCGGTTTCTCCCACGCCCCGGCGTACTCCGCGAGGTCGGCCTCCGTCAGCAGCCCTTGCACAGGAAGGCCCGACCGGTCCGGATGCGCCCCTTTCAGGAACGCCGCCGTCGCCTTCCCCACGCGCCCTCCGTAAAACCCCTCGCGCCCCTTCGCCGCAATCGCCTCCAGCGTCCGCGCCAGGTCCGCCTGCTTCAGCACGGCCCCCGCTTCGCCGAACGTCGCCCCCGTCGCGGGCCAGTCCTTGAAGAGATACCGGTTGTCCTCGATGGCGCTTCGCAACCGCGAGTCCACGGGAAATCCGTCGGAGGCGAGCTCGATGGCCGGCTTGAGGATTTCGCGAAGCGGGAGCTTCCCGAATTTCTCGACGAGGAGGATCCAGGCGTCGACGGTTGCGGGGACGGCGGCGGAAGCGACCCCGTCGCCGGGGATGCCGGAGGAAGGGAAGCGGTCCGGCGTTGCGGCGGCGGGGGCCCAGCCCTGGCCGCTGATGGCGTGGGTGGTGCCGTCGGCGGCGCGGACCAGGATGGGGCATTCGCCGCCGAGGCCGTTCAGGTGAGGCTCGAGCACGGCCAGAGCGAAGCCCGCAGCAGCGGCCGCGTCGGCGGCGTTCCCGCCGCGCCCGAACATCCGGATGCCGGCGGTGGCCGCCAGGTGGTGGCCGGCGGCGACGATGCCGCGGCTTGAAACGACCTCGGGGCGGTGGTTCATCGTCAGGAGTTTATCGCGAAGGTTCCTGCCCTGCTCGGTTCAGGAACCAAAGTGAAAGGGCCGCTCCCGGGTGGGAGCGGCCCTTCGGTTGGGTCTCGTTCAACGCGCATTCCCGGCCCGGCCTAGAAATCAATCTGCGCCCTGAACACGAACACGCTCTCGTTGTCGATCACCTGACCGTCCGGCGTGAAGAAGCGGCGGGTGTCCTTGTGGTCGTACCGGTAGTACACGTACATCGCCGACACGCGGACGAACGAGTTCGGATAGTAGTTCAGGCCGATCGCGACTTCCTGCGCATTGCGGCTTCCGCCCCAGCCTGCTTCGTTCTCAAGCGCGTCCTCGAGGTTGATGGCCGAGTACCGGCCGACGATCTGGACGTCGCCGAAGCCGCCGTCCTGGAAGAGCGCCTTCTTGATCTGAGGACGCTTGTTATTAAGCCGTGTGCCGCCGAGGAGCCAGAAACCGACCTCGCCCATGTAAGCGACCATGCGCATGGGATCGTGGCTTCCGTCGATGAACTGGTGCTTGGACTTGAAGTAGGACCACTCGCCCTTGACGGAGAACGGGCCCCAGATCCAGACGAGGTCCACGCCGAAACGGGTGCGTTCGTAGTCCGACTTGAAGGTGTTGGGGCCGAAGTGAAAGATGGTGCCCGAGGCCGGCGCCTGGAAGACGGTCGGTGCGCCGCTGTCGCGGCCGGCGACGCCGCGCGTGTAGCTGACCGCGAGGGTGAGGTTCTTGATTGCGTCGCTTTCAGCCTTGGCACCCGGCCGGATGGCGAGCCGGATGGAGAGTTCCTTGTCGCTGTTGTTTTCGGTCCCGGCGGAGGGGCCCGTGCCGTTGAACAGGCCGAGCCAGTACTGGAAGATGCCGCCCTCGATCGGGGAGCCGAAGACCATGGCGCCGAGATCGCGGCCGGGCACCGTCATGCCCAGGAGGGAATTCTCGGGCATGTCCGTCCAGCGAGGATCTTCGAGGAATTCCTGGGAGTAGGGCACCTTCATGAGGCCGACGCGGATCTTGAAGGCATCCCACTTGTTGAATTCGGCCCAGCCCAGGAAGAGGGTGGAGCCTCCGGAGTTGAAGATCGCGCGGACGAAACCTGAGAACGACTGCCAGAGACGCCCTTCCACGTCGATGGCCACCATCTTGATTGTAAAACCATCGAAGCGGTTGTCGCTGTCGTTAAACGTGGCGTTGCTGGTGTAGTGAAAGATGCCGAAAGCGCCGATGTGGCCCATGAAGGACTTGTCGTCAGTTCGGAATTGAAGGCCGTCGTCGAAGTAAGCCTGGACACCGGTGCCTGTGCCTCCGGCGGCGGGCGTCTTCTTGTCCTCGGTCTTGATTTCGAGGGCTTTGACACGGTCCTCCAGGCTGCCGGTTTGGGCGCTTGCAGTGCCGGCGAGGAGGAGGGCAAGAGCGGCAGCAACGAACGATTTCAAGATCATGCGGCTTTCCCCTAAAAAGACGATTGATAAATCGTTAAACGACTATGTTATTTCCTTGAATACTTAGCGGAATACTAATAGAAATCAAACACTCGTCAAGAAACACGATGGTAAGCGCAATGTTTTCCGAAGTGCCCAGGTCGGGCGCACGATGAGCGGCGGTTCTTGTGCCGGGCCTGAATGCAACGCAACCGCCTGAACCAGGCGGTCACTCGACGCCTTACGTTGCTTCCGGAGAACGAAAAGGCGCTACTTTGCGCTCTTAAACGTCAACTCCCGGGTCCAGGCCGTGTGCTCCTTGCCGTCTGCTTCCACGTAGCACTTGATGAACCAGTTCAGCTTCGCGCCGTCCTGCCTGGGCGCCAGGTCGATGTTCCTTCCATAGCTGAACGCCACCCGGTTTAGGTCAACGTGGTCGAAATAGTACTCCTTCTTCTCCGGCGTCACGTCCGCATAGCTGATGTCACTGTACACCCAGCCCCTTCCAGGGAAATAGGTGCGAACCCAGCAGTGGTAGCTTGGCTCCTTGATCTTCTCGTCAAACTTCCCCACGCCGTCCAGTTCGGCCTTGAGCGCCGTTCCCATCACGAACTGCGTCGGCAGATCCACCACCCGCGCCATCGCCTGGTACAGCGCATGGAAATCCGTGCAGTTTCCCGTCCGGGAGTCCATGCAGTAAGTCGCTGATCCGTGGCCGCTCGCCTTCAATTTCAGGGGATCCTTCTTCCAGTACTCCGCATTGTCGATGATGTAGTCGTAGAACTTGCGCGACCGGGCGGTCGGATCTTTGACGCCTTTCGCCAGCTCCTCGGCCTTCGCGCGGATCTTGTCCGTCGTCTCCCCGTTCGGAAATTCCGCCAGCCGCGCCGCCAGCACCGACTTCTCGTCCGCCGTCAGCTCCCGCGCCTTCTCCGGAGGCGGCGCACTCTCCCACCGCTCCACAGTGAACGTCACCGTTACTTCAAACGTCGCCGCCTTCGGGTCGGCGATTTCCACGTACAGGAAGCGATTCCCTTCAACCTTCTCGTTCTCAATCCTGTAACCCTCCGGGGCCGTGACCTTGAGGTCCGAAATCTCCTGAAGCGCCTCTTCGATGGGAAGTTCAAACCAGGCGCGCACCTTCTTCGTCCCCGCGGGGATGTCCTTGACCACGAAAGCATCGCGCACCGTCGCCCTGAGCGAGGCGGACTCCGGGCGGGATTCGTCGATGAGAGTGGGTGTTCCTTCTCCGGCAGGGGCCGCCAGCGCGAGGGCGAGAATCAGGCCGGCAGGAACGGCGGGCAGAGCGAATCGTTTCATCGGGGAGTCTCCGTGTAGATGTCCTGCGCGTGGAAAACATAACAGACGAGCCCACCACGCTCCCCATCGGAAAACTCGAATTCAGAGGCCTCCCTGAATCGGATCGCCCTTCAGTTGACGTTCAGGATCACTTCCGGCGCCACGTTCACATCGAGCCAGTAGTTGGCGACCGAGCGAAGCGACCTCCCGAATTCGTCGAAGTCGATTTCCTTCCTCACGTAACCATTGGCGCCCGCTTCGTAGCTCGCGGCCACGTCCCGCTCTTCCACCGACGACGTCAGAACCACTGCGGGGATGTGCTTCGTCAGTGGGTCCTTTCGCAGGGCCCGCAAGACTTCGTGCCCGTGGCTTCGCGCCAGTTTCAGGTCCACCAGGACCAGCGCCGGCGTCAGTTTCCGGTCTCTCTCTTCCCACGCCCCTTTCGCGTGCACGAAGTCCATCGCCTCTTCGACGTCCTTCACCGCCACGCAGAGGTGGGGCACTCCTTCTTTTCGGAGCGCCCGCTGCACGAGGTCCTGATGGTCCGGATTGTCCTCAACGAGCAGGATGATCTTTCCGAGCAAGTGGATTCTCCCCTGAGAGACTGAAAAATATCGTGGCGCCCTTCCCGGTCGCGCCCTCCGCGCGGATCCTGCCCCCGTGACGTTCCACGATCCTGCGCGCGGTGGCAAGTCCGATGCCGTGCCCCGGGAACCGCGGGTCGTCGTGGAGGCGGTGGAAGGGCCGGAACAGGCGGTCGCGGGCGGCCCCGGAATCGAAGCCGGCGCCGTTGTCGCGGACGAAGAACTCGCCGTCCCGGATCGTGCCGAATTCGACGAGTGGAGCCGGCGTTGCGGAGGTGAATTTCCACGCGTTCTCGAGCAGGTTTCGCAGGAGAACGCGCAGCAGCGGAGCGTCGCCCTGCGCCGGGAGGCCCGGCTCGACGCGGCAGGTGACCTGCCGACCCGGGTTGGCCAGGGTGATCTGGTCGGCAACCTCCTGCGCCAACCCGCTCAAGTCCACCTTTCCCGAATGCATTTCGGCCCGCGACAGGCGGGACAGCTCGAGCAGGCTTTCGAGAATCTCGCCCATCTGCTTTGCCGATGACCGGACGCGCCTCAGGTGCGCTTTCGCCGCTTCTCCCCCCTCCTCGAGGGCCGCCGCCGCGAATCCGTCGATGGTCTGAAGTGGGCCCCTCAGGTCGTGGGAGATGGAGTAGCAAAAGGCCTCGAGTTCCTCGTTTGCGGCGGACAGCTGGGCGGTGCGGTGTCGAACGCTGGACTCCAGCTGGCGATTCAGCCGCGCGAGCGAACGTTCCGCGCGTCGCCGGCGGCCGTCGAGCGTGGCGAGCCGGTTGGCCAGCAGCAAGGTGGCGATCGACATGGCCCCGATGACGGTCACCACCACCGCGGCGGATGAGAACTGGGCGCCGTACCACCCTCGATGTTGCCCGAACAGGATCGCCAGGCCGCCGATCGTCGGGACGCCCAGGGCGCCCGGAATCATCCGCCGGGCCATGAACCCTGCCGACCCGCGCGCGGCGACGACGCGCAGCGCGCCGCGCCGCGAGTTGAACAGAAGGGCGCCCGCCGAGAGGGAAAGGAAACCGGCTGCCGTATGCACCGCCTGCTGCGTGGTGTGAAACGTGACCGGGCTGTCGGCGGGGACGTCGAACAGGTTCCCGATGAGGGAGAGAAGCGCGATCATGCCTGCCGGCAGCGCAAGGGAATCCGCCAGCCGGCTCGCGAGCCGGGAATCTCCTCCTGCGAGGGGAAGCGCGACACCCAGGAGCACAAAATTCAGGGCCGTGGTGGGCGCCATGCGTCCGGGGAGGTAGGGGAGCCCCGGACCGATGTCGCGTGCCAGGGCCTGATCGATCCCGAAGCTCGCTCCGAGCGCGAACTCGAGAAGCGTCAACAAACCAAGTCCGGCCGCGGCGCTGCCCAGCACGATTGCGGCAAGCCGAAGCCGGGTCCAACCTGCGGCCAACATCACCAGGACAAGCCCCTCCGCCATCATCGCGGTCGCCGTGTTCACCTTCATCGTCGCCGCACCCGGCAGCACGCTTTTCAGCGCATCGACGCCCAGGATCCATCCCGCGAGACCCGTGCAGCCGATGATCGCCGCGAACACGCCGAGCGCCAGCGACCAGCGCCGGATCCGGTAGGCCGACTCCGCTTCCGCCACAACCCGTGCCATCCCACCCCCGTTGACGGCGACATCCGAAAACACTCGCGCCCCCGTCGGAAGTGCCAACGGAGGCGCGAAAGTGTAACTCAGGTATCATGGAGCGTACGACCCGCCAGCCCGGGGACTCAACGTGGGGCCGTCAAATCCTGGGCAGGCGGGTGTACTCACCCCCCCCTCGGGGAAGAAGGGGGGTTTTTAATTACCTGGGTTCCGGCGCAGTGCCTTCCCAGTAAGCCTTGTAGCGGGGCCACGCGGTCACGGCGATCTTCCGGCCCAGCTTCAGGCCATCCTCGTTGTCCACGCGGATGTGATAGCCGCCCAGCATGCGCGATTCCGCAGCCATCTCCGCCGTGGATGAGAAAGTCGGCAGGGCAAGGTCCATCTCGCGTGAAGTGGGAATATCCGTGGCCGGGACCCCTTCGTTGGCCTGCATTTCGTAGGTCGTGCAGCTAGCCTCGGTCAATTCACCGGCCATGCGCTTGGCGACGAACTCGAAGCGATCGCTTCCACTGAACAACTCCAGGATCTTGGCGGAGCCACCGCTGACAGTCGCGTGGCCGGAGGGATAACCCGGGAACGGCGGGGTCACGAATGTGTCCGGCGAGTAGGGATGCCATTCCTCGGCCGGGATCGTCTTGAAGCCCTGGCACGGACCTGCGTATCCCTTCACTTTCTTGCCCTTGTAAAACCACCGCACGTACCAGTACGGGCGGGACGAATCGAAGAAGTACTTCTCCTCCCAGCAGACCACGAACGCATCGTGGGCGATGGCCGAGATGCTGAAGAACAGTTTCACGTCCTGGTCGAGATCGTAGTTATCGCGGCGGGAGAGGTCCTGCGCGAAGCGGAGCCAGTGACCCGACTGTCCCGTGGAGCGAGGGCCGTCGCGCATGAATTCAACGATGGACTTCTGGCGAAGTGAAAGCGTTGCGTTCGCCTCGATGCACTCGTCAACTTCCTTCTTCATCTGCTCGGAGTTCGCCTTGGGCGGCCCGGGCAGGCGGAACTGCTCGCAATTGTCGATGCCGACCATTTTGACGTTTTTCCAGTGAGGCGTCAGGCCGGGCGGGGTGATGCGGGGGGCTTTCGGGTCCTTCGGGTCCGCGAACGAGATCTGCATCCAGTGATCCGGATCCTGCTCCTGGCCGTAGGCGCGAGCGGGTTTGTAGCCGGAGGTGTCGGAGTAAGGCTTCCCGCTCGAACCCTTGTCGTCGCCGAGCTGGTTGGCGCCGTCGCGATGGCGGTACTCGATGAGGGCGGCGGCGACGGTGTTGCCGACGCCTTCGGGTTTGGAGCAGTCCATCGACTTGTTGGCGGGATCGACGCCGAACTTCTTGCTGACCGTCTCGTGGATCCAGGCGACGTCCTCGGGGTAGACGTCTTCCAGGCAGCGGGTCACGGCGTAGGCAATGGCTTTTTCCTTATTGGCCTTGGTGCGTTCGGCCTCGGGACGGCGGTTCTTCCCGCCGAGACGCGTGCCGACGGCTTTCGCGTCGTAGCAGGCCCAGGCGTCGAACATGCCGGTGCAGGAGATCACCATTTCGCGCGCGATGATGGTGGGCTTGGCAGCAGTGCGATCGACGCGCCGGGCGGCGGTCTCGAGAATCATTTCAAGCCAGGCGTAAGCGGCCGACGGATTGGCGTGCGGGACGGCGTGGATGGGCCACTTCGAAGTGTCGGCGCTCGTTTCCCATGAGTAGCCCGATTTGCCGCCGCCGGCTTTGTCTCCGTTTTCGTCCGGGCCGGTTTCCCCGTTGTCGGCGCAGCCGGCGCCGAAGGCAGAGCCCAGTGCGGCGAGGGTGATGCCACGCCAGAAGTGGCGCGAAGCGAACTTTAGCACGGATCCTCCTTGGTAAAAGACTATGAATCTAGTTGGTATTCTCATGACTAGCAGGCGTGGAAACGTAGCAAGGGCGCGATCAGAATTCAAGGCAATGTTTGGAATAGGAGTATGTGATGTATTACATCGGCATATACCTTGCATTCCATCGCCGCTTGACCTGGCCTTGACTCCCGCCAACACCGCCCCCCATCGCATTCGCTGGTGGTCACTCACTTCCTGTTCGAATTGTTCTCCCATCCGATATTTCCTGTTGACTTCCGTTCCGTCCGCACTATCCTCTGCTCCCTGACAACTCGGTCACGTGGGATTTGCGGCGTATTGCAGCCACGCTAAAAACTGCTAAAAAGCTCCCCGGGCTATCCCGGGAAAAACCGCTTCGCCGCCCATTGCGAAGCGGTTTTTTTTTCGACCTGTCCCCGCCGCGGGGATGGCGACGGAGACGGGAGATACGGATGACCACCGAAATTACGCTCGACCGCATTCGCCGGCGCTGGACAGCCTGGGTCGCCGCCGGCCGGAACCGCGACGGTTTCTCCCGCATCGTCGCCCGCGGCTTCGACGACGTCCTCGGCCTCTGCGGAGCCAAATGCTGGGAACGCGTCGACGCGAAACCCGGCGACGTCCTTTTCCTCGACCGCGACCTCACCGTCCAGTGGTACCGCGACTCCATCCCGAACTTCGAGAGCCTCGTCGAGTCGGTCGGCGCGCTCGGCGCTCTCTCTCCCGATGGGCCGCTTCAGACGTCCGATGGTGATGAAACATGGTCCTACACGCTCGCTCTCATCGCCGAAAAATCCCTCGCGTGGCTGGCGCAGGGACAGCCGGGCCGCGCCGAGCTGCTCGTCGCTCTCGCGCGCGTGAAATCGATCCTCCACAAGCACGATGAGGCCGCGGACCTCCACGCAGAGGCCCGCAAGGCGTGGGACAAGGGAACAAGGGGAAAGCGAAAGGGGCAGGGCCGCGTGGCGATGTGACCGTCGGCCGCCGTGCCCGTCCTGTTTCGCTGCCGTTCCCTTTCACCAATTCCCAGGAGCCCACCCCATGCCCGTCCTCGAAGTCACCAACGAAACCGTCTGCTCCGCGTGCGGCGCTTCCCGATGCGCCCACGACGCCGTCCTGTCCCGCCTGCTCGGTTGCGAGGAAGCGGGCCTCTGCTTCGGCTGCCTCGCGTTCAGTTTCGGCGTCGAGGAAGCGAGATTTGCGACCGGCGCAGTCGCTCACCTTCGCAAAAAGTCGTGCCTGTGGTTATCCTTCGACCGCGCCGCGGGGTGCGATTGCGCCCTGGATCGCGCGAGACGAAGGGAGGAGAGCGCTTGAAGCGTCGCGGGAAGAAGCAAGTCGAGACGGACCAGTACGAGCCGATCCCCGTGGAGCAGGCGGCGGAGCCGGGGTTCATCGTTCCGAAAAGCTGGAGCGAGGAGGAGATCCTCGACGCGATGAAGGCGTTCGAGGAGCAACTTCGGAGAGAACGCGGACTGCCGCCGAGCCGGCCTTGACGCTCGGCGAACCAGGGCACGTCGCCGCGAAGATAAGCGAATCGGGAGCAATTTACTTTCTCGGGTAAAACGTCTTGTGCATCTCGAGCAGCCGCTTCAGTTCCTCGATCGGTTTCGCGTGGTCCTCGACGCGGATGTCGATCCAGCGGTCGTTGAATCCGGCGTAGCCGCCCTTTTCACGGACGACGAGCAGGGAGGCGGACTGCATGCCGCGCTTGTCGCCGCCCTTGGACTGCGCGGCTTCGAGCGCCGCGACGAGGCGGTCGCCGAGTTCGCCCGTGGAGGATTTCCAGCTTGCCTCCATGGCAGTCACGACGTCCTCGCCGGCGAGGATGTTCCCCTGGACTGCGTAGTTTTCGCCGTTGCGGCCTCCCGCGAAGGCCATGCACTTCTTGCCTGTGAACGATGCCGAGCGGCCCCTGGCGTCCACGATTCCGGCCTGGCGAGTTGCGGATTCGTCGTCGGCGCCCGTCAACGCCTTCATCACGTCCGCGGGCGAGTCGCCCTTCGCGAGCAGATCGAGCCCCTTCGGACCGTAGGTCGTGTTCGCGTACGACTGCGTTGCGACGGCGCCCACGCCCGCTTTCGCCCACGGGACGACGGAGCCGACGCCGAAGAATTTCGACTGGACCGCGATGCCGAGGTCGCCGGTGTCGGGGTCGCGCGCGACGATGGAAAATGTGGCGACGACGCGGTTGTTCGACCCGGCACGGTCTTGCGGCAACAGGAGCGCGAGCGCCAGCACGGCGGCGAACGGAAAGGCGTAAGCGGCGCGCTTCATGGGTTGCTCCGGGCCGGCTACTTCTCCCACTTCCCGTCGCGATACCTCGTGAAACCGTCCGCCAGAACGGCGCGGTCATACGCCTCCGCCACCGAGGGGACGACCTCGTAGGGCTTCTGGCCCTTGATGCAGTTGGTGACTTCGATGAGGAAGAGCTGGATCTTGTCTTTGGGTGGGGGATTGGCCGGTGGAGCGTATTTGATTCCCTGGCATGTCCCGCAGGGCGTCTTCCCGCCGCAGCACGGCGGTTGCCCCACGATCGAAACAACGCTGTTGAGGCCTCCCCGGCGGGTGTATTTGATGAGATCGATCTCGGTTTTGAGGGCGTCGGCCTCGTGCCCCGCCGTTGCGCGGACGGTCCTGTGCGTGCTCAGGTTGGAGATGTAGATCCAGATGTCGCGCTCGGCCTTGCACTTCACGCAGAGCAGATCTCCCAGTCCGTAGCAGGTGCGGCAGACGCTGTCGCAGAACCCCGACTCTCCCTTGCCGGCCGCGAACCCCTTCTTGGATCCGGTCCCGCCGCAGACGCCGCACTTCAGCATCGCGGCGCCGTCGCAAGCCGGGCACTTCGCCTCAGCCGTGCCGGCGCAGTTCTTGCACATGACGCGCCGGGCGATATCGCGGGCCAGGTCGTCCACCGACATCCCCATGACCGCCGGGGCGTCTTCGCTTTTCGCAAGAGTGCCGGCCTTCTGGAGTTTCGGAAGAGCCTCTTCAAACCGGTCCTGCATGACGAGGTCAAGGGCGGCGGAGAGCTGCTCCATTTCCTTCCGTGCCTCGTCCACGAGTCCCTGGCGCATGTCGTCGAGCCGGATGCGCGCTTCCGGGTTGCCGGGCTTGGCGAATTTTGCGCGGGCGTAACAGAGTGCGGCTTCGCGACGCATACCCAGGGGCTCGACGGTTTTTCCCAGCAGCATCTGCGCGTCGAAGGCGAGGTTCGTGTCGAGTTTGGAAGCGATGGCGCAGAGGCGGCGCAGGGTGGGGAGGTCGTAGGCGTCCTTTCCCTTTCCGGTCAGCCAGTTCGCGAGGGCGAGGTAATCGGCGGGTTTTGCGGGATCGAGGGCGGCCAGTTTCTGCTCGCGCTCCTGGAGGGCGCCGCCGGCCTGTCGCTCGACGGAGGCTACCTGATCTTTCTGGAAGGTGAGCGTGGCCTTGGCGGTCTTGATCTTGACGGAGGTGTCGTTGTCGTCGAGGACGACGCCTTCGTAGGTGCGGCCGTCCTTGAGGACGACCTTGTCGGCGAATGAAACGGCGGCCAGGGCGAGGCAGAGGGCGGCGAGGCGGAGGAGTCGCATTGTGTTCCTCGGAGGAAAGGGGCCAATTCGGACATCGGAGAGGATACCAAGGCGAGGTGGTCTGACGGAGCGCAAGCGTGCGTTCGTCTCATCTGGCTGAGCCGATGAATCGGCCGTTCGTACATAGGTATTTACGATCCTAATCATCGTAATTCATCGGCTATCCTGCGCGCGTCCGGGGAACGCCTCACTCACTCATTTTCGGAGGGGAAGATGAATCACCTGCGTACGCTCGCAGCGATTGCCGCACTCGCCGGTTTCGCGTCGGCCCAGGCGCCGTCCGAGAGGGACAAGGAGCTCGACGAACTCAAGAACCGGGTGGATGCGCTCGAGAAAGAAAAGAAGGCGGGAGGAGACACCCCAGGCTGGAAGGACCTCGTCTCCCTCGGCGGTCACCTCAAGTGGTACGGCTTTCTTCGCCTCGATTGCCACTACACCGACTCCGCTTTCGACAACGCGCGTTTTCCGACCTTCGTCCGCGCCGAGGAGAACATCCCGTTCCTCGCCGGCACCTCGGCCCCTGAACGCAATGACGACAATTTCGTCGCCAGCGCGCGCCTCACGCGCCTCGGGTTCGACATCGACTCCGGCAAGATCGAAAGCCTGGGCGACGCTTCCGCCAGCGGCAAACTGGAAATCGACTTTTTCTCGCTTCCGAGCTCCGAAAGCCGCGCCGTGCCCCGCATGCGGCACGCGTACGGAAAGGTCGGCTGGAACTGGCTGTACGTGCTTTTCGGCCAGACCTCCGATATGGCCTCTCCGCTCAACCCGAGCCTGAACCCCGACAACGTGCTCTGGAACTGGGGCAACACGGGCGACCGTCGCCCGCAGGTCCGGCTCGTCTCCGAACCGACCGTCGGTGAGAAGCTGAAGTTCTACTTCGGCATCATGGCCGGGCAGGAAGGCGCCATCCGGAACGTGGACACAGACGCGCTGGGTGTCCTCGACGGCGACGACTCCGGCTGGCCCAAGATGGAAGCCCGCGTCGCGATCAGCTACCAGAACTGGGTCGAGAAGAAGTGGATCACGCTGGGCATTTCCGGCATGACGAGCGAAGAGCAGGTGGACGGCGCCGGCATCGGCGGCAGGCACATCTTCCGCACCGACATGTGGGCCGTGGACTTTGAGTTCCCGATCCTGGCGCAGCTCTCCTTCCGGATGGAGTACTGGCGCGGCCGGAACCTCGCGGACATCCGCGGCGGCATCGGCCAGACGGTCCTTGCCGACGGCAGCGACATCCGTGCGAGCGGCGGCTGGGCCGAGCTCAAGTTCTCGCCGGTCAAGTTCTACGCCGCCACGGTCGGCTACTCCCGCGACAACCCGCACGAGCGTCACCTGCCGTTCGGCGCCCGCTCGGAAAACACCGTGTACTACCTCATGAACACCTTCACGTTCGACCCGTTCCTGGTGTCGATCGACATCTCCCACTGGCGCACGGAATTCGTCGGCCTGAACGCCGGGCGCGCGTGGCGGTACACGCTCACCCTGCAACTGTCGTTCTAGACTTCCCCTGAGGGGCCGCGCGCCCGCCGTAACGGGGTGCGCGGCCTCTTGTCTCTCCGGGAAGTTCCAGGCCAGGGCCCCGGCAGGCGCTGGCCCTTGCCCCAGATGAGGGCGACGAACTTCGCTGCCTTCACGTATGCTCCCCCCCTCAAACTCCCAGGAGACTCCCATGCGCCTTCGCACCACAATCCTGCTCGCCCTGCTCGCGATCCCCGCCGCCGCGGACGACGTCCGCGCGAAGGTGGATGAGTTCATCAAGGAATGCACGGGGGAACAGAACTGGGAGAAGAAGCAGAAGCTGCTCAACGCGCTGCGCCGCACAGCGGGTTCGGCGAAAGTCTTCCTGGAGGCCGTCGCCGCCCGCGAGGACCTGGAGCAGTCATCGTGGAACCTGGCGAGCGCAGCGCAGCCGCTGCTCGACCAGAAGCGCGACGAGATCGAGGCGCCGGTCAAGGAGCTTCTGAAGAGCCCGGACCCGAAGCAGGCGCGGTTCGCCATTCTCGTCGTCCAGCACGCGGGACTCACGGGCGCGCTGGCGGGCGAGCTTCTCGCCCTGGCCGCTTCGCCCAACTCCGACGCAGCCGGCTCCGCCTCCATGGCCCTCTCCTCGTCGCGCGACTCGCGGGTCGTCGCTCTTCTTATCACGGAGTCCGCTGCCGCAGGCGACCGCGGCGTGCGCGGACTCCGCATGCTGGCTTCCACGGGCGCCCCCGCGGGGCTCGAGAAGTTGCGCGCGGTGGTGGGGGACGCAAAGGAACCGGAGGATCGCAGGGCGGAAGCTCTGAGCGGCCTGAACCGACAGCCGGCGCCCGCCGACGTGGCGCTGGCGAAATCGGTCCTCGCAGAAAAACTCGAGCGGCTGGAAGACCCGGCCATCAACCTCCTCATCAACGCGCGTGCGACGATCCCGGCCGCAGACCTGAAGGCGCTTCGCCGCAAGGGCGACGAGTGGCGCGAGTCGATGATCGACAAGCTGCTCTCGCTCGCGGGAGACGAAGAAGGCGCCAAGGCGTGCCTGCGGCGGGCGCACGGCGGCTCCGAGTGGGATCGCGTGGAGTGGTACGCGTGGGCCGGGCGCTCGGGAATTCAGGAAATCGGCGCGAAGATGGTGAAAGAACTCGGCGAGGAAACGAACGACGACGTGCGAATGGGGATCCTGATCGGGATCGGCGAGTGCGGCGATCCCGCTTGCGCCGACATCCTCGCGAAGTACCTGACGCATCCGCAGAAGGGAAACCAGGCGATGAAAGCGCTCGCCATGCTGGCGCGGCGGACGCCGGCGGCGATGGACGCGGTCCTCGACAAGATGGCGGAGGTCACGGGGACATCGATGTGCGGCATCGACTCCTTTCCCTACTCCTACCTCGAAGGCGCGACCGGCGCCAACCGCGCGCAGCTCTTCGATGGCTACTTGCGGCTCCTCGTACGCGTGAACGACCGACCGCGGTTGCGGGAAGCGACGCTGAGGACTCTATCGGAAATGGCGCGCCCCGAGTTTGACTGGAGCGAGGACGCGCTGGAGAGGTGGACGGCCTGGTGGAAGGTGAATCGCGAGACGTTTGAGAAGAGCCCGCCGAAGCCGAGGTAGGATCGAGAACGCGGGCTTGGAGAGACCGGGCGTGACTTCTGACGAATTCGAAGCGGCCATCAACCCGAAGCTGTTCGAAATTCCGCAGCCTCGGGACCTGAGAACGGAATAGCCCCCTTAGCCGGGGTGGTGCGCTTCCACCGATGTCTGGATGCCACCGCGGATGTTGAAGCGCCCGACGACGGACATGCGTCGCGGTTTCACGGCGCGCACGAGGTCATCGAGGATCCGGTTGACGACCGCTTCGTGGAAGGCGCCCTCGTTGCGATAGCTCCAGAGGTACGTCTTCAGCGACTTCAGCTCGAAGCAGAGTTTCTCCGGCGTGTATTCGATCGTGAGCGTCGCGAAATCCGGCTGTCCCGTCATCGGGCATACGCAGGTGAATTCGTGCGTCTCGCACCGGACCAGGTACTCCCGCCCGGGTTTGGGGTTGGGAAATGTTTCGACAGTTTTCGTCGGCTTGAGCGGCATGCGTTGAATGGCCTGGCCTTTCCTACCTCCTACTCACTACCAACTACCCCCTACACACCGACAATGTTGTACCCGCTGTCCACGAATAAAACCT
The DNA here is from genome assembly GCA_038060895.1 of Planctomycetota bacterium. GTDB lineage: Bacteria > Planctomycetota > MHYJ01 > WSZJ01 > WSZJ01 > WSZJ01. Next base: position 19,759 of record JBBTCT010000016.1, read on the forward strand.
GCCCCGTCACTCCGCGCGACAGCTCACTGGCAAGGAACGCCGCGGCATCGCCGACCTGCGCCTGGTCGATGTTGCGGCGAAGCGGCGCTCGCTCGGCGACGAAGTCGAGCATCTTGGCGAAATTCGAGATGCCGGCGGCCGAGAGAGTGCGCACGGGGCCTGCGCTCACCGCGTTCACGCGGATTCCCTTGGGGCCGAGGTCCATCGCGAGGTACCGCACGCTCGCTTCGAGCGCTGCTTTCGCGACGCCCATGACGTTGTAGTTCTGCACCGCCCGCGTCGCGCCGAGGAACGACAGCGTGAGGACGCTTCCGGCTTTCCCTTCCATGAGCGGCGCCACCGCGCGTGTCAGCGAGACGAGCGAGTAGGCGGAGACGTCGAGCGCCGTGTGCCATCCTTCAAGGGGCACGTTTTTGAAATCGCCATCAAGGTCTTCCGTCCGCGCGAAGGCCACGGCGTGCACGAGAATGTCGATCCCGCCCCAGGCCTTCAGCTGGTCGACCAGCGTCACGACCTGCGCGTCGTTCATGACGTCGCACATCAGGGTTTTTGTGCCTGGAAGCGTGTCCGCGAGTTCCTTCACGCCCTTCTCCAGCCGTTCCGTCTGATAGGTCAGGCAGAGTTCCGCGCCTTCGCGGGCGAACGACTGCGCCACGCCCCACGCGAGACTGCGCTTGTTGGCGACGCCGACGACGAGGGCTTTCTTGCCTTTCAGAATCACGAGAGATCTCCGCAGGAACAGGTGCAGGGAAACAGCTTGTGGGGCGGAAGTATAAGTAGGGTTCGACGGCCCGGGGACCCAACCTGAGGAATATTTTGAAATAATGCTTGCGTTCCGCCCACCAATAGCCGATATTACAGGTCGGAGCAAGCCTCCGGGATGTCGAGAGCCGGCCAGAAGGCCGGACGCCCGCAGTTCTTGATTGAGCAGTGGCCGCCGATATACAGGCAATCCCGAAGGTGCTCTTCTTCATCAACGCGAACCGGCCCATCCAGGCCGGTTTCTTTGTTTTAAGGGGTCCCATTCAGGGAACCCAAACCGGAAGAGACGGGGGTGCGTAAACCTCAGCGATGCGCGTCTCCGAGACCTTTCGATCGCTTCAGGGCGAAGGCCCCTCTTCGGGCGCCCCCGCCACCTTCGTCCGGCTGCAGGGGTGCGCCGTCGGATGTCGTTGGTGCGACACACGTTACACCTGGGACGCGGCGCGCGGGCGCGAAGTGCCGCTGCCGTCGCTTCTCGACGAGTTGGACTCCCTCGGCCCCCGCGACCTGCTCGTCATCACCGGCGGCGAACCCCTCCAAGTCCGCGGATTCGATGAGCTGCTCGACTCTACCTGCGGCACCTGGCCGCGCGTCGAGGTCGAGACCTCCGGCGTCGGCGGCCCCACCTTGTCCCGCCCGAACCTCTTCTGGAACTGGTCGCCCAAGCTCCCCACCGTCACTCCGCTCTGGGAGGAAACCTGGGCCCATTCCCACGAATGGATGGCTGAGCCGCGCGCGATCGCCAAAATCGTCGTCGGCGAGGGCGACGATTCGGAAGCCGTGCGCCTCGCGCGTTCGCTTCCGAAAGACCGGGTCTGGCTCATGCCCGAGGGCGTGACGGAAGAAGCACTGAAAAAGCGCGCCGTGGCGCTCGCCGAATTGTGCAAGCGCGAAGGCTGGCGCATGTCGCCGCGACTGCAGGTCTGGCTGTGGGGCGCGCGCAGAGGAGTCTAGGAACGCGCTACTTCTTCAGCGCTTCCCGAATCAGCTCTTCCCAATTCTTCGGATCTCTCCCCGCAGCGTCCAGGCGCTCGACGCCCAAGTCGCGGAAGCGAATGCGCAGCAGGAGCGGGGCGGCGGAGTCGGGAATCCCCTGGTAGTCCATTTTGGTGTCCTCGTCGCCGGCGAAGCGGGCGAGGGCCAGCAGGGAGGCTTCTGAATCGCGCTGCCAGAGGCTGAGGTAACCGGCCCGGCGAAGAGCGGCATTCGTTTTGGTTCCGAGAAATGAGGCGATGGCCGCTATGTCGGCGTCGTCGCCATCCGCGAGGTTGCGCAGGGCGCTCGCGAGATTGGCGTCGGAGCTGGACGCGTTGCCCAGAACCGCTCGCGCCAGCTGCCGCTCTTCCGGGGTGCGGGCAGGAGCGAAGATGTCGGATTCCGCGAGCGGATCTCCACCTCGCGCCGCCTGAACCGCGCGGCGGATCATCCTCGCGGACCTGACCTCGCACTTCTCCTTTCCTCCCGCAAGGAGGTCTGCGAAAAGGAGGAAGCGGTCGCGGTTGAGACGCCACGCCAGCTGCAGGTCCAGGTCGGCGCTGGACTCGCCCCACGACGGCGCGCGGAACACAGCCCAGGCCGGCTCTTCCCGCGTGATCATGTTCCTCGAAATCGGCCCGATCCCCACGACCCATTCCAGCCCGGAAGGCGTCCGGACGAGCGCCGCCCCGCCGTCCTTGCAGGAGAACGTGAACGGCGCGCCCGGATCCTGCCCTTCCGCGAGCGAAGACCAGCGCGTGACCGCAACGTTCGCATCCTCTCCATCCGTCGCGTCGCCGAACCACTTGCCGGTCCCGCGCTCGAGCGCCAGCGCCGCAGCCCAGCGGTCGCGCGAATTGAGGGGCGATTTTTCAAGAAGCGCCGCAAGGTCTTTCAGTCCGGCCGGTGACCCCGCGTTTCCGAGCGCGATCGCCAGGTCCTCGTCCGGCTTCGCCCCGTAAGCGCGCTCCAGCTCGCCCTTCACCTGCGTCCCTGCGCCGTACGAAATCGCGGCGAGCCGGCGCAGCTCGCCGTGGGGCTCGTAGAGGATCGCGCTTGCGAGAAGCGGCTCCGCGCCCGGTCCGGCGCGGCGGAAGAATGCGCGGATGTCCCACCACGGAATCGGCTGGCCGGAGGATTGAATGCGATCGAGGAAGCGCTTCAGCTTGCCGCGGACCTCGAGCAGTTCCCCCTCGTCGAACCCCGCCGCCGCAAGCGAGGCGAGGACCGGTTCCCAGGCCTCGAACGCGCCCGCTGAGCGCACGGCGTCTTCCAGGGCTTCGTCGAGGATGTTCGCGAGTTTTCGAATGTCGTGGCCCAGCCGGACGAAGAGAGTCGCGGCCAGGCGCCGGACCTCCGAATCCGGGTCCGCGAAATAGGGGGACGGGTCCGACATGACGCGGCGCGAGTCCTCAAGCTGCGACCCGAGGGCGACCCACCACCAGGCGAAGACCCGCAGCCGATGTCCGGGCTTCAGGGCGCCGCGAAGCGTCTCGGCGAATCTCTCGTTGATCGGGGGAGCGGTTTCCCAGGTCTGCCGCCTGATTTCCTCGAGCAGGATCCGGCAGGCGGCCGAGCGTTCCGGGTCGGCGTCAACGCCGCCGGCGAAGAGCCACGGCCCCGCGGCAAGTCCCGCCTTGCGAAGTTCATCGGCCGCGGCGTTGCGCGCGTCCGCGGCATTGTCGCCGAGCGTGACCACCCAGGAGGCCAGCGTCCGGGCCTCTTCCGACTCAACCGCGGGCGCCGCGTCCGGCTCGGGCGGCGCCGTGTAACTGCCGCCGCATCCCGCGACCGCCGCCGCCGCCGCCATCGCGAGGAGCCGCTTCATTTGCGCGCCGCGATCAGCGAATCGAGATTCTCGCGCAACCGGTCGAGGACGATGTCGTATCCGAACGTCCCGACGACCACGGACTTGCGCTTGAGGTTCACGGTCGAGGGCCCGCACCAGAGCCCGAGGTCCGCGTCGTCCGTTTCCCCGGGGCCATTCACGCGGCATCCCATCACCGCGATCGTGATCTTGTGCGCCTTCGCGTACTCCGTGATCGACTTCACCTGGATCGCGAGGTTCACGAACGCCTCGTTCTCCACGCGGCTGCACGACGGGCACGAAATGATGTTGAGGCCCTTGCCGAAGTCCGGCACGGAGCGGAAGCGCCCGTGCTCGATGTCGTCGAGGATCTGTTTTCCAGCGGCGATCTCCGCGGACTTCGCCTCGTTCGGGACCGTCAGCGACACGCGGATCGTGTCGCCGATGCCCTTCGTGATCAGTTGCTCGAACGCGATCCGCGTCTTGATCACGCCGTCCGGCGGCAGGCCCGCTTCCGTCACGCCGAGGTGGAGCGGCACGTCGGGGCGCTTCGCGGCGAAGCGCATATTGACCCCGACGACTTTCGCAGGGTCGCTGTCCTTCAGCGAGACGCAGTAGTCCGTGAAACCGATCTTGTCGAGGATGTCGCAGTGATACAGCGCGCTCTCGACGATCGCGTCCTGCTGGTCGGCGTACTTCTCCAGGAATTCAGGGGCGACCGACCCGCAGTTCACGCCGATGCGGATCGCGCAGCCGTTGTCCCTGGCGACCTTGGCGATCCAGCCGACCTTTTCCGCCATCGGTTTCGACTTCTGCAGGTGGTGCAGGTGCCCTGGGTTGTAACGGATCTTGTCGACGTGGGGGGCTACCTTCTCGACGAGCGGGTAGTTCTCCTGGATGTCGACGACCAGGTTGGCCTTCGTGAGTTTCCGAAGCGCCGCGAGCCCGTCCACGTCCTTCTGGTTGTCGACCGCGACGCGCACGAGGTCCGCGCCGGCCTTCACGAGGTCCTCGCACTGGATCAGCGTCTCGTCGACGTCGGAAGTGTGCGTCGCGCACATGGACTGCACCGCGATCGGGTGACCGCCGCCGATGTGCGTGCGGCCGATGCGGATGGCGCGAGTGGGGTTGCGGGGGAGGGACGTGCGTCTGGTAAGGATAGCGTTGCCTTGATGAAGTGGCCAGCGGCCAGTCAGTGCTTCGTCGAGTTTGCCGCGCTGGACTGGCGACGGCCGGAGTGCAGCGGCCGCGTCCGCGGACCGGCCGGCTTCGTCGCGGGAACCGGGTCGCTTCCTGACACGAACCGATACCGGGCCGGACGCGGCTTCGCGTGCGGCAGCGCGTCGGCCAGCGTCGTGTAGGCGTCGCGGCCGACCCGGCGGTCCTCGTGGACCAGGCGCGTCCAGATTTCTGTTTCGCGCGCCGCGCTCGTTTCGGCGGTGCCGGTGACGTCGAAGCGGGCACGTTGCGTCCGCGGACGGGCACCCGGGACTCCAGCGCGGGGAGCGGAACCGAGGTTGCGGAACACTTCAGGCCCGTGGCAGACGTACCAGAGCATCGTGTGCGCCGTCGAAAGGGCGCCGGCCCAGGGGTAGCGCCGGAGGCGCCAGCCGGAGGAGAGTTCACGGATGGCGACATCGAGCCGCGCCTGGTCTTTCGGATTCTTCGCTCGGCGGCGCTCGGCGAAGAAAAGCCCGGTGCCGAGTTCGTCCCCTTCGACCTGCCAGACTTCCTTGATCCCGAACTCGCCCGGGCGTTGCGCGACGAGCGAGCCGTGCGTCAGGTCGAAGCGGCCGACGATGAAGAGCGAGAGCGAGTCGTGCAGGTCGGCGCAGAAGCGGACGGTTTGCATCGCTTCGCCATACGTCTCGGTCGGGAAATCGGAGAAGCACATCGCTTCAACCGCCGCCCCGGCCGCCGCCAGATTTCGCACGACGCGGGCCACGTCGTCGGGGGGGATTCCCTTGTCGATGAGCTTCAGCACGCGCGGAGCGGCCGACTCGACGCCAAGCGCGGTGCTGAGGAGCCCGCCGCGGACGAGCAGCTCGCAGGTCTCCTTGCCGAGCGACACCTCGGGGCGCATGTCGGTTCCCCATCGCACGTCGAGACCCCGGTCGATGATTCCCTGCGCGACGTCGGAAGCGATGCTCGGCGGGAACACGTCCTGCGACATGTAGAAGATCTTCGCGCCGTGTTTCGCGGACAGCATTTCAAGGTGGTCGAGCACGGTGGGAACAGGCCGCTGCCGGTAGCGCGCGGTGCCGACCTCCGCCAGCCCGTAGTGGCAGAACGTGCACGTCCCCCAGTAGCACCCGCGCGTCGGGTCGTACGGCAGGATCAGTTCCGGAGCGAGATACCGGTCGAGCGGCAGCCCGTCGAAGTCCGGAGGCGGCAGCGTCCCGAGGTCCTCGATCATCTTTCCCCGGATCAGTCGTTCGTCGGGGCACGGGTTTTCGCCGCGCCCCAGCTTTCGCACCAGGTCGAGCAGCGCAACCTCTCCTTCGAACACGACCGCGCTCGAGAACGGTCCGATCGCGCGGTCGAGCCGCTCTCCCTGCAGCCGGAGCAGCATCTGCGTGAGCGCCGGGCCGCCGACAGTGACGTGGACGCCCGGCAGCTTCTCGCGGAGCACGTGCGCGAGCGAATACGCCGGCTGGATCTGCCCGGGGAACGCGACCGACAGGCCGACGAGCCCGACGCCGGCCGCGCGCAGCCGCCCGGCCAGCGCTTCGAAATACCCGTGGAAGGGATCCCGCTCCGCCGAGGCGTCGCGAGCGATCTCCTCCGCGCTCAGCAGCGAAAAAGGTGTCCGGTATGAAACGAAATCCAGCGTGAGCGGGGCGTAAGCCGCACTCACCACCCGCTGCGCCGCCTCCACGACGGCCACGGCTCCCGCATACGCGCCGGGATCGTAGAAAGCCTCCGGGTCGCGCAGCGTTGCCAGCGCCCGATCGATAGCGCGCGGCACGGCCGCCGCATCTCCCCGCGCCGCCCAGAGCGCCGCGTAATCCAGCTGGTCGACGTGCGACAGCGCCGGTTTCTCTTCCAGCGCCGACAACCGCCCCTCAATCCGCTCACCGAGCGCCGTCAGCGATCCGCGCTGGAGCAGCCACTCCCACGATTCCAGGTTTGCGTCCACAGGCAGCACCTCGACGCCGTGCTTCCTGAGCCACGCCGCCAGCGTCGGCACCGACAGGTAGGGCGCCGTCGGGTCGCACGTCGGGGGATAGATGAGAGCGACTTTCATGCGAAGGAGCATACACGAGCGAACCGGCAAGGGTGATCGGCCGACGCTTTCGGTTGCGGATTCTTCGGCTATGATCCGCTCCCATGATGAGCACTCACGCTTGCCGCGGTATCTCCGGCCCGCTGACCCGGGCGCTGGCCTTTGCGGCATTCGCCTTTTCCGCGTGCAAGCCCCCGGCGCCTACCCCGCCCGGACCCGTCAGCCTGGATAAGATCCCGCCGGACCTGAAGCTGATGGCCGCAGACTTCCTGCGCGAGTTCGATGAGAAAAAGTACGACGGCAAGGTCATCGAGATAACGGGGATCTACTTCACCTGGACCCTCGTGGATGACGGCAAGCATGCGACGGATCTCACCCTTCTCGCCTCGGGCTGGTCCGATAAACTCTTCTTCGTCCTGGATCGCGAGGTCATGGACAAGCGGTGGATGATCCTCGATTACTGGTCCCTGATCAGCATGAAAGGGCGTTACGCCGGCCGGGACGCCGACGGCGCATACCGCTTCACCGGCGCCGTGCTTACCTCGACGCACGTTGAAGCGAGCGAGTATCCCACTGCCCTGAAGGTCGAGGCCGTTTCACTTACCGAAGCCTTCTGGCGGACTGATTCCGGGAGCAAATCGTCCCGCTTGTACGCAGGCCGGGTGATTGAGGTCTCGGGAACCGTGGTCAGCGTCGACGGCCATGAGGTTGGCCTGGCCTCATGCGACGAAAAACGTCCGCTCAGCTGTCGCCTCCGGGAAGAGGATCCCGCTATCGCACCCGGACAGACCATCGTGCTCAAAGGATTCTGCTGGGAAGACACGGTCCGTATGAGCGGGCTGACCCTTGACGGGTGCATCCGTCCCTGAGGGATCCACGTTCTTCCTGCTCCCGCGACGCCGCCCGATCATCGCCCGCAAGCTTCCTCAAACACCTTCACCAGTCGGTTCACCATCGCCGGCAGGCTGTGGTCTCGCTCGATCCGGTCTCGCGCGTCCCGTCCGGCGGCCTCACGGTTCCCGAACAGAATCCGCGTCGCGACCTCCGCGAGCCCGGCGGCATCCCCCTGCTTGTACGACAGATCCGGCGCCCACGCCGCGAACGCCGGCGCGCACGCCACCGCCGGCCGCCCCGCGGCCATCGCCTCCAGGATCGCTTTGTCCAGCGCGGTCTCGCTCGCCGACACGAACAGGTCGCTCTCGTGGCAGAGCCTGGGAATCTCCGGGAAGGGCACGCTTCCCAGCAGCGTCATCGCGACCCCGCGCTCCTTCGCGAGCCTCTCCAGCGCCTCGCGCCGCGGGCCCTCGCCGGCGAGCGTCAGGTGGAGGTCCGGGAAGCGCTTCTTCATGATCGCGCACGCCTCGATGATGACGTCGTGGTTCTTGACCGGGGCGAGGCGGCCGACGGAGAAGAGGCGGAAGCCGTTCCGTGGGGGAGCGGTGGTGAAGCGCTCGAGGTCGACGCCCTGCCCGGTGATGCGGAGCTTCGGCGTCTTCATCGGGAAGAACTCGGGCGCGGAGGCGACGACGAGGCGCGAGAGGCGCACCGCGATGCGGAGCCGGCGCGTCAGCGTGTGATGCGAATACCAGAGGACGCACGGGACGCGCGTGACCGGCGCGGCGGCGATGACGTACTCCGGGTTCATGTGCGCGAAAATTACGTCCACTTTGTGACGCGCCACCGCTTCTCGCAACCCGGTGTAAAACCGGACGAGCCGCCCGAAACGGCGCGTGCCTTTCTCCTTGCCGAGCGAGCAGACCTCGACGTTCGCGGGCAGGTCGCAGGGGACGACGCGGCCGGCGAGCACGTACAACTTCTCGACGCGCAAAGCGAGCGCCCGGAGCCAGAGCGGCACGAACCCCAGCAGGCCGTCCTGCGGGTCGACCGCCTGCGTCATCATCAGGACCTTCATCGCGCTCTCAGGCCTTTCCGGACTGCGAGAGAAACGCAGCGGTCCGCCGCAGGCCGTCCTCGAACGCGACCGCCGGCCGCCACGACAGCTCCCGCGCCGCCCGCGTCGTGTCCAGGATGTTGACCGGAACGTCAAAGCGTCGCGCCGGCTTGAAGACAACCTCGACCGGCCGGTTGAGAACCTTGCGGATCGATTCGACGACCTGCAGAAGCGACAGCCCGGACCCGCTTCCGATGTTGAAAATCCGGAAGTCGCCCCTGTAGTCGAGGGCCGACTGCGCCGCGCACGCTACGTCCGTGACGTGCAGGTAGTCGCGGACGACGCTTCCGTCCCCCCAGATCTCGATCGGTTGCCCCTTCAGGGCCTTGTCGAGGAAAACGGTTACCGCTCCCTGTGCAGCGGTGGGGCGCTGGCGTTCGCCGTAGGGGTTCGAGATGCGAATGACCGCGTAGTCGAGTCCGTGGAGGTCGCGGTAGAGCTTCAGGTACTTCTCGATCGACAGTTTCTGGATTCCGTACGAGGTCAGCGGGTCGGTCGGGTGATCCTCCGGGATCGGCACGCGCTGTGGAATTCCGTAAACCGTTCCGCCCGAGGAGAGGAACAGGACTTTCTTCACGCCGGCCTGCACGGCCGCGTCGAGGAAGTGAAGCGTCGGGACCAGGTTCGAAGTGATGTCGTATACGGGGCTGTCGTTGGATGTCTTGGGCAGCGTGGTTCCGACGCAGTGCACGACGGCTTCCATTCCCTTGAGCACTTCGGCGACCCGATGCGGATCGGTGAAATCTCCCTCCATCCATTCCACCTGGCCGATGAAGGAACGGACGTTGTCGCGCAACACCCGTTCCTTCTCGAAGATCCGGACCGCGTGGCCGGCATTCAGCAGAGTCTCGCTGATGTGGGAGCCGAGGAAGCCGCCCCCGCCGAGGACGAGGCAGCGCGTCATTCCGCGATCCGTCCGGCGGGCGCTTCGGCGCGTCTCATCGGCGCAAGGATATCATCGGGCGCGCTCGAGGTAATCGAAGATGGCCTTCTGCCGCTCAATCGTCACCGCGAAGCTGTAGCGCTTCCAGAAGTCCGCCCTGATTTTCTCCGAGAACGCGCCGGCCAGGGCGTCGTCGCCCGCGAGGCGGGCCAGGTTCGCGACGAAACCGTCGAGGTCCCCCTGCTCCGAGACGAACCCGCTGGCGCCGTTCTCGAGGACGTTCGTGACGCCGCTGACGCGCGTGGTGACGATCGGAAGCCCGCTCGCCGCCGCTTCCATGAAGACACGGGGGAAGCCCTCGAAGTGCGACGTCAGGACGAAGGCATCGTGCGTGGTGTAGAGGCCGGGGAGTTCCTGGCGCGTGCAGCCCGGGACGAGGCGGACGCAGGCTGAGAGGCCGCGACGGGCGACCTCGGCATCGAGGAACTTCTTGTCCGGGCCGTCGCCGACCACGGTGAAGGAGATTTTCTTCGGGAGGCCTTTCTTCCCGAGGCGATCCATGACGTCCACCAGGAACCGGATGTTCTTCTGGGGGAGCATGCGCGCGATGAAGAGAACCTTGAACTCCCCGGGCGTCGTCTTTCGCGGAATCGACCGGTACTCCTCGATGTTCTCCGGCACGATGGGCTTCCAGAACACCCGGTCGCCGTACCGCTTCCGGAGATCCGCCTCGGTCTCGAATCCGTCGGTCTGGATCGCGTCGCTCCGGTTGAGGATGAACGACGCCAGGCGCTTCAGGAGCCGGTTTTTCCACGCGAGGCGCACCCAGTGGGGATCGAACACGTTGGTCCCGTAGACGCTGACAAGGAGGCGGGCCCGGGCGGCCCGGGCGACGCGCCAGCCGGCGAAGCCGCCGAAGAGCGGGTCCTGCACGACGACGAGGTCGAACTTTTCCTTTCTTGCGAGGCTCTTGCCGATCCTGATCGACCGGCAGAACCTGGCGATCCGGCTGCTCCCCCCGGTCGGCACCAGCGTCACGTTTCCTGCGGAATTCGACTCGGTCCGGTCGCAGGTCACAAGGACCGTGAGGCTCTCGAGAAGCCGGCCATAGGCCGCCATCCGATTGAACGAGTCGCCGTCCGGATCGAAGATCTGGCGGTCGCTGCTGAAGATCAGGGCTCTCATGAAGCGTCGCCGGATGGGCCGCTCGAGCGGGCCGCCAGGGGATGGAACGTGCCGGTCACGTTCAGGACGCGCAAGGACACAGGTTCGGGGAAGCGCGGCCGGAAGTCAATCGTCCGGCCCGGAAGCGCGCGGTTTTTCCGCTGGTTCGACGGGGGCGGCGCGTATTCTCCCCGCCATGCGCCCCCTCCGATTCCTCGCGGTCCTCGTGCTCGCCTCCTGCTCCCCGTTCCCGGACTACTTCGCCCCCGGCGCGTCAAGCCGCCTCGAGTTCCGTCTCACGAACGGATTCTGGAAGGACACCTACGCCACTTCGACTCCGATCGCGCGGGGGGGCTTTGTGGTGCTGGAAGCGAAGGCGGACCTGCTCGAGCAACCCCTGGTGGCCGTAGCGTCCGATCCCGCGGTGGTCGAGATTGCGCCGGATCCTGTGGGCCCTGCGAGGAAGGACGGCGTCCTTGTCTGGCGATTCACGATCCGCGGCGTCACCTGCGGCCGGACCGTCGTGACTCTTCGCAGCGGCGACGTTCCCCTGGATTCCGTCGAGCTGACCGTCGCCGATCCCGGCGAACTCCGCTGGGAGCCCTTCGACGATCGCCTCGAGGACCGGCGCTACCTGGACGCGCTCCTGGTCCACCCCCAGGAAACCGTTGAGATCGCCGTCTGGGCGTACGATCCCTTCGGCCAGCGCATGGCGGGGGCGCAGGCCTGGACGCTCGAGGCGGGAGCGACGACGCTGTCGTTCGAGCCGGAGCCCGACACGCCGCAGGCCTGCACCTGGAGCGTGATCCGCGCGGGGGCGCGCGCCCCGATCATCGTGACGGGGAAAGCGTTCGGCTGGACCGAGATGGTGTTCCGGAATCCGGGCGGCATCCAGATGACGATCAAGGCCACGTGTTCGTGGGGCAAGCGATGACCCTTCCGTAATCTTGACCAATTCCATAAAATATCTAAACGGTCCCCTGCGGGCCGTCACGAATGACCGACCTCATGCCTCTCGCGCTCGAGTTCTCGCGCGCCTTTAACAAGGCCGTCCGCTCGTTTCGCATGTATTCGCCGACGCATCCGCAGGTCGCGCACGACCTTGCCGACGCGTTCGCGTGGATCGAGAAGATGACCGTGCAGGAGTCTCCCGTCGCGCTCGGCACGCGCGATGGCACGATGATCATCCAGGGCCGCCCCGTCCGCGAATTGACCCCGACCCTCAAGGCGTTCTGCGACCTCATCTCTTCGCGCGGCATTTCTTCTTTCTCTGCCCAGCGAGGCGCGACCTTGGCCGAGTTCTCCGCCCTCGTGGACATCCTCGTCAAGAAACCCGAGGAGGTCATGCAGGGCGACCACATCAGGCCCGAGCTCCTGAAGCCTCTTCAGCGATTCCGCATCAACGAACTGCGGTTCGTCGCGCTCGAGGACGGCACACCCGAAGACGCCGTCAAGGCGCTTTCGGGCGGAGGCGTCCAGCAGCAGGACATGATGAAGCTCCTGTCCGCTTACGTGACGGCGGGGAAGGGAGACGCGGGGCAGCTTTCGAAGGGGCTGGTGAGCCTGATCCAGAAAGGAGACGCCGCCGACCTCGTGCGCATGCTCGACGATGTTGTCGGCCAGATGGACGAGGCGGGCGTCGCTCCCGAGGAACGCATCGACCGCATGTCGCAGGTCTTCAAGAACATGCCGATTTCGGAGGAAGTCCAGAAGCTCCGCCGCGTCCTCGTGATGCAGGAGGACCCGCCGATGCGCGCGGAATGGATGGCGGCACTCAAGCAGAGCGGATTCGACGCCGATTCCGCGGACTCGCCGCCCGCGGCGATCCAGAAGCTGAGCGACGGCTCGCACTGGTCGGGATTCGTCGCCGACGCCGGATTCCGCGGCGCCGCGGGCGTGAAGTTCCTCGACGACGTCGCGAAAGCGGGAAAGAAGCCGGTTCCCGTCGTCCTGCTCTCGTGGGACGAAGCGATGCGGGACGCGCCGTCCGTCGCCAATTACCCCGGGCTTCGCTTCATCTCCCAGCCGACCAACCACCCCGCGATCACCGGCGCGATGGACGAGATCGCGCTTCCCCCGCTGATCGAGCGCCCCACGGAGGAGCAGATTGCGGCGGACCCGATGCTGGCGGCGGAAATCGAGCGCGCGCGGGTGATCCAGTCGAAACTGCTCCCGACCGATATTCCAACCGTCGAGGGATTCGAGATCTCCGCCCAGTACCTTCCCGCCCAGCGCGTCGGAGGCGATTACTACGACGTCCTCGCGCTTCCCGGCGGCCGGATCGGCTTCATCGTCGCGGACGTTTCCGGCAAAGGGATCTCCGCGGCCATGATCATGGTGATGGCCCGGACGATTTTCCACGCGGTCGCGCCGGGGGCCGCGTCGCCGAAGGAAGCGGTGCTCCAGGCTAATTCGAAGCTCGTGCCGGACCTGCCACCGGGCGTCTTCCTGACGCTGGCGTACGCGGTGCTGGATCCGGCGACGTCCAGCGTGACCGTCGCGAGCTGCGGACACAACCCGCCGCTTCTGTGGACGGATTTCGGCGGCGTCGGGATCGTCCAGTCCGTTGAAGTGCAGGGCGCCGCGATGGGCCTGGTGCGCGGCCCCGCGTTCGAACGGTCGATTCGCGAGAGCGTCGTCACCCTGGCGCCCGGAGAACACCTCCTGTTCCACACGGACGGCGTGAACGAGGCGATGGACATGAGTGCGGAGGAGTTCGGCGACAAGCGCCTGATCAAGGCGATCGTGCGCGCCGGCACGCGGAACGCGCAGGACATGGCGCACGGCGTCGTGAATGCTGTGATGAAGCACCGCGGGGCAGCGGACGCGAGCGACGACATCACGGTCCTGGTCGTACGCCGGCAACCGGCGTAGCCAGGAGCGATCCGCGGACAATTCGCGCGACCGTCGAACGCGCCCCGGATAAAGTAGGTTTCATGCAGCCCGCGCTCCGTCTCGCTTCCGCCGAAGGCCTCGAACTTCACCTGCGCGTCACCGACGCGGATGTCCTCTCGGAACTGAGTCGCCTCACAGACTCCGCCGAGCGCGACGCTTTCGCCCTCGCGGCCCTGCGCATCGGCGTCCTCGCCATCCGCCAGGCCGGCGGCGCGCTCGACGAGCGGACCTTGCGCGACGCGGGAAAGACAATGGTCGCCGAGGTCGAGCGCGTCATGAACGAGCACCGGCTTCAGACCGTGACGCGCATCGAGAAGGAGATGCAGGGCTACTTCGACCGCGCCAACGGCAAGGTTCCCCAGTTCCTCGACGAAATGACGAAGCCCGGCGGGAACATCGACCGCATGCTCCGCCAGCACCTCGCCAGCGACCAGTCAACGCTCGCCTCGACGCTGACGCAGCACGTCGGCCAGCAATCGCCGCTTCTCCAGATGCTCTCCCCGGAACTGAAAACCGGCCTGCTCGCGCGCGTGGAGGACCTCGTCAAAAAGAACCTCGAGGAACAGCGCTCCACGTTCCTCGGCGAGTTCGACCTGAACCGCGACCAGTCCGCGCTCTCGCGGCTCGTGAAGCAGATGAAGGAAGGGCAGGGAAGCCTCGAGACGAACTTCCGGGAGACCATCGGCAAGCTCGCCAGCGAATGGTCCCTCGACAACGAGAATTCCTCGGTCGCCCGCTTCAAGAAGGACGTCGCCGCGTCGATCGACAAGCTCGTCGAAGGCCAGACCCTGTTCCAGAAGGAAGTCGTCCGCGAGCTGGCCGCGCTTCGAGAAAAGCGCGCGACCGAGGCGGTGACGACGCGCAAGGGGGCGACGTTCGAGGAAGCGCTGGGGAGCGTCGTCCGCGCGGAAGCGGAGAAGGCCCGCGAGAAATTCGACGCGGTCGGGCTGACCGTCGGCGAGATCAAGAACTGCAAGAAGGGGGACTTCACGATCGAGCTCGGCCCGGACTCCGCGGCCCCCGGCGAGCGGATCGTGGTCGAGGCGAAGGAGGACGCCGGATTCACGATGCGGCTCGCGATGGAGGAACTCGGGATCGCCCGGCCGAATCGCAAGGCCCAGGCCGGCATCTTCGTCCTGTCGCGCGCGGTCGCTCCCGAGGGGATGGCCCGCTTTCAGCGCTTCGGCAACGACCTCGTCATCGTCTGGGACGTCGAGGACCCGGCGACCGATCTTTGGCTCCTGGCCGCCCTCGAAGTCTCGCGCGCGCTCATCGTGCGCCGCGCCCGTGAGGCCGTCGCAACGTCGACCAGCCTCGCCGAGATCGACACCGCCATCGCCCAGCTCGAAAAGGACGCGACCGGCCTGCAGAGCATCGCGACCTACGCCAACACCGTGACCGGCGCCGCCGACAAGATCCGCGAGGAAGTCGAAAAGCTCATGAAGAAGGTAGCGAAGCGGATCTCGGAGATGCGCGAGGGGGTGGAGACGTTGAAGGGCGCCGGCGGAAGCGGATAGGGAACGTTCGGCGCTCCGCGTCGCCTACTTCTCCGTGGGGAGCGGCAGGAAGTCCGAAAGCTTTGTTGTCAGGATCCATCGTTTCCCTTCGATCGCAAATTCCACCGGAGGCAAACCCTCGGATTCGTAGACGACGCGGACAGGGGAGCGGTGGGCGACCTTCCACGTGCCGCGCAGGAGCCGGTCGGCGGTCTCTTTCGCGCGAGTGGCTTCCAGGATTTCGTTCGAGAGCCCCTGGTTCACGGCGTAGTCGCTAAACCGGGTGAACCTGAGGAAGGTCTCTCCGACCAATCCCTTGGTGGCGTACTTTTCCCGCACTTTCCTGCGCGCGCGATTGCTGAGCAACCGGAGCAGGGCGCTGCCATCCGCTGTCACCATTGCGGCGCGCCATCGAGGGAAATAGCGGTCCGGCGGAGGCGGTGACAACGTTGTCCTTCGAAGACAAGTCGAATCATCGATCCGAAATCGCCCGTCCTTCCAGGTGGCCCGAACTCGTACCGGCGCCCAGCGCGCTTGTATCACCGCTTCCAGAACCTCTTCGCTTAGTTCCACGTGACTCACCGCGGGACTCTGGAAATACATGGAAAAGCCTGCCTGAAACGGAGGGAACGAGTGGCGCAGGTACTCCTGGGGCGTGGTTTCCGGTAGAGACCTGAGTCCTGAAGTAATCCAGACCGTAGCGCTCGCAAGCAGATTTCCCGAGGCCGCATGCCGAAGCAGGACGCGAGCCTTCGAGATCTCGGCGGCACGGAATTCCTTCGATTGGAGCTTTTCCCAATCATCAGGACTCGGCGAGTCCAAAGCGATGGCGACCTCGTTGAGAAAGCGGCGAACGTCCCCAAGGTCCGGCTTTTCCCCCGCTGAAGCCTGGAGTGAGCCGCCGATCGTCGCGAAACCCAGGAGAAGGAGCAGTCGTTTCACCCGTGCATGATTTCACTTCTGAGCCCGGAGTACAACGCCTGCGGCTTCGCATCCCCGGAATACCGGATCGGCACGGGCTCCAGAGGGAAGAAGAGGTCGAGCGTCCAATCTTGATATGCCATACAATCATGGCATCTTCTATGACAGGAGTTAGCCATGCGGAATCTTCACGTGCCCCTGCCGGATTCGATTTACGCCGGTCTGCGCCAGGAGTCACAGCGCCGCGGGCGCCCCGCGACCGAAGTTGCGCGCGAAGCGATATCCCTCTGGCTCAAGGCGATGCGAAAAGCCGCCGTTCGAAAGGAACTTGCGGCTTGGATCCGTGAATTTGCCGGCACGGAGCATGATCTCGATCCGGCGCTTGAACGGGCGGGGATCGAAGAGATGTTGCGCCTTGGCGAGGATGAGAAGTGAAGCGCGGCGAGGTTTACATGGCGACGCTCGAGCCGCGTTCAGGATCAGAGCAGCGGGGGACGCGGCCTGTGTTGCTGGTAACGAGCGACCAGTTCAATTCGGTCGAGGCATGGAATTCGTTGATCGTTGTGCCGCTCTCGACATCGACGAAGAACCTGTGGCGCGGGCCGTGCTGCGTTGCGGTCAGCGCCGGGGCGGCCGGACTGCGGAAAGACAGTTTTGTTCTGTGTCATCAAGTGACCACCCTTGACCGCGCCAAGATTGGCAAGCATCTGGGCAGTCTGCCCGTGGCGGCCCTTGAAGAAGTCGCTGAAGGACTTCGAATCGCGCTGGGGATTGATTGAGGATTCAACGAAGGAGATTGCGCTCGCGCGAATCGATCCAGCTCCGAGCTACGGTTTCCGTTCCCCGGAATACCTGATCCGCACCGTCTCCCTCGGAAAGAACAGGTCGAGCGTCCAGTCGAGCATCACCCGGAGCTTGTTCCTCAGGCCCGGTAGTTTGAACAGGTACGTGGTCCTCCAGAGCCACCACGCGGGGAAACCCCAGAAGCGCATCCCGAAAAACTCGGAGACGGCGTAGCGCCGGCCGAGGGACACGAGGCGGCCGAGGCGCCGGAAGCGAAACTTGCGCAGCGGGCGGCCGCGGAGCCCGGCGATGAGGTTGCCTGCGACGACTTTCGCTTCTTGCCACGCAACCTGGCCTTCGGGGCCGAGCGTTTTGCCGTCCTGGGTGAACGACGCGCAGTCGCCGAGCGCAAAGACATCCGGATGGCCCTTGAGCCGGAGATTCTCGTCGAGTTCCAGCCGGCCGCCCTTGTCTTTCGGCGCGTCAAGCGCGGCGACGACCGGATTGGGCGCGAGGCCTGCCGTCCACGCCAGCGTGTGGCAGGAAATCGACGAACCGTCGTTCAGGGAGATTGCGGCGCCGTCGAATGCCGCGATGCGCGTCTTCAGGCGCAGTTCGATCTTCTTGCGCTTCATCCGCTTCTCGGCGTACGCCGAGAGCGACTCGTCCAGCGAGCCGAGCACGCGCTCGCTCCCCTCGACAATCATCATCTTCACTTCGTCGCGCCCGATGTCCGGGTACTGGTGCCGCACGATTTCGTCGAGGAAGTCGCTCACGTCGCACGCGAGCTCCACGCCCGTCGGTCCGGCGCCCGCGATCGCGAACGTCAGGTGGGCGGTTCGGTCCGGACCCTTCGGCATGCGCGACGCCTCTTCCAGGCAGTCGATCACGCGGTTGCGGTAGGCGATCGCCTCCGGCAGGGTCCGCATGAACCACGCGTTCTGGGCGACCCCCGGGAGGTTGAACGTCCCCGTCACGCTTCCCAGCGCGATCACGAGCAGGTCGTACGCCACCGGACCCACCGTCGTCTCCACCGTTTTCGCCGCCAGGTCGATCCGCGTCACCGCCGCTTCCACCACCTTCGCCCGGCCGGCGAGCATTTCGCGAAGCGGCGACGTCGCGTGGCGGACCTCCATGGCGCCGCCGACGATCTCGGTGCAGAACGGCGTGAAGAACAGGTAGTTGTCGCGCGCGACGAGCGTGATGTCCGCCTCGTCCTTGCGAACCATCCCTGCGGCCCTGCGCGCGACGAAGGCGCCGCCGAAGCCGCCGCCCAGCACGACGACGCGCTTCACTTTTTCTTCGGCCGGCGCGCGACCTTGCGCTCGCCGACGAGAAACTGCGACATGAGGTGGGGCGGGGCGTGAAGGACTGGCTCGGAGAATCCGGTCTTCGTGAACATGCGCGTGTATTCGCTGAACGAGTACGTCCGGCCCTCGCGCGTCCACGCCAGCATGACGGCCGCGAACATCGCCGCATGCGCATTCGATACCCCGTCCTCGGCCGCAACGAACTCGTGCACGAGCAGCCGGCCTCCCGGAACGAGCGCGAGCGCGAATCGCTTCAGGAGCGTCTCGCAGGTGCCCGGTGAGAAATGGTGCAGGACGTGGGAAGCGATGATGGCGTCGTAAGGGCCGCCCAGGTCCGTCCGGAACATGTCGCCGCCGACGCAGGTCACGCGCTTCGACAGCCCGAGCTCCCGCGCGCGCTTCTTCACGGACGGCACCACATGCGCGCCGTCGAGCAGGGTGACGTGCGCGCCCGGGCAGTGGCCGGCGACGGTCAACCCGTAGAGGCCGGATCCGCAGGCGACGTCGAGGACCTTTGAGGGGGCGCGGTCCTCGAGGAAGCGCTTGAGAAGCGACTCCGAGTACCCGGCGGCCGGGGCGGCGAAGGCGTCGGAATTGTCGGCGAACGTCTCCCAGAAGCGCTGGCCCGGTGTCTCTGCGTGGAAGGGAAGGACGGTTCCGCCGTGCCGGACGGCCTGGGCGAAGCGGCCGAAGGCGTCCCAGAGTGCGGGGTCGCAGAGGATGCGCGCGGCGCCGCCGACATATCCCGGGCGGCCCGGGACCAGAAACTGCGCCGCATCGAGCGAAAGTCGATAGCGGCGACTTTCCTTGTGAAGGAGGCCGGTCGAGGCGAGGGCGTCGCAGAGGATGGCGGCGGACCGTTCGGGGCAGCGGACGGCCGCGGCGACCTGCGCCGCAGCGCGGGGTCCCTTGGCAAGGGCGCCGAAAACACCGAGCTGGATCGCCGCGTTGAGGACGCCGCTGGCGTGGAATCCCTGAAGCAGGTTGAAGATCGGGGCGGGGGACGGCGCGGTGGGGGGCATGGGTGGGGACAGTGAAAGGCAAAAGCAGGAAACGAAAAACAAAAAACGAAAAACGAAAAACGAAAAGTGAAATGCGGCGAAATGAGGCATGATCCCCGCCTGTCCGTCGCCGTTCGCGTCGCACTGGCCCTTCACCCGGAGATCCGCTTCATGCCCCTCACCGACCAGGAAAAGAACTTCGCCTTCTCCCACCTCATCGCCGCCGCCACCGGCTACAGCCTCGAGCACCCCGGACAGTCCGTGCTGGCCGCCAACAAGGACGGCAAGCGCGCCCTCCTCCGCTGGGCGAAGGACGCAAAGGCCACGCTCGAAATGCAGCGCGCCCAGGTCAAGGCCGCACAGGAACTCCTCGTCGCCATCGGCGACCCAACCGGCGTGCTCTACGAGGTGTTTCGAGTGAAGCGCGACGACATTCTTCGCTTCCGGAAAGACGGCTCCCGTCCGGCGCTCATGACGCTGAGCCTGCGCGACGCGGCCGAAGCGCTCGAAATGGTGACGCCGCTTCAGGTGACGGGAAGGCAGTTGGAGCAGGCGTGGGACAGGCTGAAAAAATAGCGGCCTACTTCCGCTGGATTGCCTTCGATTCCACCTCCCACCACAAGTACATCAGCCCCTCCCGCTTCACCCGTCCGCGGAATCCCTCCGCCCCGCCCGACTCCGTCGCGGCTGTCGGCGCCCATTCGGCCGCTTCCCGGAAGATCGCGTCGTCCGCGGGGGGCGACGGGAACCACAGTTCGACCCAGTCGTCGCCGCAGCCGGCGATTTCGACGGGTGTTGAAGAGCGCCACGCGCGGACGCGGCCGGAGATGACGTCCCCGTTGCGGGTCCCCATGAAGCGGAGGGCCTCGATCGAGTCCTTCGCGTCGATGGCGACGATGCAGGCGGGGACTCCCGCGGCGATGTTGTCCTCGACCATGAACGCGGCCGCGCGTCCTGCGAGGCGTTCGCGGAGCCGGGCGAGGGTGGCATAGGCCGTCGCTCCATCCGGCATGATGGCAAGCCCCGTGCGCTTGCGCGTCCCCTCGAACACGGATGGCTCGCCGCCCTCGTCGCGAAGCGCCTGCATGTCCTCCCGCGACAATCCCGTCTCCTTGATGTCGAGCGGGTCGAGCGTCTCTCCCGCGGGTATCGCGTCCATTCCCTCGCGGTAGGAGCGCAGCAGGAGGGCCAGCAGGAACACCAGCCCGCCGGCCGCGGCGATGATGGGGAGGAAATCGGGGAGGTTTGCGTTAAACAAGGGCATCTCGTCGCGTTCGACGTTCCTAAACCGTGGCGAGTTCCTCCAGAACGTTTTCGATCGCAGGCCGGATTGTCCTCTCGCTCAGGTCGAACTCCGCTCCCGCCGTCCGGAACAGCTCCGGCAATCCTTTCGTCCCACCGAGCTTGAGCGCCGCCTGGTACTGCTTCACGGCGTTCGCCGAATCCCGCTTCTTGTTCGCCCAGACCTGCAGGGCCCCCAGCTGCGCGATGCCATATTCGATGTAGTAGAACGGGCTCGTGAAGAGGTGCAGCTGCCGCTGCCAGGTGCAATCTGAAATGTCCTCGTAACCGCTCATGTCCTCGATTCCGCCGAACCGCCGGCGCAGCCCCCTCCACTGCGCCGTCCGTTCTTCGCGCGTGTGCTCCGGGTGCGTGTAGACCCAGTGCTGGAAGGCGTCGATCGTGGCCACCCAGGGGAACAGGTTCAGGATTCCCTCCAGCTCCTTCCGCTTCGCGCGCTTCACGTCATCCTGCGCGTAGAACACGTCGAGGTGCTCGAACGCGAGGAGTTCCATGGCCATCGAAGCGACCTCGTTGAACTCCATCGGCGCGTGCCGGTATCGCAGGATCGGTTCTTCCTTCGCCAGCAGCGCGTGGAACGCGTGGCCGCCTTCGTGCAGGAATGTGAAGACGTCATGGTTCATGCCGGCGGCATTCATGAAGATGAACGGCTTGCGGATTTCGTGAAGGGTGGCCTGGTAACCGCCGGGCGCCTTGCCCTTGCGGCTCTCGAGGTCGAGGTTTCCGGACTCGCGAAGCGTGTCGATCATCTTCGAGAAGATCGGGTCGACGCGCCGGAACATCTCGCGGCATCCGTCGAACAGCTGCTCGCTCTTCTCGAACGGCTTTAGCGGCGGCTTGTCGTGGATGTCCACCGACAGGTCCCACGGCCGAAGCGTGTCGACTTTCAGCGCCTTGCGGCGTTCCTCCTGCATCCTGCGGACCTGCGGCACGACAAGCTTCTCGACGGCGTCGTGGAACTTCGTGCAGTCGGCGGGCGTGTAGTCCCAGCGCTCCTTCGAGCGGAACACGAGGTCGCGGAAGTTCTCAAAACCCGCGTTCTTCGCCATTTTGTGCCGGAGCGGAACCATTTTCTCGTAGACGGCGTCCAACGCGTCGCGGTCCTGGAACCGGCGTCGTGCCGTCAGCTCCCATGCTTTCTGGCGCACCGCGCGGTCGCGGTTTTCCAGGAAAGGGCCCATCTGCTGGAGCGTCAGCTCCTGCCCCTCCCACGTGACCATCATCGCGCCCATGAGCTTCTGGTATTCGTTCGACAGCCGCGTGTCCTCGACCCCGAGCGGGATGTTCTCTTCGCGGAACAGCGCGACCTGGTTTTCGTAGGAGCGCAGCAGGAGCCCCCACCGTTCCTGGTCCAGCGCCGGTCGCTTGGAATGCTCGAGAAGCACGCGCTCCAGCTTCTGCCAGCGCGGCTGGCACTTCGGCATGATGTTCTCGGCGTATTCGAGAAACGCCTGCACCTTCTCGGAATTGTCGGTGGCGCCGGTCTTGTCGATGTAGCGCCTCGTGTACTCCTCGGCGACGGCGGCCTGCAGCTCGCTGCACTGCACGAGCCAGGCGGGGAGATCGACCTCCGGCAACTGGGCGATCCGCTCGAGGTTGTCGAACTGCGCCGAGATGGCGTCCCAGTCGGTCGGCGCAAACTTCTTCGACAGGTAGCGGCGCGTCGTTGCGCCGGCGGTGGGACTCATGGTGGCGTTCCCTTCGATGGAATTGAGCGCGGGAGGATAATGCGGCACCGGAAGGGTATCAAGCCGCGAGCGCGGGAGGGTAATATCCCCGAATGCCGTCCTGGCTCTTCAAGTCCGACCCCGACACCTACTCGCTCGACGACCTCGAGCGCGAGAGCCGCGCGACGTGGGACGGCGTCGCCAACAACACCGCGCTCATCCACCTGCGGAAGACGGCACCGGGCGACGAGGTCCTCATCTACCACTCGGGCGACGAGAAGGCCGTGGTCGGCGTCGCCAAGGTCGTGAAGGGCGGCTACCCGGACCCGAAGAAGAAGGACCCGAAGCTTGCGGTGTGCGACCTGGAGTTCGTGAAGCGGCTGCGCGCGCCGGTGGCGCTTTCGGTCCTGAAGGCGGAGAAAGGGCTCTCGCAATTCGACCTGATCCGGATCTCGCGGCTGTCCGTGATGCCCGTGTCGGCTTCGCATCGCGCGCTGCTCTCGAAGCTGGGCGTGCGCTAAAGCTGGAAGGTCTCGCCCTCTTTCGCCACTTGAAATCCGCGAGCCCTCACCAGGCGTCCTTCGCGGCTCTCCGGGTTGTGTGCGGGATTGGTGTGGTTGAGGTGGATGAAGCGGACCTTCGCGCGTTCGCGCGCCGGCAACGCCGAGA
This sequence comes from Planctomycetota bacterium, assembly GCA_038060895.1. Classification (GTDB taxonomy): domain Bacteria; phylum Planctomycetota; class MHYJ01; order WSZJ01; family WSZJ01; genus WSZJ01. Next base: position 42,571 of record JBBTCT010000016.1, read on the forward strand.
GGCGCTCGATCGTCTCCGCAAGCGGCGGGTGGGGAATCTCTGCGGCCGGGCGGAATGGGAGTTCGTCGAGGCTGAAGAAGGTCGCGTCGAGCCACGCAGCGTCCACCGCGGCGATCGCGTCCTCGAGGGGGGTGTTCCAGAGTTCCCATCGGTCGATGTCGGGGAGCCAGAGGACGGACCGGCGCGGCCCGGCGACGCGAAAGGCGACGGTTTCGGTGTACTCGGCGCGGTGCGGGACGGAGAGGGGAGTGATGGAGAGCGACGGGGCCAGCAGCACGGCGCGGTGATCGCGAAGCGGCCGGATGTCGATGTTTTTATTTCGAACGAGCTGCTCCCACGGGGCATTGCCGCGAAGCAGCGCTGCCATCTTGCCCATCGCATGCACGTCGACGCCGCGTGCGTTCATGGCCTCCCGGCCAAGCTGAAGCAGCCCGGCATAGTGGCCCATGTGCCCGTGCGTCAGGAAAACGCCCTCCAGCGATCCGGGGAACCGTCGATCCAGGAAGGCCAGCTGGGAACCGAAGTCGGGCGTTGCGTCGATCAGCCAGCGCTTCCCGGATTCCACCACAGCGGCGCAAGCCGCCCGGCGGCTCAGCTTCGGGTCGTGACGCACCCGCGCGCAGCACGCGCGCCGGCAACCGGCCTGCGGCAGGCCCGCGTCCTGGGCCATTCCGAGGACGACAAACCGGGGCTTCACGATCCGGGGGCTGGGGCGCATGTTCGCCCGGATTGTGACCGGGCTTACCGTGCGCTATCCATGATTCGCTGCTTCCAGTTTTCTTCCGCTTCAGGCGCCCGTTCCTCCGTGACCCCGTCCGGCACGCCGATGCGGGCGACGAGCGCCGGCCACGCGGCCTCCGAGATTCCTGGATCGCGGTCGTGCGCGAGGTGCCAGAGCGTCAGCGCCGAGCCGCCACTCCTGCAGGCGCGGATGACCGCAAGGGCCGCTTCCCGCCGGTCTTCCGGCCTCGCGCGGTCCAGGGCCTCGATGGCGGCGACGAGATCGCCGGGCGTGTCGTCCCAGCGCGGCGTGCCGGAACCGCGTGCGGGGAAAGCACGGCATGAAGCATCCGCGGGGACCCAGGTCTCACGTCCGCGGTCGGCGAAGGCGACCTGCCCGGAATCCACCCGGACGAGCGTGCTGCCGTCTGCTTCGACCGTGAGCGTGTAGTGACAGCCGAGATCAACGCAGGTCGTGGAGGGAGTTTCGACCTGGAAGAGCCTCGGCCGGGCGGCATAGGTGATTCGGGCGTCGATCGTGCCGCGCGTCAGCCGGAGGCGGATCTCGTCGGCGGACTGGCGAATGACGTCGACGACCGCTCCTTCGTGCGCGTTGACGCTTCCGTAGATGCCCAGGTCGATCTCGCGCGCCGCGGTGAGCTGGACCGGATTTGGGAAGCGAACACGATGCGGAGTCTCGGCCGGCATCGCGAGGCGGACGGCAAAAAACACCACTGCGGCCGTGGCGAGAACGGCGAGAAGAGCGCCCCATGCGGGGCTGACCGGCATGCGCGGCGGCGGACCGCTGTCCTCGGAGTGCGCCAGCGGCGCCAGGAGATTCTCGATCGCCTCGATCTCGGGGTCGCGCCCCGACTTGTCCCACAGGTAGTCGTCGTTCATGGCCAGCCTTCTTTCTTGAGCAGCTCACGGAGCAGGTCCATCCCACGGCACAGGTTCACGCGCACGGAGCCGCCGGTCAGTCCCGTCGCCTCCGCGATTTCCGGGCCCGTCAATCCCTCGATCAGCCGCATCGCCAGCGTCTCGCGGTACGCTTCCGGCAACGATCTCAAGTGCGCCATCACGCGTTCGCGCAGCTCGCCGCGGTCCGCCGCCGCGCCCTCGACGCGCGCGCTTTCCTCGAAGAGCGGCTCTTCCTTGCCGCGCCGCGCGCGGGCCCGATGCCGGTCCGTCGCTACATTCCTCGCGATCGCATGAAGCCACGGTCCGACCGCGCCCGGCTCGCGCAGCGACTCCAGCCGCTTCCAGGCCATCACGAACGTCTCCTGCAGGCCGTCGTCCGCATCCGCCGGCGGGAGACGGGAGAGGAGGACGGCGTGCACGGACTTTGCGAAGCGCGCGTGCAGCGCCGTGAAGGCATCCGCGTCGCCGCGCTGCGCGCGCGTGACGAGGACTGCGATCTGTGCGTTCTCGGCCTGCGCCGCGGACTCGAGCGTTTCCGTCATCGTAAGGGATTCTACGAGCATGGGGGTGGCGCTTCGGTTCGCTCCCGGCTATTTCTTCTTCACTTCCCGGCCGCGCACTTCTTCTGCGTCGGCATGCATCCCGGCGAGGAGAGACTTCGCGTTTGCGAGGATCTGCTCGTCGGTCGAGAGCATCAGCACGCGCCGGACATGAGGTTCGAGGAAGCGGCCGAGCTTGTTCAGCGCCGCCTGCGATTTCGCGCGGGTCGGCCCGTCCTGGCTCGACCAGTCCCTCACGGCCGCGAGCACCGTCGCTTCCTCTTCCGGCGTCACGCACTCGAGCCGCCCTACCAGCACGCGCACCAGCTCCTTCGGCGCGGGGTCGAGCGCCAGGGGCAGCACTCGGTCGACCATCAGGCGCGGCACGACGTACAGGATGCGAAGGCCTTCCGTCCGGAAGTAGCTCCGCTCCCACGTCCGCACCATCGACTCCGCTTCCTTCGGGTACAGGCCCTGCTCGACAAGCTTCGCTTCGAGCGCCGGCCGCAGTTCCGCGATCATCGCATCCACGGGCTTCGCAGCTTTTGTGATCGGGCACTGCAGCTCGACCGTCCCTCCGGCGGGCGCCTCCGGCGCGTACTTCCAGGCCGCGACGCTTCCGCGGATGTTCACGATGAAGAGGTGCCGGATCGGATCGGAGCTGTTGTTTGTGAGCGACACGCGCGAATCTTCGCGCGACTTCGCGACCAGCGGCAGTTCGAAACGCCCCAGTCCCCGGTAAAAGATGAACTTCTCGTGCTCCTGCGGCCCCATCCGCGGCGACTTGCGCGCTTCCGTCCGCACCACGTTCGAGTCCGGGATGCGCTGCGCTTCCCACGGTGAACCCGTTTCGCACGCCGGAATCTGGTCGAGGCCGGCGCCTTTCCCGAGCACGTCCACGCCCCACTCCAGGTAGCTCTTGTCCACCTTTGCCATGTCCAGCGGGCCTTCCTCGGGACGAGCTTCCGGGGGACCCAGCAGATCGCTCACCGGGTACCACTGCGTCAACAGGCCGTGGTTGAAGCAGACGCGGGCACGCACGTGAAGCGGCTGGTCGGCGTAGAAGTAAATCACCGGCGTTTCCATCTTCTTGGTCACGTTCTCCACATCGACCTCGAGCCCCTTGTAGCCGAATTCGCGAAGCGGGCAGGTGCGGACTTCCGAGCGCGAGTAGACGAAGTCGGGGAGCCCTTCTTCTTCGTGCTGCAGGCCCTCCAGCGTGACGCCGTCGGAACCCTGCATCGACGTGAACGTGCCCCACTCGTGCGCGACGAACTCCGGGGCGGGGGAGGGGTCTTCTCCGCGGAGCAGGGCGAAGGAGAAGAGCGCGACGGTCGCGACGACGGCGGCGGAAAGGATGCGAATCATGGCGGACTCCTTGGGTTCATGTCCTGCGGGGAAGACGTTTGCCGGGGAACGCGCGTTAACAGCAAATCGGGCGGCCTACTGCCGCAGTTGCCGTTTCGCCTCGTCGACGCCGCTCGTCACGATCCAGCAGAACTCGCACTTCTTGTCGATGCCTTCCTTGCCCGAGCAGGCCTCGCACCGCTCGTCACCCAGAGACTTCATCCCGCCCGCGACCGCCGACTTCAGGGTCTTCTTCAGCCACCGCATCTGCGCGTCCCGCAGGTGTTCGAGCTGCGGTGCCGTCAGCTCTTCCTTCAGCACTGCTGCCCACTTCCGTTTCAGGTCGTCACGCTTCTGGCCGAGCGCCGCCAGTTCCTTCTTCTGCGCCTCCGTCAGCTCCCCGAATTCCGACTCGTCCCACCGGAAGGCCGCCTCCACGCCCTGCCGCACCGCAATGCAGAGTGCGCAGAACCGGTCCTTCTCGCCCTTCTTCTGCGCCGCCAGCGCTTCATCGTTCGCGAACCAGAACTCACCGGCCGACTCCACTTCGATCAGGAGGGCCTGATCGCGCGCGGCCCGCGCCAGGAAAGCGGTGACGAGCTCGGCAAGCGGCTTGCTGGAGACGCCTGAGGCGGCGCGCTTCGGCCCTGCCGGGAGCTTTGCGACCTGCTCGTTGATCTCGCGAAGGGCCTTCCGGAAGTTGGTGTCCGCTTCGGCCAGGGTGTCGATCTGCTCCTTGCTGAGCAACGCCTTCTCCGGCATGGGGTTCGTCGTGGAGCCGGTCGCCAACTCGCCCAGGCCCGGCGTCGGGATGGCCGAGTCGCGAATCTGGCAGGCTTTGCCGCCGGCGGCGGCGGGGATGGGGAGAAGGGCGATGATGGACGCGACGACAGTGAAGGTGCGCATGGGGGTCTCCTTTCGGGTATGAGAGGGAGACGGTTGCGGTCGCAGGCTGTTAACACGATTTCCCGCAGGCTTGTTGAAGGGCGGAATGAGGGGGACAATGCCCGCATGACGCGAATTCCCGCAGATTTTCCCTGGCACGAACGCATTCAGGCGGGAATACGGGATCAGGGGCGGCGCAGGGCATCGGTCGAGGCATAGCTTGTTTCGGTCGGTGCACGGCGACTCCGAGCGGCCGGATTGTCGGTACCAACAGCGTTTTCGAATCCAGAGAAGCGGCTGTACCGGCTGATTGAGACGACGCGCGGCGACGGGGCACATTCCTACTACAACTCGCTGTTGCCTCATTCGAGAAATCCCTCGAGAGAACTCTCCGTGAGGCCCGGAAGAAGCCGATCTCGAGATCCTGACGCTCACCATCTCCGGCCCGGCGACAGGACCGCACACCGCATCCGCCTCGCGGCCACCCCAGGCGCCTGATTTGTTCACTCAGGTCCCATCCACTGCGCCCCCGACCCCGATTCAGATGGAGTCGCGTAGGGACGCTCGAGTTCGCGCCGCGCCGCCTTGCGCTTCCCGTGTTTTCGCGCCCGGCCCGAGATTCACGGACGCGCTGTTTCAGGGGAGTCGCCGGGGCCAGAGTGGGCGTTCGTGAAGAGGAACCGCCCCGTCAGTGCCGCCGGCCGGCCCGTCTCGCCCTCCGGCGCAGCGCGGGTTGTTGAGCCAGGTCCTGAGGCAGGTGCGCAGCCAGGCCCGGAAGCGGCCCTTCGCGGGATCCCGGCGCCGAAGACGTCGGAGCGGTTTTCCAGGAGGTGAATGAAGAATTCCTGGGTGACGACCTCCGGGTCGTAGTTGACGCGCGTCGCGGCCGAGAGGTGCCAGGTCACGAGTTTCACCACGACCGGCCGGTACCAGCGGGCCAGGAGGTCCAGGGCGACCGTCGAGCCGCTTCCGGCGGCCGCGACCTTGGACCTGGGAATTCGGGTGAATTCGACTCCGGAGGCCTCTTCTGCCATGGGGAAAGATGGCGGATTTGGCGTCCCGGGGGCCAGCGGGCGCGAAATTTCCGGATTCTTCGTCGGATTTCCCCAGCCTTGCTTTAGAGGCTGCTGAACGAGGGAGGAAGCGAAGGCATTGGCCATCGAATCCCAGTAACCACGACTTCAAGGAGGCGACCCATGAAGACGAACCTGGCCTGGAGCAAGGCGTGCACGGCGGTGCTGGTGCTGGCGCTGGCGGCGGGATGTGGACCGAAGCACAAGTCCTCGGACAGCGGCGGCGGGAGTTCGGGCTCCAGCGGCGCGGGGGCCGGCGCCGGGGCGGGCGGGGGCGGGGGCGGGGGCGGCGGCATGCCTCTTCTGCTGCCGGATCTCGTGGACGGCGGCCTCGCGAGCCAGTACTCGGATTCGCGGGCGGTGGCCGGGGCGACCTTCCTGGCCGGCGGCGAAGTGACGAACGCGGGAACGATGAATTCGGGCCCGTTCCAGGTCGACTTCTATCTCACCCAGGGGCCGGAAGTCACGCCGCTGGACGTTTTCCTCGGCTCGGTCGCGATGCCCGACCTCATGCCGGGCGACATCGCAATGGCCGACCTGTCCGTCCCGATGCCCGACATTGCTCCCGGCGAGTGGCGGATCGGATGGATCATCGACGCCGCGGACGTCGTCTTCGAGCTGGACGGGACCAACAACGTCGTCATGTACCCCATCGATGTCCTGGTCGAGGACCGCTACGAGGCCAACGACTCCTTCGCCAGCGCCTTCATTCTGGGCCCCGCCGGCGCCAGCTATGCCGCGGACGGTACGATCCACTCGGCGGCCGATGAGGACTGGTTCTCGGTCGACCAGATCGCCGGAAGCAGCCTCACCGCCACCATGACCTGCCCCGCGGACTACGACCTCGAAATCTGGGCCTTCGACGGCACGCTCCTGGTCTCTTCGAACAACTCCGGCATCCTCGCCGAATCGGCCACCGTCGTCGCTCCCTACACCGGCTCCTACTTCATCCGCATCGTCCCGGTCTCCGGCGCCTTCGACCAGAACAACCCCTGGACCCTGACCGTCGACGTGCCCTAGCCCTCCCGCCGAAAACGTCGCCTCGCCGGCCGGCTCCGCACCCGTAATCGCGGACCGGCCGGCGATCTCATTTCTCCGCGTAAGATCCACTCGTGCCCGCCCCCGTGCCTGACACCGCCGAATCGACCTCCACCGCTTCCGACCTCCGCCGCGCCCGTGGCGGGGTCCTCTGGGCCGTCCTCGCCTACGGGTCGTGGGGAGTCTTCCCGATCTACTGGAAGCAACTCCGGCACATCCCGGCGTTCGAAGTGCTGTGCCATCGCGTGCTGTGGAGCTGCGCGCTCGTCGGGATCGCGATGGCGATTCAGGGACAGCTCGGCGCCATCCGAAGCGCGCTCGCCGACTCGAAAACGCGCCGCGTGCTCCTCGCCAGCACCGCGCTCATCGGCGTGAACTGGTTTCTCTTCATCTGGGCCGTCACCAGCGGCCGGATTCTGCAGGCGAGCCTCGGCTACTACATGAACCCGCTCGTGAACGTGGCCCTCGGCCGCCTGGTCCTCGGCGAGCGCATCAGCCCCGCCGCCGCCGTAGCCGTCGCGCTGGCCGCCGCGGGCGTCGCGATCATGGCCGCTGGCACCGGTGCCGTCCCATGGGTCGCCGTCTCCCTCGCCGTCACCTTCGCGCTCTATGGACTGTGCCGCAAGACCGTCGCGGTCGGCCCCCTCGTCGGCCTCTCCGTCGAAACCATCCTCATCGCCCCCGTCGCCGCCATCGCCCTCGCCGTCCTCTTCGCCCGCGGCCAGGCCGCCACGCAGCACGCCACGCGCATCGAGTGGATCTTCCTCGCGGGAAGCGGCTTCCCCACCGCGATCCCTCTCCTCGCCTTCGCTGAGGCCGCGCGCAGACTGCGCTTCATCACGGTCGGCATCCTCCAGTACATCGCGCCGACGCTACAGTTCCTCTGCGCGGTCGCGATCTACCACGAAGCGTTCACCCGGAACCACGCCGTGGCCTTCGGCTGCATCTGGGGAGCGGTGGCGATCTACGCCGTGGATTCCATCGTCCGGGCGAAGGCGCCAGGCAAGTTACTGCCGAGGGCATGACGGCTCAGGTCGTCCTTGCGACGGCGGTCCAATTCCCGACCTGCCCGCCCATTCCCGGCATTCCCGTGGCCAGCCCTCGCGTCAGCGCGTACCAGCAGAAATAGCAGTGGTTCGTCGTTTTCCCGGGAAGCGCATCGGGGTCCTTCGCGAGGATCTCTTCCTTGATGGCGCTCAGCCCTTTCGAAAACACCTTCCCGACGTAGGGATGCGCCCGGCCGCGCTGGAGGATCTCCTTCGCCGAGTGCTCGTGGATGTTGCCGATTGTGAGCTGGTCGAGGTCGCTTGCGAAGCCGCAGCACGGCTTGACTTCGCCGCGCGGCGTGACGACGAACGCCTGCCCGGGACCTTCACAATAGTCTTCCTTGAACCACGAGCCGTCCCAGTTGTCTGTCAAGCCCTCGGCGCGTTCGACGGCGGCCAGGTGATTGAAGTTGAGCGTCGCGCTGACGTCGGGGGCGATGAGCATCCATGCACCGAGGGCGGGGGAGAACTCGACGAATCCGCCCAGCGCCTTCGCGACCGCCTGCACCTTCTCGAGCCCGGCGTCCGGCGCGCCCGCCGCGTAGCTGATCGTCAGGATGTCGTCGCGCTTTGAGACCTTCGCCGCGCTCCGCGCGAACTGGGCGAGCACTTCGATTTTCACCGGGTGAAACCGGTCGACGCTGAGCCCCAGGCGGCCCGAGTAGCCGGCACGCAGCAGCCGCTTCAGGGTCGTCTCCAGCTCGTTCACCGTTTTCCACCACGCGCCGTTGGTGGAGATCTTGTCGAAGCGAAATCCGAGCCTGGCGGCATGGCGCGAGACTTTTTCGAGGAACTCGGGGTAAATGAACGGCTCGCCGCCCGTGAAGCCCATCGTCTTGATGCCAAGCTCGGCACACTCGGTCGTGAAGCGCTTCGCCACGTCGATGTCGAGGTAGTCCTTCCACTCGATCGGAACGCAGCAGTGCGCGCATGTCAGGTTGCACTGGTAGGTTCCGCTGAACGAAACGTAGTTCGGGCGGAAGGTGTGCGACTTCGAACGCGTGCGCGCTTCGCCGCGGGAGAGGATCGGGTTCGGGGCGTCTTCCTTACAGCTCACGGCGACCGTCTGATGTTTCGCGCGGCGGGCGGCGGAGCCTTCAGACCCAGCGCGTTTCGGACATCCTCGAGCGTGATCTTGCCGTCCGCCTTGCCGTCGAGGGAGTCGAGCTGGGCGAAGTAGCGACCGAGGTCTTCGTAGGTGAGGATGCCCTTGTCCAGAAGCGCCCGCATCGTCACGAGCATGAGGAGGTTCAGCTCGCCGACGTTTTCCGCGACCCGCTGGGCGCGCGCGGCGGCCTTCACGTCGTGGCCGCCGGCGTGCTCGAGCTGCGTGGAAAGCTGCCGAAGCTGCGAATCCTGGCGCGCGTTCACGAACATGCCGATGAGACTCATGGGTAGGCCCTTCTTCGGGGGAGGTCGAAGTCTACGCGGCCTTCCGGGAACGCCCAATCCCAACATTTTTGTACGATCTTTCGTGCGGCGGCGTCGTATTACCTGAGGCACTCTCGAGACCCCCGATGAACCCCTGGGAATCACTCGTCCGCGAACACCTGCCGGTCGTCACCGGCGTAGCGCTTCGCGTCCTTGGCGACCGCGCCGCAGCCGAGGACGTCGCGCAGGATGTGTTCCTGCACCTCCTGCAGAACCCGCACGCACTCGATCACGCGGAAAACGTGCGTTCTTTCCTGTGCCGGTCCGCGATCAACCGTTCCCTGGACCGCATCCGGGAAAAGGACCGCCGCGAGCGGCGCGAAGCAGCGGTCGAGCACTCCCCGCGCGACCTCAACCCGCTTGACGCTGCCTGGCACGAGGAAGTCCGCCGCAGCGTCCAAGCGCTTCCCGAGCCCGAACGCGACGCCGTCGCCGCGCGGTATTTCCGCGGGTTGACCGTGCGCGAAGCCGCAAAGGAGATGCGGGTCTCCGTTGGCACGGTCTGCAACCGGCTTGAAGCGGGCGTGAAACGGCTTCGGAAGTGGCTCGGCGCCGCCGCATTCGGGTTGATCTTCGCAGTTCTGGACGACGACGCTTTCGCCGTCGAAGCGGTCGCTGAGGCCTCGCGGCTGGTGCGCCGGGGCACGCAGCCGGGAGTCGGGAGTCCGGATACGGGAGTAAAGGCACGGAAGCGAAAGGTCGCAAGGACGGCGACCGGGCTCGCAGGTGTCGCCGCCTTGCTGCTGATTTCGATCTGGATAGGCCAGCCGGGTCAGATCGCAGGAGAGAAGCGACGCCCGCCCGAGATCGCCGTTACGCATCTCGATGGACGCGATCGTTCTGCGTCACCCGAGGCTCCATCCGTTGTTTCTCCGGGCGGCGCTGCGGCCAGGTCCGTCCGCGAGTCCGCGCGTCCCCGCGGCGAACTCTTCCGCGCCGAAGGTTTCCTCGTCCGAGACGGCGACGGCTTCGCCTTGATCGAGCCCGCCGTCCGCGAGCCGCGCCGCGTGGCCGGCGGCACAAATTGCTTCGATTCGTACTGTTCTCCTATCGTCCATCACGGCGCGCGCGGCAACCTCAGCGACTCGTTCATCTCGGACAGCGTGGCAGCGGTCCGGGCCCCCTTCCTCCTCGAGCGCGGGCCGCTTCTCGACACGATTCCGGCCGGGACCCTCGCGTCCTTCGCGTCCTGGCTTGAAGGGGTTTCCGACCTCTCCGGCCTCCCGCGCGCCCGGCTCGTCCTGCGCGCCGCCTGGGTCGACAAGGCCGCCGGGCTGGCCGAGGCCGTCGAGATCGAGGAGGCGGAACTGCTGACGGATGACTGGCTCACGGTCTGGCGCGAAGCCCTGCAGGCCAACGCATCCCTGGCTCGCGCGTTCGAAAAGCCGCCGGGCGCGCTTCGGCGCGCGGAGGCACTTTTCGCGGCCGATCAGCTCGAAACGGCGCTGGAGAAGGCCCGGGACGCGCGCCGCCACGAGTCGGCCGTCGCCTGGCGCATGCGCCGTGAAAGCGAAATCGAGATCGCGTCCGCCGCGGCGGTGGCGTGTCTTGGCCGCAACGAGGAACTCCCCGAAGGTCCGGCCGAGCCGCCCGATCCGGAATCCTTTGCCGCCTCGCGCGCCGTCGGGCTCGAGCTGGAACCGGTTCCCGCGATTCAGCAGGGAGCACTGGCGCTTCGCGGCGGCTCCCGTGTCCTTTCCGTCGCCCCCGGCTCCGCCGCGGACCGGGCCGGGTTGCGGGCCGGAGACGTGATCTGGCGCATGACGCCCCTTGCCGGGGAGGGACGCTCGGCGCCGCGCATGGTCCTGCGGTCCGAAGACGTGTCCGCATTCGTTGCGGATGTCGCTGAATCTGGCGGAAGCGGGCTCGAATTCGAGGTTGTGCGGGGGATGGATGTGATGGCGTTCGCGCTTTCGCTGTAACCGGAGGATTTCGCCGAGTAATCCCGCTTCCGGCGTCGTCTCCATAGGCAGTAGCATCCCGGAGACACCTCCATGCCCGCCTACACCGACCTTGTCCGCGACCACCACGCGCTCGTCTACCGCGTGGCGCTCGGCGTGCTGCGCGACAGCGCCGCCGCCGAGGACGTCGCGCAGGACGTCTTCCTCTCGTTTTTCGTCGACCCGGGAGCTCTCGACCGCGCGCAGAACGTCCGCGCCTTCGTGTGCCGGGCCGCGCTGAACCGCGCGCTGGACGTGCGGAAGGCGGGGCTGCGGCGGGCCGTGCGAGAGTCGGCGGTCAGCGGGAGGAAAGAACCCATGAGTGCGATCGATGTCATTTTCCGTCGCGAGCTGCGTGACAAGGTGTCGGAGTTGCCCGAAATCCAGCGGCAGGCCGTCGATCTGCACTACTTCCAGGGCCTGACGCTCGCCGAGACGGCCGAAGTCCTGGACATCCCCAGCGGCACCGCGTCCCGCCGGATCAGCGACGCGGTCGCGACGTTGCGGAAGTGGCTCTCAGCTGCCGCCTTCGTCGGGCTGGTCGCCGTCCTCGAGGGCGAGCTCAGCGCTCTCGAAGCGGCGCCGGTGCCGCACGGGCTGGCCGCGAGGCTGATCCGGTTGCCCAGGGTGCGCCCCGCCCCGCCGCGGTCGCTCGGCAGCAAGATGCTCCGGGGCGCGGGGGCCCTTTGCGTCGCGGTGTTCCTGGCGTTCCTGGCCGGGATCACGATGGAAGCGCGCGAGTCGCAGGACCGGCTCCATTGCGTGACAGCGGAGTTCCGGATCGAACCTCCGGCCGATCCGACTTCCGGCAGCGAGACCGGGCCTGATCATGGCGTCGGCGCGATCGAAATCGCCGCTTCGCCTGTGGCCTGCCCCGCCGAGACCGTCGAAGCGCTGGCAGAATTCGAGCAGACGATCGAGGGGTTCCTCTTCCGCACGTCTGACGGACTCTTCCTTGCAGGCGAGATCGTTCCTGATGCCGGGGAGCAGATCGTGCTCCGGACCGGGCTTCACCGGCCCTTCGACGGCCGGATCTGGAAACTCGCCGGCGGTGGCCTCGAGTCCTGGCCCGCTTCCGACACGACAAATTTCACGCCCTTTCTCCAGGACGCCGGCGCCGCGGCTTCCGCCCCGCACGCCCGGGTGAGGCTCCGCGCGAGAGTGCCGGCGGCGCCGCAGAGGTGGCAGGTGGCGCTTCAGAAGCAGGTCCAACCGCAATTCGGTTACCTGGACATCATGGATAACTCTCTTTCTACCGGACCTGACGGAGCGGTCCGGATTGTGCGATTCGAACGCGATTCGGTGGAAGTGCAGCAGCCGGATCCGAGGGAATCGACGCTGATGTACCGCCTTTCCGATCCCGCGTCCGACTCCGGGAGCGGAGACGTGGCCGAAGCGATCTGGTTGATGAACGAAGCGCAGGAACTGTCTGAGCGGTCGGTCGAGCTCGCGACGGTGTCGCGCGTGCTGCTCGAGGAAGTTGTGCAGCGCCGGCGCGAGGAAATGCCCGCTCCGGAGATCGCGACCGTGCTCGAGGTGCTCGAAGTCGAGCTGCTGTCCGACGCGTGGCTCGAGGCGTGGAGGGACCTGTACGCGACTGCGTCGAGGATCCACGCAGGCGCGGAGTCCGTTCCTGACGATTCTGCCAGCGCCGTTCAACTTGGCGAAGCGATCCGCCGCGTCCGGCTCGCCCGCGCCGGCCAGACGCCGGCGGCGTGGCGCATCCGCATGGAGCACAAGTTCGCCGCCGCGGCCGTGGCGACGCTCGCCGCCCGGGGTTACTCAAACCTGATGCCGGGAATGCCCACGGTGGCGGAACTTCGTGAAGCCTTCCTTGCGGCCAGCTCACCCGAAGCGCTCAAGGCGATCCTGGAATCCCGCTGGGGGATCGAAAGCCTGTCGCTGACAATGAACGTCCTGGCGAGCGGCGCTTCCGGGTGCAAAGGCCTGGAGTTGAAGCTGGGGTCCGGGAGCGATCCGAACGTGCTTGACTACGACATCGAGGTCGCGCAGGACGGCGGAGCCCTGGCGGACCCGGTCCTGCCCGCAGTGGTATCGATGGCTGACATCGTCGCGCTTCCACGGGACGACTTTCTCGCCCAGCAGGCGGCGACTCGCAATCTCCGCCTGGGGCAAGCGAACACACCGAACTGGTAAGCAAGTCCGTGTCGCGAATGGGGTTGGAGTTGGCGTTTTCCTCGGCATTTTTGATTCCTCCCGACCAGCCTGCACTCCCACCGGCGTCGTATGATCGGACCCTGAACAAGGAACCGATCATGCCTACCTACGAATCCCTCGTCCGCGACTACCACTCCCTCGCGTTCCGCGTTGCGCGCTCCATCGTGCGCGACGACTCTTCAGCCGAGGACGCCGTGCAGGACGTGTACCTCCGGTTTCTCCGTGACCCCTCCGCCCTGGATCGCGTTTCGAACCTGAAAGCGTTCGTTGCGCGGGCGGCTGTGAATGCGGCGCTGGACCAGAAGCGCAGCGCGGGGCGGCGGGAGAAACACGAAAACGAGGCGATGAGGAGGGAGTCTGCGATGAGCGACAGAGCGAACCGGTCGAATCCTGTGGCGCCAACGCATCGAATGTGTCGAAGAAGGCTCCCGCGACCGAGGCCGCAGCACTGGACCTGAAACCCTCGAACGACAGTCCCGTCGTCGCGGCTGCTGCCGGCGAAACGATCCTCGAGGGCTTCCTCTTTCGCCGCGGCGACGGCGTCTACGTGAGCGACGTCGGCGCGTGGGATCACCGGCCGAAGCAGACGATCTGGAATCCGGACGCCGTTGAAGAGGAGCGGTGGCGCGAGTCGCTGACGTTGCGCCCGATCGAAGGACTTCCGGCGGTCGAGCCGTGCGGGTTCGGGGATTTCATCGACCGGGACGGCACGCCCGGGACGGCGCCGCGGGCTCGCGTGAAACTGAAAGTGCTCGGCGGCCAGCGCCCGCCGCCGGCGAAGAAAACGGAAAACGAGGGCGGACTCCCGGGTTGGCGCGAGGCGCGCTCGTTCCCGCCTCAGAACGCCGAACTCGTCGCCGTGCTCGAACGCGAAATCCTCTCTCCCGCGTGGCTCACTTCGTGGCGCGACATGATGCGAGCGGCGGACGAACTCTGGGCCGCGTGGTCGCTTGAGCCCGGCATGGACAAGCGCACGAAAGTTCTCGAGGCCGCGACGAAGTTCGCCCAGGCATGGGAAGTCGCCCGCGCTTCCCGCAAGGGCGAATCTCTCTCGAACTGGCGTGTCGGCCGCGAGTCGGAGTTCGCCTCCAACGTCGCCAACCGGCTCCGCACCGTCGGCCTCGACCGCATCCTTCCTGCCTGGCCGACGAGCGAGGAACTTCACGCCGTCCTCATGGACGCCGCTTCCCCCGCCGCCCTCCGGGACACCGTCGTCGCACGCTGGGGCGAGGAAGCGGTGCTCCTGGAGACGTACGGCTACCGCTCGACCGGGCCCGGCTCATGGTCGTACCGGCAGATCGGGATCGAAGAGGTGGCTGCGATGGAGCCGGCGGCGTTCGAGAGTTTCAAGAAGGAGCTCGAAGGGATCGAGAACAACCGGCCCCAGGCGCCGGACGCGGCGGCCATTGGGGAGAGCTCTCGCAAGGCCCGCGAGCGCATCGCCGTCACCGGCCTCTCGGTCGCGCCGCTGACATCGATCGACCGCGAACGCTTCATCGTGGACTGCGGCCTCTGCGTGGTGAGCGTGGTGCAGGGGAGTCCTGCGGAGCGGGCGGGGCTCAAGACAGGGGACCTGCTGTGGAAGGCCGTGATGGACCTGCAGCAGAAACAGGACAAGGTTCGCGGCGAAGTGCCGGTCCATGACGAGCGCGGGCTCGCCAGCTACCTGGACGCGGCCGCCGAAACAGGGGACGGATCGCTGGAGATGAAGGTGGTCCGCGAAACGGGCGTTGAAACCGTGAAGCTCGCGAAGTAGCCGGGCTTCACGGCCGGGGCGGTTTGCGATCCGGTTCCGGATCGGCGCAGGATCCGCTCATTCAGGTGGGGACGCCGGCTTTCGGCAGGATCCACTTCATCAGCACGAACCACGCGACGGCGATGCCGACATAGAGAAGCCATTCCACGTTATGCCTCCTTTGCAGTCAGCGTTGACGCGGTGCGCGGCTCGGTGAGCACTCCGAAGAGCCACGTGCCGGTAAGAATTCCTGCTACGGTGAACACGGCGTAGAGTTTTCCTTCGCCGATCTGGGCGAGCGCCGTGCCGGGGCACGCGCCGGAGAGCGCCCATCCTGCGCCGAAGACGAGGCCGGCGAGGAAGAGGCCCTTCTTCATCGGCTTGGGTTTCAGGTCGATCGGCTCGCCGTTGATCGCGCGGGCGCCGCTTCGCTTGAGCAGGAACATCCCGAGTGCGCCGACGCCGATCGCGACGCCGATGACGCCCATGAGGTGGAGATCCTGGAGGCGGAACATGCCGGCGATCGCGTCGTAGTCGGTGGCGCGGGCGCGGGAGAGGATGAATCCGAAGAGGGCTCCGAACAGCAGGTAAGCGAAGCGCATGTCAGGCGACTCCGAAGGCGCGGAAGAGGAGCTGGGTGACGCCGAAGCCGGCGGCCATGAAACCGACGGTGGCGATCAACGAGGCCTTTGAGCCGAGAGCGATGCCGACGATGGAGTGGCCGCTCGTACAGCCGCCGGCCCAGCGGGCGCCGAGGCCGACGAGGGCGCCGCCGGAGAAGGCGGCGATTCCGGTGAGGACGGGGCTGCCGCCGAAGGCGTGGAGGGAAGTCGCGAGGTGCGGGCCGCCGGCGAGAAGGGCTGCGGCGAGACCGCCGAGGGGGAGCCCGGCGAGGAACCACGGGCGCCACGTCTCGCAGAACGGTTTCTGCTTCCAGGCGGACATGCGGGAGAAGAAGCCGCATGTGGAACCGTAGCCGCTGGAGATCCCCAGCGGCTTGCCGGTCGTCCAGGCGAGGAGGATCACGAACAGCCCGATTCCCCCGCCCGCGGCCCACCAGGGCCAGGGTTGGACGAAGACGTGGTCGAAAAAGCTCATCTGGAAATCTCCTGCGGTTTCATCGCCTGCCACGCCACCCATCCGCCGGCCACGTCGATGGTGGAGCGTAGTCCGATCCTCGCCAGCAGGCTTGCAGCCAGGGAGGACCGATAGCCCGTACGGCAAATCAGCGCGAGCGTCCGGCCGTGCGGAAGCTTCGAAGCTTCCTTCGTGAGCCGGTTCAGCGGCACGTTGACGCTTCCTTCGATGTGCCCTGCCGCGAATTCGCGCGGCGTCCGGACATCGACCACGAGCGGCGCATCCGGTTCCGTGAGCATTGCGACGATGTCCCACGGTCCGGCGCGGTGCGACGCCTCGACCAGCTCCGGACGGGATTTCCAGGCGCCGGGGCCGTCCTGCAGGAACCCGGCCACGTTGTCGTACCCGATCCGGCCAAGCCTCATGGCCGACTCCTCTTCCATTCCGGGCTCGCTCACGATGGCGATCCGCCCGGCGCGGTCGAGGACAGTGCCGGCCCAGGTCGCGTACTGGCCGCCCAGCCCGATGTTGAGAGAACCGGCGAGATGCCCCGCCGCGAATGCGTCGGCGTCGCGCGTGTCCACGATCGTCACGCCGTCGTTTGCGAGGCGGAGAAGGGCCTCGAGGGGGAGGGGCTGAAGCGCCGCGGCCAGCGTCTCGTCCATCGTGGCGTGCTCCGCCTGGTTCATGAGGCGGTCGTGGATGAAGTAACCAGGCGCTTCGGGCTGCTCGGCCAGGACGGAGCGGATGAAATCCTCGCGAGACATCGGGCGGAGAGCCGGATTCTTCGCACGCTCGGCGCCGATCGTCGAGGAGTTTTCGGGGCCGAGGTTCTTGCCGCAAAGGGAACCCGCGCCGTGGGCGGGGTAGACGAGCGTCTCGTCCGGCAGGGCCAGGAGTTTCTTGTGGAGCGAGTCATACAGCATCGAGCCGAGATCCTCGGCCTTGAGGCCGACGGCGCCCAGCAGGTCCGGGCGGCCGACGTCGCCGACGAAGAGTGCGTCGCCCGTGAGGACGGCGTGGGGGGCGCGTTCGGACTTTGCGAGGTCGTAAACGACGATCGAGATCGACTCGGGGGTGTGGCCGGGAGTGGCCAGGATGCGCAGGCGCACGTCGCCGAATTCGAGGGTATCGCCGTCGTGGAGCTCCGTGTGCTGGAATCCAGGTTTGGCGCCTGCGCCGAGATAGATGCGGGCGCCGACGCGTTCCCGCAGTTCGAGGTGCCCTGCGACGAAATCCGCGTGAAGGTGTGTGAGGAACACGTGGTAGAGGTCGAGTCCCAGCGCCTGCGCATCGTCGATGTACTTCTGCACGTCGCGCTGCGGGTCCACGACAATGGCGGTGCGGGTGCGCGTGTCGGCGATCAGATAGGAGGCGTGAGAGAGACAGCCGAGGTAGTACTGTTTGAAGATCATGGCGTTGGCTCCTGTTCGATAGATGAAAGGGAGTCATCGCAATCCCCATACCGCATAGAGAGTAGTGATTAACTCATTGTTGCTAAACGCTTTAAGAAGAAAGTGTGCTGCTCAAGTGCGCGTTGTTAACTTATTAAGTTAACGCAATTATGTTTACGTTAGCCCCCTATCTCCATCCCCAGCCGCTTCAGCTTCTTCCACAACGTCACACGGCTCCACCCGAGCGCCTTCGCCGCCTCCGCCTTGTTCCCTCCCGCCGCACCCAACGCCGCTTCAATTCGCTTTCTCTCCGCATCGCCGACCTCCGTCACCGGCCGTCCCGCTCGCGCCTGCGGCTTCGATCGCACTTCGGCCGGCAAATCCAGCAGACGGATCCGGTCCCCATTCGCATTCACGAGCGCGTGCTCGATCGTGTTGCGGAGCTCGCGGATGTTCCCGGGCCAGGCGTGGGCCAGGAGGCGCTGAAGCGCCTCTTTCGCAATTCCGCCCACGTTTTTCTTCATCGTCGCGGAGATCTCCTTGCGGAAAATCTCTGCGAGCAGCGGAATGTCTTCCCGCCGGTCGCGCAGGGGAGGGAGCGCGATCTCGAAAACGCGGATGCGGTAGTAGAAGTCGTCGCGGATCGCGCCGGTCTTCAGCGCCGCCGCGAGATCGCGGTTGGTCGCCGTCACGACCCGCACGTCGATCTTGCGCGTCCGTTCGTCCCCGACCCGCCGCACCTCGCGCTCCTGCAGCGCCCGCAGCAGCTTCACCTGGATCATCGGTGGAACCTCGCCGATCTCGTCGAGGAAGAGCGTCCCTTTGTCGGCCGCTTCGAACAACCCGGTCTTGTCTCGGGCGGCGCCCGTGAACGCGCCTTTGACGAATCCGAAGAGTTCGCTTTCCAGGAGTGTTTCGGGGATCGCCGAGCAGTTCACCGTGATGAGCGGCCCGCCCTTCCGCGCGGACAACTCGTGAATCGCGCGCGCCGCGAGCTCCTTCCCGGTCCCCGACTCGCCCGTCAGCAGCACGGTCACGTCGCTCTGGGCCGCGAGCCTGAGCCGACGGAAGACTTCCTGCATCGGAGCGCTCTTCCCGACCATCTTCCCGAACGCGTCGCGCCGGCCGGCCTGTTCTTCCAGGAGCGCGATCTTCTCGTTGGCTGCCACGAAGGACGTCAGGTCGCTGAACGTCCCCACGGCCCCCGCGATGGCGCCCTTCTCGTCCTTCAGCACCCTCACGTTTCCGTGCAGAAGCAGCTCGCGGCCGTCCTTCGCGAGGAACTTGCACTCCTGCTCGCAGATTCCGGCCGGGGCCTGTTCCGGAGAAGAGAGCAGGTCCGCCAGCGTCGCGAATCCCTTGCAGTTGGGGCCCTGAAGAAGCGTACACGGCTTGCCCACGACCTCGGACGCGGGAAACCCCGTGATTCGTTCGGCGCCTTCGCTCCAGCCGGCGAACGTTCCGCGGGCGTCCACGGTGAATACTCCGTCGGCCATCGCGTCGACGATCGACGCAAGCACGCGGGGATCCTTGCGAAAATCGAGTTCCATGGTCACGGCAGCGTGAACTCGATGTCCCTGGTGACCGTCGCACCGCCGAGGTGATCGCGGACCGTCGCGTGAAGCACCCAGCTCCCGTTCGCGTCCTCCCCCTTCAGCGTGAACGTGTCCGTGAACGTCGCCGCCGCCGCATTGCCTTCTCCGTCGATCGTCTTGAAGTCGGCGTTTTTGATCTCCTGCCCCTTCGGTCCCTTGAGCAGGATCCCGTGAGTGGCCGCTATCCGCTTGTTCGCGCCGCGCGCTTCCGATTTCAGGCCGTGCACTTCGAAGTTCACGGTGACCTCGAACCCGCCTTCGATTTTCTTCTTCTGGATATCGACGTTTCTGAATTCCGGCGAGCCTTCCGGCGGCGGCGCTTCCGCGACCGCTCCGTAAGTCGTCGCCTCGATCTTCAGGCCCACGACCTTCCAGCCGTCTTTGTCCGCGAGCTGGAGCTCGACCGCGCGCGTCTTGCCGTCCTTCCCGGGCAGGGCGACGTTCACGCGGCCCAGCGTCACGCCGTTCTTCGTCTCAATGAAGCGCCCCGTGACCGTCCACCCGGTGCCCCAGGTGCCCGGTTCCCGGAGCAGTTCCTCGACGGGCACCCCCGGGTCGCACAGCCCCTTAGCCTTCGCCGCGTCGCCACCCGACATCGCCTGCAGAAACTCCTCCCCGGCCTTCACCGGCGCGGCCGTGACTTTGACGATCGCGAAGAGGCATCCGCCGATGAGCAGGCCTCCCAGCATCATGACGCCGACGCAACCGATGACGATCCACTTCAGCGGACTGCTGCGGGGCGGCGGGGCCTGCTGCATCATCACCATGGCGTTCTCCCGGGCCGGTCGAGGGGAAGCGCGCCCAGGCCGGCCGGCCCCGGGCGTGCCCGAATGATGAATCGAACGACGGGGCGGATTGTAACTCCCGATTCCGTTACGCCGGGAATCGTCACGGCAGCGTGATCTCGATGTCCTTCTCGGCCGCGAGAAAGCTCTTCCGGTCCGTGATCGTTTCGTGAAGGACGTACCTTCCCCCGGCGCCGCCGGGTCTGACGGTGAGCTTGTGCGTGAACGCGTGGACGCCCGGGGGGTCTTCGCGGACTTCCGTCGTCGTTTCCATCCGGTAGGGCTCGTCGCCCGCAGGACCGCGCAGGACAATCGCGTGCACGACGGAGGCCCACTTGCCGTCGCTGCGCGTCTCGGTCTTCAGCGAGGAGACCGTGAAGGTCACTTCCAGATCCCAGCTGCCGCCGAACCCCGTCTTCCGGACCTCGACGTCGCGGATTTCGGGCATCGACATTCCGGCCGGAAGCTCAGCAGGGCCAAACGAAGATCGCCCATCGATCTTCATCTCGTCCACGCGCCAGTCCACGAAGCGCGACACCCGGAATTCGACGGTCCGCGTCTTCCCGTCCCGGCCCTTGACTCGAGCCTCGACCCGCGCGACTTCCTTTCCGCCTTCCTCGCCGCGCGAACGCTCTTCGACTGCCCACTCCGCCCCCCACGCCGGCCCCTCCAGCGCGAGCGCGGCCTCAATCGGCACACCCGAGGCCGGACCGCAGGCCATGCGTGCCGCGCCCGCGTCTCCCCGGTTCATCGCTTCGAGGAATTCCTCCGCGGCGCCCGTGGGCGAGCCTTCGAACCGGCGGAACATGGACAGGGCCGCGGCCGGGATGCCGGCGAAAATGAGAAGCGCGATGCCGCAGCCGACGAACGCTTTCAGCCGGGATTGCGGGGGTGCGGGGGCCATGAAGCGTGGAAGTGTAACGCGGGCGCGAAAGGCGCGCTTGGTCCGGCGGAAGTCGGCGTTTATGCTGAGGCGATGCGCCGCGCCGTCTTCGCCCTGCTCCTGACCGCCTCCTGCGCGCCGCCGGAGGCCACGACGCCCGCGCCCAAGGCGAACGAACCGGACCCTCCCCCCGCCGCCTCGACCTGGCAACCCGCCGAGGGCCGCGAGATGCTCGGCACCCCGGCGCCCGAGTTCTCCGGGCTCAGCGATTGGACGAACTCGGAGCCCTTCACCCTCGCCGCCCTCCGCGGCAAAGCCGTCCTCGTCCGCTTCTGGACCACCGGCTGCTCCCTCTGCCGCCACACCGCCCCCGCGCTCAACGACCTCGACCGGCGCTTCCGCGGGAAAGGCCTCGTCGTGCTCGGCATCCATCACCCGAAGGAGCCGGCGTCGCGTGAGGCGGCGTACTGGCGCTCGGCGGCGCAGAGGTACGGATTCACGTTCGCGCTCGCGCAGGACCAGGAGTGGGCCACGGTGAACTCGTGGTGGCTCGAGCGCGAGACGAAGCACTCGTTCACGAGCGCGACATTCCTCGTCGACCGCTCCGGCGTCATCCGGTGGCTTCACCCGGGCGGGGAGTTTTTCGACGCGGAAGGGGAGCCCGGCGATGCGTACCGTTCGCTGCTCACGGCGGTCGAGAAGGCCGTCGCGGGGGAGGCGGTGAAATGACGCGATGCGTCAATCGGACTGTCGCAGTGCGTCACACCGGCGCGACCCCGGTATGAGCCTCGCTGACCTTCCGCAGATCGACTCCGTCGTATTCCGCACGCGCGACCTGGCAGAGGTGCGCCGATGGTACGAACTCGTCCTCGGCCTGCGGGTCGGCACTTTTGAGCGCGACGGAATCACGGTGCGGGACGCCGATGCGCGCTACGTGAACTTTCAGTCGGGAAACACGCTGATCGGGTTCGAAACAGGCAACGAAGTCGACCGCGCCCGGCTGGTTTTCATCGTTGGCGACCTCGAGCAGACAAAACGCGAAGTGACAGCCCGAGGAGCCATCATTTCCCTCCAGCGAGACAACTGGTTCATCGTCCGCGATCCCGAGGGTCGCGAAGTCCTTCTGCAGCAGAGGAGCTAGCTAACGCTTCGCCGCCGCTTCTTCCGCGCGGCTGATCTGCTCGACGAATTCCGCCACGAGGGCGATGTCTTCCTCGGCGACGACCGAAGCGGCGCTCGGCGACTCGAGCGATTTCTTGAGCTTCATCGCGCGGTTGAGCGATTCGGTGGCCGCCTTTTTCTGTTCCCCGGTCGCGTCCGGGTTCAGGATCGTCTCCGTCGCCATCTTGATCTGGAAATCAAGATTGCCTCCCGATGAATTCGCGATCTCGCGCTTCATCCAGGCGAGTTTCGCGAGCATCACGCGGCGGCGGGCCTCGGCATATTCGGCGAAGTCCTTGAAACCGTACTTCTGCGCAAAGGCTTCCGATCGACGCAGCGAAGCGGCGTCGGCGCCGGTACCGGAGGATGGACCGGACTCCGGTTTCGGGAGGTCGGGATCGAGGAGGGAGGCGACATAGGAGGTGACGATCGGGCGGGTGAGCGCGGGGGCGAGGCGCGACGGTGGGGAGGGAGGCGCCGGTTGCGGCGGCGGCGGGGGAGCCTTGCCGCAGGACGGCAGGAAGAGGAGAAGGAGCAGGAGGAGGCGGGCCACAGGCGCATCATATCCGCTACAATTTCCCGCCCTTCAGACCCGTTGTTGTTGAAGGCAGTTCCCCGGCCACCGCACAAAGAGGAGTCCAAACGATGCGCTTCACCGTGATCCCGCTGATCTCCTTGCTCGCGCTCGCCGGCGCCGCTTCCGCGCAGGAACTCGATTTCAACCAGAAGCAGGCGGTGGACCGGCAGGAGCGGAATCTCAAGGAAGCGCAGGGGAAGCTGAAAGCTCTTCAGGACGGCTACGCTGCGGAGTGGGAGAAACTGAAGGCGCCGGAGACGATGGTCCCGCCGGCGTGGTTCAAGGGAAACATGGCGAAGGGGGACGAGGTTCTCAAGAAGTGCGACGGCATGGTGTCGGACCTGGAAAAGAGCAAGTGCCCGCCGGACAACGCGCGAGTGAAGGCGATCACGGACTGGGTGACGCAGGCTCGGGCCGATGTCGCGAAATTGAACGCAGAGATGGCGCCGAAGCTGGCGGAGATGGAGACGCTGGCGAACCCGAAGAACTATCCGAACCTCGACGCGGACTTCAAGCAGATCGACACGGTGGCGAAGGCGTACGCGTTCAAGGGATTCCAGTCGAACCCGGACAAGGTCGCGGAACTGGCCAAGGAATTCGCGCAGGCCGTGACGTGGGGGAACGAGAAATTCAAGGAGTACCGGCCGATCATGGTGCTTTCGGGCGGCAAGAGCAGCCCGCTCTTCAAGAAGTACGAAGCGATGTCGAACGCGATCAAGGGGTTCCAGACCGAGGCGGGGGAGTATTTCAAGAAGGCGGAAGCGGAGGTCCCGGCGCTTCTGAAGAAGGCGGAAGAGATGGCGGCGAAGGCGGCGGCAGAGAAGAAGCCGGCATTTTTCACCGGCGGGGTGCAGCAGCAGTTCGACTGGGCCGAGAACTACATGAAGGTGTGCCGGGCGCTGGTTCCTGCGGACGACGAGCGGCTGGTGAAGATGGAGTCGGCGTGGGCGGCATCGAAGAAGAAGGTGGACGAGCAGGCGGGGACGCTGAAGGAACTGATTGTTGCGGAGACGCGGCCGCCGGATGAGAAGTACAGCGGTGCGGACAAGGAAGAGATCCGGGCGAAGGTGATGGAGGAATGGAAGAAAGCGTGGCCGAAGGACGAAGTGATGATGATCCGGATGCACATGGCGAACTTCGACCGGCGGGAAAAGGCGACGTGGGATTCGGGGTCGAAGTCGTGGGAGTTTTCGGACCGGTCGGTGCTGTGCGTGACGGTGATCGTGAAGACGAGCGACAAGATTGCGACGAGTTATCCGGCGTACGTGAACGTGAATCACATTTCGAAGGCGACGACGTACGGGGTGGGGACGAAGGGGAACGAGTACGTGACGCGGGAGATGCTGGTGGAGAATGTGAAGTAGCGAATGGTTCTTCGGCGGGAGTCGAAGTTGCCCCTGCCGTTGCCCTCGCCCACCGCACGAGGGACCCCTTGTGAGGTGGGCAAGGGCAAAGGAAACTGCCCGGCGGTTGGCCGAGGCTTACGTCTTCGCCAGCTTCTTGTACTTGATCCGCCTCGGGTTCTCCGCGTCGTCGCCGACTTCCTCGCGCCGCTTGGCCATGTAGGCCTGGTAGTTCCCCTCGAACCACCGCACTTTTCCATCCCCCTCGAACGCGAGGATGTGCGTCGCGATCCGGTCGAGGAACCAGCGGTCGTGGCTGACGACGATCGCGCATCCGGCGAAGCTGAGCAGCCCTTCCTCCAGCGCCCGCAACGTATCGACGTCGAGGTCGTTGGACGGCTCGTCGAGGATGATCAGGTTCCCGCCGCTCTTGAGCAGTTTCGCGATCTGCACGCGGTTGCGCTCTCCTCCGGACAGCTCGCCGACGACTTTCTGCTGGTCCGT
The DNA here is from genome assembly GCA_038060895.1 of Planctomycetota bacterium. Lineage (GTDB taxonomy): Bacteria > Planctomycetota > MHYJ01 > WSZJ01 > WSZJ01 > WSZJ01. The sequence continues at coordinate 66,743 of JBBTCT010000016.1, forward strand.
GCCCTTGAAATTGAACTTGCCGACGTATGCGCGGCTGTTCATCCACTTGCCGCCGGCCTTGAACTGGTCCTGGCCGCCTGAAATTTCCTGGTAGACCGTGTTCTCCGCCGCGAGCGTCTCGCGATTCTGATCGACGTAGGCGAGCTGCACGCTCGGACCGACGGTCAGAGTGCCGGAGTCCGGCTTTTCTTTCCCCACGATCATCCTCATCAGCGTCGTCTTGCCGGCGCCGTTGGGGCCGATCACGCCGATGATTCCTCCCGGCGGAAGGCTCAGCGTGAGCCCGTCGATCAGCACCCGGTCCCCGTACGCCTTCTTGAGGTCCTTCGTCTCCAGCACCTGGTTTCCCAGCTTCGGCCCCGCCGGGATTCTCAACTCCAGCTCGTCCGCCTTTTCCCCCGAATCCTGCTCGAGCAGGCGCTCGTACGCCTCAATGCGCGCCTTCGGCTTCGCCTGCCTCGCCCGCGGCGACATGCGGATCCACTCCAGCTCCCGGCCCAGCGTCCGCTGCCGCTGCTCCTCCGCCTTCTCTTCCAGCTCCAGCCGCTTCTTCTTCTGCTCCAGCCACGACGTGTAGTTCCCCTGCCACGGGATTCCCCGGCCCCGGTCGAGCTCCAGGATGTACCCCGCAACGTTGTCGAGGAAGTACCGGTCGTGCGTGACCGCGATCACGGTGCCCTTGAATTCCTTCAGGAAGCGCTCAAGCCATGCGACGGACAGCGCGTCGAGGTGGTTCGTGGGCTCGTCGAGGAGAAGGAGGTCGGGGGTCTTGAGAAGCGTGCAGCACAGCGCGACGCGCCGGCGCTCGCCGCCCGACAGCACCGCGATTTTCGCGTCCATCGGCGGCAGCTCCAGCGCTTCCGCAGCAATCTCGAGGTGCCGGTCGATTTCCCAGGCACTGCAGGCGTCGATTTTGTCCTGAAGCGTCTGCAACTGTTCGAGGGCGTGTTCCATTTCGTCGGGATCGAGTTTTCCCTCGAGCCGCGTCCCGACTTCCTCGTGCTTGCGCAGCAGTTCGTGCGTTTCGAACACGGCTTCGTCCAGGCAGCCCTTCACGTCCGTTTCCATGTTGAGCTGCGGCTCCTGCGGCACGAACCCGATCTTGCAGTTCGGCATGTGGTACAGGCTGCCCTCGAAGTCCGTGTCCTGCCCGGCCATGATGCGCAGCAGCGTGGACTTTCCGGATCCGTTCGAGCCGAGCACGCCGATCTTCGCGCCGTAGTAGAAGGACAGCGTGATGTCCTTGATGACGACCTTCTTCTCGTACGCCTTGGACACGTGCTCCATCTGCATGATGAACGGCGGCGGCATGAGCGGCGGCTCCGGTGGGGGTTTGGGGGGCGGGGAGTGTAATCGCGGCGGAGGGGTCCGACTACGGGGAGCCGCGGAAAACTGCGAACTTCAACTTTCAACTCTCAAGCAAACGCCAACTTCAAAATGACAACCTCGGCCGGCACGGGATTGAAGTTCGCCTTCTTGTAGTTGCCGTTTGCTTGAGAGTTGAAGTTGAAGTTGCCTGTTCTCTCGTGCGCCCCGCTATGATCTCTCCCCCTATGGCTCACCCGTGGCATGACGTCCCGATCGGCAAAGACGCGCCGGAGACCTTCCTCGCGGTCGTCGAAATCCCGAAGGGCGACAAGGTCAAGTACGAGCTTCACAAGGAAACCGGTCTCCTCTTCGTCGATCGCGTCCTCTACTCCTCGGTCGTCTATCCCGCCAACTACGGCTTCATCCCCCAGACTCTAGGCGACGATGACGACCCCCTGGACGTCCTCGTCCTCATGCAGGAACCCGTCGCGCCGCTCTCGCTCCTGCGCGTCCGGCCCATCGGGATGATGGCCATGCTCGACGAAGGGAAGGGCGACGAGAAAGTCATCTGCGTCCACCTGGACGACCCTGAGTACAACTCGTACGCCGACATCGGCGAGCTCCGCGGTCACCGCCTCCTCGAGCTGCGCCGCTTCTTCGAGGACTACAAGAAGCTCGAGCACAAAGAAGTGAAGGTGCGCGAGTTCCTGGGGCCGGAACAGGCGAAGGAAGCGGTGCGACAGGCGATGGCGCTGTACCGGCGGAAATATGGCGCCCCCGCGAAGGTGGGCAAGGCGCGTCCCCGCTAGCCGGGCCCCGAAGGATTCGAACTCCCAGCCCCGCGTGACGTTTCAACGAATCCCGGCATCCACGATGCAGCTCTTTACACGGAGACTCCCATGAATCGCTTCGCGCCCTGGCTTGCCGTCGCAGTCTCGATGCTCGCCCTCGTTCTCGCCGGACTGCCGCTCGCCCGTCGCCGGGGCGCTGAAGCGACGCCGGAAACATCCGCGGTCAACAACACTCCGATCGCCGTCCCCCAGTCGCCCGGCACCGCGGGTACCCCGGCTTCGAGTCTCTCGAATGCCGAAATCGCCTCCGTCGCCGCCGAAATCGTCGCGAAGCGCGAGCGGGACATCGTCGACAGAATCTGGCCGAAGATCGCACTCATGCGGGAAGTCGCGGGGCTGAGCGTGCCGGCGAAGCCGGCCAAGCTCGACGAAGCGCTGCTGCATCTGCTGAATCTCGACGGCGGCGATGACGAAGTTGCAGACGGGCGGTCGCCGGAAATGAAGAAGCAGGTGACGAGGTGCAAGAACGACCTGAAACAACTGGGGATCTACTTCTGCCTCTATGAGGCGAAGTTCAAGATTTACCCGGGCTCTATCGACGAATTGAAGCGGCCCGACATGATTACCGCGGACAGCACCATCCTGGTCTGCCCCTTCGACATGAGCGGCGACGCCTGCAGCTACGAATACCTGCACCCCGTCCGCGGGGACGGGGAGCCTGGAGACTCGATCATGGCCTACGACCGGCGCCTCCATCCCGACGGTAAGCGCTGCGTTCTGTATTTCCAGGGGCGCGTCGAGGAGGTTTCGGAGGCCGACTTCCAGAAAGTTCTCGGCGAGCAGATCGCCAACGACCGCGCGAACCTGGCCGACGAGGTCGTCAAGGCGCGCGCCGCGGCGCTCGAGGCGGGCGTGAATGGGCCGAACAAGGAAATGCTGCTGAAGCGACTGAGCATCCTGGAGGCGGTGCAGCGGTAGGCGAGTTGCCGGGCGCGCGCAGGCAGGAGTCGTTTCCCACGAAAGAAAAGTCCCTCTACTTCACTCCGTCCCGATACACGCCGACTCTCCGTGCCAGCTCACCTTTGCGTGCTTCGGGCGCAAGGGAGACCGCTTCCTCGCCGGCCTTCAGGGCTGCTTCCTTTTCCCCGTTCGCCCATGACGCCGCACCGAGCGTGTCCAGGAACTCCCAACGCTGGGCCGCCGGCCCCAGTTCGAGCGCCCGCTTCGCCGCCGCGACCGCCTTCGCCGTCAGCTCGGTCGGCGCCGGTGCCTCGGGCTGCCGGTCGTTGCGCCACGCGTGCGTCGCCACGAACCACGCGAACTCGTTCAGGGTGGCCGCGTCGTCGGGAAACTTCGCAAGCGCCCGGTCATACCAGGTCCACGCTTCTTCCCATCGCCGGGCGCGGGCGTGCTCGATCGCATTCTTGCGCGGGTCGGCCGTCAGGCTGCGAGCGCGCGCAACATAGCCGCGCATGTCGCTGCCCATGCCGCCGACCCGCTCCAGCGCCTCCCAGTCCGCGAGCGCCGCTTCGGGATCGCCTGCGAGAAGCGCCGCATGACCGCGGAGAAGGAGGAGATCGGGGCGCCGACCGCCGGCGATGAGCTGGTCGAGGGCGGCGCGGGCTTCGTCGAAGCGTCGGGCGAGGAGGAGGGCGGCGGCGCGCGCGAGGGGCCGGGCCGGGGGTTCGAGGCTCGATGCGCAAGAGGCGATTTCGTCGAGGAGGCCGTTTCTCAGCGCGAAATCGAACGTCGCGAAGGGGTCCAGGGCGAGCGCTTCGCCGAGCGCCACGGGATCGTTTTTGGCTGCGGCGAGGAGGACGCGGCAATGCGGATCGCGGGGGAAATGAGCGGCAGTGTTGGAAGCGGCGGCGGCGGCGCGGGCGGGATCGCCCAGGGCGAGGAAGGCCTTGGCAAGGGAGATGCCCTGCTGGGGGTCTGCAGCATCGCCTCGCGCGGCGAGCGCGGGCCAGATTTCGCGGCGGGCCCAGCGGCGGGCCGTGCGCGCGTCGGGCCTTTCGATCGGCGAGCGCCGGGGAATGTCCATGCGCGCCAGGTTGCGGTGCGAAGCGAGGTAGAGGGTCTCGGGAATTCCGTCGCCGTCCGTATCCTCGAGCACAGGGCGGCGGTTGACTGCTTCGCGCCCTGTGTCGAGTTCGAAGCGCGGGCGGCCATCGGAGCCCTCGAGCACGTAGACGCGCGAATCCCAGGCGCCGGCGAGGACTTCGGCCTTGCGGTCGCCGTCGAGATCCGCGACGACGATGGTGTCGCGGACCTGGTCGCCGGCGTTGAAGCGCCAGCGGCGAAGTCCGTCGCGTCCGCCAACGGCGTGGATGGATGAGTTGTTCGCACCGAAGACGACTTCCGGAGCGCCGTCCCCGTCGAGGTCGCCGATGACAGGGCCGCTCTCGCTCTCGGCGCCGATGTCGTAGCGCCACAGGACGCGGCCATCCTTCCCCGAAACCGCGCGGGCCCGTTTGTCGAGGCAGGTGAAGACGATGTCGGTGGCGCCATCGCCGTCGAGGTCGGCGATCGCAGCCGGCGATTCGATCGCATGGAGCGTGTCGACCTGGAAGCGTTCGCGGCCGTCGCTTCCGATAATGCGCAGCCGGTTGTCGTTGGCGCCGGCGAAAAGTTCCGGGAGTCCGTCGCCGTCGAGATCGCCTGAGGTCAGGCCCTGCAGGAAGTGTACTTTGCAGGAGAATCGCCGCAGCTCCCGGCCCGAGGCGCTTCCATAGGTGACGACGGCGTTTCCTCCGGGGCCGACGCCGAGGGCGACATCGGCTTTCCCGTCGCCGTCGATGTCTCCGGTCGCGGCGGGGGAGCCGACGGGTCCGCTCTCGGACGCTCGCCACAGCACAACGCCGGTCGCGCCGGAGTACGCGATGCAGGCGCCGTGCTCGTCGGGCTGCCAGAGGCCGGCGAGCACTTCAGGGACGCCGTCGCCGTCCACGTCGGGAAGGCGCGTTGTTCCCGCGATGCCGCCCGTCGCGTCCGCTTCCCAGAGCACCCTTCCATCCGCCGCGGAGAGCATTCGGATGATGCCTTCGGGGCCGGCGAGGACGGCGTCGCGGGTGCCGTCCTTGTCGGCGTCGAGGAGGACGGGGGAGCAGACGCCGCCGGCGGTGGAGGGGAAGCGCCAGCGTGCGGGGCCGGGCTGGGCGGCGAAGAGCCAGATGCGGCCGTCGTCGGAGCCTGCGGCGCATTCGAGTGAGCCGTTGCCGCCGACGTCGACGAGGAGGGGCGACGACTGGGTTGGGCCGTTGGTTTCGAAGGCCCAGAGGGACTTGCCGTCGCGGCCGGAGAGAAAGTGGATGGCGCCGTCGGAGCAGGAAACGACGGCGTCGGGGGTGCCGTCGGAATCGACGTCGGCGATGGCAGGGAGGCAGCGGGAGCGGCCCGGGAGAGGGGTGCGCCAGAGAAGGGAGCCGTTGCGGCCGGAGAGTGCGTGGATAGCGGCGTCGCCGCCGGGAACGACGAGGTCAGGCGCCGGGTCGCCGTCGAGGCGGGCGAAGGCGGGGCTGGCCGGCGAGGAGCCGCAGGGGTAGTCCCAGAGTTTGTGGCCGTCGCGGCCCGAGAGGACGATCAGGCGGTCCGAGGCGACGGCGATGTCGTCGATGCCGTCGCCGTCGACATCCGCGGCGGCGGGGGAACCGTACACGGGGCCCCCGGCGACAAAGGTCCACAACGGGTGCCCGTCCTTCCCGGAGACTGCCGCGACGAGGTTGTTGCGGGTGGCGACGATGACGTCCAGGACGTCGTCCCCGTCGATGGCGGCGACGGCACAGCGTCCCTCGGCGCCGCCCGGTGCGGGGAACACCCAGCGGGAATTCCCCGTGGCGCCCTCCGCGCAGACGAGGATGCCGTCCGCTTCGAAGACGACTTCGTTCGTGCCGTCGCGATCGAGGTCGGCGACGCGCGGGATGCCACGGGCCGCCGAAAGAAACCCGCGGTCCCAGAGCGGCCGCCCGTTGCGCCCGCCGAGCGCGCGGACGTGGCCGTCCTCGGAGCAGAAAACGCAGTCCGCGGTGCCGTCCCCATCGACGTCGCCCATCTCGACGGACGATTCATTCGCCCCGCCGGACTCGAATGCCCACGTCCGGATCGCATCCATGCCCCTCAGCGAATAGACGCGCCAATCCGTCGCGGCGAAAACGATCTCGAGCGATCCGTTTCCATAGAGGTCCGCGGCCTGGGGACCGCCGTGGATCGGACGGTTGACCGGCACCCACCAGCGCGTCATTTCTTCCAGCCAGGACCGCAGCCTGACCGTCTTCCCAGCCTCAACCCGCACCACACAGCTCCTCGGAAAACTGCTGCGCCGCGTGAAATAGAGCCGCCAGGTGCCCGTGTCGAGGCGAAGCGACCGCACGGGAAGCGCGGCCTGCGCAGCCGGCTGCGCCGGAGGGATGTCGCCAAGGCGGCAGGTCTTCGGCGACGGGTCCGGCGTCCCGGTATCGGGATAAGCGCGAAGCGTGGTACCGGGACCGTCGGCGTCCACTTCGAGAAACCCGAACTCGTGTTCGAGCCGGATCGCTCCCGGCACGGCGTCGTCGGCCGGAGTGATCGAAAACGCCGTTTCGTGCGAGTGATAATCCGGCGCGCTCACCGTCATCTTGTAGACGCCATTTCGAAGCGCGACCTCGCTTCGGCCGCCCTCGAGCTCCCTCACCGTGACGTCGCCCTGCGACAGGACGACCCGCGCGGAGGCCGGCTCGATGTCGAGCCGGAGCATTCCCGAGTCGTGCCGAAGAGCGATCGGGTCGAGTTCGATCGTCCGCCACGGCTTCACGGACGCGCTTGCTTTCTGCGGCTCGTGACCCTCGGCGAGCACGTCGACCCTGACGCTCGTCGCGGGCCACACGCGAAACGTCCCCGGCGCCGTGCCGCGGAGCTCGTCGTCGATGTAGACCCGCGCTCCCGGCGGCGTCGCCTTCACCGCAACCCACGCAGGCCCGCCGAGCCCGGCGCTCAGCCCCGCAACCGCAAGAAACAAGGCGCCCAGCGCCCCCGACAGCGCCGGCCGCTTCGCCGCAGCTTTCATCGACCGGTACACCCACGACGGAGGGCGCGCATGGATCGCTTCGCCGCGCAGGAAGCGCTCGAGGTCGTCGGCGAATTCCCGGGCCGACTGGTATCGCCGCGCGGGATTCTTCTCGAGCGCCTTGAGAACGATCGTCTCCGCGTCGCGCGACATGTCGGGCGCCAGCCGGCTCGGCGGAACCGGGTCCACGCTCTTCACCTTGTGCAGGATCTCCATCACTGACTCGCCGACGAAAGGCGCCACCCCGGTGACCACTTCGTACAACACCGTTCCCAGCGACCACACGTCCGTCCGCGCGTCGATGTCTTTCGCTCCGGCGGTCTGCTCGGGAGACATGTAGAGCGGAGTGCCGAGGACGTCCCCGGTCAGCGTGAGCGCCGTGGCATCGTTCGCGTCGCGCGCGAGGCCGAAGTCGAGGAGCATCGCGCGGTATTCCTCGACGAAGCCGTCGGCGACGCGAAGCGACGTCAGCGTGGTGGACGTCTTCAGCGGGGGCGACTCCGCGATGACGAGCACGTTTCCCGGCTTGATATCGCGGTGCACGATCCCCGCCGCGTGAGCGTGCGCCAGCGCCCGCGCGACCTGCGCCCCCAGCCGCATGGCCGTCCTCGGAAGCAGCCGCCGCGTTTCCTTGAGGAGCTGCGACAGCGAAGGGCCGTTCACGAACTCCATCGTGTAGTACCAGAACTCTTCTTCTTCGCCGACATCGAAGAGCCGCACGATGTTCGGGTGCGAGAGCGCGGCGGCGGCCTTGACCTCGCGCAGGAAGCGGGCGCGCACCATCGGGTCGTCGCCGACCTGTCGCGGGATGATCTTGAGCGCAACGGTGCGCGAGACGGCGGTGTCCATTGCGAGGTAGACGGCGCCCATGCCGCCCTGGGCCAGCCACTTCACGATGTCGTACCGATTTCCGACTCGCGCTCCCGGGTCCAGGCGCCCGCCGCGAAGGGAGGGGCGCGAGTTCGGGACGTGGGTCGCGTCGTGGGCGCCGGGCGCGTCGGGCATCGTGCGAGTTTAACCGAATCCGAACCGCGTCCCCGCGCGCCGGCGCCGCTTCTATTTTGGCTCCGCTTCGGCCCGGCTCGCCTTCGGCAGCACGTACACGATCGCTCCCTCGTCTTCGTAGACCCGTTCCAGGAGCGCGTCCTCGCAGATTCGCACCTGCCGTGGAACTTCCCTGGTCACGACCAGCACGTTCGTGAGGAATGTGTCGCCGAATTCGACAGGGTCGAGCGGCTTTTTCCCGGTGCGGACTTCCTCCCAGTAACGGATGCGCGGCGGATCGGTGACGAGCATGAAGGCGGGGTCGAGGCCGTTGATGTAGCGGTGATCGGGGTCGGAGGCGAAGAGCTGGACGAAGTCGCCCCAGTTCAAGTGGCCCACGTTGGCGCCGGCAGGGACGTTGGCGCGGACCCACTTTGCGGCGCCGGACATGACGGGGCCTTTGACGCGGCCGGCCTCTTTCATCGTGCGGCCGACGGTGTGGAAGTGATTCTGCGTGAGAAGAAGAGCCGCGACCGTGGCCACCCAGGTCACCGAACCCTGACGAGTCTTCCAGAGCTCCGCAAGGTCGCGGCCTTCAAGCAGATCGGAGATGACGGAGGCGAGGAGCCAGACGGCGGAGGGCGCGAAGTACTCGATGAAACGGCCGGAGAGGCAGTAGAGGCCGAAGGTGGCGAAGGTGATGAAGAGCAGGGAGAAGCTGCGCGACGAGAGGCGTTGGGCGCGGGCGGACACAACGGAGAGGATCACCCCCGCCGCCAGCGAAATAAAAACACCGATCGAATCCGTCACCAGCGACCGCGTCGGGACCGCGTCGAACTCGTCCCCCCACGTCAGCCCCATCGTGGAGCCGCCCCAGGTCTGCTGCAGGACCACCACGTTCTGCACCCACCACATGTGAAGCGAGTTCGGCGAGTACGGGTGAAGGAGCAACCCGGCGAACACGCCGGCCGCAGCCGCCGCGGCCCCGCGCCATTCCGGCTTCCCGTTGTGAATCCACGTCGCCGCAAGGTGCGCGAGTGCGATCGCCACGAGCAGGTGCGGCGCCGCGTACGACCAGGCGTACACGAAGCCCACGGCCGCGAGCCACTTCCATTTGCCCTTGAGCAGCAGGGCCGTGCCGACGATGAAAAACCCGATCGACAGAACGTGTGCGCGGCATTCGGAGAGCCGATAGATGAAGTGACTTCCTGAACCCGCGAGGGCAAATGCCCAAATGGGAGGCCCGCGTACTCCCGTGGCTCGAAGGGCGAACGCGAACGCGGCGATGACGGCCCCTGCCAGGAGCCACGCGGCGAATTTCGCGCCCGCCACCATCGTGGCCTCGGACCTGCAGAACGGCGCCAGCCAGACGTGGAAGAGGAACTCCTTGTCCGAGAAGTGGTCCTTCCAGAACGAGTACTGCGTCCACTCGAATTTCCGCGAAAGCCCGCGGGATGGAAGCAGGTTCGCGTAGCGGGCGTGGTAGTAGCCATCCCGGCTCAGCATGTGCGGCGTCGTGAACTGGACGGCGCGCAATTCGGCCGCGATCCCGAGCGCGACGGCGCAGGAGAAAATCGTCCCGAGCGCGCGGCGAGAGAGGGCAGGGGAGGCGTCGGGCATGGGAGGAGGCTAGCGGGGGGAAAGGAGCGGCGGAAGTGAAAGCGGTTCAGGCAACAATGGAATGGTCCTTCACGTTACACAGAGGACGCAGAGAGCACAGAGGTCACAGAGAACGACCATGACTATTTTCTTCCTTTGTTCAACGGACCGTCGATTTCGTCTCTCTCTGTGTGGCCTCCGTGCTCTCCGTGTGCTCCGTGTCAACTGGAAGGCCTCCGGCGCTAACTTCTGATTTCCTCCAGCCGCTTTTCAAACCCGCTGAACGCCTTGTTCAGCACCCGGGCGTGCCGCGCGGCGAAGTCCTTCGCGTTCAGGAAGTGCTCCGCGATGAGCGACGGGTGCACCGGCAGGTCGCTGACGTACCGCAGCCGCGTGTGCCCGTCTATTTCTTCCAGCGTCCACGTCCCCTGCCCCTTGTAGAAGCCGGACCGGTACACCCAATGCAGGCTCTTCTGTTCTTCGAACTTTACGACCTCGGCGTAGAAACTCCGCTTCGCAACCAGGACCTCGAGCTTGGTCCCGATCAGTGCCGGGATGAGCTGGACTACGCGGAATCGAACGTCCCTTGGCCACCATCGGTTGTAGTCCTCGAAGTCGGCGAGGCACCGGAAGACGCGGGCGGGGGGGAATTCGAGCAGGCGTGCGTCATCGGTCTGGAAGCGGCGCATCGGCGCAGGATACGCGATGGCCACGGCGCAGGCGCCGACGAATCCGCCTTCAAGCATCACGCCTTCGCGAGCACGACATCAAAGGTTCCCCGCTCGTACGTCCCTTCCGCCGCCTTGTGCTCCGCCACCTTGATGATCAGCGACTTCCGGATGAACGCGTCCTTCTCGTTCATCGGGTCGCCTTCGAAGTAGAGCTGCGTCACGAGGTCCTGGTATCCCGGAGCCCTGACGAGGTAGTGGATGTGGCTCGGCCGCCAGACACCCTTTCCGATCTCGTACCGCCCGGGATGTATCGTTTCGTACTCGTAGTATCCATTCTCATCCGTGACCAGCCGTGCCCGGTACAGGAACACGTCCTTCGCCGGCGGCGCCTTCGGGTCGTCGTTGTCGTACCGCCCGTCGTGGTTCGCCTGCCAGATGTCGAGGACGGCCATGGGAAGCGGCTTTTTCGTGTCGTGGCCCCACACGCGGCCTGAAATCAACATCACGGTCCCTTTGGAGAGCGGGGGCCCGATTTTCGCCCGGTACGGCGCGCCCTTGCGGTGGAACGGCCCGAGGATGTTGCTCTCCGTGGGATTCCAGTCGCCGTTTTTCGGGGCGTCGGGGGCCGGCTTCTCCTTTACGTAGCCGCCGTAATCGCCCACATCCCCGGATTCGGGAGTCGGGTCGGCGTCCGAGCGAAGCGTCAGTGCGCCGCTGAAAGCCGCGGCGAGGCCCAGGGAAGCGCGAGTGAGGAAGTCACGGCGGGGAAGGTCGAGCATGGGGCCTCCTTTGGAAGGCATGGTAGCGGTTCGAGGGGGGCGTGAAGCAAACGGTGCGCCGGGTGGGACAATAACGACCTGGGCCACAGAGGACACAGAGAGCGCAGAGAAAAACGGCGATTTTTCAACCTCGGCTGCAAGTCCGGGTGGCGCGTACGCGCCGTGCCGGCAAAGCCGGCACGGACTTGCTCTTGGTTGACTGCCTTTCTCGGTGGCCTCTGTGCCCTCTGTGGCTCCGGTCGTTGGTTCGCGCTATCGTGCGCCTGTGAACATCGACCTCTCCCCACGGCCCGAGCATCGCTTCACTTTTGGCTTGTGGACCATCGGCAACCCGGGCCGCGACCCGTTCGGCGCGCCGGTACGGCAGACGCTCTCACCGGTCGAGATCGTGCACCTGCTGGCGGATGTCGGCGCTTACGGCGTGAACTTTCACGACGACGACCTCGTGCCGATCGACGCGTCCCCTGCGAAGCGGAAGAAGATTGTCGCGGACTTCCGCCAGGCGCTGAAGGACACCGGGCTGATAGTGCCGATGGCGACGACGAACCTGTTCGGCGACCCGGCCTTCCGCGACGGCGCGTTCACGAGCAGCGATCCGCGGGTCCGGGCCTACGCCCTCCAGAAAACGATGCGCGCGATCGACCTCGGCGTGTCGCTCGGCGCGAAGATCTATGTGTTCTGGGGAGGGCGGGAAGGATCGGAGACCGACGCAGGCAAGAATCTGCTCGACGCGCAGAAGTGGATGCGCGAGGCGATGAACTTCCTGTGCGGCTACGTGCGAAACCAGAAGTACGACCTCAAATTCGCGCTCGAAGCGAAGCCGAACGATCCGCGCGGAGATATTTTTCTCCCGACGACCGGTGCAATGCTCGCATTCATTGGGACGCTTGACCGGCCCGAGATGGTCGGCGTGAATCCCGAAGTCGCGCACGAACACATGGCGGGGCTGAACTTCACCCACGCGGTCGCGCAGGCCTGGGACGCGGGCAAACTCTTCCACATCGACCTCAACGACCAGGCATTCGGGCGCTACGACCAGGACTTCCGCTTTGGCTCCTACAACCTCAAGTCCGCGTTCTTCCTCGTGAAGTTCCTCGAGGACGTCGGGTACTCCGGCTCGCGGCATTTCGATGCGCACGCGTACCGCACCTCCGACGCCGAGGATGTAAAGGCGTTCGCGAAGGGATGCATGCGGACGTACCTGATCCTCAAAGAGAAGGCGGAGCAGTTCCGCGCGGACCGCGAGATCCAGGGCCTGCTGGAAGAGATCTTCGAGGACGACGGCGGCATGGATCGCTTCAAGGGGAAGTTCGCGCCGAAGAAAGCGGAGGCGCTGAAGTCGCACGCGTTCGATCGCGCCGCGATGGGGAAGCGCGGCCAGCCGTACGAGCGGCTCGACCAGCTTGTTGTTGAACTGCTGCTCGGGGTGCGGTGATGCCAGAGTTTCTCGGGCTGCCGTGCGTTGAGTTCAAGAACGCCACCATTTCGCTCCTTGTGACTGAAACGGTCGGTCCGCGCATCCTTTCGCTGCGATTGCGCGGCGGCGAGAACATTCTCGCCGAGGTCCCGGACTTCACCCTCGAATGTCCCGGCGCAGGCAGGTATCGCATGCGAGGAGGGCACCGTTTGTGGGTGGCGCCTGAAGAGCCTCGATGGACGTACCTGCCCGACGATGCACCTCCCAGAATCGAGGTGACGCCTCACACTCTCGAAGTGTCTCAGCCCATCGAGCTGCTTACTGGACTTCAGAAGTCGTTCACGATCGGTTTCCCGACCGTGCTGGTCAATCACCTCCGATCGTCGGATCAACCATCCACGGATGCCACTAAAGATCCGTTTTTTGGTGAGATTTCGATGGTGGTCGTCGATCACGGACTCAAGAACTGCGGCTCGACTCCCGTCACCTGCTCGCCGTGGGCAATCACACAATTCAAACCAGGTGGGTTTGCGATCCTCCCGCACACGAATCGCGGGAGCGAAGTAGGTGGATCCTGGAAGAAACGAGGATTTGTCCTCTGGCCTTACACAAGAAAGGACGATCCGAACATTTCTTGGGGCGCGAACTACACCTTCGTACATGCCCGGCTCAGTACTGGCGCGCTGAAGATCGGTTATTCCAACTACAACGAGTGGCTTGCCTACTTCCGCAATGGGACCGTTCTGACCAAAGTCGCCTCCTTTGGTCGGTCGGACACCTATTTCGAGCAGGGAAGTTCCAGTCAGTGCTACTGCAATGACCGGTTTCTTGAACTTGAGACGCTCGGTCCCGTGACCACAATCGCGCCCGGCGAGCAGCGTTGGCACCGCGAAACCTGGTTCATTCGGGATGGGGTTTCGCTCGAGCCGACAGAAACCGGAGCTGAATCGGCGGGCCTTCCCGAATGGAACTTCGTCTGATATGCGGCAAATCCTCGGCCTGGACGTTTCCACCACCGCAACAAAGGCGCTTCTCGTCGACGAGAAGGGCTCGACCCTCGGCGTGGCGTCGAGCGAGTACACGTTTGAGTCGCCACGGCCTCTCTGGAGCGAGCAGCATCCATCCCTGTGGTGGACGGCGGCCTGCGAGGCGGTGCGCCGCGTGCTTTCGGAGACGGGCTCAGACGCATTATCGATCGCCGGTATCGGCCTGACAGGCCAGATGCACGGCCTCGTCGCGCTCGGCGAAAACCTGGAGCCGCTTCGGCCCGCGATCTTGTGGAACGACGGGCGGACGGAGGAGGAGTGCGACGACGTGCGGCGGCTGGTGGGGCGCGAGCGGCTGCTGGCGATTACGGGGAACGACGCGCTGGCGGGGTTTACGGCGCCGAAGATTTTGTGGCTGAAGCGGCATGAGGTGAAGGTGTTCGGGGCGATGCGGCACGTGCTGCTGCCGCATGATTTCGTGCGGCTGAAGCTGACGGGGGAGCTGGCGTCGGACAAGGCGGGGGCGTCGGGGACGATTCTGTTCGACCTGGCGCGGCGCGACTGGTCGCCGGTGGTGGTGTCGGCGCTGGGGATCGATCCGGCGTGGCTGCCGCGGACGTTTGAGGGGACGGAAGTGGCGGGGGCGGTGACGCGTGCGGCGGCGGCGGCGACGGGGTTGCGGGAGGGGACGCCAGTGTTCGGCGGGGGCGGGGACCAGCAGGCGGCGGCGGTGGGGACGGGGGCGGTGTCGGAAGGGATTCTCTCCGTGAGCCTGGGGACGTCCGGTGTGGTGTTCGCGGCTTCGAACAAGCCGTTCATCGAGCCGGAGGGGCGCCTCCACGCGTTCTGCCACGCGGTGCCGGGGCAGTGGCACCTGATGGGCGTCATGCTCTCCGCCGCGGGAAGCCTTCGGTGGTTCCGCGACACGTTCGCGCCGGGCGTTTCGTACGACGAGCTGCTGGCGCCCGCGATCAACGTGCCGGCGGGAAGCGACGGGCTTCTCTTTCTGCCGTATCTCACGGGCGAGCGGACGCCGCACAACGACCCGCACGCCCGCGGCGCGTTCGTCGGCATCACCGTGCGGCATACGCGCGCGCATTTCGTCCGGGCCGTGCTGGAGGGCGTTGCGTTCGCGCTGAAGGACAGCCTCGACCTGCTGCGCGCGTCCGGCCATGCGGCCGCGACGCAGATCCGCATCACGGGCGGCGGCGCGCGGAGCCGGCTCTGGCGGCAGATTCTCGCGGACGTTTTCGCCGCGCCGGTTTCGACCGTGAGTTCCGAAGAAGGCGCCGCGTTCGGCGCTGCGCTGCTCGCGTCGGTCGGCGCCGGCGCCCACTCCAGTGTTCCCGCGGCCTGCAACGCGGCCGTCCGCGTCACGGGGACCCTGGAGCCCTGCCAGGGCGCAGCGGCCTACGCCGCCCTCCGCCCGCGATTCCGCGCGCTCTATCCCGCCCTCGCCCCCTCGTGGCGGCCGGGATAACCCGCCGTCACTTCGCGGCCGTTCCCGCGGCGCGACGGAAGCGGGTGAGCCACAGCCGCGCGCCCGCCCGCTTCGCTGAAGCCTCGCCTTCCTTGAGGCAGGCGGCCGCCCCGGCGGGATCTCCGGCCGCCGTCATTGCGCGCGCCGCGTCGAGGAGCACCGCGAGCCGCTCCCGGAACGGCGTCCTCTCCGGGGCGGCCAGGCGCACCGCTTCCCGCGCATCCGAAAGCGCTCCCTCCCTGTCGCCCGTCGCCGAGCGAAAGCGCGAGAGCGCGCCCAGCGCCACGCTCTGAACGCGCGCGTCTTTCAGCTCCCCTGCCAGCGCGAGTGCCGCGTCCGCGTCGGACTTCGAGGCTGCGTCCGTCCCGAATCGCGAGCGCTGCGCCAGCGTCCGGGCCTTCATCTGCCGGTCGCTCCCTTCCTCCATGAGCTTCAGCGCCTCCGTGAGACCGGCCCGCGCTTCCTCAGGACGCCCTTCCTCCTCCTGCAGCTCGGCGAGCGTCGCCATGACTTCAGGCTGAAGCGCAAGGTACCGGGCTTCGACGCACAGCCGGAGCGACTCCTCGAGCGCGCTGCGTGCGGGGCCGAGGGCGCCGGCATCCAGGCGCACCTGTCCGATGACGCGCAGGGCTCCGGCCACGCCGAGCCGGCTGTCCGAGGTCCGCGAAATGGAAAGGGCTTCGCCCAGCGGTCCGAGTGCGGCGTCGAGCTCGCCCTGCCAGGTGAGAAGTTCTCCGAGGTTGAACAGGGACATGGACAGATTGGGGCGGTCGTCGATGCTTCGGCCGATCGCGATCGACTCCTCGTAGGCTTTTCGGGCGGCCGCGTAGTCGCCCCGAAGGTGGTGGAGGACCCCGACGTTTCCGAGCACGCGAGCCACGCCCGCGGGATATCCCATCTCGCGACGCAGCGCCAGCGACTCGGCGTAGGCGGCGAGGGACTCGTCCCAGCGGCCCTGCAGAGTGAGAATGGCGCCGATGTTGCCGAGCTGGATCCCGATCCCGGGGCGGCCGCCCGTATCGCGGTGGATCGCCAGCGCCTCCTTGAAGAGCTCCAGCGCCTCCACGGTGCGGCCCCGGCGCTGCCGGTTCGTGCCCAGGTTTCCCAGCACGACAGCAGTTCCCTCACGGTCGCCCGCTTCCCGCTTGAGCGCCAGCGTTTCGGTGAGCGTCCGCGCTTCCTCATCGAGCCGGCCCTGCGATCCGTAGACGTTTGAGAGCCGGCTCAGGGCGTTGGAGACGCCGGCCTTGAAGCCAAGTCCGCGAAACATCTCCAGGGCTTCGCGAATGAGTGACTCCGCCTCGGCGGGCCGGCCCTGGAAGCGGGCGAACTCGCCTTCGATGACTTTCAGGGAAGCGAGCGTCCCCGTGGCGAAGCGATCGCCGTCGGCCAGCAGCGCCGGTTGCAGCGCGCGGCCGCGATTCAGCACTTCCTCCACCTCCGCCGCCCGGGCCAGACCCAGGAGGAGATTCGCTTTCAGGATCAGCGCGTCCGCGAGTCGGATCGGACCCAGCTCGAACTCCATCGCGCGGTCCGTCCCCTCCACCGCTTCGCGGAGCCGGCCCCGCGTCTGGTCCACGCGCGCCACGAGGAGGAGAAGTACTCCGCGTTGCACTGGCGTGACGTCGTTCGCGCGCTCAGCCGCCGCCGCCGCCGCAAGCGCTTCGTCGAGCCGGCTCAGCATGCGGAACGCCCGGGCCTGGGCCTCGAAGCCGCTCGCGGAGGGCGCCAGCGCCACGGAACGCGTGGCCGATTCCAGGGACTCGAGGTACGCGCCGTCATCGAGCGCCGCCGCCGCGGACTGGCGCCACAGAAGCGCCGCTTCGGCCGCCTGGCCTCCGGCCTCGCGCTGCGCCGCCGCGAGGGACTGAAGGACGCGGCCGCCCTGGGAGGCGCGGGACTGGAAGTGGTCCGCGGCGAGGCCGTGGAGCCGTGCCCGCTCCCGGCGGGGGAGGAGCGAATACGCGGCATCCTTGAGCAGCGCGTGACGGAACGTCCACTGGGCGTCGCCGGAGACGATCGAGTCCGGGTCGCGCGCGACCAGGTCCTGCTTCTGCGCGGCCTCCAGAGCCGCTTCCACCGGCGATCCCGTGATCGCCGCGAGCGCGCCGGGCCAGAAGATCTTGCCGAGCACGCTGGCCGCCTTGAGGGCCTCCTTTGAAGCGGGCGATAGCGCGTCGAGGCGGGCCACCAGCAGGCCCTGGAGGCCGTCCGGGATTCGTTCGATCGCGCCGCGCAGGCGCGCGGGGGAGCCTTCCAGCAGCGACTCGGACCTGAGATAGCCGGCGAGTGACTCGAGGAACAGGGGATTTCCGCCGGACTTCTCGAAGAGAAATGTCGCAAGCTCCCCGGAGACTGCGGCTCCGACCACGGACTCTGACAGTCGCGCCGCGGCGTCGCGGGTCAGGTTGCCGAGTGTGATCCGTTCGAAGGCGCCGGGAATGCGGCTCAGGGCCCCGGGGCGCGCGGCGGCGACGACAAGAACCGGCACGTTTGCCAGCGCCGCAGGGAACGACTCCAGCAGGGCGCGCGTTCCTTCGTCGGCCCAGTGCAGGTCGTCGAGGCAGAGGAGCGCCGGGGCGGCGGCCGCGCGCGCGGCGATCCAGCGGCCCCACGCATGGTGGGTCTCCGCCAGCATCCGCGAAGGCTCGATCGCCTTGACGCGGGCGTCCGGAAGCGCGACGCCGGCGGAGAGAGCGATGAGCTGCCCCCAGTTTTCCCGCTCGGTGGGCGTTGCGGGAAGCGCCGACATCTGCGCCGCAAGCGCTTCCGGCAGCGCCGCGCCGTCGGCCGACGTCGCCGCGCGGGCAATTTCGCCGGGCGCAGCGAGCGGCAGACCTGCCGGCTCGACGGCGCGCCCCGAAGCGACCCAGGCGTCCGGCCGACGCGCCTTCACCGCGCGCTTCAGCTCGTCCAGCAGCCGGCTCTTGCCGATCCCCGTCTCGCCCTCGATCGCGACGAACGCGCCGCGGCCGGCGTCGAAGAGCGCGAGGAGGCGCGCCAGTTCCGTCTCGCGGCCGACCAGCGGCACGCCGGTCGCCGCTTCCGCCGCCTCCGCAATTTCTTCCACGACTTCAACCGTGTCCACCGGTTCCTGCCGTCCCTTGACCTGCACCGACCCTCGACCTTCGAAGCGGAATCCGCGGCCCGCGGCGCGCTGGGTCGCGCGCGAGACGAGGACTGCGCCGATTCGCGCGACGGACTCCATCCGCTGCGCGACGTTCACCGCGTCCCCCATCGCCGTCACCCGGTCGCCCGCAACGCTTCCCCACAGAACTTCCCCCGTGTTGATCCCGATGCGCATGCGGATGCCGAGGTCGCGCTCGGCGTCGAAGGCGGCGAGTTCGCGCTGAAGCGCCAGTCCGGCGCGGACGGCTCGGGCAGGATCATCTTCGTGGGCGACGGGTGCGCCGAACACGGCCATGACGGCGTCGCCGATGAATTTATCGACGGTGCCGCCGTGCGCTTCGATGACGGTGCGGAAGCGGAGAAACAGTTTATCGACGATGTCGGAGACGTCTTCCGGGTCCAGCGTCTCCGACATGCGCGTGAAACCCGAGAGGTCCGAGAAGAGGACGGTGACGGTGCGGCGTTCTCGCGGGTCCTGTGCGGGCATCGCGGCGGATTCTAAGGTGGGCGGGGCTGGAGTCCTCCGATTCGCTTAACGGGAACGGACCGAGGGCGCGCCCGGGGAAGTGCGAAGTTCGGATTTCGATTGAGACGCTCGCTGGGCGCCCATGCAGCTGATTCGGAGGAAGACGATGAACATGATGAGGAAAACGATTCCGCCGGCTCCGGCGACGGCCTTGGTTGGCCGCGTGCGCTCGGCGCTCGAGAGGAAAGGACGCCAGTTGCTGTCACCGGGCATCGGGCCGGCCTGGACAGGCGGCACCGCGGAGGGGCGTTTCGGCGGCTCCGGCGGGCCGTCGGCAAGTTCCAGCGGGTCATGCGACGCAGCGGGTTCGTCGGCGAAAGCTGAAGCCTCGGCGCCCGGCGGAGGCGCGACTTTGCCAATGGCGCCAGCAGGTGAGGCTGGAATCTGGATCTTCCCACGGCAACTCGGGCAGTAGCCGGTCTTTCCCAGCATTGTCTGACCCAGCGGAATGACTTTGCCGCACCACGGACACGCGTGTGACATACGTTCTCCCCTTGGATTACCTGTAGATCTCCGCGTCCCAGCCGAATCCGAACGACTGCGATGACTTGTTCTCTTTCCAGCCGGCGCCGTCGCGCGCGCCCGCCGCGTTGCGCGGATCGCCCGAGTACGAGTCCTTGCCGCCGGTGTCGAGGAAGACGCCGACCGCCGGGAGGTCGTCGCGGAATGTGCGCGACGGGGGATACATGGACGCCGACCCGAACGGGCCCGGCTCTCCCATGTCCTTGTCCATCGTCACTTCGTAGACGTCGTCGCCGCGGCGGTCCCAGAAGAGCGCGACGCTGCACAGGTCGGCGCTTCCGCCGCACATGTTTTTCAGCAGGTAGCGGTCGTTGCCATCGCCGTCGATGGAGATGCCGATCGAGGCGTCGCGCGCGTGGCCCTGGAACTGGTTCTTCGTGGTGGTGACGCCGACGTTGTAGAGGTCGTCGCCGGCGAGGTCGACCTGGACGCCGACGGCGTAGTGGGCGCCGGCGCCGCTCGAGTATTTGCCGTTCTCGTAGACGTCGTTGCCGCCACGGTCCTCGAGCACGCCGATGCCCCACCAGTAACCGCATCCCTGCGACCAGCATTGGGCGTGATAGCGGTCGTCGCCCGCGCCATCGACGAGGAGACCCCAGCCGCCCGCGAGGCTGCGGCCGTCGCCGATGTCGGCGCGGCGGCCGTAGCCGCACCCCTGGGCCATGGCGACGGACTGGTTGAGATAAAGCGCGCTGACGTTGCCGTCGTCCCGGCACACGTAGGCGTCTTTGCCTTCGACGTCGAGCAGGAGCCCGCAGCCGAGCGTCGATCCCATTCCCTGCGACTGCTCCGCGCACTCATACCGGTCGTCGCCGGCGAGATCCACCAGCATTCCCGCGCCCATGTGCCCTACACCCTGGCCCCACTTTCCCTTCACGACGTACTCGTCGTCCCCCGCCCCGTCCCAGAGCAGCCCCGTCCCGAACCACCCGCATCCGAGACCGGAATCTTTCACCGTGTACTTGTCGTTCCCCGAGAGATCGATCACGGCGCCGAGGCCGAAGACGCCGCAGCCCATGGTGAAGAGCTCTTCGCCCCCGTCGTAAACGTCATCTCCCGCGAGATCGATCACGACGGAGAGCGGGTCGGAAGGGCCGTTCGAAACGGCCAGGCGTCCGGTCCAGCGGTCCTTGCCGCCGAAGTCCACCACGATCGGCGGCTGCGGGCCGCTGATCGCGTCGTCCTCCGTCCCGAGGACGTGGATTCCGGGCAGCCCGCGCCAGTCGAGAGGCCCGATGCGCGCGAGAATCTCGCGTCCGTCCGCCTGCAGCCAGACCTGGAGTTCCGCGAGCGCGGTCTTGAGATGCGCCGCGAACAGCGCGGAGCCGTAGGCCACCGGCGCACGGTCGACTTCGCGCAGCCACCGGAAGCACCGGCCGTCGAGCGTCGCGGCCTGGTCGTTTTCGCCGTCGGTCCAGGGCGACGCGACCGATTTTCGAAGAGCCCTTCCGTCCGGATCGTCCGCCGGCGCTGGAATGGACTGGCGAAGCCAGGGGAGCGCCACGCGCCGCGCGATGGCGAGCCTGAGGAGGAAGCGCTGGAGTTGGACGGGAATCTTTGCGAATTCCGCTTCGATCGCGGCGCGTTCCAGGACGGGCGTGGGGTCGGGCTCCAGCGTCAACAGGATCGACAGCGCTTCCGACGGCGACTTTCCCTTGGGAATCCCGGCCTCGCCCCAATCTTCACCGGTCGGTGGCGCATACATGCGCCCCGCCGGGATGTCCGTCAGTCCCCAGCACATCATCGAAATGTCGCCCGGGCTGCCGGCCCGCGCGAGGGCGATGAGTTCGTCGGCAATTCGCCCGGTGGTGCGGGGGATTGTCCGCACGTCGCGGAACAGGTTTTCGACCGAACGGAGAAGGTGCTCTCTGCCGGCGTAGTTCCGCATCTCGTCGCCGGTGAATCCGAGCGGCCTGCGCCCCGAACCATTGCCGGCGAGGACTCGGTCCCAGACGTCGTCGGGGATTTGAAGAGCGGCGCGGTCGTTGGGGGGCGGGTCGCGGGGTTGTTCGGCGGCGGCTAGAACGGCGAGGGAAAGGGAAAGGGAAAGGGAAAGGGAACGGCGGTGCTTGCTGGGGGGTGGAAGCATGGGCTCCTGCGGAATAGTGGGCCTGAAGTGTCGCACAGGCTCGCTTCCCGGCAAGCACGGGGTGGGGCGCGAGTAAGATGCGACGGTGAACGCCCCCTTCGACTCGAACCACACTGAGCAGCGAGTCGAAGGGCTTCGCTCGCTCAGGGCGGAGCCCTTCGACTCGCTCAGGGCGGAGCCCTTCGACTCGCTCAGGGCGGAGCCCTTCGACTCGCTCAGGGCGGAGGAGGCGTATCTTTTCCGCCACTCCCTCCTCCGCGACGCCGCCTATCAGCTGCAGCTCCCCGGCGAGCGGGCGCGATTGCACTCTCTGGCGTTCCGGATCATGGAGCAGCTTGCAGGCGGCCCGCCGCCGCCCCAGACGCCCAAGGACGGATTCGGCCTTCGCTCGCACTCCACGGACTCCTTCGCAGAGGAGCTCGCCGAACACGCCCGGCTCGCGCACGATCCTTCGGACCCCGATGCCGCCGCTCTTTCGGCAGCGCACCGCCACTACCTGCGCCGCGCCGCGGGACACGCGAGAAGCCACTTCCGAAACCAGGCGGCCGGGCGGCTGTGGGAGCAGTACGTACAGTTGGCCACGGGCGCTGAGAAGGTCGAAGCCCTTCGCCACGCCGCGCACGCGGCCATCATGTCCGGGCGGCAGCGCGTTGCCGAAGCGCAATTCGAACAGGCGCTCGCCATCGCACGCGAGGCCGGAGACCCCAGGCTCGAGGCAAGAGTCCTCGGAGATCTGGCCGGGCTCTTCAATTCAACCGGCCGGGCGTCACAGGCCGAGCAGGCGTGCGAACAGTCGCTGGCCATCCACCGCGAGCTCGGGAATTGCGCCGCCGTGGGCATCGGGTTGGGAAATGTCGCGCTTCTGTACCTCGAGTCGGGGAGACTCGAGCTGGCGGAAAAGACCCTCAACGATGCGCTTGCGATTCATCGAGAGGTCAAGAGCCGCCGGGACCAGGGCGTCGCCCTCGGTAATCTGGCCAACGTCTACAGCGCCGCCCGGCGGCCCGAGGAAGCGGAGCAGGCCTACATTCAGGCCCTCGAGATTCATCGCGAGGTCGGCAACCGCCACTCCGAAGGCCTGACCCTTGGGAATTCCGCGGACCTTTACAGCGAAACCGGGCGGGCCGCGCAGGCCGAGCGGAATCTCGAGCTCGCGTTGGCGATTCAACGTGAAGTGGGCAACCGTCGCTACGAAGGCGTGTTCCTGAGCAATCTGGCGGTTCTGTACGGAAAATCAGGAAACTACGCGCAGGCAGGGCGAGCCTTCAAAGAGGCGCTCGACATTCTCCGCGAAGTCGGGGACCGACGATCCGAAGGAACCCGCCTGTGCGACTACGCGCTGATTCTGCTCTCCCAGGAGCGCTTCGACGAAGCGCGAGAGACCTGGCGCGAGGGGGAATCCACGCTGCGCCAGATCGGCGCGGCGGCGGCGCTGGCGACGGCGATGGAACGCATGAGAGACGCCTGCGGCAAGGCCGGAGTGCCGGCGTTCGAAGGGACTCGGTGCTGATCGGTCATGCTGCCACTTCCGAGAAGTCGGCCGAGTCGCCAAGCTGAGGCCACTTCGTCGAGGAGTGAAGTTCTGCGGGTTCGGTCGCGCTTGTACGCGAAGGACGACGAGGACTACACTCGTTCCACGTCTTTCTTCCGGAATCTCCCATGCGCTTCCTGGCGATCTGCGTCGTGCTCGCGTCTTCCGCCGCCGCAGACCCTGTGACGCTCAAGCTCAAGCTCGCCAAGGGCCAGTCGATGAAGGTCGAGCAGACGCTCGGGCTGACGTCTACGGCCAATCCGTCGAAGAGCACGAAGTCCGGCGGCGTGTCCTCGGTCACGTCGGTGATCGTGCAGACGCCGTTCTTGCTGATCGAGAAGTGGACGGACGCATGCGTCGAGGACGCCGACGGCGACCCGGTCGAAGTACGCCGCACGATTCTCGGTTCGAAGATCGCGACCGCCAAAACCGCTTCCGCGCTGACCTCGCAGGAGGGATGTGTCTTCCTGCTCTCAAAGGGGGACAAGGGCTCGACCGTAAAGACTGAGAGAGGCAAGCCCGAGGATCTCAGCGTGATCCTGCTCGGCAAGGGCCCGCCTGAGCTCGTCCAGGTCATGCTTCCCGCCGGCGCCGTCGAAGTCGGCGACTCGTGGAAGGTCGACGGCTCGTGCAATTCGCCGCTGCAGTACACCGTCTCGGCGGGCAAGGCCGGCGCGCAGGGCAAGGCCCGAAACGCGCTTCGCGAAGACATCGACCGGATGGACGACAAGAAGTCGCCGATCGGGGTCGGCAGCGCGACGAGCGCGGGGTGCGAGGTCACGGCGACGCTCAAATCCGTGAAAGACGGCATCGCGACGATCGAGTTCTCCGGCCAGCAGGACATCGACAGCAGCAAAGTTCCGGGTGCCCCGGCCGGCGCAATGATCCCGAAGTCAAAGACGGTCATCACCGGCTCGCTGACGTTCGACATCGAGGCCGGCCGCCCGCTCAAGCTGGGCTGGAGTTCGAAGCACATCGTCGATGACCTGGACAAGGGCGGAACGAAGTTCCCCGGGTTCACGGAGGACTGGGCGCTCGCGAGGACGTACTCGAAGTAGGGAAGCGCCGGGCGGGAAACGAAGCAGGCGCGGCTCATGGGCCGCGCCTGGTTCCGGATAGCGGGGGTGGGATTTGAACCCACGACCTCCGGGTTATGAGCCCGACGAGCTACCGGACTGCTCCACCCCGCGATGAGGGGGAGGACTATGCGCGTCCCCCTGTTTCCCGTCAAGCGGAAACCCTGCGCCGTGCCTCCAGAGACGGGGCCATTTTATATCCGATATTTCATATTATATATTTGATATTAATCCTTTCGCCCTCCCCGATTCTTTCCCGTTTCCCCGCCCGCTCCAAACGCTAAAATCCCCCTCTCACCATGAGCGACACCCTCACTTCTCCGTCCGACATCATCCGCTCGCTCTCCGCGCCCGGGCTCGATCCGGAGGGCCAGAAGAAGCGCCTCGCCGATCTCGCCCGCACCGTCGCCGCGGACAAGGAGCGGCTGAAGCGCCTGGAGGACTCGCTTCACCAGCGCGAAGCCGAGATCCATCGCCGCGAGTCCGAGATCTCGAAGAAGGCGTCGCTCACGGCTCAGACCATCGGTAAGGCCGAAGACGCAGCGCTGGCGCAGCAGCGGGAACTGATCGCGAAAAAGGCGCAGGTGGAGGTGGAGAAGCGCCTGCACGACATGTCGGCAAACAAGGCGCGCGAGGACATCAAGGCGCACGCGGGGAAAATCGAGGAGCAGTGGGCGTCGATCGAGCGCGACCGCGGGAAGGTGCAGAAGGCGTACGCGGAACTCGAAGCGGCGCGGGAAACTTATTATGCTGACCGGAAGGAGCTTGAGAAGCGCTTCAAGGAGTACCAGGACGGGAACGCGCAGCTCAGGCGGGCCGTCGAGGATCTGAACGTCAAGCAGCACCGGTACGTGAAGGACCGGGAGGCGTTCGAGGCGGAGGCGGCGTCGCGGCGGGCGGAGCTGGACGCGGCGGAGAAGCGCGAGGCGGCGCGCGAGCAGCGCTTTGACGCAGCGCGTCAAGATTTCTCGGGGGCGGCGGAACGGGAGGAACGGCGCTTGGCCCAGGAACGCGAATCGGAGCGGTCGGAGCGCGAGAAGCTCGACGAGCTCAGGCGGCAGCTTGAGGCCGAGCGGGCGCTGCTTCGCGCCGAGAAGGCGAAGATCGAGGAGGAAAAGCGGCGGCTGGCGGCCGAGCGCGACCAGGGGGCCATGGCGCGGGAGCGCGCGGAAGCGGACGCGCTGGAGGCGGCGCTGAAGGCGCGGAGCACAGGGAAGCCCGCAGTGCCCGGGACGGCGCCCGCGCCGCGGCCCGCGGGCGCGGGACCGGTCATCGCTTCGCCTCTCGACGACGGCGCGACGCTGACGCCGCCGCCGATGCCGAAGCCGGGGTTTCAACGCGGGGCCGGAGGGCTGCCCTCGACCGGTGCGCGGTCGCCGATGACGCCGCGGTTCGGGGCGCCGGCGGCGCAGGGGCGCGGCGGGCCGTCGCCGCGGCATCCTTCGAGCGCGAATCCTCAGCAGAGAGGGGGAAGCGGCGGGCCCGTGCCGCCGGGAGCGCCGCCGGCGCGGCACCAGTCGTCGGTCAATCCGCATCTGAGCCGGGGAAGTTCGCCGGTTCCGCCGCGGGCGGCGTCCGGAGTGCGTCCGCTGCCGGTTCCCAGGCCCGTCCTCGAGACGGCGGACGACATTCCCGTCGTTGCGCCGGAGTCCGCCAAGCCGGTCGCCCCGCCGCCCGTTCCGGCGAAGCCGGCCGGCGCGCGCGACACGCGCACCCTGTCCTACGACGAAGTTCTCGCCTCGCTTGAACCGCACGGCAATTCCGTCCCCAAGCTCGCTTCGGACCCCGGGCTTGTCGCGGCCGCACCGCCTCCGGCTCCGCCCGCGGCGAAGGCCGTCGCGGCGCCCCTTGCCGTGCCGGCGCCGCCGCCGCCGGAAGAGGCCATCGCACCACCGCCTCCTCCGTCGTGGAAACCGGACGATGACGCCGACCTGATGGCGCAGCTTGAGAAGAGCCTGCAGACCGACGAAGAGAGTTCCGAGGCCGGGGACGCCGCGAAGGCCTTCGAGGCAGAGGCGCGGGCGGCCAGTGCGAAGGCGCCCGAGCACGTTCCGCCACCGGCGCCGGTTGCCGCTTCGCCGCCGCCGATGCCTGAGGTCAAGCCCGACGTTCAGATTCCCGCTCCGCCTGCGGCGGAGTCGATTCCGGTCGTGGCGCCCGTTGCGGAATCGGCCGTCGTGGAGAACGCCGCCGCCGCTTCCGCGCCGCCTGAACAAGAACCCGCCGAGCAGGCGCTTGACGAGCCCGAAATCGACGAGGACCTGTGGCGCGCCGTCGCGGACGACGAGCCGGAGGAACTCTCGGAGGAGGCGAATCCCGAGCCTGAAGAAATCGCCCCGGTGGACGAAGAGCCCGAGGAAATCGAGCCGATGGAAGTGACGCCGATCCAGGACAAGCCGGTCAAGCCCCGTCCTGCGGCTCTTCGTCGCGACCCGGTGACCCGCCGGCTCGTGCGCGGTCCGACACCGGGGGGAGCCGGCACGCGCCGGGTCCTGCGACGCCCGCCTCCGCCTCCGCCGCAGGCCATGCGGCCGAAGAAGCCCACGTCCGGCGTGATCGGCATCCGGGTCACGGGTGTCGATGGCGTCGAGGACGCAGAACCAGTTGAAGACGACGAGGAACCGCCGACCGGCCCGCCGCTGAAAGCGCCTCCCGGCCCAAGGCCGCCTGTCCGCAGGTAGCGCACCGGCGGCATTTCACTCCCCCTCATTGCCGCTTCCGTTCCCCCCTGCTATAACGCTTTCCCCGTGAACGAAACCACTCCCGCGATCGAAGCCCAGGGCCTCACCAAGCTCTACCGCGACTACTACGCGATTCGCGACGTGACCTTCAGCGTGCCGCGCGGCCAGATCGCCGCCTTCCTTGGTCCCAACGGCGCCGGCAAGTCCACGACGATGCGCATCCTCACGGGCTTCATGTCGCCGACGTCCGGGACCGCGCGCATCTGCGGGTTCGACGTCGCGACCGAACGTCTCAAGGCCGCGGTGAACCTCGGCTATCTGCCCGAAAACGGGCCGCTTTACCTCGAGATGACGCCGCGCGCCCTTCTGAAGTATTTCGGAAGCGCACGCGGGATGACCACCGAGAAAATCCTGGCGCGCACCGAATTCGTCGTCGACAAGTGCGGGCTCGGCAGCGTCCTGGACAAGCCGATCCGCAAGCTCTCACGCGGCTACCGGCAGCGCGTCGGCATGGCGCAGGTGATGCTGCACGAGCCGGAAGTGCTGATCATGGACGAACCGACAAGCGGGCTTGACCCGAACCAGATCCGCGAAGTGCGCAAGACGATCCGGGAATTCGCTTCGACGAAGACGGTCCTGCTCTCGACGCACATCCTGCAGGAGGTCGAGGCGATGGCCGACCGCGTGATCTTCATCCACGAAGGCCGCATCGTTTTTGATGGGCCGACCGCGGACATGAAGAAGGAGCAGGCCAGCCTGGAAGCGTTCTTCCATTCCAGGACGGGGGTCCCCGTCTGATGCGCCTGAGCGTCATCTTTGCCGTCCTGCGCCGCGACTTCGTGGGGTATTTCACGAGCCTCACGGGGTACGTGTTCATCACGCTCTTCATCGGCATGTGCTCGTTCCTGCAGTTCTGGCAGGACGACTTTTTCAAGAACAACCTCGCGAACCTCGCGATGCTCAACGAGTTGTACCCGGTGCTGATGCTCTTCATTGTGCCGGCGATCACGATGAGCGCCTGGGCGGACGAACGGCGCCAGGGCGTGGACGAACTGCTCCTGACTCTTCCGATCACCGATTTCGAGCTCGTGGCTGGCAAATACCTGGGCGCGCTCTCCATCTATACGGTCTCGCTGGGTTTCTCGCTGACGCTCCTGGGGTTCCTCGCGTGGCTGGGCCGGCCCGACGCGGGGCTGATTTTCGCGAACTACTACGCTTACTGGCTGCTGGGCGCGGCGCTTCTGGCGATCGGGATGGTGGGCTCGGTGCTGACCGACAACCTCACTGTCGGGTTCATCCTCGGCTCCGTGCTCTGCGCGGTCCCTGTTTTCATCGAGCGCGCCGGGCGGTTGCTGGGCGGAATTCTCGAAAAGTGGTGCGAGGTGCTCGGCGCGACGCCGAAGTTCGAGGAGATGACCCGCGGCGTCGTCCCGGTTTCGGCGGTCCTGTACTTCATCGTGGTCGCCGGCGTCTTCTTCTACATTAATCTTGTCCTCGTCGGCCGGCGCCGCTGGCCCTCGCAGTCGTTCAGCGCCGGCGGTTTTGACATCCGGATCTACCCGGCCCACCTCGGGCTTCGCGCGGCGGCAGCCCTCATCGCGGGAATCAGCCTGGTCACGCTGATCTCGCGGGCCCACCTGCGCGCGGACTGCACGGCCGAAGGGCTCCACTCTCTCTCGAAAACAACCCGCGACATCGTCGAGAAGATCGACCCCGGAAACCCCGTCTTCATCCAGGCGTTCGTCAGCCGCAAGGTCCCGCGCTCGTACGTCGAGACGCGCGAAAACCTCCTCAATCTTCTCCGCGAGTACGCCGCGATCGGCGGGGATCGCGTCCGCCTCAACATCGTCGAGGCCGAGAAATACACGGAATCCGCCCGCGAGGCCGAGGATCGCTTCGGCATCCGGCCCATCCAGCTCACGCAGGAATCCGGCGGCCGCTCCGAAACCACCGACGTCTTCCTCGGGGTCGCCGTCACGTGCGGCGCCGACGAAGTCGTCACGCCCTTCTTCTTCCGCGGACTCCCGATCGAGTACGAACTCACCCGCTCCATCCGTGTCGCCTCGCGCCCGGTCAAGGCCGGTACCGCCAGCGCGAAAGGAAACCGCCTGAAGGTCGGCATCCTCGAGACCGACCTGAAGCCGTTCGGCGGCTTCGACATCCAGACCATGCAGCAGCAGCCGGTGTGGGAACTGGTGGAGGAGCTGAAGCGCCAGTACGAAGTCGTCAACGTCCCCGTCGGCGGGGGACAGTTTGGTGGCGCGCCGACGTCCTTTCCGGACGACCTCGCCGTCCTCATCGCGCTTCAGCCGTCCTCGCTCACCGAGCCGCAGATGAACGAGCTCGCTCTCTGGATCAAACGCGGCAAGCCGACGCTTCTCCTCGACGATCCGATGCCGTGGTCGTACCAGGGAAGCCCCGCGAGCGAAAAACAGAAGGGCGGCAACAAGAATCCCTTCAACCAGGGTGGCCAGCAGCCCGAGGCGAAGGGGAACGTGAACGACATCATGATGCTCTGCGGCGTGAGGTGGGACACGTCGGAGATCGCCTGGGACACCTACAACCCGCATCCGGACTACGCCACGCTCGACCCCGAGTTTATCTTTACGGGCGCAGGGAACGGCGCGAAGTCGGCGTTCAACGCGAACGAGCTGACGACGGCGGGGCTCCAGGAAATCGTCTCGATCTTCCCGGGATGCGTCGAGCCGCGCGGCACGCCGGGTGTGAACTACATCCCGCTGCTCTCGACGGGCAAGAACTCCGGCATCCTGCGCTTCGACGAAATCATGGAGCGGAGCTTCATGGGTTCGCGGATGAAGCCCGACCGCCGCCATGTCCCCGGCGGCCGCGAGCTGACGCTGGCCGCGCGCTGCTCCGGGACCGTCAACGTCATCTTCGTCGCGGACGTCGATTTCATCTCGCAGGCGTTCTTCAACATCCGCCGCGAGAACCGCGAGACGCTCGAGCTCGACAACGTCACGTTCTTCCTCAACTGCGTGGACCAGCTCGCGGGCGACGAGTCGTTCATCGAGCTGCGCAAGCGCCGCCGCAAGCACCGCACGCTCGACCGGCTCGAAGCGAAGGAACGCCTGTTCGACGAACAGCGTCTCAAGGACGTGAAGAGCGCGACCGACGCCGCCGAGAAGCAGCTCAAGGACGCCAACGACCGGCTGAAGGCGGCGGTCGAGGAGATCGACAAGCGCACGGACCTCGACGACGAGACGAAGCGGCAGATGCTGGACATGAAACGGCGCGCCGAGCAGACGCGCGTGGACGAGGAGTCGAAGCGGATCGCGGACGAGAAGGGGCGGGCGATCGAGAAGGGGCGGGCGTGGGCCAACACGGAAATCAAGGCGATCCAGAAGCGGATCCGCTGGATGAGCACGCTATTGCCGCCGATCCCGCCGCTCGTGATCGGGCTGATTATCTTTTTCGTCCGGGCCGCGCGGGAGCGCGGACGCGCTCGAGGGGACCGTTGGGTCGGGGGAAAGTCAGGAGTTGATCCATGAACGATTTTGCGAAGACAGGGATTGCCGCCGCGGCCGCCGTCGTGCTCGCGTCCGTCGCTGCGTTCACGGCGCCCGGCGCTGTCAAGTCCGACGTGTTTTCCGAGCAGGGGCAGCCCTTCTTCCCGGAATTCAAAGACCCCCTGGCCGCGACGTCCCTTCAGGTCGTCGAGTACGACACCACTACCTCCACCCCTGCCATTTTCAAAGTCGAGTTCAAGAGCGGAAAGTGGAAGATTCCGTCGCACCACGATTATCCGGCAGACGGCAAAGACCGGCTGGCGCGGACGGCGACGAGCCTGCTGGGCGTTCGCAAGGACAAGCTCCAGAGCGTGCGCAAGGAAGACCACGCGGCGTGCGGCGTGCTGGACCCCGAGGAATCCGGCGGCGACGGAAAGGACCGAGGACGGCGCGTGACGCTGCGCGATGCGGGAGGGGCGGCGCTGGCGGACCTGATCATCGGGAAAAAGGCGGACGACGACGGGAAGAAGGTTTTCGTGCGCGTCCCCGGCCAGACCCGGGTCTACGCGGTGCGGCTGGATGTTGACCTCTCGACGAAATTCGGCGACTGGATCGAGACGGACCTGTCGAAGATCGAGCCGTCCACGGTGTGGCGCATCACGCTCGACAACTACTCGGTCGTGGAAAACGCCGGCATGCTCCAGCTCACCGAGGAGAAGATCGACACGTTCTCAAAGCCGGGCGAGGAGTGGGCGACCGAAGGCCTCACGGCGGAAGAAGAAGTCGACGTCAAGGTCATCGGCGACATCACCGGGACAATCGACGACCTCAAAATCCTCGGCGTCCGCCGCAAGTCGGCGGCCATGTCGGCGATCTTCCGCGGCGAAGGCGGCAAGATCACGAACGCGGACGTGATGGACCTGAAGGACAAGGGCTTCCTCTGGACCCGCGATGACCTCCTCTCGAAGGAAGGCAACCTGATCATCGAATGCGACGACGGCGTCGTGTACGAGATCCGCTTCGGGGCCGTCTTCACCGGAACCGGCATCGAAATGGAAGCCGGCGGGGACGGCAAGAAGGAGGAGAAGAAGGACGAGAAGGACCCCAAGCCGCCGGTCGCCACGGAGTCCCGCTACCTCATGATCGTGGCGCACTTCAACCGGAAGTCCGTCAAGCCCGAGAAGATGGTCGATCCGCCGAAGTCGCCGTCTCGCGTGAGTTCGCGGCCGTGGAGCGTCTGGCGAATTCAGCAGGAAGAAGAAGAGCGCCGCAAGGAGTTCGACCGCCAGGCGGCCGAGCATGCCATCGCAAATGCCGAGGCCGGGAAACGCTTTGACGAACGCGCAAAGGCCGGCGAGAAGCGCGCGAAGCAGCTCGCGGACCGTTTCGGCGACTGGTACTACGTGATCGGTGCGGAGGCGTTCGCGAAGCTCCACGTGAAGCGGAGCGACGTGGTGAAGAGCAAGAAGGAGCCGGTGGGACCGAAGGGGCCGCCGGAGGAAGATCCTGAAAACCACGAAGGTCACGATCACAAGTAAGCGGCTGCGGGTTGCCGCGGGCGTTCTTCTCGCGGTGGCCGCCGGCTGTTCGCCGGGCTACGTGCTGCAGCAGGCCGCCGGGCAACTCAAGCTGCTGGCTTCGCGCCGGCCGATCGAGGAGGTCCTCGCCGATCCCGCGACGCCGGCCGGGGCGCGCGAGCGCCTGATCCTCATCCGCGAGGCGCGTGCGTGGGGCGAGCGCGAGTTCGGGCTCAAGCACACGGATTCGTACGAAAGCTATGTGGATCTCAAGGGCCGTCCGGTCTCCTGGCTGGTGACGGCGTGTCCGCCCGACTCGCTCAAGCCGGAGTCGTGGTGGTTCCCGGTCGTCGGCCGCGTGCCATACCTCGGCTTCTTCGACCTCGACGACGCGCGCGCCGAAAAGGAAGCCCTGGAGGCGAAGGGACTCGACGTCAATGTCCGCTCGGTCCCGGCGTACAGCACGCTGGGGTGGTTCTCCGACCCGGTTTTTTCCACCTTCGTACAGTGGCCCGTGCACACGGCGGTCGACACCATCTTCCACGAGACGACGCACGCCACCGTGTGGATCCCCGGCAGCGTTTCGACCAACGAAGCCCTGGCCGACGTCGTCGGAGAACAGGGCGCCCGGAAATTCCTCGCCGTGCGCTTCGGACCGGACTCGCCGGAACTCGCCGCCTTCGAGTCGTCCCAGTCGGAAAGCAACCGTTTCCACGTCTTCGCCCTCGAGCTGAATGCCGCGCTGAAGGAGGCCTACGCTCTCGACCTTCCCCGCGCGGAGAAGCTCGAAATGAAGGCCGCGATCCTGCGCCGGGGCCGTGAGCGCTTCCGCACCTTTCGCGACCGCTTCACCAGCCGTTACTACCGCGAGTTCGACCGGCTCGAATGGAACAATGCGCTCATCGCTTCGATCGCGGTGTACCGGGAAGAGGAAGCGACGTGGCGGGCTCTTTTCGACCTGAAGGGAGGCGACCTGCGTGCGTTTCTCGACGCGGCCAAAGCGATCGCAGCGGCCCCCGACCCGGAGGCGGCCCTGAAAATTGCGACCGGGCGCGCCGAACAAATCGTTCCGCGTTGATTTCGCGTGTTGCGACCTGCGCGAGCAATTCCCGGAATCAAGGCGTGTCGAACCACTACCCGGGCTTCCGGCCCACCTGCACGCCTGTCATTCCTCCGTCCCCGGTTGGTCTCTTCCAGACCTGCGTCTGCACGCGTTTGTCCATGTCGCCCAGCGACTCGACGAACGCGGGAGGAATCGTCTTGCGGAAGTACCACGCCAGCACGAAACCTGCGGACAGGAGGAGGATCAGCAGCACCGGGTAGCTCCAGACCCACTCCAGCTCTGGCATGTGCTTGAAGTTCATGCCGTAGACGCCGGTGATGAGCGTCAGCGGCATGAAGATCGTGGTGAAGCGGGTCAGTTTTTCCATCACCCGGTTCATTCTGTTCGAAATTTCCGCGAGCCGGTTCGCGCCCATGGCGGCGTGTCCCTCGAACGCGCTCGTCAGCAGTTCGCGGTGAATGTCGAGTTCCGTGAGAATCCAGTAGAGCTCGTCATGGGTCCCGCGCAGATGAAGGGCGGTCGCTCCGCCAGCGAGCCTGAATTCCTCCTTCGCGAGCCGGTGGATCACCTCGCGTTGCGGGACGAGGGTGCGTCGAAGAGCCACGACGGTGCGCCGGAGGGCGAGGATTCTGCCGAACGGGTCCGACTCCTTCCGGTTCTCGAGCATCGCGGTCTCGAGCACGTCGATTTCCTTCTCGAGGAATTCGATCATCGGAAAATAGCGGCTCGTGATGACTTCGACGATCGCGGCCATGAGCCGGCCCGGGCCTTCCTGGATCAGGTGCTCGCTGTTCTGCAGCTTGACCTGGACCTCATCGACGCTCGTGGACGAATCCTGGCGAACGGTGACGAGCCAGTTCTTCGCGAGAAGGAAGTCGATCTCGCGCAGGTTCATCGCGCGGCTTTCCTCGTCGAACTGGACCCGGTGCAGCACGACGAGCAGATATTCGCCAAACGTCTCGACCTTGGGCAGGGGGGTGAAGTCCCTGCACTCGTCCACGGCGGTCGGGTGAACGCCGAACGGCTTTCGCAACAGGCCGATCTCCGAGGGTGTCGCCGACTCCATGTCCACCCAGAGAACGGCGTCCTCGCGGGCGATGATTTCCGCGAACTTTTCGCGCGGCGGGTCCTTGATGAGGCCGCTTCCCGGGATCCAGGCGAAGGCTTTCAGCACATGTCTTCTTCGACCCCCGATGCGCTTCGGCTTGAACCTGTGGGGGGTGCGGGGCGATGAAGCTGGACCGGCGCCTTTTCGCGTGTTCGCGACATGTTAGGCCTGGCTGGATGACGAGGGACCCGGATAAAACCCTTGACGGTCCCGGCACTCATCGCAATAATCCCGCTCCCTTTTGGTGCCGGAACAAGGGGATGACCGCTTCGCCTCTCGCCCTGGGCGAGAGGTGTTTTGTTGTCGTTGACGGGCTGGCGTAGCTCAGCTGGTAGAGCACTTCCTTGGTAAGGAAGAGGTCGTGGGTTCGATTCCCATCGCCAGCTTTACCGGGTTCGAGTGGCAATTTTCAAGGTCAAAAGGAGAACTTCGATGGCGAAGGAGAACTTCAAGAGAACGAAACCCCACCTGAACGTGGGCACGATCGGCCACATCGACCATGGCAAGACGACGCTGACCGCGGCGATCACGATGGTCTGCTCGGCGGCGGGCCGCGGGAAGATCAAGTCGTACGCGGACATCGCGAAGGGCGGCACCGTGCGCGACGATTCGAAGATCGTGACGATCGCGATCTCGCACGTCGAGTACGAGTCGGAGGCGCGGCACTACGCGCACATCGACTGTCCCGGGCACGCGGACTACATCAAGAACATGATCACGGGCGCCGCGCAGATGGACGGCGCGATTCTCGTCGTGAGCGCTGCGGACGGTCCGATGCCGCAGACGAAGGAGCACGTCCTGCTCGCGCGCCAGGTCGGCGTGCCCCGGATCGTGTGTTTCCTCAACAAGGTCGACATCGTTGACGACCCCGAGCTGCTCGACCTCGTCGAGCTCGAGATTCGCGACCTGCTCACGAAGTACCAGTTCCCTGGGAACGAAATCCCGGTCGTCCGCGGCGCCGCGCTCGGGGCCATGCAGAACCCGGCCGACCCCGCCGCCAACAAGTGCATCAACGACCTCCTCAAGGCGCTCGATACCTACATCCCCGAGCCTGTCCGCGCCAAGGACAAGCCCTTCCTCATGCCCCTCGAGGACGTCTTCTCCATCAAGGGACGCGGCACGGTCGCGACCGGCCGAATCGAACGCGGCCTCGTCAAGATCAACGATGACGTCGAGATCATCGGCTTCGGGAAAGAGAACCGGAAGTCGGTCTGCACGGGCGTGGAAATGTTCAACAAGATCCTCGACCAGGGCGAAGCGGGCGACAACGTCGGCATCCTCCTGCGCGGCGTGGAAAAGGACGAACTCGAGCGCGGCATGGTGCTGTGCAAGCCCGGCAGCGTGAAGCCGCACACGAAGTTCAAGGCCGAGGTGTACGTCCTCAAGAAAGAAGAAGGCGGCCGTCACACGCCGTTCTTCTCCGGCTATCGCCCGCAGTTCTACTTCCGCACGACCGACGTCACCGGCTCGGTGAAACTGGAACCCGGCGTGGAGATGGTCATGCCCGGCGACAACGCCCAGTTCAACATCGAACTCGGCTCGCCGATCGCCATGGAAGAACAGCAGCGTTTCGCCGTGCGTGAAGGCGGCAAGACCGTCGGCGCGGGCGTCGTGACGAAGATCCTCGAGTAAAGGACAACCATGCCGCCGCGCGAGCCCATGTTCCTGGAATGCACGGAGTGCGGGACGAGGTATTACCGCACGACGAAGACGACGTCCGCCCTCAAGCAGGGTCAGAAGATCGAGAAGATGAAGTTCTGCCCCAAGTGCCGTCAGCATCGGGTGCACAAGGAACGGAAGAAGTAAACCACAGGGCTGTAGCTCAATTGGCTGAGCAGCTGATTCCAAATCAGCCGGTTGGGGGTTCGACTCCCTCCAGCCCTGCCAGCGAGAAACGCCCGGACGTTCCACGACGGAGTGGGCGGACCGGGCTCGAGGATCGGAAGAGGAAATGGCCGACGCAGCAAAAAACGTGGAAGTGAAGTACTTCAAGCCCGGACAAGGCACCTGGGCACGCTGGACTGCAGGCGTGCTGCTGATGCTCCTCGTGCTCTTCGGCTCACACTCCCTTTACCTGTTCCCCGGGATGAACAGGTACGTCGCCGGCGTCTCCACCGGCCGCACCTGGTGGGGGTACCAGATCCTGAAGTCGCTTCCCGGGATCAAGGAGGGCCTGACGGCGGGCCTGGTGATCTCCTCGCTGGTCTTCATCGGGGGCTGCTTCCTGGTGTACCTTTTCGTGGTCAACCACAAGCGCCTCGCCGACTTCCTGATCGACACGGAAGCGGAGATGCACCGCGTTTCCTGGCCGCAGAAGCACGAGTTCGTCGGGAGTTCGATCGTCGTGTTCGTATCGATCGCCATCATCGGAACCTTCGTCACCGTCGTCGACGTGGTCTTGCGCACATTGCTGCTCAAGACCGGACTCCTGGGGGGCTAGCGAGACCGTGGCGAAACAGTGGTACGTCGTGAGAGTGCAGAGCGGTCGCGAAGACAAAGTGCGCGATTCGCTGGAGCGCAGGGTGAAAGCGGCGAGCCTGGACGGCGTGATTACGCGCGTCCTGGTGCCGAGCGAGAAGGTGACGGAGATCAAGTCGGGCAAGAAGCGGGTCCGGGACCGGAAGCTGTATGCCGGCTACCTGCTGATCGAGGCGGACGCGGCGAACGGGGACGTGCCGGAGCAGGCGTGGTATCTCGTGCGGGAAACGCCGGGTATCGGCGACTTCCTCGGTTCGAAGAAGCCGGTGCCGATGGCGCAGCACGAGGTGGACAAGATCCTGATGACGTCGACGGCAAGCGCGGACAAGCCGAAGCTGGTGATCAATTTCGCGAAGGGCGACAGCGTCCGGATCAAGGAGGGCGCTTTCGAGAACATGGACGGGATGGTGGAAGAAGTGATTCCGGAGAAGGGGCTGGTCCGGGTGACGATCACGATTTTCGGGCGCGCAACGCCCGTCGAGCTGGAGAGCTGGCAGATCGAAAAGATCTAGTTGGTAGCAGGTAGGGGGTAGTCGGTAGTGACGGCCGCGCCAAGAGTGGCCGTTACTACTTACTACCTCCTACCCACTACCCACTTACTGGTTGGTGCTGGGGAAGGAACTTCCCAAAGCGCACCATCCCGACAAGGAGACGTCCGATGGCCAAGGAAGTAACGGCGAAGGTCAAGCTTCAGTGCCCCGGCGGGCAGGCGACGCCCGCGCCGCCCGTGGGCCCCGCGCTGGGCCAGCACGGCGTGAACATCGGCGAATTCGTGAAGAAATTCAACGACGCCACCAAGAAAGATCCGGGCACGATTTTCCCGGTCATCGTCACGGTCTACAAGGATCGCACGTTCGACTTCATTCTCAAGTCGCCTCCCGCGTCGGTGCTTCTGAAGAAGGCGGCCGGAATCGTCAAGGGCGCCGCGACGCCGAGCAAGGAGACGGTCGGGACCGTCACCTGGCAGCAGTGCAAGGACATCGCGAAAGCCAAGCTCGCCGACATCAATACCGCGGACCTCGAGATGGGCGCACGGATGGTCGCGGGAACGGCCCGTTCGATGGGCGTCAAGGTCGAGGGAATCCCGGTCAAGAAATGAACCCGTGGGGGGCCTGAGGCCCTCCACTTCTCATCGTCGTTTTCGACTTGTCTTCGGGCGGATGCCGAGCCGCGGCCCGAGGAATGGCGACCTCTCCGGAGGAAGCGGCCCGGCAGGAGACGCGGATGCAGAAACGCAGCAAACGGTATCGCAAGAACGCAGCGCTCGTCGACGCGAAGAAGCGTTACGACGTGGCCTCGGCGGTCGCCATCCTCAAGAAGTTCGAGGGGATGAAGTTCGACCAGACCGTGGACGTGTCGTTCGCACTTCTGCTCGACGTAAAGAAGGCCGAACAGGCCATTCGAGGCGCCGTCTCGCTTCCTCACGGCATCGGCAAGTCGCGCAAGGTGGTTGTTTTCGCCGAGGGCGCGGACGCCGAAGCGGCGAAGGGCGCGGGGGCGGACGAGGTCGGGTCGGACGACCTGGCCAAGAAGGTGGAGGGCGGCTGGCTGGACTTCGACGTGGCCATCGCGGTCCCGGCCATGATGAAGAAGATCAGCCGGCTGGGAAAGGTGCTGGGCCCTCAGGGAAAGATGCCCAGCCCGAAGAACGGCACGGTGACCGAAAACGTGACGCAGGCGGTCCGCGAGTTCAAGGCCGGCAAGATCGAGTACCGGGCAGATGCGGGCGGAAACGTGATGGTCGCCGTGGGGAAGATCTCGTTCCCGCCGGAGAAACTGAAGGACAACGTGTCCTTCATCGTTGACCACATCCGGGGAGTGAAGCCGGCGGGCCTGAAGGGGAACTACTTCAGGAAGGTCGTGCTCTCAGGAACCATGACTCCGGGCATTGCCCTGGACGTTGGATAAGGAGACCCGAACATGTCCAAGGCAATCCGCACGCGGATGATGAAAGAGGTGACGGCCCGTTACAAGGGGCCGCTCGCCGGGGTGTTCGTCGATTTTCGCGGGCTGGACGGCAAGCAGGCGGATGCGCTTCGCAAGGAACTCCGCGCCGCGAAGATCGAGGTGGACGTGCTGAAGAACTCGCTGGCGGTGAGGGCGTTCAAGGACCTGGGGGTTGCCGGGCTGGACCAGACGCTCGTCGGGATGACGGCGCTGGTTCACGGGCCGGACCCTGCGGACGTCGCTAAGAAGCTGCTGGCGTGGAAGGACAAGAACAAGAAGCTGGAGATCAAGTCGGGAATCCTCGAGAACAAGGTGCTGTCTCTGGCCGAGGTCAAGCAGCTCTCGACGATGCCGAACCGGCTGACTCTTCTGTCGCAGATCGCGGGCCTCATCGCCGCTCCGATGAGCGACATGGCGGGCTGCCTGAACGCGCTTCTGCAGAACACGGCCGGGCTGTTGCTGGCGCTTGAGGAAAAGAAATCAAAGGAGGGCGGCGCGCCGACCCAGGCGTAGCGCTCTCGGACAACATTCAAAAACCTGTCGTTTCACTGAGGAGAACTGAGATGGGCGACGTCGCCGGAGTGATGAACGGAGTGAAGGGTCTGTCGGACGAGGAGCGGAGCCAGGTGGTGCTGGAGACGATTGCCAGCGGTTCGGTCATCTGGCTTTCGAACCTCAAGAAGCAGTTCGAGACGAAGTTCGGGGTGACGGCGGCGGTGGCGGCGGCGCCCGCGGCGGCAGGGCCTGCGGGCCCGGCGGCGGCGGCGGTTGCTGAAGCGCCGACCTCGTTTGACGTCATTCTGGAGCCGAGCACGCCGGACAAGAAGATCGGCGTGATCAAGTGCGTCCGGACGATGACGGACCTCGGGCTGAAGGAAGCGAAGCAGCTCGTGGACGAGGCGCCCAAGACGCTCAAGACGGGCCTCTCGAAGGAAGACGCCGAGAAGATCAAGAAGGAGATCGAGGCGGCGGGCGGGTCGTGCAAGATCAAGGGTAGCTAGGAATTCCGGCGCGCCGGGGCGGCAAGCCGTCCCGGTGCGCTGTTTTTCGTCGCGAAGACCTGCCGTGGAGCCGGCGTGGTCCCTGCCATCAAGGCGGGGGAAGCCGGAGTAGGCGGGCGCTCGCCGCGATCGTCGGTGACGGCGTTGCTGCACGTAAGAGACTGCGGTACCCGTGTCTCTCTAGGGAGCCCTCATGGACATCCGGCCGGACATTCGTAGTTTCGGGAAGGTCGGCGAAGCCGCACCGATCCCGAACCTCGTCGACATTCAGACCAGGGCGTACGACCGCTTCCTCCAGGCGGATGTAGCGCCTTCGAAGCGGGAAAAGACGGGCCTGGAAGCGCTGATCCAGGAGATTTTCCCGATTCCGTCGTATGACGGGTCGAGCGAGCTGCAGTATCTCGGCTACGAGCTGCGGCCGCCGCGGTATACCGCGGAGGAGTGCCGCCGGCTCAGGCTGACGTACGGGGCGCCGCTGAAAGTGCGGATGCGCCTGCAGAAAGCGGAGCCGATCGAAGAGGACGTTTACCTCGGCGAGATCCCGCTGATGATCGGCGGCGGCGAATTCATCATCAACGGCGCCGAGCGCGTCATCGTCTCGCAGCTTCACCGGTCGCCTGGCATCGACTTCACGGAAGAGAAGACGGGCGACAAGAAGCTGCACTCCTGCTGGATCGTGCCGGAGCGCGGGAGCTGGATCGAGCTCAGCGTCGGGAAGAAGGACTCGCTCTACGTCAGGATCGACCAGAGCGGGAAGATCCCCGCGACGACGTTCCTGCGCGCGATGTCGCCCGATTACTCCACGAACGCGGACCTGATCCGCCTGTTCCACGAGACCAAGAAGATCAAGATCGGCAAGGACCCCGAGCAGCTCAAGGGCAAGTTCCTGGTTGACCCGATCATGGACCCGGAGACCCAGAAAGTCCTCGTCGAGCCGGGCAAGGAGCTCCTCGACGGCTCGATCAAGATCATTGCGGCGCGCCTCGACGAGATCAAGGAAGTCGAGGTCATTGAGAAGCTCGACGACCCCAGCCTCGTGAACACGCTCGCGGAAGACCCGACCAAGTCTCACGAGGAAGCGCTTCTCAAGATCTACGCCCGCCTCCGCCCCGGCACTCCGCAGCAGCTCGACCGCGCAAAGGCGCTCTTCAACGAGCGTTTCTTCGACGCCTCGCGCTACCGCCTCGGCAGGGTCGGACGCTTCAGGTTGAACCGCAAGTTCGCGACGGTGAAGGGGCCCGAGGACCAGGTCCTGATGAAGGAGGACATCGTCCACGCGATCCAGTACATCATGAAGATGCGCAAGGGCGAGGGGTATGCGGACGATATCGACCACCTGGGAAATCGCCGGGTGAGGACGATCGATGAGCTGGCGGCGGAGGAGATCCGCAAGGGTTTCCTGAGGCTGCGGCGGACGATCGGGGAGCGGTTGAACCTGGACAACCAGGAGCAGATCACGCCGCGCTCGCTGATCAATGCCAAGACGGTGTCGAGCGCGATCGAGTTCTTCTTCGGTCGTGGCGAACTGTCGCAGGTCGTGGACCAGACGAATCCGCTGGCGCAGCTGACGCACGAGCGGCGCCTGTCGGCCCTTGGCCCGGGCGGCTTGAACCGCAAGCGTGCCGGCTTCGAAGTGCGCGACGTGCACATTTCGCACTACGGCCGCATCTGCCCGATCGAGACGCCTGAAGGCACGAACATCGGCCTCATCTCGTCGCTTGCGATCTACGCGACGATCGACGAGTACGGATTCCTCATCACGCCTTACCGCGAGGTGAAGAACGGGAAGCTGATGGAGAAGGTGGTGATGCTGCGCGCCAACGAAGAGATGGACAAGATCATGGCGCCGGCGGACCTGAAGGTGGACAGCAAGGGGCACATCCTGGACGACAAGGTCATCGCGCGCGTGAACGGCGAATTCATGTTCGTGTCGAGCGACGACGTGCACTACATGGACGTTTCGCCGAAACAGATGACGGGCGTTTCGGCGGCGCTTGTCCCGTTCCTCGAGCACGACGACGCCAACCGCGCGCTGATGGGTTCGAACATGCAGCGCCAGGCGGTGCCGCTTCTCATCACGGAGGCGCCGATCGTCGGCACCGGGATGGAGAAATTTGTCGCCGAGAACAGCGCGATGGTGGTGGTGGCCCGGAAGGCCGGAACCGTCACTTTCGTGGACGCGGACAAGATCACGATCGACGACCGCGAGTACCCGCTTCGCAAGTTCGTCGGCCTGAACGAGCGGACGTGCCTGAACCAGCGGCCGATCGTGCGGATGGGGGAGAAGGTCGCCAAGGGGCAGGTGATCGCGGACGGGGCGGCGACTTCCTACGGGGAGCTGTCGCTGGGCAAGAACGTGGTGGCGGCGTTCATGTCGTGGGACGGATACAACTTCGAAGACGCGATCATTGTCGGCGAGAGCCTGATCAAGGCCGACAAGTACACGTCGATCCACATTGAAGAGTTCGAGATCGAGATCCGGGAAACGAAGCTGGGGCGTGAAGAGTTCACGCGGGACATCCCGAATGTGAGCGAAAAGCAGCTGCGAAACCTGTGCGAAGACGGGGTGATCCGGATCGGGACGCGGGTCAAGCCGGGCGACATCCTGGTCGGAAAGGTAGCGCCGAAGTCGAAGTCGGAATTGACGCCGGAAGAGAAGCTGCTTCACGTGATCTTCGGACGCGCGGGCGAGGACGTGAAGAACGACTCGCTGGAAGTGCCGTCCGGGGTGGAAGGGATCGTGCTGGACGCGCAGAAGTTCTCGCGGAAGGTGAGCCTGAGCGAGAAGGAGCGCGAGGAAGTCCGCAAGGAGAAGAAGAAGATCGAGAAGGACTTCGAGGAGCGGGTCCAGGCCGGGCTGAACGACCTGATCAAGGAGATCAAGCCGACGGTCGGGCGGGGCGTGCCGGCGACGCTGGAGTTCGGGGCCAAGACGAACGGCTGCCGCGACCTCCGGGAATTGCGCGACCGGCTGGACGTCGAGCGGTGGGACTTCGACAAGGCGGCCGAGAAGAACAAGATCGCGGCGACGGTCCGTGAGTTCTTCCGGAAGTCCGAGGTTTACGAGAACGAAAAGGAACGCAAGGTCAACCGCCTGGAGAGGGGCGACGAGCTCCCGACGGGCGTGCTGGAGATGGTGAAGATTTATGTCGCGACGAAGCGCAACCTGTCGGTCGGCGACAAGATGGCCGGCCGTCACGGGAACAAGGGAGTCATCGCGCGGATCATGCCGGACGAGGACATGCCGTTCCTCGCGGACGGCACGCCGGTCGAGATGGTCCTGAACCCGCTGGGCGTGCCGAGCCGCATGAACGTCGGGCAGATCCTGGAAACGCACCTCGGCTGGGCCGCGCGCAAGCTCGGCTTCAGGGCGGTGACGCCGGTGTTCGAGGGCGCAACGGAGGAAGAGATTGTCGAGCTGCTCGCGCAGGCCGGGCTTCCGACCGACGGGAAGTCCATCGTCTACGACGGACGCACCGGCGAGCACTTCGACGAACGCGTCACGGTCGGCTACATCTACATGATGAAGCTGCACCACCTGGTTGACGACAAGGTCCACGCCCGTGCGACGGGCCCGTACTCGCTGATCACGCAGCAGCCGCTGGGCGGCAAGGCGCGGTACGGCGGCCAGAGGTTCGGAGAAATGGAAGTCTGGGCGCTCGAGGCGTACGGGGCGGCCAACATCCTGCAGGAGCTGCTCACTGTCAAGTCGGACGACGTGGACGGCCGCACGAAGATCTACGAGTCGATGGTGAAGGGCGAGAACACGCTGGAACCCGGCACGCCGATGTCGTTCGAAGTTCTCACGAACGAAATCAAGGGCCTCGGGCTTTCGCTGAAACTCGAAAAGAGAAAGGGGATCTAGAACATGGATCTCTTTTACGACCGTATCAACGACTACTCGGCAGTGACGATCAAGCTGGCGTCGCCCGAGGAGATCCGGAGCTGGTCCTACGGCGAAGTCAAAAAGCCGGAAACGATCAACTACCGGACCTACCGGCCCGAGAAGGACGGCCTCTTCTGCGAACGCATCTTCGGCCCTGAAAAGGACTGGGAATGCTTCTGCGGGAAGTACAAGGGAATCAAGTACAAGGGCATCGTCTGCGACCGGTGCGGCGTCGAAATCACGCTGTCGCGCGTCCGTCGCAAGCGCATGGGGCACATCAACCTGGCGTCGCCCGTGGCGCACATCTGGTTCTTCAAGACGA
This sequence comes from Planctomycetota bacterium, assembly GCA_038060895.1. Classification (GTDB taxonomy): domain Bacteria; phylum Planctomycetota; class MHYJ01; order WSZJ01; family WSZJ01; genus WSZJ01. Next base: position 110,142 of record JBBTCT010000016.1, read on the forward strand.
TCCCCAGCCGCATCGGGACGCTTCTTGGCATGAAGACGAGCTCGCTCGAGCGCGTCGTGTACTACCAGGACTACGTCGTGACAGTGGTCCGCAAGAAAGGCTGCCCTCTCAAGGAGAAGCAGCTTCTCTCCGAAGAGCAGTTCCGCGAGTTCAAGGAGCAGTACGGCGACGACTTCGAGGCCGACATGGGGGCGGAAGCGGTCAAGCTTCTCCTCCAGGGCATGGACCTCGCGACGCTGTCGGACCAGCTCCGCAAAGACCTCAAGAAGACGGCGTCGGCGCAGCGCCAGAAGGACATCATCAAGCGGCTGCGGCTCGTCGAAATGCTGCTCGCGTCCGGGAACAAGCCGGAGTGGATGGTGCTGGACGTGATCCCCGTGATCCCGCCCGACCTCCGCCCGCTCGTCCTCCTCGAAAGCGGCAACTTCGCGACCTCCGACCTGAACGACCTCTACCGCCGCCTCATCAACCGCAACAACCGGTTGAAGAAGCTGCTCGACCTGAACGCGCCGGAAGTCATCATCCGGAACGAAAAGCGCATGCTGCAGCAGTCCGTGGACGCGCTCTTCGACAACAACCGGTGCCGCCGGCCGGTGCTCGGCTCGAACAACCGTCCGCTCAAGTCGCTCACCGACATGATCAAGGGCAAGCAGGGGCGGTTCCGCGAGAACCTCCTCGGAAAGCGCGTCGATTACAGCGCCCGCTCCGTCATCGTCGTCGGCCCCGAGCTCAAGCTGAACCAGTGCGGCCTCCCCAAGAAGATCGCCCTGGAGCTCTACCAGCCCTTCATCATCCGCCGCCTCCGTGAAATGGGCCGCGCGGACACGATCAAGTCGGCCAAGAAGATGCTCGAACGCCGCGACGAGGGCGTGTGGGACATCCTGGAAGAGGTCATCACGGACCACCCGGTCCTCCTCAACCGCGCCCCCACTCTTCACCGCATGGGCATCCAGGCTTTCGACCCGGTCCTCGTCGAAGGCAACGCCATCAAGATCCACCCGCTCGTCTGCGCCGGCTTCAACGCCGACTTCGACGG
>JBBTCT010000017.1:0-71830 GCA_038060895.1 Planctomycetota bacterium
GCCCCGCGAATTCCCTTCCCACTCTGAGCTTTCGCCCGCCGCGCGACAGACGGACCGATGCCCCTAAGGGACAAGACTCCCAGCGACCACTTTGCTTTGGCATTGCAACCCCTTCTGGCACAACAACTTGAGATTTGTTCAATGGACTCCCCTTTCGCCTTACCACAGACCCTCTTGATTTCCATAAACTTACGAAACGCGCGCCGCTTCTCCCCTGTAGTACTCCCAGGAGACCGATGCAGGACCCAGGCGTCCCCAATTCCGTTATCCGCGCTGCACAGGGCGGAGACCGAAACGCGTTTCGACGCATCGTCGAAGCGTGGACCGGGGCGGTGTTTGGGCTGGCCTGGCGATTCTGCTTCGACCGGACGGACGCGGAGGACCTGTCCCAGGAGATTTTCCTCCGGCTGCACACGAAGCTCGGGCTGTTCGATCCTTCCCTGCCGTTCGCGCCGTGGATGTACCGGATGTCGGCCAACGTCTGCCTGAACTGGAAAAAGCGCCGAAACCCCCGCGCGGCTTCAATCGACGCGATGGGGGCCGAAGGCGAGGCGTACGACGTGGAGGACCCGCGCGACCCCGCGGCGGAACGACGGAGGGCCGAGGAAGCTCGTGAGGCGCTGGGACGGGCGATGAGCGGGTTGCCCGACGAGGCGCGGACGGCGATCGCGCTTCGGTACGAGCAAGGGATGGAAGTCACCGAGGTGGCGAAGGCGATGGAAGTGCCGGTCGGAACCGTGAAGACGTGGTTGTTCCGCGCGCGGGAACGCCTGCGCGCGATGCTGGCCCCCGAGTGGGAGGTGGAAAAGTGAGCTGTCGCGACATCCGGCTGAAGTTCAGCGAGGCGCTCGACGCGCCCCGCGACGCGGAGGATCGCCTGCAGATCGAGTCGCACTGCGCGGCCTGCGCGATCTGCGGCCCTGAGTGGCGGACGCTTCTGCGCCTGGAAGAACTCATGATGGCGCCGCCGGCGCCGCCCGCGGGTTTCGCGGACCGCGTGATGGCCGCTATTCCCACTCCGGCTCCCGCGCGCCGCGAGATCATGCCGTTCGCTGCGGCCGGCCTCATCGCCGCCGCCGCCCTCGTCGCACTTCAGCTTGCAACCGTCGCTTCTGCGACGGCGCCGTGGCTCGCGCCCGTTCGTGACTTGACCACAGGCCTCACGGAAATCGTCCGGGCCCGCGTCGCTTCCTCACCTTGGGAAATTACCGGCTGGGTTCTCGCCGGGGCGGCCACCGTCGGCGCCTTGTCCGGAGCTGTGATGGGTCGTGTGCGCCAGGTGGTGGGTTAAAGGAGACAACATGAAGCGCTTCCTGGTGGCGGTGGCGGTTGCAATGAGCTCGGTCGCGGCGTGGGCCGAAGACGAGGCCGGGCGCCGCGCCGCTGAACCGGTTGGGGAGAACGCCGCGAGTGAATCGGCGGAGCCCGCTCCCGCCGATCCGGCTCCCCCCGCCTACGACGCGAATGCCCCGATCACCAACGCCGACTGGCGCAACCTGATGAACTCGGCCCGCCAGGTCCGCGAAGCCTCGATGACGATCATGGTTCTTGCGGTGACGCTCTTCTCGATACTCGTCCTCGGCGGCCTCGTGCTGTTCACCGCCGGCCTCGCCCCGAATGCCGTGGCCCGGTCCTCGGTCGCGACGCGCGACCATCCGGTGCGTTGCTTCGCCATCGGGGCCGTCGTCCTGGTCCTCGGCGGCCTCGCGACGGCGCTGACCAAAGGACTCCTCGGCATCGTCGTCGCCCCCGTCCTGACGGCGGCCCTTCTCATCGGTCTCGCCGGCGTCAGCGAACATCTCGGACGCAACCTGTGGCACCTAGCCGGCAAGGAAGGCAACCGCGTCGGACACATCGCCGCGGGCTGGGGTTCGTTCGCCCTCGTGGCCGTCGTGCCGCTCGTCGGCTGGTTCGGATTCCTGCCTTACTACGCCTCCGTCGGCGTCGGTTCTTTCTTCTCCGGGCTGATCTGGGGCGGCGAAAAGCGCGCGGAAGAGCCGTTTGGTCGAGCGTAGGGCCCGCTTACTTGATCTCGGGCGTCGAGCTGCCGAAATTGTCCTTGTGCTTCGCTGTTCCCGCCTTGAGGCCGCCGTCAATCTCGAGCTTTGGCAGCCAGACGTTTCCGCCGACCTCGATCTTTCCACCGTCCTGCGGCAAGCCCAGCATCTTGCGCATCGAGTTCGCCCAGTTGTCGAGCGGCTCCACGGCCGCCTCCGCTGCCGCGCGGTCCACGAGGACGCGCGAGGCGTAAGCCTTCGTCCAGGCTTCGGGAAGAGAGAGCGCGATCTCCTCCTTCACGTTTCCCGTGCAGTCCGTCAGGCACTGCGCTTCCTCCTCCATCAGCGCGAACTTGTGCTTCGTCGAGAATTCCAGATAGGGCGCCGTGAGGTAAGCGCAGAAGAGGTTTCCCGTGAGCGCGACCGGGCATTTCCCCGGATTCGCCACAGCGATGGTGTCGGAGAAACCGAAGACGTTCCCCTTTGCGATCACCTTCACCCCGGATTCGATCTGGACCGCCATGCCCCCCTCCGTGGACAGCGCGTCGAACTTCCACGTGAAGAGGATCGTGTTGTTCTCGATCGTGTGCTCCGTGGCCTCTTCCTTGCTCCCCTGGTGCCACGTCGTGCAGCAGACTCCGCTTCCTGTGTTGTTGATCACGAGGTTGTTGCGCGCCGTGACCTTTGAGTTCTTTCCCCCGGTAAGACGGAGAGCACCGGTCTTGTGAGTCGGGGCGCAGTTCATCACGACGCAGTTCTGGACGGTCGCGGTTCCGTTGGAGGATGCCTCGACCGTGATTCCCGGAGAGTCCGGCGCGGCGTTCGATTTCGACTTGGGAGCGAACATGCGCCGGATCTCGAGCTGGTCCTCCCGCGTGTATCCGTTGCGGGCGCCGTTATCCACGATGATCCCGTCCACCAGGATCTCCGTGCCGTCGGCCTTGTGCTTCCGGCTGCCGACCGACAGCCGTGAGTTCCGGTCGAAATTGTCGCTCGTGTTGTTCCCGGCGAGCACCGTCTTGTGCACACCCCACGGGTCGCGCTTCGAGAAGTCATCGCTGTACCCGCCGATGATCCGGACGGGGACCTCGATCACATCGCTCCCGTTCTCCGAGCGCCCGAGGTACACGCCCTCGGCCAGGTGCACGGTGTCGCCGGCCTTCAGGACCGGAATCAGGATCCCCAGGTCCCTCGCGGGTGCGTCTTTCGATCCCGTCTTCCCTTTTCCGCGCGCTGCGGAGACGTAGTACTCCTCGGCGGAAGCGGAAGCGGCGGCAAGGGCGACGACGAAGGCGGCGGCGAGGGTGCAACGCATCGGGGATTCCTTTGTGATTCGGCGTGTTCGAAAAGACTCTCAGGAAGCGGTCGCACCGGCAACCCATTCCTGCGGCTTCACAGTCGCCCGTCCCGGCCGGCCGCAAAGAGGATCTGCTGGGCCAGGGCCGTGTGAGGGCCGAAACGGTTTCGCAGTCGCGTCGCCAGGGCGCGGTCGGTCGATTTCCGGCCACCGAAGTAGAGGCGCCGGCCGATGCGGCGGATCCAGACATCGACCGGGCAGGCTTCGCCGAACCCGAGTGAGAATGCCATGACGCACTCGGCGACTTTCACGCCGACCCCGGGGAGCTCGACGAGTGCGGCACGGGCATCGTCGAAACCCTTCAGCGCAAGTCCGCCGAGCCACTCCTCGTTCACCGTCGCGAAGAGCGTCTCGATGTACTTCTCCCTCCATCCGAGACGGATCGGCTTGAGCGCACCTCGCGGCAGTTTCCGGGGCCCGGGAAACGCGCCTGCCTCCCCGAACGCGGCCGCGATCCCCTCGACGTTCGCCTGGATCCGCTTCACGTTCGACATCGCCGAGCAGACGAACGAAACGAGGCACTGCCACGGATCCTGCTGCATGACGCGCATGCCGCCGTAGTCGGCGAGGAGACGCGCGAGGCGAGGATCGGCGGCGAAAGCCGCAAGCGCCGCGCCGTGGTCCCGGTCGATGCCGAAGAGCCGGCGGACGTGAGCTTCATCGGTTCCCTCGAATTCCAGGGTCCGCCCTTCCTGCCGGCATCGGAAGCTCCTCGCGCCGTCCGCAACGAGGAATCCGCCTTCCGCGTGCCGGCAGCGGAAGAATTGTCCGCTGCGAAGCGTCAGTGCGAGGTCGAAGGACGCGTCCGGCCGGAGGATCAAACGTCCCTGGCGCATCGGAAGCCGAAGTTATCCGAGGCTCGCGAGGGGTCCATGGCGTACTTGATGGCGCCGCGGCAATAGAACACGGGCGACTTCCATGACCCGCCGCGAAGGACGCGAAGCGGCTCGGGGTGTGATTCCTCCGTCGACTCGACCTTGTCGAGGCACCACTGCCAGATGTTCCCGACGGTGTCATAGACGCCGTAGTAGCTCTTGCCCGCCTTGAACTGGTCCACGGGTGTCGTGTCACCATAGCCGCTCTCGCCGCTGTTCGACTTCTCGGGGTCCCAGACATTTCCCCAGGGCCAGACGTTGCCCGCCGGGCCGCGCGCCGCTTTCTCCCATTCCATCGCCGTCGGAAGGCGCTTGTTCTTCCACTTTGCGAACGCGGCCGCGTCGTCCCAGGAGACGTGGACGACCGGGTGCATGGCCTTTTCGCGGGGGAATACGAGGCGGCCGTCCTCGTCGATCCAGTGGGCTGGGAACTCGTGGTTCGTTTCCTGGCAGAAGGTGCGGTAGTCCTGGTTCGTGACGGGATACTTGTCGAGCCAGTAGCCGGAGAGGTGTTCGCCGCGCGACTGCTCGAGTTCCGAAGAGAACCAGTCGTCTTCCCAGTCGTGCCAGGCGCGGGTGAGGAGCTTGACCTGTTCCTTCGAAGTGCCCATGAGGAAGCCGCCCGGGGGAATGTAGACCATCCCTTCGGGGGCCATCAGGCGGATCGTGGACGGTCCGGACATCTGGTGAGGTTGAACCTGCAAGGGAGGAACGGAAACGGCCGAATGATGAATATCGAATATCTAACATCCAATATCGAATGTGAAACGACCGCCACCCCGCGCGATGCCTCTCACATTAGATATTTGATATTAGATATTTGATATTAATAATTAGCCCTTCTATCCCACCGCCCTCGCCACCACCACCGACACATTGTCCGCTCCTCCCCTCCCGTTCGCCTCGGTTATCAGCGCCGCCGCTCCCTTCGACAGATCTTCGCCCATCTCTCCCAGCAACCTGTTGAGGTCCTCATCCGTCGCTTCTTCCGTCATCCCGTCGCTGCAGACCAGGAACAGGTCCCCGCGCAGGACCTTTTCCACCAGGAACTCCGGCTCGATCCGCGCCTGAATCCCCAGCGCCCTCGTCACGAACTTCTTCGCGCGCTTCATCTCTCCGTCCGGCACGGCGTCCGGCGATTCGGCCGCCCACGAGTGATCCACCGAAAGCTGCGCGATCTTTCCTTCCCGCCGCCGGTAAACGCGCGAGTCGCCGAGGTTCCCGACGACGACGTGCTCGGCGCACTCGACGAAAAACGCGATGGTCGAGCCCATCTTGTGCCGCCGCTCGCGCGACTTCGCGGCCAGGTACAACTCCGCATTCACGCTCGACAGCCACTCGCGGCACGACACCGTCAGCCTCCCCAGCTGCTCCATCGGGCGGCCCTTCGAACCGCGCCTCTCTCCGTGCGAGCGGATGAAGTGCCCCGCCATCGCCTGCACCACCATCTGGCTCGCTACCTCGCCCGCCTCCAACCCGCCCATCCCGTCCGCCACGATCCCAAATCCCTCTTCCTCGCTGAAATAAAGCGAGTCTTCGTTGTTCTTTCGCTTCTTCCCCACGTCGGTGCGGCCGGCCATCAGGAAGCGGATGATTCGCCTCCTGAAAACACGTCATCGCGCTCTTCCTCGTCCACGCCGCGGGCCCGGGCAAACGCCCAGATCGCGGCGGGAAACAGGATGGCTGCGGCGATGATGAGCCCGGTCGCCGGCAGATCCGCGTCGGCAGACGCCAGCCAGGAAGGCAGTCGGTCCTTGAAGATCTCGACCGAGATGAGCAGCGCGTTCCAGCAGGTGTGAGTGAGGATGGTCACGAGCAGCGATCCGGAACGAAGGGCCATCCAGGACAGGAGGACGCCGAAGGTCCCGACGGAAATCACGGCGACCGGCACCTGATGGGCCACGCCGAACAGGGCGCCGCAGGCCAGGACGCCCGCCCAGCGCCCGAGGTCGCGGCGAAGGCCGGAGAGCACAACTCCCCGGAAAAGGAACTCTTCGCAGAGCGCAGGCAGCAGGGCCATGTAAACGAGGATCACCGGGAAACTCCCCAGGGCGCGCATCGTCTCGGCGAGCGCCTTGCCGTGCTCGAGCCCCGAAGTTCTGAAAAACGGAAACTTCATGAGCAGCGCATTGAGGCACGAAACGAGCACGAGCCCGCTGAACGCGATGACCGGGGCGAGCGCGAGGTGCACGGGATTCGCGGCGCGCAGGCGGAACGTGGAGCGGAAATTCAACGAGGCCAGGAGCGCGATGGCAGCGGCGGGAAGGGCGATCAGGAGAATCTGGTGCGCCAGCATGAGCTTCTCCGTCGCCATCCCCTGGAGCGCCGGGCCCACGGCGAGCTGAAGCGCCATCATGGCAATGACTGCGACGAGCGCCGTCCCGAGGCCCGGACGCGCGCTCCCCCACGTCTTCAGCCAGCGCTTCCAGTCGAATTCCGCGCCGCCGCGGAGCAGGACGTCCTCGCGCTGGAAAATGGACCAGGTCCAGCGAAGCGCCACGAGTGCATACACGGAACTCGAGGCGAAGGTTGCGAAGACATGCCCCCATTTCCAGTCACCCGACAGCAGGGTCACCGTCAGCATCGCGCAGTTCTGGATCGGTATGAGCGCAAGCACGTAGTTGAACTCGATCCCTGGAACGAGCGCGCTGAACGAAGTCACGTTCGCGACGATCATCACGGGCGTCAGGTAGACCATCGCTTCCTTGTAGGACCGCGCGAACGCCGAGAGGCCGAGGCAGAGGGCGCTGAAGAGCATGTTGAGCGGGATGAGGGGGAGAAGGACGAGGAGGGCGCTGGAGGGACGGATCGAGAAGGTCAGGCCCGAGCCCTTGGCGGCGCCGAGCATGCTTTTGAAGAAGTACGAGAAGGTGACGCCCATCGAAGTGAGGTGCAGAACCGCGGTAAACATGGCGATAGTCGCGACGGCGAGATACTTGCCGAAGACGATTTCGCTTCGAAGCGCCGGGGAGACGAGCAGCGTCTCCATCGTGCCGCGTTCCTTTTCGCCGCTGGCCATGTCGATTGCGGGATAGAACGCGCTCACGGCGGACATCAGCACGAGCATCATCGCGAGCAGCCGCCCGAGGTGAAATCCCGACGAGCGTTCCGGCGGTGCGACATCCGTCTCGGTCGCAACCACGGGCAACTCGAACCCGTCCGGCTTTCCCTGCAGCCGGACCTTCAGGACCTGCGAGCTGTAGTCCTCGACGGCCTCGCGGGCCCGGTGAAGCGCGAAGTTGGACTCGTCCTTGGCCTTGTTGAAGCGAAGCTCGACCTTCGCGGACTTCTCGGCCTGCAGCGTTTCGAGAAAGTCCGGCGGGACCACGAGGACGATGTGGGCGCCGCCTTCAAGCAGCGGAGTATCCGAAGACGTGGCCCCGGCCCCCGGCACGGCTTCCTTGATCTCCCAGGAATCGTCGGTTTTCAGGAGTTCGACCAGCCCGGGCGCGTTCGGCGCACCGACGACGACGAGCGAGTACTTGCGCGTCATCAGCCGTTCCGTCTGCGAGGCCAGGACCTGGCTGAACATGATGAGAAGAAGCGGGTAGATCAGGATCGGGACCACGACCATCCCGAAAATCGTGCGCCGGTCGCGCAGCAGGTCGATCATTTCCTTGCGGAAGATGGTGAGGACGTTCGGAAGGTTCATCATGCCGGCTCGGCCTTCCCGGCGCCCGGCCGCGCGTCAAAGAGCCGGAAGAATGCGTCCTCGAGATCGGGAGAGCCGGTCTGCGCCCTCAGCTCCGCCACCGTTCCTTCCGCAAGCTTCTTCCCGTCCGCGATAATCGCCACGCGGTCGCACAGCTTCTCCGCCTCCGCCATCACGTGCGTGGAGTAGATGACGCACTTCCCCGCTTCCTTCGCGCGCTTGACGTAATCGACCAGCACGCGCGAGATCAGGATGTCCAGCCCGCTCGTCGGCTCATCAAGGATGATGACTTTCGGGTCGTGCACGAGCGCGCGGGCGATAGAAACCTTCTTCTTCATCCCGGTGGACAGCTTCCCGCACGTCGTGTCGGCGTAGCTCTCCATTTCGAATTCGCGGACGAGCGAGTCCTTTCGCTCCCTGAGGAGCGCGGGGGACAGCCCGTAGAGCCGCCCGAAGTACTCGATCATTTCGCGCGGAGTCAGGCGCTCATACACGCCCGTGTCGCCGGAGAGAAACCCGATTGACTTCCGCACGAGGTGCGGTTCGCGCACCACGTCGTGCCCCATCACCGTGACGCGCCCGCTCGTCGGCTTGAAGATCGTCGACAGGATCCTCAGCGTCGTCGTCTTCCCCGCCCCGTTCGGCCCCAGCAACCCGAAAACCGTCCCCGCGGGCGCCTCAAAAGAAAGCCCGTCCACCGCCGCGACCTCGCCCCTTTTGCGGTCGTGAAACACCTTTCGCAGCTCGTGGACCTGAATCAAGGCGCGCCTTTGTACCAGCGGGCGAAGTGAGCGTGAGAGAAATTCCTGTGGTTCCGCCAGCGTCGGCCCGGAGATGATTGTTTGAGGGGATTCTCCGTGATGGGCCGGCTCCGCCCGTCCAGCCGTATTTTCTTCACGCTGAGCGGATTACATCATCGTTGCCGGACGGCGCGACCCGTGGAATCCAGTGTGTCTAACCAGTAGACTGCGGAAGGTTCGATTGCCGGAGGGTCCCGACATGTCGTTGACCGACTCGCTCTGGCTCGACGCGATTCACGCCAAAGCGCGCGTCACGCTCCTCCCCGCCGAGAAAAGCGGCCGCAGGGAACCGATCTCCTCCGGACTCCGCATCCACGCTTCTTTCGGCCGGAAGGACCAGCACCTCTGCCAGATCCGCATCGAAGGCGCCGACTCCGCCGCGCCGGGGACCGAGTGCGAGCTGACCCTCGCTTTCGCGGCGCCCAAGGGCCTCGGCAATCGCCTGGCGGTCGGCACTGACTTCGTGCTCCTGTTCGACCAGCGCCCGATCGGGAACGGGAAGATCACGGAAGATCTGCGGAAGATTTCATTCCTGAAGCGGCTCGGGCTGTAGTCTCGAAGTCAAGGCTCCCGGCCGGCTCAATGGCTCTTCGCCTCTTCTTCCGCTTCCTTCACGGCCTTTCTTTCAGCCGGATCGATCGCCAGCAACAAGCCCCCCGGCAACGTCCATAGCGCCTGCGACAGCCGCACGAGAAGGCTGAGGCCGACGGCGGTGGCGTCAGGCATGCCGACCTTGCGGAAGAAGCCGACGAAGGCCGCTTCCCCGACGCCCCACGTCCCGATGCTGATAGGCACCGAGGCAATCATCATGACGACCGGGAAGTAGATGAGGACGTCGACGAGGGAGACGGTTGAGCCGAGCGACCGTGCGAGGATGAACGCGCCGCCGATCGATGCGGCGTGTCCGAAAACGCTGAGGGCGAAGGCGCCGGAGAGAACGCCCCACTGGCCCCGGTAGGCGCGCCCGGCGTCGTCGAGCTCGATGAGGATTTCCCTGCCCGGGAGCCGGCGGCGAAGGCGGCGGACCCACTGGGCGGAGCGGAGGCGGCGGTTGAAGTAGACGAGGCAGAAGAGAGCGAACGAGGCGAGAAAACCCCAGACGATGGCGGCGGCGACGAGGAAGTCGCGGTTTCCGAGGCGGGCGAAGCAGGCGAGGCCGGCGATGAGGGCGAGGGTGACGAGGCCGACGAGCCGGTCCACAAACACGGTGAGAACCGCTGCGGCGCGCCGATCGGTGCCTCGGGCGATCAGGATCGCCTTCATGAGGTCGCCGCCGGTGAGGCCGATCAGGAAGTTGTTGAAGAAGAGCCCGAGGTAATTGAAATGAAGCGTGCGCAGGAACCCGAGGCGGATCTCGACGGGGCGCAGGAGGAGTTGCCAGCGGAAGGTCGTGATGAAGATCGGCAGCAGTTCCGTGACGAGGCCGAGGATCAGCAGGCCTCGGTCGGTCCGCCTGGCCAGGTCGCGGATTTCCTCGACCTTGATGAATTTATGGAAGACCCACCAGAGCAAGCCGACGCCCACGGCGAGGCGCACGAGCAGAAAAAGCCGCTTGCGCCACGAACTACGTTTCGGAGGCGCCGAATCTTTTTTTTCGGCCGGCGCGGCGTTCGCGCTTCCTGCGCCGGATGGCGCGTCTGCAGCGGTCATTTCGGACGCGTCGAGGCCCAGGTCCTCCACGCTTCGGCGTCTCTTCCGAATTTCTGGCCGGTCAGCGCGCGCAGGGACTCCGCCGCGAGCTCCTGGACACCGAGGTCGCGGTCGTCGAAAGCGGCGAGAAGCGGGTCTACGGCGGAAGCATCGCTGAGTTTGCCCAGGGCGCGGGCTGCGGCGCGGCGGACGGAGGCCTCGGGGTCGGACTTCAGGTGGACGGCGATCGGCGACGAAGCGCCCGGGATCGCCAGATTGCCGCAAGCCGTGATGGCATTCACCCGGACGATCGGGCTGTCGTCCTCGACCGCCGCGATCAGGGCGTCGCCGTACGCAGCCCCGGCGGGCATTTCGCCCAGCTCCGCCGCCGCCAGCGCGCGCACCAATTCGTCTTCCTTTCGGTCCACGAGGATGGTCGCGAGCTGGGGCGCTTTGTCCGCTTCGCCCGCAAAGCCCTCGACTTCCCAGCGCCTCAGATCGGCGGCAGAAGGGTCGTTCTTCGCACATCCGGCGACGAGCAGGACCAGCGCCGCGAGCCCGTTACTTCCGGCTCTGCTGAAGCACCGCGTCCGCCACCGCCGCCGCCAGTCGCTTCCGGTATCCGCCATCGCGAAGATTGCGCTCCCCTGTCGGATTCGAGACGAATTCCAGTTCCACCAGAACCGCGGGGCACGGTGCGTTCTTGATCACCATGAATCCCGCTTCTTTCACGCCGCGATCGGGGGTGTCGAAGCGGTCCGCGAAGGTCTTGCGGATCTGCTCCGCCAGCTTGCGTCCCGTCTCGCGTTCCGTCGCGCTTCCTTCGCAACCGGCGCGAGGATAGAACACTTCGAATCCCTGCGCACCTTTGTTTTCCGCCCAATTGGAGTGGATCGAAAGAAAAAGGTCGGGATCGTGCTTCTCGGTGAAGTCCACGCGCGCCTTCAGGTCGTCGCGGACCTCTGGCGCCAGGTGGCGGTCGGTCTCGCGTGTCATCGTCACCTTGATCCCCGCTTCCCGCAGGATGTCCCGGATTTCCATCGCCACGTCGAGCACGATGTCCTTTTCCATGGTCCCCTTGGCGCCCTTGCCGCCCGTGTGCACGCCGCCGTGGCCGGGGTCGATGACGACCTCGCGGAACTTGCCGGGCTTCTTCGCGACGGCGGCCGGCGCCTGCTTCACGATCGGCGCCTTTTTGACCGCGGGCGACGGGGCTGGCGGGGGGTCCGGCTCGTACCGCGGCGCCGGGCGGGGTTCTTCGCTTTCGCGCATGCAGCCGGCGAGTTTCGAAGCGTCTTCCTGGCTCATGACGGTGCGTCCGTTTTCGACGCGGACTTCTTCGGAGAGCGCGATCACGCGGCCGTCCACCACGGCGATCGACATTCCTGGAGCGAGGACGACGGTCGAGGCGCCTTTGAGCAGGTCGCGTCCCGAAGCGGCGTCGCGCGAGGCGATGAGGCCGTGCCGGCGCGCGAAATCGGCGACGGTGACGGGCTCGGCGAAGGCGGGCGAGGCGAGGACGAGGGCGATGGCGATGGCGAGAATGCGCATGGAAACCCCTCTGCGGAGTGGGAGAACGCTTCCGTCAATATCGGCTGAAATGGGAGGAAGCTGTAGCAGGCCTGGGTTTGACAAAAAGGCGTGGACGCTGAAACGCGCTGAAAATGCAGGAAAGGCGCTGAAAAACGGCGCTGTTTGACAGCGCCTTTCCTGCACTTTCAGCGCGTTTCAGCGTCCGGCCTTTGTACTTTTTTCCCCATCCGCATTAGCCTCTCTTCATGCCCGACCGCGAATTCGACCTGATTGCCTGGATCCGCCGCTCCGCCCGGCGCGGCCGCGGCGTCCTGAACGGCATCGGCGACGATTGCGCGGTGCTTGACGCCAGGGGCGGGAAGCTCCTCGCGACGACGGACGTCATCGTTTCCGGCGTCGATTTCGTCCCGAGCGAAAACCCGGCGCTCATCGGTCGCAAGGCCGCCAACGTCAATTTCTCCGACATTGCCGCGATGGGCGGGCGCCCCGCTTTCCTTCTCTCAACGCTGATGCTTCCTCCGGGCCTTCCGCCTGGCTGGGCGAAAAAGGTCACGCGCGGCATCCTCGACGCGTGCCGGGCCGCTGGCGTTTCGCTCGTCGGAGGCGATCTCTCCGCCACGGGCGGCTCCGCGTCGGTCGGCGGCACCGCGCTCGGCGTCGCGAAAAAGCCGGTCCTCCGGTCCGGCGCGCGCCCCGGCAACGCGATCGGACTCACCGGCGCTTGCGGCGGCTCCATCCTCGGCCGCCATCTCCGCTTCAGCCCGCGCATCGCCGAAGGACTCCGACTCGCACCCATCGCCACCGCCATGGTCGACGTCAGCGACGGCCTCACCGCCGACCTCGACCACATCCTCGACCAGAGCGGCGTCGGCGCCGATCTCGTGGCGGAAGCGATCCCGATCCACCGCGACGCATTCCGGCTCGCACAAAAAAGCGGACGCACGCCGCTCGACCACGCCCTGTCCGACGGGGAAGATTTCGAACTCCTCTTCACCTGCCCCGAACAGCGCTTCCCGAAATGGGCTCACCGGATCGGCACGATTTCGCGGAAGCGCGGGCTACGCCTCGACGGGCGCGCGATCAAGCCGCGCGGCTACGAGCACGTGCTCGGATGAAGCGGTTGACAAAAAGCGCGGACGAAACGCGCGCGTTCGCGGCGGAGCTGGCGCGCACGCTCGAGCCGGGAACGATCCTGCTGCTCGTCGGTGATTTCGGAAGTGGCAAGACGACGTTCGTGCAGGGGCTGGCGGAGGGACTGAATTTGCCAGACTTGCGCGTCGTGTGCTCGCCGACGTTTGTGATGATGAACGTGTATGTGGGCGGGCGGCTGCCGCTCTATCACATGGACGCGACACGATTCGCAGATCCGCGCGAAGTGTTTGAGCTGGGGTGGGAGGCGGAGGCGGAGAAGGGAGTCACTGCGATCGAGTGGGGAGAGAAGATCGCCGGGGTGCTGCCCCGGAAGGTGAAATGGATCGAGCTGGGAGTGAAGTCCGAGGACGAGCGGGAGATCCGAGTGCCTTGACGTGGCGAGAGTCGCGCTACGATTCCTCGCGGTTCCGAGTGAATGTGAAGAATGAAAATCCGAAACCGACCATGACGATGGCGCAGCCGGCGAGGATTTCCACCGGGGGCGTCGAAGCAGGAGCGCTGAGTATCGCGACAGCCAGAATCAATCCGCCGGCAATTCGGGCGGTCGGAACCGCGGAGCTGAACGCTCGCGGCTTTCGCCGGCGGCAGGCCTCGCGGATGATTCGGGTGACCTCCTGAGCCGGGATGCCACTTCGACGAAGGTCATTCTCAAGAGCGAGTGGTGTTTCCGACTTGCTCAGCTCTTCCAAGGCCCATTTGAGAAGCGAGTTGTAGTCACGTGGCATGCTATTGGGGATCACGGACTGGAGCTTATCAAACACGGATTTGAGGTGAGTTCCCCCGAATTGAGGTTGAGGCGAAGCGGGACAGGGTCGATCGAGAGCTTGGAATTCGATTTGTTGACGCAACCACTACGCATTCAATAGCTTATGGCAATACTAAGACCTCTCACCCCCGGGCCCGCCCCTTGCTAACCACTCCCATGCCACTCACCACTTCCCCCTCAAAGGGCTCCGGCACCCACCCCCATGGGGCATATCGCCACAGTCCGCCCCACTTTTTTCCGAAATCGGCCGAACCAGGCCGCGGCCTCCCCGTTTCCATGTCCGCCGGGGTCCCGTACCCCGGTCGCTCTTCCAACTTTGGGTATCGCGGTCGGGCTTGCCCGGCTGGCTGGACGGAGAGGCGTCGCGATGAGTGAACCGGGCGACGCGGATCTGATGCTCAGCGTGAAGGGCGGGGACGTCCGCTCTTTTGAAATCCTGGTAGGAAGGCATCAGCGCCCCCTGATCAACTATTTCTTCCGCATGACGTGGGACCGGCAGGCCGCGGAGGACATGGCGCAGGAGGTGTTCATGAGGATCTACAACCACGCGAAGGACTACGAGCCGCAGGCGAAGTTCACGACGTACATGTACCGGGTCGCGCGCAACTTATGGATCGATCGGATCCGGCACGAAGGGCACAAGCCGAGAACGGTGAGCCTGGACGCGCCGGTGGATTCGGAGGGAGACACGTTTCACGACGTCGTGAGCAACGACTCCCCCGCGCCGGACGCACGGATGGACAAGGAAGAACGGGCCGTGATCGTCAGGAGAGCGATCGAAGAATTGCCCGAGGAACAGCAGCAGGTTCTGCTCCTCGCGGAATCGAAGGGAATGAAGTACCAGGAGGTGGCGGAAGTGCTGGGAATTCCGCTCGGGACCGTGAAAAGCCGGATGCACGCGGCGATGCAGAAACTGAAAGACCTGTTGTCCGGAAAACTGGAGAACCTGCAATGACGCACGTCGACGACCTGGTCGCTTTCGTTCGCGGAGAACTCGGCGATGCCGAGCTCGCGAGCGCGCGCGAGCACGTCGCCGCGTGCAAAGAGTGCGCGGACGAAGTCAAGACGCTGGGAGCGGTTTTCGGCCTCGTTCGGGCGACGGAGATCGAAGCGCCGACCAATTTCGCGCACGTGACGGCGAGGCTGGCCGCGCGCACGGTTGCACCGGTGAAGCGCAAGGGCTGGGACAGCGTCGCCTGGATCGTCACGCGTCCGATCTTCGGCTATCCCGCCTGGGCCGTTTCCGCCGCGGTGCACCTGTTCGCCCTCGGCACTCTGACGCTGGTTGCGGTCGAACGGTCCAAGAAGAGTCCCGACAGCGGCGAGAAGCTGACCGTGATCGATCGTCAACCGAACCAGTTTGCGCAGCCGATCGGTCCTTCCAGGACGCCGGAAATCAAGGCGCCCACGGGCGAGTTCGCGTTGTTCCTCGGAAAGCGCGGCGACGCCGCAACGCGAGCCGAATTGCTCAAGAAGAATGGCGGCGCCGGGACAGCCGCCGCCGTCGAGAACGCTCTGGGATGGCTCGCCTCGCAGCAGGAGAAAGACGGCTCGTGGGCCTCAGAGGGCGGACAGCCCGCCTACCGGACCGCGGCGACCGGGCTTGCGGCGCTCGCGTTCCTCGGGTACGGCGATTCGCACCTGAACGGCGAGCACGCAAAGAACGTCGGCGCGGCCCTCGCATGGCTGCGCACCCAGCAGGGCATGACAGGCCGCATCGGCCCCGACCAGGGCGCCGTGCTCCCGCAGCATTCGATCGCGACGGCCGCGCTCGCCGAAGCCTTCCTCATGACGGGTGACGCGTCGCTTCACGAACCGCTTTCCAGCGCGGTGAGCTACCTCGCCGGATCGAAGTCGCCGCGAGGCGGCTGGGGCACTTCGCTGGGCTCGGAACCCGACTCCGTGACGACGTCCTGGGCCATGACAGCGCTCCGCCTCGCCGACGCTGCCGGAATCGAAGCGGCGCGCGCGCCGCTGGCTTCCGCGGCCGCCTACCTCGAGACTCTCACCTCGACCGATGGCGTCACCGCCCTCCGCGACCCGGGCGTCTATCCGAACGGTTCCGCGACACCGACGGCCGCCGCGCTCTTCGCGCGACGCCTTACCGGGCTCGACTCCGCCGAAGTCGCGCGCCGGTCCGCAGCGGTCGCTGCCCCGGATGGTTCCGACTACACCGCCGCCCAGTTCGCAGCGCTCGCTTCGCTCGGCACACCCGCCTGGGATGCCTCAAACGCCGCCCTCAAGGCCACACTCCTCCCCCGCCAGAACGCCGACGGCTCATTCAAGGCCGACAAGTGGTCCGGCTACGGCGGCTCGGTCGCCGCCACGGCCATGGCGACCCTGGCGCTCGAGACCTACTACCGCTACCCGGCGTAGAGGTTCTAAGCCTCCGCCAGCCTCCGCAGCCTCCCCAGGGCGCATTCTCAAAGTTTTCCTTCTCTCATCCCTCCGCAACTCCCAAAATGCCCCCCCGATTCCCCTCCCCCGCTGAAACCTCTTCGCAGGATTCGCTCTCATGACCGCCCCCTCCAAAGGCCTTGAAGGCATCGTCGCCGGCTCTTCACAGATCTGTTACATCGACGGCGACGCGGGCGTTCTGCGCTACTACGGATACCCCATCCAGGAACTGGCGGAGCATTCGAACTTCGAGGAAACGGTCTACCTGCTCTGGCACGGAAAGCTGCCGAAGAAGAACGAGCTGGAGGGATTCCGCGGGGAAGTCGCGAACGCGGGCGGCATTCCGGAGCCGATCGTGCGGCTGATCCTGTCGTTCCCGAAGGACGCCAACACGATGTCGTGCCTGCGGACGGCGGTTTCGGCGCTGTCGCTGTACGACCGGCAGAGCGAAGACATGTCGGACGCCGCGAACCGGCGCAAGGCGGTGCGGATCCAGCACCAGATCAACGCGATCGTTCCTGCGATCGACCGGGCGCGCAAAGGGCTGCCGATCCTGCAGCCGCGGACGGACCTGTCCCTGGCAGAGAATTTCCTCTACATGCTGCGCGGCGAGACGCCGAAAGCGGACGAAGCGCGCGCCATGGACATGTGCTTCATCCTCCACGCCGATCACGAGCTCAACGCCTCGACCTTTGCCTGCCGCGTCATCGGCGCAACGCTGTCCGACATGCACGGCGCGGTGACGGGCGCCATCGCAGCGCTCAAGGGACCGCTTCACGGCGGCGCAAACACCGACGTCATGAAGATGCTGCTCAGCGTGGGCGACGTGTCGAACGCTGAAGCCTGGATCAAGGACGCTCTCGCGAAGAAACAACGCATCATGGGATTCGGCCACCGCGTGTACAAGACGCTCGACCCGCGGGCGGGCGTGCTGAAAAAGATGAGCGAGAAGCTGTGCAAGTCGACGGGAGTGACGAAGTGGTTCGACATCTCGAGCAGGATCCAGGAGTTCGTGAAGAAAGAGAAGGAGCTGAACGCGAACGTGGACTTCTACAGCGCGAGCGTCTACTACTCCCTCGGGATCCCGCTCGACGTCAACACCCCGATTTTCGCGATCAGCCGCACCTCGGGCTGGCTGGCCCACCTGCTGGAACAATACGCCGACAACCGGCTGATCAGGCCCCGCGCCGAGTACGTCGGGCCTCCTGAGCGGCACTGGGAACCCTTTGAGAAACGGTAGCATTCAACCTCGGCCCGGCGAATGATCCGCCGTGCGCCGGTTTCGATCGTTAAAGGACCAGGGGCGCGGGGGGTGGTCGTACCGCGCGATCTGCGCAGGAAGGTCTTGGAGAAGTGACAAACACCATGACGGGACCGGGAGCGGAACGAATCGTCCATTCCGGCCCGCACCGGGTTCGCCGGACCTGGAGACAGCTGGTCGCGTTCGTCGCCGCGGCACTCCTGGCGTTTCCGCTGTCTTCCGCGGCCGAAATGGTTCAGACACCCAATTCGGACCCCAGACAGCTTGAAAGTGCCCTGCGGGAAGCGCTTCCGGGCCAGGCAGCCCGGGCAGCGCTGGTGGTCGGGCCGGACGGGCCCCACGCGGCGGCGATCAACTCGTTGCTCCTGCAGGCAATCATTTACGGAAGCATCGTCGCCATCGTGATGCTGGTCGGGATCATCTCGATCATCGGGTACGGCATTTCCAAGAAAAAGAAGGAAGAAAAACCGCTGTCGCTGACCCGGTAGTCGCGCGAATCTCGAGCAGGACCGGAGCACCTGGACTTATAATCAACCGAACCGCATGCGACTCCGACACTGTGCCTCTCTGCTCCTGCTCGCAGCGCTCCTCGCGCCCCATGCCTCCGCGGATACCGTCGTCATGAAGGACGGCCGGCGGCTGGAAGGGACCATCGTTGAAGAAGACGCCGACACGTATTCGTTCAAGATCCGGTCCGGCGTCGTGAAACTGAAGAAGGAAGAAGTCGAGAGCGTTATCCGCGGCGGGCCGGTTGAAACACCGAAGGAGGAGTCGGACGCCTCGCTGCGCAGGGACCGGGTCGCCGCGATCGGAAACTCGAAGATCGATCCGCTTCGAGCGGAGGCCGGCAAGGCCCTCGACGGCGTGACGGAAAAACGAAAAGCGCTGGCGGCCGCGGCCAGGAAGATCGACTCCCAGACGCGAGCGTACGAATCGCAGTTGCGCAAGGTGCAGGCCTCAGAGACGGAGCTGCGCAAAGCGAAGGAACGCCTGACGGACGCGGAGGCGAAACTGAAGTCGGCCGAAGACCGGCTGAAGACGGCGAAGGACCAGACGGGGCGCGAGCCCGGGCCCCTCAAGCAGGAAGTGCAGGACGCCGCGGCGAAGGTCGAGTCGATCAAGGCGACCTCCGCGATCGCACTGCGCGCCATGGAAGGCGAAAAGAAAAAACTCGACGACGAAACCGACCGCTTCCAGATGGCCTCCGAAACGCTTCGACCCGCGGTCGCAGCGCTGTCTGCGGCGTACGAATCGCTCGACGCCGCGTGGGCGGCGCTGGCAGGCGAGGAGAAGCGGCAGGCCGCCGAAGCCCCGTGGTGGCCGGCGCCGGCAGAGGCCGTGCGAGTGAGGCTCGAAGGGCGCGTTGTTTCGTGTGAAAAGGGTTCCCTGGTGATGAAGGTCGGCGCCGATTCCGATCCGGGCCAGTGGAGCGAAGAGGTGACGGTTTCCGCGCCAGGATTTGACGCGCCGAAAGGAAAGACTCTTCTGATCACCGCACGCCGCGACACGGCGGGCTGGATCCTCGAGGAGGCCCGCTGATGGGCAAGCAACCGCCTCCGAAAAAGGGTGGATCTCCCCAGCCGCCGCCGAAAGGCAGCGGCTGGCGCCAGGTTCCGCCGCCGAAACCACCGCCCAAGCCGCCGCCCCCGCCGCAGAAACGCGCTCCGGCGAAACCGCCCGCGCCGCTTCAGCTCGCCGCTCCCAAGGGGTCGAAAGAAATTCACTTTCCCTGCCCCGCCTGCGGTAAGCCCTTCTCGATGCCGGGACGCGCCGTGGGACGGAAGGCGCGGTGTTCCTGCGGGTGCCGGATGGTCATTCCGACGCCGGGCGGCGTGCCGCGCGCGCTGTGGATGCCCTCGGAGGAGCAGATCAAGAAGTCTGCGCAGCAGTGGAAGACGATCGAGCCCGGGGAAGATGGACAGAATGCCAGCGAAATCGCGCTCGAAACGAGCCCGACGAAGATCGCGATGTACATCGGCGTCGTGCTCGCGTGCGTGATCGGCTACTTCGTCTTCCAGAGCCAGCAGGACAAAAAGAAGGGACCGACGGGGCCCAGCACTCCGATGGATCTGACGACGATCGAGGCACCGAAGGACCTGGCGCCGGGCGAACTCGCGGGGATGTGCCAGCAGGCCGTTTTCACGGTCGAAGCCGTGGATGGGAAGGGCGCCGTGATCTCGAAGGGGCCGGGGTTCCTGGCCGTCAAGAGCGTCGTCGCGACGTCGCTGACGGGCATTCTCGGCGCCACGACGATTCGCTTCCGCTCCTGGGACGGCGCCGTCTGGCAGGCGCTGAACGTCGTCAGCATGGACGATGCGACGGACGTCGTTCTGCTCGAGCTTCCCGGGCTGGACAGGCCGCCGATTCCTCTCGATGAAACGGGAGTTACGGAACCGGGGAGCGCGGCGTGGATCGGCTGGCCCGTCAAGAGCCCGGCGTCCGCGGCGTTCGCGAAGTCGCCAGGCGCAGGCGCACTTCGGCTGTCGAAGAGTTTCATTTCCGGTGCGCCCGTCATGGGGCCGACGGGAAAGCTGCTGGGTATGACCGTCGCGTCGGCGAAGGGCGAGCACGAAGTCGTGCCCGCAAAGACGATCCTGGCGCTCGCCGCGAAAAAGCAGGGGCTGGGCATCGTCGAGGCGCTCTCGGTAGAGGCCGGGGGAATGCATCGCGGCGACCCGCTGACGGTCGGCCGCCTGCTCGCGAAGGGCCGGACCGCGATCGCGATCAAGTTGCTGGAGAGCGAGATCGCACGGGGCGGAAGCGGCGAGGCGGTCGTGTGGCTCGGCGAAGCGCTCCTGGCGGAGCACCGGCCGCGCGCGGCGGCGCTTCGGTTTGCGACGGTGAAAGACTCCTGGAAAGCTCGCCGCGGCGAAGGGCGGGCTCTGCTTGAATCCTGGGAAACGCCGGGCGCGCTCGCGGCCTACCGTGCGGCGGCCGCGTCGGGAGGATCTGCGGATGCCGGGGTGCTCGCGGGCCTGGCGGTCGCGCTCGCCCGTGCTGGAAATCCCGCGAAGGCCGTCGTGACGGCCGAGGCCGCACTGAATGCAGCGGACCTCGACACGCGGGCGCTCTCGATGGCCGCGATCGCCGGCGCGACCGCCAGGAACGATGCCGTCGAGAAGAAAGCGCTCGAGGCGCTCGAAAAGCTGAAGCCCTCCGACTCCGATCTGTATCTCGTCCGCGGTGAGTGCGCCCTCGCGCGCGGCGATTCGGCCGGGGCCGAAAAGGCGTTCGCCTCCGCAAAGGACGCAGGCGGCGGCTCACGCGCCCTTGCTTCGCGCGGTCGGGCGCTCGAAGCGCTGGGACAGAAGGACGCGGCTCGCGAACTTTACGTCGAGGCCGCGGACGCGAACCCGCTCGACGAAGATGCCTGCATCCGCGCGGCGGATGCCCTGACTGCGGCACAAAAGCGCGAACGCGCGCTCTCCGTATTGTCCGCCCTGCTTTCCGCCGATCCCGCCCACGCGGCGGCCAATGCCGCGGCCGGCCGTGCCCTTCTCGCAACCGATCCCGCGAAAGCGCTTCCTCACCTCGAGCAGGCCGCCAAGGCCGATCCGGATAATGCGGCCTTCGCGCGACTGCTCGCGCAGGGGCATACCGCGACCGGGGACAGGCCGTCGGCCGAGAATGCGCTCGCGGCTTTCCTCACGCGCCACGCGCACGACGAAGCCAGGATTGACCTGGCGCTGCTTCAGGCCTCAAGCGCACCGCAGAAATCCGGACCGACGCTCGACGCGGTCCGCGCGAGCACAGGTCCCGTCGCCGCCCGCGCCTCCCACGCCCGCGCCACCGCGCTTCTGGCCCTCAACAAGGACGCCGAAGCCCGCCAGGCCTGGGATCTCGCGGTTTCCCTCGACCCGTTGAACGGCTTGTATCGCTTCCAGCGCGCCGTCGCCGCCGAATCCGGCGACCTTCACGAATCACGCGCTCTCTGGGAGGGCTATGTGGTGTGGGCAAAGAAGAGCGCGGAAGACGCGGCGAGGCTCCAGGCGGCCGAGAGGCGCCTGCTTGAGAGATTTGGGCGCTAGAACGAGAAGCCCACGGTCAGCCGCACGGTGAAGGGCTGACGGCTGTCGGTCGGCTGGGCGAACTCGAGACCGATGGGAATTGGAAAGTTCTCGAGAAGCCAGAGTTCCGCGTACACGCCGCCGCCGACGGAATGACGCCAGTCCGGGTGGTACCAGCGACGAAGGACCCGGTTCGGGTGGTCGTCGGTGAGGAAGCCGGCGTCGGCGAAGACGTAACCGCGGATGTCCTTCAGCAGGAAGACCTGCCCCGGCATCGACCAGTTGATGTCGCGGACGATCGGAAAGCGCACTTCGAGGAATCCGCTGGCGACTTTCTCCCCCCAGATAGAGCCGCGCCGGTAGCCGCGGATCACGTCTGCGGCGTCGGTCGCGTCTGCGTCGCGGCCGAAGGAGAGGTTTCCCCTGGATCCGAAAGCGACGACGATGTCCTCGAAGACTTCGATGTACTGGCGGTGGGACCAGAAGTAATTGGTGCGCCGCTCCTGGCTGCCGAGACCGCGGGCGAACCATGAAGCGCCAAGGGTCAGGTGCCATCCGCCTATGGGATTCAGGCCGCGGCTCCGGACGCTGTGGTGCGTCGCCGCGACGAGGAGGGCGCCATTTCGGGGGGTCTTGTTGTCCAGATCGCGGTCTTCGTACCTGATGCGGTTTTCGTACAGCGTGTAGCCCAGGGTGATCCGGCGGTACGGATCGATCGGCAGGATCGTCCCGGCGAGGAATCCGAACTGGTGCTCCCGCCGGAAATCGTCCCTCTCTTCGAACTCCGAATTGCGATTGAAAACGTCGACGACGAACCCGACCGGCAGCATCAGATTCACGTACGCGAGGTTGGCATCCACGCGGACCCCGTCCATCGTCCCCACGATATTCGCGTTGGCGGCTACGAACTGCCGCCCGGTCAGGGTGCTGACGGACGCGATGTTGACGAGCCCGAGGGGGAGCAGGAAATCGAAGTGCCACCGGTCCGACAGCGGACCGATTTCGAACTTCTCGGCAGGCTTCACGAACAGGCCTTCGTAGTCTCCGCCCGGGGCCCCGCTCGGGACCGGCCGCCATTCTGACGCTTCGAGCGCGAGCCTCGTCTTCCAGATGTGGAACTCGCCGTGCCGGTAGACGGAGAAGGCCAGTTCGCCGTCCGCTCCCCAGGTCGGGCTGACGGCGCCGCACGGGACATTCGTCACGCGCTGCGCATTTCCGCCGTCCAGCTCCATGACCCACACGTTGAAGGTCCCGCCGTCGTCGCTCGCGTACGCCAGGTACTTTCCGTCCGGTGAGAATTGAGGCGTCATCTCGTTTGCGGCGGTCTTCGCGAGCGGAACGGTTTCCCCCGTGGCGACGTCAACGGCGTACAGGTCGCCCTGGCTCTCGTGCTCGCTGGTGTACGCAATCGTTTTCCCGTCCGGGCTCCAGCACGGGTGGTCGTCGTGCCACCGGTCCTTCGTGAGCTGCGTCAGCACCCCTGTCTCGATGTCGCCGATCCAGAGGTCGGTCCGGCCGCCCTTGATAGCGCTGAACGCGACCCGCTTCCCGTCCGGGCAGAAGGCGGGGCTGGAAATCTCCTCAAATCGGAAACCAAGGTGCTTGATCGGAGTCAGCGCGCCCGTCCCGCACGTGTACACGTCCTTCCGCTGCCCCCACTCCCCCACGAACGCGATCCGCGAGCCGTCCGGCGACCAGGAAACCCCGCTGGGCGACGGGTCGGCGAACTCCACGATTTCGCCGGCCTGGAACAGAAGAGGCGAAGTGCGGCCCTTCCCGTCCGCGCCGACGACGTGGACGGACCAGACTCCCGACCGGTCACTGAGGTACGCCAGCTTCTTCCCGTCCGGGGAATACCGCGGAGAGAGGTTCCAGCGGCGGTAATGAGAATCGTTCTTCGTGAGCGGCGAAGCATAGGCGCCCGGCTCGCTGGTGCCGGCCGCCTCCTCCGTAAACCTCCGCTTCAAGGAATCGCGGAACTCCGCGTCGAAATCCGAGTAGCTCTTCTTCGTGATCGGTTTCAGCTTCGCCGACGCCGGCCACGGAAACCCGTCGAACGCCTTGAACAGCTTCTTCACGCTCCCGTCGCCATACGTCGTCTCAAGGTGCCTCAACGCGAAACACCCGGTGATGTACGCCTCGCGAATCTCGTGGGGGTTCAGGTGCGCGAAACCGTGCAGGTTGTAGAGGTGGTGCAACCGGCCGTCGAGCACCGCGTCGCGGAGCATCATCACGTCCCAGGTGTCCACGTCATGGCTTTCGTACTCGGCCAGGCCCTCCACGTACCACTGCGGGAGAAGGGCCTCCTTCGCCAGCGGGTACGACGGGATCTTCCACGAGTAGTACTCGTTGAACATGAGCTGGTGCGTGAACTCGTGCTGCACGAGACGTTGCATCAGCTTGTCGCTTCCGATGCAGGGCACCACGATCCGGTCCTGGAACCACTCGGTCACGCCGCCGACACCTTCGGGCAGCCCGTCCTCGAACACCGTCGTCGCCTGGAAGTCGTTCACGCTCCGGTAGACGAAACAATGCGCCGGCCGGCGGAGCTTCGCGCCCAGAGCCGGCCCTTGCTTCATGTACGCGTCCTCGAGCCACGCTCCGACCTCAAGCGCCCGATCGCGAATCTCCTCGTCCCCGTAGTGGACGAGAAAATTGTCCGTCGTGATCGTCCTCCATTCGCGCTTCGGCCTGGTCCGCAATTCCTGCTGGGCGGCGGCGGGAAGAGCGCACAGCGCGATGGCCAGGATCGCGGCGATTCTCATGACGCGTGCTAGCGCCGAAGCGCTGCCTCCACGGCCGCGCCCGTTTCCAGGCCGATGATGTCGAAGGCGGCGCGGGGCCTCGAGAAGCGGCGTGCGGCCTCCGCCATCCGGCGCCGCATGTTTTCGTCCGCGAGAAGCTGACGGATCTTGAATTCGAGCGTTGCGGGGTCCTTTGCCTTCACGGCAGCGCCGCACTCCATGAGGTAATCGCAGTTGCGCTCCTCCTGCCCCGGGATCGGCGCGTACGCGACGATAGGGCAGCCCCGCGCGATCGCCTCCGACACCGACAGGCCTCCGGGCTTGGTCACGACGAAGTCCGCGGACGTCAGGTAGTTCTCCATGTCCGTCACGAATCCGCGAACCTCCAGCCGCTTCCCCGAGGGCGCCTGGATCGCCGACAGTTGCTTCCTCAGGTCCTCATTCCTGCCGCAGACCACGGCCACCTGGAAGTTTCCGGGCGCCTTCAGCACCTGCGCGACCGTGTCCCCGACGGCCCCGACCCCGAACCCTCCGGAAAGCACCAGCACTGTCGGCATTCCCGCGTCCAGCCCCGCCGCCTGCGCCGCGGCGGCGCGCGAGCGCTCCTTCGAAAACACCGGGTGAATCGGAATCCCCGCCACGATGATCCGCTCCAGCGGAATCCCCTTCCGGTGCACCTGCCACCTCACTTCCTCGCTTCCCACGTACCAGCGGCTGACCTGCTCGTGAATCCAGAAGAAGTGCACGTCGTAGTCCGTGATGCAGACGCTGATCGGGGGAAGAGAAGCGCGTTCCTTGCGCTTCGAAGAGAGGAGAACGTTGGACGGCAGGAAGTGAGTCGTGAGGATCCGGTCGGGCTTGAATTCCTCGACGAGCTTGTAGAGGCCGCCGGCGTTGAAGCGGTCGAGGACGCGCATGACTTTCGCAGTCTTTGAACTCGCGGACTTCTTGTCGTAGTACTCGTAGAAATATCCCCACACCTTGGGGATGTGGTTCACGGCCTCGAGGTAGGACTGCGCGTACCACTTCTTGAAGAGCTTCGGCGTGAAGTCCAGCGCGTCGTGATTGCGGACTTCGAGGTCGGGGCGCATTTCCCGGGCGGCGGCTTCGAGGGCCTGGGCGGCGCGCAGGTGGCCTGCGCCTGCGGAAGCGGCGAGGATGAGGAGTTTCATGGGAGAAGGTTATTCAGTCCGCCGCCCGGTGGCCAGCAATGCCCTTGCTTCAACGCAGACTTTTCGGAATCCCGATGTCGGCAACTACGACCTCGCCGGTAAACGCGCGGCCGTTTTCAAATCCGGATTTCGTGGCGTGCATCGTCACCGTCTTCGTCGCGCGAACCGCCGTCCCGAGCGGTTGCCCGGTGTCGCCATCCAGGCCGCTCGGGATGTCGACGGCGAGGACCGGCGCGCCGCACGCGTTGACGGCGTCGATCACGGCCGGCCAGGGCTCGCGCAGCGGTCCCGACAACCCGGTGCCGAACAGCGCGTCGACGACGAGGACCGCGCCGGAGAGCGCGGAACGGAACTCCTCGATCCACGCCGCCCCGATCGAGCGGACCTCGGCGCCGGAGAAACGAAGCGCCCGGTAATTGGCGAGGGCGTCTCCCTCAAGACGCGCTGGCTCGAGAGCCACGACGCGCACCGGTGCGCCGCCGCTGTCCAGTAGCCGCGCCGCCACGAAACCATCGCCACCATTGTTCCCACGGCCGCAGACAACCACGATCAGGCCGGAGGCAGCCATGCGAAGCGCCTCTTCTGCCACCGCGCGGCCGGCATTTTCCATCAGCACCGCCGCGGGAATTCCGGTTTCTTCGATCGCGCGTTTTTCGAGGGCGCGCATTTCGGCGCAGGTCATCGCCCTCCCCCTTTCGACTCCCGCAGGCGCGCGAGCGCCAGCTTCGGTTCCTCGGCGCGGCGAGGGAGATTGGCGGCCTCGGCAATCCGGATGGCCTCCTCGAGCAGCGATTCCGCCACGGCCCTGTTTCCCGCGGCGGTCTCGAGTTCCGCGGCGCCCATGAGCGCGGAAATCCCGTTCAGCTTGTGGGTCGCCCGGCGTACAAGCGCGAGGCCCTCCTCCAGCGCCGCACGGGCCCCCGCCTCGTCCCCCAGCTGCTTCCTCGCCCTCGCGAGCCGGACAAGCGCGACGCCCTCTTCGCCGCGAAGCCCCAGCTCGTCCGAAATTCCAAGCGCCTCCTCAAGCCGCGACCGTGCCGACGCCGCGTCGCCGGCGTGAAGGTCCAGCTCCGCGATCTGGACGAGCAGGCCCAGGATGAGCCGCTTGCCTCCAAGGCTCCGCTGGATTTCCAGCGCTTCCTCCGCCATTCGCCGCGACGCGGCGCGGTCTCCTTCTTCCGCGGCGACGGAAGCGAGGTTCGACAGAAGAGTCGCTCCTGTGCCCCTGTCCCCGGTCAACCGGGTGATCTCGAGTCCTTCCGTCCAGCACCGCTTCGCCCCCGCGGCGTCCCCTGCCTCTGAGTAGACGTTGCCCTCGGCGGTCAGCGCGCTGGCGAGGATCGGCCTCAGCCCCAGCTCGCGCGCGAGCGCAACCGCCTCCTGCACCGAGGCGAGCGCTTCTTCGCGCCGGCCGAGCTGGCGCAGGATCGTGCAGCGCTGCGACAGGGTGCTCGCGAGATTGATCCGGTCTCCCGATTCGCGAAGGATCGAAGTGGACTCCTCGACGGAGCGAATCGCTTCCTCGAATCGCCCGCGATTGCGGAGCAGGAGGCCGCGCCCGCGCAAGGCGATGGCAAGAAGACCCTGCGAGCCGGCCGCGCGCATGGCGGCGATGGCCTCGTCGTAGTCGCGCTCCGCGCTGTCGTACTGTCCGCGACGCTGGCGGATCAGGCCTCGCTGCACCAGCGTTCTTGCGCGATACAACGTCGCTGCCGGATCGCTCTCTCCGTCGTGGACGAGGCTGTCCGCGGCCGACGCGGCTTCGTCGAGCCGGCTGGAGGCGGCGAGAGCGCACACATGGAAATACCTGGCTTCTATCCTTGAGGCGGCGTCCACGCCCTCCAGGGCCCGCTCCGCGGCGGCGATGAACTCGGTGGGCCCGAGGGTTCGCTGCATGACGCACGCAACGTCGATGAGCGCGCGCGACCGCCGCGCCGGCGTCATCCCCGGCGAAGCTTCTACGATGGCGAGAAGCGCCGTGACGTCTGCTGGAATACCTGCGACCGCCGCGGCGCGGATCTCGACGCAGGCCGCGGCTCCTCCCGCTCCCAGCCGCCGAGCCTCACCCGCCGCGGCGGCCGCTTCGTCCCACACCTTCTCCGCCGCCGCTTCGTTCGCGAATTCAAGCCAGAGCCTTGCCGCGTCATCCGCCCGCCCTTCGAGCTCTCTCTGCTGCGCCGCAAGCCCTTTCGCACGCCGCCCGGCGCCGCCTGCCCGCGCCTCGAGCGCGACGGCCGCCGCGCCGTGAAGCCTCGCACGGTCCCGCTTCGTCAGAAGCGAGTACGCCGCCTCCTGGATGAGGGATTGCCGGAACGAGTACTCCGAATCACCTGCAAGCGCAGAGGCGGCGCGCTCTTCGACGACTTCTTCGCGTGAAGCGGTGACCAGGTCGGGCCCGGTGTCGCGGCCGGCGACCTCGGCGAGCACTCCGCGCCAGAACGACTTGCCGAAGACGGACGCGGTTTTCATGGCGTCACGTGCATCGCCGTTGAGGGCATCGAGGCGGGCGACCAGGAGTCCCTGGAGTCCTTCGGGCAGCCGCTCCGGCCGTCGCCCGAGGGTCGCAGGCATGCCTTCGAGCAGTCCTTCGTCGTCGAGCCAGCGGGCGAGCTGCGCGACGTAGAACGGCGAGCCGCCGGTGCGTTCGAGGAGGAATTGCGCCAGCCCCGGCTGGACCGGGCGCCCGATCGCGTCGGCGGCGAGTTCCACGACGGCTTCGGTGCGAAGTGGCCCGAGTTCGAGGCGTCGAAATCCTGCCGGGGTCGCGAAGCCGTGGCGGGCGGTCAGCACGATAGTCACGCGCGCGCGGTTGAGAAGCGGGGCCAGTGCCGAGAGAAGCGCGAGGAGTGCCGGATCGGCATTTTCCATGTCGTCGAGCACGAGGGCCAGCGGGGCGCGGCCGCGGAGCCAGCCCGCCCAGGCGGCGCGCGTCAAGTCGGCGAGATGCGCGGGGTCCAGCTGGTCGAGCCGGGCGCCGCCGGGATCAAGCCCCACGGAACGTGCGATGAGGTGAGCGCCGGTCGAGCGTCCGGCTTCGCTCGTGCCGGCGGAGTACCCCGCAGCGAGCCAGTCGATCGCCGGCACGCCGCCGGCCGCCCCGCGAATGAGGTCGGCGAGCGCTCCCAGGGGGACTTTCCCGCCCTCCGGCGCCCTCCCGGAGGCCGTCCACGGCGAGGGCGATGCCATCCGCAGCCGCGCCAGGAATTCCGCGGCCAGCCGCGATTTGCCGATGCCCGCTTCGCCCTCGATCACTACCAGCGCCCCGCCCGCGCGGTTCATCTCGAGCAGGCGCGCCAGCTCCTCTTCACGGCCGAAAAACCCGGCAGTTCGCGATTCCACGACGCCCGCTTTCTCGCCGACCGCCTCGAACGACGCCAGGCTCTCCGTCCGCCCCTTCACGTGGACCGCTTCCATCGCCCGGTACTCGATCCGCCGAAACGTCGATCGCTCAACGCCGCGCGTCACGAGCACGCTTCCGGGTCGCGCCAGAGCCTCCATCCGCTGGGCCACGTTGACCGCGTCTCCCATGGCCGTCGCCCGGTCCCCCGCGACACTTCCCCACAGCGCTTCCCCCGTGTTGATGCCGATCCGAAGCGCGAGGTCCAGCTTCCGTTCGCGGTTGAATTCCGCGACTTCGCGCTGCATCTCGAGCCCGGACTTCACGGCTCGAAGCGGGTCGTCCTCGTGCGCTGTCGGCGCGCCGAAGACCGCCATCACGGCGTCGCCGATGAACTTGTCCACGGTCCCGCCGTGTTTTTCGATCGCCGTGCGCAATCGACGGAAGAGCCCGTCGATGATGTCCGTCACGTCCTCCGGGTCCATATGCTCGGAGAGGCTCGTGAACCCCGAAAGGTCGGAGAAGACGACGGTCAGAATGCGGCGCTCAGTGGCGGGAGCGGACATGGGACGGGGATTCTATGCCGGGCCGACGAAAACTACTCGCATACCCGGACCCGGCTCACTCCCCCCGCGCCGCCGCCTTCTCTTTCCACATTCTTCTTGGATCCGGTCCGCCGTCGAGGTCCCGGCGCTTCCAGACAAGCCCGCCCGGCCCGGCGATTTCCTCCAGGCGCGCGACGACTTCCGGCTGCGGCGCGAAGCGAAACTGCGATCCGGTGGAAAGCGTGACGCGGGACCCGTCCTCGGCGTGAATCTGGAAATAAAGCTCGCAGGACCCGGGGTAGGTGGTGACCGTCGTCCGCAGTCTCTCCAGCATGGCCTCGCTCGAATCCTTGAGCAGGATCAGCACTCTCTGCGAACACACCTCGCGGACCTTGTCCACCGGGATGACCTCGCCGACCCGCAGGCTCGGCTCTTCCCGGTAGCGATCGACGCGTCCGCGAAGGAAGACGATCTTGTCCTCGGCGAGAAGTTCGCTGAAGCGCTCGAGTTC
Source organism: Planctomycetota bacterium (assembly GCA_038060895.1). Classification (GTDB taxonomy): domain Bacteria; phylum Planctomycetota; class MHYJ01; order WSZJ01; family WSZJ01; genus WSZJ01. Next base: position 29,736 of record JBBTCT010000017.1, read on the forward strand.
CTTCGGAAAGACGGTGGCCTCGATCGACCCGCTGAAGTCGCGCAGTTTGAGGCGCGCGATTTTCTTCCCGGCGTTCTGTCCGGCCTTGACGATCATCGAGGCGCACGACGTCAGGATTCCGCCGATCTGGACCTCGGCGCCCTCATCGAGCCCGCCGGCCGCGGACGCCGTGCAGGTCGAGTAGGCCTTCAGGATGCTCGACCAGCGCGTGATCGGGTCGCTCGATACGTAGAACCCGAGGGTCTCCTTTTCGCCCTTCAGCAGGTCGTCCTCGTTCCACTCCGGAATCTCCGCCAGTTTCGGTTCCTGCGTCGGGCCGGCGCCGCCGAAGAGACCTCCCTGCCCTAGCTTCTTGTCGGACTGGTGCTGCTGGCCGACCCTGAGGGCGCGTTCGGCCACCTCGGAAAGCTGCGACCGCTTCGCGCCGAGCGACCGGAAAGCGCCGGCCTTGATGAGCGTCTCGAGCGAACCGCGGTCGAGGGTTTTCGGGTCCACGTTCTCGCAGAACTGGAAGATCCCCTTGAAGCGGCCGCCGACTTTCAGGCGAGCTGCGAGGGCCGAGTCCACGAGTTTGTCCCCGATCCCCTTGATGGCGCCGAGGCCGAAGTGGATGCGGCCGCCGTGGACGGAGAACTCGAGTTCGCCTTCATTGACGTCGGGCGGATCGACGGGGATGCCGAGGGCCTGGCACTCGTCGCGGAACTCGACAATCTTGTCGGTGTTTCCACGGTCGCAGGTCATCAGCGCAGCCATCATCTCGACCGGATAATTCGCCTTGAGCCAGGCGGTCTGGTAGCTGACGAGGGCGTAAGCGGCGGAGTGCGACTTGTTGAAGCCGTATCCCGCGAAGAACACGATCTGTTCCCAGATGGCCTTGGCGACGTCTTCCTTGATTCCGTTCTTGCGGCAGCCGCTGATGAATCCTTCTTCGAACTTCTCCATCAGCTCTTTCTTCTTCTTGCCCATCGCCTTTCGCAGCGAGTCGGCGTCAGGCAGCGAGAACCCTGCGACGCGGTTCGCGATCCGCATGACCTGCTCCTGGTACAGGATGACGCCGTACGTGTCGCGGAGAATCGGCTCGAGCGACGCGTGCAGGTAGGTCGGCTTCTCGCCGTGCTTGCACTTCACGTACTGCTGGTCCATGCCGCTCTGAAGCGGGCCGGGGCGGAAAAGCGCGAGGAGGGCGACGATGTCGTCGAAATTGTCGGGGCGGAGGCGGATGACGAGCTCGGTCATCCCGCTGGATTCGAGCTGGAAAATACCGCGGGTCTGGCCCTTCTGGAGGAGGTCGTACGTTTTCGGGTCCGCGAGCGGGATCGTCGCGAGGTCGACCTTTGTGCCGCAGGACTTCTCGACGAGCTTCACGCACTTGTCGATGACGGTCAGCGTCTGCAGCCCGAGGAAGTCCATCTTGAGCAGGCCGAGCTCGCCCACGGCGTCCATCGAGAACATCGTCGACTCGATGTCTCCCATGCGGAACACCGGCACGCGCTCCGTGATCGGCTTGTCGCTGATGACGACCCCGGCCGCGTGAGTCGAGGCGTGGCGCGTCGCGCCCTCGAGCTTCATCGCAATGTCCACCAGCTCCTTCACGCGCGGGTCGGACTCGTACTCCTTCTTGAACTCCGGTTCCATCTCCAGCGCACGGGAGAGCTTCACGTGCACGGGATTCGGCGCCTGCGGGTCGCGCGTCGGGATCCGCTTCGCTATCCGGTCTACTTCCACCAGCGGCATCGCGAGCGCACGCCCGACGTCGCGAAGCGCAGCCTTTGCCTGGAGCGTTCCGAACGTGATGATCTGGCACACGTGGTCCGCCCCGTACTTTCCGCGAACGTACTCCAGGACCTTCTCGCGCCCTTCCTGGCAGATGTCCACGTCGATATCCGGCAGCTCGTTGCGGCCCGGATTGAGAAAGCGCTCGAAGAGCAGGTCGTACTTCAGCGGGTCCAGTTCCGTGATCCCGAGCGAGTACGCCACGAGCGAACCGGCCGCGGAACCGCGACCCGGGCCGACGGGAATCCCGTGCGTCTTCGCGTAGTGGATGAAATCCCAGACGATCAGGAAGTAGCCGGCAAAACCCATCTTGTCGATCGTCTCGATCTCGAAATCCAGCCGCTGCCGGATCGTTTCGGTGACGACCTGGAAACGGCGCTTCAACCCCTCCTCGCACAGGCGCCGCATGTACTGGGTCGGCGTCGAGCCGTCCGGGATCGGGAACTTCGGCAGGTGCCGCGCCTTGAAGTCGAGCTCGATCCCGCAGCGCGAAGCGATGTCGGCCGTGACGTCCACCGCGCCGGGGAACTCCCTGAAAATCTCCCGCATCTCCGCTTCGGTCCGGAGGTAGAGCTGGTCCGTGGACATTTTCATACGCCCGGGGTCGTTCACGGTCCGGTTCGTCCCGATGCAGATCAGCACGTCCTGCGCCTGCGCGTCCTCGCGCTTCACGTAGTGCACGTCGTTCGTCGCCACCAGCGGAACGCCGAGCTGGCCTGAGAATTTCGCGACCGACGAAGTGATCTGCCGCTCGAAATCCATCCCGTGGTCCTGGATCTCGAGGAAGAAACTGTCCTTCCCGAAGATGTCCCGGTATTCGCCGCAGGTCTTCAGCGCCATGTCTTCCTGGCCAGCCCGGATCTGGACGCTCGACTCCGAATTCGGGCAACCGCTGAACCCGATCAGCCCCTCGGAATGCGCGGCAAGCGTTTCCTTGTCGATCCGCGGCTTGTAATAGAAACCTTTCTGGTACGCGAGGCTCGCCAGCTTGATCAGGTTGTGCCACCCCTTCTGGTTCCGACACAGGATCGTCAGGTGGTACGACGCCTTCCCGTTCCGCTGCTCGCGCTCCGTCATTTTCCCGGGCGCTATGTACGCTTCGTACCCCAGGATCGGCCTGACCCCGTGCGCCGCCGCCTTCTTGTAGAACTCGACGGCCCCGAAGAGGTTTCCGTGGTCCGTCAAAGCGAGCGAGGTCTGCCCCGCCTTCTTCGCCGCCAGCAGCATGTCGTCGATCCGGGCGAGGCCGTCGAGAAGCGAGTACGACGAATGGCAGTGGAGGTGGGCGAAGGCCATGGGGGGACTCGTTTTAGGCGTGTTTTAGGGCGAAGTCAGGCGAATGTTCGTGCGCGCGAGGAAGTCCCGGCATTCTAGCGGTCGCGGGGTGGGGGTCAAAGAAGCGGGAGAATTGTCGCGATGCGTCAATACGCCGCTACCAGGCCACGCGGCGAAAATCAGCGAGCAGCTTTTCCCCCTTCGCCTTGTCGATCGCCCTCACTGCTTCAATGCGCCCCCTCACGCGCGAAGAGAATCCTTTTTCCTGGTTCCGGTTCGCCACCTGCGCTCCCTTCGTCCGCGCCTCGTGCAGCAGGGCGCGCAACGCCCTGGCTTCCTCGCGCGAGGGCGACAGTTTCGCGTTCACGGTGATTCCCGTCACGGTCTGCCGGCTCATGCGGCGCAGGAACCGGGTTTTCTCGCGAGCGATGGAGAATCCTTCGTCCCGGAGAATCCTCCGGATGACGCGGAGCGGGTCCTGCACGCCGAGGTTGGCCGCCTCGAATGAAAAGGTCAGGTCGTCGGCGTACCGCGAATAGCGCGCGCTGTACTTCCCCGCCAGGCCCGTGAGCCGCGCGTCCAGCCGCCGGCAGACGATGTTCGTCAGCGCCGGGGAGGTCGGCGCCCCCTGCGGCAGGCGCCCCTTGTGGCAGCAGAGCCTCCAGAGAAGCCGGGCGACTTCCTCCGGGTATCCCAGCGCCCGGAATTGCCCCGCCACCCGGTTTCGCTTCACCTGCCAGAAGAAGTCCCGCAGGTCGAGTTTCACGACCAGCTTTCGAGCCACGTGCGGCATCGCGTTCGTACGTGGCGATCGTCCCTTGCAGAATCCGTGGGCCGCCGCTGAAGGCGCGACCTTCGAGAGAATCTCCCGGTGGATCACGCGCTGCACGGCACGCAGCTGTTTTTTGGGCGCTTCAATCGTCCGATGTCCCCGCGCCTTGGGAATTTTCCACGTCGCGTAATGTCTCCCGCGTTCGCGGGCGAGCCAGGCGAGTTTTTCGGGGGCAAGCCTGAGCAAGTCAGCCAGCGCCGCAGCGGTTGAAATCGGCGGCAGCCCGGGCGCAAGCGGGCGAGGCGCGGCCTTCGGCGAGAACTTTCGCCGCGGCGCCGGCGATCCCGCGGGGAGCCCATGAGGAACCGCCGCCGGGCGGGCAGCACCCGCGGGCTGCCCTTTCACCGGATTGAACAGGTCCCTCAAGAAATCAAAGATTCCCACCGCACCCCCTTCCCCTGCGTTGCCCTTTTCCTTCCTTTTCGCGTCGTGACCTCGATTTCGTGCGGTTGGAGGGGACGGGGCGGAGGCGCGAAGCGCCGGCGGTCCGTCCCCGTAAACCGCACGAAATCGAGGTCACGATGCGAAAAGGAAGCGGCGGCGGCTTTACTGTCTCCCGGCGAAAAATGCGGCTCCGGCTTGCCGGAGCCCATTTATCGCGAACGCAGCCAACTCGGGGGACGAGCGCAGCGACCCCCCGTGTTGGCGTCCGTGATGCTGCCAGAATGCGCACGCGGCGGAACGCCGCGCCCTTCCTTGCGGAAGTTCGCTAAAGCTTGCGCCGCCGCTTCCCGGAAGGACGCTACCTTCAGCGGCGCGCGGCGGGCAAACAAAACGAGGCGGCGGACCTGATCCGCGAGAATCGAGGGGACCCCGGCGGCGGAACTTACACTGGTCCCCGGGCGTCAGAGACCGGTCCTCCCAGGAGACCCGCACCAATGCTCGCCGTCGTCCCCGCTTTCTTCGCCCCGCTGCAGTCGCTTCTCTCGTTCCTGCCGCAGATCGCCATCGCGCTTGCGGCGGCCGCGACGGCGATCTTCCGCCCCCAGGTGTACCGCTGGGCGTGGCACCAGGCGCAGGCACACCGGCTTGCGACGGCACTCGTCGCCGTGGCGGCAATCGGCGGTTCGACCGCAGCCGTGGCCTGGGGACGGTATCGCAACCCGCCGCCGCCTCCACCGACCGAAGAGCAGAAGCGTGAGGGCTGGTGGACTTTCCGCGGCAATGAGGCGCGCACCGGCGGTGACGGCTCCGCGGTCCCGGGACCGGTCACGTCGATCTGGAAATACCGGGAATGGTCGGTTGACCGCAAACCCTTCGCCTCTTCGCCCGCCGTCTGGGCAGGGCGTGTCTACGTCGGGTGTGACAACAGCGTTCTCTATTGCTTCGACGCGGAGAAGGGCGGCGAATATCCGCTCTGGGTCTTCGCTGCGCGCTACAGCGTCTTCTCCTCTCCGTCGATTGCGAACGGGAAGGTGTACTTCGGCGAGGGGCTTCATCACAACACCGATGCCCGGGTCTACTGCGCGGACGCCGTGACCGGCCGGAAGATCTGGGACTTCAAGACCTCGAGCCACGTCGAGGACGCCCCCACGATTGCCGACGGCCGCTGCTGGTTCGGCGCCGGCGACGACGGGCTCTGGTGCCTCGACGCGGAGACGGGCGCGCCGATCTGGCAGGCGAAGGGGATGCACCTCGATTGCTCGCCGCTCCTTGTCAACGGCCTGCTCGTGGTCGGCGCCGGGTACGGAGAAACCGGGGTCGCCGCATTCGACGCGAAGGTCGGGACGCGGAAGTGGTTCACGAAACTCCCGGCGTCCTGCTGGGGACCGCCCGCGCTCGGGCCGCGGGGCGCCATTGTCGGGATCGGCAACGGAAACTTTCGAGACATCATCCCGGACGCGAAGGCTGAAATCCTCTGCCTCTCGCTCGACGGCGGCGGCATCGCATGGCGCCTTCCCTTGAAGGGCGCCGTGCTCGCCGCCGCGCTCGTCTCGGGAGGCCGTGTCTACCTGGGCGACCAGAGCGGCGCCTTCTCGTGCGTGGACGCGAATACGGGCAAGCTCATCTGGGAACAGACTTGCGGCTACAGCGTGCACTCCAGTGCGGCCGTCGCCGGCGACTGCGTCGTCTACGGATGCGTCGGCGGCCATGTCCACGCCCGTCGCGCGTCCGACGGCGTTGAAACGTGGACCTACGACGCCCAGAACGACGGCTTCAACTACGACTGCTCCATCTCGTCGAGCCCCGCGGTCGTGAACGGACGCGTCTACATCGGATGCGATAATTTCTTCTTCTACTGCCTCGGGAAGAAATAGCGTTCCCGGCCCTCAACTCGTGCGCGCGATCCCCCTGGGCCTGCTGACTCCCGACGACGCCCGCTTCGCCGGCGGCAAAGCGCGCGGCCTGGACGCGCTCCTTAAGGCCGGCCTGTCCGTTCCTCGCGGTTGGGCCGTTCTCGAACCCGAATCCGACCCCGCACCCCTGCTCGAAGCCTGGCGCGCGGCCGGCTCGCCGCCGGTCGCCGTGCGCTCTTCCGCCGCCATGGAGGACGGCGCCGCGGCGAGCTACGCCGGACAATTCCTGAGCCTGTTGGATGTGCGCAGCGAGCAGGTCCTGCGCGAAGCGCTCACCCGTGTCGCCGCTTCCCAGAAACAGCCCACCGCCTACGGCGGAAGCGCGGGGGTGGCGGCGGTGGTGGTGCAGGAGATGATCGAACCGGAGATGGCGGGAGTCGCGTTCGGCCGCGACCCCGCGACCGGCGAGGGCGTGGTAATCGAAGCGGTGCTCGGCCGCGGGGACGCGCTGGTCTCGGGGGCGGCGACGCCCGACCGGTTGCGCGTCGCCGGTGAAAAGCGCGAAGGCTCGACGCCGCTAGTCCGCGAGATGGAGCGCGAACTGCTGGGCCGGCTCGCCGGGCTGGAGAAGCTGTTCGGCGTCCCGCAGGACGTCGAGTGGGCGGTCCTGAAAGGCCGCCTCTGGCTGCTTCAGTCGCGTCCCGTGACGCCGACCGCGGCGATCCTGCTGTCCGACCTGCGGCGTTCTTCTCGCGAAGACACCTGCTGGTCGGCGGCGTATTCGCTGGCGGAGACCTGCCCGGCACCGACGCCGATGACCTGGGAATTCCTGAAGCGGATGATGTCGTGGGAGGGCGGCCTCGGGCGGGCGTACCGGCGGTTCGGTTTCTTCTTCCGGGAGGACGTGAAGCGGGACGGGTTCCTGCGCCTCTGCGGCGGGCGGCTCTACGCGGATCTCGGGCTCGAAGCGGCCTCGTACTTCGGCGAATGGCCGCTGGCACACGATCTTGACGCGTTGCGTCAAAACCCCGCCCTGGCGGCGCGTCCGGAGCTGAAGCCGGACTGGAAACGCGCCTCCGCGGCCTTCTGGCTCAAGCTCCCCTGGTACTTCTGGAAACTCTCCTCCGCGCAGCGCCGCCTCACCGCGGCCCGGGCTTCCTTTCCCGCTGAATTCGCCGATTGGGAGCGGGCCGTCCGAACCCGCACCTCCCTCCGCGCCTCATCGCCCGCGCAGTTCCGCGAACGCTTTCGCAGGTGCACTGAGGACTCCGCCGAAATGGCGATCACCGCCTCCATACTCGCCTCGGCAGAGTGGGAGAGGACACCGGCGCCGAAGCGCGGCGACCTGCGAGCGTGGATGCCGTCGGATCTCGCCCACCGCGGTCCTGCGGAGATGGAGCTGGCCGAGCCGCGATGGCGCGAACGGCCGGAGGAACTGGAGCGCTTCCGGCGGGAAGCGCCCGCAGGACGCGACGCCGGCGGAATCTACGCGCTTCGCGAGCGCGGCAAAGACGCCCTGCTGCTCGAGACGGAAACGCTGCGGCTCGACCTGCTGGAATTCGGCCGGGCCTCGGGCCTGGGAACCGATGTGTTTTTTCTTACGCCCGAGGAACTCGACCGCCCCGACCCCGCCCTTGCGGCCCGCCGCCGCCGCGAACGGGAATCCCTTCTCCGGATCCCGCTTCCCACGCTCGTGTTCTCCCGCGGCGCGACCGCGGCCCCGACTTCCGGCGCCGGGCTCTCCCCGGGAACGGCCGAGGGCGTTGCGTGGCTTCCAGCATCTCCGGCCGAGACGCCCCCCGCGGAGGCGGTCCTGGTCGTCGCTTCCCTCGATCCCTCCTGGACGCTGCTCTTCTCCCGCGTCCGGGCCGTCGTCAGCGGGCGCGGCGGCCTTCTCTCCCACGGCGCAATCGTCGCCCGGGAGCTGGGCGTGCCCTGCGTCCTGTGGCCCGAAGCGCTGGAACGCCTGGCCGCGGGAACGAGAGTGAAAGTCGATGGTGACCGCGGGACGGTGCATGTCACTTGAGAACCATTTCCCTCCTGCCGCGCTTGACCGTATAGAATCCCGCCTCCCGGGCCGGGGGCGGACCGGTTCACCACTTCCAGGAACTCCTCATGCGCATGGCCTTCACCGCTCTTCTCGTCGCAACCCTGCCCTGGCTCGCCGCCGGGTGTTCCAACGGCGGGGAAAACCCTGAAGACAAGCCCGGGGGCGGGACCATCACCTCGGAGAAAATCTTCCGCGAGGAACAGAAACGCGTCCTGCTGCTGCTGGAGACGTTTGAAAAGCACGACATGGTAGCCATGGATGAAGCCGTGGCCGAGCTGGAGGAAATGGCAAGCGCCGAGAAGCATCTCATCAGCCCGGAAATTCAGGAGCAGCTCAAGAAGTACCGGGACCCCCGCCAGACGAACAACGCCGTGGATCGGCTTCGCTGGATTTCGAAATTCGCGCGGTCCATGCTCCTGCTCGAGGGATGGAACAAAGAGAAGTGGCAGCACTGCCACGACATGATGGTCCGGCTCGGCCCGGAAGCGCTCGTGCGCTTCACCGGCGTCCTGATCGTGAAATTCAACGAGAACCAGGAGTGGTGCGGTCTGATGCTGATGGACCTCTGCGTCAGCCACAAGGGGATCATTCACGACGCGATCCTGGAGGCGCTGGCTCTTAAGGGGAGCGACCAGCCGGGCCCGTTCCAGATGCGCGTCCTTGACGACGTCTCCCGTCGCGGTCTCGTGGCGGTGCTTCTCGGCTCCCCGGACCCCCCGGTCTCGAAAATCCGCGAATCCGCGACGAATATTCTGGTGCCGAAAACGACGCGCCGGGCCTGGGCCGCGAAGCTGCCGGAATTGAAGGAAGGCGGAGTCTGCCCCCCCTGGGTATCCGAACTCCTCTCGGTACAGGTACAGGCCGACCCGGAGTGGGAGGTCCGCGCCACGGCGGCCGACAGCCTGGGACGGACCGGCGACGCCGAGCACGCCGTCCCCGTCCTCACGAAAGCACTCAAGGACAAGGACACCTGGGTCCGAAGAAATACATGTATTTCCCTGGGTCTGTACACGTCCCGGGCGAAGCCGGCCATCGGCCCCATGCTGGAGATGCTCAAGGCCCTGGAGACGGAGAAAATGGAGTTTAAAAAGGACGACGGCTCCACCGAGCTCCGCCCCCTGGGCAATCCGCGTCGCGAAATCGAGAACGTCGCACTCATGTCATTGCAGTTGATCAGCGGGAAGCGCTTCAACGAACTTCATTCGTTTTACGCATGGTGGGACGAAAGAGACAAATGAGCCTCGTGGCGGAATACAAGATCACCCGGACGACAGGCACCTGCGGCCAAGGCACCGATCAGGCGGCTGCAGGCGGCGGGTCAAACGTTGGGCTCTGCCCTGAGCGAGCTGCCGAAGGCAGCGAGTCGAACGTTGGGCTCCGCCCTGAGCGAGCGGCCGAAGGCCGCGAGTCGAAGGGTTGCGGCCGCACCTTTGCGGAGGGCGAGGAATTCACGACGGCTCTCTTCGACGGCGGCGAAACCTTCGAACGCCGCGATTTCTGCGCGGCATGCTGGAAGGAGCCCCAGGACGCCTACTCGTACTGGCGGTCACGAGCCCCGAAAAAAGGCGAGAAGAAGCGAGAAAACCCGATGGCAGTGTGGTCCTTTTTTGAGTCGCTCGCCGGCGACGCCGACCCCCAGCGCAAGAAGCTCGCCTTCCTGCTCAGCCTCACGCTTCAGCGGAAACGCATCCTGAAGATGGCGGGGACGCGGCGCGAGGGCGCGCGGGAGTTTCTGGAGCTGGAGAAGCGGCCTGACGGGACGCGCTATTCCGTGGAAGTTCCGGACATCAAGGACGAGGAAATGGCGGCGCTGAGGGAAGAACTGGTGCGCCTGCTGGACAGCGCCGTTTAGCCTTTCCCCTTCTTTCCCTTCTCCAGCAGTCTCCGGTACCGCGGATCTTTCCTGACGCGCGCCAGATCCGGGTCCTTCTGCATGTAACTGACGTCGTCGTACCCCAGCTCCAGCGCGAGCTCGAGCTCGCGCAGGGCGTCTTCGACCTTCCCCAGGTTCGACAGGCTGCAGGCGAGGTTGTAACGGATGTAGGCATTGTCCGGCTCCAGGTTCACCAGCTCCCGATCGACCGCAAGTGCATCGTCGTGTTTCCCCTGGCGCGTCAGCGCGTGTCCCAGCATTTCCAGCGCTTCCCTGTGCCCCGGCTCCGCCCGGAGAAACGCCGCTGCAATGGCGGTTTCGAAGGACAGGGCGAGGGCGCGGGAAGCGGGTTCCGAGAGCGGAAGGGGCTGGGGAACGGGGTCTTCGGCCATGGGGCGCATTATCGCAGATTCTTCTAGCTTGTTTCGCTTTCACCCCCGGAGATAGAATTCACTCTGCTCCGGCCATCTTGAGGATCCTCCGAGATGCCCATCTCTACTTCGTGCTCCTGCGGACGCAAGCTCAACCTGAAGGACGAGCTTGCGGGGAAGACGGTGAAGTGTCCGCAGTGCGGGAATGGTGTCCGTGTTCCCGACGGGAAATCGACCGCGACCGCGGTGGCGACACCGCCGCCACGTTCGGCGCCGGCCGATTCGCGCATCATGGAAAAGCCGGGCGGCAAGAAGAAGGACGACGCCGGCCCGAAGGTCATGATGGCGAACTTCAAGTCGCTCGAAGACTTCGACGACGCCGGAAACGTCAAAAAGAAGAAGAAGGAATTCACAAAGGAAGAGGAACAGGTCTCCGAGGCCGCCGGTGGCACGACGGGCGGCGAGATGGCGAAGATAGCCGCGGAGGCGCTGAGCGCCGAGAAGGAAAAGCCGAAACACCGGTGCCCCGGTTGCGGACGCGGCGTGAAGCCCGACGACGTGATCTGCACGAAGTGCGGCACGAACATCAAGACGGGGCGGCGGATCGGCGAGTCGGCGTTCACGGTTACGCCCCGCAAGGTAATGATCTTCTTCGGCGTCGCGGGGATTTGCGCGATCGGGGCGTTTTTCACGTTCACGCACGAACCCGAGCAGACAAAAATCGACAAAAACAAGAAGAAGGACGAGGAGCAGAGGGGCGAGATCGCGGACACCATCGCGAAGATGACGGAGATTGTGAACGACGCGGATCCCGACCACGCGCGCGCCCTTCCACACGTCGCCAACGTCGGCGCCGATGCGCTGCCTGGCCTGATTAACAGCCTGAAGTCCGGCGGCCCGGCCACTCGCCGTAAAGCGGTCAAGCTGATGGAAATCCTCGCGTTCAACGGATACCGGAGCGAAGAATCGTGCTACGCGCTCGGCGCACTGGCCCGCGAATCGGACTCGACGCTGCGCGATTGGGCAGCCGAGGCGCTTCAGTGGAGCGGCTACGACCTGGCGCAGGGGCAGGCGTACTGGGCGGCGGGCGAAAAGGACCCCGCCAAGATGACGGACGTCGCCAAGGCGTACGCACTCCCCTTCAACATGTGCCGGCAGATCCTGTCCGACGCCGGCGTAGCGGTGCAGAAGAACGAGAAGCTGGGGAAGATCGACCACTCGGACAGTCATCCGGCGCGAACGCCCGTCCTTCCGATCGCTGCGTACAAACTGAAGAAGTTCTACGATGCGGAAACGGGGCAGTCGCTGAAAGTGACCCGTCTGATCCAGGCGGTTCGTGCGGGACGGAAGGAGCTGATCGTCAACCTCATCTACTACCTTGAGCCGGAACCGTGCACGAAACTCGGATTTCCGCCGGCCCAGGTGGACCGGGACCGCGCTTACCGTTGCTTGCGGGATGTGACAGGGACGCCGCAGCGTCGCTTCGAAGATCGGTGGAAGTGGTGGAAGAGCGCCGGGGAAAAGATGTACCCCGCGCCGAAGGATCCGCCGGAGTGGGCGAGCGACACGCCGCCGGAGAAAGCGGCAGCTCCCGCCGTAGAGACCCCGAAGTAGCAAAGGAGCCTGAAAAGCGCGATGAGAACCTGTGTTCGTGTCATCGCGTGCCTCGCTCCCCTGCTGGCCTCCGCTGGCTGCGCCTCGAGCGAGAACGACTCCGAGTCGTTTTCTCGCCAGTGGCAGACCGCTACTGAGGAGTCGGAGGCGGTCAAGCCGCTTCCCCCGGGCCGCGACTTGCGCGAAGTTGTGACGGATGCGCGGCGGTGGAGCGATCTGTGGGGCGGATTGCCGCCGGAAGTGGACTTCAAGGAGGAGATGGTCCTTGTCGCCACGGTGCGGGTTGTAGAGCACCCGAAGGATATGCCGCGGATCTGGAGGCTTCGGCGGGAGGACGGAAAGCCGGACGTTTCGGTGTTGGTGCGCGTGCGGCAGGTCGGGGGAGAATTCGAGAACAAGATCGCCGGGAAGGGCGGGTACCACTTTGTCGTGTTGCCGAAGGAAGAGGGGCCGTTTCATTGGAAGGATGTGAGGGTCGTTTACGACGCGGGGGGAGAGGTGGATACGCTGGAGCTGGTGAAGAGTTACGACAAGTAACTAGGGGGTGGGAAAGGCCATGCTGGGGAATTCGTGAAGGCCCCTGCGCATTCGCGCAACCTGTTTCAGATCAACAACTTACGATTTGTCACAATGTGGTATTGGCCGCAACTTTCACGCGTGGCAGGGGTTTCATTCTCGATCCAACCGACTCTCCCCCACTTCATCGGAGACCTTTCCATGCGCTGGCTCACCACTCCTGCCCTGACCCTTGCGCTCGCCCTCGCGGCTTACGCCGGCGACGGACCGAGCCCGGTCGATGACTTCTTCACACGCTGGGATGCCAACAAAGACGGCCTGGTGACCAAGGACGAATGCGAGTCGTCGCGACTCTTCTCAAAGAACGACAAGGACGCCGACGGCTCGATCACGCGTACGGAAGTCGAAGCGGTGTGGAAAGAAGAAGAAGGGTCGGAAGCTCTGACCGAGCCGAAGAATCCTGGAACGGATCCGCGCCTGGGCTCCGGCGGCAAGGGCAAGGGCGGCGGGCTTCCCGGCGTGAAAATGGACGGCAAGCAGCGGCCCGGCTCGACCGGGATGGATGACGAGATGAACAAGATGCGCGTGCGGCGCATCTTCAACAAGTTCGACAAGAACGGGGACGAGTCGCTTTCGTCGGACGAGGCGGCGGCGTACTACTTCGAAGTGCTGGACACGGACCGCGACGGATCGCTGATGGAGTACGAGCTGTCGGCGAACCCGAAAGTGGGCGGCGAGAAAGCCGCGATGGCAATGCAGTACTACGACAAAGATGGCGACGGAATGATCGCGGCGACCGAGTGGTCCATGCCCGAGGACGGAACTTTTACCAAGGTGGACACCAACGGCGACGGGAAGATCGCGTTCGACGAAGCGCTGATCGGGTTCACGCTTCCGGGGCGCGGCGGCGACACGACGGCGCAGAAAGAAGGCGCTCGCGGGCAGCTGGACGTCGAGACCTTCATGAAGGACAACGACGCGGACGGCGACGGCAAGATCTCCGCGGGTGAATTCAAGGGCCCGAAGCAGCTTTTCGGCAAGGCCGACGCGAACGCGGACGGATTCGTGGATCGCGCCGAGCTGGACGCCGCTTCGAAGAAACTCCAGAAGATGGCCGGTGGCGGCGGCGGCGGAAAGCCGGCCGTCGGAAACGTGGCGGAAATGGTGAAGCGCGCCGACAAGGATGGCGACGGCAAGGTGACGCGCGAGGAGTGGCCGGGTCGCCCGCAGATGTTCGACCGGATGGACAAGAACGGCGACGGCGTTCTGGATGACGCGGACTTTGGAGGCGCGCCGGCGAAGCAGCCGGAAGCCGGGACGATGGAAGGTGAAGGAAGTTCGCCTGAGGCCGCCGCTCCGAGTCCCGCCGAGGGAACGTGAGGGAAGTCCAAGGGGGCGCAGGATGCGCCCGCTGCAGGAACGAGTGGAGGTACGGACAGCCCCGGGTCATCCACCGGCGGAACGTGAAAGAAAGAGAAGAAGTAACTTCAACCCCGCCGGTTCGGCGGGGTTTTTATTTTGGTTGGCTCACGGGAGTGGTGAGTAGGGGGTAGTGGGTAGTAGGTAGAACACAGCATCTGGAACGGCGGGCCACGCCGTTCCTACCTCCTACCTCCTACCCACTACCCCCTTCTCTTCGCGGTTACACTTCGCGCCGTGCCTGCCGACAACACTACCGTCTTCGCCGACGACACTTTTCAGCGCTCGTTGGACTCTGAGCGAGGCTGGCTTGAGGCGCGTCTGCAGGCCATCCGGCTGATCGGTCTGGTGTGCTGGCTCGGGTTGACCGTCGGCCTGGGATACGGGATGGGAAACGCCGGGTGGCGGGGCCAGACGCCGGTTGTCGCCGGCTGGGCGACCGCCGCGCTTGCGCTCATCGCCCTCTGCCGGGTCCGCCCGGCCGCCATCCGCTTCTCCTGGCTCGCCCACCCGCTCCTGGATGCCCCGATGATCGCGTGGGCGATGACGCTGGCGGGCCATGGCGGAGAGGAGTCGCCGCAGTCCAATGCCGCGTACACCATGGGCATTTACGGCCTGCTGATCGTCATCTCGACGCTGACGTTGAGGCGCGATGCGATTCTCACTACGGCGGCCGTGACGATTCCTCTCGAGCTGACGCTTCTCTGGCGCTCGGGCATCAAGGCGCCGGGTTGGTACATCACGACGCCGGTAACGCTGGGCCTCACGGCCGCCGCGTGCATGGTCGCAGTCAACCGCCTCACCGGCCTCGTCCAGTCGGTCGCGCGCGAACAGGCCGTCCGTTCGCGACTCCGCCGGTACCTGCCCGCCGCCGCGCTCGAACGCGTGGCCGCAGAAGGAGCGGCACGGTCGGAAGGCGAAACGCGCGAACTCACGCTTCTGATGGCCGACATCCGCGACTTCACGGCCCTCTCGGAAAAACTCACCGGCCACCAGGTCGTCGCCCTCCTGAACGAATACTTCGGCGCCATGACCGATGTCCTCTTCAAGAATGGCGCCACCCTCGACAAGTTCATCGGCGACGGCATCCTCGCCTACTGGAACGCGCCTCTCCCGCGCCCCGACCACGCCGCCAGCGCCGTCGCCGCCGGCCTCGGCATGCTCCAGGCCCTCGAACGCCTCAACGCCGCCCGCGTCTCCCGGGGCGAACCCGCCCTCCGCATCGGCGTCGGCATTCATACGGGAACGGTCGTGTTCGGAGACATTGGGAGCGACCACCGGCGCGAGTACGCGGTCATTGGCGACCCGGTGAACCTGGTGTCGCGGATCGAGTCACTCACGAAGGAGAAAGGAGTGCCGATTCTCGTCTCGCAGGAAACGCGAAGGCAGGCGGGAGAGGCGTTCAGCTGGCGTGAAGTAGCGCCGGTCGCCGTGAAGGGAAAGGCGGAGCTGGTGCAGACGTTTGTGCCGACGGCGCACAAGGGCAAGTGAGTGGACCGCGAAGAGCTTCTACTCCAGCGCCTGCTTCAGATCGTCGAGAATGTCCTGCGGGTCCTCGATCCCGACGCTGAGACGCACGACGCCCGGGTGAATTCCCGACTTCTCGAGTTCACGTTCCGGGATCTGCCAGTGGCTGGACAGGACGGGGATCGAGACGAGCGTCTCGACTCCGCCGAGCGAGACCGCGCGGTGGCAAAGTTGAAGGCCGTTGCAGAATTTTTTGGCGCCATCCAGCCCGCCCTCGACCTCGAACGTCACAATCCCGCCACCGGCCTTCAGGATTTCTTTCGCGAGCGCGCGGTCCGGATGACTGTCGAGCCCGGGGTACCAGACCTTCTTGATCTTCGGGTGACCCTCGAGCCCTTGCGCCACGAAGAGACCGTTTTCGTTGTGAGCGCGCATCCGGAGCGGGAACGTCTTGAGCCCGCGAATCAACAGCCACGCGTCGAACGCGCTCAGCGTCGGGCCGAGCAGCTTCAGGCGCTCGCGGATCCGCTGGATGTGGTCTTTCTTCCCGCAGATCACGCCGGCCGTGACGTCGCTGTGCCCGCCGAGATACTTCGTCGCGCTGTGGAACACCAGGTCGATTCCGTGCTCGATCGGACGAAGGTTCATGCACGTCGCAAAGGTGTTGTCCACCATCGTCAGGATCCCGAAGCGCTTCGCGTCCTTCGCCGGCGGCCTCGGATCCCACAGGCGCAGCATCGGGTTGGTCACCGGCTCGAAATAGATCAGCTTCGTCGTGCCGGCCAGGTGCTCGCGGATGAGAAGCCAGTCCTTTGCAGGGACTTTGCGAAGCGTGATGTTGAACTCGGAGAGCACGTCGTTGAAGAGGTGCCAGGTGCCTCCGTACAGCCCGTCCGTCGTCGCGATCGTGTCGCCGGGACGCAGCAGCGTGAGGATCGTCGCCGTCAGCGCTGCCATCCCGCTCGAGGCGAGAACGGCATCTTCAGCGCCCTCCAGCGCGGCAATTTTTTCCTCGGCTGCCTGCACTGTTGGATTTCCGTGCCTCGAATACCAGAAGCCTCCCTTCCCGTGCAGGAACGACTCCAGCGCTTCCATCGACTCGAAGTCGTACGTCACGGACGGCACGATCGGCTCGATCGTCGGTTCGCAGGCCGCGGTATGGCCTGCGTGGACCGCGAGCGTGTGGATCTGGCCCTGCGCGATGCGTCCGCCCTTCTCAGCAAACCCGGCGGGCCCCTCGGGGCGAGGCGCCAGCGGGACGGACGGCTTGTCGGACTTCGGAGGCGGAACGAAGGGCCGTCCCAGGGGGCCAGGCGCCGCAGGCGCCTTCACCGCAGGGACGCCGGAGTCGCCGGCGTGGCTGGATTTGCGCATCTGCGAAAGCCGGTCTGCAGCCGAAATGAAGCGCGTCTCGCGCTCCTGGGGGCGCATCGGTTCTGCCGGCTTCGCAGGTTCGCCTGCCCGGGAGGACGGGGCGGGCGTTTCCACGGGGACCGTGGGGTGGGTCCCGCTCGGCCGGACAGGCTCCGGCTTCCCTGGCAGGACTGGCGGCTTCACGGTGCGCTCCGTGTCACCTTTCTTCTCAACCGCTTTCCCGCCTCCCGGCGCCTCGATCGGCGGCGGCACTTCCTTCTCCTGCCTCGTGTACGGGGAAACCTGCTGGATCAGCGACTGCAGGATGTCCACCAGCGACCCTTTGACATACTCCCGGTTGAGCAGCAGTTCCTTCACTCTGGGAATCGGCCCCGGGTTCCGCGTCGCGTTCTTCTGCACCATCAGCACTTCGTCCGCCTGCGTCTGCGTGATGATCTTCCGCTTCACCGCCAACTCGCACAGCAGCTTGTCTTCCTCGCGCGACCGAAGCACGGTTGCGGCGTGCTCCAGTTTTTCGGCCTGCTGGATCGAGATGTACCCGAGCCCGTAAAGAACCTGCGCGAGCGTCTGCTCGCTGTTCATCGAGCACATCATCCGCGCTTCCGCAAGCTGGCCTTCTTCGATCAGCTTCTGCTGAAGCGCCATGTTCCCGATGATGACGTCCACGGGGTCGAGCGGACCTGATCCGGCCATTTCCGTGCCTCCCTCATCTGCCGGCAGGTCCCGGAACAGCGCGGCGGGGCGCGCGGGACCGGGAATCGGCGGGTTCCCTGAAGCGTGGGATTCTAGCGAAGGGCGGGGCGATTGTCGCTCGCTCTCTCAGTCGCGGATTCGTAATCTGGCGGCCGATGAACGAAGAGCGCCCGAAATCCGGTTCTCCGTCCGCGCGCCCGAGCGATCCGCCCGCGGCGACGCTTCGAGTCGGCATTGCGCTCGGGACCTGGCGCACGGCGGTTGTGGCCTCGAACGGGGCGCGGGAGCATTTCGGGAGCCTGGTCGGCTGGCCGAGGAGCGCCGGGGCGCGAAAGCTCCTGGGCACGGACGTCCTGATAGGCGCGGAGGCGTTTCGCTTCAGGCTTGCGGTCGACCTGGCGCGCCCGTTCGAGGGCGGGGTGGTGCCGGGGACGGAGGCCTTCGGGTCGGCCGCGGAGAGAGAAGTGCATTTACGTGCGGTGGCGGACCTGATCCGGCGTGCGGTCAGGCTGGCTCGAGTGGCGCCGGGAGAGCGGGTTGCGGGGGTTTTGGGGGTGCCCGCGCAAGCGGCGCGCTTGAGCCGGGACCTGCTGATCCAGGCCGGGTCGGAATCGATGACGGTGACGGAAGTAGTTCCGGAGGCATGGCTGGCGGGACGTGCGGCTGGAGCGCCCGCGGGAGCGATCGTGGTGGACATCGGGGCGGGCGCTACCGTGGTCTGCAAGCTGACGCCCGAACCACCGGGGGAAGGCGACCTCGTCGTGATTCCGGGAGGCGGCGACGCGATCGACCTCGACCTGCTCAAGCGGCTGCGCGAGAAGCTCCCGAACGGCGAGTTCACAGTCTCCGGGATTCGCGACCTGAAAGAGCGCTACGGCTGCCTGATCGACACGGATTCGGCGCTCGTCGGTCTTCCGGTCGCAGGGCGGACGGCCCCGGTGGACGTCGCGGAGAGCGTATCCGCGGCAAGCCGCGCGCCTCTGGCCGGCATCGTGGCGGCGGTAAAAACGCTCTGGCCGGGAGGAACAACGGCAGAATCGACGATCGTTCTGGCCGGCTGCGGTGGGCAATTGAAGGGACTGGATTTGATGCTGGCCGAGGGTCTGAAGGCGCTGGGAGGCGGACGAGTGTTGCGAGTAGCCGATCCGGTCTTCGCGGGAGCGGAAGGGGCCCTTGCGCGGACGACGGCAAAGTGATGCCCCTGGTCCGCATGTCCGTTCATAGCTGAACAATTCGCCAAGCCAATTGACAATGTCGCGTCCAAACCCCTTCCAGATCGCGATTCGGCGGGTCTCCTGTTTGCGCTACCATGAGACCCGCCCATGCGCGCCTCCAGGCTCCTCACACCGGTCGCCCTCGTCGTCATCGCCGCCTCCCCGCTTCTCGCGGACTGGGCGACCGAGCGGAAAGCGTACCTCGAGGCCTTCCAGAGCCGGGACGCCGCCAATCGCGTGTCCGCCGTCGAAGGCCTGAAGGATGCGGATCACGCCGAAGGAGCACGCCTGCTCCTCGGACACTTCTCTGCCGAAAAGGACGACCGGGTCGTCGCCGCCCTCGGCAGGAAAATCTGCGACCTGGGGTCGCCGGAAGCGCGCGAGACCGTGAAGAAGTCCGTCCTGGGCGAATCTGACGGGCGCCGGCGCGCAAAACTGGCGCGGATGTTCGCCGAAGGCCGCGGACTGGACCGCGTCGAAATCCTGCAGAAGCTGCTCGCCGACCGCGACCCCGCCGTCCGCGAAGCCGCCGCCACCACGCTCGGAACCCCCGACGGGCTCCTCACCCGCTTCGTCGCCGCACTCGCCACCGATCCGGTTCCGGAAGTACGCAAGGCCGCCATCGGCGCCCTCGGGCGGATCGCAACGCTCGAAGCCGTGGAACCGCTGATCGTCGTCGTCGAGAACGAAACGGTTCAGGAAATCAAGGAAGCCGCCCTCGTGTCGCTTCGCCGCATCACCGACCGCAACTATGGCATGAACCCGGAGGCGTGGCGCGTGTGGTGGAGAAAGCATCGCGCCGGTGATTTGACGGAAGTGGACCGTGCGATCTACCTGGGGGCAGAGTACCTGCGAGCGCGGCTGAAGGAAGCCATGACGCCGGCTCCGGTCCGCGACCCGAAGCGGCCGCCGATGCTTGTCGGCGATCTGCGCGCTGTGCCGGTGATGATGTATGCGCTGACTCACGCGGGGGTGGATCCTTCGGATCCCGGTTACAAGGCGGGCGTTGAGTACCTCATCAAGAAGCCGCCGGACGGGACGTACAACCTGGCGCTGACGGCGCTGGCGCTGGCGGACCTGGACGCGGACAAGTACTGCATGCGGCTGGCCGAGCTGGCGCAGATCCTGAGCGACCAGCAGAGTTCGAACGGCCAGTGGAGCTATGGATTTCCCGGCCAGGTGACGATTTCGCCCCCGGGGAAGAAGGAGCCTCCCGCCGATGAAGAAAGCGGACCTGGCGGCGGAAAGAAAAAGGGGCCCAGGCGGAAGATCCCGATCTCGTGGCATGCGGGCCCGCGAGGGGAAGGCGGAGACAATTCGAACACTCAGTTCGCAATCCTGGGGCTGCGCGCGACGATGGAGGCGGGGTGCGAAGTCCCGAGGCAGGTCTGGGAGCGATCGCTCGACTGGTTCTACAAAGCCCAGGAGAAGCCCTACGGCGGATGGGGGTACGTCATCGGCGGCACGACGATGTCAATGACCTGTGGCGGCACCTGTTCGATCACCATCTGCCTTCATGCGCTCGGCAAGAACGAGGCGATTCTCGCCGGGAAGCCGCTCGAGGTTGTCCAGATCAAGAACGGTGTGGACTGGCTCGACAAGAACTGGATGGACCTGAACCCGAAGACGGCGGCGTTCGGCCACGGCGGCGGATGGGGCTTCTACTACCAGCTCTACTCTCTCGAACGCGTGGGAATGATCGTGGGCCTCGAGAAAATCGGCGAGCATGACTGGTACGCGGAGGGCCGTGACGGCCTGCTCGCCGCGCAGGGCGACAACGGCGCGTGGGGCGAGAACCCCATCGACACGGCCTTCGCGATCCTGTTCCTGAAGCGGGCGACACGCGGGTTCGAGATCAGTCCGCAGGATGAAAAGTAGAGCGCGCTACTTTTTCCAGGCGTCGGGATCACCGCTTCCCTTGAACTTCGGCTTCAGCAGCCCCCAGAGCAGGATCACGCCGGCGCCCGCCATGAAGCTCCCGATGATCACGAACGCCTTCCGCATCCGGATGTTCGCAATGATGATGTTCACGTCCACCGCTTCCAGGTTGAAGCAGATGAACAGGAGCACGAGCAGTACGATCACCGACAGCGCCGCGTAACGCAGCTTGTCCCTCATCGTCATCAGGCTTCCTCCCCCTCAGGCTGCGGTTCTTTCTCGAGTTTCACCACGATCGTTCCCGCCACCAGGTCTCCGAGCCGCTGCGATCTCTTCGTCGAGACGACCACGACGGCGGGCAGGAGCGTCACCAGCAGCATCAGCTCAACCCCGCGGATGAGATTGCGCACCAGGATTTTCCGAAGCCCGGCCGGCGACCCGTCGGTCCGGGTGACCACGATCCCCGCCAGCTTCTTCCCCAGCGTCTGACCCCACACCGCTTCGGCCACCGTATGGTAAGCGCAGCAGAGCACGATCGACGCGATCCACGCAAAGGTGGCCGGCGCGCCCGCTTCCACGGCCAGCAAAGCGAATCCCCACAGGAATGGGCCGGTGTCTATGGACGCCGCAAAAGCGCGCGAAGAGAGCGGCGCGATGTGGGCGAGCATGCGGACCTGCTCGACCAGCGCGTCTTTCGACACGCGGCGCTTTTCGAACAGAAGTGACACGCCGATCCCGACCATCGACAGCGCCGCGAACATCATCGACATGAACAGCGGCACGGCGCCGGGGCGGAAGCGGAAGAGAGTGGAGGCGAGGTCTTCGAACGACTGGTCCTTGTCGAGGAACGCGAGACCTGCGGCGAGCCCGGACGCGTAGGCGATCCCGGGAGGGTCGCCGTCCGCCACGGAGATGGAGTCGATCGCGGCGGTGATCGGAGGGTCCTTCTTCACCCGGACTTCGCGACGGGCTCCTGCGACGGAAATCTCGAGAACTGAGACCGGGTTCTTCTTGAGGCGCGAAGCGGCGTACAGCGCCGGCCCTTGCTTGTTCGAGGCCGCTGACAGGTGTGCGTCCTGTGGGACCTCAACGACGGTCGTTTCGCCCCACACAAGAGTGGGAGGAACTTCCGGGAGATTCTCTCCGTTCCCGGCTGCTTTCTCGCTGAAGGGAGCTCTCATGACGACGCCATTTTCGCGCCACCACAACCACGCACGTCGATGCTCCGCCGCGACGGTCAGGTCCGCGACGGGCACGGAGCGCTTCAATTCCGGACCCTGGATCCATTTCCCCGCAACCAGGGCGGCGCTGGCGATGGTACGTCCATCGAGCGCACCGAAGGCCCAGGCCTCGACCATGGGGGGAGCAAGCTCCTGTTCCGTGATCACGGCTCGGGTCGCCGCGAGCACGCTCCATCCCGGTGAATACGTATCCCATCGCTCATTGAAGGGCGCACCGCCGTCTTTTCCCGTCGCGTAGGTCGTGTAGGCGAGGCCGTGGAAGACGACGAGCTTCTCGCCTCCCATGGTCGCCGTTACGCGACCATTGAACGGTTCCGTCTCCTCCCAGCGGCCATCCTTGCGCCTCCAGGAAATCCGGTAGACGTCTTCCGGCTCTACGAGCACAAGCGCGACCGCGTCGCCCACCTTCTCCGCGTACACCGGACCCGCCGGCTGCCACCCCTGCGTCACGATCAACGCGACCACCATCAACGCGCCCACGAGCAGCATCAGCGTCACCAGGCGCCGGCGTTTGATCTGGTAGACGAGCGAAAGAGTCACTTCAGTTCCCCCTCGACCTTGCGCCGGAAGACCTGCCGCAGGAGCCCCGCCATGGCTCCAGGGCGCCCGCCGCC
Source organism: Planctomycetota bacterium (assembly GCA_038060895.1). Taxonomy (GTDB): domain Bacteria; phylum Planctomycetota; class MHYJ01; order WSZJ01; family WSZJ01; genus WSZJ01. The sequence continues at coordinate 52,177 of JBBTCT010000017.1, forward strand.
GAGCCGGCGCTTCCCCACCGCCACGACGGGCAGAACTTCCACGATGGTCGAAGCGAGGAAGGCTTCCTGGGCGTCGTCCAGGACTTCGGGCCCCCAGGCGCCCTGTTCGACCGGTATTTTGCGGACGCGGAGGATCTCGAGAAGCGCCGTGCGAGTCACGCCGGCGAGAATCCCGGTGGTGAGGGCGGGGGTGAAGACTTTGCCGCCCGTGACCCAGAAGAGGTTGGCCCGGGTCCCCTCGGCAATTTCGCCGCGCTCGTTGAGAAAGATGGCTTCGAAGTGCCCGCCGCGCTGGGCTTCGGAGCGCGCCCAGTAATTCTCGAGGTAGTTCATCGTCTTGTGCCCGGAGAGCGCGGCCTGCGTGCAGCGCCGCCACGGGGCGAGCCAGACGGAAACGCCGCGCGCGTACGCCCGGTCCGGCGGCGGGTCGAGCGGCAGCACCTGGATCGCGGCGAGGGGCGGCGGCCCGGCGGTGACCGTAAGGCGGACGCGGGCGTCGGGGCGGCCGTGAAGCGCCAGCAACTGGTCGGCTGCGCGCCGGAACCCGCGCGCGTCGAGCGGCAGTTTCACGCGAAACTGCTTCGCGCTTCGCGCCAGGCGCGCGAAATGTTCGTCCGGGCGGAACACGCGCCCGCGGTAGGCGCGCAGGGTCTCGAAAAACCCGAAACCGTGCTGCGCGGCGAGGTCGGCGACCGGGATCCAGGGAGCCGAGGCGTTCGACCAGCCGCGCGTTGTCCAGACGAGGGGGGAAGAAGTCATCTGCGACTGATCCTACCCGGACGGCGAACGGCGGACGACAGTCCCATCGCCTTCTCGATCCCCGCCGCCTTCGCACGCGTCTCGAGCTCCTCAGCTTCCGCGTCGCTTTCGGCGGTAATGCCGCTTCCCACCTGCCAGGTCGCGACCCCTCCATCGACAAGCACGGTGCGGATGGCGATCGAAAGCTCCATCGCGTCGCGCGCCAGCCACCCGATCGCGCCGGTGTAGACGCTTCGTCTCGTCGGTTCCAGTTCCTCGATGATCTCCATCGCCCGCACTTTCGGCGCGCCCGAAATCGATCCGCCGGGAAACGTCGCGCGGAGGAGATCGACATGGTCCACGCCGCGGCGCAGCTCCCCCGTCACCGTCGCGACCCCGTGAAACACCTGCGGGTACGCTTCGATCGCCCTCGCCTCCGCCACGCGAATGCTGCCGGCCCGGCAGACGCGTCCCAGGTCGTTGCGCTCCATATCCACGATCATCGCCAGCTCCGCCTTCTCCTTTTCGCTTCGCTCCAGCTCCCGCCTGAGCCGTGCGTCCTCCGCCGCGGTCTTCCCCCTCGGCCGCGTCCCCTTGATCGGCTGCGTCTCAACCCTCCGTCCGTCCACCTTGAGAAAGCGTTCCGGCGAAGTGGAGATGACGTGGCGGCCGCCGCCCAGGTCGAGCCACGCGCCGAACGGGGCGGGCGAGGCCTCGCGGAGGCGGAAGCGGAGCTCGGGAATGTCCCCCGCGATCCGGGCGGAGAAGCGCCGGGCGAGATTGACCTGGAAGATGTCCCCCGCGTGGATGTAGCGGATGGCGCGGCGGACGGCGCGGACGTAGGAGGCCCGGGTCATGTTCGGGGGCATCGGGGTGGCGCTGAAGGGCCCGCGGGCGAGCGGGCAGGCGGGCGACTGGCGGATGCGATCGTAGACGGCGACGTGGCACTCGGGGAAGCCAAGGTCGTCCGAGGCGCGCGAAGAGATCCGCTCGACGTGCCTTCCGAGATCGTAGGAGAGGCAGGCGATGGCCGCGGGAGTGCGGGAGTGGCGCCCTCCCGGGAGATGCTCGTCGAGGAATTGACGCAGCGCGTCAAATGGATTGCCCTTCACCGGATGCGCCCTGCCCCGGATCTCGATGCGCGCGTTCCTCCCCTCCGAAGTGAAGACCGCCCACGGATTGGCGCCGGACATGTTCCAGCGGGCGCCGCGAAATCCAGGGCCGGACTCCAGCTCGAACGGAAGCCGCCATTCCATTCCATGGCGCTTGACGGCCGGCGTCACGGCAGCGTCTCCCCGGGCGGCTCTTTCCCCGCCGCGGCCGCTTCCGCCGCAGCTTCCTTTCGCGCCCGCTGCACCTCGATCGCCACCGGAATGAACGACACGATGATGATCGCCAGCGCCAGCCAGTGGATTTCGTTCACGATCCAGGGCCACTTCAGCCCCAGCAGGTACCCGGTCATCGTCATCGAGCTGACCCACCCGATTCCGCCGAGCACGTTGTACGTCACGAACGTCCGGTACTTCATTTCCGCGGCGCCGGCGACGATGGGCGCAAATGTGCGGATGATGGGAACGAAGCGCGCCAGCACGATCGTCTTGGGACCGTGGCGCTCGTAAAATCTCTTCGCGCGGAGCAGGTGCTTCTTTTTGAAGAACCGGGAGTCTTCGCGCCTGTAGAGCATCTGGCCGGCCTTTGCGCCCGTCCAGAACCCGACGGCGTCGCCGATGATCGCCGCGGCCATGAGCGAAAGGTTGAGCCAGACGATGTCCAGGTTGCCTCGGGCGGCGAAGAGCCCCGCGGTGACGAGGAGCGAATCGCCGGGGAGAAAGAAGCCGACCATGAGTCCGGTTTCCGCGAAGACGATCACGATGAGCGCCGTGAGGCCGCCCCACTCGATGATGCGGCCCAGCCCCTCCGGTTTCAGGTACTCGAGCCAGTGGCGAAGATTGTCCAGGGCTACGAGACCATGCTGCGGATTTCCTCGGGGAGTTCCGCGGGTTTTCCATTCACGAGGCAGGCCAGCACCGTGAACCCGTCGCAGAGCAGCTTGTCCCCGCGCCAGATTTCGTAGTCGAACCGCAGCCGGACGCGACCCGCCGGGGCCGGTTTCGTCACGATCCGCAGCTCGTCGTCATACTTTGCGGCGGCGCGGAAATTTGCAGCACACTCGACGACGGCCAGCGCGAAGCCGCGATCCTCGAGGTCCCGGTACGTCGCGCCCAGCGACCGCATCGCTTCGGTGCGCCCGATCTCAAAGTACTGGAAGTAGTTCCCGTGGTAGACGATCCCCATCCTGTCCGTCTCGGCATAGCGCACCCGGACGCTCGTCTCGTGCCGCGCGACCGTCACTTGCCCCCGCCCATCGCCTTCTCGATCCCGGTAATCTTCTTCCGCGCCGCCGTCGTGTTCTCGAAAAACCACTTTTCTCCCAGCTTCCCCACGGCGTCCTCGAGAAGCGACTTCGCCTCCTTGAATTTGCCGTCCTTCGCGAGCGAGTCGGCCTGGGCCTCCTGCCCGAGATACCAGTTGTTCGCGGCCGTCTTCACGTCGCGGATCTTCTCGTCGGCGGGCCCCGCGTCCGGTCCCGTCGGGTCCTTCTTGATCCAGGCGTCGAGCAGCCCCACCGCCTCGCCAAAGCTCGAACTTCCCGTAAGCGCGTCTACGAGCCGCTTCAGCTCGCCAAAATTCTTCGGATCCCCGCCAGGAATCGGCGGCTTCACCCCATCCGGCGGATCCTGCGTGCCGACCTCCAGCCCGAGGCCGCGCAGTTCCTGCTGCGCTTCCGCCGCCTCCGGATACCTGTTGTAGCGAACGATGAAATTCCGGAGCTCCCCCTTCAGCCGGTCCACCTCATCTTGCGGAAGCTCCCCCTTCTTGTTCATCTCCACGCGCTGCGCGAGGCGCGCCCACGCCGCTTCCGATTCCTTCGACAGGTCCTCTTCCACCGGCGGCCCCACACGGATGTCCTCGGGCTTCCCGCCCATTCGGACATAAGCCTCTGCTGCCTTCGATGCTTCGGGGTAGCTGGAGTAGGTGGATGCGAAGCGCTTGAGCTCCTCCCGAAGAGGCTCCTCCTCGGTACGCAACAGTTCGCCATCGTCGAATTTGCGGATGCGCGGTTTCAGCGCTTCCCAGGCCGCCGTTGCGGCCTGCGCCACCGCGGCCCCTGCGCCGTCGCGTTTTTTCTGCGCGATCGCCGCGAGCACTTTCTGCGCTTCGCTGTATTCGCGCGCACTGCTCGGGATTTTTCGGAGTTCTTCGGCGGACTGTTCCCACTTCTCTTCCCAGAAGTGCTTCTTTCCCGCCTCGAGTGTGGCCTTCCAGGAGGTGGGGCTGTCCTTGCTGCCTCCGGGGTTGTTCCCGGCCAGGATGGCGCCGCCGACGACGAGGCCGACGATGACGATGGCGGCGCCGATCATGACGCCGGGATTTCCGCCGGAGGGGGCGGCTGCGGGAGCGGGGCGATGGGACTTCCGGTCTGCGGGGGGATGAGTCGGATGGGGAGCGCCGTGCGGGGCAACCGGAGGAGGAGGCGCTGCGGCGGGTGGATAGCCGGGGTAGGGGGAGCCCGGTTGCTGCTGTGGGTACGGAGGCTGCGGATAACCGGCGGGAGGAGGCCAGCCGCCTGGCTGTCCGAAAGGAGTCGTCGGCGGGTCAAGGTGGGGCGGCTGGAAACCCGGCTGCGCGGGGGGAGGAGCGCCGTAGGGCGGGTACGGGTACGGCGGAGGGTACGCGGGCGCCCCTGCGGTGGGAGGATAGGCAGGCGCGCCTCCCGCGGGCGGCCAAGGCGCCGGACCTCCGGGATAGCCCGCCGCAGGCGGGTAGGCCGCCGCAGCCACGTCCCCGGCATGAACGGCCGGCGGTGTCGGGGATCCGGTCGTCGGCACGCGCGGCGAGGGCCCGCCCGGCACGACCGGCGCGGGCTGCATCGCGCGCGGCAAGCCGGGAATGCGCTGGTCCGTCTCGTCGGGGGCGTCAACGAACGTCACGACCGCGTCGCCGATTTCGATCCGGTCCCCGCTCTTGAGCACATGCTGGTTCACCGAAACGCCGTTCACGCGCGTCCCGTTCCGGCTGGCAAGGTCCACTACCTTCCAGCCGCCTGCGAACTTCTCAACCTGGCAGTGATTGCGGGACGCCTGCCGGTCGTCCACGTAGACGGCATTCTCGGTAGAACGGCCGAGTATGGTGATGTTCTGGGCGAGGGGAACGGATTCCTCGCGGCCGTGGACGCGGAGCTTGAGAACAGGCATGGCCGGATTTTAGTCGGAGAGTGGAGAACGGGCAAGAAGCGCGGAAAATGAGCTTGACCGCCACGCTCACCGACTTCGAAGCGATTCCCAATCGGCCGGCGTGTCACAGTCCCACAAGCCACGTTCGCCGCCGGGCAGCGAAGCGGCATCGACCCTCGCGACTTCGCATTCGCCCCACCACCCCGTCATCCGCCCCTTCCCCTGAAGAGCACGGCCTGCGGCGGGCAGGATCCGCCTCGTGTACCAGGCGTGAAGCGGTTCCGGTCCCCGGCGGGTCAGCGGAACCGCCGCATCGAAGCCCTGAAGCCGCCTCCAGAGCGCCAGAACTGCTGCTGGTTCCACCAGCGGCATGTCGCAGGCCACGGCGAAAATTGCAGGACTCTTCGATTCCAGGAGTGTCGCGTAAAGCCCCGCGAGCGGACCGGAACCGGCCAGGTCGGGGATGCAGGGGAGGCCAAGCTGCCGGTAGATTCTCGGGTCGCCGGAGACGACGACTCGCTCGAAGACCGGAGCGACCCGCGACGCGACGACGGCCGCAAGGGGCCGGCCCTTCCATTCAAGCAGGGCCTTGTCTTGCCCCATCCGCGTCGAGCGTCCGCCGCAGAAAATCACCGCGGTCGCGGGGAGTTTCACTTCGTCTCTCCCTCCGATTCCAGCGCGGCGCCGAGCCGGTCGGCCGCGCGGAACATCGCGGTGCGCAGGGCAATCATGCGAGGGTCAGCGTGGCCCGGAACCCCCGGAGCCGGTTCCGTCCACTCCTGCGCCTCCGTGACGATGTCCGTCCACACCAGCTGGGCGTCCTTCCCGAACACCGACGCCTCGAGCCGCACAACGATGGCCGGGCGGGCACGGACCTCCAGGCTGAAGGTGGCAATGACGCGCAGAAAGTGTTCCGTGCCGTGCATGGCACGGAGCGCAATGCACGTCGCCGGGTCGTGCAGGTCGAGCACGCGCGTCCCCGGCGGAACCGGAATCAGCCCCGGGCGGTCTTCGGCTTTCAACGGCTCCCATGCCGATGCCGGGGCGACGGCACAGCCAAAGGACTTCCCTTTCAACCGCTTCAGCCGCTCTTCGAGGATCGACCTCAATTCCGCGCCCGCGCTTCCCGCGTCCGGCGGCACGTGTGGAGATCCCGGGAGGGACTCGCTGCGCGCCCCGAAGGATGCCAGTGCGAGCGCAGGAATCTTGCGCACCCGCTGGTCCGCTTCCCCGCGGCCGCGATGAGCCAGCCAGACGACCGCGCCCGCGTAGGCGGCCGCGGCGGTCAGCAGGACTCCCGCGCAACCCGCGAGTCGCATGCCCCGTGGCCCGTCCGCCTTCGGCGGCGCCGGCCGGTAAATGACCGTGCTCCGGCCTTGCTTCGATTCTTCGCCGTCTGCCATGCGGCCTCGAGAGGGTTACGTCCTTCCGGATTACTTGACGACGCCGTGCTTCTTTCCCACTTTCGCGAACGCTTCCAGCGCGCGGTCCAGTTGAGGCCGCGTATGCCCGGCGCTGATCTGGACGCGAATGCGCGCCTGCCCCTTCGGAACGACCGGATAGGAGAAACCAATGACGTAAATCCCTTCCGCCAGCAGATCCTTCGCCATGCCCCCCGCCAGCTTCGCGTCGCCCAGCAGGATCGGGACGATGGGCGTGAAGCCCGGCCGGATCTGGAATCCCGCCGCCGTGATTTTTTCGCGGAAGTGCTTCGTGTTCGCTTCCAGCCGGTCCCGCAGCTCCGTCGTTTTCGACAGCAGGTCGAACGCAGTGATGGAGGCTTCCACGACCGAGGGAGGAAGTGAGTTCGAAAAAAGGTACGGGCGCGAACGCTGGCGAAGGTAGTCCACGACTTCTTTGCGGGCGGATGTGAAGCCGCCGAGGGCGCCGCCCAGGGCTTTGCCGAGAGTCGAAGTGGTGATGTCCACGCGGCCGATGACGCCGTGATGTTCGGGCGTGCCGCGGCCTGTCTTGCCGATGAACCCGGTGGCGTGCGAATCGTCGACCATGACGGCCGCGCCGTGCTTCTCCGCGAGATCGCAGATGTCCCGGAGAGGAGCGACATCCCCGTCCATGGAGAAGACTCCGTCGGTCGCGACCAGCCGGTTGCGTGCGCCTGCCGCCGCCTTGAGCTGCGCCTCGAGATCGTTCATGTCGGCGTGCTTGTAGCGTAAGCGCTGGGCCTTGCAGAGGCGGACGCCGTCGATGATGGAAGCATGGTTCAGTTCGTCGCTGATGACGGCGTCTTCCTCGCCGAGGATGGTCTCGAACAGACCGCCATTGGCGTCGAAACAGGACGAGTAGAGGATGGCGTCATCCATCGAGAAGAACTTCGCGATTCGCTCCTCGAGCACGCGGTGGCGGTCTTGCGTGCCGCATATGAAGCGGACGCTGGACATGCCATATCCGCGCTGGTCGAGCCCGCGGTGGGCGGCGGCGATCAACTCGGGGTGCGAGGAAAGGCCGAGGTAGTTGTTCGCGCAGAAATTCAGGACTTCTTTGCCGCCAACGCCGATCGAGGCGCCCTGCGGCGTGGCGATGATGCGCTCTTCCTTGTATGTCCCGGCTTCACGGATGGCGGCCAGGTCGGTGGCAAGTCGGTCGCGGAGAGGCTTGTCCATCGGGGTGAAGCTCCAGGGAGAAGTTGAAACCCAGTTTATGTGAATCGAATGGGAGCGTCGAGAAGCGGGGCCGGAGCGGGGCTTGCCCTCAAATTCAGAAGTAGTGGAGCGTCAGGTTTGATTGTGGAAGTTCGCTATTCCGGGAAGTGCCTCGTGCCTGGTGCCTGGCGTGAAAAGTCGCACCAGGCACGCCTTCATGACCCCCTGAAACAAGCTTGACGTTCCACTAGTAGTTCTTCAAAACCCATTCCTTCCACTTCTGGTCGATCTCCTTGTATCCATCCCCTCCAAACGCCTGCTTCAACGCCTCCTCCTGCTTCATCTCCCCGGCCTGCAACTGCAGGAACTCCATGAACTCCTTCTTCCTGGCCGTCAGCATGTAGTCCACCAGGCTCCACGCCTTGCACCCCTTCTTCGCGTTCAGTGAGTTGATGTGCCCTTCCATCACTTCGACAATGTCCGGGTTTGCGTTCGTCGCGAGCATCTCCTTGATCAGCTCCTTCCAGTCCAGCACGTTGTCCCAGCTCTTCCCCGCCGCCCCTCCCCCGGACAACGCGAACTGGATGCAGTGCGTGTCCGCCGACTTCAGGAGCCGGTCCGTGAACCAGTACGACAGCCCCTCGCGCAACCATGCCTCAGCGCCGCCGCCGATCCAGAACACGAACATGTGATGAATCGTGTCGTGCGCGCAGACGTCCTTCACGTAGCGCCAGGTCCCACCTCCCTGCGAACACTCGGTCGTGTGCGCCGGGTGGTACTGGGTGATGCCGCCCATCCCCTTATGGTTCCCCTTGTCCTTGATCTCCTCGTTCGTGTCGATGTACTTGTCGTGCTGCTCGGCGGTCTTGACGAAGAGCATGTCCACCGACTGGTCGAAGTCCTCGTCCTTCAACTCGAACGTCTCGAGAAATGACGCCCGGGCGCCCTCGGCGCAGTGCACGAGTTCCTTGATTTCGGCGTCGGTGTAGAAGCCCTCGACAAAGAAGTGCTTCGAGCGGCGTTTCGTCAGTTTCCACCCTGTCCGGCTCTCCACGGTGCTGGTTTCCGTGGCGGGTTCACCGTCGTCCGCGCCGGCGATTTTTTTGCCTCCTGCCTTGCGCTTTTCGACGTCCTCGGGCGGCACCCAACGACCGTCCTGTTTCTCGTACCCGAGTCCTTTGCGCGCCTTCTCGTGATTCTCGTCGTATTCGATGACGAGCTTCCAGGACTGCTTTTCTTCGTCCGCCAGCTTGTTCTTCACGGCAAAGTCGCCGGTTCCTTCCAGTTCCTTCACGACCTTCGCGTAGGCGGTCTTGCGCTTCTCGCCCAGCGCCGTCATCGCCGATTCAATTTCGCTTTCCTTCCCCTCATTCTTTTTCTTCACGGTCGCTTTCGGGTCGTCGATCCAGACGCCGCCCTCGTTCATCTTCCCGAGTCCCTTCTGCGCATCCGCGTTGTTCGGGTCGAGCGTCGCGGCCTTTCCGTTGTCCTCCAGCGCCACCGCGTAGAGCTTGCGGCTCCAGGCGATCTTTGCGAGCCCCGCGTGCTCCTTCGCCGCGTTCTTAACGGCCGTGTCCCACTTCTTCTGCCACTCCGCCTTCGGGTCGGGCGCGTCCCCGGCGAGCGCAAGGACGGAGAACAAGAGCGCGACGGCGGCTGGCAGCGTGCGGATTCTCATGGTCCTGCTCCTGATGGTTCGCGACGGGATTGGGCCGGCGCGCTCAATACTTCTCCCGGACGTATCGTTCCCATAGAACATCCAGCTCGCCCAGTGTATTCACGCCGAGCGACGTTTTCACCGCGTCCTCCGGTTTACTTCCGCTTCGCAACTCGCCGATCAGCGCGTGGAACTCCTTCTTCCTCTCCTCCACGAGCCACTCGACCACGCTCCATGCCTTCATCGAACGCCGCATGTTCATCCCGCTCAGGTCGCCCGACAGCAACTCCCGCATGTCCGGGTCCTGCCCCAGCCGCTCCATCTTTTTCACTTCGGCTTTCCATCCCCGCATGTCCTCGTGGCTGCGCCCGCCTCCGGCCGACGTCGAAAACCCGGAGCAGTACACCTTCGCCGTCTTCAACATCCGGTCCGTCACCCAGTATGAAATCCCCTCGTACAGCCAGGCGGGGTACGGGAAGCGGGCGAAATGCTGGCAGAAGAGAATATGCACGGACATGTGAGCGACCAGGTCCCGGACGTAATCCCAGTCCTTGCCTCCTTGCCAGCCTGCGAAGCCCAGCGGACCGAGAACCGGATACCCCGCCGCGGCCGAGTACGCTTTCTTGTCCTGCTCCCGGATCGCAGGGTCCACCTTCACGTAGCGCCCGTAGGTCTCTTGTTCCTTGAACACCCTGGCGTGAATGATCGAAGGAAAATCCTCCGCTCCGCCATCGATCATTTCGAGGAAGAGCGAGCGCGCCGCCTCCGCGACCTGCACGAGCTCCGCGATCTGCGCGTCGGTGTAAGGGCCCTCGATTAAAAAGTGAGTGCTGCGGCGCTTCGAATGCGACACGCCCAGCGCGGTTTCGACCTCCGACTTCTCCGTCACGGCCTCGCCTTTCGGCGCGTCTTTCAGTTTCTTCGCTCCCGCCTCGCGCTTCGCGATGTCCTCCGGCGGAACCCACATGTCGCCTTCCTTCACATGGGCCAGCCCGAGGTGCGCCTTTTCGCTCTCGGAGTCGTAGCGATCTACGATCTGCTGCCAGAGTCCCGCGGCTTCCTGCTTCAGCCCGTTCTTCTGCGCCCACTCCGCCAGCGTCGTGAAGTCTTTCGCGAGCTTCTTCGCCGCCTCCGCGCGCTTCTTCTCAATCTCCTCCAGCAGTCCCGGCACATCCGCCCCGGGCGCCTCGGAGCCCTTCTTCGGCGGCGACTTCGGGTCGCTCACCCACGCGCCGTCCTCCAGCTTTTTCCCGAGCCCCTTCTGCGCGTCAGCGTTGTTCGGGTCCAACTCGGCGGCACGGGCGTACTCGGGAAAGGCCTCGTTGTGCAGTTTTTTGGAAGTCGCCCATTTCCCGATCGCGGCGTGCTCCTTCGCCGCCTTCTGGCCGAGAATCTCGAGCTTCTTCGGCCACTCGGTTTTCGGGTCCGCGGGCGTCTCCGCGAGCGCTCTCGTCGCGAACATGGCCAGCAGCACCACGCTACGAATTGTCACGGACCCACGCCTCCCATTTGGCCTGGATCGCATCATAGTCTTTGGCGCCGAGCGTTTCGAAAAGCGCGTCGGTTTCGTCTTCTTTCCCGGCCACCCGCTTCACGAATTGCCGGAAGAGCTCCGGCTGCGACGCCAGGAACGAAACAAAGCTCCAGGAGACGATGTTCTTGTCCAGGTCGAGGTCGTCGGCGTGCGCGCGGAAGACGGACCGAAGCGACGGCGCCGAAGCTTCGCGCAGCCGCGCGCGCAGCCGGGCCCGCCAGCCCGCCGTCGAGGGCGATCGGTCGTCTCCGATCGTGTTCCCCATGAGATCGGTGCAACGCGCGAGCGCCGATCCGGTCAGCCGGTCCGTGAACCAGAGCGCGAATCCTTCGCTCAGCCACGGCGCGGGCTTGGCAATTCCCCAGGTCCCCTGGAAGAGCATGTGCGCCGCGATGTGGATCGAGGCCTCCCGGTGATACTCGGGAAACTCCCCCTTCGTCCAGAGCTCGAACACGATCGAGGGAGTGAAAGTCGTCCAACCGCCCAGCGACTTGTATGTCTCCCGCTCATCCTCGGACATCGGAGTGCACTTCTCCAGAAACCTGGCGTGCTCCGCGTTGCTCGTCAGAAAAACACCGGTCATCCCCGCAGGCCGCAGCTGTTCGTCAGGCGCCAGCAGCTCAAACATCAGCGTCCGCGTCGCTTCCGCGCCGCGAAGCCACTTTGCCAGTTGCTCCTGCGTGGCACGGCCTTCAAACGTGAAGTGCGCCGACCGGCGGCGCTCGAACTTCGCCTCCATGGGAGCCGTCACCTCGGACGCCTCTTTCACCGCCTTGCCGCCGTCCCCGCTTTCCAGCAGATCGAGCGCAGCCTTCCTGGAAGCAGCCTCCGCCTCGGGATACCAGCGCCCTCCGGCCTCCTTCCAGCCGATTGCCTCACACGCGTCGGCATTGCCGGGATCGAAGAGGCGTACCAGCGTCCAGAGCCGCTTCGCGCGCTCCTTGAACCCTTTCTCGGTCGTCCAGAGCGCCAGCGGGACGAGATCCCGCTCGGCCGCCGAAACGATCCCCAGGCGCTTCTTCCTGTAAGTGTCGAGAGCTTCACCGATCTCCTTCGTATCGCCGCGGTTCTCGCGCTCCACGGCAAAGTCCTCATCTCGCACCCACTCGCCCTTCTTGCGCGCAAACCCCAGCGCCTTCCGAGCGTCTTCGCTGTCCGGTTCGAGCAGAAGCGACTCTTCCCATTCGTTGGTCGCCGCTCCTTCGAGCCCGTTGTCGGCGCACCACCGGGCGGCAAATCTCTGCTGTCGCGCGACCGAGTTCGCGGCCGCCTTCCAGCGCCGCTGGTACTCCGCTTCCTGCGCGTCTTCCGCCTGCGTCGCCAGTGGAGGCGCCGCCAACACAATCAGGAGAGCGAGGCTCGCCGGGGAGACGTTCACACGTCGCATTTCGATTCGTCCTCCAGTCGGCCCCGCACCGGTCGCTGCCCACCCGCCCCTGCCACCTACCCCCTACCTCCTGTCCTTCACCCACTCCTCCCACATCGTCTCCAGCTCGTCGTAATCCTTCGCCCCAACCGCCCGCCTCAGCGCCTTTCCGGACGAGCCCGTCCGGCACCGCGCCAGGAAATCGTACAGCCGGTCCCGCTTCGCCGTCATCAGCCAGTCCACCACGCTCCACGCCTTCACCATCATCTCGAACGTCAGTTCGCCCGCCTCAGCCTTCGTGATGTCCCGGATCCGCGGCGCCGTCCCCTCCCACGCCCATTCGCGAATGAAGCGCTTCCACCGAAGCGTGGACTTGGTGCTGGGTTTTCCCCGGGCGTCCTCACGCGCGAAGCACGCCTCGGCCCGCCCGAGGACGCGGTCCCCGATCCAGGCGCAGACGCCTTCCGCCAGCCAGGCCGGCGTCTCGTCCATCCGCGTCAGGTCGCGGAAGGCGTAACGAACCGTCGCATGAACGACCTCGTCGCGCATCGCCTCAAACGGGCGCTCGCCGAGCCAGACTTCAAAGCGGTGAGGGTTGAACTCCTCCCAGGTCGACATTTCCTCGGCGGTCTTGCGCTCGAGCTCGCCCGCGTCCGTGCATTTTTCAAGGAAGAGCCGGTGGTCGCCCTGGTGCCGGACGATCACGCCGCTGAGGAATTCGGGCTCGCCTTCGGGAGGAACCTGGAACGACTCGATGAAGAGCGCGCGGGCAGTCTCGGCGGCCCGGACCAGGGCGCGCAATTCACCGTCGGTGTACTGGGACTCGAAATAGAAGTGCTCCGAGCGGCGCTTCGTGAACTGCTGCCCCGTCTTCTCCTCGATCTCCGAAGTCGCCTCCTGCGGCTTTCCGCCCGGCGCCTCGAGGATCCGCTTCGCCATCGCTTCGCGCGCGCGGACCTCGGTCCCCGAGAGCACCTCACCCGAGAACTTCTGGTATCCGAGCTTTGACTGCGCGCGCGGGTTCGTCGGTTCATACCGGAGCATCGCTTCCCACATCGCCCGCGCTTCGAGATCGAGTTCCGACTCCTCCGCGTAGTCCGCGAGCTCTTCGTAGTCGGTCGCCGAAACCTGGCCGGAGATCCGCTTCTTCGCCCGGTACTTGGCGAGCGCTTCCCCCGCCTCCTCCGGAGGCCGATCGTTCACGACGTAGACCGGCCAGCGCGGATCCTGCACCCACTTTCCGTCAACCAGGGTGCGACCCAGCGCCTTGTGTGCCTCTTCGCTTGAAGGATCCAGCTCAACCGCGAGCAGATACTCGTGGCGGGCCGCGGCGAAGAGCCGTTCGCCGTCGGCGAGGCGGCCCAGCGACAGGTGAGTCTTCGCGACGCGTTTCTCCACGTTGGCCAGTCTGCGTTTGAACTGGTCCTTGGGGTCCCAGGTCTGGGCGCTCGAAGCGCCGGCCGCAGCGGCCACGAGGAAGAGAGTGAGGATGGGTCGCATCGTGTCTCCGGCGGCGCCGTTTCCCCCCGGGTTTCGGCGCTATTTCTTCAGCGGATGATACCGCTTCTCGAGAGCCTGAACGAGCAGGTTTGCGAGTTCCAGCTGGATGTCCTCGGCATGGTCGCCGGGGCCCAGACGGTCCGGCCGGATCGAGACTTCGACGATGGCTTCGCCGCCGCCGGCCTGCCAGCCCGTTGAAACCGTGATCGGTCCGACCTTCCGGTACGCGTGCCTGGTCGCGTTATCCAACGCCACACCTCCTCATCCGTAGGTTTCACTGCAGATGACGTCCAGAGGAACCCCTTGAGGGATTATCGCATGCGCCTGGCTTCCCTGACCGCCGCCGCGGCCGTTTTTGCCGTCCTCCTGCCGCTCGCCGCCGAATCGCCTTCGACGCGCACCATCGAACGGCGCCTCCGCAAGGCGCTCGAGGACAGCGAACAGCGCGCGGCCAGCGGGATCGCGGAAGACCTTGAAGCGGCGCTTCGGCCCGGCTCGATGATCGCGAACATCCGCAAAGCGGTCCGTTTCGACGCCTGCCGCGAGGACATTTACTTCCTCGCGGGCGACGAGCTGGAGGGGCGTGACACGGCGTCTGCGGGTCATCGCAAGGCTGCGAACTGGGCCGCGGAGCGCTTCGCGGACGCCGGCCTGAAACCGGTGGGCGACGACGGCACGTACTTCCAGGCGTGGACCTTCGGCAAGAAGCCGAACGGCAAGCCGACGCTGAACGTCGTTGCGTATCTCGAAGGGGAAACCGACGAGGTCGTCGTCGTCGGCGCTCACTTGGACCATGTCGGCAAGGGCCAGCCGGGTGGCTGGAGCGGTCGCATCCCCCACCCGCTCGCCGGCAGCGACGTCATCTTCAATGGCGCCGACGACAACGCCAGCGGCTCGGCGGCCGTCGTCGAAATGGGCTGCGCCCTCGGGAAGCTCAAGGTGAAGCCGAAGCGCGGCATCCTGTTCATGCTGTTTTCAGGCGAAGAAAAGGGGCTCGTCGGATCGCGCTGGTACGTCGATCACCCGATTTTCCCCCTTAAGAAGACGACCGCGATGATCAACTTCGACATGGTCGGCCGCAACGCCGATCACGAGATGGAGTTGCTGGGCGCGGACGGTAGCCCCGAGCTTGCCGCGGCCGCGAGGAGCGTCAACGGGCAGTTCAAGATGCAGCTCAAGATCCCGGCTCGATCCACGGGAATCTACATGCAAAGCGACCAGTATTCGTTCCACCCGAAAGGCGTGCCTTCGCTCTTCTTTACGTCAGGTCTTCACACCGAGTACCACACCGCGCTCGACCACCCCGACCTGATCAACATCGGGAAGATCGAGGAGATCGCGGAGCTGGGCGCCGCGCTCGCGCTCGAAGTCGCGAATCTCGAAGAGCGGCCGACGTGGGTCAAGATCGACCTGGGACCGCGCCTGGGTGTTCAGCCGGGGGAACCGAGCGCGAAGAAGCGCGCCACGCTCGGCCTCGACGAGGCCGAAGGCGCCGTGACGCTGACGAGCGTGACACCGAATTACCCGGCGGCCATCAACGGCCTGAAGGCCGGCGACGTCATCGTCCTGATCGACGGCAGGCCACTTCCCCGGGAACGCACGCTCGAGGCCTTCCGCGAGAGGATTTACGACTCCGAGAAGCAGGTGTTCACGGTGATTCGGGCCGGGAAGCGGATTGAAGTGACGGTGGACTACACGCTCAAGCCGAAGAAAGAGGAGTCGAAGTAGCCGTTCAGCTGATGAGCGATTTCCCGAAGAACCCGGCTACCCACTCGACCAGGAGCGCGTTCAGCAGGATTGCCAGAGGCAGCAGCACGGGCAACCAGGCCTGGCGTCCTCTCAACACGGCGATTGCCGAGGGAGTTGCCCCGCACGGAGCGACGACAAGCAGGAGTATCAGGCCTGCGGGAACTTTCGCCGGAAACTCGCTGAAAGACCCGAGAACGACCGCGTCTCCCAGCGCAAGGACCGCGACGAATCCCAGGAGTCCGTAGAAGGCGCGTAAGGCGTCGTCCACGGCGCGGCCCGGCGGCATCCGGAGCACGGTGCGCATCGTCCAGGGCAGGAGGGTGAACACCAGCGCTGGCGTGTACATGAGAAGCGCCCATCCAACCCACCACCAGACCGCATGGCGAAAGTACGTCCCGTGTGGATCGCGGGCGGCCGCAACTGCGCCGCAAGCGAGCGCGATCGCCAGGACGAAGAAGAGCGCACCGAGTTGATCCCGAGCGCGGGCCGCCGGATCCTGTCCCCGGGGCGCGGCGGCTGCCGATGTGTTCTGTTCGACCATCTCTCCTCCGGTCGCAAGTCGCCGCCGCGACGCGCGCCATGAACTTTGGAACTGTACCCTCGGCCCGCACGCCTGGTCATCCTCAGACTGAATGGGCCGTTTTTCGCTGATTTCGCGGTGGGACGGAACGATGGTGCGGCCCCGCCGAGCGAGCGAAGCGAGCGACGTGGGGCCGAACCATCGTTCAGTCCCACCGCGAAATCAATTCCAGCGCCAGGGCTCCCCGCCCTCCTTCTTCCGCTTCTTCTCCTCGATCCCCTCCAGCCGCGACTTCATCGCCGCCACCAGCGCATCCAGCCGCTTCCCGACGTCAACTTCTTCCAGGAATCGCTGCTTCACCTCCGCATCCACCTCCAGTCCTCCCGCCAGCAGGTCCGCAAGACGACCGGGTTCCGCTCCCGAGGAAAGCGCTCGATTTACCGCCGCCGCAAACGCGAAATCCTCCACGGACAGGCGCGTCGCGACCGCATGGAGATGAAGCGCCCTCGTCCGGACGTACTCCGCTTCAAGCGGGTCCACCTGGTCGTGAAGCAACACCCCTTTCGCAATCCGGTAGGGCTTCTCCTGCACCAGCTCTCCGACTCGAAACCTCACGAGCCCTTCCAGCACGATGTTGAACCGGCCGTCGGGGAGGACCTGCTCCATGATGATCTGCCCGACGGTGGCCATGCCGTAAATCGGGGGATTCCCCTCGTAGTTCCCTTCCCAGCCCGGCCGCAGCAGCGCGATGGCGACCAGCCGGTCCGTCTCGAGCGACTTCTTCGTCATTTCGCGGTAACGCGGCTCAAAAATGTGCAGCGGAAGGCGCGCGCCCGGGAGGAGTACCGTGCCGGGAAGCGCGAAGATCGGCGCCTGGCCCGGGAAGAACACAGGAAGCTCGCCCGTCACGCCTGCTTTTCCACGGGGGCCGCGCGCTTGAACTGGGTCCGCAGCACGATGACGAACGCGATCCCGCAGATCACGGCAACGGCCACGCCCGCGATCGTCACGACCATGCTCCAGTCCGTCGCCGCGCCCGGCTTCACCGGCACCGGCTCGCGAATCCAGATCGAGCGCGACATCTGCTCGAACTCCACGACCTTGTAGGGAAACGTCTGCGCGCCGGAAGAGAAACTGAACACGTATCGCTTGTCCCCCGCCGGCACGTACCACTTCACGAACTTCACCGCCGGCCGGTCCTTGGCAACCTGGAATCCCTCCATCCGGTACACGTCGCGATCCCCGATCCGCTCCATCTCGACCCGCTCGATCCCGATCTGGACGCCCGCTTCAGCCGCTTCCGACGACTTGATTTCCGCGTCGCACTGGGTCCGGAATTCCTCCCGGCCTTCCTTTGATACGAAAAGCGGCGCTTCGATAACTGACACCTGCAGGAGGGACCGCAGTTTCGACTCGTCCTGCGGGCTCGCGAAGATGGCATGCACGTTCTTCGGCGCCTTCTCGTAAGCCTCCTTTTTCGCGGGCTCCCAGTCGTCGGGCACGGTCATCGCCCAGGCGCCGTCGGGAGAGCGGGCGTCGCGGGCGACGGCGACGGAGGTCAGGGCAAGGAGGACGAACAGTGTGGAAGTGGTGGTCCGCATAGGTGGGAGGGATTATAAGGATCGCCGCGCACACATGAAACTCAAGTCCCAACCGGAAGACTTCATCGTCGTCGAGGAGAACAACGTCTCCTGGGACGAGAAGGGGGCTTTTGCGGTTTACCGGGTGGTCAAGACGGGGCTGAACACGCTCGACGTCGTGGATGCGATGGTCGAGGCTTTCGACTCGACGCGCTCCCGGGTCAACTACTCCGGCCTGAAGGATCGCCACGCGCATACGGAGCAGATCGTCACGGTCCTCCACGGCCCGCGCCGCGACGTGGGGGGCGACAACTGGCGCGCCGAATTCCAGGGCCGCGCGAAGTCACCCGTCAAGCCTGCCACCATGGTCGGGAACCGCTTCACGATCACCCTCCGGGCCGTCCGACCCGACGAGGTCCCCGTCGTTCACGAGGTCATCGAGCGTGTCCGCGCGACAGGCCTCCCGAATTACTTCGACGACCAGCGCTTCGGAAGCGCCCGCCACGGCCAGGGTTTTTTCGCGCGCAGTGCGATCCGGGGCGAGTGGGAGGAGGCGCTTCGGCTGACGATCGGCTGTCCGGCGCGCAAGGACAGTTCGCGGGACAAGCGGGCGCGGAGCCTGATCCGCGATAACTGGGGAAAATGGCCGAAGCTGGTCGAGATGCTTCCGCGGACGCACGAGCGGGCGATCGTCCAGTACCTGGTGGAGAATCCGGGCGACTGGCACGGCGCCTGCAACCGGGTGGACCGGCACCTGATGGGGCTGATGCTCGTTTCGTACCAGAGCTGGCTCTGGAACGAGGTCGCCGCCGAATTCCTGCGCGAGAAGGTCAAGGACGTGGAGGAACTGGGGTACAGCCGCGGCAAATTCGTGTACCCACTCTCTCTCACCGCGGCCGAGGAAGCGGTCGTCCGCAATCGCGACTTCCCGGTCCCCTGCCACAGAACCGAGTGGAAGGATGCCGACGAGCGTGCGCGATTCGAGCGCCTCCTGGCCCGCGAAGGCCTCAAGATCGAGAACTTCAAGGTGGACCTGGAGAAACACACGTTTCGCGCATTCCGACGTCCCCTGCTCGTCCGTCCCGCCGGCCTTTCGATCGGCGCCTTCGAGGAAGACCCGCTCAACCCCGGACTGCAGTTCTTCCGGCTGAATTTTTCGCTTCCGAAGGGGTCGTTCGCGACCGTGCTGATCAAGGCGATTCAGCGGAGGAAGGTGGTCGATGGGGAGGAAGAGGAGAGCGACGCCGTTGACGAGGACTAGGCCGCTCACCAGGGCATCGACATACCAGACCAAAGCGCGAACCAGATGAAGAAAAGTGGCAGGACCAGGAAAACAATTGTGAGCGCGAGCGCCCAAAAGAGTTTCCCGCGAGGGCTTTGTTCTTCCGAAGCCATCTCAGGCGACTCCGAAACGACATCGCAGCTAAACGAGAGAGTTCGCTCGACTTGCTTCTGATGCAAGCATTTTGAGCGAATTGTGCGCATCGCAAGGGTGCTCAGGCGGAAGACCGGCTCGCACAGCAAAGGCGCCGCTGGCACGAGTCACCGAAATCGGCCCGGCGGAAGACTACTTCGCGGGTGCCGGCGGCTTCGGGGCAGGAGCCTTGGGCGCGGCCGGCCTGGCGACCGGCGCGCTCGGCGGAGCCGCCGCCTTCGGGGCCGCAACCTTGGGCGCTGTCGGGGATCCAACTGACCCGTGCGGCAGGATGTGAACCTTGTTCCCCTGGAACTTCACGGTCCCCGTCGCGACAGAGTAGATGTCGAAGTTCATGCCCATCCGCGTGCCGTGCCCCGGGTGAAATTTCGAGCCGCACTGGCGCAGGATGATGTTCCCGGAAATGACCGACTCCCCTTCGTAGCACTTGATGCCACGGCGCTGACCATTTGAATCGCGTCCGTTCCGGCTGGCGCCCTGACCTTTTTTGTGTGCCACGTCGAGTTCTCCGAGCGAAGGGTGATTTGGAAGAGCGGAGGAACATACTGACCGCTCGGGGAGATGTCAAGGCCGGGCGAAAAGCCAGTGTTGAGGATTGAGTGTTGGGTAGGGCGCAGGCGGGAGTTGGTGGCAACCCCGAAGCGACGAGCGAAGCGAGTCGCCGGTTTCGTGCCCCAACAGGGGCAGGTGGCCGTTCCGGCCCCTTCCCTTTTTTTCGCGGCCGCAGGCGGTGGGTGGCG
>JBBTCT010000017.1:71840-87860 GCA_038060895.1 Planctomycetota bacterium
GCGCTTCGTCGGCGGTTTCACCGGAACCGCTCGGCGCGGGCGCCCGGCCGTTCGGGCGGTCGCGCGCCACCCACCGCCGAAGGCCGCGAAAAAAACGGAAGGGGCCAGCCCCACGCTGGCCCCTTCTCAGGTTCCTGGAGGCATCCCTCTCCGAATGGCCCCAGGTTCGACAGGTCTCTTGGAAGCGATTACGGAATCAGCAGATCCATGCCCTCGTAGAGCGAATCCGGGTTCTGGAGCTTGTCCTTGTTGGCCGTGAAGATCGCGCGCCACTTGTTCGCGTCGCCGAGCTGCGACTTCGCGATCGAACTCAGCGTGTCCCCCGCCTTGACCTTGTAGGTCTTCTTCGCGGCGTCGTTCCTGGGCGGGTCGTTTCTCACGACCGGCGGATCGGCCGGCGGCGCCTGCGCCACGTCGTTCACCACCGCGGGAGCATCTGCAATGACGGGGATATTCAGCGCCGTGCCGACGCGAAGCAAGTCGTCGGGGCTGGACATCTTGTCCTTGTTCGCCTCGAAGATCTTCTGCCAGTACTTTTCTTTGCCGTAGACTTTCAGCGAGATCTTTGCGAGCGAGTCGCCGGGCTCGACTTTGTAGGACTTCGATGCGGCGGCCGGCGGGCGGACGACGGGCGGAGGATCCTGCTGGGAGGTCGTGTCGATGACGGGAGGCGTGCGGCTGCCACCGTCGGCGGCCTCGATGCGGATGCCGCCACTCCCTGTTCCCGGGTCGGGCATGTGCATGCGGTCGCCGTTGTCGGGGTCGTCGATCGGACGGAGGTTGGTGTCGTCGGCGACTGGTGCGCCGCCCTCGATGGCGCCGTTGTTGGCGCCTGCTGCGGGCATGCTCTTCTTGCGGTCGCCGTTTTTCGACCAGACGAGAAGCGAAACGATGCCCGACATGAGGAGGGCGATGATGAGAAGCTTGCCCTTGGTACCCATCGTGGGGACTCCGAAGTTGGAGAGGCGGAAGCGCGTCTTCTTTATACTTTACAAATTATAAAGTATGAATCGCCGATGTCAAGTCGCCGGCCTCGATTTCGACGCGATCTATCCTGCCCCCTTGACTGTCACAACTCGCTGAGGCTACACGACTTGCGCCTGAGTCGAGTCCGTCTTCAGGACTCCCGCTCCCAATTCTGCTTTTTTTCTGGCCACGGCCGATAGCCACCGGCGACTCGCCGACTTCAAGCCAACACATCGCTTTGGACGATGTTGACGACGTGACACTTCAGCAATTCCTCCTCGCCTCCCTCGCCGCTCTGCTCGCAACGTGGCTCTGGCTCCGCAGTCGCCGCTGCTGCGGCCGCCCCGACTCCTGCCCGCGCCTCGAGAAGAACTCCGCTTTTCTGAACCGCTGTCTCGAAACCCCCTCCTGCGCCCGCGCCTGCCACCACGCCCTTCCGACCCTCGCCATGCGCCTCGTGCGCGAAGGCGCCGTCGGCCATGCCCTGGCCTGCGCCGGCCGGGCGGCCAATGACGGTTGCCCTGGCGCCTGGCTCGTCCTCGGCCGCATGCACGACGAAATGGGCAACAGCCGCCTCGCCCGCGAGATGTACCGCCGCGAACTTGCGCTCGACGAGAACGCCCTTGCCGCATGGCTCGCCCTTGGCGACCACTTTGCAAGGGCCGGCGACTACAACGAGGCCCTCCACCACTTCCGCCGCGCGGCCGAAGCGGACTCCTCCTTCGCCGAATCCTGGTGCTCGCTCGGCCGCTGTTACGCCGCGCTCGAACATTGGCAGGACGCCCGCGTCTGCTACGAACTCGCCCTCCGCCGCGAACCCGACCACCTCCCCACCCTCCACGCCCTCGGGCTCGTCCTCGTCGGCGCCGGGGATTTCAAGGGAGCGCTCCGGATCTTCCAGGAAATCCTGGACATCGCCGGCCCCAGCGGAGCGCTTCTCGCACGCCTGGGGCGTCTGGCGCGCGAAGCGGGGGACTTCAGGCGCGCGGTTGTCTACCTCAAGGACGCGATGAAGCTGAGCGGGCTGCCCGACGTGAAGAAGGACATGGCGGAGGTCTATGCCGCGATGGGGCAGGTCGAGATCGCCGAGTTTTACCGGCAGGAGTATGAGAGGGAATACGTGATCTAGCGCAGTGCGTCACTCCTGAAGCGGCGACGGATGCTCCGCCACGCCTACTTGCCGAAGATCTCCGCGACGAAATTCTCCCTCATGGTTCCCGTCACGGTCACGTCCACATCGCCGACATCCGCCGTGTCCTTGACCCGGAACTTCATCGTCAACGCCCCGCCGACCTCCGCTTTCACGATCTTCCTTTCCTCCAGCGCGAACCAAACGTAGCCCTGCTGGTTGGTTTCTACCGTCGGCATGTCCTTCCCCTCGCCGCGCATCGTGAAGTTCACCCAGAGCTTGGCGCACTTCAGCTTCCCCACCTTTTCCGTGTCCGCCCACTTCCCCTTTCCGGTCCCGCTCGCTTTCTTGGCGTCATATCCGCCGCGCGACCAGGCCGTCATCACTTTCGCCGCGTCGATCTCGTATTCCTTTCCCTGCGCCAGTGCGTCCTTCGGAAGGAGGAGGGGAAGCACATCCATCCACCCCTGCTCCGCGATTCCGTCTTCCGGCTTCTCGCCGTCGATGTAAACCGCCTGCCCTTCCTTCGTCTTCATCACCGTCACCTTGCGCTGGTGGTGCGGAAACTGGGATTTCTTCTTCGACTTGCCGTCTTCCTCGAACTCCTCCTTCGTCGCAATTGCAAAGTCGCGCTTGCGGGTCGAGGCCTCCCCTTCCGCCTTCTCACAGTCCTGGTCGAATTGCCACTTCTTGAGCGACAGGAAATCCTGCTTCCGCTTCCCGAAATCCGCCTTCGACTTTCCTTTCACCGACTCGTAGCGGATCTTGCCGTCAATTTTCTCTTCTTCCGTCACCACAAGCGTATCCCCTGCCCTGTCCTCGACTTTCATCTCGACGGCGTCCCCGGCGCGGGCGATTGCGGAAGCGATCAGGACGAACGCGAAGGGGCGCATGGGAAGCTCCGGGAGTGAGTTGCAGGGAGTATACACCTCGAATCGCGGCGAGGTTTCACGCCTCCTTTCAGGGCCGTCTTGACCGCATGTCCATGCCGGTAAATACTCTGTTCCATGCCCCAGCGCCGACCACTTTCAGAAGTTCCGGCGACGATCAAACGACGGTGGGCGAGGCTCGCGGCCATGGCCTGGATCGTGGCGGCAGCGGGTTGTGCGAAGCGCCCGGCGTCCGGCGCACCGGGAGCCGGGGGGCCGCGCAAAGCGCCACGCGTGACCATATTGGCAGTCGCGCGCGTGCCGTTGTCCTGGACGATCCAGGCGGTCGGGACCGTCGAACCGCGCGATGAAATCACGGTTGCGGCAGGAATCGCCGGCGTCGCCGGCAAAGTGGCGTTCAACGAGGGCGACGACGTGACTCCCTTGACCGTCCTCGTCCAGATCGACGAGGAAAAATACACCCTTGAGAGGAATCGCGCGGAAGCTGATCTGAAACGCGCGCAGGCCGACCTGGATCACGCGCTCGTCGTGTGGAACCAGCGCAAGCCCCTTCATGACCAGAAGTTCATTTCCGACGACGAGCTCGCGGACGCGAAGGCCGCACACGACCGCGCGGCGGCGGACAAGGGGCGGGCGGAAGCGACGCTCGCGATCGCGCAGAAGGTGCTTCGGGACTGTTCCGTGCGCCCGCCCATTTCGGGGCGGATCAATTCGAAGGGTGTTTCGACGGGCGAGTACGTCAAGGCGGAGACGGAGGTGGCGCGGATCGTGGACCTGTCGGAGCTGCGCGTGAGATTCGCGGTACCTGAGAGCGAGGCGGGGCGACTGGCGCAGGGGTTGAAAGTGACGTTCGAGGCCCGGGCGGCGCAAGGGACAAGAATGGAGGCGGAGGTCTTCTGGGTCAGCCAGATGGCGGACGAGAAGACGCGCACGGTGCAGTGCAAGGCGAGGCTGGTAGCGCCGCCGGCGGCGGTGAAACCCGGGATGTCGGGGACGGTGTCCGCCACGCTGGAGAACCGCGCCGGCTGCCTGGTGATTCCAGCCGAATCGTTACTTCCCACGGAGCGCGGGTTCGTCGCGTTCGTCGTTGAAAACGGGAAGGCAAGAGAACGGAAAGTCAAGCCGGGGACGCAGACGCCGGACGGAAAGGTGGAAGCGCTGGACGGTTTGAAGGAGGGCGAGCTGGTGGTGGTCCGCGGCGCGGGCGCTCTTCGCGACGGACAGGACGTGGAGGTCGTGAAATGACGTTGTCCGACCTCTCGATCCGCAAGCCGGTCTTCGCGTGGATGCTGATGATCAGCTTTCTCGTGATCGGGAGCATCGCGTTCCAGCGGCTGGGGGTGTCCCAGATGCCGGATGTCGACTTCCCCACGGTGACGGTCAACCTGACGCTGGAGGGAGCGGCGCCCGAGATCATGGAGAACGACGTCGTCGATGTCGTCGAGGACGCGATGATGTCGGTGCAGGGAATCCGCGAAATCGCCAGCGTCTCGCGGCAGGGCGCGGCGAACGTCACCGTCGAGTTCGACCTGAGCCGGGACATCGACGCGGCCCTGCAGGACGTGCAGACAAAGATCGCACAGGCGCAGCGACGGCTTCCCAAGGACCTCGACCCGCCGGTCGTGACGAAGCAGAACCCCGAAGATCAGCCCATCATGTGGGTCGCTCTCTCGGGGCCGCGGCGTCCGCAGGAGCTGTCCGACCTCGTCCGCAACCTGGTCAAGGACCAGATCCAGCTCGTGCCGGGTGTGGGCGAAGTCTCCATGGGCGGATTCCTCGAACGCAACGTCCGCATCTGGATCAATGCACGCCAGCTCGAAGTGTACGACCTCGCGATCGATGACGTCGTGAAGGCGCTTCAGCGGGAACACATCGAAGTGCCTGCGGGGCGGATCGAAACGGCGGCACGGGAGATCAACGTCCGGTCCGAGGGAGAAGCGCTGAATCTGGAAGAGTTGCGGGACATCATCATCAAGGTTTCCGGAACTTCGCGCGTGAGACTGCGCGATGTCGCGCTCGTCGAGGACGGACTGGAGGACCGGCGGCGCATCGCGCGGACGAACGGTGAATCATCCCAGGGGATGGGGATCCGGAAGCAGCGCGGGGCGAACGCCGTGGCCGTGGCGCGGGGAGTGCGGGACAAACTGGTCGAGATCCGCAAGCAGCTTCCCGAGGGCATCGAGCTGACCGTCGTGTTCGATTCAACGCCGTACGTCGAGGAAAACATTCACGAGATCGAGCTCACGATGGTTCTGGCCGTGATTCTCACGGCGCTCGTCTGCTGGGTCTTTCTGGGGTCGTTCAGCTCAACCTTCAACGTCGTCCTCGCGATCCCGACCTCGATCGCCGGCACGTTTGCCGTGATGTACTTCATGGGCTTCACCCTCAACACATTCTCCCTGCTCGCCCTGTCGCTCTCGATCGGGATCGTCGTGGATGACGCAATCATGGTCCTCGAGAACATCTACCGGCACCGCGAGATGGGAAAGTCGCGGGTCCAGGCGGCCCTGGACGGCGCCGGCGAAATCTCGTTAGCGGCCATGGCCGCCACTGCCGCCATCGCCGCCGTCTTCCTGCCCATCGCTTTCGCAGACGGGATCGTCGGCAAATTCCTTTTCCAGTTCGGCGTCGTCCTCACCGTGTGCGTCGTGCTGTCGCTCGTGGAAGCGCTGACGATCGCGCCCGCGCGATGCTCGCAGTTCCTTGACACGACGAAACGCAGGACGCGCTTCGGGAGGTCGATTGAAGCCGGGCTGCGTGGCCTCGCCGGAGTCTACGGACGCGTCCTGGGACCGGCGGTTCGCTGGCGCTGGGCCGTCGTGGGCGCCTCGGTGGTCCTCTTCGCGGGTTCACTCTGGTTTGCCTTTCAGCTTCGGAAGGAGCTTGTTCCATCGCAGGACCAGTCCCGCTTCCTTGTCCGCCTGCAGACCGCTTCGGGCAGTTCCATCGACGCGACGGACCTCATTGCCCGTGAAGCGGAGAAGGTCGTGCGAGACTTGCCGGAGCTGGACCGCTACTTCCTGGCCATCGGCGGATTCGGCGGCGGCGAGGTCAACACGGCCGTGCTCTTCGTGACGCTGAAACCGCGCAGCGAGCGGACCCGGACGATGCAGGAAATCATGGCGGCGTCTCGCGGAAAGCTGAATTCCATTCCCGGGCTGAAAGCCTCCATCCAGGACCTGTCGGTGCAGGGCTTCAGTGCGCAGCGGAGTTTTCCGCTGGAAGTCTCGCTTCGCGGCCCCAACCTCGAGAAACTGGCGGAGCTCTCCGCGACGCTGCAGGAGAGGATGAAAGCGACTGGGCTGGTCGTGGATCTGGACTCGGACCACCAGGTCGGGATGCCCGAGATCCGGATCGCGCCTAACCGGGACAAGGCGTCGGTGGCGGGAGTGTCCATGGCGACCGTCGGTCAGAGCGTCGGGGCGCTGATCGGCGGCGCCCGCATCGGCAAGTACAAGGACGGGAGCCGACGTTACGACGTGCGGCTTCGAATTCTCCGCGAGCAGAGGCTGCGGAAGGAAGACCTGGCGTCGATCCGTGTCCGGTCCGACAACGGCGAACTGGTGCCGCTCTCGGAAGTCGTGAGCGTCAGCGAGTCGCCCAGCCTCCTCGCGATCAACCGCCGCGGCCGCGAGAGGTCAATCGGCGTCTTCGGGAATGTCGCCGCGGGAAAGTCGCAGGCCGACGCATTCGCCGAAATCGAGAGGATATGGCAGGAGATTCACCCGGAAAACTACCGCATGTTCTTCGCAGGCTCCGCGAGGACGACGAACGAAACCGTGTACTCCCTCATCCTGGTCCTGGCACTCGGCCTCTTCGTCGCCTACGTCGTCCTCGCCTCCCAGTTCAATTCGTTCGTGCACCCCATCACCGTGTTCTGGGCGCTTCCCTTCTCGGTTTCAGGTGCGCTCGCCGCGCTCTGGTGGGCCGACGTCTCGCTCAACCTCTACTCGGCCATCGGCATCATCCTCCTCATGGGCATCGCGAAGAAGAATTCCATCATCCTCGTCGACTACACCAACCAGCTGCGGCAGCGCGGACTGGGCTGGCGAGAGGCAGTTCTCGAAGCGTGTCCCGTGCGCCTCCGGCCGATCCTCATGACCAGCCTCTCGACAATCGCCGGCGCCGCTCCCGCCGCACTCAGCCTCGGCCCGGGCGCCGAACTCCGCCTGCCGATGGCCCTCTCGGTCATCGGCGGCATCGCCGTTTCCACCTTCTTTACGCTCTTTGT
The DNA here is from genome assembly GCA_038060895.1 of Planctomycetota bacterium. Lineage (GTDB taxonomy): Bacteria > Planctomycetota > MHYJ01 > WSZJ01 > WSZJ01 > WSZJ01. Next base: position 79,057 of record JBBTCT010000017.1, read on the forward strand.
CGTCCCCGCTTTCTACGGAATCGTCGAGGACATCCGCGGCCTTTTCGCCCCGCACGACATCCCCGTCGATGCCGCGGCAGGCGCCCCGCCACCCATCCCCGCGCCCGCTTCGCCCGGGTAAGCCTGGGCCCGCGGGATTTTCGCGCGCCCTCTCACAGTTCTCCGCGTCCTCCGTACATTTCCCGGCCGCTGCGACCGCCCCCAACGGGCTGGCGCAAATCAATCCTCCCTCCGGAGAACCGAATGACCCGCTTCCTCTCGCTCGTTCTGTCCCTGGCCCTCGCCCTCCCGCTCTTTGCCGAAAAGAGCGATCTCTCGAAGCGCTTCGACAAGGCGAAGGACTACCTCGCCGAAATCGAGGGGCACCTGGCGAAGTCGTTCATCGAGCGCGAGAACGTGAAGGGCGCGCAGTTGGTCGAGGCGTGCAAAGTCGGATTCTCGAAGGCGGTGGACGATGAGGCGTTCAAGAAGGTGAAGAGTTCGTTCCGGAAGGAGTTGATGGCGATCTGCCAGGATGAGGAAGTGGCCTCGATCGAGACATTGCTGGGCCGGGTCCGCAAGGCGGCCGACAAGGCCGGCGTCGAGGACCTGGATGTGCTGAAGCTCGCCGACCTCGGCGCGGCCTCCATGGTCCGGTCGATCGGGGATCCGTTCAGCAACCTGCTCAAGAGCGAGGACCTGCAGAAACTGATGAAGCAGATGCAGGGCGAGGGGAAGCAGGATTCGATCGGCGTCGGGTTGGAGCCGGGGAAAGAAGGGTTCAAGGTTTCGTTCGTGATGTACGGGTACGCAGGGTACGACGCCGGCCTCGCCTACGGCGACGAAGTTCTCGAAGTGGACGGTGAGAAGATCGGCGGCAAGGACCTGAAGGAAGTGCAGCCCCGGTTCGCGGTCAAGGAAGGCGAGTCCATCGTGCTCACCGTGAAGCGCGAAGGCTGGAAGAAGGCGTACGACATCTCGATCACGAATTCTCCGCGCAAGATCAAGGACGTGTGGAGCACGATGCTGCCGGGAGGAATCGGCTACCTGCGCATGACCGTGTTCGACCTCGCGCTGGGCGCGAACACGATGGACGCGCTGAAGTCGCTCCAGAAGCAGGGGATGAAGGCGCTGATCCTCGACCTCCGGAACAACCCGGGCGGCGCCATCAACGCGGCGATCGCGGTGGCGGACCACTTCATCGGTGGAAAGAAACTGCTCACCTACACCGAGTCGAACCTGGACATGTCGAAGGTCATGCCCTTCCCGGTGCCGGGGATGTCTGACCAGAAGCCGGAGATGGAATACCGGGCGAGCCGGAAGACGGACTTCGAAAAAATGCCGCTCGTGGTGCTCGTGAACGGCTCGAGCGCAAGCGCCAGCGAAATGGTCTCGGGAGCGCTTCAGGACCTCGGCCGCGCCGTGCTGGTCGGCGAGAGGACGTACGGCAAAGGAATCGGGCAGACGGCGATCCCGCTTTGGAAGACGCAGGGAGCGGAGTTCGGGAAGTCCGCGGTGCCGATGCTGCCCAATCGATTCCTGTACCTGACCGTCATGCGGTACTTCCTCCCCAGCGGCCGCTCGATCCACCACAAGGGGATTGATCCGGACGTCAGGGTGCTGATTCCCCAGATGGACGGGGAGACGTGGGACGGCGTTTTCCAACTGCGGAAATCGGGCGATGCGAAGAAATTTGCAGCGTCGATCGAGGATACGCTTGCGAAGGAGCTGGCGGTGTACGACGGATTCGATCCCGCGGCGTACCCCGGGTTTGCGAAGTTTCACAAGGGCCTCGGCACGAAGCTGTCGAAGGACCGGGTTCGCGAGGAAGTCCGGCGTGAAGTGCGCTTGCGCGTCGGCGGCAAGGCCGCGCTCGTGGACATGGAGACGGACACGCAGGTGCAGCGTGCGATGACGATCCTGGCGGAGAAACTCGCGGAAGAATCGGCGCCGGGGAACAAGTAGCACGGGGAGAAAGTTCAGGACGATTCAGGGAGAGTTCAGGAGAATGTTCAAAGGGGGGCGCGCTTCGCGCTCCCCCTTTTTTTCAGGCGAGGAGAACCATGAGATTCGTCACCGCGTTTGCGCTGGCCATCGCTCTTCCGCTCGCGGCCCTCGCCGAGGAAGCCGGAGAAAAGAAGGGGCCGGAGCCTGCGAAGACTCCCGAGGAATGCTACGCGCTGGCCTGCAAGGCGCTCTGCGATGGGGAAGGCGACACGTACTGGTTCTGCCTGTCCAGGGAGACGAGAAAGCAGCTCATCGCGCAGGCCGAAGAAGCGAAGAAGAACCACGCGAAGGAACTGGCGGCGGCGCTGAAGGTGACGGAAGAGGAGCTGGCGAAGATCGAACCGCGCGATGTCGCGCTCCGGCAGGTGCTGGGTGCGATGAACGACGAAGTCCGGAAGATGCTGAAGAAGCAAAAGCTCTCGGCCGTGAAGATCGACGGAGAGAAGGCGACGGGCACGCTGGAGATCGACGGGGATCTGTCGCCGATCGAGTTTGTGAAAGAGGACGAGGGCTGGCGGATCGACGCTTCGGACAGCGAAGGTCACGAGCACGAGCACGAAGATGGCGGCAAATAGAAGGCAGGACCGACGCCCCTGTTGAGGATGACTCCATGAACACCATGCCCACGATGATTGCCGCCATGATTGCCGCCGCGCTCGCCTTCCTGGCTCCTGCCGGGGTGATGGCGGAGCCTGAGAAGCCGCCGGCGGACAAGGAGGTCGCGGAGACTCCCGGGAATGCGTGGACGCAGTTCCAGAAGGCCGTCGAGGCCAAGGATCGCGAGCGGATCTGGGCGCTCCTCTCGAAGGACTCGCGCGCGCTGCTTGAAACCGAGCTCGGCGCGAAACTCAAGTCCGCGGAGGGGGATTCGCGCAAGCAGCTGGCGGAAGAAATCGGCGTCACGGTCGAGGAGTTCGCGAAGATGAGCGAGAAGGACCTCGTCCTGGCCATGGTCATTGCCTCGGCGACGAAGGACAAGGACTCCATCCTGAAAATGAAAGTCACGGACATCAAGATCGACGGAGACAAGGCGGAAGGAAAGCGTGACGAGAAGGGCGAAGGCAAGGAAGAAGACATGGGCCCCGCGTACTTCCTCAAGGAAGACGGGGAATGGAAGCTCGACATGAAGCGGGAGATGGAAGAGAACGAGTCGGAAGAGCCGGACGAAGAGATCAAATAGCCTCGTTCAACTCCCGAGCAGTTTTCGCCCCATGGCCCCCGCCTCTTCCTTCGTCCTGACTTCCCCGTCGAGCTGGGCCGCTCGCACCGCGGCAAGCACTTCGCCGATTTTCGGCCCTCGCGTGGCTCCCATCGCCAGAACGTCGTCGCCCGTCAGCAGGCGCGGCGGGTCGAGGTCCCCCTCCGCGAGGCGCCGGGACAGGAGCGCGTGCCCCTCGATCGAAGCGCCGCGGGCTTCCTGCGCCGCGCGATGAAGTTCGAGCAACTCGGCGGCACCGGGGTGGGCGAGCAGGGGCTTCCAGACCGAGGGGCGCATGGACGAAGCGCGCTCCGGGTCGCGGCGGTGCGCGACAAGCCAGGCGACGCGCTCGCGCTCATCGTTCGAGCACTTCAGGTCGCGCGCCGAGGCCTCGGCAAGGCGGTACGGATCAGGCTGTGCCTCGTGCAGAAGCGCGGCGAAGGCGATCGCAAAGGGGCGGCGCGCAAGCCGCTCGACCGTGGCCACGGTCATCCCCCACGCGTCCTCGGGCATTCCTTTCAGCGCCGGGACGCAGGGAGCGAGCAGTCCCGTCTCACGCAAGAGCCGCAGGCCGCGCCCGGCCCCTGTCGCCGCCAGGAGCTTCGCGAGTTCCTCCTTCACCCGCTCCCGTGACACGGTGGACACTTCCCCGCTCCTCCGGGAAATCGCGGCCAGCGTCGCAGGCTCGATCGCGAAGTCGATCTGCGCCGCGAACCGGACGGCCCGGAGCATGCGGAGTCGGTCCTCGTCGAAGCGCTTTTCTGGATCGCCGATGGCCCGGATGACCCTGGCCTTGAGGTCGGCCTGGCCGCCGACGAGGTCCACGACCTGGCCGGTCAGCGGGTCTTCCATCATGCCGTTGATCGTGAAGTCGCGGCGCAGGACGTCCGACTTGAGGTCGCTGAACGTGACGCTGTCCGGGTGGCGGCCGTCGGTGTACTTCGCATCGGCGCGAAACGTCGCGACCTCGACTTCCTCGTCCTGCACGAGCGCGATAATGACGCCGAATTGTTTCCCGACGGCCACGTTCCGCCGGAAGACTTTCTGCACCGCGTCGGGCACGGCGTTCGTCGCGACGTCATGGTCGCCGGGCTCGCGCCCCAGCAGACGGTCGCGCACGCATCCGCCGGCGAAGTAGGCCTCGAAGCCGGCTTCGCGCAGTTTCTTCACGACGGTGAGGGCGGCTTCCCGGGAGTTCATACTTTCCGATTATCGCAAGGGATCGATGAATTGGCCGTATCCGCGGCCGTTTCCGCCACATCCGCCTGCACCTGCCCCACCTTCACGTCCGGAACTGACCTCAGAATCCAGAACCCGATCACCATCATCACCACCAGCGATCCGATCGCCAGCCGGTACTGGTTGACCTCGGAGCAGCCGAGCGCCGCCGCCGCCAGGATGATCCCTCCCCAGAGGATCGGCCCGATCACGGCGGACGTCTTTCCCGTCAGCTCCGACAGCGCGAAGAACTCCCCTTGCCGCGCGCGCGGGACGAGCGTCACGAGCAACGGCCGCGAGCTCGTCCAGAGCGCGCCCAGGAGAAGCCCCAGGCCGGGACCGAGGATCCAGTAGGCCCGCGCATCTGTGGCCACCGCCGAGAGTGCGAGGAACACGATCCAGCCGACCAGCACCGCCAGTAGCGTCCGTTTGGGCCCCCATCGATCCGTCAGGAATCCGGTCGCCAGCGACCCCGCCAGCGCGGAAGCGATCGCGGTCAGGAGAAAATACCGGACCGATTCGTCGGAGAACTTCAGCACCTTCGCGCCGTAGACGGCCATGAAGATCGTCACCGTCGAGACCGCGTCCTCGTAGAAGTACTTTCCAATGAGAAATCGCAGGACGCCCGGATGCTCACGCGTCGCGCGCAGGCTCTTCAGAACCTGCGAGTAGGCCTGCAGGACGCCCACCGGCTCTCCCGCCGGCCTCGGCTTCTCCCGGACCCAGATCAGGCACGGCAGGGCGAACAGCAGGTACAGGATCGCGGTGGGCACAAAGATTCCAGCCCGGCCCCAGCCACTCTCGCGGCGGCGCACTTCGGATCCCGGGACCGCGTCATTCCAGCTCAACTCGTAGAAGCGCTTCTGCGCCGTCGCGTCGAACACGTCGCGGGCTTTCAACTTACCCTGGGGGGCGAGGCCGTTCACTTCGTACTCGAGATTCACGTCGGGGTCGACCGGCCCGTCGCGCAGGGAGCCGTCCCGCGCGGAAATGACGGCGACCGGCTCCCACGGCTGCGAAAGGCACGGAATCGGCACGGAGGCCAGCTTCCCGGATTCGAAGGGCATGACCAGGATCACCCCGACGATGGCCCCGGCATACCCGGCCGCGACGCCGAACCCCGACACCCGCCCCATCGTCGCTTCTGGGGTCACGCTGGTGAGCAGCGAGTTGTAGAACACCATCCCGGCGTGGTAGGCAAAGCTCGCGAGCACGAAACACGCCGTCGCCGCCAGAACGCGCCCCCCGGTCTCCGCAGTCGCGACCACCCCCATCAGCGCAGTCAGCGCGCAGCATGCCACCGTCGCCGCCCGAAGGTAGGACCGCTTCCGGCTGTACGCGTCGCTCCAGACTCCAAGCAGCGGCATCGTCAGAAGGACCAGGATGGCCGCGGCGACATTGGCGGCTCCCACCCAGAGATCGGATTTTCCGTTGTTCAATGTGACCCAGAGGGAAAAAGTCAGGGTCACGATGTTCATGGAGAAGATCGTGTTCGCGAAGTCGTAGAGGACCCAGGACGCGAGGGAGCGGTTGGGATTCACGGGGCGAAAAGTGTACTGCCATGGAATGCGCAAATCGGCAATTCGCCCGAAATGTCAGGCAACCCGGCGCGTCCTGAATTACAGCGTGGGGCGCCGCCCGGCGAGAGTTAGGATGTCCCGCGACTCAAGAGGAGGGCCCCATGAACGAGACGCAGCAGATAGCGCATCTTTTCCGGCGGGCAGGATTCGGCGCCAGCATGAAGGAGCTGGAAGCGGCGCGGCGCGAAGGGTACGCGGCGACGCTGGAACGGCTTCTGGCGTTTGAGAGCGTCGCCGACGACGTTGAGGGCGACCTCGCGGACGTGCAGGACGGGCTTCTCGACCTCAAGAACATCGAGGACGTGCGCACGGCGTGGTGCTACCGGATGGTGCGCACCGCGCGGCCGCTTCAGGAACGGCTGACGCTGTTCTGGCACAACCATTTCGCGACGGGCGCGGGAAAAGTCGAGCAGGCGATGCTGATGCACCAGCAGATCGCGCTGTTCCGGCGGTACGCGGCGGGAAATTTCAGGTCGCTCCTGCTCGAAGTGTCGAAAAATCCGGCGATGCTGATGTGGCTCGACGGGCGCGCGAACCGCAAGGGGATGCCGAACGAGAATTACGGGCGCGAGCTGATGGAGCTGTTCACCCTCGGCATTGGGAACTACACGGAAAAGGACGTGAAGGAAGTCGCGCGGAGTTTCACGGGGTGGAACCTGCGCGAAGGAGCGTTCTTCTTCGACGAGCGGCAGCACGACAAAGGCGAGAAGACGGTCCTCGGCAAGACGGGGCCGCTGGACGGGACGGACGTCATCGACATCCTGGCCGCTCATCCTGCGACGGCGAAGCGGCTCTCGGAGAAGCTCTTCAAGGAGTTTGTCGGACCCGCGCCCGATGAAAAGACCGTTGAAGCGCTTTGCGCCGAGTATTTCCGAAGCGGCTACGACGTCCGCTCGATGTTGCGCGTGCTCTTTACGTCGAAGACCTTCCTGGCCGACGGCGCGCAGTGGGCGCGGATCAAGTCGCCCGCGGAGCTGGTGATCGGCGCCCTTCGAGCCATGCCGGCGATCGTTCCCGTGAAGGTCCTCCCCGCCCACCTGCGTCGCATGGGGCAGGACCTGCTCGCGCCGCCAACCGTGAAGGGCTGGGACGGGCACACGGCGTGGCTCTCGACCACGACGGTCATGAACCGCTTCAATTTCGCACGGGACGTCGGACCGGGCGTGGGCAACCAGCCGTCGCCCGCCCTCGCGCCCGGGCAGCTCGTGCAGGACTTCGCGATCGATTCCGCGGAGAAGCTCGTCGATCACATGCTGCAGCGCTTCGGGCCGCTCGAGATTTCCGCCGAGGCGAAGGCCAAGCTGGTGGAGTACGTGAAATCGCCGGAGCAGGCGAAAGGTCCGGTTTTCCCGGCGCAGCCGGCGTGGGACGGGAAAGTGCGCGGAGTGGCGCACCTCGTCATGGCGCTTCCCGAATACCAGCTCGCGTAAGGTGAAACCCATGAGAACTCCTTCGACTCGTCTAGATCCTGAGCAAGCGACCGCAGGGAGCGCGCCGAAGGGCTTCGCTCGCTCAGGACAGAGCGGATTCTCGCGGCGGGACTTCCTGAAAGTCGGGGGGCTCGGGGCGGCGTCGTTGATGGTGCCGGGGTGGCTGACGCGCGCGCTGGCGGAGCCGGGGGGGAAGCTGCCGACGCGGTCGATGGTGCTGGTGATGCTGGGCGGCGGGAACGACGGACTCAACACGGTGGTGCCCGTGGGCGATCCGCTGTACGCGAAGGCGCGGCCGACGCTGGGGATCGCGAAGGACCAGGTGCTGAAGCTCAGCGACGCGGTGGGGCTGCATCCGTCGATGAAGAAGCTGCGCGACCTGTTCGACGAAGGGAAGGTCGCGGTCGTGAACAACGTGGGGTACCCGAATCCCGACCGGTCGCATTTCCGGTCGATGGAGATCTGGCAGACGGCTCAGACGGCCGGCGTGGTGCGGGACGGGTGGCTCGGACGGTGCCTGTGTTCCACTGCTTCCGACGTGGAAGGCCCCGCGGACGACAACACGACGCCGCACAGCGTTTCCTTCGGAAGCGAAACCCCGCTTGCGTTGTGGGCGGACGGCGGCGGCGTCCTGGCGATGGAGAACCCGGGCGGATTCGAGATCGGGACGGACCAGCGTCATCCTGGCGATCGCACCCACATCCAGAAGGCGTTCCGCGACCTGTACGGAATCGCCCGCACGGGGTCTGCGGAATTTGTCCGCAAGCGCGGGCTCGAAGTCATGGCGCAGGCCGTACGCATCCGGACGATCGCGCAGAAGCCGAACCGCGACGTCGTTTATCCGAACTCCGGCCTCGGGCAGGGACTTCGCTTCATCGCCAACGCCCTCGAGGACAATTTCGGCGCGCGCGTCTACATGATCGGCCTGGGCGGCTTCGACACGCACGCGAACCAGCGGCAGGCGCATGCGAATCTGCTGCTGACGCTGTCGGACGCGGTGACGGCTTTCCAGAAGGACCTCGACGCCCGCGAAATCTCGGACCGCGTCGTGACGGCGACGTTCAGCGAGTTCGGACGGCGCGTCGCGGAAAACGCTTCGCAGGGGACGGACCATGGCGCCGCGGGGCCGATGTTCGTGATCGGGAAGAACGTGAAGGGCGGAATCTACGGCGGCGCGCCAAACCTCGAGAAGCTGGATGCGGGAGACCTGGCGATGAGCATTGATTTCAGGTCGGTTTACGCCTCTCTCCTCGCGAAGGGATTGGGTTTGGATGCGGAACGGGCCCTTGGAGGAGAGTTCAGTCCGCTACAGATCTTCTAGGCCATCGCCCGGAAACTTCAACTTCAACTTCCATGAGAAGGCCCTCCCGATCAAGGGCGAATTAGAGAGTG
>JBBTCT010000018.1:0-110927 GCA_038060895.1 Planctomycetota bacterium
CCCCATGTGGGGCGCCGTTTCCATTTCAGGAGACCCCCCATGTCGCACACGAACATCGCCCGCCTCCTCGAGCGTTTCAACGACGCCGGGCTCGCTCTCACGGTCAACCGTGAGCAGCGCCGGGGCGTCCGCGGCGACGTGTTCTCGATGTCCGTCGAGCGCGCGGGGAAAGAAAACAAGGAGCGATTCGTCCTGTTCCCGGGCGCGACGGAGCGCCTCGAGGTGCTGGACGTGTCGCCGGTCGTGAAGCAGGCCGTGCTGCTCGTGAAGGAGCCGGAGCGGTCGTTCACGCAGCGGGCCTGGGACCGAAAGCTCGGGGACTACGTCGACCACGTGCAGGTCACGCCCGGCACGACGCGGCGCTACCTGGTCGGGATGGACGAGCGGTCGTACTTCATGGCCGAGCTTCCTCGCCCCGTGACAACGGTGAAGGAAGCGCACCGGGCGCTGCGGCCCGGCGAGGTCGTGGATTGGGAGTCGCGTCGTGAGAACCGTGGCAAGAAGGCGGTCCGGCAGGGCGAGTGGCTCTTCCTCCCCCTGCCTCCGTCCGAAGCCCGCGAGCTCGACAACCGGATCGCGCGCAAGCAGGCGCTGGTCCGGCAGAAGGCGCGGATTCCCGGCCGGCCCGGAAAGCCGCACGTGGCGTTCCGGCTGGTGGTGGAAGCGCGGATGCAGGCGCCGGTGGTGTACGCGCAGGGGTCTGTGAGGCACGCGGACCACGACATGCTGCACCTGAACGGATGGCACCGGGTTGTGGCCAACATGGAAGTGAGGCGTGCGCAGGTCGGGTCGTGGATTGACTGAAGAACGGGGGCCGCGGTTCCGAGAGGGGCCGCGGCCCTTGAAAAACGACCGGGGATTGGGAACGGCGGGCCGGGGATGGGGGGGGATTGGGATTGGGATAGGGATGGGGATAGGGAAAGCGCGCATCGCGGGTGGCCCCATCCCAATCCCCATCCCGCATTTCCCAATCCCCTGCCGTTTTCCCTTCCGTTGTCCCCCGCCGTTGTCCCTTCTCCACCCCCTGCGTACACTCCCGGGCCATGTTCCTCATCACCGGCGGCGGCGGTTTCATCGGCAATACTGTCGTCAGACGCCTCGTGGCGTCGGGCGACCCCGTGCGCGTCATCGACAACTTCTCGACCGGGTTCCGACGCAACCTGGACGGGCTGGAAGGCAAAGTCGAGATCGTCGGCGCCGACATCTGTGACCCGGAAGCCGTGGCAATGGCGATGCGCGGCGTGAAAGCCGTCGTGCACCTCGCCGCGATCCCGTCCGTCGCCCGCTCCGTCGCAAACCCCGTCGAAACGTGGCGCGTCAACGTTGACGGGACTCTTCGGTTGCTCGAGGAGGCCCGCAGGACCGGAGTGAAGCGCTTCGTCTTCACCTGCTCGTCGTCCGTCTACGGCGACGCGCCCACGCTTCCCAAGCACGAGGACATGCCGTCGCGCCCGCTGTCGCCGTACGCGGCCTCCAAGGCGGCGGGGGAGTCTCTCGTTTCGTCCTACGCCGCCTCCTACGGCCTCTCCGCCTGCTCGCTCCGGCCCTTCAATGTCTATGGCCCCCGCCAGGACCCGAAGTCGGAGTACGCGGCGGCGATCCCGCGCTTCATCCTCGCCGCCCTCGAGAATCGCCCCGCGACGGTCTACGGAGACGGCTCGCAGACGCGCGACTTCACGTACGTGGAGGATGCGGCGGAGGCCTTCGAGCGCGCGGCGAAGTCACAGGCCCAGGGTGTCTTCAACGTCGCTGCGGGCGGCCGCGTGAGCGTGAACGACCTGATCGGCCGCATCCGCGCGATCTGCGGGGGCCCAGGCCCGAAGTTCGAGCCGAAGCGGGCAGGGGACGTGCTGCACTCGCAGGCGGACGTGTCCGCCGCCGAGAAGGAACTCGGGTTCAAGGCAAAGACCGCGCTGGAGGAAGGTCTGAAGCGGACCATCGAGTACTTCAGGGGGCTTCGATGAAAACGGGTCGCAACCTGACGTGGGAAAAGAAATTCGCGAAGGTCGGCGTGACGATCAAGTACCCGGCGCCGAAGACCCGGCCGCACGAATACGTGCTGAACCACGACTGCGGGAAGACGTGGATCGTGAAGTACCTCGCGCTGCCCCGCGAGGCGCGCACCGAGTACTGGCGCTGCCCGAACGGCTGTCACAAGGGCGTGACGCTCAAGTAGGCCGTAGAATGGCCGGGTGCCGAAGAAGATCGTCGTCGACATGGCGGACATCCGCACCCAGACCTTCGAGGTCCACCACAAGGCCGTGGAGGACACGCGGCTGGACGTGTACATCCCGAAGCGGCTGCCCGGGTACTCGCGCACGCTGATCGCGAAGCTGATCAAGGACCAGCTGGTGCTCGTGAACGGAAAGAAGTCGAAAGCGTCGTACCAGATCCAGCAGGGAGACAAGATCGAGGTCCAGATCCCGCGCCTCATCGAGCCCCAGATGATCGCCGAAGACATCCCGCTGAGCGTCGTCTTCGAGGACGACCAGATCGTCGTCGTGAACAAGCCGCCGCATTTCGTCGTGCACCCCGCGGCGGGGCACTGGGACGGCACGCTCGCGAACGCCCTCCTCGCCCACGTCGGGCACACCCTGCCGAAGGCCTCCGACGGCGACATCTACCGCCCCGGCATCGTGCACCGCCTCGACCAGGACACGAGCGGCATCATCTGCTGCGCGAAAACCGCCAACGCGCACACGTACCTGTCGCTTCAGTTCCAGGAACGCCTCCTCGAGAAGGAGTACCTCGCGATCGTGGAAGGCGAGCCCAGGCTGGACGGCGACTGGATCGACGCGCCGATCGGCCGGCACCCGAAGGATCGCGAGAAGATGGCGGTGCGAAAGGACGGAGACGCGAAACCGTCGCAGACGCGCTGGGAAGTCCTCGAGCGTTATCGCGGATTTTCGCTCGTCAAGTGTTACCCCAAAACGGGCCGCACGCACCAGATCCGCGTCCACCTCGCCTACATCGGCCATCCGATCGTTGCCGACGAAGCCTACGGCCGCCGCGAAACCCTCTACGAGTGGCAACTGCGTTACGACACCAAGCCGGCGGACCACCCGATCGAGCAGCCGATCCTGGAGCGCCACGCCCTTCACGCGTTCGCACTCCGCATCACGCACCCGAACGGCACGGACATGCGCTTTGAAGCGCCGATGACCGAAGACATGGCGCGAACCAGGGATGCGTTGAGAAAGTGGCGACCGGCGAACGGATGAGGCTGGCAAGAGGCTGGCAGAGGCTAAAGGCCCTTGGGGCGCTGTGAGCGAGTAAACGCCGGTGGGACTACCGAAGATGGGGGCCAACCTCCCACCGCAGCACAGCACGCTGTTCCAACTCAGCCTCCGCCAGCGTCTGCCAGCCTTCGCCAGCCTCCGCCCGCCTGCCGTTTCTCCTCGCATCGGCACGCCAGAATCGTTACACCACTACCTGCGGACGGTTCCGCCTAACCATGACGCGCATCATCGACCTCAGTGCCGACGCCGGAGAGGGGCCCGACGCCGAAGCTGATCTCCCCCTCTTGGAGGTTCTCACCTCCGTGAGCATCGCCTGCGGCACCCATGCCGGCGGACCGGCCACCATCGCGCGGCTGTCGAAAGCAGCGGCCGCGCGGGGAGTCGGGGTGGGGGCGCATCCCGGGCTGGTCTCCGGGAGGAAGTCCCGCACGATCGAACCCGGTGAAGCGGAAGACGCGCTGCTGGCCCAGGTCGCAGAGTTCCGCAGACACACCCTCGCGCCTCTTCAGCACGTCAAGCTCCACGGGGCGCTGTACCACGCGGCCCGCGACGCCCGGGTTGCCGGGGCGGTGATCGACGCGTTCAAGACGCTGGGCGTCCCGATTCTCGTCGCACAGGCCGGTTCGCCGCTGGAGCGGCTGGGGCGGGAAGCGGGAGTAAGGATCGCCTCGGAGGCGTTCCTGGACCGCGCCTACCAGCCCGACGGGACGCTGGTGCCGCGCGACAGCACGGGCGCGCTCCTCACCGGAGAACGTGCGGTCGCTTCGCGCGCCGTCCGATTCGCGCTCGAAAATCTCGTGGATGCAGGCGGCGACATCGCGGTCGTGGCGGACACGCTGTGCGTTCATTCGGATACGCCTGGCGCCGTGGGCCTGGCGCGGGCGGCGCGGGTGGCGCTGGAGCGTGCGGGCGTGGTCGTGCGTCCGATGGGGGCCGCATGAAATTCATCGAAGAAGGCGACAGCGGACTTCTCGTGCGCTGGACGGCGTCGTCCGACCCGACGGTGGCCTATCGCGCGACCGGGCTGAGGCGGCGGCTGGTGGATTCTGCGCCGAAGTGGCTGCGCGAAGCGGTGCCGGGGGCGTGTTCTCTCTGCATCGTGTTTGACCCGCTCATGGCGGACTTCGCCGAAGTTCAGGCGGCCGTGGTGGCGCTGGGGGATTCCGCCGAAGAGCCTCCGGGCGCGAAGACGGTTGAGGTCCCGGTCGTCTACGGCGGTCCGGATGCGCCGGACATGCAGCGCGTCTGCGAGCACACGAACCTGTCGCCGGAGGAAGTGATCCGCCGGCATTCGAGCGGGAAGTACCGGGTGGCGTTCATGGGCTTCTCGCCGGGATTCGCGTACATGGTGGGGCTGCCTCCCGAGCTCGTGACGCCGCGCCTGCGCTCCCCGCGTGTCCGCGTCCTCCCCGGCTCGGTCGGTTTCGCGGCAAGCCACACCGGCATCTACCCGACGGAAACGTCCGGCGGCTGGAACATCATCGGCCGCACTACCGCGCGCATCGTGGACTGGCGCCGCCCGGAGCCGTTCCTCTACCAGCCCGGCGACCGCGTCATCTTCAAGCCCGTCGAGAAACACTCCTTCGAACTCGCGCAGCAGGAATCCACGACCTTCGAAAGCCCGCACCAGGCCGCCGAAATCCGCCACGCCGGCCTCCTCACCACCGTCCAGGACCTCGGCCGCGGCGGCTTCGGGCACCAGGGCGTCCCCATCTCCGGCGCCATGGACCGCGTCGCCATCCGCCTCGCCAACCTCGCCGCCGGCAACCGCGAAACCGCCGCCGCCCTCGAATACACCTACCCCGCCCCGAAACTTCGCTTCACCAGCAAAGCCTCCTTCGCCCTCGGCGGCGCCGACTTCGGCGCCCTCCTCGCCGGCCGCCCCGTTCCCATGTACGAGCGCGTGGACGCCAAGCCCGGCGAAGAACTCGTCTTCGACCGCCGCCACCGCGGCCATTGGGGCTACCTCGCCCTCGCCGGCGGTATTTCGGCGAAGCGCTTCCTGGGAAGCGCCGCGACGGACACCCGCAGCGGCATCGGTCCGAACCTCAGCGCCGGCGCGCGGCTGACGCTCGAAGGAACGCCCGCACCCAACGGCCGCACCGTGCCGAAGGACCTGGCTCCGATGCCCGGCGAAGAGCCGAAGGTGCGCTTCATGCCGGGCGAGGAAACGGCCTCCGCGACGCTCGATGGCACGGCAATCATCCTGAGCGTCCTCCAGGACCGCGCCGGCTACCGCAGCGACGCGCCGGAGTTTCAGCCGGGTGATTCGTCCATGCTCTCGGAGGGCATTCCGCCGGGCACGATTCAGCTCCCCCCCGACGGCAAGCCGATCTTCCTGATGGCCGATCGCCCCACGACCGGCGGCTACCAGAAGCTCGCGTTCTTCGCTTCCATCGACACGCGCATCATCGCGCAGTCACCGCCAGGCACGCACCTGAGGTTCCAGAAGGTCACCGCGGAAGAAGCGCGGCGGGCAGTGCGGGAAATGCGGGCGGCATTGACGGCGATTGAGGGGTTGTAACGTCCCGGAAGTAGGGTCGGATTGGGGGGATTCTTTCTCACACTATTTCCAGCCCATTGGGTCGATCAGTTGTATTGAGGAGGACAGTCGATGGGAAAATGTGTTATGTCGCTGGGCAATATCCGTCATTTGAACTTTGGTTTCATATCTGCCGTTCGAATGGGAGGGCCTCACTTCGCTTCCGCACTCACCCACCCCTCCGCCTCCGGATTCACCATGCGGTGATCGGCCGGCCGGCCCCCCTGGTCGCGCTTCCAGACAATCCCTCGCTGATCGATGTAAAACGTAAGAAACCCGTCCTCTCCGTGCGTGCGGGGGTAAGCCGTGGCGGCGAACTGCGTGAGGGAGTCCACGCCGACGACGGTGCGGAAGAGATACCCGTCGCGTGGGATGGGCGGGGCGCCGGTGGCCTCGGCGCCGTCGGCACGCGCGACGTCGATGCCCATGGATTCCGGCCGGCCGTGGCGGGCCAGCTGGAATCGGTAGAGGCCGGCGATGTCCTCGGTCCAGTAGTCCTGCACCCCGTTGCCGTCCAGGTCGTCCTTCCTCAGGGACTCCTGCTGGGCCGCGATGCGCGCGAGGCCGTCGGGGGCGGAGGCTTCGCCTTGGGCGATGCGATCGCGGTAGAGGCGGCGGAGAAGCGGTTCGGGGCGGGCGAGGTAGATCGCCGCCGCGATTCCTTCCAGGATGAACCAGAGAATTCCGAGTCCGATCCCGATGCGGGCGAGCCGCGCGCCGCGTCTGGCGCCTCCGGACTCGCGGATCTCCGCGAGCGCGGCCAGGCCGAGGAGCGAAGGGAAGAGCGGGGCGCCGAGTGCGCCGAAGGCGGCCGCGGCGATGGCGAGAGGGGAGATTCGGGGAGAGGGCACGGGGGAATGTTACGACGGTTCGAGGGCGGGCATCTGCGCGTGTCTGCGAAATTCTTAAGTTGTCTGGGCGGCGTCCACGCTCTCTTCAAGCACATCGAAGATCCGGTTCAGCGTTCGCTCCTCCATTGCCAGCGCCGGCATGACGACGATCGCGTCGCCGAGGGGGCGCAGCACGAGCCCGCGCTTGCGGCACTCGAGAATCACCCGGTGGCCCATGCGTTTTTCCGCGGGATACGGCCGCCCGGGGGCCGCTTCCAGCTCGACCGCTCCCATGAGCCCGCGCGAACGGGCGTCGGCGACGTGTTTGCGGCCCCGGAATCCCCCCAGGCGCTCTTCGAAAACCGCGACTTTCGCGGGGAGGCGTTCGAGGGTGCGCTCCTTTCTGAAGACCTCGAGGGAAGCGTTGGCGGCGGCGCAGGCGAGGGGATTGCCGGCGAAGGTGTGGCCGTGGAAGAATTGTTTCATTTTGTGCCAGGGCGCCAGGAACGACTCGTAGATGGCGTCCGTTGCGAGCGTGGCGCTGAGCGGCAGGTAGCCCGCGGTGATCCCTTTGCCGAGCGCGAGCAGGTCGGGCGTGACGCCGTCGTGCTCGCACGCGAACATTTTCCCCGTGCGGCCGAACCCAACCGCGACTTCGTCCGCGATGAGGAGCGTCCCCGCTTCGGAACAGAGGTCGCGCACCGCGCGCACGAAACCGGGGGGCTGCGGCAGGATGCCGGCGGCGCCCTGCACGACGGGTTCGAGGACGACCGCCGCCACGGCACGCTTCCTCCGGTGAAGCACCGATTTCAGCGCGGCCAGCGAGCGACGCGCGGCGCCGACCGAGTCGCGCGGCGCGTAGGGGCACGGGACCTGGACGGTGGGGAAGAGGAGCGGCTTGAACAGGCCGTGGAAGAGCGAGATCGCCCCGGCGCTGACCGCGCCCAGCGTGTCGCCGTGGTAGGCGCCCCCGAACGTGACGAAGGTGTCGCGCGCCGGACCGCCGCGCTGGCGCCAGTGCTGGAATGCCATCTTCAGCGCGACTTCCAGGGCTTCGCTCCCGGAATCCGAAAAGAAAACATGGTTCAGTCCGTGGGGGGCGATGGCCGCGAGACGCTCCGCGAGTTCGATCGCCCCGGGATGGCAGAGGCCGAGAAGCGTCGTGTGCGCGGCCTTTGCGAGCTGGCGCTTCAGTGCCGCGTCGATCGCAGGATGCCTGTGTCCGTGGACGTTGCACCAGAGGCTGGCGTTGCCGTCGATGAAGCGGCGGCCGTCGGCGTCGACGAGGGTCGTGCCGCGAGCCTTGACGATGACGGGAAAGTCCTCGGCGTCCCATGACTGCATCTGCGTGAACGGCTGCCAGAGGCTTGCGCGGGCGCGGCGGCGGAGGGAGGGGGAGCGGGGCGGCATGGGCGGGGATGGTACGCGATGGCATCGCCGTCGGAAGGCGGGAAAAGGAGAACTACAATTCTCAAGTTCCAAGCAAACAAACAACTACAAGACGACAACTCCAAGGACGTTCGAACGGGGGGGAACCGTCCTGTCGTTGGTCGCTTGCTGATCCCGGTGGCGCCGGCACGGAACCCCCTTTGTGATCGGCGCCGGTTCGCCTATTCTCGGCACTCCAATGTCATCTCAGGAAACACCTTCTTCCTCGCAGGAATCTCCTGGCCACCTTGAGCAGAGCCTGCGCCTGCGGACTGAAGAGCTGGCGCGGGTGAGCGCCGAGTTGAGATCGCGCGAGCGTGAAATCCGGCTTCTTTTCGAACGCACCAGCGACGCGGTGATCCGGATGGACGGTGCGGGCAAGATCACGACCTGGAACCCGCGAGCCGAAGCGCTCTTCGGCTGGACGGAAGTCGAGGCCGTCGGCCGCTCCCTCGCGGAGACGATCATCCCGGAACGCTTCCGCCCGGCCCACGCGGCCGGACTGGCGCGATTTCTCACGACGGGGGAAGCGCCGGCGCTGAGCCAGATCCTGGAACTTTCCGCGCTTCGGCGGGACGGGAGCGAATTTCCCGCCGAGATCGTGCTCGTGGCGACGCCGGGCGCGCTTTCGTGGTCCTTCACGGGATTCCTGCGGGACATTTCGGTGCGGAAGGCCGCGGAAGCAGAGCTCCAGCGCGCCGGCGAAGCGGCGCGGGCGGCGAATCGAGCGAAAAGCGAATTCATCGCGAACGTCAGCCACGAGATCCGGACGCCGATGAACGGGATTCTCGGAATGACCGAACTCGCGCTCGGGACCACGTTGACGGCCGAACAGCGCGAGTACCTGGAGACGGTCAAGCGCTCCGCCAAAGGCCTCCTCGCGATCCTGAACAGCGTGCTCGACTTCTCGAAAATCGAGGCCGGCAAGCTCGAGATCGACCAGGTCACGTATCCCGTCCGGCGCGTGGTCGAGGACGCCGTGAAACTGCATTCGTTCCGGGCGCAGGAAAAAGGGATTGCGTTGTCGTGGGCCGCCGACCCCTCAGTCCCCGAACGGATGTCGGGCGACCCGCTCCGGCTGGGGCAGGTCCTCGGAAACCTGGTGGCCAATGCGCTCAAGTTCACCGAACGCGGCGAAGTTGAAATCCGCGTGTCCCTCGACCGCGCCGATGGCGCCTCCGCCATGCTCCACTTCGCCATCCGCGACTCCGGCATCGGCATCCCCCTCGACAAACAGGGGAAACTCTTCCGCGAATTCTCCCAGGTCGATGCCTCCGCGACGCGCCGTTTCGGCGGCACCGGGCTCGGGCTCGCCATTTCCAGCCGGCTGGTCGGCCTCATGGGCGGCCGGATCTGGGTCGAAAGTGAGGCCGGAAAGGGGAGCACGTTTCACTTCACGGTCGGCCTCAATCCCGCCCGGACGATGGTTTCCGAGGCCCCGCGCACGATGGCGAAAGTCGCCGGCCCTCTGAAGCGCCTGCGCATCCTGGTCGCCGAGGACAATCCGGTGAACCAGCGGCTCGCGGTGGCCATTCTCCAGAAGCGCGGGCACGAGCCCGTCATCGCCGGCGACGGCGCCGGGGCGATCCAGACCCTCCGCAACGAACGCTTCGACGTCGTCCTCATGGACATCCAGATGCCCGACATGGACGGGATGGCCGCCACGGCGGCGATCCGTCGGGGCGACGCCGGCCCCGAGGCGAAGTCCGTGCCGATTGTCGCGATGACCGCCCACGCGATGACCGGCGACCGCGAGCGCTTCCTGCAGGCCGGCATGTCCGACTACCTCTCGAAGCCCGTGGATGCGCGCGAGTTGTCCGACATGGTGGAGGGACTGGCGGCGACCGGCGGCAGGCTAAGTTCGAAGGCGTTCGGCGCGGCGGAAGCCCTCGAGCGTGTCGGCGGCGATCCGGAAGTGCTCCGGGAACTTGCCGTCACCTTCGTCCGCGACGTCGAACGCCTGCAGAAGTCGATCCGCGAAGCGGTGCAGTCGCGGAGTTTGCCGGCTCTGGAGCGTGCCGGGCACTCGATCCGCGGGGCGGCCGGGATCTTCAGCGCGACACGCACGGTGTCTGCGGCGCAGGTGGTGGAGGAAGCGGCGCGGGCGAAGGACGCGTCGGCCTGGGCGGCGGTTCCCGCTCTGGAAATCGAGCTGAAGCGGCTGAGCGACGATCTCGACCGGCTCGTCAAGGAGGGACGCCTGTGAAGATCCTCGTCGCCGAAGACGATCCGGTTTCCCGACGGCTCCTGGAGATTTCGCTCTCCCGCTGGGGCCACGAACCCGCGCTGACCGAGGACGGCGATGCCGCCTGGGCGGCGCTTCAGAGCCCCGACCGCCCCCTGGTTGCCGTGCTCGACCTCATGATGCCCGGCCTCTCCGGGATCGAAATCTGCCGGAAAGCACGTGCGCTTGCGGCAAAGCGCCCGCTCTACCTGATTCTCCTGACCGCGAAAAACGACACCGCAACGATCGTCGAGGCGCTGGACAGCGGGGCCAACGACTACGTCGTGAAGCCCTTCACGCCCGACGAGCTCCGTTCCCGGATCGGCGTCGGCATCCGTGTCGTCGAGCTGGAGAAGCAGCTGGAGACGCGCATCGAGGAACTCGAGCGCGCCAATGCCGAGCTGAAAGAGCTGCGACAGATGATCCCGATGTGCGCGTACTGCAAGAAGGTGCGCAACGACCAGAATTTCTGGGAAAAGGTCGAGACGTACATCGGGATGCGCACGAAGGCGAAAGTCAGCCATGGCGTCTGCCCGGAGTGCATGGAAAAGTTCATGAAGGATGATCCGGATTTGATGGGGCGGTAACGGAAAACGGCAACTTCAATTTCAACTTCAAATTTCAAGTTTCAAGCAAACGGCGAACTCCAGGAGGACAACTTCAATTCACGGCTTGGAATGGGGGATGTTGAAGTTGGCGTCTTGGAGTTCTCCGTTTGCTTGAAGCTTGTGAGTTGTAGTTGACTGTTTTCAGTTTCTCAGCGCTTCCCCTTCGGCGCCAGCCTCTCAAACGTCGCCTCGCACGTCATCGACAGCCTCAACGGCGTGATCGACACATACCCCATCCTCACCGCCTCGATGTCCGTCGGGTTGTGCCGTGCCGCGCGGCCGTTCCGGGAAGCGACCTGGTCCCCATCCATCCAGAAGTACGTCCGGCCCCGGGGATCCAGCCGGCGATGGAAGGCGTCCTCCCAGGCGACGGGCGCCTGGTGCGTGAAGCGGACGCCCCGGATGCGTGAGACGGGGAGGTTCGGGATGTTCACGTTCAGGCAGACGGGAGTGCCTTCCACGAACGGCGCGAACTCATCCACGACGCGCCGCGCGATTACGCCCGCATCCTTCCAGCGAGGCGCCGACTTCGTGCAGAGCGACATCGCGAAGGACGGAATTCCCGCGAACGACGCTTCCAGTGCCGCCGCCACCGTCCCGCTGTAGAAGACATTCACTCCGAGATTGGCGCCGAAGTTGATGCCGGAGAGGACGAAGCGAGGCGGTCTGGGAAACAGCTCGCACAGGGCAAGCTTGACGCAGTCCGCCGGCGTGCCGTCCACGGAAAAACCGCGGCGGCCGCGGCCCAGGGGGACCGGGTCGCAGGAGATCGGCCTGTGAATCGTGATGGAGTGGCCGACCGCGGAGCTGTTGGAGGCGGGAGCCGCCACGGTGGTGCGCACGCGTCCCTCGAAGGCGGCTCGAAGGGCTGCCAGGCCGGGGGCGTGGATGCCGTCGTCGTTCGTCAGCAGGAAGTCCGCGGGGCGAGGGGGCATGGGCGCGCTAGGCCGTGATGTCGAGAGCGCGACCCTTTCCCTCCGGGTCTCCCGGAGCAGCCTCCTCGGCCTTCTCTTCCGGCTTCGGAGCATGAGGCGTCCCCTCGTACGCGCCCGAGCCGCCCGTCTCCTCTTCGCGGATCTTCGCACCCTGCGCGGGGTCGAGCTGATTGACCGAAGTCGCGTCCCTGGCGCCGATGTCGCGTCCTTCCTGCCCCGCTGCGGCGCGTCCGGCTCGATCCGCCTGCGCGAACAGGTTCTGCACCTGCTGCGCGGCGTCGCTTCGGGCCAGGGACAGGTTGAGGGGTTCCACGGGCATGGCCCTATTCTACCGCCTCCGCCGAAATGAAGCGGGGCGGAAGCGATGTGTCGCTTCCGCCCCGTTTGTGGTCATTTCTCGTGGCCTAGAGCAGCTCGGTCTTCCGGCGCGAAAGCTCGTCCTTCAGCCTCGCGACGATCTTCGCGTGGATCTGGCACACGCGCGATTCGGAGAGGTCCAGGGTGGCGCCGATTTCCTTCATGGTCAGCTCTTCGTAGTAGTAGAGCAACAGGATGAGCCGCTCCTTGCGCGAGAGGCCCTTCGTGATGAGGTCGACGAGTTCCTTCTTCTGGATGTCGCGTGAAGGATCGATGTCGCGCCGGTCCTCGACGATCTCGACGGTCTGGAGGCCTGTCTGGTCGTCCATGTCGGTCCAGCGCTTGTGCATGGAGACGGCGGCGGCGGTGGAGGTTTCGCGGCGGATTTCGGCGAGGCCGGGGACGGAGACGCCGAGTTCCTTGGCGAGTTCGGGCTCGGTCGGGGTGCGGCCGAGGGTGGTTTCGAGGTGGTTGGCGCCGCGTTCGAGGCGGTGGGCCTGGGCGCGGACGAGGCGGGGGACCCAGTCGAGGTTGCGGAGCTCGTCGAGGATGGCGCCGCGGATCCGGTTGGTGCAGTAGGTTTCGAACTTGATGTTGCGCTCGGGCTCGAATTTGTCCACGGCGTCCATGAGGCCGAATATGCCGGCGCTGGCGAGGTCGTCGACCTCGACGTTCTGGGGAAGCTTGGACAGGAGCCGCTCTGCCACGTAGCGGACGATGGGGAGGTAGTGCTCGATGAGCGCGTTCTTGGTGGCGTGGTCGCGGTCTTTGGCGAAGCGAACCCAGAGTGCGGCCACTTCGTCCTTTGCAAGCTTTGTGGTCATGAGGACAGGCTCCGTGAGAAGGGTACTTGCGAAGTGATGTTTATATTTTATAACATATAAAAATAAGGTCAAGCCCCTTTCTTGGATATTTCCTTCTTCTTCTCGATCGCAGGCGGCGGTTGCGCGTCGCGCGCCAGGCTGTCCGTCATCGCTCGTCCTAAGATCAATCCAATCAAGAACATAAGCGCGGCTCCGCCGGCTGCCCTCAGAACCGCCGCTTCCAGCCCTAACCCCACTCCCAACCCCCAGACCAGGACCGCCACGAAGGCCGCCATGCCCATGCAGGCTGCCAGCACGCGGGGAAGGGAGGGATTCGCGGGTCCGGGCACGAGGCTCAGGCCCCCAGCCGCAGTATCTGGAAGATCCGCTGCACAAACCCGCGCGGCCGCGGCGTCCCGCCGCACAACCGCGCCGCCAGGTTGCGGATACACCCCGCCGCGGCTCCCCGCGCCGCCGCGACCACGAAGGGAGCCCTGGCCATCACCGCGCGCCCCACCGAGGCGTCACGCAGCACGTAGCCAAGCCGGTCTACGTCGGCCTGGAGGAATCGCCGCGCCACCGAAACCACCCCCGCGGAAATCCGGTCCGCTTCCGCACGGTCCGTCGCCTGGTTCACAATCATGCGGATCGCGCCCGCGTCCGGCTCGCGCGACAGCAACTTCACCGTCGCATACGCATCCACCAGCGCCGTCGGCTCCGGCGTCGTCACAACCAGCGCTTCGTCCGCCGCCGCCGCGAATTCGATGACGTTCCGCGAAATCCCCGCGCCCGTGTCGAGAATCACGATGTCCGCGCGCTCCGCCAGGCGCCCGAAGGCCTCCCGCAGTCGCTCGCGCTCGGGCGACGTCAGATTGGCGTAACTCTCAATCCCGCTCGCACCCGCCAGCAGCATCACACCGTGCGCCGGCGTCAGCGCCTGCAGGATGTTCAGGCGCCCCGACAGAACGTGCGCGATCGTGGCTTTCGGCGAAGCGCCCAGCACGACGTCGGCGTTTGCGAGCCCGAGGTCGAGATCGACCAGCGCCACGCGTTTCCCGAACGCGGCCGCCGCGACGGCGAGATTGACCGCGATGTTCGTCTTGCCGACGCCGCCTTTCCCGCTGGTGACGGCGATGACGCGTGCGTGTGACGCCGCCGCGGGTCGGGGAGCCTGCTTCGCTCGCTGCGCCACAAGCCGGCGCAATTCCGCCGCCTGGTCCTCCTGAAGCGTTTCCGGGCTCACGCCGTCCTCGCTTCCCGCAGAATCAACTCCGCGAGCCGTTCGCGCTTCGCCGGCTCGATGTCCTGCGGGATGCCCTGGCCCGTGGTGACCCAGGAGACACCCGTCTTCACGCGAGCAAGCACATCGAGGATCAGCCCGAAGCGCGCCGCTTCATCGACCTTCGTCAGGATCACGTGCGACACCGCGTACCGCGCGAACCGCTCGACCTGGTCCATCAGCGTGTCCGGGTGCGTCGTCACCGCGCACACCAGGTGCAGCTCGTCCGCCTTTGCCGCCTGCACGAACGGTGCCAGCTCGTCCATCTTCGCGCCGTCCCGCTGCGACCGGCCGGCCGTGTCCACCAGCACGACGTCGCGCCGCGAATGCTCTTCCAACGCGCTCTTGAGCTCCTCCGGCGTCCGCACCACGGCCAGCGGCACGTCCAGCAGCTCCGCAATCCGGCGCAACTGCTCCGTCGCCGCGATCCGGTACGTGTCGAGCGTCACGAGGGCCACGTCCTTGCCCTCCTTGACCGCGTAATTGCCCGCCAGCTTCGCGATCGTCGTCGTCTTTCCCACGCCGGTCGGCCCGACCAGCATCACCCGTTTGGCCCGGCCCTTCGTCCAGCCCGATGGCGCAGCAACCGGGATCATGTCTTCCACCGTGGCTTTCACGGCCTGCTCGACCAGGCTGCGGTTCCGAAGCGCGTCCGGCGCCAGCTTCGCCCCGATCCGGTCGACGATCGACTTCGCGAGCTTCTGCCCGATGTTTGCGTTGAGCAGCGAGACGTAGGACTGGAAGAGCTCTTCCGGCGCCCCGGCCATTTCGCGGTGCTTCACGTGGTCGCCAAGCTCCGCGATCATCTTGCGGATTTCCGAAAGCTCTGCGGAGTTCGCGGAAGCGAGTTTCGGCGCTTCGGTGCCGTAGACCTTGCGGAGGAGGGCCGCGCCGGGAGCCTCGGACGCCGACTTTGAGTTCGGCACGACGCGGAAGCCCTTGCCCGCGAGGATCACGTACTTGTCCCGCGAGAACAGCCGCCAGAGCCCGCGCTGCGAGGGCGCGAAGGTCTGGAGCACGACGGCATCGTCGCCGAGGTCCTCGCGGACCTTCTTCAGGGCTTCCTGCAACGTCCTGCCTTCGAACTTTTTGAGCTTCATGGAAGGGGAGCCCGGGCGCGGGATCGCGCTCCTCTATCTATCGGTCGTGGGGTGGCGGTGACTTGTGGGGTGAAGAACGACCTGAGCCGCAGAGGACGCAGGGAGCGCCGAGAAATGCGATTTCAGCAGCACAGTCAGTTCGCAGCCGGCCCTTCGCAGACTCGCTCATAAAAAAAGTCGTTCTCTGTGAACTCTGTTTCCTCTGCGGCTAAGTCGTTCCTCGTCAGCCGAGGTACTCCGAAAGCCGCTCGATTCAACTAAGCCGCCGCTTCCATCACCACGAGCCCGTGCGACTCGACTTTCAGGTCCTTCGGAACCTCGTTGTAGCTCAGCACCGTGATGCCGGGCTGGATCTGCTCGGCGATGCGCTTGACCTGGAGGCGCACCTGGGGCGAGCAGAGGACGACGGGAGTGAATCCGCGCCCGACGAGCTTCTCGATTTCCTTCGCGAGCGCCTGAACGAGGTGCGCGATCGTCTTCGGGGCGAGCGTCAGGTGGGAGCCCATGTCGCTGCGCTCCGTGGCGCCCTTCAGCAGGTCCTCGAGGCGGGGATCGACCGTGACGACGTGCAGCCGCCCGTCCCCGGCGAGAACCGACTGGCTGATCGACCTCGCCAGCGCGTTCCGGCAGTACTCGACCAGGATCTCCGGGTCCTTGGTGCGCGTCGCCGTGTCGCCCAGCGCTTCCACGATCGTCGCCAGGTCGCGGATGGACACGCCCTCGCGTAGCAGCCCCTGGAGCACCTTCTGGAGCTCGCCGAGCTTCACGACCGCGGGGATGACTTCCTCCACCAGCGCCGGATGCGACTCCTTCAGGTGGTTCACGAGGCCCTGCGTCTCTTCGCGCGTCAGCATCTCCGGCGCGCGCATCTTGATCGTCTCCGTCAGGTGCGTCGCGATCACCGTCGTCGCGTCCACGACCGTGTACCCCAGCGCCTCCGCCCGCGGCTTCTGCGCTTCCGTGATCCACGTCGCCGGAAGCCCGAACGCAGGCTCGCGCGTCGGCGTGCCTTCCAGCTTTGCCGGCGCAACGCCGCCGCCCGGCGCCATCGCGAGGAACTGGCCCGGGATGGCGCTTCCGGAAGCGACCTTCGTGCCGCGGATGCGGAGGACGTAGTCGTTTGCGGCGATCTGCATGTTGTCGCGGATCCGGATCGGAGGGATGACGAGGCCCATGTCGATCGCGCACTGGCGACGGATGAGGCCGATGCGCTCGACGAGGTCGCCGCCCTGGGAAGGATCGACGACGCGGATCAGGCCGTAGCCGACCTCGAGTTCCATCGGATCCACCTTGAGCAGGCCTTCGACCTTCTCGGGCTTCGGGATCTCTCTCTTCGCTTCCTTCACGGCCGCCACGACTTCGCCGGCCCGGACCGTCTCGATGGTGCGGGCGATGTAGGCCAGAAGCGCCGCCATGGGGAGCATCGCGTACCAGGGGAAGCCGACGAACGCGAGGCCGCCGATGAAGATCGCGGAGACGTAAAGCGCCTTCGGGACGCTGAAGATCTGTGTCAGCACGTCGGAGCCGAGGTTCGAGACCGCCGTGACGCGCGTGACGATCAGGCCGGCCGCGATGGACACGACCAGCGCCGGCACCTGCGTCACCAGCCCGTCGCCGATCGTAAGCCGCGCGTAAACGTCGAGCGCCTGCTGGAACGACATCCCGCGCTGGAACACGCCGATCACGAAGCCGCCGACCAGGTTGACGAGGATGATGATGATCCCCGCGATCGCGTCGCCACGGACGAACTTCGTCGCGCCGTCCATCGCGCCGTAGAAGTCCGCTTCCTTCCCGACATGCTCCCGCCGGCGCCGAGCCTCCGCTTCCTTGATCAGCCCGGCGTTCAGGTCGGCGTCGATCGCCATCTGCTTCCCGGGCATCGCGTCCAGGGTGAAGCGCGCGGCGACTTCGGCGACGCGGTTGGCGCCTTTCGTGATCACGACGAACTGGATGATGATGAGGATGCAGAAGAGGATGAATCCGACCAGCGGCTGCGCGCCGGCGACGAAGTTCGCGAATGTCTCGACGACCTGCCCGGCGGCCCGGGTGCCGTCGACGGACGCGTTCGAGAGGATGAGCCGGGTCGTCGCGACGTTCAGCGCGAGGCGGAACGCCGTGGTGACGAGCAGGACCGCGGGAAAAACCGAGAACCCGAGCGGCTCTTTCACGTAGATCGCCGTCAGCAGGATGATCACGCTGACCGCGATGTTCGTGACCATCAGCATGTCCACGAGCGCCGTCGGAAGAGGCACGAAGATGGCGACGAGGACGCCGATGACGCCGCCCACGAAGAGCAGGTCGAGGTTTTTCCGGACTGTTTCTGGGAAGGTAGGCATGGGTGGACTGCGGGCGAGTACGGAATGCCCGTTCATCCGTTATCGGCACGAACATGAGGCAAACTCGAGCCTACGCCGCCCGGGACTTCAACGAATAGACATAAGCCAGAATCTCGGCAACCGCTTCGTACATCTGCGCCGGAATCTCCTTCCCAACCTCGCACTTGAACAACTCCCTTGCGAGCGGCGCGCGCTCGACGATCGGCACGTCGTGCTCGTGGGCGATCTCCCGGATTCTCTCCGCGATCAGGTCGGCGCCCTTCGCCACGATCTTCGGCGCCGCCATCTTCTCGTCGTAGGCGAGAGCGACCGCAAAGTGCGTCGGGTTCGTGACGATCACCGCCGCCTTCGGAACCGCGGCCATCATGCGCTGAGTGGCGATCTGGCGCTGGATCGCCCGGCGCCTTTCCCGGACGCGCGGGTTGCCCTCGAGGCGCTTCAGCTCTTCCTTCACCTCCTGCTTCGACATCCGCAGGTCGCGCTCGTACTGCCACTTCTGGAAGCCGTAGTCGAGGAGCCCCAGGGCGACGAGGGCGGCGGCGGCGCGGATGGCGAGCGTGAAGCCGAGATCGGCGAGGGCGGCGGCGATGCGCGGGGCGGGAAGCGACGGCAGGGCGAGGATTTCGCTGAAGTTCCCGGAAAGGGTCCAGCCGAGCACGGACCCGATGACGGCGAGCTTGAGAAAGTCCTGCACCAGGCGGGCGGCCGATCGGGTGGAGAAGAGTCGCTTGAGTCCCGCGATCGGGTTCAGGCGGGCGAGGTTCGGGGAGAGGGGTTCGCCAGTGAACAGGAAGCCGACCTGGGCCCAGTTGGAGGCCAGCGCGACGGCGACGGCGGCGATGAGAAGCGGCCCGAGGGCGCGAACGAGGATCCAGAGCACGGCCGCGGTTCGAGGCGCAACGGTGTCGGGAGAGATGTCCAGCGCGTCGAGACCGCCGAAAGACCCTCGCGCGAGCAGGGTGAGGCCTTCCAGGATGTTCTTCCCGAAGTAGTTCAGCGCGAGAAGCACGGCCAGCAGCACCAGGGCGCCGTTGAGGTCGCTGGACCGAGCGACGTGGCCGCGATCCCGCGCTTCCTCGCGCCGGCGCGGCGTCGCCGTTTCTGTTTTGTCTTCCGATTCGAAGAGGTCGTCGGCCATGGGCTAGATGCGAGGCTGGGGTTCCTTGCTGGGACGGTGTGGAAACAACGGGGTCTAAGGTCGAAGGTCTAAAGTCTAAGGATTAAGGGCAAGGCGGACCTGTCTCGCGAACGACCATCTGGCGAAAGGGCGATGATGTGACCTTCGACCTTCGACTTCCGACCTTCGACTCTTGGCCGTCGACCTCTCATGCCATCATCCGCAACAGTTGCTCCAGCTGCCCCTGGGCCTTCCCCCACATCTTTGCGAACGCCCAGGCGAATGCGGGAATGGAGACGGCGAGAACAGCGAGGCCGAGGCCGACGCGGACGGAGAAACCGTGGAGGAACAGGTTCATTTCGGGGACGGCGCGCGCCGTGAAGGCGAGGGCGACGGTGACGAGGAACATCGCGGCCAGTGCCGGGGCGGCGAAGCGGACGGCTGTGGAGAGGAGGTCGGTGAAGAGCGTATCGGCGACGTAATTGCCGAGGGGATTGGTGAAGTGAAGGCCGAGGAGCGGGACGTCGTGGAACGAGGCGGTGATGGCGGAGAGGATGAAGTGGTGGCCGTCGAGGATGAGGAAGAGAAGCAGGGCGAAGAGGAATTTGAACTGGCCGACGAGGGAGACCTGGTCGTTGGTGATCGGGTCGAGAACGTTGGCGAGGCCGAGGCCGAGTTCGTTGTCCACGAGGGCGCCGGCGAGGGACGCGGCGCCAAACAGGAACGTGGCGGTCAGGCCGAACATGAGACCGACGGCGGTCTCCATTCCCGCGGCAAGGGCCAGCTGGCCGGGGCCGTGCAGGTCGGGTGCATGAATCGACGAGTGGGGGAGGATCGCGGCGCTGAGGAGCAGCGAAAGGCCGATCGTGACCTGCGACGGCGTCGTGCGGGCCGAGAAGAACGGCGCGGTCATCAGCGTCGCCGCGATGCGGAAAAACACCAGCACGAAGGCGTGGAACTGAGCGAGCGACAGATCGAGCGGGTTCATGGCGCCTCGGGACCGGCCGCCGGAAACGCTTCAAGCGGCGGCGCCCCGCATCCCAGCCGCTCGAGAATCGGCCGCCGCCGGAAGTCCCAGACCGACAGCTCGAGATCCCAGCTGAGCTGCCAGTCGCGCGGTCCCGTGGACAATTCCTTGCGCCAGCCGCGCTGCGCGGCCATCTGCCGCGCGCCCTCGCCCGTGATCAGCGCGAGGTAGCGGATGTAGGCGAACTCGGAATCCCAGTCGCGCTTCGGTGCATTCATCGGAACATCCCCGGCATGCGAGTGAAGAGGTTGACCGTGTACTCGGTCATGCGCGTCATGAGCCACGGGAGGAGAACGAAGAGGGCGAGTGCGGTGGCGACGATCTTGGGAACGAACGCGAGCGTCTGTTCCTGGACCTGCGTGGCGGCCTGGAGGACCGAGACGGTGAGGCCGACCACGAGGCCGACGACGAGAAGCGGCAACGAGATCACCAGTGCGAGAAGGATCATCTCGCGGCCGAGGTCGATGGCTTGCTGGTACTGGTCGGGATTCATGGGAGGGAAACGGCAGGGGATGGGGAACAACGGGCCTGGGATGGAGGGGGCTTGGGATCGGGATGGGGATAGGGCGAACGGAGAACAGTCGTTGCCCGATCCCCATCCCAATCCCAATCCCCCCCGATCCCGAACCCGCCCTTCCCCTGCCCCTGCCGTTCTGCCTTTCGCCTAATAGAAACTCTTCACGAGCGACCCGACCGTGAGATGCCATCCATCCACCAGGATGAACAGCAGGATCTTGAACGGGAGACTGATGAGCACCGGCGGCAGCACGAGCATCCCCATCGAAATCAGCGTCGTGCTCACCACGAGATCGATCACCAGGAACGGCAGAAAAATCGCGAACCCCATGATGAACGCCCGCCGGAGCTCGCTGATCACGAACGCCGGAACGAGGATCTCCGTCGGGATGTCCTGGTTTTTCACCTGCTGCGGCACGGGCGTTTTCGTGATGTCCAGGAAGAGCTTCACGTCCTTGCGCCGCGTCTGCGCGAACATGAACTTGCGCATCGGCTCGAGGGCTTCGTGAAGCGCCTGCTTCTGCGTGATCTTGCTGTCGAGGTACGGCGTGATCGCGTTCGCCTTGATCTCGCGAATGGTTGGCCCCATCACCATGAACGTCAGGATCAGCGACAGCCCGATGATGATGTTGTTGGGCGGCAGGTCCTGCGTCCCCAGGCTGCGCCGCACGAACGACAACACGATCACGATCCGCGTGAACGCCGTCGTCAGCACCAGGATCGAAGGCGCCAGCGCCATCACGGTCAGCATCACGAGGATCTCAAGCGTCGTGACGACCTTCTCGGGATCCTCGGAGCGGTCGAAATGATGGAACGTCGGCACGATTCCCTGCGCTTCCGCCGGGGAAGCGGCCGCCGCGAAGAATGCGAGCACGCACAGGGGGAGCAGCAGGCGCTTCATGCGCTCGCCCTCCACCCGTTCACGACCTTGCGGATCGCGTCGAGTTCGTTCTTCACGGAGACTTCCGCCGGGGGCGCCGCTGTTTCTTCGCGGACCGGGCTTTCTTCTTCCACCGTCTGAGGCTCTTCCTCGGCCGGAGCTTCGACCCGCGTTTTTCTTTCCGGCACGGCCTGCGCGGCCATCGCTTCTTTGAACGCCGAGGCTTCATTCGTCCCCAGGCACTGGCCGCGGATCAGCGCGACCTCGTCGGCATCGGCGACTTCGCCCATGAACGTGAGAGCGTCCTTCGCGACGCCGACACGGAGGACGCGGCGACCGACCTGGACGAGGAAGAGGGAAGCCTGGGGGGTGAGGTTGCGGCGGCCGAGGATCTGGATGGCGTCGGAAGCGCCGAAGCGGCGCGCGCCGGGGACGATTTTCTTCGAGAGGACGATGAGGCCGGCGACGAGGAGTACGAGGACGATGGCGTAACCCGCGAACGACCCCACGGTGCCCCATGCGGACGCCGGCCGCGCATCGGCGGGGGCGCTTTCGCCATCGCCGCCGAACGCGAGTTCCTTTTCAAACGCGTGCCGGTCGGCCGCCTCCGGTTCCGCCACCGCAACGAGCGGCGCGAGCGAACCGGCGGCGAGCGCGAGGCACAGGAAGGCCATGCGCACGGGAGTCCCCTCTCCAAGGGAATGCCGGGGGACTTATCGGCAAGTGAGGCGGCAAAACTCCAGCCAGCTAAGTAGCTCCACGTTGATTCTGTGCCATGCAGCCGCCGCGAATTTCGCCGGCCCGCAAGGCGGAGACCGGAACTGGAGCGGAACGGAGCTCCAGTGAGGATCGACAACGAAGCGGGACGGCGAAAGGCGCGCGGATGCATGGCACAGAATCAACGTGGAGCTACTTAGGCGGTGGAGAGCACCGATTCGAGCCAGACGCGACGGGCGTCGGTCGCCGGCATGACCTCTTCGATTTCTCTTCGGACAAGGTCGCGATCAACCCGGTCGCCCTGGATCGCGAGGACCTCCCGTATGTCCAGCTTGTCCCGTTCCCTGCTCGCAATGGCCTTCATTACAATCAGATGCTCCGGCCGCGCCACACGCG
This sequence comes from Planctomycetota bacterium, assembly GCA_038060895.1. Lineage (GTDB taxonomy): Bacteria > Planctomycetota > MHYJ01 > WSZJ01 > WSZJ01 > WSZJ01. The sequence goes on from JBBTCT010000018.1 coordinate 22,335, forward strand.
CCTCGTGACTGAAAAACTTGAATGGAAGCATCCAGGATCTCGCCGACGAATTGGTCGAACGGCTCAGGATCAGGCATGGGGCTGGGCCGGAAGCGGAGGAGGCGGACAATGCTCTTCAATCTCTTCCTGCCACAGGAATCTCTCCGCTTGTTCGCGATCAGGCCTGGCGAGCCACATCTTTCGCGCCAGGGTTGACAGCTCGATTCCCTCCCGGAAGCGCTCTTCCATCGATTGCTGTCGCGCTCGCTCGAGTTGGTCTTCTTCTTTCCGACGGAAGTGTTCTTCCCACATGGGGGACATTTTACCCCTTTGCGGCCCCGGACGCTTGCCTCGCCGCTACTTCTGTCCGACGACCTCGGTCACTCGCACGCAGAAATTGTCGTGGAGGACGAGGACTTCGCCCTTGGCGACGAGCTTGTCGTTGACGTAGATGTCGAGGGGCTCGCCAGCGAGCTGGTCGAGGGGGACGACGGAGCCTTTGCCCAGCGCCAGGACGTCTTCGAGGCGCATTTTCGTGCGGCCGAGCTCAATGCGGACGTTGAGGGGGATGTCGAGGAGGGCTTCCTGGGGGAGAACGCCTTCCACGGAAGCGGGGACGGGCTGGGACGGGTTGAACGAGGCGGGGCGAGCGACGGCCCTGGGGTCCGAGAAGGTGCCTTCGCCGGTGATCTGTTTGATCAGGCGTTCGACGTCGGCGTCGGTGGGCTTGGGGGGCTCGGGCATTGGGGGATAGCTTATGAGAAAGATCGGCTGGCGGTAGGGGTGAACTGAAGCCCGGTGGGGGGGAGAGGGTAGTTGGCAGGGGGTAGCGGGTAGTGACAGCCGCACTGAGATGGGTTCTTCCTACCCCCTACCCAAGTACCCCCTACCAACTGCTTTACGGGCCGTAGTACCGAAATACTACTTCCTTGGCGGTTTCTTCCCGGAAGACGGACTGATTCAGCGCTGCGCGCAACCGGTCCTTCAGGCGCTCGCGGTTTCCCGGGTCCACGGCCTGCTCCGCCGACTGGGCGCCGACGGTGCGCGCAATTTCGTCGGCGATTTTTGCCGCGTGGGCACGCACCGCGTCCCGGGCCTTGGCTCGCTCCGCGCCGTCGCCCGTGACGAGGATCGAGGCTTCGACGCGGATCGTGATGTGAACGTCGATGCCCGATTTCGAAGAGTGAACCGGGACGGAGGCCGTGTCGAGATCGATGTACTCCTGGCGCGAGAAGTCGGCGCTCGCGGCCGCCGAAGGCGGGCCTTCGACGCGCCGCAGAAGCGCCACGATGAGCAGTGCTTCCAGCACGAGAAACACTGCGAAAAGCGCGATGTTCTGCGGGCTCAGGGCGGGTGCTCGCGGCGGCGGTGGAGACGGCGGCGTGGCGGCCGCGACGTTGCCCGAGGGCCGTACGGGAGTGGGAGGGGAGAGGCGCGGGGGCATGGGCTACTTGACCTTGACCTTGTCTTCGAGCAGGAGTATCTCCACGCGGCGGTTGCGCTGTCTCTGGAACGTGTCCTGCGTCTCCAGGATGTTCACGACCGGGTCGTTCATCCCCATCCCGGTGACGCGGATTCGCGCCGCGCTGATTCCCGGCTCGCCGCGGCCCTCGATCAGCAGCTTCGCCACCGCCTCGGCGCGCGCCGAGGACAGCTTCCAGTGATCGTCGCCCGGCGGATTCTCTTCCGGACTGGTGTACCCGCGCACGTCGATCTTGTTCAGGGAGCCGCGTACGAAGCGCAGGAAGCCGCTGATCGCGTCCGCCTGGTCCGGCCGAATCTCGGCCGAGCCTTCCTCGAACGCAATCGCCCTCTCGAGCGAGACCCGCAGCCCGTCCTTCGTCCGCTCGACCCGGAACTCTCTTCCTTCGGGCCCCCACTGCTCCGAGCTGATGGACTTCCCGGTGGCGGTGGCCAGGGTGTGCGTCATGACCCAGTACACGATGAAATCGTCGCGCGGAGGCGGAGCTTCGCGCCCCCTCGCGCCAGAAAACGATGCGCCGAGCTGCGCAAATTTGGTTTCGTCGATGTTGGAAAGCGCGAAGAGCACCGCGAAAAACACGACGAGCTGCGCCTGCATGTCGGAGAACGAGATCATCCAGAGCGGCGCGGCGTCGTCGCCGGCCTTGAAGGGGCGGCGGGGGCGGATCATGCGCGGTCGCTCTGCATCTGTTCGCGGACCCGGGGAGGGAGGAAGAGGCGCAGCTTCTGTTCGACGATGCGCGGGTTGTCGCCGGACTGGATGGCGAGGATGCCCTTGATGACCATTTCCTTCACGGTCAGCTCTTCACGCGACCGGATCTCGAGTTTCTTGGCGAGGGGGTTGGCGAAGACGTAGCAGCCGATGGTGCCGTAGAGGGTGGCGCAGAGGGCCTGGGACATGCCCGGGCCGACCTCGTTCGGGTTGTTCATGTTTTTCATCATGACGATCATGCCCGTCAGGGTCCCGACGAGGCCGAAGGCGGGGAAGAAGAGGCTGAGGGTTTCGAAGAACTTGCGGCCCAGCTCGTGGCGGGCGGCGATGCCTTCGAGTTCCGTCGTGAGCATCGCCTGGATGACATCGGGGTCGGTGCCGTCGATGGCGAGCTGGAGGCCGCGGACGACGAACGGATCCCGGATTTCCTCGGCGACGCCCTCCAAGGCGAGGATGCCGTCCTTGCGGGCGATTTCGGCGTACCGGACGAAGTCGCGCACGATCTGAATCGAGTCGCTGGCGCGATGAAAGAGAAGCTTTCCGAACACGCGCGGGAATTCGACCAGGTCCGACCACGGGAACTGGGCGATCGTCGCGCCGCCGGTGCCGCCCAGGATGATCCCGAGGGCGCCGAGGTTGACGAAGTGGTTGGCCTGGCCGCCGGCGTCCATGACGCCGAGGACGATGGCGGCGACGCCGATCAGGAGGCCGATGATGGTTGTGAGGTCTAGCATTTACCGAAGTTTTGAGTGTTGAGTGTTGAGTGTTGAGTAGGGAGCAGGCAGTAGTAGGTAGGTGGTAGGAACGACTTCATGTGGAAACGGGGCCTCGGATGCCGCGATTGTAGTCGACGACCCGCTTGATCAGGTCGTCGATGGCCTCTTTCACGACAATCTTCTCCTTGTTCGCCAGAGTAATCACGGTGTCCGGAGTCGCTTCCATGAACTGGATCATCTCCGCGTTCACGACGAACTCTTTCCCGTTCAGTCGGGTTACCTTGATCATCGGCATTTCCTCCTAACCGGCTGGCGTCGGGTGAGCCTCTTCCCGGGCCCTTCCGGAAGGGCCAGGAAAGAGGGCCCGGGAGATGTCCCCGGGCCCCCGATTCCTAGATGATATTCACCAGGTCCTGCAACAGCTCGTTCGCAACCGTGATCGTTCGCGTGTTGGCCTGGAAGGCCCGCTGCGCCACGATCAGGTCCGTGAACTCCTTGGCGATGTCCACATTGGACTCCTCGAGGAACCCGCCGCGGACCGTGCCCGCCGACGACTGGCCGGGAGCTGCGATCTGGCGTGTCCCTGCATTCGCGCCGACCTGCCAGTAATTCTGGCCGACGCTGAGCAGCCCTTCGTTGTTCGCAAACCTCGCAAGCATCACCTGCGCGATCGAACGGGTCTGGCCGTTCGTGAAGATGCCCGTCACCACTCCGTCCGAACCGACCGAGAAGTCACTGAGCGTCCCTTCAGCAAAACCGTCGTTGTCGCTCGTGAAGAGCGACGACGCCGGCGCCGCAAGGGCCGTCATCTTCGCGTGGTCGGCATCGGCCGCGAGGGCCGTCAGCACGCCCGACACGACCAGGGAGAGGTCGATCGCCGAGCCCGGATTCTCGCTGACGAACTTGCCGGTCGCGTCGAAGTCGATCGTTCCCGTGCCGACCGGAGTGCCAAAGACGCCCGTCTGGACCTGGTCCGCCGCTTCCGCAAACCACCGGAGACGCATGCCGACCGCGTCCGGCGTGGTGGGGGACCGCTTGGACTCGATCATGTACGTGATGGCCACGTCGTGAGGCTGGCCGAGGGAGTCGTAGACGGTGACGTGTGTCAGCGCCGTTTCGCCCACGGCCGTGGCGGTTTCGTTGAAAAGCAGGAGCCGGTTGCCGCCCTCCGACAGGACGACGTTGTCGATGGCGTTCAGCAGCCCTGCGTTCGCAGCGATCCGCATCGTGCCGGCGGTCGAGCCTTCGTCGATCCGCCTGTCGGGTGTCGGCCCGGCATCGGACAGGATCCCGTCTTCCGTCCCGGCCACCACGCCGACCGCCACGCGGGAGCGTTCGTTGAACTCGAACGCGTCGCCGGCAACGGGAAGAGCGATGGTGCTGTCGAGCGGTGAGACAAAAGTGATCGTGGTGACGCCGGCCGCTTCCGTGATCGTATCGATCTGGGCAGTGTGGCCTGCGCCGGTGCCTCCCGTGAAGCGGAGGTAATCACCGGGACGGACGCCGGCGGTGACGAAGCTGCCCGTGAGGGTGGCTCCGGCCGTGGTGACCGTATCGAGGGCCCCGACGAAACCTGTGGAGAGGGATGCGCCCCAGGTGCCGCTGGAGAGGGAGGTATTGATCCCGAGGGCGCCCTCGATGAAATCGAGGAGGTCCTGGAGGGTGGTACCGGTGTCGTCGATCCCTGCGGCCGGAGGGCCGGCGGAGATTTCGAAGCGGCGGACGCCGAGGGAACGGCCGCCCTTGTCGGCCTGGAACTCGAGGACATCGCCGAGGGCGAGCGCGAAGTCCACGGGTCCGCCGGCGTCGAGCCGGCCCAGGTCGGTCAGGAGCGTGGCGAGCGTCGCGGGCGTGGCGCCTGTGACGTCGATGAGCGGCACGGCCGACTGGAGGACGTTGCCGTTCGAAGCGATGGGGCCGCCGCCGTTGAAATTCCCGTCGATGGAGAACTGGGACGTCGCGTTGGCGATCGTGAGGGACCCGAGCGGGATGGTGATGTCGGACAGCGCCGCGCTCGGCGTGATCGTGAACGTGGAGAGGTCGGCCAGCAGTCCCTGGACCTTGAAACCGGACGACGGGTCGATCAGGAGATTGCTGGCGTTCAGCCCGAACGTCCCGTCCCGCGTGTACAGCTCCTGGCCGCTTCCGTCGGTCAGGATGAAGAACCCGTCGCCGTCGATCGACAGGTCGGTATTGACCCCTGTCGCCACGAAGTTGCCCTGCAGGAAGTTCGTACGGGAACCGGAGACCTGCACGCCCAGGCCGACCTGCGACGGATCCTTGCCGCCGAGATTTCCGGACGGCGCGGCGCCGAAGCCGAGCGTCTGGCTGAGCAGGCTCGCGAAATCAACGGAACTCGACTTGAAGCCGGTCGTGTTCACGTTTGCGAGATTGTTGCCGATCGCGTCGATCTTCACCTGCTGGGCCCTGAGCCCGCTGATCGCGGAATTCATTGCCCTGATCAAAGCCATGACAGTACGCCTCGAAAGCGGGGTTCCTCGGTCGCTCGGAACCCCTTCCTGAGCCTCCCTTTCGGGGCCGGCTCAATCCAGGATCACGGTCGAGTCGATTTCGGTGAAGACCCTCTCTTTCAGGTCCGCCTTGTCGACCGCCGTCACAACCGTCTTGTTCTGCACGGACACGACCAGCCCGATGTCGCGAAGCAGGAAGAGCGAGTTGCGGCTCCCCTTTTCCGCTGCCTTTTTCAACGCGCCGTCGATCAGCTGCCGGTCCCGGTCGGAGAGGGAAATGCCTCTCGACTGAAGCCGCTGCTGCGCGTGCGCCGACCACTTCAATCCCCCCAGCTTCGACTTCAGGACCTCGGCGAACTTCGGCCCGCCCGTGACCGGCAATTGCCCGGCCCGCTGCGGCTGGTCCGCGTTCCCGATGCCCGGAATGTTGCGAAGAGGATCCATGGTCATACCGCCGGCTCTTCCGCGGGCGCCGGCAGGAAAATCTGCGCGACGGCCGAGAGGCTCATCGTCTGGTCGCCGATCACGAGCTTCACCTGCCCGTCGAGGACCACCACGCGCGAAACCAGGCCTCCTCCCTCAAGACCGTTGTCGGTGACGCCGATCACGGCCTTTCCGAGCAGGGCAGAAGCGCTCGCCAGGTCGCCGCTGTGCTGAAGGCTGCGGAGGGAATCGGTCAGGGTCGCCGCGCTCTCGATCTGGTTGAGCGTGGCGATCTGCCCGAGGAACTCCGAGTTCTTCATCGGTTCCAGCGGATCCTGGCTCTGGAGCTCCGTGATGAGGAGCTTCAGGAAGTCGTCGCGGGTGACCCGGGCGCGGGCCGATGCGGAATCCGCGTTCAGCAGCGATTCCGTCGGCGACATCATCGAGGTCACATTCACGGTTCGTTCTCCTGAGTTAGACGGTGACGTCCAGCAGGCGGGGAAGACGTGCTTCCGGCCGCGAGTCGGAGACAGTCTCCGGCTCCGCCTCCGTGAAGAACGGTTCGGGATTGGAAGCAAACGAGCCTTCCGCCCCGTTTCCTTCGCCCTGCGACACGGACACGGACATCCGGCCGAGCGTGAGACCCTGGTCCTCGAGCGACTGCCGGAGGTCGTTCGAGTGCTGCTGGAGCGAATGCCGGGCGGACTGCGAGTCGGTTTCCATGCGGGCGAACACGACTCCGTCGCGGACGGCGATTTCGATCCGGAGCGCGCCGAGGTGCGGCGGGTGAAGAAGGATCTTCACGCGACCACCTCCCAGCGAGGCCTGCGCTTTTACGGCTGCCGTCACGCGATCGACCGAGGACGGCGAGAGCGGACCCGACGGCGTCGCGGAGCGAAGCACGGGGGCTGCCTGGCCGGACTGGGGGGCGGAAGCGGGAACGGGGCTGGACGGCGAATCGGCTGCGATCGGCGTCGAGGCGGAGACGGAAGCGTCTCGTGTCGCGACCGATCTTGCAGCCGCCGGCGCGGTCGGGGCGGAGAGATTCGGCACGGCGGCGGCGATTCCGGTGGATTCCGGAACCTCCGACACCGGCGCGAGCTCACCGCTCGGGCCCGGCACGGTTTCAATTCCCTGGGACGAACTGACGACGGAAGTTCCCTTCGACGTCACGAACTGACCGGCGACCGGAAGAACCGGCACGACGGAGGACACCGCTCCCTCGAAGACGCAATCCTGGGCGGGAGCGAGGCTCCCGGCACCCGGTGCGCCTCCGACCGTCCCTGCCGAGAATGCAGGTGCGGTCTCGGGCCTGGGAGACGGGTGGAACGATTGACGACTCTCCGGAGAGCGGGGTTCTACCTGCTGCCGGATCGGGGGATGCGCATCGGTCGACTCTTCCGGCCGATTTGCCTCCCGGCTCCGGGGAGCGGGCGTTTCGTCGGGACGAATTGTGTCCGTGACGTCACGACCAGCGTCCGGTCGATCCTGTGCCCCTGCTTCCCGTGCGACCTCCGGCGATGGTCCGGCCGGAAAAGCCGAGAAGAGCGATCCGAGCATCGCGGAGAATTCCATCGAGGCGGGACGGTCGTCCTGCGACGGTGGAGCCTGGTCCGGCTGCCGGGATCCTGAAATCGTCTGAATCTGCATTATGGTTCACCTCCTTTCACAGCAGTTGGAGACGGTTTTCGGGGAGAGCCTTGGTGGGGCTCTGCGCGAAAAACGTCAGGGGATGGGGAGGGGCGGGATTGGGATGGGGGGATCGGGATTTGGGTCGGGATGGGGCTGGCAACTTTTCTTGACGGCCCCATCCCCATCCCGATCCCGATCCCCTCCCATCCCCATCCCGTCCTTCCCAATCCCATGCCGTTCTCATTTCCCAAGCGCGGCCTGCACCTCCTTCGCCTTCACCGCGTAGTCCGTTTCTCCCCGCTTTCCCATCGTCAGCATGGCGCCGACGATGTCGGAGGCCTCGTACGGCTTCATCGCCCTCAGGTACCCCACGATTTCTGCCGTCTCCCAGTCCGCCATCAGCGTCGCGGCCGTCTTCGGAAGGTGATTGCGCAGGACGTCGAGGTTGGACTTGAACTTGTCGCCGCCGGCCGAAATCAGGGGAGCCGAGGTCCCTCCCGGCGCCGGCACAACGCCGGCCACCGGCTTTTCGGTCGTCTCCGCCGTCCGTTTCTCCGCCCGGACGCGATCCGCCTGCAGCCGCAGGTCCCGGTCCCGCGCTTCCGCCATCGCCACCAGCGTCTCCATCTCGCGCAGATCCCCCGGAGTCGGACCCGAAACCGCCGTCACCGTCACGGGCGCCGGCATCGGACCCGCAGCCTCGCCGCGCAGCCCTCGCACGGCCGCATCCACCCGGTCGCTCGTGAGGAATCCCCCGGCCGCCAGCGTCGCGACGAAAATCGCCACCGCGAGCGTCGTGACCACGCAGAAAACCAGGATCACCCTCCCGGCCGAAGTCATCGCCTTGTTCATCGGATTCCTCCTGAAGCGCGGGACGCCGCGGAAGCCTCATCGATCGAGCGCTGCTCGTCCTTCAGCATTTCCACGGTCCACTCCGACGCGCGACGCTCGCGCAGGCGGTCCAGAGCCTTTCTTTCCTTCATCGAAGCGGAGAGCAAGGCGCGGGCTTTCTCGGAAGCGGCCCGGAGCTCTGCAAGCCGTTGCCTCTCGATCCCGGCGCGCCGCTCCAGAGCCGCGATGTGCCGCTGGTGGGCCAGCAGGTCCGTGACCCGCAGCTCACGCGCCCCCTGGGCCGACCGCAGCTCCGTCACGGCACGAGACTCCGCTTCCTCAAACCGCGCGACTTCGCCTGCCTGCACGTCAGCTGCCTGCCGCGCGATCCCAAAGGCGCGCTTTGCGCCTTCTTCCGCGGCGCGCCGCAGGTTCAGGAGAGACTCGAGGCGGAACTCGAAGCGCTTCATGCGGACCCCTTCGGCTCGCTCAGGGAAGAGCTGCCGATTTCGCGAAGTGCGGCGACGGTCGCTTCGAGGGACGATTTCTCCATGAGCGGCTGCCGGAGGAAAGCGTTGATGCGGTCCATGGAAGCGATGGCGCGGTCAACTTCGGGGGAGGCGCCCTTTTGATAAGCGCCGACGGCGATGAGGTCCTCTGCGCCGCGCCAGGCGGCGAGAAGGGCGCGGACGCGGTCGGCGGCGGCGCGGTGATCGGGGGTGGCGACTTCGAACATGAGGCGAGAGATGGAGGCGAGGACGTCGAGGGCGGGGAAGTGGCCGCGCTGGGCGAGGGCGCGCGAGAGCCAGATGTGGCCGTCGAGGATGCCTCGTGCCGCGTCGGCGACGGGCTCATTGATGTCGTCGCCCTCGACGAGGACCGAGTAGATTCCGGTGATGGAGCCGGTCGCGGCCTGCCCGGCGCGCTCGAGGAGTTTGGGCATGGTCGAGAAGACGGACGGCGGGTATCCGCGGGTGGCGGGCGGCTCGCCTGCGCTGATGCCGATTTCGCGCAGGGAATTCGCCATGCGGGTGATGGAGTCCATGAGGAGGAGAACGTTTTTGCCCTCGTCGCGAAACGATTCGGCGATGGCGGTGGCAACGAAGGGCGCGCGGGCGCGGAGAAGGGCGGGCTCGTCGCCGGTGGCAACGACGACGACGGCCTTGCGCCGGCCCTCGGGGCCGAGGTCGCGTTCGAGGAAGTCGCGGACTTCGCGGCCGCGCTCACCGACGAGTGCGACGACGACGACGTCGGCCGCGGTGTTGCGGGTGATCATGCCGAGGAGAAGCGACTTGCCGACGCCGCTGCCGGAGAAGAGGCCGAGGCGCTGACCTGCGCCGAGGGTGGCGAAGGCGTCGAGGGAGCGGACGCCGGTCGCCAGGGCCTTGTCGATGCGGCGGCGCGTCATGGCCGGCGGGGGAGGCGCGTAGACCGGGACACGGGTTGCGGAATGAAAGGCAGGCCCGCCGTCGATCGGGTCTCCGAGCGCGTTCACGACCCGCCCGAGGAGTTCGGGTCCGGCCGGAACGGTCGCGCCGCCCGGAACTGCGACGACGGCGTCGTGGCGGCGCAATCCGCGCGTCTCGCCCAGCGGCATGAGAAGAGCCCGGTCCTCGCGGAACCCGACGCACTCCGCCCGGACGCGCTCCGCGCCGACTTCGCAGACCGCTCCCACCGGGACCGCGATCCCTTCCGCTTCGATCACGAGCCCCACGACCCGCGCCACTCGTCCCGTGAGAAGAACAGGGGAGCTGTCGAAGAGACGGTCGGCCGCGGTGTCGAGGAAGTTCACGACCGTTCACCCAGCAGCAGCCGTTCGATCTGGGCCAGCTGCTCCGCGATTCCTGCGTCGGAGGATCCCTCGGCCCAGGACACCTTCGCGCCTCCGCGGCCGACCGCTTCGTCTTCGACGACGCGGACGACTTCCAGGCCGTCGAAGCGCTCCGCCAGCTCGGGCGCGAACTGGTCCATCAACACCCGGTCGGCCGGGTGCACCCGGATTTCCAGGCCGCCGCGCCGCGCCGCAAGCGCGATCGCCGCCGCCACGTTTCCCCGCACGATCGATTCGTCGAGCGCCACTTCGCGCTTCACCACGGTCCGCGCAATCGCCAGCGCCAGCTTGATCACGCCTGCTTCGGCGTCGGTCGTTGCCCGGCGGACCGCGTCCTCGAGTGCCGGGCCGAGCTGGCCGAGAAGCGACGCCACGCGGGCCTCGCCGGGCGAAAGCCGGCCTTGCGCATCCGCGAGCGCGGCGAGCCGCGACTCGGCACGCCCCTTTTCGATGCCCTGCTCACGCCCCGCGGCGACGCCGCGCTCCAGCGCCGCGGCGCGCTCCGCGTCCGCCAACTTGACGATCCGGGTGGCTTCTTCCTTCGCTCCCCGGATGATCGCGTCGGCCTTCTTCCTGGCCTCCTCGATTTGCGCGGAGGCCTCGGCTTCCAGGTCGCGGATCTGGAAGGGGGAGGGGGAAGAGCCGGTCTTAGGTTTGAAAATTCCCATGGTTTTGGGGGACGGTTACACGACGATCTGCGAGCTCCCGCGGCCCTCTATGACGATGTCGCCCAGGTCCTCGTACTTGCGGACGACTTCGACGATTCCCTGCTGCGCCGCTTCCACATCGGACAGCCGCTGCGGGCCCAGGTACTCCATCTCCTCGCGCAGGAGGTCCTGCGCGCGCTTCGACATGTTTCTGAAGAACTTGTCCTTGAGGTCGTCGTCTGCCACCTTGAGCGCAAGCCCGAGCTGGCCGGTTTCGATGTCCTTGAGGATGATCTGGATCCCGTGGTCGTCGATCCGCTTGATGTCCTCGAACACGAACATCAGCTTGCGGATCCGGTCCACCATCTGCGGGTCTTCTTCCTCGAGCGAATCGAGGATTGAGCGTTCCGTGGAGCGGTCGGTGAGATTGAGGATGGTGGCGACGGACTTGACGCCGCCGGCGCGTCGAAGGTCTTCCGCGAAGAGCGAGGACAGGCGCTTTTCGAGCGCGCCCTCGACCTGGGCGATGACTTCGGGGCTGGTGACTTCCATCTGCGAGACGCGGCGGACGACCTCGATCTGGCGCTGCTGGGGGAGGCCCTGCAGGATCTCCGCAGCCTGGTGGGCCGGGAGGTAGCTGAGGATCAGCGCGACCGTCTGGGGGTGCTCGTCCGACAGGAACGTCGAGAGGTTCTGCGGGTCCGCCTTGCGCAGGAACCCGAAGGGCGTCGATCGCGTCGCCGCCTCGATCGTCTCAACGATTTTCTTCGCTTCGTCCGGATGCAGCACCCGGGAGAGCAGGTCGCGCGCCGCGGGAAGCCCGCCCTGCGCCGTCACGTCCAGCTGCATCGTGTTGCGCAGGAAGTCCTCGAGCACCTGGTCGCGCTCCTCGCGCGTCACGCCTTCGAGCTTCGCGATCTCAACCGAGACTTCGCGGAGCATTTCCTTGTCCATCTCCCCGAGGATTTTCGCCGCGAGGTCAGGATCGATGGACACCAGCAGCACCGCACTCTTGCGGATGCCCGACTGTTCCAGCGCTTTAGCGGGACTCATCACTCACCTCGCACAATCCAGTTTCGGATCAGGTTCGCGCCGGCCTGCGGGTTCCTGCGCATCAGATCGGTCACTTTTTCCTGAAGGCGGGCGCTCCGGAGATCGGCCGCCGCCGTCGCCGGGTCGAGCGAAGGTCCTTCCGGCGGGATCGCGAGCTCGGCGCGGACGCGTTCAATCTCCGCGAGAACGTCCCGCGGGGCCGAAGCGCGCACGATGCGCCAGATGAAGAAGAGACCTGCCAGGACGAGCAGGACCAGCACGGCCTTTTCGCCGTACCGGGTCGCGATGTCGCGCCACTCGCTCGCGGCGATCGGCGCCACGACGGCCACGGGCTCCGGAAACGTCACCGGGTGCATCTTGATCTGCGCCGCCTCGACACTGCACGCCCGCGCTACCAGAAGCGTCCAGTCGCGCAGGTTGTTGGCGATGTTCTCCTGCGTCGCTTCGGCCGAGGCCGGCTTCGAACCGTCCGCTCCGAGCGACGCTTCGGCGTAGGGAACCACCACGGCCAGCGTCACTCCCTTGATCTTGCCGGGAGGCGTCACCGTGTGCGTCTTCTCCGATCCGAACACGTTGTCGAACTCTCGGCGCGAAGTGGTCTCGTTTCCAGCAACCGTTTCCGGCGAGCCGGGGACCGCGGTGCCGGGTTCGGCGAGGCCGCCGGGTTCGAGGGCGGAAGCGACTCCCGGGATGCCGCCCACGGCCGACGAGGGCTTTTCAGTCGTCTCCGAGACGCGAAGGGCGGACTCAGGCGCGAGGGCCTTGTTGGTCTCCTTCTCGACGCTTTCCATGTCGAGTTCGACCGCCGCCTGCACCGACACCTTCGAGAGGAACGACAGCGCGTCCTTCGCCTTCTTCGCCGCGAACTCCTCGTGTTCCTTCTTGAGCTGAAGCGCCGTCCCCGCCAGCACGTGCGGCTGCCGCGGATCGGGGACCTCGTACGAGTTCATCGCCGTGTCCGTGATGATCACCGCTTCCGGCGCCAGGTTCGGGATGCTCGCCGCCACCATCTCGGCGATCGCCCGGCCGTTCACGTCCCCGGGCGTCCGGCCACGCTTCAGCTTGAGATGCACGCTCGCCTTCGCCGGCCGCGCGTTGATCGTCGTCTCCGGGTCTTCCCCCGGTGCGATCTGCACCGCGGCCGCTTCGACGGCGTCCATGGAAGCGATCGCGCCTTCGAGCCTGCGGCGAAGGGTGTCCGTCCACTGCAGCCGCTGGCGCGCTTCGGTCGTGGTCCACACGTCCTGCGTCCAGAGCCACTCGAACTGGTTCTTGCCCTGGGGGAGGATGCCGTCGCCGTAGAGCTGGACGAAGAGCTCGTCGCGCTTTTCCGGGGGCACCATGACGATGCCGTTCTCCAGCTTATACGGGACGGCTTTGGCTTTGAGGGACTCGAGCACGGCCGCGGTCACGTCGGCGGGCGAACCGGCGGGCGTCAGGGGCACCATCGACCGTCCGGGCGCGGCCGCGAAGATCAGGAAGAAGGCGGCGACGACAACGAGCGCGAGCAGCGCGAGCGAGACGCGCTGGGCACCGGAGAGTTTCGCGAGGAACTCCTGGACCCGTTTGAGCTGCTCTCGAAGAACGTCCATGGCTGCTCCGTGTTAGGAGGGTGGCTTGTGCGGCTTTTTGAATCTTGGGTCTAAGGTCGAAGGTCGAAAGTCGAAGGGAACTGCCTCGAATTACGCTGATTTCCTTCGACCTTCGACCTTTGACATTCGACCCTTCCCGGAAACGGTGTTCCTAGATCCGCATCCGCTGGATTTCCTCGTACGCATCAACAAGCTTGTTCCTGATCTGCATCAGCGCTTCGAACGCCAGCTCGGCCTTGCGGACTGCGGTGAAGACGCCCGCCACGTCATCCGTCTTTCCCGTCGCGAGCGCGGCCTGCGCCGAGTCCGCTTCCTTCTGGAGCGCGTTGACCTTCTCCATCGATTCCTTCAGGACGTCCTTGAACGCCTTCTCGGGAGCTTCCGCCTGCCCGGCCAGCTTCGGCCCCTCGGGTCGGATCGGCTGCGGCCCGATCGGCAGAATGAAATCGCTCATGCGAGGATCCTCAGGGCCGCGTTGAACAGACCCTTGGTGGCGTCCATCGCGGTGACGTTGAGTTCGTAGGCCCGGGTCGCGTCCATGAGATTGACCATCTCGACGACCGGGTTGACGTTGGGCATCTGCACGAAGCCTTCTGAGTTCGCGTCCGGGTGGCCCGGGTCGTGTTCCATCCGGAAAGGAGAAGAGTCGTTGACGATCCTCTCGACGTGCACGCCTGCGACTCCTGGCTGTCCCTTGGCGCCGACGCGGAATACCACGTCCTGCCGGCGATAGGGACTCACGCGGCCGTGCGCATCGCGCGTCGTGTGGGCGTTCGCGAGGTTGTTCGCGATGACTTCCGTGCGCATCCGCTGGGCGACGAGCGCGCTGGCCGAAACGTCGAGGGCGTTGAGCATGGTTTAGGGGCGCTCCCTGATGGCGGACTCGATGAGGTCGAACTGCCGCGACAGCAGCTGCGTCAGCGCGGTGTAGAAGGCCGCGTTCTTCGCCATCTTCGCGGCCTCGACTTCTGCAACGACGTCGTTGCCGTCATGTCCGGGGATGCCCCCCGTGGGGATCGGCGACAGCGTGCGGAGGATGGAGAAATCGCTGCCGGAAGCGAACGCCGGCTGCGCCGGCATGCCGCCGAGCACGACGGGCTGGGTCGCGCGACCGGCGTCGGTCGCCCTGCGAAGCGCCGCCTGGAACTCATCGACCGGGAGGTCCTGCCCCCGGAATCCCGGCGTGCTCGCATTCGCGATGTTGTTGAGGATCACTTCATGGCGCTTCCACGAGAAGGCAAGGGCCGACTCGAGGGTGGGAATGGCGCCGGCGCTCGTGACGTCCATCTTTCCTGTTTCCTCAACGTGGGCGGTGTCTAGACGGATTCCCGACCCAAAGAAAGCAAACCCGGGGCCGGGGGGGTGGTATTCCTGGACTCGCTTCAACTTCTTTAAGAACAAGTACTTACAGATGAAGCGTCTGGACTGCCACCCGGCGGGGGTTTCCCTGCTTCTAGTTTCGGCAAGAACCGCCGGCGAAATTTGCCGGAATCCCGCGGGAAAGGTTCGTCATTCGGCCTCCCATCGAATGCCGAACTCTGCTCGCGAGAGTGGCCGCACTTCGGGGGTCCGAGTCTCACAGGGCTATACTCGCGGGCCAGATGTCGGACATTCCCCGAACCTTGACCACCCGCGATCGCGCTCTGGCCGAGCTGGTCCGCTTGCGCGGGTGGGCCGATGAAGCCGCGATCCAGCGCGCGATCCAGGAAGCGTCGAGCGCCGCCGGGGCGCGCGACCTGGGCGCCATCCTTGCGGCTTCGGGCGTCCTCACTCCGAACCAACTCCGGGAACTCGAAGCCGCGATGGACGGCCGACCCTCCGGCGCCCAGGGCTCCGGATCCTCCTCCGCGCTGGACCGCACCGTGGCGAAATCCGACGCCGGCGTGACCATCGCCGCCGCTTCCGGCCGGAAGGTCGGCGATACCGTGGGGCCCTATCGCATTCTGCGCGAGCTCGGCCGCGGCGGGATGGGCGTCGTCTACCGCGCGCTCCAGCCTGAGTTGCGCCGGGAGGTCGCCCTCAAAGTCATGCTCTCCGGCGGCGACGAAAGCAGCTCTGACGTCGAGCGCTTTCGCCGCGAGGCCGCCGTCGTCGCCAGGATGGGCCGTCACCCGAGCCTCGTCCAGATCCACGACATCGGCCGCGACGGCGAGCGGCTCTATTTCACGATGGACTTCATCGAAGGGCGGTCACTGAAACAGAGGATTGCCGAAGAAGGGCCGCTCTCCGGACGCGAGGCCGCGCGGATTGCCGCCGATCTTGCCTCCGCGCTCGCCTTTTCCCACGCGGCTGGCGTCGTGCATCGCGACGTGAAGCCGGCGAACGTGCTGATGGACCGCGAAGAGCGGGCTTTCCTCGGCGATTTCGGACTGGCGCGCGACCTGTCGAGCAGCGTCGCGCTCACGCAGAGCGGCGCGCCGATCGGGACGCCGGCTTACATGAGCCCGGAGCAGGCTGAAGGCCGGGCTTCGCGCATCACGCCGCTGTCCGACGTCTACTCCCTAGGCGCGACCCTCTACGAGATGCTCACCGGCCGCCCGCCGTTCGACGGCGAGTCGCAGATGGACATCATCCGGCAGGTCCTCGAGAGGGACCCCGTCCCGCCGCGTTCGCTTCGTCCGGAGATTCATCGCGATCTCGACGTCATCTGCCTGAAGGCGATGCACAAGGTACCCGCCCGGCGATACGAGTCGGCGGCCGCGCTTGAGGCAGACCTGCGCCGCTTCCTGAACAACGACCCGATCCTCGCGCGCCCTCCCGGTTTTGGGGAAAAGCTCGTTTCGCGCGCCCGCCGCCACCGCGTCGCGCTGGCCGCCGCGGCTTGCGTTCTCTTCGCCGGTGCAGGATTCGGCGGGTGGGCCGCATGGCGGGTGAAGAAGCGCGACGACGCCGAGAGCGACCGCGCCCGGACTCAGCGAGCGAAACAGGATGAGTACGCCCGGCGACAAAGCGAGGTGACGCCCCTGCTCATCGAGGGGAAAGACCTCATGACCCGCTGGGACGACGCGCGAAAGGTCGGCGATTGGCGCGGCCGCAACCGCTTCGCCGCCGCCGCGATCGCGACCCTGACCAGGGCCGCGGAGATCTTCCCCGAAGGCGCCGAAGTCCATTTCCAGCTCGGGATGGCCCTTCGCCGCGGGGGGTGGCATGAGAAGGCCCTCGCCTCCCTCGAGCGTGCCGTCTCCATCGACCCGCTTCATACCCTGGCCTGGTTCGAACATGGAGACATCACGGAGAGCCGCCTCCGCGAAGTTCGCGGCTCCCTGGTGCGAACCGGGATCGTCGCGATCCAGGGAAGCCAGGGATTCGTCCCCACCGGCATGAACAGGACGTTGATGTTCAGGAAAGAGGCCGGCGAGGGAGATGCCCCGCGCCTGCTTGAAACGGCGAAACGGGACTTCCGCCGGACCCTCGAAACGGGCGCCGGCGCCGAACGGGCCGCCTACGGCCGCGCGATGCTCGCGTTCTACGCGGATCGCTTCGACGAGGCCCTCCGTGAGCTCGACGCCGCACTCGCCGCCAATCCCTACTTCACCGATGCGCTCGAAGCGCGCGCGTCGATCCTCGAGTTCTCGACGCGCGACATGGCGCGCGGGATCGCCGACCGGGAAGCGATCCACCGCCTGGAACCCTACAACCCCTGGTATACGAACGAGCTCGCACTTTCTTTTCAGATGGCCGGCCGGGACAAGGAAGCGCTGGCGCTGGTCGCCGAGGCGGTCCTCAACTGCGACCACCCCGACGTCCTGACACGCGGCGCCTCGATCCGCTTCTCATCCGGCGACTACGATGGATGCCTGGAACTGGCGAAGCGCGCGCTGGCGACGAGGGAGGGAAGCCGTGCCGGCCGGGCCGATGCGGCGATCTACGTTCCCTACGTGGCGATGATGAGGCGCGAATTCGACGCCGCGCTTCGCGGGGTGGACGAGCTGGAGGGCGACCTGGGGCCCGATTTCGCGGGCGCGATGCGGGGGGAGATCCAGATGGCCCGCGGGGACATGGGCGCTTCGGCCCGGGCGTTCCGAGGCATCACGCCGGGAAGCTATGTCGAGCAGGTCGAGTCGCTCGGGGCCGCCTTCGCAGAGTGGTGGTGCGGCAATCTCGATCGCGCGCGTCCCCTCTCCGAGACCGCCGTCCGGATGCGCGTCCTCCCGGCGGCGCCCGTCATCCGGGGAATCGTGCGAATGGACCAGGGCGATCTTGCCGGCGCCCTCGGAGATTTCGAGACCGTCCGCCGCGACGAGCCGGCGCTCAACGTCAACTACTCAAACCTCGCCGGCGCACGCTTCCTGACGGGCGACTACACGGGCGCGATCACGGCGCTCGAAGAGGCCGTTTCGACGACGCTGACGTCGCCGGAGCAGAAGGAGGCCGTGAAGCGGTTTTTCGAGCCGCTGGCGAAACGCGCGGGCGCGGCGAAGTCACCGGCGGAGGCGGCGAAGGTCGTGGAAGGGATCGCGGGACTCCTCGTACTCGCGGGCGCCCAGGCGACCGACGAGACGATGCGCGCCGGGGTTCGTGAGGCGCAGCGCGGCGTGTTCTACATCCTGCAGGCGTTTTACATTCACCACGAAATGTGGAAGGAAGCGATCGGGGCAGGTGAGCGGATCGGGAGAATCACGAAGAGCGGAAGCGCGATGTACAAAGACGCCGTCGCCCGGGCGCGGGGAGGCCGGAAGCCGGAATCGGTGCTGAAGTCCCTGGAATCCGCCCTGGAGGCTGGCTTCGATGACGGAAAGCGGGTTGACGGCGAGAAGGCCTTCGATGCCCTGAGAAACGACGACGCCTTCAAAATCCTGCGCTCCCGCTGCCGGTAGCTAAAGACCCCACTTCTTGATCTTGTCGCGCAACGTGCGCTCTGCAATCTGCAACGCGGCGGAGGTCCGCTGGCGATTGCCGCCGTGCGATTGGAGCGCCGCCGCGATGGCGCGCTTCTCGATTTCCTCCATGGTCAGTCCTTCGAATGCCGAAACGGGCGCCGGCGATGCGGCCGAGGCGGACGCCGGCGCGATGAGCCACGGCGCGATATCGGCGGCGCGGATCGTGTCCGCGGCGACGAGGACGCAGGCGCGTTCGAGGATATTGAAGAGCTCGCGGATGTTGCCGGGCCAGCGGTAGTGACGCAGCGCGTCAACAGCATCGGCCGCCAGTTTTTTCCGGCCGCGCAGGAAGTGTGCGCAGAGCGCCTCCAGGTCGTCGAGCCGCTCGCGCAGCGGGGATACTTTCACCGGCACGACGTTGAGGCGGAAAAAGAGATCTTCGCGGAAGCGGCCCTTTTCGATTTCAGCGCGCAGATCGCGATTCGTGGTCGCGAGGACGCGGACGTCGGCGCGGCGGGCGATCGAGGAGCCGACGCGCTCAAACACGCGCTCCTGCAGGACGCGCAGCAGTTTCGCCTGGAGGTTCGTGTCAATCTCGGAGACTTCGTCCAGAAGCAGGGTCCCGCCTTCCGCCAGCTCGAAGCGGCCTTTGCGCTGCCGGTCTGCGCCCGTGAAAGCCCCCTTCTCGTGCCCGAACAGTTCGCTTTCGAGCAGTCCCGCCGACAGAGCGGCGCAATTCACCGCGAGGAACGGCCCCGCCGCGCGCGCCGAATCGGCGTGGATCGCGCGCGCCACGACTTCCTTCCCCGACCCCGTCTCCCCCAGGATCAGAACCGTCGCTTCCGTCGCCGCGATCCGCTTCAGTTCCTCCCGCATCCCCTTCAGCCCCACCAGCGCCGGACGCTCGCCGGCCACCTGCGCCCGCAGCGCCTCGTTTTCGCGCGACAGCCGGCCGTGCTCGAGCGCCCTTTTCGCCAGCAGCTCGAGTTCCTGCGCCTTGAATGGTTTCTGGATGAAGTGAAAGGCGCCGAGGCGCATGGCCTCCACCGCAGTTTCGATCGTGCCGTAGGCGGTCATGACGATGACGGGAATGCCGGGGTGCAGCTTCTGCAACTCCGCCAGCACCTCCAGCCCGCTCATCGGGGCCATCTTGAGGTCGGTGATCGCGAGCTCCGGCGCCCACCGGCGCGCCTCCTCGATCGCCGCCGGGCCCTCGGAGAACGCCTTCACCTCGTGGCCCCCGCGCGACAGCGCTTCCGTGACCGATTCGCGCATGATCGGCGTGTCTTCGATGAGCAGGACGCGGCTCATGGGGCCTCCGGAAGGTCGATGGTGAAGACGGCGCCGCCGCCGGCGTGGTTCGCGCCGGCAATGGTGCCGCCGTGAGCCTCGACGATGCGGTGAGCGATGGCAAGCCCGAGACCGGTGCCGCGCGAGCGCGACGTGTAGAACGGCGTGAACATCTTCGGCAGCGCATCCGCCGAAATGCCGGGGCCGTTGTCGCGGAGGGTGATGCGGAGGCGGCCCGCGCTGCGGGAAACGGCGACTTCGATGCGGCCGCCCTCGGGGGCGGCCTGGGAGGCGTTGACGGCGATGTTGGCGAATACGCGCGTGAGAAGGGAAGGGTCGGCATGGAGAGGGAGGGGGCGGGCGAAGCTGCGGACCACCGAGATCTTCTTTTCGGCCAGCGCGCGCTCGGCAGCGAGAAGCGCGTCTTCGATCACCTCGGCCAGGTCGCAAGCCCGCCGCTGAGGCTGGATGTCGCGCGCGAAATCGAGCATGTCCTCGACCAGGCGGTCCAGGCCGCGCATGCCGCGCATCATCTTGTCCAGCGTGACGCGCGCTTCGCCGCCCGCCGGCAGATCCTCCTCGAGGATCGAAGCCCACATCTGGATTCCGCCCAGGGGATTGCGGATTTCGTGGGCAAGGCAGGCCGCCATTTCACCGATCAGGGCGAGGCGGTTCTTGCGCGCAAGTTCCCGGTTCTTCTCCTCGAGCTCGCGCGTGAGCTCCGCGACGCGCGATTGAAGCGCGTCGTGAGAACCCTTGAGGCGCTCGGACGTCTCGTTGAAGGAGCGCATGAGCTCCATCAACGCGGCAACATCGGGTTTCTCGGTCAGTTTGTCCGGCATTCTCTACTCCGCCCGATCCACAAACCTCGGCGCCGCAGGAGCCACGTTCCGGCCATATGCCGCCGCCGCCCGCTTTCCCTCCGCCGCCGCTCGCATCTCCTCCGACACCGTCCCTCGCGCCGCCTCCGCCATGCGCCGCGCTTCTTCCTCGCTCTTCATCACCGCTTCCAGCACCTTCGCCGTCGCTTCCAGCTCGGCCTCCACCGGCGCCGCCTCGTCGCGAGACAGGCCCCCCCGGATCGCTTCCCATTCCTCCCGCAACCCCGGCGCCGCCGCGGCCAGCCGCTCCAGCTCGCCCATGACCGCCCGCTTGCGCTCCACCATCTCCGCGAGCCCCGCGGCGTCCCCGGCAATCAGCGCCCCCTGCTCGCGCGCCAGCTCCGCCAGCCGCTCGTACCACGCGCGCCTCGCCTTCAGGCTCTCCGCCAGCTTCGCCGCCCGCGCCGCAAAATTCATCGCCCCACCACCAGCCGCTCCAGCAGCCGTTCGGCGGCTTCCTCCGCGCGACCGCCGTCCATCCCCGCTTTCCACGCATCCAGCGCGGCCTTGGCCCGCTCGCGGAAGCGCGCCGCCTGCTTCAGGTCCCCCAGCTTCTCGTGGCAGTCCGCCATCCGCGCCAGCGCCACCGCCGTCTCCGAGCCGCCTTTCGTGGCCCACGCCTGCCCGAACGCCTCCAGCGCCCCCGCCGTCTCTCCCACCTGCCAGAGCGACTCGCCCAGCAGAAGAGAAGTCCTCCGGGCGTCCGCCTCGCTCGCCGCGTCACGCGCCCGGCCGGGAAGCGCCAGCGCCGATCTCAGCCGCTTCGCCGCTTCGTCCCATGCGCGGCGCGTCATGGAAAGCCGTCCGAGGGTCGCCTCCGCCGTGAAGCGCTGGGCCCAGGCGGCGGGAAAACGTCGAACCGCGTCCACCAGGTTGCGCTCTGAGCGCGCAGCGCTCGCCGCCGCTTCGGAATCTCTCCCCGCAGCGCGAAGCCCCGAGGAGATCCGTGCCTGCACCTCACCGAGGGCGAAGAGCGCGTCCCGCCAGCGAGGGGCTTCGGGCGTCACGTTGTCGTACCCGAAGAGGAAGTCCGCCAGCGTCCGCTCCGCGGCTTCGAGATTCCCCAGTGCCTCCTGCGACCGCGCCAGGGCCACGAAGGCCTCGTGCGCCCACCGCGGCGCGTTCCGGTGCTCTTCGAGGAACTTCGCCAGCTCGGTCACCGCTTCGTCGTGCCGGCCCAGTTCCTGAAGCGACCGGGCGCCGAGCCAGCGGGCTTCTGCGGAGCGTTCGTCGCTTTCGCCGAACTCGTGGGCCAGGCGCCGGAGGGGGAGGACGGCGGCCTGGTGAAACCCGCCGAGGAAGAGCTCGCGCGCGCCCAGGAAGCGGTTGTCGCTGGAGCGGGACTTGACGACCAGCGGGCCATCGGCTGCGTGGAGCCGAAGTTCAGCGGCCCGGCCATGGAGGGCACGCGCTTCGAGTGCGATTTCCGCAGCAGGTGTTCCGGCCTGATCGGAAGTCCGTGCCCGCTCGTCGGCCAGTTCCGCCCTTCGGGCCGCGACGGCGGCCGCGAGTTCCAGGGCGGCCTCGCTGTCGCCGAGCGAGTGCGCGAGGCCTTCGGACGCGCGCGCCAGCGCTGGCAGGTCGTTCGGATCGGGGCCGTACCGGAAGAGGTTTTCGAGGTCGCTCAAGGGATCCCCGGGGGGGACGAGGGCGGCGGGGAACGGGCGGGCGCCCAGATGCTCAAAGGCTGCGGCGTACGCGGCGGCGGCGTCGGCACGGCGGCCGGCTTCGAGACGGCGGCGGGCAATTCGGGCGCGCGCGGCGAAGAGAGCCTCTGCGGACGCGGGCAAATTGCGGAATTCGGAGAAATCGCCGTGGAAGAGCGGGTCGTCTGAGGTCGCGCCGGCCTCCAGCAGGGCGATTCCGGCGCGCTCGCGAAGATCCGTCCCGGGTCCCTGGCTCAGCAGCGCGCGCAGAAGGACCGCGGCTTCCGGGGCCCGTCCCAGCGAGATCAGCGCCCCGCCGCGGTCGAGCCGGGCTTCCGCCGCGTCGCGATCGAGTCCGGCCTTCTTCAATTCGTCTGCAGCATGGCTGAGCTCCGCTTCCGCTTCTTCTGCCTGCCCGATGCGCGCAAGAACACGGCCCAGGGTGCGCCGCGAGAGGCCCCTTTCGCGTCCTTCGGCGTCCTCGCGGACGAGCCTCCGGGCGGTTTCGACTGCGCGTGCGCGGTCGTCGGCGTTTCCCGAGGCGAGGGCGAGCGCGAGGTCGCGCCGTCCGTCCGAGCCGAGATCCCGCGCGGTCTCCAGTTTTTCGAGCTCCGCGATCGCCTCGGCCGAATATCCAAGCGCGATCATCCGCCGTGCGGCAGCAAGACGCAGCCGCCGGGCCTCGCGAGCATCCGCGCCGAGCGACGACGCCTGCGCGGCGCGCCACGCGGCGAATTCCAGCGCGCTGGTCAAGGGCGCCCGCTCAAGCCCCGCTTCCTCCAGGCGCGCTGCGGCGGCGAGGAGGGAAGCGTCGCCCGCCACCGCGCGGTGTTCCGCGGGAGAATCCGGCCCGGCGGGCCGCCGGGCGAGGACGACTTCCGCGCGGATTCGGGCTTCGGAGAATCGACCTTCCGCCATGGCCCTGCGAGCGCGGTCGAGCTCCGCTCGTTCGGCCGCGACGCCGACGCCGCCACCGGCGAAGAGCCAGAGGATGGGGAGGGAGGCGAGGGCGGCGAGAAAGAGGGCGATGCGCCAGCGGGCGGCGAGGCGCCAGGGGGAGCGTGGGGAATCGGCGGGGGCGGCCACGGCTCAGGCCTTCGGCGCGTAATAGTCGGGGAATTTCTTGGCCATGATCTCCTTGATCTCGAGGAGCTGGTGGTGCAGCTTGAGCAGCTTGATCCACTCGATGATCTTGAAGACGGGTTCGTCATAGAGCCGGTGGCCGGACTTGGTCGCCTCGGCGGCGTGGATGAGGCCGAGCATCGTGTAGTTGTGAACGGTCTGGCGTGTGAGTCCGGTGTACTGCATGACTTCGCCGATCTTGAAAAGTTTGCGTGGGCCTGAAGTCGGAGGGGCCGTGGCCGGCGCGGGCGCCGGTTCGGGGTCCTTGGCGGTGCGAGTTGTGCGGCGGGTGGAACCGGCCATGGCGGGAACGACCTCCGGGGAAGGGGACTCGACGGAAATGGTACGGCATGAAAGAGGGGGGCGGGCAGGCGGATTTACATTATGTCAGTCATAAAATGTAAAGTGTAAATTAGTATCGGCAGACCGCGCACGAAACCTTCGGCCTTCGACGCGCGACGCTGGCCCGTCCGGCGCGCTCAAGGAGCGGAATCTTGTGCCGGGGCTTACCGTGCGCGCCGGACGAGCCATCGCCGCACGCCTCCGGCCGAAGGTTTCGCGCGCGGTCCGGGTCCTTGATCGATGGCCGCCGCCTAGACCCTTACTTCCAGATCGTCTCCTGAAGCCAGCTCCACCCCGCTCAGCGCCGGCTCCACTTCCTCGAGCAGGAACAGATCCACCTGCTCCGGGGCGCGCCCGACGTACCGCTTTGCATCCAGCAACTCCGCGCCCTTCCCCTTGAGCACGGCGAACGCCGGGTCCGCCGCGAGCCGCTCGAACAAGTCGTTCGGCTTGCCTTCTTCGCGGACTTTCGCGAAGGCCGCCACTGAGGCCTCGCGGATTTTCTCGTGAAGCTGCTGCCGGTCGCCGCCCGCCTTGACCGCCGCCATCAGGAGGTCCTCCGTCGCGAGGAACGGAAGCTCCTGTCGCAGATAGTTGTCGATCACCTTCGGGTAGACGACCAGCCCCTCGGCCACGCTGATCACGAGATTGAGAATCGCATCAGCGCCGAGGAACGCCTCCGGCACGCTCAGCCGCTTGTTCGCCGAATCGTCGAGCGTCCGCTCAAACCACTGCGCCGCCGCCGTGAGCGGCATGTTCGCTTCCAGCGAAATCACAAACCGCGCCAGCCCCGCGATCCGCTCGCTCTTCGCGGGGTTCTGCTTGTACGCCATCGCGCTGGACCCGACCTGCCCTTTCCCGAACGGCTCCTGAAGCTCGCCGCGCGACTGCGCCAGACGCACGTCGTTTGAAAATTTCGCCGCACTCTGCGCGATCCCGGACAGCGCCGCCATCACCTGCGCGTCCACCTTGCGCGTGTACGTCTGCCCTGTGACCCGGAACGCGCTCTTGAACCCCATCTTCT
Organism: Planctomycetota bacterium; assembly: GCA_038060895.1. Taxonomy (GTDB): domain Bacteria; phylum Planctomycetota; class MHYJ01; order WSZJ01; family WSZJ01; genus WSZJ01. Next base: position 46,829 of record JBBTCT010000018.1, read on the forward strand.
TGGTCAGCCGCCGATCCAGGTCCTCCACTTTCTCCTTGTCCCCTTCGAACAGCGCCAGGAACGACGCCTGCGTCCCAATCGCTCCCTTCACGCCCAGGAACCGAAGCGAGTCCCTCCGCGCGATCAGCTCCTTGAGGTCGATGAGCAGGTCCTGCAGCCACAGGCAAGCGCGCCGCCCCACCGTCGTCACCTGCGCGGGCTGAAAGTGCGTGAAACCGAGGCAGGGAGTGTTCTTCCACTTCGCCGCAAAGTCCGCGAGCGCCCGGCATGCCCTCGCCACCTTCGGAATCAGCAGCCCCAGCGCTTCCCGCATCACGATCAGGTCCGTGTTGTCCACCACGAACATGCTCGTCGCGCCCAGGTGGATGATCCCCGCCGCGCCCGGCGCCTGCTCGCCGTAATGGCGGATGTGCGCCATCACGTCGTGCCGCGTCTCGCGTTCGATCTCCGAAGCCCGGCTCGCGTCCACACGGTCGCGCGCCGACTTCAGCTCGCCGATCTGCGTCTCCGTGATCGGCAGTCCCAGCTCCTTCTCCGCCTCCGCCAGCGCAATCCAAAGGTCGCGCCACGTCGTAAACCGCTTCCTGTCCCCGAAGAGCTCGATCATCCTCCGCCCCGCATACCGCTGAGTCAGCGGGTTCACCCAGTCCGTCGCCGTCCCTCCCGGGGTGACGTTGCGCGGCACCGCGGGAAGGGGAGTGAGCGGCCGCGATGACGACGGCCGCACCCCACGACGTACTTCGGCCTTGTCGTAATCCTGCGGCCCGTTTGCAGGCGCCACGGGCGGCGGCCGGTCCTTCCTGCGGAACGAACGCGTCGCTTCGTCCCGGCTCTTGTACCGCTTCAGGAAATCGTTCAGCCCCAGCGTGTCGAACTGCGCCTGGACCCGCGTCCCAACCTGCACCAGCGCGACCGACCCGCCCGCCGTTTCGTTCTCGTCCGTAAACGTCACGAGCATCGCAATCCCTACGCTCGCCACGAAATCCACCGCTTCCATGTCGATCACGAAATCCCGCATCCCGCCGCGCCTCAGGTTTTCCAGCGCTTCCTGCAGAAGCGGAGTCCCCGACTGGTCGATTTTCCCGCGGAGCACGATGAGCCGCGCGTTCGAGTCCTCCGGGAGCCTCGAGACGGCGATATCGAGCTCGCTCACTGGATCGTCGCCTTCTGCGCCGGCAGCCAGAGCGCAATCGCGACGTAGACCCCGAGGACAAGCAGGAGCAGAGTCGAAACGAGCCAGACGCGGGTCAGGCGCCGCGGCATCACGAGTTCGGCGAGGACGAACGCGCCGAGAGGCAGGAAGAGCAGCGCGCCCAGCTGCGCTACGGCGCCGAAGAGCGGCTTCGAAAATGCCGGAATCACGCTTCCGCCGATTTCAAGGCGCGACGCCAGCGCATTGACGTGATAGACGCTCCAGCCCGCAAGCGTTCCGTAGAGAAGAAGGGTCAGCCCGAGGTACGAATAGTGAACCGCCGGTTCCGCGCGATCGTTCCCGGTCTGCGGCGTCGCCCCCGGCAGCCCCGCCGGAGTCGGATTCGCCTGTCCCGCCGGCATTGTCTCGTCAGTCACGCGGCCTCCCCGCTCCTGCTTCCTCGAGCATCCGGGCAAAACGCGCGGGTTCCATCCGGAACTTGCACGCCAGCTGACCGTCGATGAAGGCCTGCGGCACCGACTCCGCGTACTCCGCCGCCAGCGCCGCATCTTCCAGCACGTTGACCACCTCGACCTCGAACCCGTACCACATCAGGAACGCCTCGGCCGCCCCCTTCATCTCGTCACAAAGAGGGCAGCCGGGTCGTGAGAGGATCTTGACGCGGACGTCAGTGCTTGGGGAACTCAAACTTCGCCTCGTTCTCCTTCCACCACGCCTTCCACTTGTCCGCCACCGCCCAGCGGTCTTCCTTCCCCGCATACATCTTGTAACCCATGTCGAACCCCGTTCCCCACTTCAGCCCCTCGATCGCCATCATCCGGATCTCGGGAACCTCGCTGTACAGGAAGTCGATCAGTGACTTCACGCCGTCGCGACACTCCGCTCTCGTCAGCGCATCGGCCAGCATCACCCTCCATGCTTCCGTGCCTTCGTTGGAGTGCTTGAGAAGCGCCTGCCGGGTCGCGTCGTGCGGATCCCACGCGGACATGATCTTCAGCAACTCGCCGCGAACGCTTCCGTCGCTGAGATACGGCTCCAGGATGGGTGCGGCCTCCGCCGGCTTCGATTTCGTGAGAACCAGGATCGCGTTCGGCCGGGAGGGTGACTGAAGCTTGCGGACGAGGAGGACGAGGTAGGGAAGCAGCTTGTCCGAAGGAAGGGCCAGTCCTTCCTCGATGGCCTTTTCGGGCTTCAGCTCATGAAGCGCCTTGAGGTACGCGTCGATATTGGCGCGGACCACGGGGTCCATCGGGGTGCCGGCGAGCGCGCTTTCGAGATCATCTCCGCTCAGCGGACGAGAGGGGGGCGAGAGCGCGTCCACCTTCCGCTGCAGCACGGTCATAAGCTGGTTGAGGGCGCGGACATCCCGTTCGAGTTCCGCGACGTGCTTGATCATCTCGCGCACGGTGTTGTCGGAAGCGGCCTGCCGCTCCGCGACGTTGTCCAACCCCACGGAAACCTTTTCGACGTCGCCGGGCGTCGCACAACCCGCTGCGGCAACGGCAAAGAGCAAGGCAGAGAACTTCTTCACGGGCGATCCTCCAAGTCGCGGCGTTGGCCGCGTGTGTCCCCCCGGGGACGAAGGGCTGAGCGTCGGGCGAAGGGGGGATTGTAGTGATCTGCCGCTCGTTCGGCCAGAGCGACTCATAGCGTGAGAAACAATCCGGTGGGTCAGGCTGCGTCGGCCCAGTGGTGGTTGTTTGCAGGGCTCTTCTTTTTCGGGCCGACTCCGCCCGACCCACCGGATTGTTTCTCACGCTATGAGGGAAAACGACTCTTCTGAACGAAGTGTCTGAACATTCCTCATCGCGGGCCCGATTTCAGCACGCAGTTTTCCCAGCGCGCGTGAACCTTGCGAGCGACGGCGAGCGGTCGGGGCTCGCGGCACGGCGTCGAGCCTTTCCGACGCCGGGCCGCGAGGTCCGACCGCCGACGGCGTTCGCAAGGTTCACGCGCGCTCACCACTTGATCGCGACTTCGCGCTTGCCCCGCTTGACGGTGCCTACGATGGCGGCGGTCTCGCCGGATTCCTGCAGCCGGCGGACGACGGCCTTCGCGTAGTACGGATCGACGATCATGACCAGTCCCAGGCCCATGTTGAAGACGCGGACCATTTCGTCGTCCGGGATGCCGCCCTTCTCCTGCAGGAAGCTGAAAATGCGCGGGACGGGGATTTCGCCGATCTTGATTTCGACGTCCACGTCCGGAGGAATCACGCGCGGGACATTTTCCACGATCCCGCCGCCCGTGATGTGAGCGATTGCTTTCACCACCTTCTTTGTCCGGTAGGGCGCAAGCACGTGTTTCATGGACCGGACGTAAATCCGGGTCGGCGTCAGCAGTTCCTCGCCGAGCGTGCCGCGGAGCCCTTCGATCCGGTCCTCGAGCTTCAACCCCGCTTTTTCGAGAAGGACCTTGCGCACGAGGGTGAAGCCGTTCGAGTGAAGCCCGCTCGACCCGACGCCGATCACCGCGTCGCCGACGCAGACCGATTTCCCGTCGATGATCCGGTCGCGTTCCACGATTCCCGTGCAGAATCCGCCCATCTCGTATTCGCCTGTCCCATAGTCGTCAGGGTGCTGCGCCGTCTCGCCGCCGAGCAGAACACAGTCCGACAATTCGCAGCCGCGAACCAGGCCCTTCACCACGTCCAGCATCAGCGCCTCGTCCATTGGCCCGACGGCAATGTAGTCGAGGAAGAACAGCGGCTCGGCACCGGAGACGATGAGGTCGTTCACGCTCATGGCGACCAGGTCGATCCCGACCGTGTCGTGCTTCCCGGTGGCCTGCGCGATCTTCAGTTTCGTTCCGACTCCGTCCGCGCAACCGACCAGGACGGGGTCCTTGTATTGCTTCTTGAAGAGGTTCGCGGGGCCGTTCAGGGCGAAGAAGCCGGCGTACCCCCAGTCGTTCTGGATGACGCGCGGGTTGTAAGTGCGGCGCATGAGGCCGAAGAGTTTGTCGATGAAGCGGTCTTTGGCGACCGTATCGACGCCGGCGTCCTTGTAGGTCATGCGCGCCATGGATCGTGGGCTCCTGTTGATTGCGGGCGCGGGATGCTAACCGAGGGAGGAGGTAGTTGGTAGGAGGTAGGGGGTAGTAAAGACGCGCGTGCCCAAAGTGCCGTAACTACCCCCTACCCACTACCCCCTGCCCTAGCATTTCTGCTGTTCGTGCTGCAACTTCTCGAATTTCTCATTCACCGGGACGCGGTAACTCCCGCTGTAGCAGGCGGTGCAGTAGTGATCCTTCGGGCTCGACACCGCGCCCAGAAGTCCCTCAAGCGAGAGGTATCCCAGCGAGTCGAGGTCGAGATGCCGCCGGATCTCCTCGACATTCATGCGCGCGGCGATCAGTTCCTCCGGATTTGGGAAGTCGATCCCATAGAAACACGGATGGGCGATCGGCGGGCAGGAGATGCGCATGTGGACCTCCTTCGCTCCCGCCTGCCGCAGCATCTTGACGCGGCCGCGGCTGGTCGTGCCGCGGATGATCGAGTCATCGACGACCACAACGCGCTTCCCGCGCACGACCTCGGCGATCACGTTGAGCTTGAGCCCGACCCCCGAGATGCGCGCTCCCTGTGTCGGGGCGATGAAGGTGCGCCCGATGTAATGGTTGCGGACGAAGCCGTGGTCGAGCGGGATTCCCGACGCATGCGAGAAGCCGAGCGCCGCGTCGTTCCCGCTGTCGGGGATCGGCACCACGATGTCTCCCTGCGCGGGATGCTCCTTCGCCAGCGCCCGCCCGAGATTCATGCGCACCCCGTGCACGTTGTCGCCGAAAACACGCGAGTCCGGGCGCGCAAAGTAGACGTGCTCGAAGATGCAGTGCGCAGGCGTCTCGGGCTTTTCGTGGAAAAAGAACGAACGCTCGCCCTTCGAGGAAAACTCCACCACCTCTCCCGCCTTGACGTCCCGCACGTACTTCGCGCCCACGATGTCCAGCGCGCACGTTTCGCTCGCCACCACCGGCACGCCGTCCAGCTCCCCGATGCACAGCGGACGGAACGCGTGCCGGTCCCGGATCGCGTAGAGCCGGTCCTTCGAGAGGATGAGAAGCGAAAACGCGCCGCGAAGCTGCCGGAGCGCGCGGATCATCCTCTCGTCCTCCGATCCGTCCCAGGGCTGCGCCAGCAGGTGCATGATCGTCTCGCTGTCGGTCGAAGTCTGGAAAATCGACCCGCGCGACTCAAACTCACGGCGAAGCTGCCCGCTGTTCACGAGGTTCCCGTTGTGCGCGATCGCGAGCGGACCCGCGGCGTAGTTAAAGAGAAGCGGCTGCGCGTTCTGGATCGTGCTCGACCCCGTCGTGCTGTAGCGGACGTGCCCGATGGCGACCGGATTGCGCAGCGAAGCGAGGACTTCATCCGTAAAAATGTCGCCGACCTGTCCCATTTCCCGGTGCGCCAGGAGATTTCCGCCGCTCGTCGAGCAGATCCCCGCGCTTTCCTGTCCGCGATGCTGAAGCGAGTAAAGCCCGTAGTACGTCTTGTGCACCGCTTCCGGGTGCCCGTAGATCCCGAAGAGCCCGCAGAATTCCCGCGGCCCTTCACCCGTCGCGTCGCGTTCGTCGCTCATGATCCCCCAGTAGATCGACTTTCCGACTTCGTTGCAAATCTGCCGCTTCAGGCGTCTTTCAGTTCCCTGGCTACTTCGGCTTCCCATTTCCTCCACGGGTCGAGGACGAGCGACTTCCTGAAGTGTTTTCTTGCGAGCCGGGGCATTCCCTCGCGCTTATAGGTCATTCCGATGTGGAAATGGGCGTCGGGGTCGTCGCGGTCGAGTTTGAGGACGGAGCGCAGCTTGATGCGTGCGCGCGGGTATTCGCCGCGGAGGTAATAGCCGAACGCGCTGAGGAATCGTTCGCGTTTTCGCTCGTCGAGCGCCCTCCTGCGCCGCCAGACGAGGATGCGAAGGAGGTCGAGGGTGGCATAGAGCCAGATGACGCCGGCTGCGACAGCGCAGCCGCGGGCGTCGACCCGGGTTCCGAGGGCGCCCAGGACCGGCGAAACTGCCGTGGCGTTGGCGAAGAACGTGAACCACACGAAGAACCAGAGGCCGCGGCCGATCCGGCCCAGGACGACATGGCCGACACCGGGGAGAACGAATCCCAGGCAGGCGGCGAGCTTGGTGGTTCTGGAAAAATCAGGCATGACCGCCGCGATCCTCGCCCACGTGTTACTTCGACATGCGCATGGCGGGGATCGGGTCCGAGCCCGTGTACTGGCGCTCCCAGGACCGGATGTGGTCGATGCGAAGGGCTCGCTCCGCGACCTGGTAGTCCTCGCCCGTGATCGGAACGGCCTTCATCGGGGGGGTCACTCCCTGGCCGTTTTTCTTCGAAGGCGCCCAATCCTCCGTAAACAGCAGCGAGATGCGGTCGGTCGGCGCAAGCGCCGCGGTTCTCCCGGGAGGCGCCGTGTAGCGCTTTGTGTTGCCCGTGCTTCGGACCAGTTCCGGCGGCGCGTCGCCGACGGGAGCGGCCACTTCAACTCCCGCGCCGGTGGAAAGCCCGTAGTACTTCTTGAGCGCGTCCTGGACTTCCGCCTCAGGCGCGACCACGACCTTGACCTTCAGCCCGGTCGATTTCCTCACGTCCACCACGGCCGCGCGATTGAAGAAATTCGCCTTGGCAATGAACACGATCCCCGCGGCTTTCTCGACCGGTACGATTTCGTGCTTTTCCGCCAGTTCCTTCGAGACGCAGGCGATCACGTCCGCCGCGATGTTCAGCGAAGCGATCGATACGTGGGGAATCTGGTATGTGGCTGCCAGAAACCGGGCCAGCTCGCCCCGTGCGGGAGCGCCGGCGCCAACCAGCGCGGCCAGGATGGGGGAGCCTTTACGCTCTTCCCCTGCGCGCGCAATGTCTTCAGCAAGAACGGCGCCTTCCTCGATCAGGATCTCGCCGACACGCTGAAGGTCTTCACCGGCCATGTGCTTCTCCGGGAGTGGGTTCGTGGAGAGCCTGATTATAAGGGGAAGCGAGCGGACCTTCCAATTCAAATCGAAGTTCAACCCGCCAGCAGGGCCCCGCCAGGCCCTGAATCTCTCTCGCCTCGGAAGTCATTGTCCTTCTGAAGTTTGCGAGTACGCGGGGTGTGGATCGCGGGGGCGCAGGGGAGCCGGGCCGGAGCCGTTCCCGGCCCGTGCGACCCGGAGCCCCCGCGATCCACACCCCGCGTACTCGCAAACTTGACCGGCCCCTCCCGCCGCTGCTAGCATTTCCCGAGCGTCGTGCCGAGCCGCGCCCGGGGCGGAGGTGAACGGCAGACGCAGACCGGGCGGGGCGCGCCCCCTTCCCGGCCGACAGGCCTGCTCCCTGGCGTCCGACAACTGGAGGATGCATGCCGGATCTCACCTGGGACGTTCAGAAAGTCAATCAGCAGGCCGCCGTCATCATTCTGTCCGGCTCCATCGATGCCAAGACGGTCCCGTCCTTCCAGGAACAGATGAACAAGGTCAAGGATGACGGGGTCATCAAGTTCGTCCTCGACATGGAAGCCATCAAGTACGTGAACTCGACGGGCCTCGGGTTCCTCGTCAACCTCGCCGATTCGCTCGACCCGCGCGGCGGCGGCATCGCCCTCGTCAAGCTCCACCCGAAGGTCAAAGTCGTTTTCGACATGCTCGGGCTCAATGCGTTCTTCAAGATCTTCGGCAGCCGCAACGACGCCGTCGCTTCCATGACGGGCGCGGGCAAGAAAGAAACCGTGGAGTCCGCCCCTGCCCCCGTCGCCACTGCAACCGCGCCGCTGCCCCCGTCACAGCCGCAACCCGCCACGCTGGCGCGCGGAACAACGCAGTCCTTCGCCCCCGTCCCCCAGGGCGAGGAAGTCGCCGTCTCCGGGCAGCAGCTCGAGTGCGCTTCCTGCAAGGCCACCCTCCTCGTTCCCGAGCCCGGCAACTACAAGTGCCCCCGCTGCAGCGCGATCTTCACCTATACGCGCGACGGCAAGGCCAACTTCCTCCCGCGCCGCCGCCTCACCCCGATCCAGATGACCCTGACCTGCTCGCCCGAGTGCACCGAGGGACTCGTGACAATGGCGGGGCTGCTCGCAAAGCGCGCCGGGTTCAACGACGGCCTGGCGAAATCCATGGAAGCGAGCGTCCGGGAATCCGCTTCCACGATCTGCGACAAGGCGTACGGTTCGAACGAGCAGGCGACGTACCAGGTGCTGATGGTTGCGAGCGACAACGAGGTGTCGATCAAGTTCAGCGACTACGGCAAGAAGATCGAAGCGGACATGCGCGACGCGAGCGGGAAGTCGGTGTTCACCGTGACGCGGCAGTCGATGGACGTGTTCGACCTGAAGGCGCATCCGAAGGGCGGGAACATCCTGACCTTGAGCAAGAGAGCGAGCGCTTAAGGCGGGACGGGAGTCGGGAGAAACGACAAGGACCTGCGGAAACGCGGGTCCTTTTTTTCGGCGCGCTACGCCCGAAGGTCGCGAATCGCCTGGAGCGTGAGCAGGACGCCGATCAGGACGATGAGTGCGCTTGACGCGACGGCGAGGCGTCGCAGCCACGGCCCGCTGGCCTCCATCCGGGCGGCCATGTACTTCTTGGCGGAAATCAACAGGACGCCGATCACGGTGAGGACGCCGCCCAGGCCGAGTGAGAACGCAGTGAGGAGGATCAATCCCCACCCGACGCGCTGCACGGACAGGGAGAGGACGAGGATGAGGATGCCGGCGGGGCAGGGGACCATGCCGCCCAGGATGCCGGTGGTGATGAGGTCCCACGCGGTGATTCCCGGGGCATCGAGGGGCTGAAGGGTCTCGATGGCGTCCGCATTGCCGGCTTCGGTTTCGCGAGTTTCCGTGGCCACCGCGTGGCCGGAATGATCGTGAGTGTGGCCGTGTCCGTGGTCATGATCGTGTGAATGAGCGTGATCGTGTCCGTGGTCGTGCGCGTGGACCAGCCCGTGCAGGTGGTCGTCCCCGTGCGAGTGACCGTGCCCGGGGAGATGCGTATGCCCGCCCGGACCGTGTGCGTGACCGAGGCCGAAGCGCCAGCGGGAGTAGAAGAGCCACGATCCCATGCCGATGATCGTGATGCCGCTGAAGAGCGAGATCCACCTGGCGACTCCTTCGTCGCTGACTTTCCAGAACAGGAGGGCGAGCCCGACGGCGAGCACAACGCCGACGTGCGCCAGCGTGACCGTCAAGCCGAGCAGGAGCGCGTGACTGAGCCGGCCGTGTGAACCGACGAGGTACGCCGCGACGAGGGTTTTCCCGTGCCCGGGGCCGATCGCGTGCGCGGCGCCATAGCCGAACGCGATCAGGATCATGATGAGTGCAAGCCCGATCGGCGGCGACGCGTCTCCTTTGATGAACGCACGGATCCGGTCGTCCCAGGCGCGATTCAGTTTTTCGAACCATCCACGCGGCGGTGGCCGGTCTGACAGCTGTCCGGTCGTCATGTCCACCCACTTGCCGTCGGTCGTGAAGAAGTCCCCCGGCCGATCCAGCGTCCCGGGAACCTCAAACCAGAGCGGGAAAATGAACCCCCGGGCCATCGGCGCATTCCGGCCCGTCCCCACCGTCGCGAACGATTCCGTCGAGCCCGGCGGCTGGCCGATCGCGATGTTGCCTTCGCGGATCACCCGGCCGACAAGCAGCGTGGCGTAGCGAAGCGGGTTGCTGTACGTCAGGATCGCGACGTACTTCTTCCCCGGGACGGGAGTGAAGTCCTTGACCGTCCATTGGAAATTCATTTTCACGCGGCCATCCGTGGTGGTGCGGTCCCCCCCGATGTCCGCGGCCTCCTTCTCGAGCTTCATGGAGCACACCGCAGCCTTGCCGTCGTCCCCTTCGATTTCGAGCAACAGGCCGTACTCGTTGACCAGTGCTCGGGTTCCAGCGAGGACCAGCGCCAGTTCTTCATCCGAAATCGACTTGTCCTGCGACTCGTCCGCCACCTGGCGCCATTCGAGCGCCGAGAGATCCGTGAACTGCATCCAGAGGTCCACCAGCAGCTTGTCGTGGTGGATCTGCAATTCCACCGACGTCGAGAACCCCTTCACCCGCGGGTCCGTCAGGTCGTGCGCCCACATTTCTTCCGTGCGGACATCCGCGGGATCCGACTCGGCCGAGACCGGGCCGGCGAGGGCGCACAACAACAGGAGAAGGCGCTTCACAATCGCGAGTATCGTCCGAACCCTGCCACCGGGCAAGCGCAGCCCGGATTCCTCTCGACTTGCCCCGGACGCTCGGGTAAATTCCCTGCATGATCACGCTCGTCGGGATTTTCGGACTGGGCGGCACCGAAATGGTCGTCATCTTCGGGCTCGCCGTCCTGCTTTTCGGCGCCGCCAAGCTCCCTCAGCTTGCCCGAAGCATGGGCAAGAGCATCAACGAGTTCAAGAAGGGGATGTCCGAGGGAGGTAAGGAAGAAGAGGGCGAAAAGAAGGACGAGGACGCGCCCCGGAAGAGCGAAGAAGCCCCCTCGGGGAAGAAGGAATAGGACCGATTCGCGGCTGGCATTCGCCGCCGCGCGGACCTTGGATGCAGTCACGCCATTCAGCGGCTTGTGCGCTTCCGCCACCACGGCGGATCAGAGGTTCGCGTTGCCCTGATGGGGGCTCGGCCTGATGGAAATCGCGCTTCTCACCCGCAAGCTGGACGTGCGCGGCTCGACGATCTACACGCTGAATCTCGCGACGCAGCTCGTGGCGCGCGGCCACGGCGTCCGGCTGATCTGCGGGGGCGGGAGGCTGCTGCCAGATTTCGAGCGGGGGGGCGTGCCGGTCGTGTTGTTCCCCGGGCTGGGGGACTCAACGGACCTGTTTCTCACGCGGAAAATCGCGCGCAAGATCCGCGAAAAGCCGCCGGCCCTCCTCCACGTCATGAGCCCCGCCGCCGCGTCTACAGGCGCTTCTGTCGCAAAGGCCGTTGGCATCCCGTATTTCATCAGCGTGCACTCGCCGCTCGAGCAGGTGCGGATGGCGACGAGTTCGAAGTACCTGCGCGGCGTCCTGGTGGCGAGCGAGTCGGTGCGCGAAAGCCTGGTCAACGAGACGCGGGTAAGGAAGGACCTGATCCGCGTGGTGCTGCCGGGGGTGGACGTGAAGCGTCTGAAAGAGACGCCGCCGTTCTCTTCGGAGGGCGCGCCGGTGGTCGGGATTCTAGGGCCGCTGGAGACCGTGCGAGGGCACGACACGTTTCTGGAAGCGGCGAAGGTGATCCTCGTGTCGCATCCCGAGGTGCAATTCCTCGTGATCGGCGAAGGGCCGGAGGAGGAACGGCTGCGCAAGAAAACGGAGGAGCTCGGGATCCGCAAGAACGTCACGTTTCACGCCGACCCGGACAATTACTTTACCGTGCTCTCGGGAGTGGACATCTTCCTGATGCCGTTCCTTCAGATCGGGCTCGGCAACACCGTGCTCGAGGCGATGGCGTGTGGCAAGCCGGTGGTCGCCAGCAGCGTCGGGGGCGTGTTCTACGTCATCAAGGAGAACGAGACCGGCCTCCTTCGCCCCAAGAACGACCCGCCTGCGTTCGCGGAGGCCGTGTGCGCCCTTCTCAGGGACCGCGACAAGGCGCGCCGCATCGGCCACGCCGCTCGCCTCCACGTCGAACAGAATTTCACCGCCGAGCGCATGGCCGCCGAGACGCTCGAGGCCTACCAGCGCGCGCTGGAGTCCGCCGCCCCGAATGGATAGCCGGGACTGCTCCGTGATCGTCGTCTCGTGGAACACGCGCGAGCTTCTGGAAGCGTGCCTGGCGAGCGTGCGGTCAAAGGCGGCGGGGGCGGAGATCGTCGTGGTAGACAATGCCAGCGAAGACAAGTCCGCCGAAATGGTGCGCGACCGGTTTCCGGAAGCGGCGCTCGTCGCCAACCCTTCGAATCGCGGATTCGCGCGGGCCGTAAATCAGGGGATTGCGCTGTCGAAACGGCCCGTAGTCCTGCTGCTGAATCCCGACGCGACGCTCACCGAAGGAGCGGTTGACGAACTGCTCCGCGCGATGGACGCGGACCCGAAAATAGGAATCGCCGGCGCGCAGCTCCTCGACGAGGACGGCGAACGCCAGCACTCGTTCGACGGCTTCCCCTCGCTGGCGACCGAGTGCCTCAACAAGTGGCTCCTCCGCACCCTCTTCCCGGGCCGCTTCCCCGGCAAGCGCCTCGCGTTCGACGCCGTCACCGACGTCGACAGCGTCATCGGCGCCTGCCTCGCCGTTCGCCGCTCCACCATCGATCGCGTCGGCGCGCTCGACGAGCGCTTCTTCGTTTTCCTCGAGGAGACCGACTGGTGCCTGCGCATGAAGCGCGCGGGGCTCCGGGTGGTCCACGTCCCGGCGTCGCGCGTCGTGCACCTCCAGGGGAAATCGAAAGCCCGGCGCCCTGTTCTCGCGCGCATCGAGTACCTCCGCTCCCTCTTCATCTATTTCCGCAAGAACTCCGGCGCCGTGGCCTGGCTCGTTCTCCACGCCGCGCGTTTCTTGAAATCCGCCGTCAACGCCCTATTCTGCGGAATAGCCATGCTCCTCACCCTCGGCCTCGTCCCGTCGCTTCGCCGCCGCTGCGCGATCCACGCCGGCCTTTTCGGCTGGCAGATCCTCGGCTGCCCGCGCTTCATCGGCCTTCAGCCCCCCGACCTGCCCGAGGCCGTCCGATGAGCGGCAGCATCGACCTGGATGTCGCCGGCGCCCGGTGGACGGTGGATCCGTCCGACCCGGAGGCGGCGCAGCCGGCCTTCCTCCAGAAAGTCGCGGACGGCACCGGCGACCTGCTGAAGGAAGTTCGGATCAAGCGCCTCCTTCGAATCCGCTCGGCGAGCGGGCGTCCCTACCTCGTGAAACACTACCGCGGACGCTCCTTCGTAGATTCCCTCAAGAACTTCTGGCGCGGCTCCGCGGCGTTCGAGGAATACGAACTGGTGCTGGAGGCGCTGAAGCGCGGGATCCCGACGATCGCGCCGGCGTTCTTCGGCGAACGCGGGCACGACTCCTGGATCGGATTCCCCGAATTGCTCGAACTCATCCCCGCCGACAAGTACCTCCGCGGGCAGCGCAACGATATCCCTTCGGCAGGGGAACCGCGCAAACGCCTCGTCCGCGCGTACGGGCGATTCGCCCGCCGCGTGCACGACCTCGGGCTGGACCAGGACGACTTTGACCCCAACAACGTGATGTTCCGCGTCACACCCGACGGGGCGCCGCACTTCGTCATCGTGGACTTCGAACGCGCGTCGTTCGCGGCCCCGGACCTGGCGCGCCGCGTGTGGCTCCTCGCGAAGATGAACCGCTTCGACGGCGCTTCCATGACTGACCGGCTTCGCTTCCTCGCCGGTTATTGCGAGGGCGCCCCGCGGATGCACCTGAAGGGGACCGCCTCGTCGATTCTGTCCGAGCATCGCAAGGTGCTGCTGCGCGATCTGTCGCGCGGCTCACGCAACGCTACCGAGGAATCACGCAACATCGGCCGCATCGAGACCGGCTATTTCCGGAAGAAGATCGGCCGCGAGTCCGGCGACGGGCTGAACGAAGAAACGGCACGCGGTCTCGCGCAGGTCGCCCCGGGACTGTTCGGGGAGCCGTTCGCCATCGCTCCGACGGGCGCCCGCATCGTCCGCGTCGAGGCAGGCAAGGAAGGCGAACTCTGGCGTGCCGCCAACGCCTGCCTTCGCGCCGGGTTGCCCGTGCTCCCGCCCCTCGCTCACGGCGCCGGCTGGATCGCCTTCGCCGGGCTGGGGCGCGACCTTCCGGATTTCCTTGGCGGCCATCGCGGCCGTCCTGAATTCGGTCAAGCCCTCGAACAGCTGGGCCGCTCCTTCGGCCGCTTCGAAACCCTGGGACTCGACGTCCCGGGCCCATTCCCCCCGGACCCGCTCACCATCTTCGTTCACGACGGCCGGGTGCTCTTTACCTGCCTCGGCCCCCTGGGAGAACCCGCAGGCAGCACGAGGACTGGCGTGGAAGAGCGGCTCGCGGCCGTCACCGCCCCCCTGCGAAAGCGGTTCGACCTGACGCGCGCCGACGAAGAGCGCTTCGTGGAGGGCCTGCGCCGCGCAGGCGGACACACCGGTGTTTCCCGGAAGCCTCACTGAGGGTGGGCGGGATTCTCCGAACTCGCTTCTTCCGGCGAGCGATACAATCTTGCGACGCGTGAGCCGTGCGACTAGTATTCGCGCCGCTTGCTGGGCTAGCTCAATTGGCAGAGCCCGTGTTTTGTAAACACGAGGTTGCGGGTTCAAGTCCCGCGCCCAGCTTAGACTTACGTCAATTTGGTTCTCCCGGCACCGTCCTAGGCACCGTTCATGCCTCCGATTCCGCCTAAACCGCCTTGCTCTCCGTGGCACCGTCCGAGCCGGGGGACAGGTTGAGAACCTCGCTCAGGCCTTGAATCGCACGGAGAGCATTTGACGGGTGCGCGTGCGCGTAGTGCCGAGCCGTCACGCGGACGTCGGAGTGCCCGAGGACCCGGGAGATATCGAGAATCGGCGTTCCCTTCATGGCGAGCAAGGTCCCCGTAGTGTGCCGGAGAACGTGCGTTCCGATATGGCCCCGCTTCTCCGCCGGGATCGCATCGCCCGCGCCCCGAACCGCCCGCTTGAGTGCCCGCTTGACCGCTTCGCCAGTCAGGGGCCGACCGTCCCTCTGCCGGAGAATCGGTGACGTCGTTTCGTCCAACGGAGCCGGAGAGGTCGCGCGTAGATTGCTCAGGACCGCGTGAGCGTCGGGGGTCAGGGGGATTTCCCGAGCCCGGGAAGTCTTGGCGGTCTTGGCGACAATAACAAGCGACCGGCGGGACAGGTCAACGGCACCCCAGGTCAATCCGAGAAGCTCGCCCCGGCGGGCTCCGGTCGAAACCGCGACCACGAGGAACGGCTTGAACCAGTCCTCCGCCGCGTTGACGAGCGCCCGAACCTCGGCGGGCTCTAGGTAGAGTTGCCGCTCCCTGCCCGCTTCCGAGAAGCGAGGAATCCGGCGGACCGGGTTTCCTTCGACGAGCGACCGACGTTCGGCCCACTTGAAGAACGTGCTAAGAACCGAGAGGTAACGATTCATGCTCGCCCCGCTCGTGCCCGCCTTCAACCGAGCATCGCACCACTTTTCGAGGTCGGCGCTCGTCACGGCGGAGAGGTTCTTCCCGCCCCAAGATTCGCGGAGCATGAAGTCGAACTTGTCCGAGTGCCCTTTGTGGGTAGACGGCTTGAGCCGCGGGCCGACCGCTTCAAGGAACATCGGCGCGGCTTCCCGAAGGGTCAGGGTTGAGCCCGTTACTTCGTTGAAAATCCGCCCGAGCGTCTCGTCGAGTCCCGCTCCCTCGGCGAGCAGGGATTCAATCGCGGCGAGTTTCCGCGTTGCGTGAGCCCGCGTTGGCCCCGCGTTCCGCATGATTTCCCGCCCCTCAGCGTGGAACACAACGTAGTACCCCGGCCTTCCGGCACGTCGCTTGACCTGTCCGAAGTCGCGTCGAGACTGACTCATGCCTTGCCCCCTTTCCGCTGAGCGCCCGAACCGCCCTCGCGCGTGGCGAGGTAATCGGAGAGCGCAATCCTCAGAAAATCACTCAACCCCCGGCGATCCGCTTCCGCCGCCTTTTCGAGCGCGGCGCGAAGCTCCGTCGGAACGCGAACGACGAGCGTTTCACTCATCCCCTTCTCCTCCGGTTTGTGTTTCATGCAACACATTGTATCGCAACGTATCGCACAAGTCAAGCGACAATCTGGGGAGGAAGTGATATCACTCGCTCGGCGACAGGCTCAACGCGGAGGCGGTACGCGCGCGTTGGGTTCGCGCGAGCCGGGCCGGGAAGCGAGGGCGGAGAGAGCGAAGCGAGTCGATTTGCCGCATTTCGCCCATTCGCGGGACCCGCGCACCGAATAGGTAAACCCGGACCCCCGTTTGCGGGCGGACTGGCAACGCGCCGGAGTCGCGGATTAGATCGGTTTTCGCGAGGTTCCATCGGCCTGCTTGGATAGGTTGCGCGGGAGTCTCGCGCGGCGGAATGAGAATGAAGCGAGCGGTCCGGGCGCGTCCCCTGCCGCACGTCCTCGCGCTCTAACCCGCAAGGCCGGGCCGCTCGCTCCGGCGGGACGATATCACGGGGCGCGGGGTGGCGAGCGGGCGAACCGGTGCGGGGCAGGTGGAAGGCGTCGCGGGTCCTCCGCGCTTGCCCTGTATGTCCCCGCGGAGAGAGCCTCTCCCGACGAAATCAAAACCCCGGTCGGGTCGGCTCGATACGTCCAATGGTAGGGCTCAGGGTATGGCAGGGAGGGAACGCAACCCGACCGGGACACAAATTCTACGAAGGTCCGGGAGACCGGCAAGTAAGCGGAGGGGCCGGGGGAGGGTCGCGGTCATCAGGTCCATTTCCGTTCGCGTTCGGAGTCCCGTGTCCCATACGATCCACCGACGGGGGAAGCGGCTCGACCTTTCTAAGTGGCACTCTAGGAAGCGCGAAAACATGGAGATGACTCCTCGCGAGGCGTTCGACGCAAGCCTCGAAGATTTCAGGGGCTTTCAGGCGGAGATCGCCAAATTTGGCCTCACTTGGCTTCAGAAGCTATCTGCCCACATGAAGCCGTCGGTGGGTGCTCAGCAACTTCGCGAGATCGCCGACCAAGAGGCTGGGAGACTCATGCGGTACATCATCCTTCGAGTAGGCGCAGGCATTCCCGAATCGAACACTCGCGCGAAGGCGCTCCCCGCACTCTTCTACCGAGGGCTATTCCCAGAGACGGGCCCTGCGGAAACCCTAGCTCAGATTGCGGACTACAGAGCCGACGGTCCGGTTGCGTTCTCTCGCTGCTTGTTCAAGCGGAGCGGCATGATCCCACCGCTTGAGTTGCAGGTTCTCGCGGCGAAGCAGACGAAGGGCCAGATGGACGACTATGAGAAGATTTTTCGCCTTTTTGCGGAGGGTCTCGCCGAGAAACACGGTCTCCCTGACACACTGGATGCAGAACCGGCCCAGAGGGGACGTCCTGTCGCGGTCGATGAGATTGAGGAAATCAGTCCGCTGAGAGGGGCCGAGTCAGCGACGGACCAGCGCGCCGCTTGGGAGCTTCTGAGTTCCGCGATGCGCTCCGGAGCCGTGGACATAGGAGTTCGCGAGAATCACGCGAACAATCTCCTGGCGAACACAAGCTCGACAGGAGCGGGACTAAATTACATCTTTTCCGTCGGATGTCTGGCAGTACCGGTCGTTTTCTACTTCGGGGGCTGGAAAATCGGACTCGCCGTACTGGTCCCCCTTGCGCTGATCTACCAGCTCATCGGAGTCATGGCCCGTTCACGAGTGCGGCGATTCGCGATGGAGGACCGGATCTTATTTCACACGATGATCGAAACGGATTCGATTCGACCAAGGATCAACCCGAACGCCTTTCCGCCTCCATTCACCGCGGAGGAGTTGGCAAGGCTCATCGACCAATCTCGACCGCGCTAAAGTTCGCCCGTCGAACAGGTCATCCCTCCGCGAGTCCAGTTCCATCGCCGAGGAACCGTTCCGTCGAGAACCGGAAGAGTGTCCCGGCTACTTCTCCATTGCGCGTCGCTTCTCAATTCGCTCTTTGGCTTTGCGAGCGAAATCCTCATCGGATGCTGAGTCCTTGAACAGGTCCTTGAACGGGTTAACCCGGCTCGCCGCGAAGCTGTCGCGGCATGCCGACTGGACTCGCAGGATCATTGCCAAATAGCGAAGCCGCTTTTCCTCCTGGGGAGCGGTCCCGAGGTCCTCAAGGACCGAGTCTTCGACTTCCTTCCAGAGAGCCCCTCTCGCATCGTCGGTTTTCACCTGAAGAAACGTCTGAATCCATGAGACTTCGCTTTCAGGAAGAGGGCTCTGGAGTCGAAGTAGGTTGGACAGGCCGCTCGGTTGCAACTTGATGCGGTCCATGTAAAGGGCGTGCATGACGCCTTCGGAGGGAGTCGAGTGGTAGGCCACGCGGTTCATCGACCATCGGAAACTAGAACTTTGCTCGGACAGATTCAGGTTGCCACGCTCTCCGTCGATGGTGTACCACGTGACCCTTCCATCGACCGCTTGAGCCTCCCACAACTCCGCACGCGCCGCCGCCGCTTCGATGATTTGTTGAATTGAGTCTTCCTTCGCCTTCCTCTCCGCTGAGAAGCGCGCTTCCAGTTCTTGCCGCTCGTCGCGCCGTTTGGAATACAGCACGCCACCAACCGAGACGCCAGCAACCGAGACGATGGCAAGCGCCAAGAATCCATATGCTCGCTTCAGTCGTGGCTCCATGCTCCCGATCATACCTTCCGGGATGTCCGATTCTCGGAACGTGTACGGCAGGAAATCGAGCGAGTAGGCTTGTCCCGGAAGCTCACGCTCTTGCGTCGCATCATTCGGAGGAAGGTCCGTGGAGATTCCGTTCGCGATGTTTGCCGACCACGTCAGTACGACGAACGACGGCAAGCTGAACATCCTCGGCGTCTTTGAGACTGTCAAAGTCTCCGCCGGGTCAGCGCTGGCCCAGTGCTTCCTCCTCTATCGCGTCGAAGCTAATCGCGAGGAATTGCTGAATCCGCAGGCCGTGGCGGCATCCGTCCACAAGCCGGACGGAACCGAAGTGATGAGGTTCGAGACTTCCTTGATGTTCGGAAATGTCAGCGGATCGCCTGCGGGAACTGTTTTTCGGGCGAACGTCGCCCTGTGCCTTCAGGGCGTGAGATTCGACATAGCGGGCGAATGGAAGGCGCGATTCATGGGCGGGGGCGGGGAACTTGCCCAGATCACTCTTCTGGTTGAATTGCGGTAGAGGCCAAACGTCCGGAGCGTGGCATGGTAGGGTCTGCCGCCAAGAAACTTCTCGACCAGATGCGGGCCACCTCGGCGGGATGGTCCGAACAGGACTTCTCGCGCTTGTTCCTCGGCTACGGCTTCGACAAAAAGGGCGGCGGCGGTCACACGAAATACTCCCACCCTCGCTATCCTGCGTTGCTCATCACGGTGCCTCGTCACCGAAAATTGAAGAATTGGGTAGCCCGAGAAGCCGTTAAACTGATCGAGAAGCTGGAGGCCCTCGGAGGTTAGCCGCATGAAGAGCAAAGAAGGAAAGAGCAAGGTAGTGGGAGTCATCGTCGGAACAAAAGGCCGAGTGCAGCACTTCGGCGTTGAGTTGAGTCTTGAAACCGACGATGACGGGAGTAGCTACTACCTCGCTCGGTCCATCGAAATTCCTGGATGTATGAGTGATGGATCTAGCATCGAAGAAGCGCTGATGAACTTGGGGGACGCGATTCAGCTCTGCCTTACCACGAGCGAGAGTGCGACGTCAAAGCGAGCGCCCATCGACAAGGGTTATGGTTCGGACTTGTTCGTAAAGGGAGCAAGTTTGCAGCTCTTCCAAACGAAGTCCTCATCCTCCCCTGCGTCTGCGGTCTCTGGTCCGATTGCGGAATCCAACCTGTATCCGCTGCCGACCAGACGTGGAGCGCTGGCGAACGCAAAGTAGGCGTCGAGTGAAGGGCCGTTCGGAGAGTCTCAGGCTCAAGCTCCCCTTATGGCGCGAGAGGCTTCGATGGCCACGGCGAGCCGCACAGGTTCATGGCCCAAGCTTCCTTCCGGCAGCGCGCTTCCGGTAGGGGCGGTATCCCTCCGCAAGCCGCTCGCGCCTGAGCTTCTCCACCGCGTCGAGGGGGACACGGATTGCACGGCCAAAGCGAAAGGAGGGAAGGACCCCGGCCCTGACCATTCTGTAGATCGTGGTCTGGCTTACTTCGAGAAGCCGGGCGACAGTCCTCATGCTTGCATCGATGGAGTGATCGGGCATGACGGGCTCCAAGTAGGGGGAGGGAGGCACGAATCGGAGGGGCGGTCATTAGGTGCATTCCCCGTGAAAAAAGGGGGGTCCACGGTGGATCGTTCCACCGACTGAGCTTGGTAGACTGCGGCAGCAGGGCATGGGGAGTTTCTGGCCGCATAAGTCGGAAGAGAGAGCGATGGGAACAGCCGAGCGAATCGCGGGATGGCTAACGCCCCTCCTAATCCTCGGTCACATTTTCGCCTTCTTCGGCGTGGCAATTCGCCTCTGGGACCACGGCGCTTGGTTTTGGATTTGGATTTGTGGAGGTGGTGAGATCGCCTGCGGGACGGCATACGCCATAGTGACGTGGCCGATTGCTTGGGTGCTGGCGGGTATCTCAAAGCTGCTTGGAGAGTGACTTCGCTCCCGCCTCAACGAGGGAGAAGTCACGCCCGCGCCTTGATCGTGGCGACAAGGATCGTTGAGGAAAACTTCAACATGCCTGTTAGCGCCTCCGCCCTTTGAAGCGGCGTCATCTTCGAGTCCGGGTCGGAAATCAATTTCAGGACGAAGCAGAGCGCCGCCTCAATTTCGTCCGGGCAGGGAAGAGCCTTCTTCGTCTCGCTCCAATCGAACCGCTTGTCCCTCTCCGCGACTGGATTGGGGACGCGGATTTCGTAGCGCCTGAAGTCGTCGTCCTCCTCGATTTCCTCTTCCTCGCCCCCGGCTTCGGTCTCCGGTTCCGGCGGCGTCAGGACTTCCTTCAGGTGCGAGCCAAGCGTCCCCTCCCGCGCCCGCTCGCTCGCCCGGCGGTTGTAGGCGTTGACTTCCTCGTTAGACATGGCCATTCGATGCCCCCTTCCGGTTCTCACGCTTCCAAGGCTTCGCGGGCGCTTCCAGTTGGCCCCGTAGCCAAGCGTCGAGGGCCGGGATAACAACGCGCAGATTCCTTCCGATCCGAACGGCCTTGATTTCCCCTGAGTAGATCAGCCGCTCAACCGTCCGCGTACAGCACTCCAAGGCTTGCGCCGTCTCGCGGATCGTTGCGAAGTTCCTTCCGTCTCCAAGCGTTTCAACGCGCGGAATCATTCGCTATCCGTCCTTTCGAGTGGGGGGAGGAACGAAGCGAATCCCTTTCCCGGACAACGCTGCACAGTTTTTTCCGGAGAGCGCCGAGGACAAGCCGGGCTCCGGGAAAGCGTGGACAGAATGGACACAATTCGACCCTCTCTGAATTCTGTCCATTTCGTCCAAGGTTCCGGAGCCCCCTTCCCGGATTTCAGCCTCCCGGCGGGAGAGTTCGGCGCTTGCCTCTTGAAGCCAGCCGACGAGTTCGAGCAGAGCGGCCTTGTGATCGCGAACGCGGGCGAGCAGGTCCGGGGTCAGCGCGGCTGTTTGGCCCCTGACTCGAAGCTCGCCTTCCTCCACGCGAAGCCGGATGCCAGCGGCGTAGAGGTCGGCGACGATGTTGGAGGGATAGGGCAGGGTCATACCGTGATCTCCTCGTCGCCACTTTCCGGGGCTGGTGGATCGCCCCCTGTCGGCTCTTGTTCCCGAGGTTGGGTGGCAGGGGTCGGGACAGAATGGACAGAATCCGCTGCAACCGCCTGCGGGGCGTGTTCGGCAACCTGGGGGTGAACGTCGAAGACGGCGGAGGGGGGGCGGCCCGGTCCCTTGCGCGTCGGCGCGGGTTGCTCCCGGAGGAAGCCGTGCGCGACAAGGGCATCGAGGGGCGCGTCAACGCCGTCCACGCTGTCAACCGTCCCACGAAGAGCGCGGTACGCATCGCGTCGGGAAATCGTCAGCGCGCGCGAATCCGCAAGGAAGACGAGCAGCTCGCACGCGGCCTCAATGTTCGGGTCCATGCCCATAGCGCCATGCGCGGCGCGAGCGTGCGCTTCGGCGTAGCGCGCGAGCTTGACTCCCCGCTCCATCGTCGCGGAGGTGACGGGCGCGCCCATGGACTTGCCCGGCCCGATGCTGTCCCCGCAATGAAGAATCCCGGCGACACGAAGAGCGAGCCCGCGCGCGCGGTTTGCCCAGTCGCGCAGGTGCGCCAGGTCGCCACCCGGCTTCATGCGCGCTTCAACGTCGGCGGCGTATTCTCCGAGAGTAACTTGCGCTTCGGGCGCGAGCTTGAGCGTCAGGACTTCGGGGCGAACCGTCGAGCCCGGCGGAGCTTGCGGCAGAGGCAGGGTGAGCAAGTCCTTCACGCGCGCGCCGTACGCTTCGTGCGCGTCGAAGTCACGATGCCGGGGCTTCCACTCGCGGGAACCAATCCTCGTTACCGGCTTCGAGTAGAACAGGCGGGCAAGTAGGCCACGTCCACGGAGTTCGCGCCGAGCGCCGAAGCCAGAGAGGATTTCCGGCTGGACCGTCAGCCCCACCGTGAGAAGCGGCTCCCGAAGAATCACGGGCGGACGCGATATCCGATCCACGCGCACGCGGTCCCCGCCGTAGGCTCCGAGGAACAAGTCGAGATTTGCCGGGCCATCGTTGTAGCGCCCGGTCACGGTTTCGATAACTCCGCCCTCTGCCGCCGCAAAGAGCATCCGCTCCCCGTTCGCTTGCATCAGGTCGCCGAGCTTCTCCGGCGTCACGTCGCCAACGGTGAGAATCGGCGCGGACGGGATGACGTGCGCCCCCAGCACAAGCTCTGCCTCGCGGAGCGCGGACTCTGCCGTTGCCTTCGCATCCTTCGTTGCGTTCAACAGCGCTTTCTCTGCCGCCTTGACCTTTGCTCCAAGCACCCGCTGTTCTGCCTTCGCGTTCGCAATCTTAGGTTCCGCATTGCTCGCTAGGGTCCGCTCGAATTCCCAAACTGGCGCCAGCACCTTCCCGAAAACCGCTGACTTCATTTCGCCGGAAGGCAGGACCAAAACGATGTAGAGGTTGAGAGGTTCCCTCCATCCCGGCCACGCTTCGATCTGGTACTTACCGGCCAGCGCGGACGCGGCAACCGCTAGCCCGAGCAACGCGGGCAGGTCCGGCGGGCATTGGAGAGATTCCGCCAACGACTCCGCCGAATCGCCGAGCCACTTGGGGAGAGTGTCGAGCGAGAAGGCGGGCAGGTTCGCTTCCGCGATCATGGGAATCGGATCGCCCCACGGTTCGGGGGCGGTGCTAGTCGCGGTCGTCCCGTTCGCTCCGGCCTTGCCATTTCGCGGCGTCCCGTAGCCGAGAGCGAGCAGCGCCTTCGCCGCTTCGGAATCTCTGCCGCCGTGCCGGAGCCGGGAGAAAACCTGCGACGGGCTGTAGCTCTTGTTCACTTCGAATTCGGAGACGTTCGAGCTGAAAGCGTGGAGGAGCGGCCCGCCCTCCGAGGTCTTGTTATGTCCCAGCGTCGCGCACCTGCCGTCGCCGCCGGGCCGGGTCCAACTCGATTCCCCGTCACGCTCCACGCCGTACCGCTTCCATCCCGCCCCTTCGAGCAGCGCGGCCACGTCGCCGCGAGAATTGAAATCCTCAAAGGGAGAGAGCCCTTCACCCTCCGCCCGCGCCTTCATCGCCGGATTGTTCTTTTTCTCTTCCGCCGGGACGAGCCGTGCGACGGCTTCGAGCTTCTCGCGGGAGACGATGCCGAGCGAACCGGGGGAGACGTAGACGAGTGCGGCGAGCCGGTGCGGACGTTCGGGAGTAGAGCTACCCTTCCGCGCAATCGTTCCGTAGAGCTTCGCGATTCGAGACGCGTTGAAGCAAGACGGATCGACCTTGACCTGATCGGTTCCGAAACGAGCGTTGAGCGCGAGCAGGACACGGCGGAGCAGGTCTTTCGAAGCCTCGTCGTTCGGCAGGTCCAAGGGGTAGAGAACGTGCGCGCCATTGCCGGAGAGGGCGCGGACTCCCGCCACCCACCCTTGTTCACTCTCAAGCCAAGTCCGCGCTGTCCTGGCTATCTCGCACGCTGCTTTGACTTCTGCTTTCGTTGAGGAGATTCCGGCCCGCCGTGTCGCGTCGAAATCGAGGTACAGCCAGCGGACCCGGAGAATGTCCGCGTCTTGCGTCGTGGACTTCGCGTAGTCGTGAAGCTTGTTCACCTCTGCGAGCGCGAGCAGGTCCGGCGACACGGGATTCAAGACCTGATAAATGCCCTTCGCCGTCGCGCGCGCTTCGAGCTTGGCAACTTCGGCGGCGACTTTCGCGGGATCGTTGAAGAATCCCGCCGCCGTGAAGGGCTTGCCGCTTCCGCGCGTCGAGGAACAGTCGAGCGCCCGCACCTCGAAGACGGAGCCGGATTCATGGAACAGGCGAAGTGTCCGCTCAATTTCTGCGGGATTGATGGTAAGCGCGGTCACTTGAGTTTCTCCGAATTGAGCGGGCTGGGCGCGCGTTCGAGAACTTCGACCTCGTAGACCTTCGCGCGCACCTGATCGAAACCGGTGAATGTGATGCGAACGCGGTCGCCGATGCATGGATCGGCGGCTCTCCACGCGGCGCGCAGGCGCGGAGGGATGTAGACCGCTTGCAGGATCGACCCAGCGTCGATGAACGCGCGATCCAGCAGCCCAAACCGGGCGCGGACGTCGCGCTTTACGGCTATGACGCACCCCAAGAGCGAGTCTCCCGGGACCTGGAACCTGTAGCGCAGAAGTGTCGATGTTTTCATCTCAGGGACTCCGAAGGCAGGGTTGCGAGGGCGGAGGGAAGGTCCAAGTGGGAGGTGAGGTTCACGGGCGGGCTCGATCCACGCCGAGCCGAACGTAGCCAAGCGCCCACTTCAGCAGGGGGGATTCGAGAAGGTTGGAGTTCGAGTTCACGATTCCTTCCCGTCTCCGCTGCGCTCGTGCGGCAGAGGGTAGGCCTTCCGCAACGCGTCGAGGATCGCCGGGTTGCCGACCCTTGCCCTTGCTGGGGCTCGGACTGTGATTTCACGGCGGCGGAGCGCGTCGAGAAACGACACTCTCCGGAGGAGCAGCCTGCGACCGCATCGAGTGAAGGGGCCGCAGAGTCCCTTCCGGATCGCCTTCCATGCGGCGTCTACGCCGACACCCAGGACGCGGGCCACGTCCTCGACGCGCAGGATTTCAGGCAGACAGGCGCGAGCAACGTCTACTTCGAACGAGGTTTCGTTTTCCATACCCCCTTACGGGGGCAAAGACTCCCGACTTGAAGAAGAATTTCAGAATTCCGAGGGGCCTATTTCCCGAGTCAACCAAGCCTCTTCCGCGGAGAGCGCATGGCTCAGGGAGTCGGGGCGGATCGTCGGGTGCCGAGCGAGCAAGTCAGCCGGTGACACGGAGGTTTCGTCCGGTATGCCGTGGCGTCCCAGCAGCAGCTGAAGCAGGTTCGCACGGACCACCCGAACGGCCTCGGACCTGCTTTCGATCCTCGACCGCTGCCTGCAAAGTTCCCGCAATCGCTCTACTTGGCGACAGACAATCCGCTTGCGTTCTTCGTCCTCGACCGGAATTGTCCCTTCGACTCCGCCGCCGACTTGCTCCAAGTTCTCGACCTGATACTCCCTCGACACAAGTCGGAGCAGTACCTCGCGAATCCGGTCAGCCGTGACGCGGATTCGAAAAGCTCCCCCACGTTGGCGGGTAAGAAATGGGCCTCCGGCACGGAGAATCCCCGCGACCGTCTCTTGCCGAATGTCCTCATCCGGAAGTTCGCAACGCAGCGACTTGACGCTCTTTCGGACTCGATAATCGCGATCCAGCCGCCGGGCCGTCTTGCTTCGTGCCGAGTGAAACAGGGCTTGGTTGAAGGGGTCTTGGAGGGAGCCGTAGCGAATCTGATCAACGGCGTCTAGGTCTTCGGACCAAATGCCCGGGCCGAAGTCGAGAACCTTGAACTGAGCGAGCATCCGGCCGTACTTCGAGCGATCCTCGCGGCATCGCTGATCGGTCAGAGCGTCCCACGCAACCCAGGCTCGCATGAGGTCTTGCCGATTCTGTCCCGGCCGGAGCAAGCTACGCTCGCGAATTTCATCGCCGAGGATGGAAAAAAAGCGGGTGCAGACGCGAACGATTTGCAACCGGCGAACTTCGTAGGTGAGGTACGTCTCGGCGGGCATGGAATCCCAAATCTCTCGTCGGATGATCCCGCCAAGCTCGTCTATGCGGGTCAGACCATAGGTCGTGTAGGTATCGAGCCAAGCGAGCGCCATCTGTCGCGTGAACTTGACCCTCGATACCGACGTGATCGGCCGGTAAAAGGGTCGCTTACTTTTGGGGGGTTCCACGTCTCGCCCTTCCGTGAAAGCGGGCCGAGGAAGTCGGGGGCGAGTCCGACTTACCTCGGTCCGCAAGCCTCGCGGGGAGCTACCCCGCGTCAGTCATTCTACCGTCAGAGCAGAGCCAACTAGCATCGAGGTTGGCACCGTCCCCGGCCCCGTCCGCGCATCGGTTCTCTTCGGCTGAGGTCGGTCCACGTCGGTTTGAACGTGAACCTCCGTTCGGCTTCAAGCGTTGACCCTGCAAGGGTTTCCCTCTAGGATTCCGCCCGCCGCGGGGTTGAATCCGCGACGGGCGAAACGGTTTTGTAAACACGAGGTTGCGGGTTCAAGTCCCGCGCCCAGCTTCGAATCGAGGTGAGGGAGTCGGTGGAGGCTGCGTCGGGCGGCGGGCAGGGCGATGGCGGAGAACTTCAGCATTTGGCGCCGCCCGACTCCGCCTCCACACGACTCCCTCACCTCGATTCGAAATTGAACGACCCGGCGTATTGACAACAGGCGTTTTGACCTTCAAGAATTCGTGACTCGGGCAGATACCCAAGTGGCTAAAGGGGCCAGACTGTAAATCTGGTGGCTATGCCTTCGGGGGTTCGAATCCCTCTCTGCCCATCGAAACGCGCCATTCACGCGCGGGTGTAGCTCAATTGGCAGAGCGCCAGCCTTCCAAGCTGGCCGTTGTGGGTTCGAGCCCCATCACCCGCTTCAGGTTCCGACTTTTCTGACGGCCCGACGATGAGGGCTGATGATCGAGCGTTTCCGCCGCACAGTTCGCGCAATTTAAGGAACAGTGCGCCCGAGAGGGCCGTGTTTTTTCGTTTCTTGACGAGCGAAGCTAACTGGTTTTTGCCGTGTCGGAGAAGGAAGTGGTTCTGTTTTGGTCCAGCCAGTCAGCCTGCAGCGGCCCTAACTTTCGCGCGAGCGGTTCGTCCGTAACTTGCAGCCCCTCAGAGGCTTTGCTATTTTGCCGCCCCCTTGAGAGGAGGGCACATGTCCCGCAACATCTTCATCACGGCCACGCGGCCGAACGAAGGCAAGACGGCGCTCACGCTCGGGCTCAGCGCCGCGTTCGTGAAAAAGGGCAAGCGCATCGGGTTCATCAAGCCGGTCGGGACCGCGGACATCGACGCGGGGAATTCCCGGTCAATCGATGAGGACACGCTCCTCATCGAGCGCGCCTGCCGCGTGCACTGCAACATCGAGGACATGAACCCCGTGACGCTCAAGCCGGGGTTCCCGGACCAGTTCGCGACGCCGGCGGCACGGCAGGGACTCATCGACCGCGTCAGGCGCGCCTACGACCGCGTCGCACAGGACAAGGAATTCGTCGTCATCGAAGGCACCGGCCACGCGGCGGTCGGGTCGAGCTGGGGCGTCTCCAACGCGGACATGGCCAAGCTCCTCAACGCCAAGGTCCTCCTCGTCGCTTCCGGCGGCGTCGGCCAGCCGATCGATGACATCCTCCTCAACAAGAAATTCTTCGAGGCCCAGGGCGTCGGCCTCCTCGGCGTCGTCATCAACAAGGTCTATCCCGGCGAAATGGAGCGCATCGACAAGGTCGCCCGCAAGATCCTCGCCGAACACGACGTCGCCCTCCTCGGCGCCATCCCCTACGAGCGCGACCTCTACACGCCCACCGTCCTCCAGGTCCTCGAAACGCTTCGCGGCGACCTCCTCAACGGCGAGTCCGCCCTCAACACCCGCATCGGGAACGTCCT
Organism: Planctomycetota bacterium; assembly: GCA_038060895.1. GTDB lineage: Bacteria > Planctomycetota > MHYJ01 > WSZJ01 > WSZJ01 > WSZJ01. The sequence goes on from JBBTCT010000018.1 coordinate 74,589, forward strand.
CATCGGCGCCATGACCCCTCATAACGCCATGGACAAGTTCGAGGGCTCCTGCCTCCTCATCACCCCCGGAGACCGCGAGGACATGATCCTCGCCGCCCTCTCCATGACCCTCGTCGACCAGAAGAACCGCTTCTGCCTCGCAGGCCTCGTCCTCACCGGGGACATCTACCCGCGCAAGAACATCCTCGAGATCATCAAGAGGACGGGCGTGCCGGTGATGGTCGTGAAGAGCGACTCGTACGCGACGGCGAGCCGGGTGAACAACCTGGTAGTGAAGATCAGCCCGTGGGACAGCGCGAAGATCAACTACATCGTGGACCTCGTCGGGAAATACGTGGAGGTCGACGAGGTGCTGAAGCGGATTGCGGAGGACGGCGGCGGGCCGAAGAGGGGGAAGAGTGGCGACAAGAAAGCCGAGTAGCGGGCCGAAGGCCGTGCTGGACGTCGCGGTGGGCGGCGCGTGCGGCAAGATGGGGGAGCGCATCCTCGCCGTCCTGGCGGGCGAGGCCGGGTGCCGGCTGGCCGCGGCGATCGAGCGCGAGGGGCACCCGGGAGCGGGGAAGGATGTCGGGGAAGCGCTGGGGCAGGCGAAGCGCGGCGTGCCGCTCGAGTCGGCGCTGTCGCGCAAAGTGGACGTGCTCATCGACTTCTCGCACTTTTCAGCGACGGCGGCCCGGCTTGCGGAGTGCGTGAAGCTCGGCGTGCCGATGCTGGTGGGGACGACCGGCCTCGAGGCGGCGACGCGCGAAGCACTGCAGGCCGCGGGGAAGAAGATCCCCGTGTGCGTCGCTTCGAACGTGTCCGTCGGCGCGAATCTTCTGTTCAGGCTGGCGGCCGAGGCGGCCAAGGTTCTTGGCGACGCGTACGACGTCGAAATCGTGGAAGCGCATCACCGCATGAAAAAGGACGCGCCTTCGGGCACGGCGCTCACGCTGGCGCAGCGCGTCGCGGAGGCACTCGGGCGCGATCTTGAAAAGGAGCGCCGCGACGGGCGCAAGGGGGACGTCGGGGCGAGGACGACCGGCGAGATCGGGATCCATGCGGTTCGCGCCGGCGACATCGTCGGCGAGCACACGATTACTTTCGCGGGACTCGGGGAGCGCATCGAGATCGTCCATCGCGCTTCAACCCGGGATACTTTCGCTCGCGGCGCGGTCCGTGCGGCCTGCTGGCTGGCGGGGGCGAAAGCGGGGTACTACAAGATTGAGGAAGCGCTCGGGATGGAGTAAGCGGTCGCTACTTGATCTTCTCTTCCATCATGCGTCCGGGCTTGAACGTCACCACGCGTTTCTCCGCCACGAAGACCTCGGCTCCCGTGCGGGGATTTCGCGCCTTGCGCGCCTTGCGCATCTTGACCTCGAACACGCCGAAATTACGAAGCTCGATACGTCCGTTGGCGATCAGCGTCTCGAGGATGGCATCGAACGTCCCCTGGACGACTTTCTTCGCGTCGACCTGTGAGAGCGTGAAGCGGTCGGCGAGGGTCTTGACGATGTCCTTCTTCGTCACGGGGGAGCCTCCTTAACTTGCGTCGGGGCGTCGCTTCTAAAGCGCGGAACTAAAACGATTTAAGTACAGAGGAAGAACATAAGCCTCTTGCGGGGGGCGAGTCAAGCGGCTTTTTTTGCAAATCGCTCGCAAGTCGTTATGGCGAAGGGATTTCGTGGAAGCGTGATGCCGCCGGCGGTTTGTCCCGGCCGATGGCGATGCCGCCGCAACTTCCCTTCCCACGGAGTCTTGCGATGGAACCCGCTCCGCGGCGGTCGCGCGTGGGTATGATCCCGGAATGGCCGCTTCCACCCGAACTTCGCTGGCGCTCAAGGGAATGACCTGCGCGAGTTGCGTGGGGCGCGTCCAGACTGCGCTGGCGGCGGTCCCCGGGGTGTCCCGTGCGAACGTCAATCTGGCGACGGAGCGCGCCACGGTCGAGTCGGAGGGCGTCGATCCGGTCGCGCTGGTTGCGGCGGTGCGTGGCGCCGGGTACGAGGCGTCGCTGGTCGAAACGGGGGCGCCTCCGGCCGCGGCGGAGGCTGCGCGCGGCGACCTCCGTCTGCCGGTCGCGCTCGCTGGAGCGGCCGCGCTGATGGCGCTCTCGATGGACGAGATGTTCCTCGGCCACGGACGCCATTTCGTTCCCGACCCTCCACTCCGGTGGATCCTGCTCGCGATCGCCACTCCGGTCCAGCTGTGGTGCGGTTGGCCCTTCCTGCGCGGCGCCATCGCCTCGGCCAGGCACTTCGCCGCCGACATGAACACGCTCGTCGCGGTGGGCACCTGGTCGTCGTTCCTCGTCTCGTTCGCGGCGGCGCTCGGCCACGGCCATGGTTTTTATTTCGAAACCGGCGCGACGATCATCGCGCTGATCCTGCTCGGGCGAACGCTCGAACACCGTGCCCGGCGGCGCGCCGGAGCGGCGATCCGCAAGCTCATGGAACTGCGGCCCGCGACGGCGCGCGTCGTCGTCGCGGGGACGGAATCGGAGGTGCCCGTCGAGCGGGTCCGCGCCGGAGACCTCGTGCGCGTCCGCCCTGGCGAGCGGCTCGCCGTGGACGGCGAGGTCGTCGAGGGCGAGTCGCCGATCGACGAATCCATGGTCACCGGCGAATCCATGCCCGTCACCCGTCGCCCCGGCGACCCCGTCACCGGCGGCACCGTCAACGGAAGCGGCTCGCTGCTCTTCAAGGCCACGCGCGTCGGCGGCGAAACCCTGCTCGCGCAGATCGTCCGCGCGGTCGAGGAGGCGCAGACGCGCAAGGCGCCGGTCGAGCGGTTGGCCGACCGGGCTGCGGGCGTCTTCGTGCCCTTCGTTCTCATCGCCGCCGCCGTGACTTTCGCCGGCTGGTGGATCGCGAAGAACGACCCCGCCGCCGGTTTTCTCCCGGCCGTCGCGGTCCTCGTCATTGCATGCCCCTGTGCTCTGGGCCTGGCAACGCCGACCGCGGTGATGGCCGGCATCGGCCGCGGCGCGGAAAAAGGGATTCTCATCCGGGGCGGGGAAGCGCTGGAAGTCGCGCACAAACTGAGGACGATCGTCTTCGACAAGACGGGCACGCTCACCGAGGGCCGCCCCGAGGTCGTTGACGTCCTGACGCTCAGTCCAGACTTCCTCCCACTCGCGCTCGCCGCAGAAAAGCGCAGCGAGCACCCGCTTGCCCGCGCCATCGTCCGCTTCTCAGAAAAGAAAACATCGGGCTCCCCCGAGCCCGACGATTTCTTCTCGTACTCGGGAAGCGGTGTCGAAGCGACCCTCCAGGGACGCACCGTCGTCGTGGGCTCGCCGGAATTCCTCGCCGGCCGTGGAATCGACGTCGCCCCCGCCGGGACGTTCGTGATGCGGAACCGCGTCGAGGGGCGCACCGTCGTGGCGGCAGCCATGGAAGAGCGCCTGCTCGGCGCCTTCGCCGTCGCCGACCCCGTCCGCCCCGCCGCCCGCGAAGCCGTAGATTCCCTCAAGCGCCGCGGACTTGCCGTCGTCATGCTCACCGGCGACAACGCCGTCACAGCAGAATCCGTCGCAAAGGCCGCCGGCATCGACCGCGTCGTCGCCCAGGTCCTCCCGAAGGAAAAGGCCGCGAAGATCACGGAGCTCCAGTCCGCCGGCCCTGTCGCCATGGTCGGCGACGGCATCAACGACGCCCCCGCCCTCGCCACCGCCGACGTCGGCATCGCGATGGGCACCGGGACGGACATCGCGGCCGAAGCGGGACACATCGTGCTGGTGCGGGGCGACATCCGCGACGTGGAGACGGCCATCAACCTGAGCGCGCGCACCCTGCGCACCATCCGCCAGAACCTGTTCTGGGCGTTCTTCTACAACCTCGTGCTCATTCCCGCCGCGGCGCTCGGCTGGCTCAACCCGATGCTCGCGGCGCTTGCAATGGCGTTCTCGAGCGTGAGCGTGGTGATGAATTCGCTGAGGTTGAGGCGGGCTTAGCGTCTTGGAGGCACCCGTCGGAACCGAAAATGCGCGCCTCGGCCCTCGGCGCAATAACCAAATGACGAGATCGGTCGAGCTCGTCGTGGTTTGCGCAATACGGACCGAATCTTACTCTCGTCCTCCCCTCGAGTTCCCCGAATGCCGATTTGCTTCATCATCGACTCGGGAGCGAGGCCGAGCAAATCCGCGCTGTTGGCAACGATCGCGGCCGTCGTCAAAAAGTCGCTGTAATCCGAGCTGCCTGGGAGCTCCTACTTGATGGCTTGGGGCGTTCTCTCCCATACCTTTCGGAGTACGGTTTCCAGGCGGTCGCGCACTTCCTGGTCCGCGTGACTCTTCATCAGGTCCGCGATCACGGCCGCTGCCGACGCCCCCTTAGCAACGATCGCGTCGCTCGCGCTCAGCCGCTCGTTCGTGTCCTTCGACACGAGGTGGTCGGCGAGCGCGCGGACCCTGTCCTCGTCCTCCTTGGCGAGCTTCGGCGGGCTCGTCGCCGCGAGCTCGGCCAGGATCTCCTCGACCTCGGGGCGCATGACGTAGACGTACTCGAACGTCACTCGCGGGTTCTTGAACTCGCGCACGCGGATGTGAACGTAGCCGCCCTCGCCGCTGCGGAGGCGGAAGCCGTTGGTGGCGGGCTGTGTCTCTTTGAGGTCCACCTCGCCGGCCTGAAGCGCCTCTGCCATCTCCTTGCGCTTTGTCGCGTCGATTTTTCCGAAACCCTCCGGGACGCCGGGGGCGATGCCGTGGAGGCCGCGGATGGTGATCATCGAAGCGCCGCCCGCGGAGCGGACGATCGCGACGTCGCCCTTGTGGCCTTCGCCGACTTTGTCCTCCTCGAAGCGCCACGTTTCGCGGCCGAAGCAGTCGAGCTGGAACTGGCCGATTTTGAAGTACGTCGGGAACGCGCCGGCGACGCCGCGGTGGATGATCTTGTCCTCCTTGTTGATGCGGGCGCGGATCTCGAGTGAGTAGAGCTTGAATCGTTCGGCGTCAAAGGTGCAGGAGGCTTCGCCCGTCTTTGCGATTTCCTTCTCAATGCCGGGCTCGACGAGGAAGACGTGGTACTGGTCGACGTCCTCATTTTTCGGCCAGGTCACGGTGAGCTTGCCATCCTTGAACGTGCTCTTGAGGTCGTCGGCAACGGAGGGGAGGCAGAGGAGGCTGGCGAGTGCGAATGCGAGGCGCATGAAGCGGGGTCTCCGGGAGGGGAGTTTCTAAAGATTCCGGTTGCGGAAGGCGGCCGTTCGATCCTGAAGGACATCGATCCATAAGTGATTGTAGGCGAAGGGCTTGCGTTGCGAGAAGCGACACCTGTCACGTCAACTACAAAAACACATCAGCTTGTGATAACCGAGCCCCTTCTGGACATCCCCCTCCCGCGAAAATAAAATCTCCACTTCACCCTTTCCCCCCGGAGACCCTTGACATGATCAAAGTCTCTTCCACCAAGCGCCTCGACCGCACCGACGTCCTCATTCTCTTTGCCGAGGAGCCGTCGTCGAAGGACGTCAGGGCGCTTCACAAGTGGGACGCGCTCTCCGGGGATTCGAGCCGGCGGCTGGCCGCGGCGCTCGAGAAGGAGAATTTCCGGGGCAAGGTGGGGCAGACTTTCGTGTGGCACGCGGGGGACTCCCGCGCGGAGCGCGTCATCGTCGCGGGCGTCGGAAAGGCGGCGACGCGCGACGTGGACCTGACGATCAGGGCGGCCGGCGCGGCGGCGAAGAAGGCGAAGGAGATCGGTGCCACGAAGGTGATGTGCGCGCTTCCGCCGGCAGGCAAGCTCGGCGAGGAACGCAACGCGCAGGCGGTGACGGAAGGGCTGATCCTGGGCGCGTACGAGTTCGACAAGTACCGGCAGCCGAAGGAGACGAAGGCGTTTGAGGCGGCCGAGATTCTCGGCGCGCCGGAGCGGGCGGTGAAGCTCGCGGAGATTTTTTCGCGCGCGACCGTTTACGCGCGGGATCTCGTGAATACGCCGGCCGGCGACTGCGCGCCGCGGCATCTTGCGGAAGCCGCGAAGCGGCTGGCCGGGTCGAACGTGAAGGTGACGGTGTGGGGGCAGAAGGAGATCGAGAAAAAGGGGATGGGCGGGCTGATCGGGATCGGGAAAGGCTCGGACGAGCCGTATCACTTCATCATGCTGAAGTGGGAGGGGAAGAAGGGCTCGAAGAAGGTCGCGATTCTCGGGAAGGGGATTACGTTTGATTCGGGCGGGCTGTGCATCAAGCCGGCGGACGGGATGGGGACGATGAAGTGCGACATGAGCGGCGCGGCGGCGGTGCTGGCGATGTTCAGCGCGCTGCCGGACCTGAAGCCGGACTGCACGGTGTACGGCTACATTCCCGCGGCGGAGAACATGACGGGCGGGAGCGCGGTGAAGACGGGCGACGTCCTGCGCACGGCGAGCGGGCGGACGATCGAGGTGAACAACACCGACGCCGAAGGGCGCGTCGTCCTTGCCGACGCGATGGTCATCGCGCGCGAGGACAAGCCTGACGAGATGATCGATCTCGCGACGCTCACGGGCGCCTGCGTCGTCGCGCTGGGCGACCAGGTCGCCGGCATGTTCTCCAACGACGACAACCTCGCCGCCGGCCTCGACGCCGCTTCCAAGCGCGCCGGCGAGCGTCTCTGGCGGATGCCGATCGTCGCCGAATACCGCGACCTCCTCCGGTCCGACATCGCCGACATCAAGAATTCCGGCGGCCGCGGCGGCGGCGCGATCCAAGGGGCGCTCTTCCTGCAGGAATGGGCGGGGGACCAGCCTTGGGCGCACCTGGACATCGCGGGGCCGGCGTGGACTGACAAGGGGATGTCCTTCTGCCAGCCGGGAGGGACCGGGTTCGGGGTGCGGACGTTGCTTGAGTACGTGACGGCGCAAGGAAAGTAGGGAGTGAGGAGTGTTGAGGGTTGAGCAGGGAGCAGGGAGGAGTCGGGAGATTTGAGATGACCGCGATCTCTGAACTTGGACCATCGCTTGTGATCGGGGCTACCTTTACGGCCTTCTCCGCCGTGAAGTTCTATGGCCTCGCCCGCGGCATCGAGGGCGGAGGCGGCAAGCCGCTTCAGACGCGCCTCTGCGGATCCTGACCGACCTGGCCGTCGTGGGCGCGGTTCGCGGCCCCGGTCGTGATGCTGGCCATCGGGCTGGCTAACTTCGGCTACGCCATCGCCGTCCTGTCGCGCAGCTCGTGAGACTTAGCAGGCGCAGATTCCTCCGAACATGGAGGGGCCGCGCCTTCTCGACCGCATTCGCTGCGCGTAGCGTGAAAGTGTCAGTGCGCGGGATTTGCGTGGCGAAATCGGCGCGAGGCGGGCGACGATGAGGCACGCGATGCAGGCGAGGAAGAGCGTGCCGGCGGCAATGGCGAGAGTCCGGAGGGCGGATACGGTCCAAGGGTCGAGGCGCGGAGGCCTTGCCGGATTGGATCGCGGCGGCTCGGGCCGCGGCTCGGCCGCAATCAGCTCGGCCTCGCCGATCGGAAGTTCCGCGAAGTCCCCCGCCGCGGCCCGCGAGATCCCGCACCTCCTGCACTCCGCCAGGACTTCCGCAATGCCTGGCTCCCGTCCTTCGAGCACCAGCCTCCATTCGACTCGCTGAAACCCGGTGCGCCACCTTTCCGCTGTCGAAACATTGCGCCGGATGGCGGCCATCGCCGCGTCAATACTCGCTTCCGCACGCCCCGAACCCACGCGCCAGAGGAAAAACGTCGTCTCGAGGCGCCTGCTCAGTTCGCTCTTCGCCGGGTGACCGAGGTCGAGCGCCCGGACCCAGGCCCAGATCGCCAGGTTCTGAGCGCCCCGGCGGCTGAGTTCGTCGCCCAGGACGAGCATGGCGTCGGGGAAGCGCGGGCAGCGGGTGGCGAGCAGGAGGAGGCGGAAGTAATCGACGCGGGGCCCGGCGCCCGGCGTTGGCCAGGTCGAGTACGGCTCGTCCAGAAAGCCGATGTTCCGCTGAGAAGCGCTCCACCGCAGCGCCCGAAGATGAAAATCGCCGAGGCCCGGGCAGACGTCCTGGTTGCGCAGAAGCGCCGCCGACAGCGATTCGGCGGCGCTCAGGAATCCGCCCGCGCGCTCCCGCAGGTCCGCAAGAAGCGCCGCGGCGCCGGCGTTTCCTGGGTCGAGCTGTTCGATCGAGGCGAGTACGGTGCCAGCCTCGCCGTCGCGTCCCAGCGCCGCCCGGGCTTCCGCGAGAAACAGCCGCGTCGGCAAATCCATAATGTTCGACCGGAGCCTTGTGTCCAAACGGACTTCCCGAAGCGTCCAGTATGTCTCGCCGTGCGAGGGAACCTGACCCGAGACCAGGTCGAACACGTCTTCCGGCTCCGCAGCCGCCGATGGCGGGCAGGCCCGGGAAAACGAACCGGACAGAATCGTGGCAAGCAGGGCGAGCCGAATCGTCATTCCTGTGCGAACGAAAGCCCGGGTGCGCGGTTCAGCTCTTCCGCGTGAGGATCATCTCGACGAACCGCAACGCGCGCTTCCCACCTCTTGCGGGAATTCAGGCATCCAGCATCTCCCGAAACATCACTTCCGGACCGCGGCCAGTCCCATGTCGAGGAGCGTCTGCTTTCCCTTACCGCCGCAGCCGTTGCAGCGAAGGTCGACGACTTCGCCTATTTTCACGCCGGCGATGCCGTGGCACCGCTCGCAGGTGCGGAGCGGGACGAAAATCGCCGCGGCCAGGAGGCCCGCCCCGGCCAGGACAAACAGGAAGCGGCTTCCGCCTTTTTTGCTGCTCATGCGCCCCATCCTACCGCCGCCGGGGGGCGGGTACAATCCGCGCCCCGTGCCATCCTTCCTGTCCCTCTGCGTCTTCGCGCGCCGCCCCGAGCGCGGCAAGGTCAAGACGCGCCTTGCCGCCGAGATCGGGGAGGAGGCGGCGCTGGAGGCGTATCGCGACTGCCTGCGGGCGACCTCGGCCCGGGTGGCGGAAGCGGCGCCGCAAGGGGCGCAGCGGGGGCCCTTCGTGTTCGGGACGCCGGACGGGTGCTCGGTGGACCTGGCGGCGTACTTCCCGCGATGGAGCGCGTTCATGGATCAGGGGGACGGCGACCTGGGCGAACGGATGGCGCGTGCTTTCCGGAGGCTGTCACCGGCGGTGCTGGTGGGGACGGACTCGCCTGACCTGCCGCTGGAGTATTTTGAACGCGCGTTCAAGGATCTGGAGACGCACGATGTCGTGATTGGTCCCGCGGAAGACGGCGGTTACGTGCTGATCGGGATGCGGGAACCGCGCGAAGAGCTTTTCCGGGGGGTGCCGTGGTCGTCGCCGGACACGCTGAAGGTGACGCTGGAGAAGGCGAAGGGACTGAAAGTATCGCTCCTGCCGGCGTGGTATGACGTGGACACGAAAGCCGGCCTCGAGAGGTGGAGAGGTCGCCCCATCGTCCCGGCTGGCCCGAAAACGAAAAAGGCATGAGCCACAGAGGACACAGAGGCCGCAGAGAAAACTCCCAATTGTCGGATGGGCTTTCTCTGTGCTCTCTGTGTCCTCTGTGGCAACGCCCTTTCCTTTGCCCCCCATGTGGGCGCCTCGCAGCGTGAGTTCTTCGCCCAGGATCGCCGTCGTCATTCCCGCGCTGAACGAGGAGAAGTCGCTCCCCCTCGTCCTCGCCGCCCTTCCGAAAGTCGACGACGTCATCGTGGTGGACAACGGCTCCACCGACCGCACCGCCGACGTCGCGCGCACCGGCGGCGCCCGGATCGTGAGCGAATCGCGGCGTGGCTACGGAAGCGCCTGTCTCGCGGGAATCGCCGCCCTTCGCGAGCCCGACATCGTCGTCTTCGTGGACGCGGACTTCAGCGACCACCCCGACGAGTTGCCGCTTCTCGTCGCACCGATCGCGGAGGACCGCGCGGACATGGTGATCGGCTCTCGCGCGCTCGGGAACCGCGAGAAAGGCGCGCTGCTTCCCCAGGCCCGCTTCGGCAACATGCTCGCCTGCTTCCTGATGCGCGTGATCTACGGCCACCGCTACACCGACCTCGGGCCGTTCCGTGCGATCCGCCTCTCTTCCCTCCGGAAAATCGGCATGCGCGACCGCAATTTCGGGTGGACCGTCGAGATGCAGATCCGCGCGCTGCGACACGGCCTGCGCGTCACGGAAGTCCCCGTCAGCTACCGCAAGCGCGTCGGCGTCTCGAAAATCACCGGAACGCTCTCCGGCACGCTGCGTGCAGGGTATAAGATCCTCTTCACCATCTTCCGCCACGCATTGTCGCGGAAGGGGTAACGTCAACCATGATGGCCCTTCGTAAAGCGGCTTTCCTTGCGTTCGCGCTCGCCGCGCTTCCCGCGCCGGCGTACGAACTCTGGTACAAGGACCGCGTGCTCTTCGACGACCTGCCGCTGAGAGAGATCGAGGATGGAGCTTCCCTCACGTTCAAGGTCATCCCTCAGGGCAAGTACCGCTTCGGCTGGTGCGCCGTCACGTACCCCGACGGAACGACGGGGAGCTTACAGGACGCCGAAATAAAAAACGGGAAGGCGACGCAGAAGGTGAAGTTCGACCAGGGGAAGGGGAAGTACGTGGTGGAGTTCCTGATGGAGGGGCCTCTCGGGCCGGCGGTGGGGGCGATCTTTCACTACTGGGTCGGGGTGCCGGAGGAGAAGGAGGAAGTCCGGGACTTCAAGTGGGACGTGCGAGGCGCGGAGGAGATCGAGAAGGACGTCTTTGACCGGATCAACGCGTTCCGGAAGACGTGCAAGGCGCCGGAGGTGAAGTGGGACGACCGGATCTGCGCGATCGGGCGGGAGCACTGCGACGACATGATCGAGGGGCGTTACTTCGCGCACATTTCGCCGAAGCACGGTGACCTGGGGACTCGGGCGAAGGTGAAGTACGGGTGGAAGAACGTGATCTGGGGGATGCCGGACCGCGGCTACGTGGAGAAGCCGGACGGACCGATTTTCATCGGGGAGGACATTGCGTACGACAACAACCCCGCGGGGGCGATGGATGCGTGGCTCGGCTCGCCGGGGCACCGCGCGGTCTTCATGAACAAGTTCGTGACGCACTGCGGGGTGGGAGTGAAGAAGTACGAGGCGATGGAAAACGGATTCCTCGTGCGGAAGATCTATTTTGTGGCGGCGTTCGCGCTTTACGCGGACACGAACATCGAAAAGGCGGAGAAAGAAGCGGAGCTGCGTCGGGTCGAGGCGAAGGCTCTTCCGCAGTTCGAGCGTGCGCAGGCGCTGGAGGCGATCGACCCGCCGGCGGCGGTGAAGCAGTACGAGGAGCTTGCCGCGAAGTTTCCGGACTCGGCGAGCGGGCGGAAGGCGGCGGCGCGGGCGAAGGAGCTGACAGGCGCGCCGGACTGGGCGGAAACGGTGAAGAAGGCAGATGGCCGGCGGGAAGCGCGGCAGTGGATGGATCGGGCGAAGATGCTGATCGACAACAAGCGGCCCGACAATGCGAGGACGTGGCTGGAAAAAGTGGTCGCGGGGCATCCCGGGACGCCGGAGGCGGAGGAGGCGCGGCGGTTGATCAAGACGCTGCAGGAGTAAGGGGATAGGGTTGGGATTTGGAGTTGTCGTGGCCTTTTTTTCGCATTTCCAACAATACGGCAGCTCTCTCCCCGTTCCTGATGCAAGGGGGACGACCAGACCTCACACTGGGAGACAGCCGATGCTTCACAGAATTTTCGCCGGGTTGCTGGCCTGCGCGTTCCTGGCCACGCACGCCGGCGCGGATGGACCGCCGCCGCCGCCGAAGCCGCCAAAACCGCCGCCGCCGCCTGCTGGGGGTGACCCGGGGGACGAAAAGCCGAAGCCGCCGAAAAAAAAGAAGGGCAAGAAGCCGCCTCCTCCGCCGAAGGACGGCGAGAAGCCGCCGATGCCCCCGCCTCCTCCCCCCCCGAAGGACGGCGAGGGGGGCTGACCCGACATGGATGACGGCGGGAAACCGCCGATGCCTCCGGACGGAGGCACGGGTGACGAAAAGGATGGGAAGAAACCGAAGCCGCCGAAGGGCGCCAAGGGCGGAAAGCCGCCGCTGCCTCCGCTCCCGAAGGACGGAAAAGGCCCGAAACCGCCGCTCCCGCCTCCGCTTCCTCCGCCAGACGGCGAGGGCGACCCCGATGGTCCGAAGCCTCCTTTGCCGCCGAAGCCGCCGATGCCTCCTGCCGAAGAGGGTGAGGGCGAGGAAGAGGATCCGATGGACGATCTCAAGTAATCCTAAGTCCCGACAGGACCTTCGCTTCGGGCCCGGCTTCGGCCGGGCCCGTTTTTTTTGTAAGGTCCCGTAACGTTTTTCTTCCCCCCCCGTCCTTCTAGGCGTCGGGGGGACCAGAAAAACCAACTCAGCGAGGTCGAAAATGAACCGGATTCTCACGATCGCTGCGCTCGCGCTCTTCGTGTTCGGGACTAATGGCTACGCCGAAGACGACAAGCGGGCCGAGCCCGGATCTGACGGCAAAGCCGAGGGCAAAGAGGGAAAAGTAGACGAGAAGAAGGACCGCGAGGCGCGGGCGTGGGCCGAGAAGAAGGCCGCCGAGTTCAAGCGCTGGAGCGACGAGAAGAAGAAGTGCGAACGCGACGGGCATCATCGCTGCGGAGCGGGCGCGCGGAAGGGCTGTGAGAACCGCGATTGCGAGCGGAAGGGCCACAGGAAGTGCCAGGACGAAGCCCGCGCGAAGTGCAAGGGCGCGTGCGAGGAGATTCGCGCGAAGGCGAAGAAGGACAAGGCCGTTGACATCAAGGGTGACGAGAAGAAGAAAATCGATGCGAAGCCGGGCGACATCGTTCCTGGCGGCAAGAAGGACGGCGACGGGAAGTGCGACAAGGACGAAAAGCCTGCGGATGGCGACGGGAAGTGCGACAAGGGCTGCGACGACAAGGCGAAGGACGAAGAGAAGGCAAAGGACGAACCGAAGGACGAGGAAGGCGACGGCCTGGGCGACCTGAAGTAACGGTTCGCAGCGCAAACTCGAAGGCCCGGCCAAAAGCCGGGCCTTTTTATATTGGGTCGCGTCCGACTCGCTCCGGACTTAGCGAACCGACTGGATCGCCGCGTTGCACCACTCGAGGACTTTCGCGGGGCAGATGCCCAGCGCGATCGTCGCAATCGACGCCAGTCCGAGCCCGAGAACGGCGCCCCAGCGGTCTTCACCCTTCGGGAATTCCTCGCCCTTCGCGGGATCGCGCATGTACATCGCGACGACGATCTTCAGGTAGTAGTACGCGCTCACGACGGAAGCGGCGATGCCGGTGATGGCCAGCCAGAGGAATTCACGGTTCTGGATCGCTTCGCGGAAGATGAGGAACTTGCCCATGAATCCCGCAGTGGGGGGGATTCCGGCGAGGGATGCCATGAATAGGGTCATGGCGGCGGCCGCGGCGGGACGCCGGGAGGCGAGGCCGGAGAACTGGGAAATGTCCTCCAGTTCGCCGCCTTCGCGGGCGAGCAGCGAGATCAGGCCGAAAGACCCGGCGGTCATGACGACGTACGCGATGACGTAGAAAAGGACAGCGGCGGCCGCGTGTTCCGTTTCGCTCGCGACGACGATGCCCACCAGGATCACGCCCGTATGGCCGATCGAGCTGTACGCGAGGAGCCGCTTCAGATTCGTCTGCGCCAGCGCGCACACGTTTCCAACGACCATGGTGGCGGCCGCGAGGAAAGCCAGCGCTCCGCCCCACTCAAGACCGAGGTGCGGGAACGCGACCGTGGCGCTTCGAAGGAGCGCCGCGAACACGCCCGCCTTGACGACGCCGGCCATGAAGCCGGTGACGGGCGCGGGGGCGCCTTCGTAGGCGTCGGGGGTCCAGGCGTGGAAGGGGACGGCGCCGACCTTGAAGGCGGCGCCGACGAGAAAGAGCGCGAGGCCGGCGGCGAGGAGAGGCGTATTGGCGGGGACGCGGGCGAGCGCGTCGAGGCGGAGAAGGGAAGACTGGGACGGAGACTGGAGGATGCCCTCGGTGCCGCCGGTCGTGACGACGGCGCCATAGAGGAGGGCGATGCCGAAGAGGAGGAAGCCGGTGGAGAAGGCGCCCATGATGAAGTATTTCATCGCTGCCTCGGTGGACTTCTCGCGGTCGCGGGTGATGCCGGTGAGGCAGTAGACGGCGATGGACATGATCTCGATGCCGAGGAAGACGGACATGAGGTCGTTGGCCTGGGCGAGCATGACGGCGCCCGCTGCGGCGGTGAGCATGAGGCCGTAATACTCGCCGAAATCGATGCCGGAGGAGCGGACGTAAGAAGCGCTCATGAGGACGGAGAGGGCGGTGGCGGCGCAGGCGGCGAGGCCCATGACGACGGCGAGGCCGTCGATGCGGAGCGCGCCGCCAAAGGCTTCCTCGTTGCGGCCCCAGAGCGACAGCAGGGAGATCGCCGCGGCGACGGTGCCGCCGAGCGAGATGAACGGAAGGGCGCCGCGCTCGATCTTGCCGGAGTAAAGGTCGGCCGTGACGGCGACCGCGGCGGTGCCGAGGAGGATGAGGACGGGGCTGAAGAGCTGGAGGTCGTGGGCGCCGAGGGTCATTTGCGCGAATCTCCCGGGCCGGGCGCTTCCAGTGGCGTCATGAGGGCGCGATGGCGGTTCTCCGCTTCACGCCGTTCGTTTTCGTGCCGGATCGCCGCGCGGATCTGGCGGTTGTAGTTCTCGACGGTGGGGGCGACGCGATTGAGAAAGACGTTGGGCGCGACGCCGATGGCGAAGATGAGGACGAGCAGCGGGAGGAGCGTGGCCCACTCGCGGCCGCGGAGGTCGCCGAGGTGTTCGTTTTCTTCGTGGGTGACCCGGCCGAACAGGACGCGCTGGGCCATCCAGAGCATGTACGCGGCGCCCAGGACGACGCCGGTGGAAGCGAAGATGGCCGGAAGCTTCTTCACCTGGAAGGTGCCGAGCAGGATCAGGAACTCCCCGATGAACCCGTTGGTGCCCGGGAGGCCGATGGAACTGAGCGTCACGATGATCAGCACCGCTGCGTACCACGGCATGACCTTCGCAATCCCGCCGAAATCCTCGAGGAGGCGCGTGTGTCGGCGCTCGTAGAGGACGCCGACGCAGAGGAAGAGGGCGCCCGTCGAGATGCCGTGGTTCACCATCTGGAGGATCGATCCGGAGAGCGCCTTGTCGTTCCAGACGAACATCCCCAGAACGCAGAAGCCGAGGTGCGCGACCGACGAGTACGCGATCAGTTTCTTCATGTCCTCCTGCGCGAGGCACATGAGCGACCCGTAGATCACGCCGATCACGGCGAGCACGATCATGATCGGCGCGAACTCGGCGGCGGTGCCGGGGAAGAGCGGGATGGCGAAGCGCAGGAGCCCGTAAGTCCCCATCTTGAGCAGCACTCCCGCGAGAATGACGGAGCCCGCGGTCGGCGCTTCGACGTGCGCGTCGGGGAGCCAGGTGTGAAGCGGCCAGATCGGGACTTTGACGGCGAACGCGAGGGCAAACGCGAAGAAGCACCAGCGGGCGGCGGAGACGGTGAGCGGGAGGGGCTCGTTGCCGGCCGGGTTGAGGGCGGCGCGCAGCGTCTCGAGATCGAAGGTCTGGGCGCCCGATTTGAAGTACAGGTAGATGATCGCTACGAACATCGGCAGCGAACCGACGATCGTGAACAGGAAGAATTTCAGCGCCGCGTACACCCGGCGGCGGCCGCCCCAGACGCCGATGATCAGAAGCATCGGGATGAGCATGGCTTCCCAGAACACGTAGAAGAGGAGCAGGTCCTGGGCGACGAACGACCCGATCATGGCGCTTTCGAGGATGAGGAAAGCGGCCATGTATTCCTTCACGCGGTCCGTGATCGACCAGCTTGCGAGGACGCAGATCGGCATGAGGAGGGTCGTGAGGATGACGAGGAGGACGGAGATCCCGTCCACGCCCACCTTGTAAGTCAGCCCGAGGGCCGGCACCCACGCGCGCGTCTCGACGAACTGCATTGCGGCGTTTCCGGGGCGGAACTGCGTCCAGAGGGGGATGGAGACCAGGAAGGTGAGGAGTGCCGTGAGAAGCGCGGCGAGCTTGGCCTCGCGGGCGTTTTCGCGCGGGAGGAGCGCGACCAGCGCGGCCCCCGCGACGGGAATGACGAGCAGTGCGGAGAGGATGGGGGCGCTCATGCGGCCCCCAGGATGTAGAGGAAGTACCCGAGGAGGAGCATGGCGCCGGCGAGGAACCAGACGGCATAGGTCCCGACCACTCCGTCCTGCAGGCGCCTGGCGGCTTCCGAAACTACTTCTGCAACCAGGGCCGCGACGTTGATGAACATGTCGATAATCAGGACGTCGACAAAGATCCAGAGCGCGAACGCCGTCAGCTTCACGGGACGCACGACGACACGGTCGTAGGCCTCGTCGATGTAGAACTTGTCGCGGACGAGCGCGTACAGCTGCCCGAGCCCGGGCGACTTCTGGATCACTTCTGCCGGCAGCCCGGGACGCTTCAGGTAAATCCACAGCGCAAACCCGCTGACACCGAATGCGATGAGCGTCGAGACGACCATGAGCCCGCGCTCGGCCGAGTGATGGGATACGTGCTGGGCGGTCGCAATTTCGGGCCAGGCGGCGACGACGGGCTGGAGCCAGGCGGAGAAGTGCGCGCCTCCGTGGAGGGCGTGTGGAACGTTGAGGAATCCTGCGGCGACGGAGCAGATGGCGAGGACGATGAGGGGAAGCGTCATGGTCCAGGGCGATTCGTGGGCATGGGAATGCGCTTCGGCCGAACCGCGCGGGGCGCCCAGGAACGCCATGGTGAGGAGGCGGAACATGTAGAAGGCGGTCATTGCGCTGGCGACGGTGCCCAGCAGGCCGAGAACGAGGCCGTGTCCCACGTTCTGGCCCGTGAGGCAGCCTTCCCACGCCTTCCAGAGGATCTCGTCCTTCGAGAAGAACCCGGCGAAGGGCGGAATGCCGGTGATGGCGAGCGTGCCGATGAGCATGGTGGCGAAGGTGGCGGGAAGCTTGTTCTTCAGTCCACCCATGCGCCGCAGGTCCTGCTCGCCCGACAGGGCGTGGATGACGGACCCGGCGCCGAGGAAGAGGAGGGCCTTGAAGAAGGCGTGGGTGAAGACATGGAAGAAGCCGGCGGAGAACCCGCCGGTGCCGAGCGCGAGGAACATGAGGCCGAGTTGCGAGACCGTGGAGTAGGCGAGGACCTTCTTGATGTCGTTCTGCGCGAGCGCCATCAGGGCCGCGAAAACGGCCGTGGCGCCGCCGACGCCGGCGATGATGTCCATGGTGGGCGGAGCCATGACGAAAAGGTGCGAGAGGCGGCAGATCATGTAGATGCCGCTCGTCACCATCGTCGCGGCGTGGATAAGTGCGGAAACCGGTGTCGGGCCCGCCATCGCGTCGGGGAGCCAGACGTAGAGCGGGATCTGCGCGGACTTGCCCGCAGCGCCGAGGAAGAACGCGAGCGTGATCGCGCCGACGAGCGACAGCTTCACATCGACGAACCAGATCCCCAGATCAAACGTGTGCAGCAACTTTTCCCGGATGTTCGAGTCGCCCAGGTTCGCGCGGATCGTCTCGTAGTCGAACGAGTGGAAGACCATGAAGATCGCAAAGAGCCCGAGCGCGAACCCGAAGTCGCCGATGCGATTGACGATGAACGCCTTGCGCCCCGCGTACGCCTTTTCGGGGTCCTCGAACCAGAACCCGATCAGCAGGTACGAGCAGAGGCCGACCCCTTCCCACCCGACGAACATCAACAGCAGGTTGTCGCCGAGGACGAGAAGGAGCATCGAGAACATGAAGAGGTTCAGGTACGCGAAGTACCGCGGAACGCTGGCGTCGTGCGCCATGTAGCCGGCGCTGTAGAGATGGATGAGCGAACCGACGCCCGTGACGACGAGGAGCATGATCACGCTCAGCCGGTCGCACAGGAACGCGAACTTCACCTGCAGGTCCGACACGTCGATCCACGAGAACAGGTCCGCTTTCACGGCTTCGCCCGTCGAGAAGACCTCCCGGGCGACCGGAATCGAGAACAGGAAGGACGCGATCGCCGCAGCGACGCCGACGGCCGCGCCTCCGTTCCGGCCCAGACGGCGTCCCAGCAGGCCGTTCGCCAGGAACCCGGCGAGGCACAGGAAGGGGACGACCGCGAGGCAGCGGGAGGCTTCGTTCACCAGCGCAAGCTCCTCATCTCTTCCGTGTCCGTCGTCTTCCGGTTCCGGAACCAGGCAATGACGATCGCGAGCCCGACCGCCGCTTCCGCCGCCGCGACGGCCATCGTGAGCAGGACGAACACATGGCCGGCGGGCGCCTGGGAAGACCCGGGGTAGAAGCGCGCGAACGACACGAACGCGATGTTCACGCCGTTGAGCATCAGCTCGATCGACATGAGGACGATGAGCACGTTGCGCCGTGCGATGACCCCGAAGACGCCGGTGGCGAAGAGGATCGCGGAGAGAAGGAGGCAGTTGTGAAGGGTCAGCATCAGTGTGTCCCTCCGTGGTCCTTCGGCGCGTCGACGGCGGGCCCCTCCGGCTTGCCGAGATTCTTCTTGGCCAGCACGACCGCCCCCATGGTGGCGGCCAGGATCAGCACGGACACCACTTCGAAGGGCAGCACGAACTCGGCAAACATCGTTCTGCCGACCTGTTCCGGCGAGCCAAACTCCGGGCCCACTTTGGGAAGCGCCTGGAACGGAGCGCGCAGCATGGCGGCGGCGATGAGGCCGAAGAGGACGGCGCAGCCGATGCCGGCAAGGAGCTGGAGGGGCCACGGTCGCTCGCCGCCGATTTCTTCGCCGCGGAGGGCCAGGAGCATGATGACGAAGATGAAAAGGACCAGGATGGCCCCGGCGTAAACCATGAGCTGCATGAGGGCGAGGAACGGCGCCGCAAGGATCATCATGACGCCGCTGATGGCGCCGAAGAACAGGATCAGGGACAGGGCGGAGTACATCGGGTCCCGGCGCGAGACGGTGAGAAACCCGCCGAAGATCGCGAGGAACGAGAACGCGACGAAGAAGGCGTCTCTCATAGTTGCGCCACCACCCCGGTCGTCGCGATGTTCGCGAGGCCGAGCGGAATGAGCGTCTTCCAGCCGAGGTGCATGAGCTGGTCGAAACGGAAGCGGGGGAGGGTCCAGCGGACGACGATGAAGAAGAAGAGAAGGACGGAGACTTTGGCGAAGAAGACTGCGATCGTCAGGAGGCTGAAGAGGATCCCGGTCTGGCCCGCGGGCATGCCTGGGAACGACCATCCGCCGAGGAAGAGCGTCGTGATCATGCAGCACGAGGAGAACATTGCCGCGTATTCCGCGAGGAAGAACAGGGAGAACTTCATGGAGCTGTATTCCGTGTGGTAGCCGCCGATCAGCTCCGCTTCGCACTCCGCGAGGTCGAACGGCAGCCTGTTGGTCTCGGCGAAGGCGGCGATGAAAAAGATCACGAACGCGACCGGCTGCTTGAGGGCATTCCACTTCGGCACGAAGCCCATCCACGTTCCGGTCTGGTCGGCGACGATGACGTTGAGGTCGACGCTCTGGGACGTCATGAACACGCTGATCAGTGCGATCCCCATGGCGATCTCATACGAGAGGACCTGGGCGCTGGCGCGCATGCTGCCGAGCATGGCGTACTTGTTGTTGGAGGCCCAGCCGCCGAACGCGATGCCGTAGACGCCGAGGCCGGTGAGGGCGAGGAAGAGCAGCATGCCGACGTTGCCGCGGCAGACCTGCAGGTCGAGCTGGTAGTCGCCGATCGTCATCGGCGCGCCGAACGGGATGACGGTGGCGGTCATCGCCGCGGGGAAGAAGGCGAGTGCCGGCGCCAGGACGAAGAGAAACCTGTCCGCGCCGTCGGGGATCACGTCTTCCTTGAACAGCAGCTTGATGGCGTCCGCCAGCGGCTGAAACAGCCCGAACGGCCCGACGCGGTTGGGCCCTACGCGGTCCTGGATCAACGCGGAGATGCGGCGCTCCGCCCACACGAGTAGCGGAACGATCTGCATGACGATCGCGAAGACGCCGAAGGCGACGACGAAATCCCAGAAGCGGATGGCGAAGACTCCTAAGCCGGGCCGATGACAACATCGTTTTTACCAACACCCCGCTCCGCCCGGCTTACCCTGAGCGAGCCCGTAGGGCGAGTCGAAGGGTCTACGTAACTTGCAGCCTGTTTCGTGAGAATCCTGTTTGACATGTCCTAAACCTTCACCGCCGTACGCGCCGGCACGCCGAGGTCCCCGACTTCGCGGTAGGTCAACTCGCGGAACGCCTCGACTTCTGCCCCGATCTGGCGGAAGACTCCGTCACCTGACAGGACACCCGAACCGCCGGGCGGATGCCGGTTCACGATTTCCTGCAGGATCTCGAGCGACGGCGCCGCATCCCCCGGCGGCTGGATCACCGGCCGGACCCTCTGCACGCGCCCGTCGACATTCACGAACGTTCCGTCCTGCTCCCAGTGCATCGTCGCGGGAAGGCGCACCTTCGCGTACTTCGACGCGGACGATGACTCGAGCACGTCCAGCACCACCAGCGTCTTGACGCGCGCGAACATCGCTTCCAGCTCCGGCGAAATCGCCAGCTCCGGCGCGCTGGAGACGACGAGAAGCGCGCTGACTTTCCCGGCCTCGAACTCCTTGCGCACGGCCGTCGCTCCGACCTCGACGGCAAGGTCCCCGAGAATCGCCCTGGCCCCGGCGCGGTTGGGGTTCCGGTCCGCTTCGATCACGAACCCGCCCTTGAACTGCTTCCGCTCACCGCCCGGCTTCTCAAGCGTCCCAACCGGGGCCTGCGCGTTGAGGAGTTTCATGAGGCGCTTGAAAAGAAAGAACTCCTCGTTCGTGTTCCACAGGCTGATGAGCCCCGCGACGGCGCCGCCCGCCGCCGACAGCCGTTGCCACGCCGCAAGCACCGCCTCCGCGCGCGTCACGCCCTTCCCGTCGACCTGCGCTTCGACGAGTCTTCCAGGAAGCGCGTGCTGCTTGTAGGAAAGGCGCCCGGCGTCGCACATCCACCAGTCGTTGACGGCGAGATTCTCGCGCGGCTTGAGGCGCGCGATTTCTTCGTTCAGCTGTTCGGCATCGACGTTGCAGCCGACCGAACAGCCGGCGCAGAGCGTCTTCTGTTCCTTCGTGAACCAGACGCGCGCCTTGTACTTGAAGTCCTCGCTGATGAGCGCGCCGACCGGACAGACGTCCTCGGCGCACATCGAGAGTGCGTTGTCGAGCGGCCTGCCGGGGAACACGTCGACGACAGAATGGTCTCCGCGGTTGACCACGCAGAGCTCTCCGGTGCCCGAGATTTCGTCCGTGAAGCGCACGCACCGCGTGCAGACGATGCAGCGGCTTCCCCAGATCGAGATCGTCGGGCCGAGCGCCTTGGTGTGCTTCATCTGCCGTTCTTCGTAGAAGCGGCCATGGCTGCGGCCGTGGGCGTAGGAATGGTCCTGGAGGTAGCACTCGCCGGCCTGGTCGCAGGTGGGGCAGTCGAGCGGGTGATTGATGAGCTCGAATTCCATGACGCCTTCGCGGGCCTTGATCACGTCGGGCGTCTTTGTCTCGACGGTCATGCCGTCGGTGATCTGGGTCATGCAGGAGATGGCGAGCATGGGACGGGGAGGGGGCGGAGCCGGGGGCGTTTTCCCGTCGGGGCCGGGTTTCGGCGGCGGAGGAGCGGCGGGAGTGACGCGCACGAGGCACATGCGGCAGTTGCCGGAGAGGGAGAGGCCGGGGTGATAGCAGAAGTAGGGGACTTCGGCGCCGTTGCGGAGGGCTACCGGGAGGACGGTTTCGCCCTTTTCCCCGGTGACCTGCTTGCCGTCGATCGTGAAGGTAATGGGCATCAGTTCGCTCTCCGGAAGACGAACGACGAACTCCAAATCCCAACTCCAACTCCAAATCCCAAAGAGACCATCCTTGATAAGGGTTGGGATTTGGAGTTGGAGTTGGGATTTGGGGTTGCCGTGGCCGTTTTTCTCATACCACCAACTTCGGCGAAATCTTCCCGTGCTGCCGCACCGCCTCAGCGTGCACCGGCTTGTGTTTCCCCATCGGGCACTTCTTCTCCCTGATGTGCGCTTCCACCTCCGGCCGGAACACCGCCGCATCGGGGTAGTTCTTGAGATCCAGGATCGACTGCACCGGCCACGCCGCGGCGTCCGCCAGCACGCAGATCGTCTTCCCGCGCATGTTGTCGCAGATGTCCAGCACCGTCGCGATGTCGTCCTCGCGTCCGCCGCCCCGCTCAATCCGCTCGAAAATCTTCGCCAGCCAGCCGCACCCTTCGCGGCACGGCGTGCACTGGCCGCAGGACTCGTGGGCATAGAAGCGCAGGATGTTCCACATCGCATCCACCACGCAGACCGAATCGTTCAGGATGATGGTCCCCGCGCTCCCGAACATCGTCTTGACCTTCTTCAGGCTCTCGAAGCCCAGCGGCGTGTCGATCTTGTCGGGGGCGATCCAGGGGCATGAAGACCCGCCCGCGATGATCGCCTTCAGCGGGCGCTCGTCGATCATGCCGCCCGCGTAGTCGTGGATGAGCGAACGGATCGTGACGCCCATCGGACCCTCAAAGTAGCCGGGGTTCTTCACGTGCCCGCTGCAGCAGTACAGCTTCGGGCCGGGATCGTCAGAAGGGCCGATCGCCTTGAACCAGGCCGCGCCGCGCTCGATGATGTGCGGGACGTTTGCGATCGTCTCGACGTTGTTGATGATCGTGGGCTGGCCGAAGGCGCCGACGACGGCGGGGAAGGGCGGCTTGATGCGCGGATAGCCGCGGTTGCCCTCGAGCGAGGACAGCAATCCCGTCTCCTCCCCGCAGATGTAGGCGCCGGCGCCGCGATGAAGAGTGCAATCGAGCTTGAATCCGCTTCCCAGCACGTTCGCACCGAACGCGCCGTGCCTGTACGCCTCCTCGATCGCCTTCTCCATGATCTTCGCGCCAAGCGCGAATTCGCCGCGGATGTAAATGTAGGCGGTGTTCGAGCCGATCGCATAGCAGGTGATGATGATCCCCTCCAGCAACTGGTGGGGATCGCCTTCCATGATGTACCGGTCCTTGAACGTTCCCGGCTCGGACTCGTCCGCGTTCACGCAGAGGTAGCGCGGCCCCGGGACTTTCTCCGGCGGCGGAACGAAGCCCCACTTCATGCCCGTCGGGAATCCAGCGCCGCCGCGCCCGCGAAGTCCGGAATCTTTCACCGCCTGGGTCACCTCGGCCGGCTTCATCGCGAGCGCCTTCTTCGCCGACGAGTACCCGCCGTGCCCCAGGTACGCGTCCAGCGTGTGCATGCCGCGCTGGTTCGCGTACTTGAGCAGGACGGGTTCGTAGGCGGGAAGGCTCACCGGGACTCCTTCAACTTGCGGATCAGGTCCGGCACGGACTCGGCGGTCAGGTTCTCGTGGTAGTCGTCGTTGACCTGCACGCAGACGGCGGAGCCGCACGAAGCGAGGCATTCGACTTTCTTGAGCGTGAACATCCCGTCTTTCGTTGTCTCGTCCTGCCCAATGCCGAGCTCGGAAGCGAACTTGTCGAAGACGGCCTCGGCGCCGCGGAGCGCGCAGGGGAGAGTCGCACAGACCTGGACCAGGTGTTTCCCCGTTCCGGGGCGGCGGTAGTGGGTGTAGAACGTGAAGACGCCGAGAACTTTCGCGGGCGACACCTCGAGAATTTCCGCGACGTGCTCCATCGCGTCGAAATCCACGCACCCGGCCTGCTCTTCCGCCATCCTCAGCGCGGGGAGAAGCGCCGCCTGCTTCTTCGGGTAGCGCAGGATGAGCGCGTTTAGCTTCGCGCGCCGTTCCGGGGTGAACGTGAAGCTCATCGGTCGAGCTCCCCGGCGATGACGTTGATCGAGCTCATCACCGCCACGAGGTCGCTGATCATCCCGCCGCGCACCATCTTCGGGAACGCCGTGTAGTTGATGAAACTCGGCGGACGGCAGCGCAAACGGTACGGGTTGCGCGTCCCGTCGCTCACGATGAACCACCCGAGCTCGCCGTTGGGGCCCTCGGTGCTCGAGTAGATCTCGCCCGCCTGCGGCTTGAAACCGTGGCCGTGCATGATGAGCTTGAAGTGATGGATCAGCGCTTCCATGTCGTTGTAGACGCTGAATTTGTCGGGCAGCGCGAACTTCGTGTCGAGCGCCGTCACGGGGCCGGTCGGAATGTTCTCCAGCGCCTGCTCGAGGATGCGGAGGGACTGTCGCAACTCCGCCATTCGGACCTTGTAGCGCGAGTACACGTCCCCGTCAGGCGCAGTCGGGATGTCGAAGTCGTACTTTTCGTATCCGAGGTACGGCTTCGCCTTCCGGACGTCGTAAGCGACGCCGCAGGCGCGCAGAAGCGGCCCGGTCAGCCCGTGAGAAATCGCGTCCTGCTTCGAAAGCGCGCCCACGCCGATGCAGCGCTTCAGAAAGATGCGGTTCTTGTTGAGCATCTTCTCGATCTCGTCGATCACGCCGGGGAAGTACTCGACGAACTTCTTCACCGCCGGAATGAAGTCATCCGGGACGTCGCGCGACAGCCCTCCGACCCTCGTCCACGACGTCGTCAGCCGCCCGCCGGTCACCGCTTCGAAAATGTCGTACAGCTTCTCGCGCTCGACGAACGTCCACAGCATGATCGAGAACGCGCCGAGGTCCATGGCCTGCAGCCCTATCGACAGCGCGTGGTCGCCGATGCGCCCGAGCTCGGCCATGATGACTCTCAGCACGCGGCAGCGCGGCGTGATCTCGATACCTAGCAGCTCCTCGACCGCCATCGCGAAGCCGATGTTGTTGTTGAGCGAGCTCATGTAGTTCAGGCGGTCCGAGAGCGTGATGAACTGGTTGTAGCTCCGGTACTCCGCCAGCTTCTCGAAGCCCGTGTGCAGGAAGCCGATGTGGGGAATGACGTCCACGATCACTTCGCCGTCCACCTCGCACTCGAGGTGCAGCGTCCCGTGCGTCGCCGGGTGCTGCGGCCCGATGTTCAGCTTCATCGTCCGCGTTCCGAGCGTCCCCTTTCCCGCCACTGCCGGCGTCGCCGTGCTCATGACGGCTCCTCCACCGTGTACTTCGGGAAATTCGACCGCTCCCCGCGGCCCTTCAGCGGGTAGTCCTTCCGAAGCGGATGCCCGGTGTAGTTGTCCGGCATCAGGATCCGGCGCAGGTCCGGATGGTTGAGGAAGCGGATTCCGTAGAGGTCCCAGACTTCGCGTTCGAGCCAGTTGGCGTCCGCCCAGAGCGCGTTGACGGATTCGATTTCGCACCGCGCCTCGCTGACGTAGGCCTTCACGCGGAGCCTTTCGTTTCGCAGGAGCGAATAGAGCTGGTAGACGACCGCGAACCGCTCCGGGTGGTCGAGCCGCAGGTAGTCCACGGCCGTGAGATCGGTCAGCACGTCGAAAGGGCACTCCGCGTCGTCGCGAAGGGCGCGGAGCATTTCCATCGAACGGCCCGCCTTCACGGAGATCGCCACCTGTCCGCGGAATTCCTCCACGGAGAGAATTTCGTCGCCGAATCTCTCTTTGAAGCGCGTGACGACGGGGTCGGTTGATTTCAAAGTTCAGCTGCCGTGCCTGGTGTCGGAGAGCTTCTCCTTCGAGACGATTTCCTGGATCTTGCGTACGCCGTCGATGAGGTTCTCCGGGCGCGGCGGACAACCCGGGATGTAGACGTCCACCGGGATGAACTGGTCCACCCCCTGGATCAGCGTGTAAGTATCGAACACGCCTCCCGACGAAGCGCACGCGCCCATCGAGATGCACCACTTCGGCTCGGGCATCTGCTCCCAGATCTTCAGCAGCACCGGCATCATCTTGATCGAGATGCGGCCCGACACGATCATCAGGTCGGCCTGCCGCGGCGAAAACCGGATGACTTCCGAGCCGAACCGGCTCATGTCGAATCGCGAGGACAGCGTCGCCATCATTTCGATGGCGCAGCACGCGGTCCCGAACGGCATGGGCCAGAGGGCGTTCCCGCGGGCCCAGTTCACAAGCGCCGAAACGCGGGTTGCGAGAGCGCCGTCACCGAGGAGTTTTTCTAGTCCCATTCGAGGGCTCCCCGCTTCCAGACGTAGGCCAGGCCTGCGGCGAGCACACCGACGAAAATCCCCATTTCGACGAGCCCCGCGACGCCGAGAGACTTGTGAATCAGGGACCAGGGGATGAGGAAAACGGTTTCGATGTCGAAGAGGATGAAGAAAATGGCGACGAGGTAGTAGCGAACATTGAAGCGACCGTGGGCGGACTCGAGCAATGGGACGCCGCACTCGTAAGGCTCGGTCTTGCCCTTTCCTTTGCGCTTCGGGCCGATGAGCGAGGAAGCGATGATGGCCCCGGCGCCGGTCAGAACGGCGAGAAGGGCGTAGAAGGCGAGGGGGCCGTAGTCGTGGAGCATGGTGGAAGTGTCGGGCGGCTGAAGTTCGTGGAATTATAAGGGGAGGGGGAGGGGCGTCTATGTTTGAAGGCTCGGCAATGAAGCGGCAGACTTGCCGAAGCGGTGAGTGCGGAACGACTTTGCGTTGACAGGAACAAATTCCCGCGCGGAGACTTCCCCGACTGAACAGGACTTGACACCGTTTGCTCAAATTAAGAAACTTAATCAAACGCCACAACACCTAACCCCGTGAGCTAACTCCTTAACCATGAAAAACTTCCACCTTGCCTGCCTCGGCCTGACCTTCGCCGCTTCGCTGTCTTGCGCCCAGGTACCTCTCCCTCCTCCTAATCCCGATGTCAAAATCGATGAAGGCGTCATCGACGTCTACCAGGGTGGGGTGCGCTGCGCCGTCGAGAGCTTCACCATCGTTCGCACGGGCAACGGCGACATCGAGATCCACGGCGAGGCAACTCTCGCGCTGCCAGACCGCGCAGGCGGCTCTGAAAAGTGGACGTTCTACCCCATGGTCCGCTACGGCGGGCGCGGTCTCAAATTGTACGAGCTGCGCGCCAAGTACCCCACGGGGCCGGGGACCACGGATGTCCGCTTCGATGGCGCCCAGTGCACCTGGTCGTTTCAGGGACCGAATAACCAGCAGGTCGGCCCGACCCCGGTGCCTCTGCCTCTCGACGGCATCCTCATCGACAAGCGCATCATGTCACACTTCGCATACTTCGGATTAATCCCGGGCGACAAGACGCGCCTGTCGCTGGATCCCGACACGGCGCGCGTTGCCGAAGTCAGGATTTCGGATCCGGTGCCCGCGAGGATCGAAACTCCGCTCGGCAATTTCCTCTGCGAGCGCGTGCTGGTCACGACGGGGGCTTTCGGCGCGAACATCTGGCTCAACCCCGAGGGATTCCTGCTGCGCGTGGAGATTCCCCACTTCGGCCTCGTGGCCGTACGGCGTGGCTGCTACGGGTTTCCGGGGATTCGAGGTCGCGGTGTCGAGGCGGAAGAACCCGCGCTGCGGGAGATCCGGGTGCAGAACGGCCGCGCCCAGCTCGCAGGGTCCCTTTACACTCCCGACGGCGCCGGCCCTTTCAATACGGTTCTGATCATCAGCGACTCCGGCGCCCAGGACCGCAATGGCAACCAGCCTGGCACGACGCTTTCCTGGAACCATCATCGAGACTGGGCCCGCGCCTTCCGCCGCGCCGGGGTCGCGGTCATCTCCCCTGACGACGCGGGAGTCGGCCTGTCGGTCCCGGGCCGCGACGAAGAGACAATTTCGGATTCCGTGCTGCACGGGCGCGCGCTCCTCGCCTGGGCCCGCAAGGAGGCCGCGCTCCAGGGCGGCAAGGTCGGCGTCCTGGGCCACGGTGAAGGTTCTCTCGTCGCCCTTCAGCTGCTGAAAAACGGCGACGCCGACTTCGCCGTCCTCATCGGCGCCCACGGAAGAATGATGGGGAGCATTTACCTTTCGCAGGAAGAAGCGGAAATGAGGCGCCAGGGAGTACCTGAAGCGGTGATCAAGGACAAGCTGGTGGAGGATGCGGAGATTCAGCGGCTGTGGCTCGATACGAAGATTCAGCTCTGGGCGCCTCCGGCGGTCCCCGAGCAGTTCGTTCACATGGGAGCCCCGCGCGCCTGGTTCCGCGACCTGATGAGCTTTGACGTGATCAAGATCGCCGCGGAAGTGAAAGGACCGGTGTTCATCATTCACGGCGAAGCGGACGCCCAGATCCCGGTCACGGACGGCGAAGCGCTTGCCAAAGCGCTGACGGACGCGAAGAAGGACGTGACGTTCAGGAAGTATCCCGGGCTGGATCACCTCCTGATGAAGACGATCAATGGCGAAATCGGCGACTCGGCCGACCCGGATCGGAAGGTGGACCCGGACGCTGCCGATGAGATGGCGAAATGGGTGAAGGGAAGGTAGCGGGGGGCGGCCTCGGACGATTACGGAAATTGAATCTTCTTCGGATTTCATCCAGAATCACGCGGTCGCAGTTCTCCTCCCGTGCCATCCGGAGTGCCCCATGGTCGAGCAGGTTCTCGTCGTCCCACGCACGGACCTGTTCGGCCTGACGCACAATCCCCACGGGTTCGACACCCGCAGCCTCGGCTTCTACCGCGAACGAATCGCCCGCTTCTCGCGCTTCGTCGATCGCCCCGCCGCCGAGGAGGATCCGTCGCTCAAGCAGATCATCCCGTACGCGATGGTCCGTTGCGGAAAGCGCATCCTGACCTTGACGCGGCTTGCGAAGCAGACCGAAAAGCGCCTTCACAACAAGGTCTCGATCGGCGTCGGCGGCCACATCAACCCGGACGGCGGGCTGGAGGGAATCGTCGAGCGAGGGCTGAAGCGCGAGCTGGATGAAGAGCTCGACATCCGGTCGGAAACGAAAATTCGTCCCGTGGGCTACATCAACGACGATTCCTCCCCCGTCGGATCGGTGCACTTCGGGCTCGTCTTCGAAGTGCTCGCGGCGACAGAGGACGTCAAGGTGCGCGAGACCGAGATGATGGAGGGCGGGTTCAAGGAGGCGGCAGAACTGGCGGCGCTGGCCGAGCGGATGGAGACCTGGTCTCGCTTCCTGGTCGATAACCTCCCGGCAATTCTTTCCTGAGCGCGCGCTAAAAAAGCGATCGACGGCGCGAGGCACGATCGCGCGATGGCGATCGCTTTTTTAGCGCGCGCTCATCCGAAGACCGCCGGCAAAATGGAAGTGCTGGTCCCGCGCGCTTCTGCGATGTTGACGACCGTGCCGTCCGAGACAAGCCCGATGACGCCGGCCAGCGGATGATTCACAGGCCTGCGCATCGCGACGCCGCCGCGCTTCATCGTCATCTCCGCTTCCGCCGTCCCGTTGGACCTCAGGCGGCGGAGCGTGAATTTCCGGAACGACCAGAAGCCCACCAGGGCGCCGTCGTCGATGGGGACGACCCATTCGAGGCGCGACTCCGGCTCGAACTGTGCGACGGCGGGTTCGCCAAGAAGCTCGTAGAGCGCAAGGCGCGCCGGGGCGTCGCGGGAAAGGCCGGAAGCGGGGCCAAGGAAGGCCGGGACCTTGCGATGGGCGAGTTTGTTTCCTTCGAAGGCGAAGCACTCGAGCACGCCGCGGCTTGTGTGCACCCAGAGTCGCTCGCGGATCCAGAAGACTCTGCCTGCCATTTCGCCGCCGCCGGGAATCCAGGGCGTCTTGGTGACCGGCTTGCCGTCGGCCAGGAAACAAACCGCGCCGGCCTTTTCCTCCTTCAGCATCAGCGACTCCACCTCCGCCGCCAGCACCCCCGCCGACACCTCGACCGGCGTTGACATCCAGTCCATCTTCCGTCCGATGGGGAAGCGGTGAATTTCGTTCCCGTCCCAGCGCCAGGCGAACGACATGCGGCCGGGCCCGGTGCCGCGAGAAGCGCCGATCCACAGGTAAGGACCGATGGCGTTGGGGCGGTCCGCGTAACACTCCCAGTCGAACTCGTCGAGTGTCTGCGGTTCGCCATCGCCGAGCAGCACGAGCCGCGAACGGTGCTGGTAGTGCCCTCGATCCGCCTGTCGCGAATCGGCGATCGCGGTCAGCGTGTGCTGCTTCCAGAAGACCGGAAGCCAGATGGGGCTATGGAAGCGGCGTTCGTCCAGGACTTCGCCGGCGAGGTCGAACGTCGTCCACGTCGAGCCCATGAGCCCGGGCTTTTTGAGGTCGTGGTCTCCCGTGACGGCGTGGAGGCGCCCGTCGGGGCGGATTCCCAGTTCAAGTCCGCGCCCGGGGAAACGGCAGACTTCGTCGAGGACGAGTTCGCGCATAAGGGCAGTGGGTAGGTGGTAGTGGGAGGAGGCAGGCACGGCCGGCCGGCGCGAGGGGAGCGCTACGTTGCCCGGAGGACCTCCTCGATAGCGTCCGGGTTGTCCACGCTGGCAACGTCGCCAAGGTCCTGGCCCAGGAACTTCTTCTTGATCACGCCGCGGACGATCTTCGCCGAGCGCGTCTTGGGGAGCATTCGGACGAACTTCACGAGTTCCGGACGAAGGGTCTTCCCGAGGTGCTTGACGACCTGTTCCGACAGTTCTCTCCGGAGCTTCTCGGTCGGCTCGAAACCCTTCTTCAAGACGGCGAAACAGACGAGCGCTTCACCCTTGATGTCGTGCGGAACGCCGATTGCCGCGGCCTCCGTGACGGCGGGGTGCTCCATGAGGGCCGCTTCCACCTCGGCCGGACCCGTTCGCTTGCCCGCGATCTTGATGGTGTCGTCGGAGCGGCCGAAGAGGAACCAGAATCCGTCCTCGTCGATCTTGGCCCAGTCGCCGTGGTACCAGACGTTTGGCCACTTCGAGAAGTAGGTGTCGAGGTAGCGTTGCGGGTCCTTGAGGAATCCCTTGGTCATCGAGGGAGCGGGCTTCTTGCACACCAGGTGCCCGATGCCGCCGCGGATCGGCTGGCCGGCCTCGTCGAAGACATCGACGTCCATGCCGAGGCCCGGGCCGCGAAGGGTGCAGGGCTTGAGGGGCGTGATGGGAAGCGGAGCGAGGAGACAGCCGACGATTTCGGTCCCGCCGCTGATATTGATGATGGGGCAGCGCGTGCCTCCGACGTTTCTGAAGAACCAGGACCAGGACTCGGGGTCCCAGGTTTCGCCGGTCGAGCCCAGGATGCGCAGGGTGGAGAGATCGTGTCGCTTGACCCATTCCTCGCCGTGAGTCATGAGGAGGCGGACCGCGGTCGGGGAGATCCCGAGGTGCGAGACGCGCTGGTCCTCGACGATGTCCCAGAGGCGGTCGGGCTGGGGGTAGTCGGGCGCGCCTTCGTAGATGACGAGCGTCGCGCCGAAGAATGTGACGCCGATCATTTCCCACGGGCCCATCATCCACCCGATGTCGGTCACCCAGAAGAAGACCGAGTCCGGCTTGACGTCGAAATAGTAGCCGAGTTCCTTGGCCATCTGGGCGAGGCACCCGGCATGAGTGTGGACCGTTCCCTTCGGTTTTCCGGTCGTGCCGCTCGTGTAGATGATGAGCGACCGGTCCTCGGCTTCGAGCGTCGCCGTTTTGCAGTTCGTGACGGCGCGACCGACGATTTCGTGCCACCACAAGTCGCGTCCCCGCGTCCACGGGCAATCCGCGCCGAGGCGGCGCAGCACGATCATATGCGCGAGCAGGGGACACTCCTTCGCCGCCTCGTCCGCTTCCTTCTTGATCGCGACCGCCTTGCCGCGCCGCACGCCGTAGTCCGCCGTGATCAGGACCCTGACCTCGGCGTCCTGCAACCGCACCGCTAGGGCCTTCGCGCCGAAGGCGCTGAAGATCGGGACCGCGACCGCGCCGATCTTCAGGCACGCAAAAAACGCCGCGACAACCTCGGGCACCATCGGCATGTAGATCCCGACCGCGTCCCCCTTTCCGATGCCCAGCTCCTTCAACGCCGCCGCGCAGCGGCAGACTTCGTCGTTCAGCTCCTGGTAGGTCCACTTGCGCACATGCCCGTCGTCCATCACGCCAACCAGCGCTGTGTTCCCCGCCCGCTTCGACAGGTGCCGGTCGATGCAGTTGTCCACGATGTTCAGCTGCCCGCCCACGAACCACTTCGCCCAGGGGAAGCCCTTCGAGTCGTCCAGCACCTTCCGGTACGTCGCCTGCCAGTTCACGCCGAGGTCCTTCAGGCACGCTTCCCAGAACCACGAGACATCGGCGGAGCAGCGGCGGATCAGGTCGTCGTAGGTGGCAATGCCGTGCTTCTTCATGAAGCGCGTGATGTTGGCGTCGGCGACAGCCTTCTCGGTCGGCTTCCAGACGATCTGCGCGGCCGCGGGCGCTGCAGGACTCTTCGCGCCAGGTGACGGTTTCGACTTCTTGCTCATGGCGACGAAGGATAGCGCGGGCTTCGCGGGGGGCGGAAGCAAAACGGAAGTCAGAGCGCGCGAAGAATTCGAGTGTCGTCGGGGGTCCGACCTCGCGCCCCGCCGTCGAGTTATTCCGACGGCGGGATGCGAGGTCCGACCGTGTGACGGCGCTCGATTGTTTCGGGCGCTCTCACCGCAGCTGACGGATTAACTCCTCCGGTGTCGAGATGGGGAGCCCGCAGGTCTCGCCGACGCAAACCCATGCTCGGGCCTTGTCGCCGGGCTCTCGGCCGAAAAAGAGAGGGATCTCCTTCGCTTCGTCCGTCGCGCCCGTTGCGAAGGCGATCACGCGATTGGGGCACCAGGCTTTTCTCGCGGCCGTGGCAAGCGCTTCGAAATCGGGCGAGCCCGGCTTTCCGCTGATGACGATCTCGCGACGGTCGCGCAGCAGGAAGGCGGCGGCTTTCAGCATCTCGGGCTGGGCGAGGGCCGCACCCTCGAGCCGGTCGCGGAAGATGCCCATGGCCTTCGCGGCCCTTTGACGCAGTGCGTCATCATCCGTGAACTCCGCGAGGCGCAGCAGGGTCATGCAGGCGACGGAAATGCCGGAAGGGACGGCGCCGTCGTAGGCGTCCTTGCGGCGGGCGATGAGCTTTTGCTGGTCGGTCGCCGTCGAGAAAAACGCGCCTCCGTCGGCGTCTTCGAAAAGGCGGATCATTTCCGTGGCAAGCCGGCGCGCTTCGCGGAAGTACTCGAGCTTGCCGGTGGCTTCATACAGGTCGAAAAGGGCGGCCGAGAACATCGCGTAGTCGTCGAGGAACCCGGTGACCGTCATCGCGCCCTGCCGGTACCCGCGCAGGAGCCGGCCGTCTTTGACGCATTGCGTCATCAGGAAGCGCGCGGCCTTCTCCGCGGCGTCGCGGTACCTCGGCTCGCCGAGCGCGCCGGAAGCGTACGAGAGCGCGGAGATCATGAGGCCGTTCCACGCGACCAGGATCTTGTCGTCCAGGTGCGGCGGAATGCGCTTCTTGCGCGCTTCGTAGAGTTGCGCTTTCGCCGGCTTGAAGCGCTTCTCCGATTCTTCGTCGTAATTCGGGACATGGAGCGCCGAAGTGCCGTGCTCGAAGTTTCCGTCCTTTGTGACCCCGAAGTAGGAGCAGAACGCAGCGCCTTTTTCGTTTCCCAGGATTTCCGAGATCTGCGCGGGAGTCCAGACGAAGAATTTCCCTTCCTCCCCCTCGCTGTCGGCGTCGGTCGCGCACCAGAACGCCCCCTCCGGCGCGAGCATCTCGCGCAGGACATAGTCGAAGACCTCGCGGGAGATGCGCTCGTAGTACGCGTTCCCCGTCACGACGGCTGCTTCGGCGTACACACGGGCGAGCTGGGCGTTGTCGTAGAGCATTTTCTCGAAGTGGGGGATGAGCCAGTGTTCGTCGGTGGAGTACCGCGCGAATCCGCCCCCCGCCTGGTCGTAAATGCCCCCGCGCGCCATGGAGTCGAGCGTCTTCGTCACGACGTTCATCGCGGCCTTGTCATCCTTCGCTTCGCGCAGCAGGTACCCGAGCGCCATCGCGGGCGGGAATTTGGGCGCGCTCCCGAAGCCGCCATTGTCGGGATCGAACCGCGCGAGGATTTGTTTTACGGCCGCAGGCAGAAGCTTCGCATCCAGGTCAGTCGGGCCGTCCGGCTTGCCCGTGTTAGCGAGGTACTGGACGAGCATGTCCCCCTGCTTCTCGATCTCGTCGCGCTTTTCGCCCCACAGGGTGTGAATGCGATCCAGCAGCGTCGGGAACCCCGGCCGTCCGTGGCGGTCGTCCGGCGGAAAATACGTCCCGGCGAAGAACGGTTTCCCTTCGGGCGTCAGGAAGACGCTCATCGGCCAGCCTCCGCCGCCGTTGTTCATCGCCTGCACGGCTTCCATGTAGATCTCATCCACGTCCGGTCGTTCCTCGCGATCAACCTTGATCGAAACAAAGTACTCGTTGAGGATTTTCGCGGTGTCCTCGTTCTCGAAGCTCTCGCGCTCCATCACGTGGCACCAGTGGCAGGTGCTGTATCCGACGCTCAGGAAGACCGGCTTTCCCTCTTTCTTCGCCTTCGCGAACGCTTCATCTCCCCACGGGTACCAGTCCACCGGGTTGTGCGCGTGCTGCAACAGGTAGGGGCTCTTCTCCTTCGCCAGGCGGTTCGTGTGCTTGTGCGGCACGGGAGTCTCCTCGGGTGTTGCGGCTTCGGCGGGCGCCGGCCCGGCATCCTGTTTCGGCGGAGGGTCGCAGGCGGACAGAAGCGCCGCGAGCAGGGCCGACCCGATGCCACGTAACGAGGCCATTCGTGAAACGTCCTCTACCAGCAGATCGGTGTCAACGCAAACCTCGGCGGCACGTATATTTCAGGCACCCCATGAGAAAAATCCTCTTCCTGGTCCTTTGCGCGCTCCCCGCCCTCGCGGACGACGCTTCCGAGCTTTCCGACCGGCTGAAGAAGCTGCAGTCTGAGGAAGCGACGCGGCGGCTGCCGCTGGCGGAGCACTGTGCGAAGTGCAAGATGTGGAAGGAGGCGAACGCGGAGTATGCGCGGCTGATCGAGCTGGCACCGGACAACGCTTCGGTCCAGGAGAAGGCAAAGAAAGCCGCTGAGATGGCGGAGATTTCGCAGGCGCGACCGGCGAAAGGGGAGCAGGAGGCGTACAAGTCGGGGCAGGCGGCGCTGGGCAGGGACATGTCGAAGAAGTACTGGGACCTGGCGTTGTGGGCGGCGGGGAAGGCGCTGCGGGAGGACGCGGAGCGGATCGCGGGGATGGCGGAGCGGCTGGACGAAGGGATGGGGATCGGGGAATCGCCGCAGGCGAAAAAGTTCTACGACGCGCTGTACCCGGACGGTGACGAGCGCAAGAAGGCCGTGGACGTGCTCAACGAGTACCGGAAGAAATGCGGCCTGCCGCCCTGCGTGTTCAGCGCGACGATTTCGGTGGGCGCGCAGCGCCACGCGGAATACCTCGTGAAGAACGAGGGCCATCCTTCGACCGAGGGACTGGGCGCGCACAACGAAGATCCGAAGCTGCCGGGGTACACGCCCGAGGGCGAGCACGCCGGCGGCGCAAGCGACATCGGCCAGATTTCGCCCGTGCCGAGCATGATCAACATGCTCGGGACCTTCTATCACCGGATCCCGCTTCTGAGCCCCCGTCTCAAGAAGGTCGGGATCGGCTGGCAGCTCAAGCCGGACTCGACCGATCATGGCTGGTGCGTGATCGACTGCGGCTCGGGCGTCGGGCCGAGAAATGACAAGCTGCTGGAGCTGGTGGCCTACCCCGCGCCGGGCGCGAAAAACGTCCAGAGGGCGTTCGACAACGAGCTTCCCGACCCGATCCCGCAGGGCGAGGACGACAAGAATGGAGAGGCGATCACCCTCTCGTGGTTCGGGGAAGGACAGATTTCAGGCGGCGAGATGGAAGTCAAGGTCAACGGGGCCGTGGTTGAAGGATGGTTCTCGACCCGCGAGAAGCCTGCGCGCAAGGACCACGGAAACGGCAATTCGCTGTGTTTCATCCCGAAAGACGTGCTGCCTCCGAATGCGAAAGTCGAGGTGAATGCGAAGACTTCGATCGAGGGGAAACCCGTGACGAAGAGCTGGAGTTTCACGACCGGAACGCAGGAGCACGACGCCTATTAGCCACATTGCCTGGAGAGAGATCATGAAACGCCTTCTCGCCCTCGTGTTCGCCAGCTTGTCCGCCGCCGTCCTCCTCGCCGAGGACGCCGCTTCCGAGTACGCGAAGCGCGCGAAGAAGCTTGCCGACGAAGAAGGCCTGAGCCATGTCTCGCTGGCGACGCACTGCGAGAACGCAAAGATGTGGAAGGAAGCGGTGGAGCACTGGTCCTGCGTGATGGATTTCTTCCCCGACAACAAGGAAGGCGCGGAGCATCTGAAGAAGGCGGAGGAGCGCGCGGACCTGGTGGTCAGCCGGCCTTCGGCGGCCGATGCGGCGACGTATGCGAACGGACTGGCGTCGATGAAGAAGACGATGGCGAAGAAGTGGCGCGATCTGGGTGCGTGGGCAAAGTCGAAGGGGCTGGAGGGGGAGGAAGCCGAGGCGACTTCCCGCGCTGAGGACTTCGAGGCGGTGAAGAAGACGTCGAACTCTCCCAAGCAGGCGGCGATCGACCTCCTGAACCGGGAGCGGAAGAAGCTGAAGCTGGCGCCGGTGGAACTGGGGCCGGAGCTGTCGGACGGGGCGCAGAAACATGCCGACTACCTGATCAAGAATGACGCGCACCCCACGACGA
>JBBTCT010000019.1:0-20311 GCA_038060895.1 Planctomycetota bacterium
GGCGCGGGCGCTCGCGGCGGCGGGAGATTCCCGCGCCGCGCGATGGGCGACGCAGGCGCGCGCGCTCGGCGGCGCCGGCGCGCCGGAAGAAGCGCTCTCCGCCGCGCCGCTGGCGGGCCGCCCGGCGCGCGTCGTCGCGCGGCGCGCGATCGCGGCGGAATTCCAGGGCAGCCCCGCCTTCCACGCAACCGCCGGCGATATCGCGGCCACGACTGACCCGGGCCACAAGGAACTCGTCGCGTTCGCCCCTTCGGGCCGCGTCCTTTGGCGCTGGCGCTGGGCCGAGCCGCAGAAACTCATCGACGGACGCTTTCAGCGCACCCGGACCTGGGACTTCGGTGACCTCCTCGCCCTCCCCGATGCGTTTCTCCTCGTCGTGCGCGAGGAGGACAGCGTGCAGCACGAATTCAACAACTCGTCGGACTTCGCCGGCGCCTGGCTCGCGCTCATTGACGCCCGCACCGGGGAAACCCGATCGCTCGCACGCGCCGAAGGACAGCTCTGCGACCCGACCCGCCCCTCCCTCGCCCACGCCGGCCGGCTCTTCGTCTCCAACCCCGAGATCTCCGCGATCGTCGCCACCGACATCCACTCCGCCCGCACCGCCTGGGTCCGCCCGCTCCCCCGCGCCTCTTCCAAAACCGACCCCGACCGCATCGAGGTCCTCCCCCGCCTCGCC
This sequence comes from Planctomycetota bacterium, assembly GCA_038060895.1. GTDB lineage: Bacteria > Planctomycetota > MHYJ01 > WSZJ01 > WSZJ01 > WSZJ01. Next base: position 680 of record JBBTCT010000019.1, read on the forward strand.
GCCCGCGACGGCCTCCTCTTCGTCCCCTCCCCCCACGGTTCCCGCGTCATGGCCCTGCGCATGATCGACGGCACGACCGCGTGGGAAACCGCCACGCCCGGGCCCGCCGTGGACGTCGCCCTCGATGGCGAAGCGATCTGGGCTTGCGCAGGAGACTCGATCGTCAAGCTTGAAGCGGCGACCGGGCGAATCCTGCTGCAGGCGAAGCTGGGCGCCACGGTGATCGGCGCACCGGCGCGGCTCGGGGACGTTCTTTCGGCGCGCACGCGCGACGGCTGGCTGCGCGGCATTTCGGCGACGGATGCAACGGAGAAGTGGAAGGTCTTCGTGGGCCCGGCGGCGCGCCTCGAATCGCTCATCGCAACCGACGGCGCATTTTTCCTCTGCCGCCGCGACAACCGCGACGTCCTCCCGTCCTGGGTCGTCACCCCGGACGGACGCGCGCTCCGCCGCCTCTATCTTCGCTTCACGTCTCCCCCCGAAAACTGGCGCGGCTCCCTCCTCGTCGACGATCTCTTCGGCCGCCGGCAGGCGTTCTGCCTCCCCGCTGGCGGCGACGACTTCTCGCCGCTCTTCCCTTCCGGCCTCCTCCTGGTCGACGGAGCGGCGATGGTGGCGGACGACGCCGGGGCGATCGCGCGCGTCGCGGACGGAAAACCGCCGCAGGTCGCGGCGGCGCTCGCTTCGGCGGCCCTGGCGATCGACCCCGAGAATCCCGAAGCGCTCGCAATCCGCATCCGGCTCGCGCCTCCGGCCGACGCGAACGACCCTTCGCTCGCCAACGCCCTCCGCGCCGACGCCTGGCGCGCACTCGACGCGTTCCCCCCGCTCGATCCGCGGCGCGGCGAAACGCTCAAGGCCGTCGAGGCCGCCCTGAGCTACCAGATCCCCCTCCTCGTCAAGTTCGACTCCGGCTCCGGCCCCTGGGTCGACGAATTGCGCCTCTTCAATGCCCTTCACCGCCTCGCCAGGGCCCAGGGCGACCGCGACGCCATCCAGGCCGTCGCCGAGTCCGGGCTGCGCGGCGCGACCGACTTCCTCCCTCCCGCCGACTTCGATCCCCTGTCCGCCGTCGCCCGCCTGCGCTGCGGTGAAGCCTCGGTCCTCGCGAAAGTAATCTCCGAGCTGCACCTGCCGGCCGGAACGGCCCGTATGGAAGCGGCCGAAGCTCTCGCCTGGCGCGACGAGAAGGAGGCCGTTGACGCACTGCGTCAACACCTGGGCGAAGGCGAGCCCGTCCGCGTCCGCCTGTCTGCCGCACTCGCCTGCGCTTCCGACGCCGCATCGTTCGAAGTCCTCGAGAAATTCGGCCTTCCCTCCGACGACGACGCGATCTTTTTGCGAAGTGCCTCCATTCTTCTGGCCGCAGGCCGCCCGAAGGCGATCGACGCTCTCGCAAACCCGGAGAACAGCCGCCGCTTCGCCGGGGACTGGGACTCCCCGCTCGACATGCTCGCCGCCTCGACGAATCCCGACGCCCGCGCGCGCCTGGAGGCGATGATCACGCCGAGGGGGCAGCCGGCGATCGCCGCGGCCCGGGCGCTGCTGCAGCGCGACCGTCCGCGCGGCATGAAGGCGATGGCGGCGGCGTTGGAGAAGTGCGAGCCGCGCGCGGACAACGAGCGGTGGCTGCTCCAGATGATCTCGCCGTCGGAGGTCCCGGAAATCGGGCCGGCCTACGCCGGGCGCGCGAAGGCGTTGCTTCCGTCAGAAGACGACATTTCGTGGCCCGCGGTCCACCACATGATTGCGGAATCGCTGGACGTGTGCGGGAAAGGGGCCGAGGCGCGCAAGTTCCTGGACACGTACGGGGCGATCCTGCCGGACACGGCCGAGACGAACAACAATACGGCCTGGTTCATGGCGATTGCCCGCACTCCGGAGATGCGCGGCGGCGGTGAGGCGATCAAGCGCGCCCTCCGTGCCGTCGCCGCGGAGCCGTGGAACGCCAGCTACCTGGACACTCTTGCCGAGGCGTACCGCGCGGACCGGAACTGGAAGGAGGCCTGTTCGGCGGCAGGGAGGGCACTGGAGCTGTCCTCGACGGACAGGGACGCGATGTCCGCGCCGTATTACGAACGGCAGGTTGCGAGGATGAAGGCGCTGCGGGATTCCGACGGGGCGTCCGACGGGCGCTGAGCGGAAGTGCGCGGGTCGCGCGGTTGCCCGGAACCTACAACTTCAAAACCGCGAACTTCAAAACCGCGAACTCTCAAGCAAACGGCGAACTTCAAGACGACAATCTACCAGGGTCGCGCTTCCAGGCACCCCGGCAGGCGGGGGCCGTTTTGCTTGAGCGCGAGAAAATGTTCGTGGGTCGGGCGGAGTCGGCCCGATCAAGGCTGGCCTCTGTTCTACCGACGTCCGGGCCGACGCAGCCTGCCCCACGAACATCTTCTCGCGCTCATAGCGGCGTCCGGATTTGAACCGGAGACCGAGGGCTTATGAGTCCCTTGCTCTACCAGCTGAGCTACGCCGCTGGACCGCGAGGAAACGCCCCGCGCTCTGGGGCGATACCTTAGACACGGGCCTGCGCCCGGTCAAGAACGCGACCGATTTCACTTTTCCTTTTTTGTTTTTCGTTTTTCGTTTTTCGTTTCCTTGTTGCCCCGTTTTTCTTCCCCGCCTGCCCCGGTGATCCCCCCATGAAAGTGAATTACCTCATCATCTGCGACGGCGCCCTCCGCACCGCAGGCAAGCTCAACATCCTGGGCCTCTTCAATATCGTCAACGTCCGCAAGTTCCCCACCCAGCAGCCCTTCATGGCCCTGGTCGCCGAGCTGAACGCCGAGCCCGGCGAGCACGAATTCTGGTTCCAGTTCAAAGGGTCGTCGGAGGAAGACCTCGCGCCGGCGACGCCGAAAGGAAAGTTCAAGGTCGGCGACGTCGGGCTCGGTGAAGTCGTCGCCGAACTCCGCAATTTCCCGCTCACCAAGGCCGGATTCCTGTCCGTGCAGCTCGTGATCGACGGAAAGGTCGCGGGGCAACGCGATCTGTTGATCCGAAAAGAAGGTGAATAATCTGCTAGAATCTTCCCCTTCGCGCCGCCATCGGAGAACGTCCATGAAATCGATCTCTCTCGCCGTCCTTGTGTCCCTTGTCGCTCTTCCGGCCCTCGCCGAGCCCACTCCCAAGCAGGTTTACGGCGAGGCCATCCGCGACGCCGCCCTCGACTACCAGCAGGAAGTCCGGGACGCGAAAGTCGACTACTCCCGCGGGGTGGACGCGGTCAAGGAGTCGTGGTCGGTGGGCGCTTACGAAATGAAGAAGAACTACGAAGAAACCGTCGTCGCCGCCAAGGCGGTCTGGGTCGAGATCGCGAACCGCTCCGAGAAGGAATACGAGCAGGCCGTCAAAGAGCTGAAGGCCCGGCGCGCGACGGAGAAGGAATACGACGAAGCGGAACTCCAGTACAAGAAACTGCTCATTGAAGCGAAGAAGCAGTACGGCGACGCGTGCCGGCGCGCGAAGGCGGCGTACGAAGAAGGCGTCGCGGTGCTGAAGGCGCAGTACGAGAGCACGGTGGACATGGGGACCGCGACCTACCGCGAGAAGGTGCAGCGCGCCGCCGTGAAGTACAGGGCCCGCCTCAAGGAGGCGTACGACGAGTTGGTCGGGAGCACCGAGGGCGACTAGCGCGGCGGCCGTTTTGAGATTGGTAGTTGGCGAAAGGACGGCAGGGGGTAGTGCGTAGGAGGCGGGAACAGCCCTGCTGATCCCCGTGCTTCCAGGTCTCCTTCTAACTACTCCCTACCCACTACCTCCTACCCCCCGCCTTTCCCGCCTTCAACCGAATCCTCGCGATCTCATCCATGATCGCGTCGCACTCGTCGTCCGTATTGTAGAAGTGCGGGGAGATGCGCACGCCGGCCTTCGGGCGGTAGTCCACGATGAACTTGCGGCGGATCAGCTCGTTGCAGGCGGCTTCGGCGCCGGGGAAATCGACTGAGACCGTCCCGGCCCGCACGGCGGGGTCCATCGGCGTATTCACGACGAGTCCCTGCTCGCGGGCCCGTTCGATGATGCGCGCCGTCATCTGCATCGACCGCTTGCGGATCGCCTTTACGCCGACCTTCTTGATGATCCGGTATCCGGGGCGCGTCGAGTAGAGCCCCTGCACACCGGGCGAGCCGCCCATGTACCGCATGACGGTGGGCGCGTACTTGATCGGGTCCATGTCGAAGTTGAAGGGGTGCTCGTGCGAGAACCAGCCGCACGACTTCGGCTCGTACTTGCCGATCAGGTCCTTGCGCACATAGAGGTAGCCGCCGCTCGGCCCGCCGCAGAGCCACTTCACGCTCCCGCCGACCATGAAGTCGCAGTTGAGGTCCTGCACGTCCACGGGAATCGTCCCGACCGCCTGGTACGCGTCCAGCACGACCACCGCGCCGACTTCATGCGCGCGCTGGATGATCGCCCTGGCATCCTGGATGAAGGCGCTTCGGAAGAGCACGTACGAGATCGGCACGACCAGCGTCGTTTCGTCAATTTCGCGCAGCATCAACTCCGTCGGCAGGTGAACGCCGTCGGGCGACTTGACGATGACCACGTTCGCGCCGTCCTTCTCGCGCGCCTTCCAGTTGTAGTGGACCGTCGGGAATTCGAGGTCGCTGTAGACGACCTTGTTGCGCTTCCCCTTGAAGTCGAAGCACGAGATCAGGACGTGCTGCAGCACCGAGACGTTCTGGTGCATGATCATCGTCCCCTTCGGCGCGTTCACGATGGAAGCGATCAGCTCCGCCGTCGATTGAACCATCGGGACCCAGTCTTCCCACGCGACGACGCCTTTGGTCGCCCAGAGGTCTGCGAATTCCTCGAGCTCGTCGTAGACGCCCTTGGGCATCGCGCCAAGCGAGTTGGAGATCAGGTAGGTGCACTTCGCGAGGATCGGGAACTCGCGGCGCCACTTGAGCAGGTCGTTCGTCACCGGTCTTGGCTCCGTTCACGGCGAGTTTGGAGGTTTGAGTATTGAGGATTGAGCAGGGCGGAGTGAGGAGTTCGCAGGGAGCAGGTGCAAAGCGCCTCAACTCCGCACTCTCCACTCCTCCCTACTCAATCCTCAACACTCCCAACCGGCCTTTGCAGTTACCCGTACTGCGGTGACACTGCCCGCGTCAGGTCGTTCACGGCCTTCCAGAGCGGCGGAAACACCTTTTCAACCGCGGTCGGCGCCAGCGCCGCCGCAGGCACTCCCTTCAGCGACTTCACTTCGTCCCCGATGATCCGCCGCACGAGGTGGAAATGGTGGTACCGCCAGGACTGGAAGTTCTCGTCCACCTGCATCAGGGCCTGAAGGAACATCCACAGGTCCCAGTGCTTCCTCGGCTCCTTGTAGATCGCGTCGATCGTCGCCTTGCGGCGTTCTAGAAGCGCCGCGACATTCGGCCAGATCTGCGGAAGCCGCTCGAGCAGCGCCTGGAACCCCGGCGACTCCTGGCCGCTTCCCTTGCCGAGCGCGTTCAGCCGGATCACGTGGTAGTCCGCCGGCGGCATCGACTCGAGGATCTTGAGCGAACCCGTGAGGTGCTCCAGGATGTGGGCGATGCGGCGCAGGTAATGGTCCGCGCTCTCCAGCTCGTCGCGGTCCACCATCCCGCTCACGCGCTCGATCTCGAAGCACGTTTCCTTAAGCCAGATTTCCATCGACTGATGAAGCGTCTGGAAGAGGAGTTCGTCGGGGTGGACCATCTGGTCGGGCGTTTTCTGAAGCGCGAGCAGTTCATCGGTGCGGATGTACTTTTCGTAGTCGCTGATCTTTTTCTCTGCCATGGGGAGCCACTCTAGCCGGGGCGCGCCCAATTTCAAGAAAGGGCCGGTGGAGAGAGAATCGGGGAACCCAGGACTGTGAAATGTGTCCAAGAGACGGCCACAAACCGGAATTCCCCGTTGAGGAGCGCACGATGAGAACTCTAGCCCTCTGCCTGCTCACGTTGTCCACGGCGTGCCGTGCCGAGGACACAGCGGCGGCAACATCGGTACTGGACGGCGCAACCCGGGCCCTTGAAGCGCAAATCAGCGGGGGCCAGGCGATGGGTCAATTCTGGGACGGTTTTGAGGAGGGAACGGAGATCGAATTCCGCCATGAATCCACAAGAAATGGCGTGAAACAGGAATCGTCCATCTTCTACCAGATCCTGAAGCGGGACGGGCGGTCGCTGTCTCTGCGCGTGAAGAGTGGTGACCAGGATCGGACGATCGAGATCCAGGGGTTGCCTGAAGGCGCGGAAGACATGGTGAGTCCCCTGCGTGAGAAGCCGGTCGATCAGGCCATTCCAGGCCGCGAAATCGTCCAGGTCGGCGACAAGGAGTATTCGTGCACCGTAAGCGAGCGCACGGTCAAGTCGTACCCGCAGTGCGGCACGGGCGAACCGCAGTTCCGCATCCATCGAGTGCGCGCGTGGCACTGCAGCGACGTCGCGGCGCAGGGCGGGGTGCTGAAAGTGGTGGCGACCTGGGAGGAAGAGTGGGGAGAGGGGCTGCAGGTCAAACTGCGAACGGAACTGGCGGTGACGGAGCTCAACGTGAAAAGGAAGATCGGCGACATCGAGCTCACCTGCTACGCAGTATCCACTTCGTCGCGGTGCGGAGAGATCGTAAACCAGGAATCGGCGGAATTGCGGATGGACACGACCCCCGGCAGGATCATCGATTCCACGGAAAAATCCCGGGATTCCGAGGGCAAGTCGGACTGGGTGACCTCCCGTCATTGGGTCGGAAAAATGTCGCTTACGCGCAAGGCAACGATCGAGAAGAAGTAATCGCGGCTCGACGGTTTCCTCGCTTCCCCCACAGGGTCCCTCCCCTCATAATCGTGCCCATGAGCCGTTGCCAGCTTTGCGGGGCGCCGTGTAACGAGGCGCAGGAACACTGCTCGAAGCCGTGCGCGCATGTCGCGAAGGAAGCGGCGCGGGACGGTATCGAGGCCCGCGTCCGGCGGGCGTTCCAGAGGCGGAAGCGTGCGCCGAGCCTGGCGCCGGACCCGGAAGCGGAACAGATGCTTTTTGAGGTTGAGGGTTTCTGGGGGCCTGGGTGCGCGGGCGCAGCGGAAGAAATCCTGCGCTGCGCTGCAGGCGTCCACGATGCGAGCATCGTCGGCGACACCGGCCGCGGGCGCGCTTCGTTCGACCCGGAACAGGTCATGGCACCCGCGATCCTCGACATTCTCCGGCGCTACGGCTTTCGCGCGACGCTCGTCCGGGACGCCTGGGCCCGGTCCGAGGGATTCAGCAGAGCATGGGAACTGACGCTCGCCCTCCGGCTCGGCGTCAGCGTCACTCTTGCGATGATCGTATTCGTCCTCACGCTCCTGCTCGCATCCAGGTACATCGGCGACGAAGGCGGGGACCAGGCCGCCGGCACCGTCCGGGTTCTCATGCTGTTCCTCACGCTCCCCGTCCTTTGCTACGGCGGCTTCCCGATATTCGCCAACGCCTTCTGGGCGGTCGCGCGCCGCCGCGTCACCGCCGACCTCCTCACCGCCGCCGCCGCCGCAGGCGCGTTCCTCCTCTCACTCCCAGCCGTCGTCGAGCACAAGCGGCCCATCCACTTCGACGCCGCCTGCGCCTGCGTCGTCCTCACACTCTTCGCCCGCCTCTGCGAGTACCGCGCCCGCCGCCGCCTGGCGCGCGTCGGCGAACGCTTCGCCGCCCTCGTCGCCGGCCCCGCCATGCGCGTCCGCAAGGGCGAGGAAATCGCCTGCGCCGCGGGCGAGCTCCGCCCCGGCGACGTCGTCCTCGTCGCCGCCGGCGCACGCGTTCCCGCGGACGGCGATGTCGTCGAGGGAAGCGGCGTCCTGGAACCCGTCTCCGGCGGGCGCGTCGAGTTCTCCCCGGGCGACCGCATCGCCGCAGGCGCGCGTCTCAACTCCGGCCGCCTCGTCCTTCGCGCGGAACGGACCGGCGCGGCGACCTCCGTCGGCGAAGTCGCCCGTATCGTCGAACACGCCCTCGCCTCGCGCATGCCCGGCTCCGCCGCCGTCACCCGTGGCCTCTTCTGGGCCGGCGCCGCCACCGCGACCTTCGGACTGCTCGCGCTCTTCCTCGGCGAAACGCGCGAACCGCTTCTCGCCGTCCTGCTCGCCGCTTCTCCGTCCGCCATCGCCCTCCTCCCCTCGATCGCCGGCCTCTCCGCGATGGGCCGCGCCGCCGAACGGCTTGCGTGCTTCCGGTCCGGCGAAGCGTTGGCCGCCGCCGCGAATGCGGACGGCGTCGTCCTCGCGCGCTCTGCGATGCTCGAGCCGCGCGCGACCGCCGACGCCGCCGCGATCCAGGGCGAACCCGCCGAGTTCTGGTCGGTCGTCGCGTCGCTCGTCTCCGTCGCCCAGGGTCCCGTCGCCGCCGCGATCCGGGAACGCGCGCGCTCCGAGGGCGCGACCCCCGCCCTCTCCGTCCCGCCCTCCGACGGCCCGCTGTCGCGCGCCCGCGTGGACGGCCGCGATGCCGCCGGCGGCGACCGCGCGGCGCTCGAGGGCCTCGGATGGAGAATCGCGGCCGAAGCGCGCCCCGCGCTCGCCGAGGAAGAGCGCGGCCGGACGCTCTTCTGGGCCGGCTGGGACGGAGAAATCCGCGGAGCGATCGCGATCGACGCGGCGGAGCGGCAGGGAGCGGCGGAGATCGGCTCGAGGCTGAAGCGCGCCGGCCTGCTGACGTGCCTGGCCGGCGCCGATGCGGATGCGGCGCTCGACGCGCAGGCCGCCAGGCTCGGGCTGGACACGTGGATGTCCGAAGCGGCGCTCGCGGACGGCATGGCGAAGCGGCGTGCGAACGGCCGGCGCACGGCGCTGGTCGCGCGTGCCGCGGTCGATCCGCCGCCGGGCTCGGACGCGGCCGACCTCACGATCGCAGTGGACTGTGCCGAGGAAGGCGCGCCGGAGTGGGCCGCGGTTGTCGCGCTGGGTCCCGACGTGCGGGCGGTTGACGCCGCGCTCGGTTCGGCCAGGCGTGCGGCCCGGGCGCGCCGCCTCGGCGGCACCGCCGCGTTTCTGTACCACGTCGCGGCGCTTCCCTGCGCCGCGGCAGGGCTGGTCAGCCCGATGGCGGCCGTCGGGCTCGGGGCGGTGTGCGCGCTAGGGCTGATCCACACCGCTCTGCGAGCCGGCGGGAATCCAGGCGGGCAGTAAGAGCGGCGACGGCCGGGAAGCAGGCGATTCAGGACCGCAGATTTATACTTGACTATTTTGATCAACATTGTAAGCTTGCCCCGTCCAACATCGATTCAAGGAGACTTCAATGCCGCACAAGGGCTTCACCCTCTGGTTCACGGGCCTGTCCGGCTCCGGCAAGTCCACCCTCTCCAACCGCCTCGCGCAGGAATTCCGCCAGCGCGACTACAGGGTCGAACTGCTCGACGGCGACGAACTTCGCACACATCTCTCCAGGGGACTCGGTTTCTCCCGCGAAGACCGCGACACCAACGTCCGCCGCATCGGCTACGTCGCCAAACTCCTGTCCCGCAACGGCGTCATCGCCATCACCGCCGCCATCTCACCTTACCGCGACACCCGCAACGAAATCCGCCGCGAACACCGCGATTTTGTCGAGGTTTACGCGGAAGCGGCGATCGAGAAACTGGCGGAGCGCGACGTGAAGGGTCTCTATCGAAAGGCGCAGGCCGGCGAAATCGCGAATTTCACCGGCGTCTCCGACCCCTACGAACCGCCTCACGGCGCGGAGGTCGTCGTCCACACCGACCGCGAAACCGTGGACGAGTCCCTCGACCGGATCCTGACGTTCCTCGAAGAAAACGGCTTCATCGACGCAGAAGCGCCGGTCGCCGCGAGTGCGCTCTGAACGACGCCGCTCCGCGGGGGTAACCTGTCTCACCCCCTGCGGAGTCGCCGAACACCATGCACCACGAACGCTTTGTCGATCTCCACTCCCACACAACCGCCAGCGACGGCTCGCTTCGCCCGGCCGAACTCGTCCGGAAAGCCGCTGCCGAAGGACTCACCGCCCTCGCCGTAACGGATCACGACACGATCGAAGGACTGGCCGAAGCGCGCGACGAATCGCGCAAGGCCGGAATCGAGCTGGTGAACGGGATGGAACTGTCCGTGAAGTGGAATGAAGGGACGTTTCACCTTCTGGGTTACCTGTTCGAGGAGGGGCCGGGACTGGCCGAGGGGCTTGCAAAACTGCAGGCGCTTCGCCACGACCGCAACCTGCGCATGCTCGCGAAAATGAACGAGCTGGGGATCGACGTGAGCCACGCCGACATCGCCGCCGAGAGCGGCGGAGGCCAGGTAGGGCGCCCGCACATGGCGAAGGCACTCGTGCGGAAAGGCCACGCCGCGTCCATCCACGATGCGTTCGAGAAACTGCTGCGCCGCGGGCGGCCGGCGTACGTGATCGTGGACCGGCTGGAGCCCTCCGACGCGTTCTCCCTCGTGCGCCACGCGGGCGGAGTGCCTGTCATCGCGCACCCGTACCAGCTGCGGCTGACCGAGGAGGAGCTGGATGCGCGGGTCGCGGGCTGGAAGAAAGACGGCCTCGGCGGGATCGAAGTCCAGCACTCGTCGCATGACGCAGCGCGTCAATCGTTCCTGGAAGGTCTCGCGAAACGCCACGGGCTCGCCGCCACCGGAGGAAGCGATTTCCACGGCGACACGAAACCGGACGCGCGCCTCGGCTGGGCGGGAGGCGGGGCTCGCATCCCCCTTTCCCGGCTCGATGACCTGAAACGGAGGAAGTAGAGTGACGACTTCAATCGCCGTCGGCGAGTGGACGGACGCCTCCGCTTCCCTCGAAGGAAAATCCCCCGAGGACATCCTCGACTGGGCGACGGCGCGCTTCTCGCCGAAGCTCACCATGGCGACGGCGATGGGGGCCGAGGGATGCTGCATCGTCGCGATGCTCGCGAAAATCGGCAGGCCGGTGCGGATCTTCAACCTCGACACGGACTACCAGTTCGAAGAGACGCTCGACACGAAGAAGCGCCTCGAGGAGAAGTACGGGCTCCAGATCGAAACGGTCCGCGCGGAACGCACCAGAGCCGAAATCGAGGCGGAATTCGGGCCGGACCTGTGGAAACGGGACACGAATCTGTGCTGCAGGATCCGAAAGGTCGAGCCGCTTCGCGAAACGGTGAAAGGCTGCGACGCGTGGGTGAGCGCGATCCGCCGCGACCAGACGCCGGACCGGGCGCAGTCCGCAATCGTCGAGTGGGACGCCCGCTTCCAGCTCGTGAAAGTAAACCCTCTGCTCAACTGGACCTGGAAAAACGTGTGGTCGTACATCCACACGAACGACGTCCCGTACAACCCGCTTCATGACAGCGGCTACCCCTCGATCGGCTGCTGGCCCTGCACCAAACGGGTGGCCCCGGGCGCCGATCCGCGCAGCGGCCGGTGGAGCGGCGAGAAGACAGAGTGCGGACTGCACGCGCGCTAGTCAGCGCGAAGCACCGCCCATCCCAGTTCAGGAATCACGACTCTCCGCGGGTCCCGCCGTTCCCCCGTGAACGCGCAGCGGCACGCGCCGATCCCGTCCACGCGCGTCGCGACGCTGGGGCCGTGGTTCACGAGGAAGGCGTACTTGCCCCGCATCCACGCCTCGACGCGCGGAGCGTCCGCCGTCAGGCCGGGCTCGACCGCGAGAAGAGCATGCGCGAAGTCGCGCCGCATGCGCAGCTCGGATTCGTTGATGTCGTAGAAAGCGGGGCGATCGTAATCGGAGGTGAACGAGGCGCCGATGCGGACGGTGCGTCCCCAGTCGTTGTGCTGCACGGCGCCGAGCGGCTCGCCGTCAGGGGCGCGGAGAAAAACGTCGCCGCCCTCAGGAATGCGGCGACGGGCGCCGTGGACGCGTAGCGCACCGGCGGCGCCGGCAAGCGAGCAGACGGCGATTTCCGACGGCAGGTCGATCAGCCCATCCAGCGACAGCCAGCCAAGAGGGCCCCACGGCCGCGGATCCTCCCCGCTGGCCAGCTCGATCAGCGTCGCCCCGCCGGCGGACGCCGCTTCCAGCTTGATGCGGGCCTCCGGCGGCAGCAGATCCGGGCGCACGCAGACGATTGCCAGGAATCTCTCGAGATCCGGGGCTTCGACGTCGTCGAGATCGAGGACGGCGGGGTCGTAGCCGGCGAAGCGCAGCCACGCGAACGCGCCGGGTCCCTCGATTGACCAGACCCGCCCTCGATCCCCCGGGTCGGCCGCGTGCGACCTGTGCGTCACGACGGCGACCTTCGACTCGTGCGGCGACCGCGCCAGTTCCATCCCGTGCCGGGCGACGAAGCGCGCGAACTTCGCGACGACGTCCCAGCGCGACGTCGCGTCGCCGTGAAGCGCGATCGGCGCCGCGGGCCCGTACAGCGTCCCGTCGCCGTTCAGGCCCTCGCGCATCACGTACAGCGACCCGCCCTTCAGCCCGCTTCCCAGCAGTTGTGCCAGCAGCTGCCCTGTCACGCGGGGATCGCATTCTGCGGTCAACCCGAGAAGATGTTTCAGGTGCATCGACTGGATTTCCGCCGCGTACACGAAGTTCCGCTTCGAATGGCACTCGAACAACCGCGTGAAGTACGGCGCCTGGAAGGGCTGGTCGGTCGGCGCGGTGGAGATCGGCTGCGGGATTCCCTTGGGGTAGGTGTCGAGCGCGAGCATCGCGACGGACGACTTGCGCGGCCCGTCGGTGAGGACGTTGTGGCGGCCCGGGATCGCAAACGGGGAGTCGTTCGTCGTGAAGAGGACGTCGCCCTCGTCGATTCCGAGTTCGTGCCAGAACCACTTGAGGTCCGCGAGGTAACGCCGGCAGTGTTCCTGCCTTTCTTCGTAACCGCCCGCCACGTCCACCTGCGCAAGGTCGGTCCACCAGAGATTCGTCTCGTTGTCGAGCTGCAGGATCGCGACGCACGGGCGCTCGACCATGTACCGCCGGATGACGGGCGCGACGGCCGCGAACCACTTCTTTGTCGCCGCAAGAAATTCCGGCGCGTCGTAGCGCGGCTGCGTCTGGTCGCGCCCGCCGAGCGGGTCGAACGTCCACGCCCGTCCCGCCGACGTCTGCGCGAGCGCCCCGGGATACCGCGTGCGGAACCAGGACGGCACCGCCCCGAACGACCCGAACCCGCGCGGCCACTCCGCCGTGATGAACGGCCCCGGCTTCAGCCCGACGATGAACCCCCGCGCGTAGGCCAGCGCGAGAAACTTGTCCAGGTCCCGGTCCCCGTCCCACCGGAACTTCCCTTCCTCATCCTCGTGCCAGTCCCACGGCACGTACGTCGTCACGTGGTTCATCCCCGCCGCCGCCATCCGGTCCAGCGTCTCCTGCCAGATCTCGTGCGTCCGCTCGGGGTCCCCGTGCGGGTCCCGGTTCCGGAAATACTGCACTTCCCCGCCAAACGGCACGACCGCCCGGCCGTTGAAGTGAAGCAGGCCGTCGCGGATCGCAACTCTGGGCCGGGTTTCGGGTTTAAGATTCAGGGGAGCCACGCGCTGGTAATGTAGAGGTCCACGCCGAACTGACCATGAAAACGCTCTTCACCGCCTTCCTCCTCATATCGGCCGCCACCGCGGGCCCGATGTTCGACGATCCGCGCGCCGGCGTCGCCTTCCCGACGCCCGACGGCTGGACCGAGGTTCCCACACCCCCCGTCCCCGACGACGCCGAGCCCTCCGATTCCCCCCTCACCCCGCTCGTCCGCTTCCAGTCCTCCCGCCCCGCCGCCGACGGAACCCTCGCACGCCTCGATGTCTTCTTTGTGCGCGCTTCGAGCCTGGACGAAGCGCAGAAAGCATTCGAGCGCGGCATGCAGGATTCATGGAGAGGGTTCGAGGTCTCCGAGCGCCGCGATCTGGGAAGCGCGAAGTCCTTTTCAGCGAAGATCGAAGGCGGCAAGGCGTTCGGCGCGGTGGTGCAGGACGGGAAGCGGTTTGCCGGGATTCTCCTGGCAGGCGGCGGGGACACGACCGACGCGCCGGTGATCGCGGCGACGGGAACGTGGGCCTGGTCGCGCCCCGATCCCGATGCGCCGCTGAGAGTTCAACCCGGCTGGAAAGCGCGCGAGACGCAGCACTACCGGATCCGCTACGCGGGAGACGACGACTTCGCGGCCGAGGTCGGCCGGCACCTCGAAGCGATTTCCACCGAGCTGCGCCGGGTTCTGCCTCTCGAGGTTCCAGGGACGTCCCGCCGCGCGTTCGACGTCCGCCTCTTCGGAAACGAACGGGAGTTTGAAGCGTACGCCGCGCTCAACGGCGTGAACGGCGCCGAGGCGTATTTCAGCCCCGCGCAAGGTGAGCTCGTGGCGCACATGGACGGACGCGCCCCCGAGCGGACGTTTCACGTGCTCTATCACGAAGCGACGCACCAGTACCTGCGCGATGCGCTCGGCAAGGGCGTCCGCATTCCAATCTGGCTCGACGAAGGTCTCGCCGAGATCTTCTACCCGGGAACCTTCGGCGCCGGCGGCCGGTTCACGCTCAAGGAGAACCTAGGCCGGCGAGACGAGGCAAGGGACGCGGTGGTGGACGGAAGAGCTCCGACGCTGGAGAAAATGTTCGCCATGACGCGCGACGAGTTCTACGCGCTGGAGCCGTCGTACGGCCTCGGGTGGTCCGTGGCGCATTTTCTGCTGAACGATCCGAGATACCGGGGAACTGTCGTGGGATATCTCGAAGCGCTGAGGGAGACTAAAGACGATGGAAAGGCGCGAGAGAAGGCGTGGACGAATTTCACGGTGGAACAGCTGGAGCGCGATTGGAAGAAGTGGGTCGTTGAAGAGTAGCCGCTTGAACGAAAGAGACTGCAGCCGCAGAGGGCGCAGAGATCTGCCAGAGCTGGACAGGTCTTGACTCTTGAGGTGCCTTGCCCGCTCGGAGGGTCCATTTCTCGAGTCGATTTTCTCGGCGAACTCTGCATCCTCTGCGGCTCAAGTCTTTTTTTGACGCCAGCCCCACGCGCCAATGCGAATCGCGTATGTTGTCTGCGACCGCATGCCACCTCGCATCCTCTTCCTCACCGGCGGCAGGAACACACCCGCCTCTCGCTTCCGCGTGCACCAGTACCTGCCGCGCCTGCGCGCGGACGGATGGGACGCGGTCGTGCGCCCCTGCGAGCCCGGCATGTACGAGTGGCCGGACGGCTCCGGGTTCTTCGGGAAGTTCCGGCGGTTCCGGGCGCTCGCGAAAAAGGTCGCGCACCAGAAGCGCTCCATGCGCGATGCCGCGAAGTTCGATCTCGTCTACGTCGAGCGCGAGCTGATGCCGTATATGTCGCCGCGGCTCGAACGCCGGCTCGCTTCACGAAACAAAAACATCATCTACGACCTCGACGACGCGGTCTTCCTCAAGTACGGCCAGAGCGAGCCGAACCCGATCGCCGAAGTCATGCGCGCTTCGCACACCGTCATCGCGGGGAACCAGTGGCTCCTCGAGTGGGCGCTCCCCCACAACCCCAACGCCCACATGATCCCGACCCCGATTGACACGGACGCCTGGAAGCCGGACTGGACGAAGCCGGACACCATGCCCGACGGCCGCGAACGGTCGCTCGTCGTCGTCTGGACGGGGACGTCCGGAAATCTCCCGATGCTGAAGCCAGTCGCAACCGCGCTCGCCCGCGCCCGCGAACGCGCCCCCCGGATGGCCTTCCGCGTCGTCTGCGACCGCCCTCCCCCGGACGACCTGTTCCCCGGCTGCCAGTTCGTCCCCTGGCACGCGGACGCCGAAATCAAATCCGTCCAAAGCGCCGACATCGGCCTCATGCCGCTCCCCGACGACTCGTGGTCGAAGGGCAAGTGCGGGTTCAAGCTGCTGCAGTACATGGCGTGCGGCCTGCCGAGCCTCGCGAGCCCCGTCGGCGTGAACGCCGAGGTGCTTGACGAGGGTTGCGGTTACTGCGTGCGGTCAACGGAGGAATGGGAAGAAGCGCTCGTTCGGTTGCTCATGGACCCCGCGCTCCGCGTCGAAATGGGCCGCAAGGCGCGAAAGCGCGCGGAGGAGCGGTATTCGGTGGGGGCGCTGTACCCGCAATGGAAGGCGGCTCTGGAGTCGGCGCTGACTTGATACCGGCGGCGCTCCGCCGGCGTAGAATCCGGGGAAGGACGGCTGTTTTCTACTCACAACCAGGCGCCTGCTGGTGCTCAAGCCTGGGCCTCAACCAGGCCGATAAATCTCCGGAGAAACTTCATTCGGAGAGGGCCATGCGCTACGTCTACGCCTTGATTTTGGCCGGCCTGCTGGCCGGATGTTCGTCGATGGACAAGGACTACTCGCGGCCCCTTCCGCCCGGGAAAATGGCGCTCGAGAAGATCACCGACCCGGCGCAGTACCCTGATTTTGCCGCGGGGTGGAACGACCGGGACTCGCTGCTGGCGGCGATCGACTACAGCCTGTCTTACTACGGGAAGCCGTCTTCGCAGAAATACTTCCCTTACCTCGACATCTCGCACGAGCGCGCGGTTGCCAGCCTCCACGCGATGAAGGAGCTTGTCCAGACATGTCAGTCCGGATCTGAACTGAACGCGCGCATCGCCGCGGATTTCGACGTTTACCGGTCGGTCGGTTGGGACGGCTCCGGCGAAATGCTCTTCACAGGGTACTGCGAACCGATCTACGAAGCGTCCCTGACGCGCACGGACCAATTCCGCTTTCCGCTCTATGGAAGACCCGACGAGCTGGTCAAGGACGACGAAGGGTTTCCGATCGGCTGGCGGCGCGCGGACGGGACGATCGGCCGGAGCCCGCGGCGGGTGGATTTTGACGGCGGGTGCCTGGCGGGACGCGGGCTTGAGATCGCCTGGCTTGCCGACCCGATGGACGTGTACGTCATCCAGGTGCAGGGCTCGGCGCGGCTGAAGCTGGAGGACGGATCGGTGTTCCAGATCGGGTACGCGGGCAAGACGGAATATTCGTACGGCTCGATCGGGAAGGCGCTGATCCGGGACAAGAAGCTGGACAAGAAAAACCTCTGCCTGCGTGCGATCCGGCAGCACTTCAAGGATCACCCCGAAGACCTCAACCGGTATCTCCAGGTCAACGACTGCTACGTCTTCTTCCGCGAAGCGGAGGGCGGGCCGTTCGGGTCGCTCGGCGTGAAGGTCACGCCCTTCCGGTCGATCGCCACGGACAAGTCCGTGTTCCCCCGCGGCGGCGTCGCCTTCCTGGTCAGCACCCTTCCTTCAATGAACGGCCCTGAGCGCAGCGGAAGCCAGCAGTTCGCGCAGTTCCTGATGGACCAGGACACGGGCGGCGGGATCCGGAGCGCGGGACGCGCGGATATCTTCATCGGAACCGGCCTGGACGCGGAGCTCATGGCCGGATCGATGAGCGACGAAGGGCGGCTTTACTATGTTTTCCTCAAGGAAGTGACGTCCGAGGTTGCCGAGAAGTAAGCGCGCAAGTCTTTCCTGATGAAATCGCGGGCCTCCGACAAGGAGGCCCGTTTCATTTCCTGCGCGCCCTTCCGCTATGGCTGCGCAAATTCCCTCGGCACCCTCGCGGTTCCACCCCAGGTGTGGCTCGGCGGAGGCGGCACGGCGGTTGCCGTACTGTCGGGGAATCCTTCCGGAGGTCCACCCATGAACGCCACCGTCGATCCTGCCCGTTCCCTCGCCGACCTGGTCACCGAGCGCGAATCCCGCGGCGACATCCTTGAGAAATTCGGCCTCGATTTCTGCTGCGGCGGGCGCAAGTCCCTCCGCGACGCCTGCAGCGAGTCCCGGATTTCCCTTCCGGACGTCGTCCGCGCGCTGGATCGCAACGACGCGACGCCGCCACCGGCCGGAGCCGTGATCGACTGGCGAAAGGCCCCCCTGCGCGACTTCCTGGACCACATCGTCGGCACTCACCACGTTTACCTGCGGCATGCCCTTCCGGCTCTTCAGCTGAAGGTCGATAAAGTCGCCCAGGTCCACGGCGAGCGACACACGGAACTCTGGAACGTCCGCGAGATCTTCTCAAAGCTCAAGATGGAGCTGGAAACGCACCTCGCGAAGGAAGAGGACGTCGTATTCCCTGCCATCCGCAGGATGGAAGCCGGCATCCCGCTTCCGGAGTCGGCGATGTGCGAACTGGAGGATGAGCATCAGAAGGTCGGCGACGCCCTCCACGAAATCCGGCGGATCACGAATTCATATCGCGCGCCGGCGGATGCGTGCCCGACGTACCGGGCGATGCTCTCGGACCTGGCGGCGCTGGAAGCGGACACCCACCACCATGTGCACAAGGAGAACAACGTCCTCCTGCCGCGGGCGAGGGGCGCGGCGCGGAAGGCTGCCGGGCGCTGAAGAGACCGCCGCCGTGTAAGATCCCGGGACATGCGACGAGAAGGATGGCTCTCTGCAGTTCCCCTCGCGACTCTCGTCGCGGCGATCCTTGCGGCGGCCGCGCAGGCGCCTGCTCCCCCGCCTCGAGAACTCCACTTCGACGGGAAGCGCGCATTCGCGGACCTCGAGGCGTTCGTGGGAGCGTTCGGCCCGCGCCCGGCGAGGTCGAGCCGATCGCGGGATGTCGCCAGGTGGATCCGCGACCGGTTTGAGAAGGACGGCGTCGCCGCGCGCGTTTCCTCCGGCTACGTGCGGGGCGATCCGGTGGTCAATACGCTCGCGATGTTCCCGGGTTCGACAAGCCGCTTCCTGGTCGTCCTGGGACACCACGATTCCGTCCCCGGCGCCCCGGGCGCAGAGGACAACGCTTCGGCCGTCGCCGCACTCTTCGAGCTCGCGAGGGCCCTGAAAGGCGTGCCGCTGCGGCACTCGGTCATCCTCTGCGCCACCGACGCCGAGGAAACGGGAGGTGCGGGGGCGGAACTGCTCCTCTTCGACCTCGGCAAGGAACGCGTCGAGATGACCGATGCGTGCATCGGCCTCGAAATGCTCGCGTGGCCGGGGGGCGCGCCGGTCATGCACGCGCTTCCGCGCAACTACGCCGCGGAGGCGAAGCGCTACGTGCCGGGCTCCATGCCCGCGGTCATGGCCGCTGCCTCGCCGGAAGCGCTCCCGCTCGGGGATCCGCGCTTTCCGCTGCTGGCCCAGGCCTTCACACGCACGAGTTCGGCGGGGACGGGAAGCGACGACATTTTTTTTGCGCAGCAGGGCGTCCCGGCGCTGTTCCTGTCGCGGTCGTCGCTTTCGCATTTCTACCCGCACTACCACAAGGAGTCGGACACTCCGGACAAGCTGTCGGCGGAGGCGCTCCACTCCAGCGGACGGATTCTGGAAAGCGCGCTGCTCGCTCTCGACGAATTGCCGCCGTCGCGCGATCACGGCCGCGACTACCTGCTCGTTCGCTCGATGCTGTTTCCGCAGCGGCTCATCGCGCTGGCGGCCCTCGGGCCGATGGTGGCGTGTGCCGCGCTGGCGCTCTGGAAACGCCGCGCGGACCGCGCGCTGTCCATCGCCGCGGGATTCGCGGCTCTTCCCTGCCTCAGCGTCGCGCTGCGTTTTCAGCCGCTGGTGCTGCTCGCCTGCTGGCTGCCGGCGGCGGTCCTGCCGCTCGTTGCGATGGCCCCGAAGCGGTGGGCGCGCCTCGTGACGGCCGGGATCGGCGCGCTCCCGGCGCTTCTCCTTGTGATCCTCTACGGCGCCGGCGCGGCGATGTTCGGCGTTCGCATCGGCTGGAGCGACGGAGTCCCGCTCCTCGTTACGGGCGCCATGTCCCTCGGCGCCGTCGCCGTCGCCACGCGCGGCCTGCGGGAAGCT
>JBBTCT010000019.1:20321-53206 GCA_038060895.1 Planctomycetota bacterium
AGCCCCCCGAGATGCCCGAGGACGTGAAAATCGTCTCGCGCAACAAGAAGGCACGCTTCGAGTACCACATCATCGACTCGGTCGAAGCGGGGCTGGTGCTGGTGGGAAGCGAGGTCAAGTCGATCCGCGACGGCAACTCGAACATCACCGACGCCTTCGCGCGGATCCAGGACGGCGAGGCGTGGCTCTACGGCATGGAGATCGCGAAGTATCCGTTCGCGAACATCCTGAACCACGAGCCGAAGCGCGTCCGCAAGCTGCTGCTCAAGAAGTCCGAGATCCGGAAACTGGAAGTGCAGCTGATGGAGAAGGGCCTGACGATCATTCCGCTGGCGCTCCTGTTCCGCCGCGGACTCGCGAAGATCGAGCTTGGCGTCGGGCGCGGGAAGAAGCTGTTCGACAAGCGGGACGACATGAAAAAGCGCGACGCCGTGCGCGACATCCAGCGGGCGAGCTCGAGAAAGTAGGGCGCGCGCCTACTTGCCGAGCTTCGTCAGCGTCAGCGAATCCGCCTTGATCGCGATGAATCCCTTGCTCGCGCGCAGCTCGACGACGAGCTCGACGTCCGCGGCCTCCTCCGTCACCTCGAACTCGAGGTCCACCGCCTTGTAGTCGCTCGAGCCGACGAGAGAGTTGGCGCGCCTTCCATCCGAAAGCCGAAGCCCCGCCCCGGTGCCGGGAGGGTTGTCGTCCCCTTCGAGCGCGGCGACGTCCTTGGCGCCGACGACGGCACGGAACCGGTACTTCCCCTTCGGGAGCAGCACGCCGCGCCGCCAGGACGCGACGCAACGGCCGCTTTTCCCGGTCGCAATTTTCATAAGATCGACGCCGTTGTCCTTCTCCTGCGTCAGCGCGGCGTCCTCACATTCCGAGTTCGTGCGCCATTTCAGGAGCCGCACGGGCTGGTCCGGCTGAAACACGAGCGGGCGCGGGTCGGGCTGCCCCTTCTGCTCCTTCAGGCTCTTCTCGCGCGCTTCCAGCCGCGCCTTCAGGCCGGTCACGGCCGCGTCGTGCGCCCGGGCCGCGTCCTTGTTGTAGGCCTCGAGCACGGGCTGAAGCCGCTTCGCGACCTCGTCCACGCGCCTTTTCAATTTCTCGGCATTGAAGAGCGGGAGGAGTTCGCCGACTCGCTTCCGGAACTCCGCCCTCCAGGCAGGGTTTTTCATGATCGCGTTGGCGACGATGGCCGGCGGGTTGTCGAGGATGGAGGCCTCGGCGTCGCCGAAAAGCTGGTCCATGCCGTGAGGGAGGAAGTTCGCCTTCTTCGTGACCGGGTCGAAGTAAAGGCGGTAGTTGTTGCGGTTGAGGCAGTAGCCGTCCCAGTGCCCCAGCATCATTTCGATCGCCATGAACGAGATAAACGCCTTCACGTCCACGGCCTCGGGAACGCGCGCCCAGCGTTTGACCAGGTCGGGCTCCCTGCAGATCTTGAGAAGCGCGACTAGGTCGGAGCGGTCGTCGGGGCCGCTTCCGTCGTCCTTCTGCAGTGCGGCGTCGATGTCCTGGCAGAAGCCGCCGTCGTACAGGTTGCCGCCGGACTTGTCGAATCCGCGCTTGAGCAGCGTGCGGTCGAAGCCTTCCTTGATGACGTAGAGCCCCATGTCGCGCTTGTTGATCCAGACGCGTGCGTGGGTGACACGAGGAGCGAGGATTCCGGCGGCGCGGTAGATGTCGGAGGCGAGAAGCTCATGGAGATAGGTGTCGTCCTGCGGCGATTTGTTCAGCTGGAACTTGCGCAAGGCGTGAAATTTCTGGTCGTCGTCGCTCTTGTCCATTTTGACGGTGAAGGAAGGCGTGTCGTCGAACTCGCGATACGAACCGGCGGCGCCCTTGAGTTTGAAGTTCACCTCTTCATACACCGTGCGGTCGTTCTCACGGAGTTTTCCGGTTGCGTACTTGCGGCCGTCCTTTCGAAGCGCTTCGCAGGCCGCGTCGTCCAGCTCGATGACCAGGCGCGGAATTCCTCCGCCGCGGAAAAACGCGTCGCTCTCGTCGGGCTTGTCCTTCGGGGACTGCCCGCGAGCCGCGCCGGCCGCGAGGAGGATCGCGGCGACCGCTGCGACGCTACGCCTCGCCCAGCTCGACATGCTGCACTCCTTTCACTGCGTTCAATTCGCGCACGAGCGGAACCGCTTCGCTCCCCGCACGAAGCCTCACGGAGTACGTCAGCTCGAGCGCCGCGCCCTGCCGCGCCGTCGCCGTTCGCACGAGCCGGACGGCTTCGAGGTGCCGTTTCATGGCCGGCTCCAGTTCCGCCTTCGGATCATCTCCCGTGCCGATGCGCACCAGGAGCGGCTGCGTCGGTCCGCCGCCGCCCGGTCCCTCTTCCGCGGCGGCAATCCGCGACGCCCCGGCCCGCGCAAGCGCGACGACGCCGACGATCGGGACGCCCACGGCGCAGAGCCCCCAGTTGCCGACCCCCGCAGCCATCCCGGCGACGACGGCGAAGATCACGAACGCCGTATCGCGCGTGTCCTCGACATCGGTGCGGAAGCGGACGATTGCGAGCGCGCCGACGAGGCTGAAGGCGCGGGCGACGTTGTCGCCGATGACCATCGTGGTCATGGCGACCAGGGTGCTCAGGAGCACGAGCGCCATTGCGAAGGAATCGTTGGTCGCCACCGCGCGGCTCACGCACCTGCGGTACACCCAGGCGATCACCAGCCCCGCCACGACGGCAACGAAGAGCCGCAGCGCCGCAAGATGCACGGGAATCGCAGTCCCCGCCCCCTGCATCAGGTCCCTCATCCACTCAGGCATCCCGCGCCGTCCTTCCGTCCACCAGCCCCGCAGCCAGGCACGCCCGCCGGTACTTCGAAACGCTTCGGGAAGCGAGGCCGAGCCCGGCGACCAGCACCTTGAACGGCTGCGGCATCGCGTCGCGGAATTTCAGCTCGCAGACGACAAGCCCGCCCACCACCGGCCGCGCGCCGGCGTCCTCGACACGCCCGACACGCCAGCCGTCGGCCGGCCCGCAGCGGACCGCGCGATCGAGCGTGAGGCGGAAATGCCCGTGATCCGAGGCGCCGAAGAACGCGACGCGCAGGTAGGTCAGCCGGCACACCGGCCGGAACCCGCGCGCTTCGATCTCATCCTGGAACCAGTCGCCGGGCCATGCCGTCCCGGCCCGCGCCGACGCCAGCCGCTTCAGGTCCCCTTCCTCCACCTCCGACCGCCGCTTCTGAACCCGGTCCCCCCGCCGCCGCTTCCGCTCCAGGTACACCAGCCCGGCGCTCCCGTAACGGCGCAGCCGGAACTTCGCTCCCTCGAGCTCCTTCGCACGGTGAAACACGTCGAAGCGCGGCGTGTCGAGGTACAGCGTCGAGACCTCGTAGCCGCCGGCGAGCGCAGGGTCGCCGTGAGAGTCGAGGCCCAGGTTCCCGCGCGCCCACGCCTCAACGGCCGCCGCCTTCGCGGCAGCGAGCAGGAACTTCACTTCAAAGGAAGCGGCCCCCGCGGGCGCGAACGACGGAGAAACGAAGGCATCGCCCTGCGATGTGGGATCTTCCGGTCGAGCTGCGTGCGTGGACTTCCCCTTGTGAACCACGGGGGACATGCTATCCGGAACTCTGAGCGTGAGAAAAAATCGTCGCGCGCCAGGCTGCGTCGGCCTTAGGCATGGATTGTTTTGGGGCTTGAGGGCCAAAGGCCGACTCCGCCCGGCCCGCGACGGACCCGATTTGGTTCCCGCACCTGCACCGCTCCAGTATGCTCCGCCGCCATGCCCATCGTCACCAGCTGCGCCTGCGGTTTTCGCTTCAAGGCCCCCGACAAACTCGCCGGCCGCAAAGCGCGCTGCCCGAAGTGCTCCGAGATCGTGCAAATTCCGGCGCTGGAGGCCGAAGCGGCGTCAGCTCCGATTGAAGAAGCAGCGCCCCCGGCGGAGGCGACGCGAACGACGTCGCCGGAAACAGAGACTCATGAGGGGCCGGCCGCGCTTCCGCTCAAGGAGCCGGCCGGCGAAGACGCTCTGGCGCCGGCATCGCCCGGGGCGCCGGCGGCCTCGCCCGATGAAACGAAGGATGCGGAAGAACCCAAAATAGAGGCTCCGGCTCCGGAGGCCCCGCCGCCGGCGGCCGCTTCTCCCACCACCCGCAGGACAGGACGATTCAAGAAAGTATCGGGGGAGAAAGGAACGTCGAGGGCGGAGAAACCGGCGGCCGCGAAGACAGAGAAGCCCGAGCCGAAGCCATCGAAACCGGCGGGGCCGTCGCAGCCGGGCGCGATCGGGGAGTTCCTGAGTTTCAAGCGGATGATCACGCCGTCGATCGTGAAGCTGCTTTTCTGGCTTGGCGAATTCCTGCTGGTGCTGTCGGGTCTGGGTTCGGTCGTGTCAGCGATCCTCATGATGACGGCGCGGCACGGGGATGTGGCGATGGGGCTGGTGATGCTCGTTGCGGGCCCGGTCGGGACGGTCGTCGGCATGCTGCTCTGGCGCGTGATGTGCGAGAGCGCGCTGCTGTATTTCCAGGTGTTCGACCGGCTGGGCGAGATACGGGATCTGCTGGCGAAGGGGAAGGAAGGGGGGACGGCGGTGAGCTCCGCGCCGGTTCCCGCAGGACCGGGGCAAGTCGTCGTCGCGGCCTCGACGCCCGCGCTGGATGCGGCGACGAGTGCTGCCGTTGCGGCCCCTCCGGTGGAAGTTCCTGCGGCTGAGAAACCGCCGGCCGAGGCCGGCAGTGACGCTGCACCGCCGCCGCAGGCGTAGGCGCGGTTCACGCGGAGAGGGACGGGTCGCTGGAGTCTCGCTTGCGACACCGGCTCAGGCGTTTCAATTCGGCGATGTCTCCGCGAACGAGGGCCTCTTTTTTGGCGCGAGTCCAGGACTTAAGCTGGAGTTCGCGGGTGGTTGCGGACTCCCAGGAAGCGTGATGTTCGCTCCAGGCCAGATGGACAGGGAGCCTTGTCCGGGTGAAATGACAACCCCTGCCCTCGGCATGGAGAGAAAGGCGAAGAGACAGGTTGGTCGCGCGGCCGATGTACAGCGCGCCGTCGGAACAGCGAAGGATGTAGACGACGAAGGCGCGCGGCATCCGCGAAGGGTAGGAACCTGAATCAGCGAATGCAGTCCGTCGGCTTAGGAATTCGCGCAGGGGAACAATTTTCCCACGTCGAGCGGCATGGGAAGCTTGGTCGGGCCCTTCGACTCACGCCCGCGGCGAAAGGCCGCCGCGGCGTTCGCTCAGGGCATTCGACTCGCATCCTCAAAGTTCGCGCGAGGCTCCGCCATGAGCGAGCCTGTTGAGAGGCGCGAAGCGCCGAACAACAGGCGAGTCGAATGGAGGCGGCGGGAATCGAACCCGCGTCCCAGAGAGCTTCAACCGGCACATCTCCGTGCGCACTCTGTGTTTTGTCGTCGCAACCGGAGTCGCCCACAGAGAGGCTCTTCCGGCCGCCAGGTCCGTTTTTTCCGTGGGCGCAGGGTAGTGGACCGGACACCCATTGCTCTACCTCACGCGCGGCGCTCCGCCCAGCCGGGCCGTCACCTTTTCAGGCAACGCACCTGCGTAAGGGTGGCTGGGAGGGCGTGACTGCAATTAAGCAGCCAGGTTGTACGCGGGAGTCGCGTGTACAAATGTGCCCAAGGTTTAACGAGGCCGATGGGCGTCCTCGGCACGCAGTACCGGCATCCACGCCCCGGTCGAGACCATGGCGCCCCCGTTGAAGTGATGGGGAGATCTTGAAGGGTGGTGGAGCCATGCTTGTTGGCTCCGGTTGTCAGAGAACTGAACAGATGATAACGCAAATCGCCAGAAGGTCCGGCACCGATTGCGCGATTTGAGCCGTGAAGAAGAGCCCCCCGGCAGGGCCGCAACCCTGCCGGGGACGAACGATGGAGTTACCTCCTCTGGATCGCGTACGTTCCGGTCTCGGAGCCCTTCCCTTTCGTATCTTCCACGGTCACCGTGAAGTTCCCGCTCGTCGGCGCGACGAAGGTCAGCTCGAGAGTCGGGAGAGGATTGGTGACGCTTTCGGCGCTGACGTTTTTCAGCCCGTCCGTCGAAACGGCCAGCACGTTGCCTTCCGCGTCGCGGACCGTCAGCTTCGGGGACATCGTCGAACCGTGCCCCGAACGCTCGCTGTCGCCGTCGCTTCCCGGCGGTGCCGCCGCAGGTCTTGCGTAGGCGGCCAGGGTCACCAATTCCGTGGAAGTCGCGGCGAACGAGAACACGTCCACGTCGCCATCGGCGGAGATGAGGCCAGAAGCGCGTCCCGCGAGGTCCATCACGTCGGCGGCGCCGGGCGAGTCGTTCGGCTCGGACTCGATGGGGACCGCGAGGAAGCGCTGGAGTTCGAATGCATACAGCGTGTCGCTGCTCCAGCCCTTCACGCGGATGTAGTGAATCCCGCTTTCACGCAGCATGGCGCGGACCGTGTGAAGACTGCCCTGCTGGGGATCGGAGGGGATGACCGCGGTGCCGTTGGCGCCGACGATATCCACGATGATGTGATGCCTGGCGTCCTCGCTGTTCTCGGCGTCATAGACCTTGATGCGGACCAGGTCGCCTGCGGAACCCGTGAAGGCGAACCAGTCCTCGTCCTTCTTGTCGGCGTAGGCGTTCCTGAAATCGCCGTACGCGACCGGGTTAGCTTCCGCCGGAACGTTGTTGGGCTCGGACTCCGACGTCTTGGGTGCAGGGGAGGAATCGACGTGGAGGAAATAGGGGCCGTCTCCGGAGGAGCCGCCGTCGTCGAAGACGCGCACGGTCCAGGTCCCCTTCGTCGAGGCGAGCCAGGTGAACTCGACATCCTCGAAGACCGAGTCGGACACCATCATCGCCTTCTTCCCCGCCGGGTCGTAGAGCCACAGGCGGGGGTTGGTGTACCCGCATCCTTTCGCGATGCCATTCCGGTACGCCACGACCTCGAACCGGAGAACGGTCGCGGCGGAAACCTCGAACGAGAAGTAGTCCGACTCGTTATTGACGTGCCAGCCGTAGACGTTGACGGGCAGCGTCAATTCCTCGGCGTCGTCCCGCTTGTCGTTCCCTCCCTTGACTCCCGGGGCTTCCGATTCGAACACGAGCGGAAGCGGGACGGGGCGGACGAGGATCGCGTATTCGCGGACGGCGTTGTCATTGGAAGCCTGGAGGCGCACGAAGAACTTTCCTGTTACGGGGGCGCGGAAGAGTGGGACGTCGAGGTCATGGTCGCCGGACTTCCAGGAACCGCGGTCATGGCGCAGGAGGGTGTCGCCGGAGGGGTCGAGAAGCTGGAGGATGGGGATGGCGTCGGAGGAATTCCAGGTTGCCTGGGTCATGCGGGTGCCGAAGAGCTCGACGGTGAATACGTCGCCGGCGTTGGCCTGGAAAGACCAGTAATCCAGGTCAGCGAGGGTGTCGAGGTGTCCGTGTCCGGCCGTGCCGGGGGGAAGCGGGTTGGCGGTGTCGGTCGAGTTGTTGGGCTCGGTTTCCTCGATGGTCAGCGTGACCGGGAGGAGCGAGGTCGTGCCTGCGGCGCCGTTGGAGATGCCTGCGGTATTGCCGGCCTCGTCCTTTGCCCGGATGGAGAAGTAGAAAGTCGTGCCGCTGGCCAGACCCGTGACGACAAAGGTCTGCGCGGAACCAGCGGCGAGCGGCGTGGGAGCACCGGGAACAGGGTTGGCGGCGTCGAAGAGGGCATCGGTCGTGACAGGCAGGCTGGACCACCGGATCTCATAGAGCGCGGCCGTGCCGGTCCACCCGTCGTCCCCGGGCGCGGTCCAGGACAGTGAGATCGTCGTGTCGGTCCATGCGACGACGCCGAGGTTGTTGATCGCGGCGGGGGCCGTCAGGTCCGGAGGGGGCGCCGTCGTTCCGGCGGGCGAATTCGAAATCGCGCCCGTGTTCGGCACTTCATCGACCGCGCGCACCGCGAAGTAGTAAGTGCTGGCGGGCTCGAGATTGTTCACTACGAGGGACTGGGGCGTGCCAGCCGCTTCGGGCGCCGGCGGATTGCCCACGGCCGTCGCGTTGTCGAAATCGGTCTCGGTCAGGATCGGGGCCAGCGCGTAGCGGACGAGGTATGCGGAAGCCGTGCCCGCGTTGCCGTCATCCCCGGGCGCAAGCCAGGTCAAGGTCAGGGTGTAAGGCGTGGGAGTGGAGACGGCGAGGTCATTGATGGCCGAAGGTGCCGTCGTGTCGGGCACGGGAAGGGTGGCGGAGACGACGTTGGACAGTTCGCTGACGTTGGGCACTTCGTCACCCGTTCGGAGGGCGAACCAGTAGGTCAGCCCCGCCGTCAGATTTCCGGCCGTAAACGTCTCCTGTTCGCCAGGCTGCGCGGGAACCGGCTCTCCGTTAGCGGGCGTTGCCGCGTCGAAATTCGCCGCGTCGATAGGCGAGGTCGAGTAACGGACGTCGTATGTGGAGGCCGGCCCGCCGCCAGCGCCATCGTCTCCCGGCGCCGTCCACTGCAGCTTCGCATCCACCGACGACGTCTCGATCACCGCCAGGTCCGTGACGGCCGGTGGAGCCGTGACGTCGGGCGGCGGAAGCGTCCTTCCCTGCACGACGTTGGACATCGGGCTGGCGTTGCCCGCATCGTCGATCGTTTTGAGCGCGAACCAGTAGTCGGTTTCCGACGAAAGGCCCATGACCGTCTTCGTTTCCGGGCTGCCGGGAGCGGCAGGCGTGGGCTCCCCGCTGACTTCGGTCGCGCCGCTGAAATCGGCATCCGTGGCGATCGGCGTGGTCGAGTACCGGAGGTCATACGAGGCCGCCTGGCCGCTCGCAAAGTCGTCTCCGGAAGCGGTCCATGTCAGGGTGGCAGTCAAGTGAGTGACGCCTGTCAGTGAGAGATCGGTTGCAGCACCGGGCGCAACGACGTCGTTTTCTCCCCCGTTACCGGGGAGATTTCCCCCACCGCCCCTTCCCGGTGAACCGCCTGAGCCATCGGACTCCTGGCCCCCGTCGCCATGTTTCTTCCGGCAGCCCGCGAGCGTGCCGGCGAATACGATCACGATGAGCGAAAACGCGAGAAACCGCTTCATGGTGCCTCCTTCTGCTGTTCACAAAGTTGCAATGGAACGGCTCTCGCCGGGCATGCCGGCCCGCGGATTCACTTCCTCTTAATGCCCTTAAGCAACTTGCGTGCGAGACTGGATTCCCGGGAACGGCATGTTTCCGGGGCGCCGGGCCAGGTTTCCCGGCGGGTCGGGATTCGTCCCCAGTTCCTGCCGCAACCTTGCGCGTTTCCGCCCCGCTTGCACTCGCTCCCCGTTCATTCCCGTGAGAGACTCCCTTCATGTCAGCTCCGCACCCCGCAAGAGCAGGGATCCGTTCGACCCTGGTCGGCGTCATCGCCAACGCGGTGCTCGCCGCCGGCAAGGCGCTCGCGGGAATCCTCGGCAACAGCGCCGCACTCGTGGCCGATGCCATCGAGTCCACGTCCGACATCGCAACCTCGCTCATCGTCCTGGGCGGCCTCCGCGTCGCCCAGCGCCCGCCCGACGAAGACCACCCCTACGGCCACGGCAAGGCCGAGCCCCTCGCCGCCCTCGCCGTCGCCGTCGCCCTCCTCGCCGCCGCAGGCGGCATCGTCGTCACCAGCATTCGCGGCATCCTCATCCCTCACCCCGTCCCGGAGAAATACACGCTCGCCGTCCTCCTGGGCGTCATCGTGATCAAAGAGACCCTCTTCCGATTCGTCTGGCGATCGGGACACGAGACGGGTAGCGGCGCCGTGAAGGCGGATGCGTGGCATCACCGAAGCGACGCAATCACCTCAGCCGTGGCCGCGGTCGGGATCGTCCTGGCAATCTGGTGGAATTACCCCCCCGCTGACGAGATTGCGGCACTTTTCGGCGCGGCCATCATCGCGTTCAACGGCGTGCGGCTCGCTCAACCGGCGATCATGGAAATCACGGACGCCGCTCCCCCGGCGGAGCTGGAAGCGCTGGCGCGCCGCACTGCGCAGGGAGTCCCGGGAGTGATGGCGGTCGAGAAGTGCCGGTTGAGGAAAATGGGCTTCGACTTCTACGTGGACATTCACGTCGTCGTCGACGGGGCCATGTCGGTTCGGGACGGGCACGCGATTGCGCACGGGGTCAAGGACGCGCTTCGAGGTTCAAAACTGCGGGTCGCGGACGCGCTCGTTCACGTGGAACCGAACGACGCCGAGCGGCTGGCGCGGGCGCGGAAATTCGCCTCAGCCGGGGGAGAGGGCGATCGGTCGGACTGAATTTCCGCTGCCCACAATACGGCCGCGACTTCGCCGTTGGTCTTTGCGGGGTAACTCCGCGCCACAGGAGACCCGCGGCAAACGTGCTAGACTTTGCCGCATCACCGATGCTGAACGACCAGCAACTGGGGAAAAAGCTCGTCGAAGCCGGCAAAGTCACCGAAGCCGCGCTGTCGGCGGCGCTTGCCGAGCAGAAGCGGCTGATCATGGAAGGCCGCGCCGCGAGACTGGGTGAGCTCCTGGTCCAGCGCGGGCTCTGCGCGGCGAAGGACGTCCAGGAAGCCCTCGCCGGACAGGGAAAGAAGATCGGCGAGTGCGATGCCTGCGGCGCCCGCTTCAACGTCGTCGCCTGGGCGCCGAACCGCCTTTATCGCTGCGGCAAGTGCCAGGGCGTGCTTCGCCCGGTCGAAGTCTCCGACGACGTCGGGGTTTCCGGAACCAAGGTCATGCCCTCGGTCGGCGCCCCCCCGCCCGCGGCTGCGAAGGCGAAACAGAAGCTAGGCAACATCACCCTGATGCGCGAACTCGGCCGCGGCGGAATGGGCGTCGTCTACCAGGGCCTGCAGGAAGAACTTCGGCGCACGGTCGCAGTGAAAGTCCTGCTCAACTCCGACGACGCTAAGCTCAAGGCACGATTCCTCAGGGAAGCGCGCGTCGTGTCGAAGCTGCGCCACCCGAACATCGTCGCCGTGCACGAGCTTGGCGAAGACGCGGGCAAGGCGTACTTCACGATGGACTACATCGAGGGCGGGCCGCTCAACGCTCTGTTCGCGCCGAACCGCCTGCCCGTGAAAGAACTGGCCGCGATCGTGGCCACCATGGCACGCGCGATGAACTATGCGCACAGGCAGGGCCTGGTCCACCGCGACATCAAGCCGCAGAACATCCTCGTCACAACCGCCGGAGTCCCCTTCCTTTCGGACTTCGGCCTCGCGCGCGAAATCGAGTCCTCCACCCGCCTCACCATGAGCGGCGCCGTCATGGGAACACCGGCTTACATGTCCCCGGAACAGGCGCGCGGCGAGGGCGCGCGGGTGGACGCGCGAAGCGATCTCTATTCGCTTGGCGCCGTGCTCTACGAAGGCCTGGCCGGCCGTCCCCCGTTCGACGGCCAGGACCTGATTTCGATGCTCGAAGCGATCATCCACGACGAGCCGGTGCCGCCCTCGGCCCTCGTCGCCGGCGTGCCCGCCGACCTCGAGACGATCTGCCTCAAGGCGCTCGACAAGTCGCCGGAGAAACGCTTCCAGAGCGGCGAGGATTTCGCCGCCGACCTGGACCGATTCCTCAAGGGCGAGGCTATTTCCGCGCGGCGCAGCGGGGCGATTGAAAAAGGGGCTCGCTGGGCGAAGAAGCGCCCGGCGCTGGTGGCCTCGGTCGCGGCAGCGCTCGCGGTCGCGCTGGTCGCCGGGGCCGTAATCTGGCGCGGCCGGGTGAATGCGGGAGCGGAGCGGAAGCGGCACGAGCGCGAAGTGGCAGAGGGGGCCGAGCGCGAGCGCGTAGCGAAGGAAGAGCGGGCGCGGTACCTGCAGCGACTTGCAGACCTGGAAGGCCAGCTCGAGCAGGCGAAGACGGACGAGGACAAGGAGCGGATCCGCAAGGAGATCGAGGCGGCCAAGGGCGGCCCGCCGGTGACGGACACGGTGAAGAAGCCGGTCGATCTGCCGCCCGTGGAGGCGGCATGGAAGGCCGTGGAAGGTCGCATCCATCGCATGCTGGTCGAGACCCGCCCCGGCGACGCCCTCGCGGAGCTCGCGGCGTTCGAGACGAAGACTTCCGAGGACGCGGACTGGAAGACGTCGCGGGTGGCGGGAATCCGCAAGTGGATCGAGGAGAATCAGAAATTCACGGAAGAGCAGGCAGCGGAGCACGAAGCGACGGGGCGGACGGACGAAGCGATCAAGTCCTGGAAATGGATCGCCTCGTGGAAGGTGGCGGAGTGCACTTCCAGGGCCGAAGCGGAAATCGACCGGTTGGAGGGCGTTCTCGCGGACGCAGGGAAGGCAACCTGGCGCCGCGAGCACCTCGGCGCTCTCCGGAAATCGGTTGGCGAAGCGTTGGCGCGGGGCGAACTGGCAGGAGCCGGCGCCTTGATCGATGCAGGGGCCGCGGCCAGCACGGCCGATGGGCAGGAAATCGCGGACCTGCGATGGATCGTAGAGCGGCTCCGGCAATTCGGGGCGACATTCCGGGCCAACGCGGCGGACAAGGAAATCGGAACGTTGAAGCACGAAACGCCGGTGAAAGTGGTCTCGGTCCTCGAGGACGGACGCCTCTCTGTGAGCCTTCGCGCGAACGAGGCGGTCATCACGACCACGATCCTGCTCGCCGATGTGCTCCCCGTTTCCCTCGTGGACGTCGTGCGCAAGTCCGGCGGAGACGAGGATTCGATCGCCCTCTTCTGGTGGTTCTACGACCCGCCGGCGAAGAAAGACAAAGAGAAGGTCGTCAGCGACAACCAGAAGCGCGCATTGGCCATCGTCGCCAAGTCGCAGAACTCCGGAAAGCTGCTGTCGTTCCTCATCGGACTCCGGGAAGAATCCTCGGACCCGGGCGTGGAGAATCCGCCGACTCCGGGCACGGTCAAGGGGCCATGGGCGGTGGAGGGCGAGCCTGACGCGAAGTTCGGATTGAAGTGGACGTACCACTTTTCCGCCGGCGAAGTCGCCGACTGGATGATCGCGCCGCGCGGGCCGATGGAGCAGCTGGCCGGCTGGGGCGCGCACCTCGAGAAGAACGCCGACGGCGCCGGGTTCCGGCTCTGGACGAAAGACGCGATGGCCGGGTGGGCGGGATCGATCGGCCGCATCATGAAGATTCGGGCCCAGGGAACCCTGACCCATTTCCCCGAGGGCCGTTTCGGCATCGCTCTCGGCGGCTACCAGGCCTGGGTGACGGCGGGCCAGCACATGTGGTCCGCCGCGCCCTCCGGCAAGTCTCTCGGAGGCAATAACAGCATCGGGCAGACGGCGCTGAATCGGCCCTTGGTGCTGGAGATCTGGATTGAAGACCTCAATCTTCCTCAGCTGCACATCATCGTGGACGGCAAGCCGCTGCAGCAGACGACGATGGAAGAACCGCTCAACGGTCCGACGGGGGTCTACGCGGAGGGCGGAACCGTCGCCGTGTGGGACTGGGTCGAGGTCTACGGCACCATCGGCGACGACATCGCAGGCCAGCTCGCCGATTTCCGGTCGGTGCTGGCCGCCGCCCGCGCTTCAACCTCCCCGGCAAAGATCCTCTCCGACGGGAAATCGATGGGCGCGTTCCAGACGATGGGCGAGGGGAAGTGGAGCGCGTCGGGAGGGCAGTTGCGCGGCAAGTCGTCGGGGGTCGGCCCGAGGCAGGAGGCCATCTTGCGGGCCGGAGGCGCGCGCAATTTCCGGCTGCACTTCAAGTACTGGGCCAGCTCCGCGAAGAATCTCACGCTGGAAGGGCGCGGCGGTCCCGGCAATGGCATGCTGCGATTCATGCTTCCCCTCGACAAGCCCACCGAGTGGCGTGAGGTTGATCTCATCGCGGCCGAGCGCTGCGTGTGGTGCACGGTGGATGATTCGCTGCCGCTGTTTATCGCAAATCCGCCGGATTCCGTCTCAGGCGGCGAGATTGCGTTCGTGCTGTTCGGGGGCGAAGCGGCGATCGACGACGTGACCCTTCAGGAAATCCCGGGGCTCGACGCCGGATCGGGTCCGTCGTACCCGTGGCCTCCGATGCCCGGTCCCGGCGGCGGTCCGGGCCCTGGGCCGGGCCCCGGCCCGGGTCCCGGTGCTGACGGCTGGAGCGACCTGTGGGACCGGAAGACGACCGATGGATTCGTCAAAAAGGAAAAGCTGGGTGTGAAGAATGGCGAGCTCCTGGTCGCGAGCGAATTGACCACCGCCAACGAATGGCCCTCCGTCGAACTCGAAATGGAGTTCGCGGTCGAAGTGAATTCCCAATTCCAGGTCGGCGCCAAACAGGACTGGGTGGCGAAAGTTGAGGCGCTGAAGGGAAGGCACCGGCTCTGGCTGAGAATCACGCGCAACGGCGTCGAGATGCAGCTCGACGGGAAGGCCCTGTCCACGAAGGGCGGTGGCGGCGACAAACCGGGGCCCTTCCGGATCAGAATGGAAGCCGGGATGCTGAAGATCATCTCGCTTCGACATCGCCCCCCGGGACAGTAGCGGGGAGCCCGGATTGACTACTCGATTCGAACGCTACGTCGCCATCGGCGACAGTTCCACCGAGGGGCTCGAGGATCCCGACGGCGCGGGCGGCTACCGCGGCTGGGCGAACCGGCTGGCGGAGCGCATTGCCGGGATTCAGGGCGGACTCCTCTATGCGAATCTCGGTGTGCGCGGCAAGCGGGCGCGCGAGATTCGCGAAGAGCAGCTCGGTCCCGCGCTCGAGATGAAACCCGATCTCGCGACAATCTTCGCGGGATCGAACGACATGATCGATCGGGGATTCGATCCTGACGCGCTGCTGGCCGACCTGGTTCGCATGATGCGCGCGTTGATCGAAACGGGGACCGTGGTGCTGACGTTCACGCTACCTGACCTCACCGGCGTCATGCCGATCGGCCGCCTGTTGTCCCGGCGGGTGAAGGCGATGAACGATGCAATCAAGGCAGCTTCGGCGAAGACAGGTGCCCGTCTCGTCGACTTCGCGGCGGAATCCGTGGGCTCAGACCCGCGGCTCTGGACCGAGGATCGTTTCCACGTCAACGCCGAGGGCCACGCGCGAATCGCGGCCGCGCTGGGGCAGGCTCTGGCGCTGCCTGGAAGCGATGACACATGGAGGCTGCCGCTGCCGGGGATCGACGGGAGGAGCCGCCTGACCCGCTGGTCGGAAACCTGGCGCTGGTACCGGCATCACCTGTTCGGCCGGGCCTGGCCGGGCCGGGCCTCCGCCGAGCTCCTGCGCGCCAAACGCCCGCGGATGGAGCCATTCCCTGCAAACACCGCGGACGCTGCCCTCTAACGCGCGCTGCGCAATACCCAGTTCACTTCACCGGGCGGGTAGTACCACGAAGGGCCGGGACCGCGGACGCGCAATCCGGGGCGCTGCTTCGTGACGTTCGAGCCGTTTGGTGTGTATTCGATCGTCACTCCGACGACATTCCATTGGCGCGGTGCATCCGCCTTCTCTTTCCCGGAGTTCGACTTGCCCTCCGCGATTCCGCTCAGCTCGCGTTGATCGGGTGTGAGAGTCAGCGTCGCTCCCGCGAACGTCCATGTTCCCAGTTCCGCGGAGGTTGAGGCAACCAGGTCATATTTTGTCCGGCCGCTGAGCGCGCCTCCGCCGATCGTGAGCTCGTAGCGGCCGCTCTCGAGAAGTCGCAGGGTGATGCTCCGGTGATCCTCGCGCCACAGCCCGGCGAGGGTGACGCTCACGCCCTCCGCGACGATCTGGTTGGGTGCGATGAACTCCATGCCGTTCGCCGGTGACTTGTAGATGAAGTCGTCGGGTTCGCCGGCGCCGGACGGTGCGCTCGTGCCGGCACTCCCGGCCGTTCCCGTCGTCGAAGGAGCGCCCGGAGTGCCGGACTCCTCGCTGAGTCCCGCAAAGACGCCGGCGAGGAAGACCCCCACAATGAGAAGAATGACGCCCACGCCGAAGCAGCCGCCGAGGATCAGGATCCAGAATCCCGCCCCGCGTCCCGCACGAACGGCCGCCGCGGGGTACCCCGGACCGGTCTGCGAGCCTTGCGGTTGCGCTTCCATCATTGACGGCAATCTAACACGGAATCGAGCCCAGGAAATCTACTCCGCACGGGCCGCTCGGGAATGCGGATCGCATGGAGAAAAACCCGAGTGGTATCAGGCTGCGTCGGCCCAGCTATGGCTGTTTGACGGGCCAATCTGAGACGGGCCCGCTCTGCTCACGCCGTTTTCACAGAGCGCGTGAAAAAAGCGGGCGACGGCGCGTGATCGGGTCTCGCGCCCCGCCGTCGGGCCTTTACGACGGCGGGTTGCGAGTCCCGATCGCGCGATGGCGCTCGATTTTTTCGCGCGCTCTATCGCGAACACTCTCCCAAACCGGCCGCCGCCGCGCTGAAAGGCTTGTCCTCGCCGTGGTCGTAGAAGAGCGACTCGTCCGCATTCTCGGTGGACGCCAGGTCGTTGAGCGCTTCCTTCACGCGCGACTTGTCCACGCGTCGCGAGAAGGCCCCGAAGTCCTCGGACTCCCTGCGTTCCGCGCGCCACAACTCCACAAGGCGCGACACGGCCTCAGGAACACGCTTCGCCGGAAGCTTGATGGCGATGTTTCCGATTTGCGCGGCGGGGCCGACGGCGCCGCCCCAGTGGAGAAGCGCGTGCGGCATGTCGCGGCCGTTGACCGACTTCGTGCAGCCATAAAGCCCGATGGGGGCGATGTGATGCTGGCCGCAGGAGTTCGGGCAGCCGCTGATCTTGATGCGGAGGCCGGGGACGTTGGCGAAGAGTGCGCGGTTGCGCTCGAGGTAGGCGATGATGGCTTCCCCGAGACCTTTGGAATTGGTGATGCCGAGGCCGCAAGTCGTGGTTCCGGGGCAGCTCGTGATGTCGAAAACGGAGTTCGCGTTCGGGTCGGCCAGGCCGAGCGCCGCGAGTTCTTTCCGGACCGCGGGCAGGTCCTGCCCTGCGACATAGCGCAGCACGAAGTTCTGCTCGTTGGTGATCCGCGCTTCCCCGCCGGAGTAACGCCGGGTGACGTCGGCGAAGCCGCGCAGGCGGATCGAATCGATGTCGCCGACCCGCACCCACGCCGTCACCGCGTAATACCCGGGCTGCTTCTGCGCGATCACGTTCGCGCGGAACCAGTCGGTGTCCACAAGGGTTGCCGGGGCTTCGCTCGGAGGACGGAGGCCTTCCGGGCTTCCGCTGAAGCGATGCACGTACTCGTTGAGATCGGGAAACGGCTTGAGTCGTTCGCCGCCGAGGACCTCCTTGAGTTCGCGCTCGTACTCCTCGCGGAAGCCGTCGATGCCGAGACGCATCATCACGTATTTCAGGCGCGCCCGTTTGCGGTCCTTGCGCTCTCCGGTCCGGTCGAAGACGCGCACGATCGCTTCCGCGCTCGCGCACAGATGCGTCGCCGGGAGAAAGCCGTGCAGCAACTGCGCCATGTGCGGCTGCGTGCCGAGCCCGCCGCCGACGCGCACCTCGAATCCGCGCTCGCGGCCGCGGATCCGCGCGATGCAGCCGATGTCGTTGATGGCCGCCTGCCCGGCGTCGTCGTCGCTTCCGGAAAACGCGATCTTGAATTTGCGCGGCAACCCCTGCGTCTTCGGATGGCGCAGAAGGAACTCCGCGACCGCGTTCGCGTACGGCGTCACGTCGAACGCCTCCGCCGGGGAAACCCCCGCGAGCCCTTCGGCCGCGACGTTCCGGACCGCGTTGCCGCAGGCCTCGCGCGTCGTCATCCCCGCTTCCCCGAGCCGGCGCATGAAGTCCGGCACGCGTTCGAGCGGGACGTAGTGGATCTGGAAGTCCTGGCGGGTCGTGAGATGGATGGAGCCGCGGCCGAATTCCTGTGCCAGGTCGGCGGTGCGCTCGAGCTGGTCGGCGGAAGCGATCCCGGCCGGGAGCTTGATGCGGACCATCTGCCAGGTGCCGCCCTGTCGCTGGCCGTAGATTCCGTGGACGAGGCGGAAGGGGCGCCAGCGTTCGTCGGGGAGTTCGCCCTTTAGGAATTTGTGCATGGCGTCCTCGAAGACGGCAATGTCTTCGTGGAAGGTGGGGTCGGTGAGGGGTCTGGACGTGATGGTGGAAGTGGTCATGACGCATACATTAGATACTTGATCCGTTTAGTCAACATTCATTTTTCCATCAAACCCGCACCCCGCTTCACCTTCCGCCGGAGCCCCTTCCATGCGCACCCCCTTGTCCACCTGTGCCGTCCACCCTTTCGCACTCTCCCCTTTCGCCGAGCCTCTCGACGACGGGAAGGACCGCAGCGCTGAGTTCGCGAAATCGCTGGAATCGGCGGTCAAGGGCACCAGGGATTCGCGCGCGGCCCTTCGCAAAGAGCTCGTCCTCCCCACGCAGAAAATCTCCTCGTGCGCGTGTCCGGCGAAAACCCGGAAAGAACGCGGCCGCCGCCAAATGACGGGGACTGCGGTTTGACCTAGTCTGCCCACGGCCGTAAGATTCCCGGCCCGATGAGCAACACGGCCACGCTTCAGCCCGGCATTCCCGGAATTACGTATCCCGATCTCTATGCGCCCGCGGCGCTGCAGCGGCTCCTCGACTTGTTCCATGCCGGAGTCGAACGCGCCGACCCGGCGCTCTGGAAAGCCTGGCAGCCCTACGCCGCTTCCAAAGGCGCGGGGTTCGGTGCGCCGGCAGTCTCCGAACTGCTGATCCGCATGGCACCGCACGTCTCGAAGTTCGTTGCGAAACTGTTCGGCGTCGAGGAAGCGGCGGCAGAACTGCGCGCGAAGATCGCGGGAATGCTGCCGATCTACCTGTACAAGCGCGACTTCATCGGCCGGCGCGTCTTCAAGAAGTACTCGAAGGAGAATCCGCCGAAGCACGCGAAGGGCGTTCTGTCGCGCATGGGGACGGCGATCGTCGAGGTCTGGAACATCGACGCGAAGGAAGACCCGGAGCTGCGGTACGCGCGCGCTTCGCTCGACCTGGTCGCGATGGAGAAGAAGCCTGACGCCGAAGTCATCGAGCTCGTGCGCCAGGCCATCGAAGCCGACGCTTCCGTTCCCGACGCGCAGGTCGTCGCCAAGGCGATTGAGATCATGGAGGCCTGGGCGTTCGTGCGCGGGTCCGACCCGGTCTACCGCACGGGAATCCGCGGCTGGGCCTCGTACCGGCAACCCGAGGACATGCACTGGCCCGACGACCTCGTCGAGCTGGTCCGCCCGAACGCCGCGCGCCCCGAGGAGATCGTCGGCCCCGAGCATCGCATGCGCAAACGCGACGGGTTCAAGCTGACCGACCCGCGCATGAACCCGAAGCAGGCGCTCGGCGAAGTCCACTATTGCATCCTCTGCCACCCGCGCGAGAAGGACTCGTGCTCGCGCGGCATGAAGGGCAAGGACGGGAAGAACGTTCCGAACCCGCTGGGCGTGCCGCTCGCGGGCTGCCCGCTCGAGGAAAAGATTTCAGAAGCGCACACTCTCAAGAAGGCCGGCGACGTCATCGGCGCCAACGCGATCGTCTGCGTCGACAACCCGCTCTGCGCCGGCACCGGCCACCGCATCTGCAACGACTGCATGAAAGCCTGCATCTTCCAGAAGCAGGAACCGGTGAACATTCCGGAAGCGGAGACCGCGACGCTCGTCGAGCTGCTCAATCTCCCGTGGGGATTCGAGATCTACACGTTCCTCACGCGCTGGAACCCGCTCAACGTGAAACGTCCGTGCGCGCTTCCGTACAACGGGCGCAATGTCCTCGTCGTCGGCCTCGGCCCCGCCGGGTACACGCTGGCGCACCACCTCGCGAACGAAGGATTCGGCGTCTGCGGGATCGACGGTCTCAAGATCGAGCCGCTTCCGGAAGAGCTGGTCGGAAGGCCCGGCAAGCCGCCGAAGCCGATCCGCGACTGGAAGCCGCTGGTGGACGAGCTGGACAACCGGGTGCTGCTCGGATTCGGCGGCGTGAGCGAATACGGGATCACCGTGCGGTGGGACAAGAACTTCCTCAAGGTCGTCTACCTCACGCTGCTGCGACGCGAGACGCTGCGCATGTACGGTGGGGTGCGCTTCGGCGGCACGATGCTGCTCGAGGACGCTTGGAAGCTCGGATTCGACCACGTCGCGATTGCGGCGGGCGCAGGGCGGCCGACGATCATCGACATGAAGAACAATCTCATCCGCGGCGTGCGGAAGGCGAGCGACTTCCTCATGGCGCTCCAGTTGACCGGCGCCTACAAGGACAACGCCCTCGCGAACCTCCAGATGCGGCTGCCCGCGATCGTGATCGGCGGCGGCCTGACGGCTGTTGACGCGACGACCGAGGCCGCGGCGTACTACCCCCGACAGGTCGAGAAGTTCCTCGACCGCTGGGAGAAGCTGGTCGCGAGCGGGAAGAAGGACGAGGAACTCTGGGCGCGCTTCGACGAGGAAGAGAAGATCATCGCGAAGGAGTTCCTCGACCACGGGAAAGAAATCCGCAACGAACGCCGCCGCGCGAAACAGGACGGGAAGGAGCCCGACTTCGCGAAGCACGTGCGCAAGTGGGGCGGGGTCACGATGGTCTACCGGAAGTCGATCCAGGACTCCCCCGCTTACAGGGTCAACCACGAGGAAGTCATCAAGGCCCTCGAGGAAGGAATCTCGGTCCTCGAAAAGCACAACCCGATCGAATGCCACCCGGATCGCTTCGGCGCTCTCGATGCAGTGACGTTCGAGAAGTCGCGCCAGGAAAACGGGAAGTGGATCGACACGAAGGAATTCGTGAAGCTCCCCGCGCGGAGCCTTTTCGTCGCGGCGGGGACGACGCCGAACATCATCTACGAGAAGGAACATCCCGGGACGTTCAAGCTCGATGCGAAGAAGAAGTTCTTCCAGGCGTTCAAGATCGAAGGCGGCAAGTTGACGCCCGCCGACGGCCCTGGTGCCGGCGGGTTCTTCACTTCCTATGAGAAGGAAGGAAAGGTCGTCTCGTTCTACGGCGACAACCATCCCGTCTACGCCGGGAGCGTCGTCAAGGCCATGGCCTCGGCGCGCGACGGCTACGGCCACGTCTCAAAGCTCTTCGAAGCAGATCTCGCGAAGCTCGACGCGGCAAAGCAGCCGGAGCGCGACGCGAAGTGGAAGAAGACGTGCGCGACGCTCGACGACGGGCTCTGCGCCACCGTCCACGAGGTCATCCGGCTCACGTCGAACATCGTCGAAGTCGTCGTCCGCGCGCCCTTCGCCGCCGCCCGCTTCGAGCCCGGCCAGTTCTACCGCCTGCAGAATTTTGAGGTGGATGCGCCGGAGCTGGAAGGCACGAAGCTGATGATGGAAGGGATCGCGCTGACGGGCGCCTGGACCGACAAGCCGAAAGGCCTGCTCTCGATGATCATTCTCGAGATGGGCGGCAGTTCACGGCAGTGCGCGATGCTGAAGAAGGGCCAGCGCGTTGTCGTCATGGGCCCGACCGGCGCGCCCACGCATATCCCGCACGGGGAAGACGTCCTCCTCGCCGGCGGAGGCCTCGGCAACGCCGTCCTGTTCTCGATCGGCAAAGCGCTCAGAACCGCCGGCAACCGCGTCCTCTACTTCGCCGCCTACCGCTCGCCGAAAGACATGTACCACGTTGACGACATCGAGGCCGCCAGCGACCAGATCATCTGGTCCGTCGATACCGGCGACATGATCAGCGCCCGCCGCCCCCAGGACCGTTCCTTCCGCGGTAACGTCGTGCAGGCGATGACGGCGTACGCGAAAGGCGAACTTGGCGAGAAGGTCGTCCCCTTCGAAAGCGTGAAGCGGATCATTGCGATCGGCAGCGACCGGATGATGGCTGCGGTGACGAAGTCGCGGAAGGAAGTCCTCGCGCCCTGGCTGAAGGAGCACACCGGCGTCGCTTCGATCAACAGCACCATGCAGTGCATGATGAAGGAGGTCTGCGCGCAGTGCCTTCAGAAGCACGTGGACCCGGTGACGGGCAAGGAAACCGCTCCCGTCTTCTCGTGCTTCAATCAGGACCAGCCCATGGACTGCGTCGACTGGAAGAACCTGAATGAGCGGCTGAAGATGAATTCGGTACAGGAGAAGCTCGGGAACATGTGGCTGGACATGATCCTTGCGAAGCATCCGCTCGCAAAGGTGTAGGGCCCCTACCTGGTCCCAATCTCATACCCGTAGATCCCCGTCCACTCCTTCATCGCCTTCTCCTGCTCCTCCGAGAGCCTCAACGTCTCCTTCATCCGCTTCTGCACCGACACCATCAACTCCGC
This sequence comes from Planctomycetota bacterium, assembly GCA_038060895.1. Classification (GTDB taxonomy): domain Bacteria; phylum Planctomycetota; class MHYJ01; order WSZJ01; family WSZJ01; genus WSZJ01. The sequence goes on from JBBTCT010000019.1 coordinate 42,348, forward strand.
CTCCGCCACAGCCGTCGTCCAGTCGTTCACTTTCTCTCCCGCCGCCTTCTTCTTTTCGGCCTCCGCCTGGATCTCGTCGTACGCACGCATGTACTCGCCGACGATCGGGGCAATCGAAGCGGCCTGGGTGTCGTCGAGCTTCAGGGCGGACTTCCACTGGCCGCCGATCTGCGCCGCAACGCTCTCGCGGTCTCCGGAGACGGAGTGCCTCGGCGCCATGGAAGGGATGTCGTTGAACATGTCCATGCCGTCGAGCATCTCGATCTGGTCGGTGCGAAGCACCCCGCGGATCCCCAGGAACCCGCCTCCCGAGATCTCCAGCATGTCGAGGCTCCGCTCCATCCCGGTCAGTGACTCACGCCCTGCGACGTATTCCATCCAGCCTTTGTCGGCGGCGGCCATCAACGCCTGGATCTTCGCCATCTGCGCCGCGTCGGGAGGCAGGTCGGAGCCCTCGAGGACGCCGAGCAGCAGCCCCAGCATCCCCTCCGGAGACATCATCGCCTCCTCCATCGACACGCCGTACTTCTTCGCCGCGTCGGAGAGAAGGGAGAAGAAGTCGCCCATCAGCTCGGTCTCTGCCGCAGAGCGCTCGCTCTTGTCCTTCATCTGCTCTCGCAACTTGTAGACCTTCGCGCCGAGTTCCTTCCATGTCGGGCCCTTCCTGGCGGGCGGCTTCACGGCTGCATCGCCGGACCCGCCGGACTTTTCGAGCGAAGCGAGCTCGCCGCGCAGGCGCTCGCCCTCCGACACGAGCGCTCTGAGTTCCGGATCCGGGGAGGGCTCGCTCTTCGAAGTGGGAGACCCCGGCGCTGCCGGCGCCGGTGAATCCGGCGATCGGTGCCACGCGAAGGCACGGTAGGCCCCTGCGGCCAGGACGGCACCGACGACCGTTCCGAGCAGAATTCCCTTCAGCATCGAACCGCTCCTACTTTCCAGGATCAGACGTCGGCGTGGCCGGTCCGCGCCAGTGGTTGTACGTGGTTGACCAGTTTTTGAGCGCCAGCTTCTGCTCGTTCGTCAGCGTGAACGAGGAGGCGATTTTCTGCTGCGCGGCGATCTGCGCTTCGAGCCGCGCCAGCGCCATCTTCGTCTCCCCTCCCTTGATTCCCGCGGCCGTGTCCTTCTGGAACGCCGCCGTCGCCTCGTCGATCGTCCGGATGTATTCCTCAACGATCGGTTCGAAGGACTTCGACTGCGACTCTTCAAATTGCAGCGCCTTGGCCCACTGCCTGGAGAAATTATCGCGAATCACCTCGGGGGTGCCGCTGGCGAAGTGGGAGGCGGTTCCCATGCTCCCCATCATTCCCATTCCCATCGCCTTGAGTGCATTCGCGGCCTCGGCATGCTCCGGTCCCAGTTGGGCGATGAACGCTTCCGAAGTGCCCAGTCCGTTGCGCATCATTTCGAGCCGTTGTTCGAGCGTCGTGCGGCCTTCCTTGTCTTTCTGAAGCGACTCGAATCCGGCGGTCATGTCTGCGGTGAATTTTTCGAGCGCCTGGCGCTCCGCGTCCGTTAGCGGCGGCTCGGAGTCATCGAGGGCGGCGGCCAGGAGCGCCGGCAGTCCATCGGGAGTCAGCAGCGCCTCGCCGAGCGAAACTCCGCGCTCCTTCGCGATCTTGCCCAGTAGCCCGACCATCTCGAGCATGAGGTCCTGCGATCCCGCCATGCCGTTCTTCGGATCGTCCTTGATCGCTTTGAAGAACGCGATCAAGCCCTTGGCGATCTTTCCCCATCGATTCGCGGACTTCCCCGGCTTTGCGGCCAGGGCCGCCTCGGCTGCCTTGGCCTGCGCGAGTTTCAGGTCCGAGATCCGTTTGAGGGTCGCCTCGTTTTCAGCCTTCAGCCGGGCGACCTCTGCGGCGTTGTCCGCAGGAGGGGAAGCGGGATTCCCGGCCGACCGCTCGGCCGTCTCAGGCGAGGGGGCTCCGGGCGCACTTCCCCGGTCGAGGAGCTTGCAAATGACCAGGGTCAACGCAGCGCTGAGGAAAAGTCCGATCACGAAACCGCGGGCCATGAAGGAGGGCTCCGAGAAGGGGTAAGCGAGACTCTGCAAAGCGGGGGCCGATTCAGCCGGCCTCGGCCCATCGCGAAACCGGCCGCAACTGTACGGCGCGTACACGCGGAGTCAGTGTATTCGGAATCCAGGGGTTGATGTTCGGTGGGCAAGGGCAAGTGCAAGGGAAACGGCTACTTTCCTGCTGGCGGCGGCTCGAATACGTTAACCCCGTACACATCTCCCCACCCCTTCATCGCCTTCGCCTGCTCTTCCGTCAGCCTCGCCGTCTCCGCCAGCTTCTTCTGCGTCTCGATCATCAATGCCACCTGCCCCTTGTATTGCTCGCTCCAGGAAATCTCTTCGCCGGCCTGCTTCCTCTTCCAGACCGCATTGTTGATCTCCTGCGCCTTCGCCATGAACTCGTCTACGATCGGGCCGATCGCCCGCTCCTGGATCGGGTCGAGATTCAGCACCTCGGTCCACTTCCCCGTCAGCTCCTTCGTCACCTTCTCGCGCGATCCTTCAATCCACGTCGAAGGCCCGCCGTCGTCGTGAACTTCGAACATCTCGTACGCCCTGGCGATCGCCGCCTGCTCCGGCGTCAGGCCGGCCAGCATCGCCCCCATCGTCTTTTGCATCGCTTCCCCTCGCGCGACGCGCTGCTCCAGCTTCGACAGGTCGTCGCGTGAAGCGCGGTACGCCTTCCATGCCTCCGCGCCTCCTTCTCGAAGCGCCTCGAGCCGCGCCAGTTCCCCGGGAGACGGAGGCGGGTCGGATTGCGCGAGGACCTCGAGCAGCAGTTTTGTCAATCCGTCGGGAGACATGAGCGCCTCTTCGAACGGCATTCCCAGGCGCCGCGACAATTCGGTGACGGCCGCAAACATCTCAAGCTGCAGATCCTTGCAGTCGTCCGGCCAGTCGTCCCACTTCTTGCCGCGCACCTTTTCGCGGACCTTCGCGAGCTTCGCGGCGATCTCGCGCCAAGTCTTGGCCGGTGAGGAAGCGGCCGATCCACTGGTGGCCCCCGACTTTGAGATGTCCTCGACCTTCCGGCGAAGCGCCGCATTTTCGGTGCGAAGGGTCTCTGTCTCCTGGCGGGCCGTCGCGATTTCGGCTCGTAGGCGTTCAGCCTCCGCCCCGGCGGCGGAACTCCCGGAGGATTCCGCCGTCGTCGATCCGCCGCCGCCGGACGCGAGTGTAGCCCGTCCCGACTCCACTGCCCTGAGGAGGACCGCCGACAACAGGGCGCCCGCGATCAGCCCTGCCAGCCCCCATCCCGCCCGGACGCCCATCGAGAACCTCTTCCTAATCGGTAATCGTGATTTCCCACGCGTGGCCCAGCGACTTCAGCGCCTTCTGCTGGTCCTCAGTCAGGTTCACCGACTCCTTGATCCGCTTTTCGACGCCGATCGCCAGATCTGCTCTCGCGAGTGCTTTCTGCACGTCCGAGAGAGGCTGCCCGGCCGCCGCTTTCGCGTCCCAGTCCGCTTCCATCGAGTCGTACTGCCGGAGGAAATCGCTCACGAGCGGCCTGAGCGGCGCGTCGCCGCCTTCCTGAATATTCAGCGTCCGTTTCAACTCTTCCAGCAACTGGCCTTCCACCTGGTCGCGCTTCCCCGTCAGCGGCCAGGTATCCACGCGCGCGGCTCCGTCCGACCACATCCGTCCGGTCTTGAACCAGTCAACCTGCTCCGGCGTGAGCTGCCCGCGAATCCCCGCCATCGCGTCCCAGACGAGCGCCGCGCCGTTGCGGCGCCACTCCAGGGTGCTCAGCTCGTCCTTCCGCGCACTGAGCGCCTTCCACGTTTCCTCGGCTTTCGCGACTTCGGCCTGCGCACGGAGAAGCGCCTCGGGGTCGAGCGGCGGCTCCGCCCCCTCGAGCACGGCGAGCATGAGCATCGGCGAGCCGTACGGCGACATCTCGAACTCGTTCAGGTTGAACCCCGACTCCTCCATCAGCTCCTTCGCGATCTCCATGAACTGCAGCATCAGGTCGCGGTACTCCTCGCTGTTCTCGTTCTGGATCTCGTCCAGCTTGTCCTTGAGGAGGAAGAGCTTCTTCGCCATCGGCGACCAGGGATTCGTGAATTTCTTTGCGTCCACGGGCTTCGGCGAGCCCTTGTCCTTCTTCGCCGCTGCGATTCTTCCGTCCAGTCCCTTCAATTCCTCTTCCAGCGATGCCCTCTCCGCATCCAGTTTCGCCAGCTCGCCTTTCAGCGCCTCGGCCTCGGCGTTGGCGGGTCCTGCCGCTGTTGCGGAGGCGGATTTTGAAGCGGAGGCCGAGGCGTCGTCGCGTCGCGCTTCCACCGCGCGGAAAAGCACGAACGCCAGCAGGGCGCCAATCACGAGCCCGATGGGAAGTCCCTTCAGCATGTCCTGCTCCTGTTATTCCGGCGGCGGGGGCGGTTCGTCCGTGTCGGACGGCTGCGGATTGTTATCCACCCAGAACTGGTAGGTCGTGCCCCAGTCGCGAAGCGCCTTCTGCTGCGCGGGCGAAAGGGACAGGGAGGAAGCCATCGCCTGCTGGGCCTTGATCTGGGCCTTGACCTGCTCGCGCTGGATCTTTTTCCAGGCGTTCCGGTCGCCGGAACTCGACTCGGACTTGAACATCTCCTGGGCGCTCTGGTAGTCCTTCATGTAGGTGTCCACGTAGGGACCCAGCAGCGCCTTCTGCGACTCGTCGAATTTCAGCGCCTTTGCCCACGCGTCCGTCAAGTTCGACGTCACGGCTTCCTTCGTGCCGTTGGTCCAGTGATTCCCGCCGCCCATCCCCTCCGACATCATCCCGAACATCTCGAAGCTCTTGGAGCCGTCTTTCTGCGCGTCCGACATCGTACCGAGCACGCTCTGCATGTAGCCGTCGGCGAGTTCCGAGATCGCGACCTTCTTCTCGAGCTTTGACATCGCCGCGTCGTCTTCACGGATTTTCTGCCAGTCTTTCGAGTACTTGTCGATGAGCGCGTCGACCTCGGCGAGCTGCTCAGGCGTGGCCGGGGGCTCCCCGGTTTCGAGCAGCGCACGCAGCAGCGCGGGCAGCCCTTCCGGCGAAGACATCGCCTCGTCCATGGCGACGCCGCGCTGCTTCGCGATCCGGGCGATCAGGGCCATGAAGTCAAGCTGCGCGGCCTGCAGCTCCTTGCTGTCGCGGTCCTTGTCCTCCGTCGCCCCGAACGCCTTCGCGAGCAGCGGCGCGAGTTCCTTCCATGACTTTTCGCCCGCCTTTTTCTTTTTCTTCTTCCCGCCGCCCTGCTCCTTCTTCTCCATCGAAGCGAGCTCGCCCTTCCGGTCTGCAAGCGACTTGCGAAGCGCCTCGTTGCCCGCCTTGAGCGCGTCCGCCTGGGACCTCAGGGAAGCGGTGTCGGGAGCCACGTCCGCAGGAGCATCGCCCTTGTCGCGCGCGTCGTCCGCCTTGTGCGTCGCCATCGCCTTCAGGACGATTGCCGTCACCAGCGCTCCGGCGACCAGGCCGGCCAGGATTCCCTTCAGCATCGAGCCTCTCCCATTTGCGCCCCGCGCGCATTCTACGGCGTTGGATGCCGCGAATCGCGGCGAATCACGGCGCTCCGCTCTTCAGGCGACCGTCAGGACGAGAATGACGGCAACGACAATCGAGCCCAGGACGAGGAGCCCCATGACTCCCGCAAGGACGAACCCGAAGGGAAAGGCCCTTGCGCCAAGGCGCGCCGCACGAAATCTCTGCCCCAGGATGAACCGGATGTGCATCACGGTGAGTTCCTCCGTTATCTGCCCGCGTCGGTCGCATCGAACGAGTATTCCGTTCCCCATTCCTTCAGCACCTTCGCCTGCTCCTCCGAAAGCCGGATGGTCTCGGCGAGCTTCTTCTGCGCGGCGATCATCGCCGTAAGCCCCGCCGCTTTCCGCTCGCGCTCCGTCACCTTGAGCCCTGCCGCCTCGCGCCGCGCGAACTCGTCCTTCGCCGCCTGCACGTCGCGCATGAACTCGTCCACGACCAGCCCCATCGCCGGCCTCTGCGACTCGTCCAGGCGGAGATCCTTCGCCCAGCTCGACTTCAGAGATTCCGCCACCTGCACTGCGGACCCGCCGAAGGACGCGTGCCGCCCTCCGAAATTCAGGTCGGCATCGAAGAGCTGCATGTCGTCGGCGATCTGCCTCGCTTCGCTACCGAACGCCTCGCGCAGGGAACCGATCGTGCGCCCCTGCAGTTCGAGCAATTCCCGCTTGCGCTCGTACGACATCAGCCCGTCGCGCTTCCCAAGGTAGTCCGTCCACGCGTCCTGGCCGGCGGCCATGGCGGCTTCGATGGCCTGCTGCTGCGCGGCGTCCGGCCGGATTCCCGCCGCCTCCATGATCGAGAGCAGGAACGCCGGCATCGCATCCGGGCACGCCGCGATCTCGTCGAGATTCACGCCATGTTCCTTCGCCAGCTTCCCGAGAAGCCCCAGGAATTCCATCAGCGCCTGCTGCGACTCCGGGGAATTTCCCGCGTCCTCGCCCTTCATCTTGTCCTTCATTTGATAGAACGCCGCGCCCACGTCTTTCCAGCGGCTCCCCTTCGCGGCTACCGTGGACTTCCCGGCCTTTGCCGCCGCGCTCGCTTCGAGATCGCCGACCTTTTTCTGAAGCGCTTCCTTCTCGCTGCGCTCGTCCGCCAGGGCCTTCTCGAGCCGGGCGACTTCCTCGGTCCCGGGCTTGAGCCGGGGATCCTGCTCCCCGATTTTCGCGCCCACTTCTTCGAGCCGCTTTCCCTGGTTCCGATCGACCAGGCGCACTCCTGCGGCGCCGATCAGCGCGCCGAAAACCAGTCCGAGGACGATGCCCTTCGCCATGACGCGGGTCTCCTGTGAATCGCCCGGCTTCCGGGCGCACTGAGAAGAGGTAAGGGGGGGCTGTTTCATTTCGCGTAGAATCGGGAGTCATGCCAGAGCGAGAAACGATCCGCAAAGCCATTGACGTCGCGCTTCAGGCCGCGGCCTACGACCAGCTTGGCCCGGCCGGCACCGATCTCGCGGCCGGTGCGCGTCGCGAGCTCGCAGCGCTGACCGACGGCTGGCCGGATGCCTCGCGCGCCCGTCTCACGGCCGCGGCCCTCGGCCTCGAGCGCGACCGCCACCAGCTCGACCGCGGGCGCAATCACTTCATCAAGGACTTCCGCCTGCGCCACGGCGCGAACGCGCGTGAATACTCGCTCGAAATCCGCTCTCAGATGGAAGCCGGGATGGCCGACTTCAACCGGCGCAAGTCCCTGGCGATCGACGAAGCTGCCGCCCGGCTTCTTGAGGAACTCCAGACGTCGGGCCATCGCGCATGATTGCGCTCCGCTGCACCTGCGGGAAGAAGCTGCAGGTTCCCGACCGGATGGCGGGGCGGACGGGCAAGTGCCCGGACTGCGGCGAGCCGGTGCCCGTCCCGCGCGCGGGGTTCGTGGACGAGGACGGCGAAACGGTCGCTTCCGACAACTCAGCCCTCGAACTCGGGGACGATCCCGTACAGCCGAAATCGCGGCCTCCCGCGCCGGCGGCGGCCGCGGCAGCCGCCTCCTCCGCGCGCAGGGGAAAAGCCGGCAACGCCCCTTCGATTGCCTGTCCCCGCTGCGGAACCGCCTACGGTGTCGAAGCGATTTTCTGCCCGCAGTGCGCCGTGGATCTGAGGACCGGAAGGCCCGTGGCGGGGGTCGTGCCCGGGCACATGAGCGCCCCCCGGGCGGTCCGCTCCGAGTGGCCCATTCTGCTGGTCATGAGTGCGTTCTTCCGGCGCCCCGTCGTCCGCCTCGTCCTCGTGGGGTTGCTCGCCGTCGCCGCGTACTATGCGTACCGTCACCTTGTGGCCCCGAAATAACGGGGGGTCATGACGGCAATTTGTTCATCTGACAAACCGGCCCCGGCAGCATAGAATCCCGCCCCTTCAGCCCGGCATTCGACCCTCCCCCTCCGAGGAGCCCACACCGTGATCGAAATGACGTGCACGTGCGGCAAGCAGATCAAGGTTCCCGACACGATGGCGGGCAAAAAAGGCAAGTGCCCGGGGTGCGGATCCGTGATCGAGATTGCAGCCGCTGCGCCGGCGCCGAAAAAGGACGACCTGCTGCTGGAACTGGACGATCCCAAGCCCAAGGCGCGGCCGATTGAAGCGCTGATTCCGCCGGTCCAGGAGCTACCGGACGCCAAAGGGCCGAAGAAGAAGGCAGGTCCGCGGATTTCCAGCGGCGACCTGCTGGGGGACGACAATCCCCACGCCGCGAAGAAGCGGGCCACGGCGCCTCCGAGCACGGGCGAAGGAGCGACTGGCGCTGGAGGTTCAGAAGGAAAAATTGCCTGCCCTCAGTGCGGCGAGATGTACACGTCTGACACGTTCTTCTGCATGAAGTGCAAGATTGACCTCTCCACCGGAAAGGCATTCACCGGGCTCGTCGGGAAACAGTCGAAAACCAACCGCCCCGGCGACGAGTACGACCCCGAAATGCCCTTCTGGAAAATCACGCTCGGGATGCTCTACAAGCCCGCTTCCATGATGCAGTACTTCGCAGGCTGGTTTGAGCGCAAGGACGTTCAGGTCCAGATGATCGGCTTCTACGTCCTGTCCTTCCTGGCGATCGCGATCGCAGCGGGCGCGAAGTCGGGGAAAGTGCGGTCGATGGAGCAGAAAGGTCCGACCCCCGAGGAGCAGATCGCAAAAATCGAGAACGATGCGGGGACGTACACGCCGCACATTTTTGAAGGTTGGACGAAGAGCGGGACGGACGGGCTGGAAGCCAACGACAAGAACCCGTTCGTTTTCCGGATCAACTCGCCAGTCGGACCAGTCGAAGCGACCGACACCTTCACGGTGAAGTTCGCATTCTGCGAGCCGGGGCCGGGCAAGGGGATCCTGGGTGACGCGTATGTGGTCGCGACAGAGAACTGGAAGGGGAAGCGACAGGAGTATGCGGAATGGGTCAAGGCGCGTTCCCTTGCCCAGCCGGGCGACTACGAAGCGGACCTGGACGCGGAAATGGCGAATGGTTCCAGCTACGAGATCATTGTCTACGAGAAGGGGGTCGACCCCTTTGAATCGGGGGTCAAGGCGCGCTCGACGGTCCATGTCGCCTGGGCGTCCAAGCCCGGTTGGGCCAAACAGGTCTACGCCGATCTCGGCGAAACGGATGCGAAGAAGAAGTCCACGATCGAAGAAGAGGCGGCGAAGCTCGAGAAAAAGAAGGGAACGCTGATCGCGCCGACGGACTGGAAACGGGCGTACGACTCCAGGACCGGCCGCACCGGGCAGATCGGCGAGTTTTACTGGAAGGTGGAGAATCCGCCCCAGGATGTTGAGGCGGGGAAGAAGTTCCTGGTCACGATTGAGATGGTCCTTGAGGGCGAGGACAAGAAGCCCGGCGCCCCGATCGACGCCGAGGTATACGTCGCGACTTACGGCGGCTGGGCGGACGACGACGAAGAAGGCGGCGCTGAGAATCCGAAGGCCAATCAGACATCGCCGGGGAAGTACAGCTGCGAGGTCACGGGCGTCTACGACCGCGCCACCCTGGTGAATTTCATGTTCTGCCCGAAGGGCCAGAAGCTGACCTACAACAATCAACAGGGTGAATTGCTGGTGAGTTTCCCGACGCGCCCCGGCTGGGCAAAGACCGTGGTCGAGAAGGAGCGCAAGGAATACGAGAAGGAACACGAGAAGGACAAGCCCACGACGGTTGCGGGAAAAGCCACCAAGGCCCTCATGGGCGGCGCCGCGATCTTCGGGGCCGTTCTCGCCAACATCCTTGGCCTCGCCATCACCGCCGGCGTCTGCACGCTCACCGCAAGGCTGTTCGGCGGCGGCGGCAGCTTCCTTCTCTTGCTCTGCACGCTCGCGTATGTGACCGGCTTCACCAACATGCTCGAGCTCATTGTCTTCTTCGTCCCCGCGAAGGAAGTCGACTGGGTTGCGTGGGTCGTCGGCGTCATCACCGCCCTCGCCCACCTGCTCGCGCTGATGAAGGTCTTCGATCTCGACCTCATGACCGCGCTTCTGGCTTCCTTCCTCGCCCGGGCCATCGTGCTCTTCGGCGTTGGCTGGCTGATTCTCGCGATCATGGGCACGTCCATGATGATCGGTTAGGCAGAATCCCGCGGGGCGGGAGCCTCCCCTGGCTCCCGCCCCGGACGGTCCCAACGCGGACGTTGCAAACCTCCGCTTCCTGCCTAGAATGGCCCCCCCCCGATCCGCGCGAAGCACGGATCGTCCTGAGCGAGTCGAAGGAGGAGTTACCGTGTCCACCGCGTACAAGATGCTCGTGAATGGCCAGTGGGTCGAAGCGAAGTCCGGGAAGACGTTTGGAGTGACGAATCCCGCCACGGAAGAATCGCTCGGAACGGTGCCGGAAGCGGGCCCCGAGGACCTCGACCTTGCGGTGAAGGCGGCGCGCGCGGCGCTGGAAGGGCCGTGGGGAAAGATGAGCGCGGCGGACCGCGGGCGGCTGATCTGGAAAGCGGGCGAGCTGCTGCTGGCGCGGATCGACGACCTGTCGAAGCTCGAGACCGCGAACCAGGGGAAGCCGATCTTCGAATCGTCAAAGATCGACCTGCCGTGGAGCGCGGGGTGCTACCAGTACTTTGCGGGATGGGCGACCAAGATCTACGGCGACACCGTGACGCTCGGGCCGGGGTCGTTCAACTGCACGCTGAAGGAACCGATCGGCGTCGTCGGCGCGATCGTGCCGTGGAACTTCCCCATCCTGATCGCGACCTGGAAGCTCGCGCCCGCGCTTGCTGCGGGATGCACTCTCGTGCTCAAGCCCGCTTCCAATACGCCGATCACCGCGCTGAAACTTGGTGAGATCTTCACGGACGCTGGCTTCCCGCCCGGCGTCGTCAACGTCATCACCGGGCCCGGAGCCCGGACCGGC
>JBBTCT010000019.1:53216-87926 GCA_038060895.1 Planctomycetota bacterium
GGCCATGGCCACGCACCCCGGGATCGACAAGATCTCCTTCACGGGCTCGACGGCGACCGGCATCGAGCTGATGAAGGCATGCGCGCCTTCTCTGAAGCGCATCACCCTCGAACTCGGCGGCAAATCGCCGAGCGTCGTGTTCGCCGACGCCGACCTCGACGCGGCCGTCCGCGGCGCGACCGGCGGCATTTTCTTCAACAAGGGTGAGATGTGCTCGGCCGGCTCCCGCCTGCTCGTCGAGGAAAAGGTGTACGACACCGTCGTTACAAAACTTGCCGAGCGCACCGCCAAGCTCCTGCAGGGCGACCCGATGGACCCGAAGGTCCGCGTCGGCCCCCAGACGTCCGACGCGCAGCGCAAGGCGATCCTGGCGTACATCGCTTCCGGCAAGGAACAGGGCGCCAAGGTCGTCGCCGGCGGCGAACCGTTCTCGGTGAACGGAAAGGGCTACTTCGTCAAACCGACGATCTTCGCCGAAGTGACGCCCGCGATGAAGATCGCGCAGGAGGAGATCTTCGGCCCGGTCCTCGCCGTCATGCGCTTCAAGGATGCCGAGGAAGCCGTCCGCCTCGCCAACGACACCTGCTACGGCCTTGCGGCCGCGGTCTGGACGAACGACGTGAAGAAAGCGCACAAGACGGCGCGGGCCCTGAAGGCCGGGACCGTCTGGGTCAACGCCTACGGCCTCAACGATCCCGCCGTGCCGTTCGGCGGGTACAAGCAGAGCGGTTTCGGGCGAGATCTCGGGCGCGAGTGCCTTGATGGGTTCCTGCAGACTAAGGCCGTTTGGATGGACTTGAGCTAGCCGTTGTACGGGTCGAAGGTCATAGGTCGAAAGTCGAAGGTCACGGCCGCACCGCCAAGGGCCTTTCCTTCGACTTTCGACCTTAGACCTTTGACCCCGCCCTTCGTGTTTCAACCAATCAACGAACGCTATCCCAACTTCATAAGGAGACGCTCATGACCGTCGCAACCGCACCGGCAGGCACCAAATTGGCAAATTACAAGCCGATCGGCGACGGCGTCGCCCTGATCGAACTCAACGACCCGCCGGCTAATACCTACACGCACGAAATGATGCTCGACCTCGACGCCGCCATCATGGCCGCCCGCTTCGACGACGACGTCTATACCGTCGTACTGACCGGCTTCGGCGAGAAGTTCTTCTGCGCCGGCGCGAACATCAAGATGCTCGCGAGCGTCACACCGAAATTTAAGTACTACTTCTGCCTCCACGCGAACGAGACCCTGTCGCGCATGGAACAGACGCCGAAGCTCTTCATCGCGGCCCTCAACGGCCACTGCGTCGGCGGCGGCCTCGAGATCGCCATGGCGACCGACATGATCATCGCCAAGAAGAACGCCGGGAAACTCGGCCTCCCCGAGATCAACCTCGGCGTGCTGCCCGGTACCGGCGGCACCGCGCGCCTGACGCGCATCGTCGGGAAGCGCAAGGCCATGGAGCTCATGATCAAGGGCGACAACTTCTCCTTCGAGCAGGGCAAGGAGATGGGGATCGTCACCGACATCTTCGAAGCCGAAGGTTTCATGGACAAGGTCATCGCCTTCGCCAAGAGCTTCTGCCCGCCGAACAAGGCCGCCAAGGCCGTCGCCAACATCAAGCGTTCGTGCCAGAGCGGCGCCGAGATTCCGTTTGAAAACGCGCTGACGCTGGAGCGCGAACTGCAGCAGCAGCTGTTCCAGAGCGAGGATGCGAAGGAAGGGCTGAATGCGTATGTCGAGAAACGGACGCCGAAGTTCAAGGGCAAGTAGGTAGGGGGTAGAAACGGCGCACCCAGTGGAGTCGCGGGAAACCGCGACTCCATTTTGTTTTCGGCGGGCGGGCGCTGGAATACCCTGACCCGCATGAGAGCCTTCAGAGTCCACCAGCACGGCGGTCCCGAGGTCCTCAAGGAGGAAGTGCTTCCCGACCCCTCCCCCGCCGCGGACGAGGTCATCGTCGAGGTGAAGGCGTGTGCGCTGAACCACCTGGATCTGTGGGTGCGCAAGGGGGTCCCGGGACACAAATTTCCGCTTCCGATCATTCCCGGCTGTGACATCGCGGGCGTGGTGAAGGAAGCCGGGGCGGTGGTGAAGAACGCGAAGCCCGGGGACAAGGTCGTCGTCTCGCCGGGATTCGGCTGCGACGCCTGCGAGTCGTGCGCCGAGGGGAACGACAACCTCTGCCGCGAGTACGGGATCATGGGCGAGACGCGCGACGGCGGGTACGCGCAGTACGTGCGGGTTCCGGCGCGGCTGCTGCTGCCGCTTCCTGACGGCCTCTCCTTCGAAACTGCCGCGGCGGCGCCGCTGACGATGCTGACGGCGTGGCACATGCTGATCGGCCGCTGCGGCCTCCGCGCCGGGGACGACGTGCTGGTGCATGCGGCGGGAAGCGGCGTGGGGAGCGCGGCGGTGCAGATCGCGAAGCTGCACGGGGCGCGCGTCTGGGCGACGGCGTCCACGGAAGCGAAGCGAGCGAAGGCGGTGGAGCTGGGGGCGGACGCGGCGTTCGGATATGAGAACTTCGTCGAGGAAGTTCGAAAACGGACGTCGAAGCGCGGATGCGACATCGTGTTCGAGCACGTGGGGACGGCGACGTTTGAGGGTAGCCTCAAGTGCGTGGCGAAGGGGGGGCGAGTCGTGACGTGTGGAGCGACGACAGGGGCTGACGCGAAGTTCGATTTGCGGCTGGTGTTTTTCAAGAGTTTGTCGATCCTGGGCTCGACGATGGGGAGCCGAGGCGAGTTGATGAGGGCCATGAGGCTGGTCGGGCAGGGAAAACTGAAGCCGGTGGTAGACCGGGTGATGCCGCTGGCGGAGGTGAGGAAGGCGCACGAGATGCTGGAGAAGAGGGAGCAATTCGGGAAGATAGTGCTGGTTCCGTGACACGGCGGAAGGACAAAGCCCAATTTTGAATATCTAATATCCAATATCGAATATCGAATGACCCGAACAGCAGCTGTCATTCGATATTCGATATTAGATATTCGATATTAAAAATTAGTCCTTTCCCTAATCCCGGGAGACCGCCTTGGCCTACACCGCCATCCTCGTCGAAGTCACCGACCGCCTCGGCGTCATCACGATTAACCGCCCCGACGTCCGCAACGCGATCGACCTCGCCGTCGTCACGGAACTGACCGCGGCGCTCGACGACCTCAAGGACAAGATCGGCTGCCTCATCATCACCGGCGCGGGGGACAAGGCATTCGCGGCGGGCGCCGACATCGCGCAGCTGCGCGACCGGAACCGCGACGACGCGCTCAAGGGAATCAACACGCGCGTGTTCCGGCTCATCGAGGACTTCCCTTTCCCGGTCATCGCCGCCGTGTGCGGCTTCGCTCTCGGCGGCGGCTGCGAGCTGGCGATGGCATGCGACCTGCGCGTCGCCGGCGAATCGTCGAAGTTCGGCCAGCCCGAGGTTTCCCTGGGGATCATCGCCGGCGCGGGCGCGACCTACCGGCTCGCGCGGCTCGTCGGCGCCGGGCGCGCGAAGGAGCTTCTCTTTACCGGCCGCATCATCGACGCGAAGGAAGCGGAGCAGATCGGGCTCGTGAACAAGGTCGTCGCCGACGTCGATGTGCTCAAGACCGCCAAGGCTCTCGCCGCCGACATCCTCAAGAACGCGCCGCTCGCCGTGCGCCTGACAAAGTGGTCCATCAACGCGACCCTTCGCGCCGGCGAGCCCGACACGGCGATCGAGCAACTGTCGCAGGCAGTGCTGTTCGAGACGGAAGATAAGAAGAAGCGCATGACGGACTTCCTGGAGAAGCGCAAGAAGTGAGCCTGACCGTCATCACGCTTGCCGTCCTGGCCGCGTTCGGCGGCGCGTATCTCGTGTACTCGCGCCTTCTCGCGCAGACGTTTGCGCTCGACGACGCGACGCTAACACCGGCGCACGAGTTGAACGACGGCGTTGATTACTGCCCGACTTCGCAGGGCATGCTCGCCGCCCAGCACTTTTCCGCCATTACGGCCGCAGGCCCGATCGTCGGCCCGATCACCGCGGGGCTGATGTTCGGATGGGTTCCCGCCCTGCTCTGGATCGTCCTCGGATGCATCTTCATAGGTGCCGTGCACGATTTCTCGGCGCTGGTCGCTTCGGTCCGCCACAAGGCGCGCTCGGTCGCGGAAGTCATGCGCGAACACACCAGCGGCCGGGCGTACTACGTGTTCCTCTCGTTCATCTGGCTGTCCCTGATGTACGTCATCGTGGCCTTTACGGACCTGACGGCGAAGGCCTTCCTCGCGAAAGACCCCGTGCTCGGCGCCATCGGGCCGGGTGTCGCTTCCTCGTCCGTCATGTACCTGGCGCTCGCCTTCGTGCTCGGCGTCTGCTTCAAGAAGGGCCTCAAGACGCTCCCGGCGACCCTGGTTTTCGTTCCGCTGCTGTTCGCCATCGTCTGGTTAGGCCAGAAACTGCCGATTTCGCTGCCGGCGTTCGGCTCCCTGGGCCAGCACCGCGCCTGGGAACTCCTCATCCTGGTCTACTGCGGCTTCGCTTCCGTCGCCCCTCTCTGGTCCCTCCTCCAGCCCCGCGGTTTCCTCGGCGGCTGGTTTCTCTACGTCACCATCGGCGCAGGACTGGTCGGCCTGGTCTTCGGCTCGTTTTTCTTCAGCCAGGGCTTCACCACTACTTACCCCATGTTCCTGGGCTGGGGCTCCGGCACGAAGTTTCTCTTTCCGTTCCTTTTCGTCACCATCGCCTGCGGCGCCTGCTCGGGGTTCCACGGCATCGTCTGCTCCGGCACGACGTCCAAGCAGATCGACAAGGAAGGACACGTCCGCGCCGTCGGCTACGGCTCCATGCTCGGCGAGGGCGTCGTCGCCCTCATCTCACTGGCTTGCGTGATGATTCTCGCGAAGGGATACAAGGGAACGCCGGACGCGATCTACGCGAAGGGCATCGCGAACTTCCTCCGCATCTTCGGCATCCCCGCCGGCATCGCCGTTTCGTTCGGCACCCTCGCCTTCGCCACGTTCATCTTCGACACACTCGACGTCTGCACCCGCCTCGGCCGCCAGATCTTTGCCGAGCTCTTCGGCATCCAGGGCAACCTCGGCCGCTTCCTTGGGACCGTCGTCACCCTCGGCATTCCCGCCTATTTCCTGATGGGAGCCACCGGCGACGCCTGGAAAACCTACTGGCTCGTCTTCGGAACCTCCAACCAGCTCCTCGCCGGCCTCACCCTCCTCGGCATCACCGTCTGGCTCATGCAGTCGAAGAAATCCGCGTGGTTCGTCGCGTTGCCGATGGTCTTTCTCATCGTGACGACGATGACCTCGCTCGTGCTCTTCATGAAGGACGCCTTCGCCGCAAACGCCAATCTCCAGTCACGCCAGGTCGGCGTCGTCGCGGCCGTCCTGCTGGTCCTGTCGCTCTGGCTGGTCGTGGAAGCGGCTATGGCGATGACGAAGGCGGCCTCCGGCCGGGCGGCGGCCGCTTGAACCGCGCATCCCACACTCAGGAGACCTCGTGAGCAAAATCACCGTCATCGGCGCCGGCACCATGGGCCACGGCATCGCGCAGGTCGCCGCACAGGCCGGGTTCGATGTCGCGCTGTTCGACATCAAGGACGATTTCGTGCAGAAGGGTCTCGCGAAAGTGAACGAGAATCTCGCGAAGGGCGTGGAAAAGGGGAAGGTGACGCCGGCGGACCGCGATGCGGCGCTCGGGAGGTTGCACGGCACGACGGACATCAAGTCGGCGTGCGACGGGGTCGTGCTGGCCGTCGAAGCGGCGCCGGAGAAGATACGGATCAAGCACGACATCTTCGAGCAGCTCGACAAGTACTCCCCGGCCGACGCCATCCTTGCGACAAACACCTCGAGCCTTTCGGTCACGGAAATCTCACGCGCCACGAAGCGCCCGTCGCACGTCTGCGGGATGCACTTCTTCAACCCGCCGCACATCATGAAGCTGCTCGAGATCGTTCGCGCCGCCGATACCTCCGACGCCACCATCGCGAAAGCCCGCGATTTCGGCGCGAAATTCGGCAAGGACAGCATCCTCGTCAAGGACGCCCCGGGCTTCGCTTCGAGCCGCCTCGGCGTCTGCGTCGGGCTTGAGGCGATGCGGATGCTGGAACAGGGAGTCGCGACCGCGGAGGACATCGACAAGGCCATGAAGCTCGGATACGGCTTCCCGATGGGCCCGCTCGAACTGACCGACCTCGTAGGCCTCGACGTGCGCCTCGACATCGCGACGTACCTGCACACTGAGCTGAAGAGCGAGGTCTTCCGCCCGCCGGAAATCCTCAAGAAGCTGGTCGCGGAGGGAAAGCTGGGCAAGAAATCGAAGCAGGGGTTCTACAAGCACCCGTGAGCGAGGTTCAGCTTCACGTCGAACGCAGGGGGACGGGCTTCCCGACCGTCTGGCTCCACGGCTGGTCCGCCGAACTCGGCGTCTGGCGGGACTTTCCGGACATTCCCGGGCGTGAAGCCGTGCTCTTCGATCTCCCCGGCCACGGCCGCTCGCCGTGGACTGACGACTGGACCCTCGACTCCCTGGCCCCCGCCGTCCTGTCCCGGATCGACTACCCGGCCGATTTCGTCGGCTGGTCGCTCGGCGGCGTGCTCGCCGCAGCCTGCGCGCTCGCCGAGCCCGCGAAAGTCCGCTCCATTGCCGTCCTCGCCATGTCGAACTTCGGCGGCGAGCGCGCCGAACGGATGCGCAACTCTCTCGCGAAAAACAAACTGCGCGCCCTCGCAGACTTCTACGGCGCGGTCTGGAGCGAGGCGGACCGCGCGCAGCCCGGATTCGACCAGTTACAGAAGGACCTCGCGCGCAGCCGGAAATTGCCCCCGGTCGAAGCGATGCTCGGCCTTTACCGGAAGTTTTCCGGCGCAATCCCGTCCCTCGCGATAGAGAAAGTGACCTGCCCCTTCCTCGTCGCCCACGGGACCGGCGACAGCGTTACGCCTATGTTGCGCGCCGAGGAAATCGTTCAACGAATCACCGGCGCCCAACTCGTGCGCATCGAAGGCGCCGGCCACGTCCCCTTCCTGACCTTTCCCGATGCGTGTCACACAATTCTGCGCGACTTCTGGGCCCGCTTCGCCGCACGATAGAGGCGCATGCCCACCATCCTCTGCGACTGCGGAAGCCGCTTTCCCGCCATCCCCGGCGGAACGTGCCCGCAGTGCGGAAAGGGACCTCCGAAGGCCGAAGCGACCGCCGTGTGCGGGTGCGGCGAAGTCCACCTGGGCTCAGCGCTGTGGATCTATCGCGAGATCACCTGCGAAAAATGCGCACGTGAATTTGAGATGTGCGTGCCCGAGGAAGGAACACTCGCGGTGGTCACCCGGGCCGAGTCGGGAGCAAGAGTCTCGCCCGCCCGATGGGCGTTCCTCGCGTTCCTGATTCCCCTGTTCCTCCTGTTGCTCAAGCCCGACGACATCGAGAAGCGCATCGCGGAAACAGCGAAGGATCATCCGCGCGTCAAACGCCTCCTCGAAATGGAGGAGGACCCCGACGAGGTCCTCGCCGAGCTTCCCGGACGGAAGATCGCCGGCGCCTGGCTCCCCCGCGACTCGACGCTCCCCTGGGCCATGACTTTCCTCGCCGTCGGCGCCTTCGCCGTCTCGTTCCGGTTCCTCGTCCCCGCCGGCCGCGCCACCTGGAAACAACTCGGCCTCGTCGCGCTCTTCACCGGCACCGCCGGCATCTTCGCTCTGCTCTCCCTTCAGGGCGTCGCCTTCAGCGGCGAAGGCGGGATCCTCCTCGTCTTCGCCATCATGTACCTGCTCGCCCTCCACCCCGCCGTCGGATTCGCCGGCAAACTCATCGGCTTCACGCTCGGCGTCGGCCTCCTCGAGGAAGGCGTCAAGGCGATCCCTCTCGTCTGGCGTTTCGGCAGCGGCAATTCCCGCCTCGACATCCGCGGCGCCGCCGCCTGGGGAATCGCCAGCGGCGCCGGCTTCGGGTTGAGCGAAGCCCTTCACTACTCCCTCGACATGTACAACGGCCTCTTCCCCGCCTCGATCTACCTCGTCCGCTTCGCCTCCTGCGTCGCCCTCCACGGCGCATGGGCCGGGACGAGTGCGATCCTGATGTGGAAGTGGCAGTCGGAGCTGTCCGACGTCTGGTGGAAGCGGATTCGCGCGCTGGCCTTCGCGCTGATCGGCCCGATGCTCCTGCACGGCCTCTATGACGCGCTGCTGTCGAAGGAGCACGAGATCCTCGCGACGCTGGTCGCGCTTGGCAGCCTTGCGTGGTTTCTGTGGCTGTACGGGCGCGCGGACCGGATTGAAGCGCGCGTGGTGGGTCTGGCGGCGTGACGCTCCAGTTCGCGTGAGAAACGGGGTCCGGGACACCCTAGAATCAGGGTATGCACCGACGTCCAGTCCACGGCCGGCACCGCTTCACCGCCCTGAAAGCCGCCAGCCGGAACGCTCTTCTGCTCCTCTGCGCGGCGGGATGCGCGGCCCGCGGGACGGTCGTTGCCCACAGCGAGAACCGGCCCTGCGGCGCGCCCCTGGAACGGCTTGTCGCAGAAGCGCAGATTCAGGAAGACGGCACCTGTTTGCTCAGCGTTGTTCGCGAACAGGACCAGGTTTTCGAGCGGGACTACTGGACGGATTCTTCGTCGGCGCCTCTGGACCCGATGAACGCAAACTCGCTCCGGATCGCCGAGGGGACGCCTTTCGGCCAACCCGCTCCGAGTCAGTACGGCGACATGGGGCCGGCAGGCATTGTGCTGATCGCCCTCTACGGAAGCTTCTGGCTGGTGTACCTGACGGTCGAGTGGATTTCGGACCTCTTCAGTTCCGATTTCCGGCAACTGAGGCCCCTCAAGCTGAACGACTCCCCGGACCGGGTGACGGTACGGCACACCGAAACGATTCGCCGGGCGTCCACCGAGGTCATTCTTTCCCGCGCGGATGGAAGCGCTCCGGTCTTCCTGGGCGTTCAGCCGGCGGGAGGGTACGTCCTCGGTGCACCCCTGGTTGAACAGCTGGGAGGAAGAGGCGCGCGGATTCTCGTGCGGGACGGTGACCTCACCGCAACAGCGACCCTGGGACTTCCCCGTTGATTTCGCCTGGTGGAACGGGTGGCCCGGACTGCATGCGTCCCCGGATGCGACGCGTCACAAGCGCCGCGCTTGTTTCTGTCCTCGCGATCGCAGGATGGGGCTGTTCCTCCCGCACCGTCGTCGTGCACGACGAGCCTCGGCTGGTCTCGGAGGAAGAAATACTGGTCGTGGAAATGGAAAACGTGGACGAAGGCTGCGTTCGTATTCGCGCCTTCCGGCAGCGCGACCGCGTTTTCAAACAGGACTACTGGAGGGAGAAGGAGGTGTCCCGGGAGCTGTTGCCTGCGGGTGGAGAGTCGATTCGTTCGGCATCCGTCGGTGTGGACTGGCCTGAGTCCGGAATTGGCGGCGACGCCTTCGCTGCCGTTGTCCTTATCGGAGTCTTCGCGGCAATCGTTGTAGTCGCCTGGCCGGTACTCGTCATTTACGCCATCGCGGGAGGGTCGATCGGCCTTGTCAATTTCGTGGGCGCCGTCGTAGACGATCAGCGCACCACGGTCCGCCGCGTTGAATCCGCCCGCACGACCTGTGCGACCGCCTCGGTGGAGTCTGCCGACACCGCACAGACCCTCAACCTCGGCCCGCAACCGGACCACGGATGGATCCTCCTTCCGGAAACCGTGCTCTTCCTCGGCGGTCCCGGCGCGAAGGTCACCGTGCGCGACGGCAATCTATCGGCCACGGCGACGCTTCCGGGACCCCGCTGATCCCGGCCACTCGATTCATCCCGGGAATGCCGTCTTCGCGCGATACCATGGAGTCCATGTCGCTGCCGCCTCCAGGTTTCAGTTCCATGCGGCGCTTCGCCATCGCTGCCCTCGCGCTGGCCGCGCTCGCCGGAACGGGCTGCGCGTCGCACGAAACGATCACGGTCCACAGCGAGCCCGTCGTCTGCGCTGAAACCGAACTGCTGCTCGTCCTCCAGACTTCGGAGCTCGAAGACGGCCGTGTGGCGCTTCAGGCCTGGCGCGAGCGCGATCGTGTCGTCGAGCAGGACTTCTGGAAGACCCGGGCGGGCAGGGCCCCGCGAACGACCGTCCTCAATGTGGCAATCGTGGCCGAAGGGGCGCCGTTCGGCGTGCCGGCCCGCGACAATTCCATCGAAAGTCACCCGGAGGTCGCGGATGCTTTCGGCGAAATGATGGGCTTGGCTCTGGCGGAGGTGCTCGGGGATGTTGTCGCGGCGATGAAGCGTGCGCTGTGGAGCATCGGCTTGGTATTCCGCGGCAGGACGCCCGTCGAACCGTGGCCGCCCCAGGATCTCGTGACCCTCCGGAGGCGCGAGACGATTCGAACGGCCAGCGCCCGCCTGATCCTGGCGCGCGCGGACGGTAGCGGCGCCGTGTCGCTGGGAGTTCAACCGGCCAGTGGCTACGTCCTGGACGCGGCCCTGGTAGAGCAGCTCGGCGGAAGAGGCGCCAGGATCCTGGCCTGCGATCACGAACTCTCCGCGACTGTGGTCCTCCAGGCGCCCCGCTGAAGGCCCTGCCCCATGCGAACCCTCTGCGCCCTGGTCGCCGCCGCTTCCCTCGCCTCAGCGGAACCCCTGCTGGCGGATTTCGAAGCGCCGGACGCGGCGACGGCCTGGACCGCGGACGCAGGTGAGTGGGCGCGGGTCGCCGCACCCGCCCGGTCCGGGACCGGTGCGCTCCGGTGGAAAACGCCCAAAGAGGGAACAAAACTCCAGTTCTCCGGGCTAAAGGGCGATCTCACGAAGAACCGCGCAATCCGTTTCTTCGCGTGGCTCGAAGGCACCGTGGACCGCGATCTGACGCTGCGCGTCCATTCGAAGGGCGGGGACTTCTGGCGCCGGTTTTCGCTTCGCCCGCAGGTCTGGTCTGAAATCGTGATCCCCTTCTACCAGTTCCGCGAAGACGCTTCGCCAGACTGGCGCAAGGCGGAGGGGCTCGAGATCGTCGCGCGAAAGCCTCTCTCGGTGGTCCTCGACGACCTGGCGCTCGTCGAGGGGGGCAACCTTCCGCAGATTGAGCCCTCCCCGGCGCTCGTGGAGCGGATTTTTCCTTCAGGCGAACTGAAAGTCGCGATGAGCGACAACTTCCGCGTCTTCACGGACGCACCCCTGGAGCCTTCGGCGATCACGGACCGGCTGGAGGAAGGGCTCGCCCGCTTCAGGAAGGTCCTTGGGGTCGAGGACCCGCTCGAGTGGCCGGTCACGCTGGTCATCCGGCGCACGAAGGAGGAGTACCAGGCCACGGCGGTCGAAACTTCGCGCGACATCTATGGCGGCGAACTCGCCGCGCCCCAGGCCGGCGGCTTCACGTTTTACGAGTACTCGTTCACCTCGTACGACGAGAAGGCCGGGGCCACCCGCCCCGTCTTCCTCCACGAAGCCTGCCACCAGCTCGTCTCGCGCCTTCTGAAATTCCGCGGCGCCAATGGCGCAATGTGGATCGAGGAAGGCCTCTGCTACTTCATGCAGAACGAGTTCACGCCGATCGAGAACGCGAAGGAAGAAGCGCTGAAGATGCTCGCGAACGAAAAGCGCCCGCGGCTGGCGAGCTTCGACGCCCGGCAGAGGATTGACTCAGGAGCCGAGAATCTGACGGCATTCCTGGTGACTCACTACATCTTGAAGGGTCCTCACGCCGACAAGTGGAAGGATTTTGTCGAGGCGCTGCGCGAGAACGACACGAACCTCGTCAAGGCAGTAGAAGACGCGTTCGGGGTGAAACCTGAGACCTTTGAGAAGGAGTACGAGGAGTACACGATCAAATGGGCCGCAGAAAAGTAGCGGTCGAAGAACCTGGTTTCGGCCGGTGGAATGGGCCTCGATTCGATTAGCATCCGGTCATGGGTCATCGGTCTGTTTCATACTTCCTGGGAACCCTGCTGCTCATGTTGTCCGTCGGCTGCGCGGGCGGCGGCCGGTCCGCGGAGGAAGCGCCCCGCGTTTTGGCCGTCTACGACTATCGCCTTTCCGTGCGTGCCGATTCACCAGGACCCGGGAAAGCACGGCTCCTCGTTCTCCGCGAGTGGACCAGGCAGCTTGAGCGCGACGCGCGAGTCCCCTCTGGGATGCCAGGCCAACAAGTCGCCAGTGTCGGGGTCGGAACACCGAATGAGGCCCTCTTCTATGGTTTGGTTTACGTGGTCGCGGGAATCGTCTGGATCGTCATGGAAGTGACCGAGGCCGCTTTCGGCTGGATGATCCCCGAACCCAGTCCCAACGAAGTGATCCGGTACTTCGAGACGCTTCGGGAACCGGTTCTGAGAGCAACCGTCGCGTCCGCTTCCGGCGGCCAGGTCTTCGAGCTGGGCATCCAGCCTCTCGACGGGTATCTCCTCGACGAGAAGATGGTGAATGCGCTCGGCGGCCCTGACGCAGAGGTCCTGATCCGCGATCGAGAACTGTCCGCGACCATCCGCTTGCCGATCGCGCGCTAAGGCAGGCGACGCCTGGAGATTGTCCTACCTGATGAACGCTTCGGCCTCCGCGATTTCCTTCTCCGAGAGCGTCTTCGCCAAGTTCGCCGGCCGCGGCGGCACGTAGACGCAGTACGGCTCGCTCGCCAGCACGTCGCCCGTCACGCCGTAGGCGCGGCTCCTCGACCCGCCGCAGACGTCGCGGAAGTCGCACCAGCCGCACTTCCCTTTCAGCTTCGAATAGTCGCGCATGTCGGTGAAGAGCGGGTCGTTGCGGTAGATGTCGACGAGCGAGCGCTGGCGGACGTTTCCGCCGGCGACGGGCATGAAACCGCTCGGGCAGACGTCGCCGGTGTGGCCGATGAAGACGAAGCCGTTGCCGTCGTTGACGCCTTTGGCGGAGCGGCCGACGTCGCCGAGGGAGAAGCCGGGCGTCGCGGAAAGGCGCGTGAAGATCTTCGGGCGGGATGGATCCGCCGCGCCCTCGGCCGCCATGCGCTGCACCACGACCCGGCGGTAGTGCTGCGCCGCCGTGGTCTTGATGTCGAACGGAAGCGTCTTCGTCCAGTCGTAGATCTTGTTCAGCATGACTTCGTGTTCGCGCGCGGAGCAGATGTCGCTGCGCAACCCGCGGCCGACCGGAACGAGGAAGAAGACCGCCCAGAGCGCGATGTCGAGCGTCTTCAGCAGCTCCGCGAGCGGGTCGAAGTCGTCGAAGTTCAGTTTGCAGACGGTCGAGTTGATCTGGACCGGCATGTCGCATTCGCGCGCCCGCTTGATCGACGCGATCGTCCAGTCGAACGACCCCGCGACCTTGCGGAACTCGTCGTGCACTTTCGCGTTCGACCCGTCCAGCGACACCGCGAGCCGCGACAGCCCGTGCTCCTTCAGCCGCTTGATCACCTCCGGCGTCATCAGCCTCGTCCCGCTCGGCGTCAGCGTCGTCCGCAGCCCCTTCGACACCGCGTAGTCGATCAGCTCGAACAGGTCCGGCCGCTTCAGCGGATCCCCGCCCGTGATCACGAACAGCGGCTGCCCGAATTCCGCGATCTGGTCGATCAGCCGCTTTCCCTCCTCCGTCGAGAGCTCCCCCGAATCCCGCCAAGGCCGCGCTTCTGCCCGGCAGTGCACGCACGCGAGGTCGCAGGCCTGCGTGACTTCCCAGATGACGATGAAGGGGTTCTTGTTGAAATCGACGTCGAGCATCGGCGGCTTGCCGGTGCGCGCGCCTTTTTCGGGGGGGAGGAGCTGCATGCGGGGGAGTCTAGGCGCGCGGAGAGAAACCGTGAAGGGCGAGCTACGCCATGAGGTCGAGCACGTAGCCGAGCATCTCGTTCTGCGCCTTGAGTGCCTTGAGATTCATCTTGAAGGCGGCGCCGGCCTCGATGAAGGTCACGAAGTCGCTGGCCAGGTCGGGTTCGCCCGTTTCGGTGACTCCCGCCGCGCGGACGCCGCCGCCCGCGGTGGTCGCGAGATCGACGCGCTGCGACGAATAACCGGGCGTCGTCCCGTTGGCGACGTTGCCCGCGGCCGCGGCGACCTGGAGGGACGCGGCGTTGACGGCAGAAATGGAGGAGGTGAACACGCGCCGTATGGTATCAGATTCAGTCATGCCCTTCTCGACCCTCGCCGTCGGCCACTTCGTCCGCGGCCTCTTCGACGACGACACCGACAGGCGGACGCTGGACCTCGACGGGCAGCAGGTCAGCTCGACGTTTTTCGACCCGCTGCTCGGGGGTGACGAACTGGCGGTCGCGCAGCGCTCGCTCGTGGACGCGCGTGCTCGCGAATTCGGCGGCTGCGTGCACGTGCGGGCCTGCCCGTCGGCCATCGGCTGGCTTCCTGCGTCCAGGAAACCCGGCGAGGGCGAGACCGGATCCTTCGCGAGTTTCGCCGCGACCCTCCCCAGCATCGCCCGCGAGCCGGCGTGGTTTCCGCGCGCCGCCTACGCGCTCTTCCTCACCTCCGTCGGCCTGGACCCGGACAAGACGATCGCCACCATCCCTCCGCCGGACGCGCACGACTCCGAGCGCCTCGTCCGCCACGCCTACCTCCCGTTCTTTCCCTTCGGCCGCCTCCGCCTCCCTGCATGGAAGGAAATCGGCGCGCTCGTCCTCGCACGCGAACTCCGGCCGAAATCCACCGAACTCGAAGACCGCGCCCTGGCCGCCGAACGCGCGCGCCGCGCGACCGCGGTGATCGCGGACGTCGCCGAAGCGCCGCCCGCCGGCGCGGTCCATCTCGTGGAACACCTGCACCTCCCCGGGTCCCCGGAGTTCATTGCGCTCGCGATCACTCCAAAGGGCACTGCGTGGGCGCCCGTCGGACGCGGCTGCTGGGGACGGCTCGATCTCTGAACGCAGTGGAGAACAAAAGATGGGATTGGATATTCACGTCTTGCCGCTCTGGAAATACTTCGCGGGGGACTTCTTGAGCCCCGTCGAGCGTGTCTTTCATGCAACTCAGCGTCTCGGAAATCCGAAGCCCGCCGCGGCGAATGAAGAAGCACGCGCCACGGTGAAACGGGTGCAGGAAATGCTCCGAGAATTCTGCACCGGCGACTCGACATGGAAGGACGAAGGCGACGAAGTATTCTGCGAACAGTACGGATACAACGAATTCCATTTGCTCCGCGCCTACGCGGCTGAATTTGAAGCGCTGAGCGGAAAGCGGCCGGATTTCGACGAAACAGCCGATCCAGCAGAAAACCCTCACCTCAAAAAGATCGGCACGGGCGTTTCCAGCGACTACCGCCACCTGATCAAGCACTCCGACAACGAGGGATTCTGGCTTCCGATTGCTCTCGACCGGCCGGTTCTCATCGATCCGGACACCTACCTCGTCGCCGGATCATCCTCTTACCTGCTGGCGGAACTGGATTCGCTGGCCCCTGCGCTGGGCATGACACGCGACTGGTTGCAACTCGCCAGCGGCGAGTACGCGGCCCCGAAGGACGATCCGCTCGGCCGCACCAAGTTCAGCTGGTCCGTTCTGCATGCGGCCGCCCGTCTCAGCGTGGAACATGGACTTCCGATCATCTTCGACGGATAACAGGGCATGCCCCGCCCCTTCACCACCGCCATTGTCGCAATGTCCCTCGACGGCAAAATCGCCACCCGCGACCGCGACGACACCGCGTTTTCGTCCCGCGCCGACCGGCGCTTCCTCAATGAGAAGCGCGCCCAGTCCGACGCGCTCGTCGTCGGCGCCGGGACCGTCCGCGCCGGCGATCCGCCCATGCGCGTCTCGCCCCGGTCGCTCCTCAAGGACCGCCCCGAGCCCCTCCGCGCCGTCGTGTCTCGCCTCTGCCTCCTCTCCCCCGACCTCATGGTCTTCGGCCCGGGCTCGAAAACGCTCGTCTTCACCTGCGAGGACGCTTCCCCCGGCGCCCGCAAAGCCCTCTCCGGCGCCGCCGAAGTGCGCGTCTCGAAAGGCAGCGTAGTCCGCGCTGCGGAGGTGCTCGAAGCGCTCGGCGCGCTAGGGGCGAAGCGCGTGCTGGTCGAGGGCGGCGGCGAGCTGATCTGGGCGTTTCTCGAGGAGGACCTGCTCGACGAAATCCACGTCACGCTCTGCCCTGTCGCGATCGGCGGCCAGACCGCGCCGACGCCGGCAGGGGGCGCAGGATTCGACGCGGCGTCGCTGAAGCGCGCGAAGCTTATCGACGTGCGGCGGGAAGGTGACGAACTGTTCCTGCACTATTCGTTCCGGAGCTGAGCGGACCGTATACTCCGCCCCCGTGAACAAGGTTGCGATCCGGAAGCGGTGGAAGTCCATGAAGGTCTACGATTTCCTCGGGATCCGCGTCGACTCTGCAGGAGGCGGGAAAGCGCGGCTGAAGCTTCCCTGGCGCGAGGAGCTGACGCAGCCGCTCGGCTATGTCCACGGCGGCATCATCGCAACGCTCGCCGACGCCGCGGCGGGATGGGCGCTCTTCCCGGAAGTCGAACGAGCCGAGGGCTGCACGACCCTGCAGATGCAGGTGAACTTCCTCGCCCCCGTCGTGAAGTCCGGCATGGTCGCGACGGCGAAGATCGTCCGCCTCGGCCGCACGACGGCGCTGATGGACGTCGAGGTGAAGGCAGGCCGCACTCTCTGCGCCAAGGCCCTGGTCACCTACCATATCAAGCGATGACCGTTCACGGCGCGATCGCCGTCGTCCGGCGCGGGGGAAGGATCCTGATCGCGAAGCGCCCCGCCGGAAAGCACCTTGCCGGCTACTGGGAGTTCCCGGGCGGGGCGGTCGAGCCGGGCGAGACGGCCGAGGACGCGGTGAAGCGCGAACTGCGCGAAGAGACCGGCCTCGAGATCACGATCTCAGGGCGAGCGGACCCCATCGACTGGGACTACGGGCACAAGCAGGTGCATCTCGATGTTTTTATTTGCGATGCGCCGGGGACTGAAGAGCCGAGGGCGCTTGGGGGGGACGAGGTCAAGTGGGTCTCTCCCGCTGACCTGAAGGACCACGAATTTCCCCCGGCGAACGCCGGCCTCGTCCGCCAGCTGGTCACTTCAGCAACCGCAGGTCGAGCCTGAAGCGCTCCGGCGGAAACGTCTTCACCCGGACCGCCTGGGGGTGCATGGGGTTGAACAGGAGGTTCGTCGCGTGCGGAGCGACCACGGAAGGCACGCGGAGAAGGGGCGTGCGTTCCTGCTCCAGCCAGCGGCCGCCCAGGGCGCGCGTCGAGGCCGACGGCGGATTGCGGTTCCAGTTCCGCGGAAGGACGCGCTTATCCAGCTCGCGAATTCGAAGCGAGTCCGGGATTTCGACGCGGATGAGGGCGAAGTGAAGCAGAACCTGCGCGGGCTCCACGTGGACCCACGTTTCGAGCACCGCCAGCCCCACGCTTTCCGCGAGGTAGACGACACGTTGCCCGCGTTGATTCCAGCGGCCCGGGTACCGTTTGGCTCCCTCGCCCGTGAATGCCTCGTCGCGCCGCGACCACTTCACAAGCCTCCAGGCGACTATCACGCGAGGCTGCCGTCCTCGATCCGGCCGAGGAGCTCGAGGACCTCATGCGTTCCGGCTTCCGTGCGGCAGAGCGCCAGGGGGATGCGGCCTCCCAGCCCGTATTGCGGCGCCGCCAGCCACCGTCGCCCGCCGTCGCGGCTCTCCATGACCTCGGCCGCGCGGCCGACGACCTGGGCGAACCGGTAAAGGCGGTCGCTCAGAACGGGATCCAGGGGAGACGCTTTTTTCTTCTCCGCGCGCGTCAGCGTCCGCATGTGGACGCCCAGGAGCCCCGCGAGCTCCGCCGGAAGAACTCCGGCGATCCTTCCGACGCGTCGAAGAGCCGTCCGGGGAAGTCCGCGCGAGATGCGATCGTGGAACTCCATCGGGGTCGACGCGCGGGGGCTCGTGACTCCCAGCATGTCGTTGATCGCGGACCTGGCAGGAATGGCGCTCATGGACACATGTCATCACATAGACTGACACATGTCAACACCCTTTATCCGTGCTCCTCCAGCCACCGTTCGCAGTCGATCGCCGCCGCGCACCCGGTTCCCGCCGCCGTGATGGCCTGCCGGTAGCGCGAGTCCGAGACGTCGCCGCACGCGAACACACCCTCGACGCTCGTGGACGTATGCTCCGTCAGCTTCACGTATCCCTTTTCGTCGAGCGCCACCTGGCCCGTGAACACTTTCGTGTTCGGCTCGTGACCGATCGCCAGGAACACGCCGTCCGTCCGGAAATCCGTCACGGCGCCCGTCTTCGTGTCCTTCAGCTTCACCCCGAGCACCCTCTTGTCGTCCCCGTAGATTTCCTCCACCGCCTTGTTCAGCTGCCAGGCCACCTTCGGGTTCGCCTTCATCCGGTCGATCATGATCCTCGAAGCGCGGAACTCCTCTCGCCGGTGGACGAGCGTGACCTTCGAGGCGAATCGAGTCAGGAAGTTCCCTTCTTCCATCGCCGAGTCGCCGCCGCCGACGACGACGAGTTCTTTCCCCTTGAAAAGCGCACCGTCGCAGGTGGCGCAAGCGGAGACGCCCTTGTTTGCGAACTTCAATTCGCTGGGCAGGCCGATGTACTTTGCGCGCGCGCCCGTCGCGAGGATGACCGCCTTCGACTCATGGAGCGTCTCTCCGACCCACACCTTGAAGGGCCGCTTCGAGAAGTCGACCTTCGTGACGACTTCTTCGCGGCAGTCGGTGCCGAATCGTTTCGACTGCGCGCGGAACTTCTCCATCAGGTCGGGCCCTTCGACGCCTTCCGGGAAGCCGGGATAGTTTTCGACTTCGGAGGTGATCATGAGCTGGCCGCCGGTCTGGGGCTCCGGGGGCTTGGCGTAGGGGTCGCCTTCAAAGAGAACCGGCTTGAGGTTGGCTCTCGATGTGTAAATCGCCGCGGTGAATCCGGCGGGGCCGGAACCGATGATGATGACGTTGTGGATGGTGCTCAAGCGGTCTCCTTGGCTCTCGAACGATTCTCGGTCACTTCACCAATGCCAGCACTTCCTTCACCATGGATTCGATGCCCGGCCACGCTTCCGCCGCGTTCTTCGCGCACATGTAGGCCGGGGTCGTCACGATACGGTTCTTGCGGTCGACCACGGCCTGCCCGGCGGACGCCGACTTGTGCTTTGCGCCCATCGCCTCAAGCGCCTTCGCCGTGCCCGCGTCGTTGCCGATCGTCAGCTCCGGATGCGCGTCGCCGCCAAAGATCTTCGCGACGAGAGCCGGGGCGATGCAGGCCGCGCCGATCGGCTTCCCTGCCGCGTGAAGATCGCGAAGCAGCTTCGCCGTCGGCTCATTGACCTTGCAGTCCGCACCGTCGACGGCGAAGGTGCAGAGGTTTTTCGCCGCGCCGAACCCTCCCGGCAGAACTGCGGCGTCGACATCTTTCGCGGCAACTTTCGCGATGTCTCGGATCTGGCCACGCGCGATGCGGGCCGACTCGACGAGAACGTTGCGCTTTTCGCCGGGCTTGCCGGTCGCGTGGTTGACGCTCGTGCACTCCATGTCGGGCGCGCAGAACACGATCTCGGCGCCGGCCTGCTGAAGAGCCAGCAGGCAAAGGACGGCCTCGTGGATTTCGGAGCCGTCCTGGACTCCGCAGCCGGAAAGAATGAGGGCGACTTTGGGCATGAAGGGCTCCTTGTTCACGAGCCCATGCCCTTGCCCACCGGTGAGCAAGTCGAAGCTTGCTCGGTGGGCAGGGGCAAGGGACTACAGACCTATGGAAACGTGCTTCACCTCAACGTATTCCTCGATCCCCCACTTCCCGCCTTCTCTTCCCATGCCGCTTTCCTTCATTCCGCCGAAGGGCGCCTGCGGGACACCCGGCGATGGATCGTTGACCCCGATGATGCCGTATTCCAGCGCTTCGGCGACGCGGAAGAGCCTGGAAGCGTCCTTCGTGAAGAAGTACGCGGCGAGGCCATAGGGCGTATCGTTCGCCAGCCGCAAAACTTCTTCTTCCGTCCGAAACGCCACGACGGGCGCCACCGGCCCGAAGGTCTCCTCGCGCAGCACTCTCGCTTCCGCGGGCACGCCCGTCATCACCGTCGGCTCGAACCACTTCCCATCCCTTACTCGCCCGCCACACAGTACTTTCGCGCCGCGGCGCTTCGCGTCCTCGACGTGCTCGATCACCTTCTTCAGCCCGCCCTCGTCGATCATCGGCCCGATCTGCGTTTTCTCATCCATCCCGTCGCCGATTACCAACGCCGAAGCGCGGTCGGCGAGTTTTTTCGCGAAGGCGTCGTGGACTTCCTGCTGCACGTACACGCGGTTGGCGCAGATGCAGGTCTGGCCGGAGTTCCGGAACTTGTTCGCAACGCAGCCGTCGGCGGCCTTGTCGAGATCCGCGTCCGCGAAAACGATGAACGGCGCATGGCCGCCGAGCTCGAGCGCGACCCGTTTCAACCCGTCGGCGGCGCCGCGCATGAGGAGCTTTCCGACTTCGGTGCTCCCGGTGAACGCGATCTTCCGGACCTTCGGGTGCGCGAGCATCTCCTTCGCAATCGGCTCCGGGTTGCCCGTGATGACGTTCAGCACTCCCGGCGGAAGCATCGCCGCCTCGAACAGCTCCGCCAGCGCAAGCGCCGACAACGGCGTCTGTTCCGCAGGCTTGATCACGACCGTGCACCCCGCCGCGAGTGCGGGCGCGACCTTGCGCGTGATCATCGCGGCCGGGAAATTCCACGGCGTGATCGCCGCCACGACGCCCAGCGGCTGCTTCAACACCAGGTGCCGCTTCCCCGCCACGCTCGCCGGGATCGTCTCTCCGTAGACCCGCCGCGCCTCCTCCGCGCTCCACCGCACGAAATCCGCGGCGTACTGGATCTCCGCCAGCGCTTCCCGGATCGGCTTCCCGTTTTCCCGGGTCAGAAGCGCCGCGAGCTCGCGCGCCCTGGTGAGCATCTGGGCGTACACATTGAAGAGGACGTTGGCGCGGTCGATCGCCGGAAGCGCCGCCCATGCGGGAAAAGCGGCGGCAGCCGCATCCAGCGCGCGGCGCGCCTCGGCGGCGCCGCAGTCGGGAACGCGCGCGATTTCCTCGCCCGTTGCCGGATTCCGGACGGAGAAGGTGGCGCCGCCATCCGCGCCCTCCCACGCACCGTTGATCCAGTTCACCGTTTTCACAGGCGCCCCATCCCAATCCCCATCCCTATCCCTCCCCATCCCCTTCCCGCATTTCCCAATCCCCTGCCGTTGCCCTACTCGTGAATCCCCGGCTCCGTCAGCTTCCTCGCATCGAGAATCTCCAGCACCTTCTCGCGCGGCATCAGCCCCTTCTCGACCACCACGTCCACGATCGACTTCTTCGTCGCCAGCGCTTCCTTGATGCACTCGGCGACTTTCAGGTAGCCGAGCTGCGGGTTCAGCGCGGTGCCGATCGTGGCGTTGATGTCGGCGAAGTGCTTGCAGCGTTCGGCGTCGGCGGCGGTGCCGTCGACGCAGCGTTCGCAGAGGACGTTGACGCCGTTGGCGAGCCACTGGATGGAGCTGATGAGCTCGTACCCGATGATCGGCATCATGACGTTAAGCTCGAGCTGGCCCGCCTGGGCGCAGTAGCTGACCGTCTGGCAGCGCCCGAGGATCGCGAAGCCGAGCTGGTTGACCATCTCGAGGATCGAAGGGTTGATCTTGCCGGGCATGATGGAGCTGCCGGGCTGAACGGCGGGGACGCGGATCTCCGCAAGCCCGGTCAGCGGGCCGCTGCAGAGCAGGCGCATGTCGTTGCAGATGCGCGTGAGGTCGAGGACGAAACTCTGGATCGCGAATGCGACGTCCTGGATCGAGCGCATCGACTGCATGGCTTCGAAGTAGTCGCCGGCCATCCGGAGTTTTTCGCCGGTCTGTTCCGAGAGAGCCTTGGCGACCCGGGGCCGGTACTCCGCGTGGACGTTCATCCCCGTCCCGGCGGCGCTTCCGCCCAACCCCAGCTCGCGCAAGCCGTCCGCGCTCGCCTCGATGGACTTCGCGTGCCGGCCGCAGTTGAACCCGTAGGCGCCGAATTCCTGGCCGAGCCGCACGGGAACTGCGTCCTGGAGGTGCGTTCGCCCGGTCTTGACGATCCCGTCGAACTCCTTCGCCTTGGCCGCGAAGCTCTTCTCGAGCCGCTGCACCGCCTTCACCAGCCCCGGCAGCGAGTCGAGGGCCGCCAGCCGGATCGCCGTCGGGATGACGTCGTTCGTTGATTGCCCCATGTTCACGTGGTCGTTCGGCGAGCACAGCGCCACGTCGCCGCGCTTCCCGCCGAGGATCTCGCACGCCCGGTTCGCGAGGACCTCGTTGCAGTTCATGTTGTGGGACGTGCCGGCGCCGGCCTGGAAAATGTCCACGACGAACTGGTCGGCGTGTAGCCCGGACAGGACCTCGTCCGCGGCCTTCACGATCGCGTCGGCCTTCTCCTTCGGCAGCAGCTTCAGCCCCTTGTGGACCTTCGCCGCCGCCTTCTTGATCTGGATCGTCGCCTTCACGAACGCCGGCAATGGCCGGAGCCCGCTGATCGGGTAGTTCTCGACCGCACGCTGTGTCTGGACGCCGTAGTACGCCACGGCAGGCACCTTCAGCTCGCCAAGCGAGTCCTTCTCGATGCGGAATTCCATCTGGGACCTCTCCCTGAAAATTGCGTGGGGCGGACACGATATCCCTGCGCGGGATTGAGGTGAAGCGAAAGCGCGGGCGGCTACGCGAGAGTTTCGAGCAACCTCGCGTGGTGCGCATCGCCGGCCTTGAGCGCCAGGTCGAGGGCGGCGGCGCGGCGGCGCTCCGCCTCGGCGGAGTTCCCCAGGGCGCGGTTTGCCTCTACAAGATCGAGCTCGAAATCCATCCGGTCCTCGAACTGAAACGGCGATCCGTCGCCGATGATCGCGCCCGCGAGCCAGGAGCGGGCCTCGTCCAGCAGCCCGACGCGTGCCGCGATTGCGGCCATCGCGGCCCGCGCGGAAGCCGGGGCATGCGCCCGGCGCTGTGAAACGGGCGGTGCCAGGAAGCGCTCAAATCCAGCGCGCGCCCGTTCCGGATCAACGCGGCGGAAGACGTTGCCGCGCATCCATGCGGTCTCGGCCTGCCAGTCCTGGTCGAACTCAGCCGACGAAACGGCGTACCGCTTCAGGAATGCCTCCGCCTCTTCGAGACGACCCGAGGCTGCGGCCGCGAACGCCCCGGCCCGAAGCGCCGCGGGAAGGAACTGCGGCGAGGGCGCCCTGTCGAATTCCTCGATCGCGATCCGGGCTGCCGACAGGGCCTCCTCTACGTGGCCCGTCAACCGGAGGATCCGGGACAGAATGACCTGGACGAGGGCCGTCGCGACCGAATCTCCGATCAGGGTCCTGATCGAGAGTGACTCGCGGCTGAGTCGCTCCGCTTCTTCAAGATTGCCGTAGTCCAGCGAGATGTTCGACAGGCCCGCAAGCGCAACCGCCACCCCCGCGCGGTGCCCGATTGCCCCGGAGAGCTCCAGCGACTCGGAGAAGAGACGCTGCGCCTCCTCGTGGCGATCCATGAAATAGACGGTTGTTCCCATGTTCCCGAGAGTCTTCGCGATTCCCCACCGGTCGCCGATCCGCCGCTGGAGCTGAAGCGATTCCTCGAAGGCGCCGAGCGATGCGGGAAGATCGCCGGCGACATGGAGCGAGAGCCCGAGATTGCCGAGGTAGGCGGCAGCATGGCGTTCGTCCCCGATTTCGCGGGCGAGGGAAATCGCCTCCGTGATCAACCGGACGGTGTCAACGCGATCTCCGCGGATCCAGAGGATCTGGGCGCGAAGGCTGAGAAGAGCCATCAGGTGGGCGCGGTCCCGCGTGGCCCTCAAACGCGGCTCCTCCGCCACGGCAATGGCGCTCGCCTCTTCCACACGGTTCTGATTGATGAGGGCCCGCATGACCTGGATGGCGGCGCCGCGCCGGAAATCTTCGTCGGGCGGAGACGCGAGGGCCCTCTGGCCGACGGCGAGGCTGCCCGCAAAGTCCGAGAGGGCGTAGAGCGCGTCCGACGTCACGGCATCCGCGCGAGCGGCGTCTGCCGGCGCCGCACCCGCGCGGGCGATCACCTTCCGGGCCTCTTCGCACGCCTCGCGGAAGTTCCCTCCAGCGCGCAGCTGTTCTGCCAGCATGACCCGGTTGCAATCGGTCGGGTCGAGCCTGACCGCGTCGCGCGCGGCCGATTCGGCCTCCCCAAAAGCGAGGGCGCGCGCGGCCTCGAGCGAACCCTGGATCCAGTCGCGCGCCGCGCCGGCGGCGTCGCCCGCCGCTTCGCGCTGCGCGGCAGCGAGCGATAGCACCCCTCTCCCCGCGTCACGCCGGGCCTCCAGCGACTGCGCCGCGGCGGCATGAAGCCGCGTCCTTTCGCGCTTCGGCAGCAACCCATACGCCGCTTCACGGATCAGCGCATGGCGGAAGACGAGCTCGCGTTCGCCGGGAAGAAGCGACGACGGGTGCGAGGCGACGAGCCCCCGGACGGCGGCCTCTTCCAGGGAAGCTGCCGATCCTCCGAGGCTCTCGAGAAGGCCCAGCCAGAAGACACGGCCGAAGACGCTCGCGATCTTGAGTGTCTCCTTCGTCTCCGCTGGAAGCGTGTCCAGGCGGGCGACGAGAACGGCGGCCAGCGAGCTCGGCGCGCCGCCGGATCCCGACGACAGGTGGCGCGCGAGTTCCTCGATGTAGAGCGGGTGGCCGCCGGCCTGGGCGACCACGGCCGCCAGCGTCGCCTCGTCGATCCCTGCGCCGGCCACGCGGCGCGCCAGGTCCGTCGCGTCGGCGGCTGCAATTTCGTCGAGCGGGAATTTCTCAAACCCGGCCGGCGTCGCGACGCCGGGACGTGCCGTCGCGAGGATCCCGACACCCTTTCCACGAAGTCCGGCGGCGAGATGCTCCAGAAGCGCCAGGGTGCCCGGATCCGCCCAGTGGATGTCCTCGAGATAGAGGAGCACCGGGTGATTCCGGGCGCGCGATTCAAACCAGAGGGACCAGGCGCGGCGCGTTTCACTCGCGGCCCGAAGCGGATCCCCGAATCTCACGCGGGAGTCGCCGACAGGCCAGCCGGCGGAGAGGGCGACGAGGTCCGCGAGGTTTTCACGTTCCATCGCCGGCAGGTCGAGAGCGCCCAGGTCCGCGGCAATCGCCTCCACCCGGCCTCCTGCGGCGGAGGCGATTTCGGCAAAGGGCGCGAGCGGAAGTCGGGCGGCCTCGATCACTCTCCCGGCAAGGGCTTCGAGCCCCGGCGCGGAGGCGCGCAGGCGACGGCGGAATTCGCCCGCAAGCCGGCTCTTCCCCACCCCCGCTTCGCCCTCGACGACGGCGAACAGCGCGCCCTCCTTGAAGCGCCGCATCAGGTCCGCGAGTTCGGTCTCGCGTCCGACGAAAGGGGCGCTTGCGGCCGGCGAGAGTCGCAGCTCCGTCTGCCCCGTCGTCACCTCCTCCGCCACGCACGCCTCGACTTCCTGCCCGCGGCCCTTCACCCGCGCGATCTGCGGTTTCCCGTACCGGGCCGCGTGCGGCGCCGCGCGGGCGACGGCCAGGGAGACAAGGACGGAACCGGGCTCGGCGGCGGATTCCAGCCGCTGCGCGACGTTCACCGCATCTCCCGTCGCCGTCGGCCGGTCGCCGCCGACGCTTCCCCAGAGAACTTCCCCCGCGTTGACGCCGATTCGAACGCGCAGGTCAGCGCGGCGCTCCGCGGCGAAGGCCACCGCTTCTTTCTGCATCTGGAGAGACGCCCGAACGGCGCGTGCCGGATCGTCGGCGTGGGCGACCGGTGCGCCAAAGAGAGCCATCACTGCGTCGCCGATGAACTTGTCGACCGCGCCGCCCTCGCGCTCGATGGCGGATCGGAAGCGTTTGAACAGGGCGTCGATGAGTTCCTGGACGTCTTCGGGGTCCATCGACTCGGACAAGCCCGTGAATCCGGAAACGTCGGCGAACACGACGGTGACGTTTCGACGTTCGGCGGGCATCCGTTATCCGCCGATGAAGGACATTTCGACCTTCGGGAGGCCGGCGGTATCCGCCGAACGCAGCTCGGAATACCGGTCGCCGCGGACTCGCCAGGCGGACGCGATCGTGTCGGCGAGCTGGGCATCGGACGCGCCGCTCCGGAGCGGGCCGCGGACGTCGGTCCCCTGCACGGCGAAGAGGCAGGTAAAAAGGCGGCCGTCGGCGGACAGGCGGGCGCGATTACAGCCTCGGCAGAAGGCCTGGGTCACCGAGGAAATGAAGCCGATTTCCCCGGCGCCGTCGCGGAAGCGCCAGCGTCCGGCGACTTCGCCCGGGTAGTTTGGATCGAGCGGTTCGATCTGCCACTCGGCGCCGATCGTGGCGATCAGCTCGCGCGAAGGGACAACTTCGTCCATGCGCCAGCCGTTGGTCGTGCCGACGTCCATGAACTCGATGAAGCGAAGGATGTGGCCCGAGCCGCGGAAATGGCGGGCGAGGTCGAGGACGCCGCCGAGGTTCACGCTTCGCTTGACGACGCAATTGACTTTGACCGGCTTGAAACCTGCGGCGGCGGCCGCTTCGATGCCGTCGAGGACGCGTGCCACGGGGAATGCGACATCGTTCAGCTTGGCGAAAACGGCGTCGTCGAGCGAGTCGAGGCTGACGGTCACGCGCTTCAGGCCTGCTTCCGCGAATCCGGGCGCCAGGTCCACAAGAGTTGACCCGTTGGTGGTCAGGGTGAGGTCGAGTCCGGGAATGGGCGCGAGGAGGCGAACGAGTTTGTGGAGGTCCCGGCGAAGCGTGGGCTCTCCGCCCGTGAGGCGGACTTTTTCGACGCCGATGTCGCGGAAGATGCGGACAACGCGGGCCAATTCTTCGAAGGTCAGCAACTCCTTGCGGTCGAGAAACGCGTAATCGGGGCCGAAGACCGCCCGCGGCATGCAGTAGGTGCAGCGGAAGTTGCACCGGTCCGTGACCGAGATGCGAAGGTCGCGCAGGGGTCGGCGCAGGGTGTCGAGGAGCGGCGCGGTCATGGCGTCATCGTAGCTCTGCGTGGCGGACATGAACAGAAGGGGCGCGGCGATTGATTGCCTGCAGTCAGAGCGCGTGAAAAATTCGTGCGCCGTCGTCGGTCGGACCGCGCACGCCCGACGTCGTAACTGCTCGACGCCGGGGCGCGCGGCCCGGCCGCCGCCGTCGCCCGAATGTTTCTCGCGTCCTCATTCTGCGCTTCAATGAGGGCCAAAGGAGCTCTCATGAACTGCATTTTCTGCAAGATCATCGCCGGCGAGATTGGATCGGCGAAAGTCCTGGAGAACGACGAGGTGCTGGCGATTCGAGACCGCGCGCCCCAGGCGCCGGTGCACGTCCTGGTGATGCCGAAAGTGCACGTGGCGTCGCTGGCGGAGCTTGAGAATGGAAAGACTGCGGCGGCGCTCCTGCAGGCGGTCCGGGAGGTGGCGGCGAAGGAGGGATTGAAAGAGTTCAGAACAATCGCGAATTCCGGAGTGAGCGCGGGGCAGACGGTGTTCCACCTTCACCTGCATGTCATTGGCGGAAAAGCACTTGGGGCGCTTGGGTAGTGTATTTCAAAATGAAATATCAAAATGAAATGAAACTGCTGCGGTAGACGGCGCAGGTGGAAGCGAGAGATGTGAGTTGACCAGAGAAAATATCACCACGGCCGCTCCCATTCTCGGCCTTTTCTCCAGTCAACTCCCCGGTCCACCTCCCGTCCCCTCCCTTCCCCACCCTCAGCTTTGAACCACCTCCCCCTCGTTTTTCTCGCGCACCCATCCCGGCATCGCTTTACACCCTTCCCCTCCCTCCGTAGAATCCCCCGCTCTTCAAATCCCCCCAGAGGTCCACGCGAGATGCACCAGGCCCCGATCAAGAACATCCTCATCGTCGACGACATCGTCGACGACCTTCTCATGTTCGAGGACTGCATCGAAGAGATGGGAAACATCCCCCATCTGGCGCTCACGCCCCAGGACGCGCGCGAGAGCCTCAAGAAAATCCTCCCGGACCTCGTCGTGTGGAACACGGACGTCCCGAAGTCCTGGGACGAGCTCAAACTCTTCTTCAAGAACCGCGCTTACCGCGAAGTCCCCGTGATCGCCATCGTCGGCGCCAACAACGAGCGCGCCGCCGAGCAGGCCCTCAAGCTGGGCTGCATCGGACTCATGCGCAAGCCGATCGCTGAAGGCGTTGTCGCTGAGGTCCTGACGCAGGGGCTGAGGCCGCAGAAGTCGGTCACCCGGAAACTCGCGCGGCATGCCGTGGCCACCAAGGTGAAGAAAGTGGCGCGGCGCTGAAATCGCCGGAGACAAAATAAAAACCGCGGCAATCGCCGCGGTTTTTTTTGTCCCGTCCGACTCGCCTAAGTAGCTCCTCGGAGATTCTGGCCCATTCAGCCGCCGCGAATTTCGCCGGTCCCGCAAGGAGGAGACCGGAACTGGAGCGGAACGGAGCTCCAGTGAGGATCGACGACGACGCGGGACGGCGAAAGGCGCGCGGATGGATGGGCCAGAATCTTCGAGGAGCTACTTAGGGGAAGATCCCGCGCTCCACGTACGCCGCCTCAATCCGCTGCAACCCCACCGCGTACGCCGCCGTCCGGAGGTCGCACTTCAGGCGCTTCGCCTCCTTCTTCACGTTCACGCACGCGCGCGTCAGCAGCTTCTTCAACTTCTCGTCCACTTCGTCCAGGTCCCAGTGCTCGCTGCGCTTGTTCTGGATCCACTCGAAGTAGCTGACGATGACGCCCCCCGCATTGCAGAGCACGTCCGGGATGATGGTCACGCCGCGCTCGTTCAGCTTCTTGTCGGCCGAGGAAGTGATCGGGCCGTTCGCGCCCTCCGCGATGATTCTTGCGTCGATCCAGTCGACGTTGCCGTCGTGAATCTGGTTTTCGAAGGCGCCCGGGACAAGGATATCGACCTTCGTCTTCCAGAACTCCTCGGGGGTGCAGGCGTCCGCTTCCGGGTACCCCTTGATCCCGCCGGTCTTCTTCGCGTATTCCATCAGGGCCTTCGCGTCGATTCCCTTCGCGCTCCGGATGGAGCCGGTGTGGTCCTGCACGGCCAGGAGTTTCGCGCCGCGTTCGGCGATGAGGACGGAGCCCCACGAGCCGACATTGCCGAACCCCTGCATGGAGAAGGTGCACTGGGAGAGTTCGATTTTCAGGTCCTTGGCGACGTTTTCGAGCGTGATCTGAACGCCCTGCCCGGTCGCCTTCTCGCGTCCCTCGGATCCGCCGCACGTCAGGGACTTCCCGGTGACGACTCCCCAGCTCGCCTGCCGCGTGGAGGTTGCCTGCGAATTCATGAACGTGTCCATCATGAGGACCATCGTGTGGGCGTTGGTCCCGACGTCGGGGGCCGGGATGTCGTGCTCGGGGCCGATGTTGGAGCCGAGGGCGCTCGTGAAGCGGCGAGTGATGCGGGTGACCTCGTTGGCGGAGAACGCCTTGGGGTCTACGGCCACGCCGCCCTTGGCACCGCCGAGCGGGAGGCCTGAAAGCGCCGTCTTGAAGGTCATCCACGCCGCCAACGCGCGCACTTCGTCAGTGTTGACCGCAGGGTGGTATCGGATCCCCCCCTTGAAGGGGCCCAGCACGTTGTTGTGCTGGATCCGGTAGCCCGTTAAGACCTTGTACTCGCCGTTGTCGAGGAGCACCGGGAAGTTGACCACGACTTCGTTCTTCGGGTGACGCAGGATTTCCCGGACATACGGGGTCAGCTTGATGACGTCAGCCGCGCGCTCGAATTGCTGCACGGCGGTTTCGAACAGCGAAGGGCCCTGGGCCATGGTTGCGAAGCTCCTTTGGAGTCGGGGCATTGTAGAGATGCGGGTCAATTTCGGTCAATTCGGGGGCGTGGAGCTACTTTGGGTTTGGCGTTCCGGAAGTTGAGTTCCCCACCGCCACCGTAGTTACACTCGCCACCCCGATGTCCAGCCCCCGCCTCGACTTCGAGCCCCTCCGGCGCCGCG
The DNA here is from genome assembly GCA_038060895.1 of Planctomycetota bacterium. GTDB lineage: Bacteria > Planctomycetota > MHYJ01 > WSZJ01 > WSZJ01 > WSZJ01. The sequence continues at coordinate 83,014 of JBBTCT010000019.1, forward strand.
CCCTCGAACGCCTCGAGTCCCTCGCCGCGGCGCTCAACTCCGCCCGCGTGCCGGGCTGGGCCGACTCCGCGGGCCTGGCCGCCGCCGCACTGGCCGAGGCCCGGAAGCGCCTCGACGACCACGTCCGCTTCCGCCTCGGGCGCGGAATCGGGGCACCTGCGATCGTCGTGCTGTACGGCGGAACTGGAGTCGGCAAATCCACGATCCTCAACACCCTCGCGGGTCGCCCCGTGACGGAAACTTCGTCCCGCAGGCCCTGCACGACCGAACCACTTCTCTATCACCATCGATCCGCGGCCGCCGATCTCGAAGCGCCGGAGTTTCTTCCGTCTTACTCGAAAAAAGCGTCAACCCCGGGGCAGCCAAAGGCCGGCTCCATGGCCGTCGAACTCCTCCCGCACGACGACGCGGCCCTCGCTTCCGTCGTCCTCGTGGATGCGCCCGACTACGATTCCGTCGAGCGCGAAAACCGCCGGGTCGCCGAGGACCTCTACCGGCTCGCCGACCTCGTGATTTTCGTCGTCAATCCTTCCAAGTACGCTGACGAAGAGACCTGGAAGGCGATCCGCCGCGCAAAGACCGACGGCAAGGCGTGCGCTTTCGTTTTCAACCGTGCGGAACCAGGTGATGCCGCACTCGAGGATTTCCGGCGACTGCTGGAGGGAGTAGAAGCGGTGGAGCTGCCGCGCGACCCGGCCGCGGCCGGCGCCGGGCTCCTCGCGGATCCCGTGGCCCGCGGCCGGCTCGAAGGCATCCTCAAGCGCTTTCTCCTCGGCGACGCCGCCGACCGCCTTCGTCTCGCCGAACTTCGCCGCTCGTGGCGCGCGCTTTCGGACTCTCTCGACGACCCCGTGCTGGTGGCGCTTCGGCACGCCGCCGTTGCGATGCGGTCGGGACGATCCGCGGGCGCGACGGAAGCGAAGCTCACGGAGACGGCGCTGCTCGAGGAAGTCAAGCTCGACCAGGCCAACGACCTCGAACGCGTGTCGCAGGCCGTCCGTGAGCACCTCTTTTCCGTCGTCGGATTCCTCTCGAACAAGGTCATCGGTCCCCTCACGGCGCTGTTCGACCGGGTCACGGGATCCCTCGGCCGCGCGATCTCGAAAAACCGCCCCGCGATCGAGAATGCGATCGCCCGCGTCCACGAGAACAACCGCCAGGCCGCACGCAAACATCTCGGCCTCGCCCACGAACGGCTCGCGAAATCTCTCGGCTCCACGCCCGCCGGCGCGGCCTTCGCCGCTTCAAACGCCTTCTCCTCGGCCCTCCTGCCCGCGTCAGAAGTCGAAAGCCGCTACGAAAAGGGGCTGGCCGAGTTCGACGCGTGGAAAAAAGAGGAATTCCAGCGCCTCGTCGGCGACATCAAGGGCAAGAAGAGCGTCCAGCTCTTCGTCATGCAGATCCTCTACGTCAGCCTTAGCGTCACCTGCATGGCCCACACGGGCGGCGCGTTCAGCCTCGTCGAGGGGCTCCTCGCGGGCCCGCTCTTCGTCTTCCTCGACAAGGTCTTCGTCGGCGCGATCAACTGGGACCTCGTGCGCGACCTCGAAAAGCGCGGGCGCGAACGCTTCCTGAAAATCTTCTCCGACCTCGCGAAAGCGCAGGGCGCGCGCTGGACCGAGGCTTTCGCGAAGGAAGACGCCGGACTCGCGGGCCTCCCCGGTCTCGAAATCGATCTGGAAGACCTCCGCCGCGACATGCCCGCGCTCCTGGACGCGCTCGAAAAATGAACACCTTCAAGGAAGCGCTTCTCGCCTGGCTCGACCGCGCGTCCGCGTTCATCGCGGAGTCGCGCGCGCTCGAAGTGCGCGAGCCTGCGTTGAAGGCGCTTGCGGATGCGAAGGCGCGGGTGGAAGCGCTGGATCGGCCGCTTCGCGCGGTCCTGCTGGGCGGGACCGGCGTCGGCAAATCATCGCTGATCAACGCGATCGCCGGCCGCGCGGTCAGCGAGGCCTCGCGCCGCCGGCCGACCACGGCCCAACCCGCAGCCTACGTCCACGCGGCCCACGCCGCCGAAGCGGCGGACTTCGCGCCGGAGATCCGCGCGGAGGCGCACGGCGAGGAGGAATTGCGGCACCTGGTTCTCGTCGACATGCCCGACTTCGATTCGCGCGCCACCGAGCACCGCGCCCTCGTCGACCGCATTCTGCCGCGCGCCGACTTCGCGCTCTGGGTCGTCGACCCCGACAAGTACAACGACGGTCTCCTCCACCGCGAGTACCTGTCGCGTGAAGCGAAGCTGCGCGAGCGGTTCGTCGTGGTGTTCAACAAGGCGGACGCGCTCCCGCGGGAGCAGCTCAACCTCTGCCTCGACGATCTCACGGCGACGCTTCGCGGCGACGGCATTCCCGCGCCGCAGATTTTTGCCGTCTCCGCGCTTCAGGGCGCCGCGCACGCGGGGTTCGCCGAGTTCGCCGAGTTCCTCCGCACGAAATTCACCGAGAAATTCGTCCGCGAACTCAAGGCCGCCGACGTCTTCCGCTTCCTCCAGAACACCGCCCGTGCCGTCGGCGACGCGCTCGCCCTCCCCGGCCGCCTCGAGCAGCTCCGTGCCGAAGAAGCCGCCCTCTCCGGCCGCCAGGAAGAATTCCTCCGCTGGCTGCGCATCCAGCTCGGTCCGGACATTTTCACCCGCGACCTGACCAGGGCCATTCGCGACCGTTTCCGCGACCGCTTCGCCTCTCTCCTCCCCGGCCCCGTCGGAATGGTCGCCGAGTGGCGCTTCAGACCCGCCGCCGTGAAGGACTGGCGCGAGCTCGCCGGGCAGATCCGGATCGAAGCGGGCGCCGCCGCGGGCCAGAAGGTGCACTCGCGGATCTGGAACGACCACCACGACGCCGAGGCGTTCTTCAGGAAGCTCCCCGAAATCTGCCGCCCGCCCGGCGCTCCGGATCAGGAGACCTTCGCGAAAATGAAGGAGGACGCGCTTCTGCGTCTCGAGGAAGAGCTCGCGCGCGAGCACGAAGGCCAGCGCTGGCGCGGCAAGGGCAAGGTCGCGCAGCACGTCCTCCCCGCGACGGCCGCGGGCGGCTGCGGCGCGGCCGCCGCCACCTTCGCCACCGAGCTCGCCGCCGCCGGCGCGCTCTTCGAAACCATCGCCGCCGCCGGCATCGCTCCCATCGGCCTCTACTTCTTCGAATCCATCCTCGCCCGCCGCGACGTCTCCCGCGCCGCCCGCGAGGTCGCCGAGCGCGCCGCCGACCATTTCCGCACAAGCCTCGAGGCGATCTATCGCCGAAGCGTCACGATCCCGCTCCTGGAGTCGTTCGAGAAAGTCCGTGGCGAGTACTCCGCCTGGCGCTCCCTCCACGCCGAACTCGAAGGACTCGTGAAGTGAGCTTCCCGTGCTCGAAATGTGGCGAGCCGCTCGTGAACTCGCGGAAGCGCGACATGGTCTACGAGATGACGGGGCGCTTCTCGACGATGGCCTACCTGTTTCCGCGCGTCTTCTGCCCGAAGTGCGGGCGGGATCTACCGGAAGCGGAGTGGCCGCCCGAGTTGAGGTGGCGGATCAAGTCGTTCCGCGGGAAGTACGTCGGGTTCGGAATCGGGCTGCTCGTGGTGTTCGTCTATCTGTACTTCGCGAAGGACATCGCGTTCTGGTGGTCGCACAGGAAGTAGTACGGACTCAAACTGCGCCGACGCGCTTAGCGCCGTTTCGCATATCCAGGAACCGCTTGCAGTATCAAGAATGCGAATTCCCTCTCGGGTTCGGACGGAGTTCGGCCTAGCTCCATGTTGGGTTCCGGCTCCAGGTAGGCCTCGAGCCTCTCAATCGCCCTGGGCTCGCCCGCGCGAGCACACTGAGTGACCCAGCAAAGTTTCTCCTGGGGACCGACCGCAAGACCGTCGTAAGCATCGACCCGGGTATGGCCCCTCACGGGCGGCATCCTGACCCAGAGACGCGGCACAATTCGTGGATCCGTATCGGACTCGGCGACATCGGGCTTCAAGAGCGCGAGGGCTTCCTCGACTCGGGGTAGCGGGTACTCCCGGTCGAGCCCATAGGACTTCACGACCAGGTTGGACTTCATCCACGAGTCGCGCGCGGCGTCCGCGTCCAGCCTTGACCACAAGACGGCGTCGCGTGAGGCGCTGCGGACCTCCGCGTCGGCGTCCGTGCTCAGGTGGAGAGAGAGGGCGAACGTCGCTTCATTCCGGATCCCACCTTGCGACGCGGCCGCCAGGAGATTTGCAAGGAATCTGCGGCGCGATGGGTCAGGAGAAACGGGCGCCCGACCGAGCGGCGCGGCAGCGGCGGGACCGAGTACTCCAAGGAACGCGAGAGCTTCGGTCTCTGGAAACGGGTCGCTTGAAGCAAGTCGCTCCTCAAATCGCGTGGCCAGCCTGTCGGTCGGGCCGCGTGGTGGCGCGCGCTTGGCACACCCCGCGGCGAGCAAGAGGAGAGCGCCTGACAAGGTGAGCGACGGCGTTCGCATGGCTCAATTCTATACTTCGCGAAGGACATCGCGTTCTGGTGGTCGCACAGGAAGTAGCCGGTGGCACAGGCCGGTCTGAAGCCAACAGAATCACATTCGTCAGTCCAGGACGGTCACGAACCCACGCGTCCACTGATCCTCGTCCAGTGCGTACTGCGAGATCTCGAAACCCCGCGGGAATTGCGCGAAACCCGGTCGGCGCCGAAGTCTTTTCGCGGCGGCTCGAGCCGCGTTCCTGCTCGAATAGACGCCGATCAGCTTCACGTCCTCATCCCCGCCACCGAGTCGGCGGACGTGATGGACGATCCAAACGAGGGAGCGATCGCTCGATCCCTCGCCTGACTTGCGCTTGGGACCTCGGGCCGAGCGAGGCATAGGTTCTCCTTTAGCCAATAGGAACTTGGAAACCGCTCCCCTTGCCGGCAGGGAGCCCGTTTTCCCATTCGGCCGGCCCGTATCGCCCCCCGGGGGGCG
>JBBTCT010000020.1:0-112505 GCA_038060895.1 Planctomycetota bacterium
CGGCGGGTTGCGAGGCCCGATTGCGCGTTGGCGATCGATTTCTTCGCGCGCTCTCTGTGGGAACGGACGCACGCCGAGGGCCGGCGCAAGGACGGGCCTGAACGTCGAACGCGCTGGCAGACCTCTGGTGCATACTCGCAGCATGCGCGCCGAGACGGCTTACCTTTTTCGTCACGCGTTGCTGCGTGATGCGGCGTACCAGCTCCAGCTCCCCCGCGACCGCGCCCGGCTGCACGCGCTGGCCTTTGCGGCGATCGAAGGACTCTGCGGCGGACGCGCCCCCGACGCGGCGCCGAAGCCGTCCCTCGACGACCGGCGCACGCCCCACGCGACCGACCCGTTCGCCGCCGAGCTGGCAGGCCACGCCCGCGCGGCCGGGCTCGCCCCGCTGGCGCTCTACCTGAGACGCGCCGCCGAGCTGCTCGGCGCCGGGTTCCGATACGAAGACTCCCGCGCTTTCTGGGAACAGCACGCGTCGCTTCTCGAGGGAAGCGCCCGCGGCAATGCGCTGCGAAGAGCCGGAAGAATGGCCCAGCTCGCGGGCAAGCCGGCCGAAGCGGAGTCGCTCTTTTCCGAGGCGCTGGCGGTGCAGCGAAGCGCGGGCGACGGCCGGCTCGAGGGACTCGTCCACGGTCACCTCGCCAGCGTCTACCTCGACACCGAGCGGCCTACCGAGGCCGAGGCCGCGCTGAAGGAGAGCCTGAAGCGCAGCCGGGAGTGCGGGGACACCGCGCTGGAGGCCGCCGCGCTCATCCAGCACGGCATGCTGGCGCGCACGAGAAGCGATTCGGCCCTCGAGGAGGCGTCGTACCGGCAAGCACTCGAACGCCTTCGCGGGACGGGGGAGACGCGGCTTGAGGGTGTGGCGCTGGGAAACCTGGCCGTCGTCTGCTCGGAAAAGGGCGCCGTGGAGGAATCCGAGAGCGCCTTCGAGGCCGCCCTCGCGCTTCACCGCCGCGCGGAAAACCCGGGTTCGATGGGAATGATCCTGAGTGGCCTCGCCAAGCTGCGGCACGAGACCGGCCGCACGGAAGAGGCCCTCGAGCTGAACCGCCGTGCGCTGGAGGCGTTCCGCCAGACCGGCAACCGCGCCATGGAAGGCACCGCGCTGGGAACCATCGGTTTTATCGCCACCGAGGCCGGCCGCACCGGCGAGGCGCGCCGCGCCTTCGAGGACGCGCTTTCCATCCTGCGCGAGGCCGGCAACCGCCGCGCCGAAGGCATCGCCCTCACGAACTTCGCCGTGCTCGAGATGGAGCTGGGCCGGAACGCCGAGGCCGAGGCGCTCCTCCGGCAGGCTCTCGCGATTCACCGGCAGACCGGCGATCGCCGCTCCGAGGCCGTGGCCCTCACCAACCTGGGCAACGTCTACCGCGTGACCGGCAGACATGCAGAAGCGGAGTCGACCTACAACGAGGCGCTCGGGTTCCTCCGCTCCGTCCGCCACCGGCGCTTCGAAGGCGTGATCCTCGGCAACCTCGGCCTCCTCCGCGAAAAAACCGGCCGCGCCGAGGACGCCGCCCGCTTCCTCGCCAAGGCCCTGGCCATCCACCGCGAAGTCCATAACCTCAGGTACCAGGGACTCACGCTGGCCGACCTCGGGCGGCTGCGCCTCAAGGCAGGCCTGTTCGAGGAAGCGCTCCAGCTCATGGCCGAAGGGCTTCTCCTGCTTCAGTCCTGCCGGGACCCGCGGCGCGAGGGGGAAACGCACTGCCGGATCGCGCTGGCGCACGTCGGCCTCGGGCGGCGCGAGGAGGCCTGCGAAGCGTGGCGGCAGGGAGAGCGTCTGATGGAAAAAGCGGGAGGCGACGCGCTGGCGGACCTCCGGAAAGCGATGCAGGAAGCCTGCGCGAAAGCCGGGGCGCCGCCGCTGCCGTAACGTGCTCCGCGGCGCCGCCCACGCCGAGCGGCGCTTCCAGCACGCCGCGCAGTGGGCAGCGCATCAGGTCTTCCGGTTGCTGGAAGATCAGCTTCGGCCACCACAGCCCCCGCGGCCGCGAGCCGGCGCACGCGCTTGACTCAAGCAGGCGCCCGCCGTATATATAAGTGAGCGCTCGCTTACATTTCCCTCTTCAACCGGAGCTCCGCCGATGTGCTCACACCACGCCCGTCACGCCCACCGCCTCCACGCGCTTCTCCTGATCCTCGCCCTCACAGGCGTTGCCGCCCTCGCGCTCCTGGCGCACGGCGTCTCCTGGTGGTACGCGCCTCTCGGCGCGGGCGCCGTCGTCGCCGTCCACCTCGCTCTCTTCGCCGGGCTTGCCGCGGCGGCACGCGGCGTGACCCGCGCCGGGCACGGGCCGGCGGGGCACGGACACGACGGGAGCCTCGTCCTCCATGGCGCGCGCGGGTACGACTGGTTCGTGCGGGCGTTCACGATGGGGCGTGAAGGGAAGCTCCGGCGGTGGGCGCTGGACCAGGGCGCGCTGAAGCCGGGAAGCTCCGTGCTCGACGTCGGCTCCGGGACGGGGACGCTTCTCATCGCGGCGGCCGGGCGCGTCGGTCCCTCAGGCAACCTCCAGGGCGTCGAGCTTTCACCGGAGATGTGCGCCCGGGCGCGGGACAAGGCGAAGCGCCGCGGCGTCGCGCTCACGATCACGGAGACCCCGGCGGAGAAGCTGCCCTTCCCGCCCGCGACTTTCGACGCGGCGTTCTGCACGCTCGTCCTCCACCACATGCCGGTCGCCACCCAGGAAGCGGCGATTCGCGAGATGCGCCGTGTCCTGAAGCCTGGCGGGCGGATCGTGCTCGTGGACTGGCGGACACCGAAGTCGTTCTTCCGGACGCTCTTCGACGGCATGGGCCTCGTTTACCTGATGCACCGCCACGGACCTTCGCCGCTCGAAACCGGCCGGATCGAGCCGCTTCTCGCGGAACTCGGGCTGGAGGACCTCTCGCATCCCGCTTACGGCGGCGGCGCCATCGGCGCGATCGTTGCCCGCGCGGGGGTGTCGCGGACAGAATGAGGCCCGCCCATGGGCCGCAAGAAGAACATCGAAGACCACGAACTGCTCGAAGCCGCCCGCGCGGTGTTCGTGAAGAGGGGGTTCGCCGGGACGACGCGGGAGATCGCCCGGCGCGCCGGGATCTCGGAAGCGGTGATCTACCAGCGCCACTCGACCAAGGCGCACCTTTTCTTCGCCGCTATGACGCCGCCGGAGCCGGACTTCGCGAAGCTGCTCGAGCCGCCGGCCGATCCGCGGCGCGCCCGGGAGCACTTCGGGGACCTGGCAGTCGGCATGGTGAACTACTTTCGAAAGCTCGTGCCTATCTTCCTGCCGCTCCTCACACATCCCTCCTTCGACTTCGCGAAGTACTCGCGCCAGCGCGAGCACGGTCCCTTCGGCCGCATCCACGCCGGGTTCACGGAGTACCTCGAGAAGCAGCGGAAGCGCGGCCTCGTCGCCGCCCCGAACCTCCACGCCGCCGCGCTGACGCTCTTCGCGGCGCTTCACTTCCTGGCCATCATGGAAAAGCTCGGCGTCCACGGCGGCCGCTTTCCAGACGCCGGGGTCCGGGCTATCGCGAAGGCGATGTGGGAGGGGCTCGCGCCGCGGACGCGACAGGCTTGACCCTCGACCTCTCGACCGCGTCCTTGTCCCGGAAGGCGTCGCGTCACCCCTTTAGAATTGCCTGCAGCTCCGGATCCACGTCCTCCTCACGCGCCGTGTACTCCCTCACGCGCTTGCGCAGCAGCCGCCGCAGGGACCCGCGGCAATATGCGAGGTAGTGGCGGACCTGCGTCTCGCTCACCGCAAACCGCCTCGCGACGAGTTCGTAGGTGACGCCGGGCATGTCGCCGTCCATGACGATCGTCTCGCGCGTGCCCTTGGTCAGGCCGCCGGGCTCGAGGCAGTACATGCGGAAGACGTCGAACCACACCGCCTTGCCTTCCTGGATCAGCTCGACGCGCAGGTCGTCCACCGCGCTGTCCAGCACGCCCCGGAACCACTCGCGGTCGTAGGCTGCTTCGGGCTCCTCGTCGGTCGAGGCCGGCTCGAGGCGCTCGTAATCGCCCTCGCGGGCGTCGAGGCGGAAGACCGGTTTCGCAGGGCGACGGACGGACTCGTGGCGCTCCGCGTCGATCAGGAAGTGCGCGAGCGCGATCTTGAGGTAGCCGCGGAAGGAGCCGCGCTCGGGGTGCATGCGGGCGAGCGTGTCCTTCTCGAGAAGCTGCGTGAAGAACGCCTGCGTCAGGTCCTTGGCGTCCTCGTTCTTCTTGCGCCACGCGGCGCGGATGTAGGCGTAGACGGGCTTCCAGTAGGACCGGAACAGCCGGTCGAGGCACTCGCGATACTTCGGCGACTCGGGATTCGCCGCAGCGAGAATGTCCGACCACACCGTCGTTTCGAACGCGCGCGGGGTCCCGCCGATGTTGGTGTCAGGCGACATCGACGGCTACCCCTCCTTGGCCTGGAGCCCCTTCAGCCACATCGCGCCCAGCACCAGCATCGGCACGCACACCGCCGCAAGCGGCGCCCACGCTTCGAACACCGGCTTGCTCGAGAAGACCATCGTATGCCCGTTCGGGTGCACCGCCGTGAGGAGCCAGAACGCGCTGAACGCTCCGCCGCCGAGCATCGCAATTGCGCCCAGCTTGGGTGACTTCTTCGCCAGAACGCAAAGCGGGAGAATCGCCAGCGGGCCCGCGAGCAGGAAGATGGCGACCTTCATGAGCTGGTCGTTGGTGAGGCCATGAAGCGGCGAACCGCCGCCGCCGCCGGTGCCGACGGCGCACCAGCCGATGCCGCCGATGAACTCGGCGATCCCGATGATGAATCCGAGGCCGAGCATGGCCGAGCGCTTCATGTGGCTCCCCCTGAGTGACTGCCCTGGGGTCATGCTAGCGCGGGGAGGGGGGGGAAACCAAGGAGGTTGGGGGTCTGGGGAGGGGAGACGAGCCGTATCCGCGGCTGTTTCCGCGGCATCCTTCCTTTATCCGCGAGTTCCTTTCATCGCTGCCCGCCGGCTGCGTTGCACCACAGAATGACCAGGGAATTCGCGGATGCGACCGGATGCCGCGGAAACGGCCGCGGATAAAGCGACTGCATACGCCCCGCTGGCGTCGCGAGGCGGGAGAATCAATGAAAATGAGCACAAATTCGACAATACTTCATTTTCTTTATTTACATATTGATTTTCTAAATCTTATGCCGTATATTCATGGCCGTTCCCGAGGCACCCATGGATATCTCAAGAGCCCGCTGCGCCAGCTGCTCCCAGCCCATGATCCTTTCAAAAATGGTCTGCGAGCCCTGCAACCTCTCCCTCGAGGGCCACTTCGAGATCCCCCCCCTCGCATCCCTCCCCCCCGAAGATCAACTCTTCGTCTCCGCCTTCGTCCGCCATCACGGCTCCCTCAAGAAGATGGAAGAGCTCTTCGACATCTCCTACCCCACCGTCAAGAACCGCCTGAACGCGATCGCCGCCGCCCTCGACAAGTCGTTTCGCGCTCCCTTGCCCCACGCCGCCATTCTCGAGCAGCTCGCCCGGGGGGAAATCACCGTCGAGGATGCCCTGGAGCGGATCGGCGAATGACGCCCCATGACCTCTTTATCGTCCTCGACCAGGAAAAGGAGTCGTCCATGTCCACCGAACGCCGCCAGGTTCTCGATATGCTCGCACAGGGCAAGATCACGCCGGAAGACGCCGACCGCCTGCTTGAGAAACTCGCGGCGCCGAAGTCCGCCGAGAGTCAGCCCGCCGCCGGCGCCGCGCCGAAATACCTCCGCGTCACGGTCGATTCTTCCGACGGTGACAAGGTCAACGTCCGCGTCCCGCTCGCGCTCGTCCGCACCGGGATCAAACTGTCGGCAATGATGCCGAAGGCGGCCGGGGAGAAGCTCCAGGAGAGCGGGATCGACCTGTCGCACCTGAGCTCGCTGAAGGGCGAGGAGCTGATCGACGCGCTGCGCGAGCTGACGGTGGACGTCAACTCGGCGGGCGGCGACAAGGTCAAGGTGTTCTGCGAGTAGGACGCGGCCTACTCCACTTCGAAGACCTCGCTCACCTCGACGGTCACGCCCGGCATTCCGGACGGCCGGATGACATCTCCGGGCCTGAAAACCCCCTTCTCGACCCACGCTTTGCCGCCATTTTCCAGCACGCGGATCGTCCGGGCATCGGGGTCGCCGATCCAGTAGATGAGCTCGGTGAGGCGGTCGTCCCCGAGGGCGAAGTAGTCGTCGACGGTCTTTGGGGGGTGGCGTGGGGCATGAAGGGAAGGATAGGTCGCTGTCGCATGGAGGTTCAACCCGAAAGGATGGTATGGTGCGAATGTAGTTTGTCCACGACTTCAACATGTCTACATGATACGATGGGATTACAGCGGCGTCAAGTGCCTTTGTTGGAATACTTCTCTTGCAGCACCTACCGCCCTTCGAGGACCGCCGCTTCGACCTCGACCGGCGCCGCCCACACCTTCGTCCCGTCCGCGCCCACCCACCAGGCCTGGAGCAGGACCGCCACCGCGCCGGAGTCCGCCGACGCGTGGTTGATGTCAATGGTCCCGCTCGCGGCGCCTTTGCCCTCGTCGAGCGAAAGCGCCGCATCGCGCATCACCGCGGCGACCGGTTTCCACCTGCCCTCCGCTCCCGCGGCGGGCGCTTCCTTGAGCGCGTCCTTGCGAACCCAGGCGACGCCCCAGGACTGGAGCTTTCCCAGCGGGTCGAAAACGCCTGCGGTGACTTCGAGCCTCGGCTTGGGGCCGGCGGAGGGCACAGGTTTCGCCTCCACCTTGAGGATGCGCCCGCGCACGATCGACCGCAGGCCCTCAGGCGGCACGAGAAACACCATTTCCGTTCCCTGGATGCGCGACGTTGCAATTCCGACGAGCCGCCCGCGGCCGTCAATGACGGGGCCGCCGGAATTGCCGGGGTTCACGTCGCCGGAAAGCTGCACGACGACACACTCCCCCGTTTCGTCGCGCCGCACTGCGGAAACCGAAACCTTCGTGACCGACGGAGCGGGGTTGTCCCCGGCCGTCGCGAGCGACGGCCCGAACGGAAACCCTGCTACGTAGACGCTCTCCGTCTCCTTCGCCTCGGTCTTCAGCGACAACTCGACCGGCGTTGGAATCTCGTCCGCCGTGAATCGCAGGCACGCGACGTCGCGCTCCTTGTCGACGAACACGATGCGCGCTTCGACCTTCAACTCGCCGTCCCGCCCGCTTTTCAGGATCACCGTCGCCGTCTCCGTGTCCCGCACTACGTGCTCGCAGGTCAAAACCCAGCCGGTTTTGCCGTCCTTGCGGAAGAGGTAGCCGCTTCCCGTCTCAAGCCCGCGGAAACCAACGTGCTTCACGTAGACCGTCGCATCCTTCAGCTTCACGAGCTGTGCGCCGGAAAGTTCCTCGGCGGCGGCGGGGAAAGCGAGCAGGGCGAAAAGGAGCGTGGCGCGCATGGGCACAAGAGTCTAACGCAGTGGAAGCGCCGAAGGTCGGCGCAAAGACCGTCTGTTTCCCGAACGGAGAAACGCCGTGCTCGCCGGAGAGTCCGCGTACACCTCCGACGACGACGTCTCGGCGCTCGCGGTGATGGTCGCGAGCCCCGACCCCGCGAAGCTCCGGGAGCTCCGGGGCCGCCTGGAGACGGGCAAGGCGATGTTCGCGCCTCTGGACGCGCGTCGCGTCGGGGCTGCGGCACACAAGCGGGCGGCGCGCGAGCTGGACGAGCTGGAGAGCGCATTGACGAACCTGCTTGGGGCGAAATAGAGGACCCCGGGACTAGAATCGCGCTGTGAACCACGATATCGCAGTCGCGTGGAACTGGGAGCACGACGAGGCCTTCGTCGCCGACCTCGAGCGCGCATGCCGGGGCCTGGGGCTGACGTTCGGGAGCGTCACGCCTGCGGGTGTCGAAGCGGCACTCGCCGCGGCGCAGGCGGGCGACCTCCGTTGGGGCGTGTTCCTCGACCGCGCATGGGAAAGCGACCCGCGCTTCCGTCGCCTGAATGACCTCGTCGCGACCACCGGGACCCGCATTCTCAACCCGGTGAAGCGGTCGCTGGGGATGGGAGACAAGGCCGCGGTGCACGGGCTTCTGCAGGAAAGGGGACTGCAGGTTCCACGCCTCATGGACTTCATGCCGGAGCAGTACTCAGAAGCGACCCTGGCGCTGGCGACGCGCGACTGGGTTCGGCCGCTCTGGCTCAAGCCGGCGTGTGGAGGGGGCGGGGACGGCGTGCTTGCGCTGAAAGAGCTTCCGGCGCAGTTCCCTGGCGGGGTGGAGTGGCTGAGGGAGCGCTTCGTGCTTCAGGAGAACGCGGAGCCGATGATCCTCGAAGGACGGCCGGCCTGGTTCCGGGTGATCCATGTTTTCGGGAAGAACTATCCGTTCTGGTGGCACCCCGTCAGCCACGTCTTCGCGCCCGTGACGCCCCAGGAAACCGGGGACTACTGTCTGAGGTGCGTCGCCGAGGCCGTCGCCGGCGTCGCCGCCGTCGCGGGCCTCGAGATCTTCTCGTGCGAAATCTCGCTCACTTCCCCCGGCTGCCCGCTCGTCATCGACCCCGTCAACGACCCGGTCGATTTCAGGCGATGCTCGCAGGCGCCGGACGCGATTCCCGACACCGCCCTTGCGTCGATCATCGGTACACTCGCAGCGGGAATCGCAGCGGTGCTGGGGCGCCACGGTCCGGCGCTCACATGAACCCCGCGCAAAGAAGGGCTACTTCGCCTTCTCGTTGATCCGCACGAGGAACTCCGCCGTCGCCCAGTCCTCCCACACGGTGTGCTTGTACTCCCGACTCTCGGAGAACTCGAGCAGGAACGAGCCGTGCACGAACGCGACCCCCGGCTTTTCGAGCGCGAACCACTTCGCCAGGTCGATCTCCTTCTCGAAGATCTCGCCGGGCTTCAGCTCGCGGATCACCGACAGCCCGCCGAGGTGCGCGTCGGAGCCGATGTCCGGGAGGACCTTGTCGCCGTCCGTCGCCCGGAACACGAACTGGTTGTCGCGCGCCGCGCGGTTCCGTCCGCCGTCCTGGAAAAAGACGGTCTTCGAGCCGACGTTTTCGATTCGAAGCGTCACGATCTTCGCCCCGTCCGCGTCGAATTCCTTCTGCTTCGGAACGAAACTCACCGCGAGCAGGTGTCCGGGGTGGGTGCGGAGCGCCGGCTTGATCTTGAAATGCGCCGCGACCGCTTCGGCGTTCTCCTTGCCGGAGATCGGGAAGTCGAGCCATGAAGCGGTCCTGGCCTCCGTCCCAGACCCGGTCTGTAGCCAGGCGCGGCCCTTCACGACCAGGACGTGCCGGAACGTGTCCAGTCCTTCCGCGAAGGGAACCTTGAGCGTGAGCCAGAATTCGCGGTTCGGGTTGTCCTGGGAAGTGATGCGAGCTTCCTGGATCTCGAAGGCGCATTTCTCGCCGAGGCCTACTTCGCGCCCGTCGGGCGCCACAGCCTTCTTTGCGTCTTTCGCTTCCGAACGCACGTACACGCCGTCATCCGGCGCTTCCGCAAGGGCGGCGCAGGCCAGCCCGAGCACGAGGAGCATGGTTTTCATGCTGTTCTGACGTCGCCGGCACGCCGTTGTTCCGAAGAATCCGGCGCAAGTCCTTCCCGGGCAAGCGGTCGCGCCGTTTCGGATTTCCGCTGACGGGGACCTCCTTCCCCGCGCACTGCTGATGCACCCACCTTTCGGAAGACTCCCATGAACTCTTCTGTCCTCGTCGCCGGCCCTTCCCCCGAACGCCGCGAAGCCTTCATCGACGTCCTTCGCGACACGCCCCACACGCTCGCCGCGGAGACCGGCCGCGCCGACCAGGTCCTCGCGCTCATCGAGAAGCACGAACCGTGGTGCGTCGCGCTCGATCTCGCTCTCGCGCCCGTGAGCCTCGTGAAGCAGGTCCTCGCGAAGCACCCCGAGATCACGGTGCTCGCCCTTTACGACGAAGCGACTGCCGCCGACGTCCCCGAAGCCCGCCGCGCCGGCGTGTCCGAAGCGCTCCTCATGCCCGTCGAAGCCCCGAAGCTGATGCGCGTCCTCGCGAACCTCTCCAACCCCAAGGGCCAGTCCGCGTCGCGCAAGTTCGTGGCCATGCGCCACAAGACGTCGCTCGCCGCCAGCTATAAGGCCGCCAACGAGGGCTTCCTCACCCGCCGCCGCTCCGCCATCGTTCTCGAACTCGGCCTCACCGACGTCGTCCTCCAGACGGAGGAGGCCTTCGCCCCCGGCCGCAACCTCGTCGCGACGATCCACATCCCCGCCCAGGGCTCCCTCGGCGCCCAGTTCAACGTCGTGCGCGTCGAGCCGGCGCCGGTCTTCGGGAAGTTCCTGATCACGGTCGCGTGGCAGGACATGAAGGAAGCGGACCGCGAGAGGCTGAAGGGGTTCTGCCGGCAGCTGCTGGCGAAGGTGCCATCGGGCGTCCCCGTCGTGGCGGGCGCCTGATTACCTGTTCTGGGCCCGGATCCGCTGAAGGATGCGCGTCGTCCGCCGACGCACATCATCTTCGCCCGTCTTGCGCGCCGCATCGACGAGTGCCTGGACGGCCCTGAGTCCCATCATCTGGAGGTTCGCCTCCGCGGCGTCGGCGGAGCACAAGAGGACGATGGCGAGAATGCGCATGAGCGGCCTCCGGGCAATCCCTGGTGTCAGTTTACTGAATTGGAGGAGCGCGCGTTAAAGCGCGGGCGAAGCGGCCGCGCCTGGGAGTCGAGCGGAGCAACGGAGCCGATCGAACTTCCAGCTATTTCACGGATTCGCCCCTGGTCGACTCAGCGCAGCGTCTGCACGATTGCGGATTGCGGGATCGGAGGCCCTGGACCTGGCGGTCAAGAGGTCCACTCGAGCGCTTTGCTGGTCACCGACGGAGGCAAACAGCTCTCCACGAAGCAGATGTGCCTCTGCGCAACCCGGATCAATGACGATCGCCGCGTTGAACTCCTCCAGCGCATCGTTGTTCGCGTTCGCCCCGCCGCGCAAACGGATCGCGGCGCCTCGCCGGGCGCGAGCGACGGCGTTGCGGGGGTCGAGGTCGAGGGCCTGGTTGGCGTCGGCGAGGGCTGGGCCATGGGAGCCGCGGGCGAGGTGGATCAGGGCTCTCTGCGCGTACGTTTCCGCCCGGCGCGGCGCGGCCGCGATGGCGGTGTCCACATCGGTCTGCGCCCCGGTAAGGTCGTTCGCGGCGAGCCGGGCTGCGGAGCGGGCGAGAAGTGCCTCCGGGAGAGACGGCGCGCGGCGGACGGCCTCGTCGAGTTCTCGAAGCGCGTCGTCTCCCTTGCCCAGAGCGGAGAGGGCCTGCGCATAACGCACTCGCGGCACCGCAGTATGCGGCGCGCGTTTCACGGCCTCTCGCAAATCGTCGGCGGCACCTTTCGCGTCCCCAACCGTGAGCTTCGCCGCTCCTCGCGCCGCCCAGGCGTCGGCGAGGTCGGGGGCGATTTCGAGAGCGCGGCCGAAGTCGGCGAGGGCGTCGGAAGCGTGGCCGGTGGCGAGGCGGGCGTGACCGCGGTGGAGGTAGGATTCGGGAGATTCGGCGGATTTCAACGAAGCGTCGTAGTCTGCGAGGGCGCCGACGGTATCGCCGCGTTTTTCACGAATGATGCCGCGGAGTCTCAGGAGGGAGGGGTCGTTCGACTTCGCTCGCAAGGCCGCTTCCACGTCTTCAAGCGCGCCGCCCCATTCGCCCTGGCGCAGTCGCGCTTCCGCTCTCAATCGAAGCGCGAGCACCTCTCTTGGCCGGAACTTCAGCGCTTCGCCGAAAGCGGCAACTGCTTCCGCTTCTTTGCCGTGCAATTTCAGCCACGCGCGCCCGGCCCAGGTCCACCCGTCCGGATCGGTGACGGTGGACTTCGCGTACTCCGCCAATTGACGCGCTGCGTCATCGTCGTGGCCGTCGGCGAGGGCGAGAATGCCGGCGGCGAGCATGACTTCGCGGCGTTCGCGGGTGTGGCCCTGGACGAGCTTGAGCTCGTTCTCGATCTCCGTTCTCAACGCGCTCCCGTGCTCGCCGGTGTCGCGGTGATGGCCGCAGGCGTCGCGGCGGATTTCCTCGTAGCGCTCGAGTCTCAGGATGGCGCGCTCGAGGTGGGCGGTGGGGAAATACTCGGAGGTCGCGATGGCGCGGTCGAGCCAGGCGAGGGCGTCGTCGCGGCGGCCCTCGACGCGGCAGGCGCGGGACATCTCGAGGCAGGCCTCGGGGTTTTTGGGCTGCTCGCGGAGGGCGGCGCGGAATTCTTCGCGGGCGGACTCGGCCAGAGTTGAAAGCTCGGACTCGGTCCACTCTTTCGTGGAGAGGAGACGGTCGAGGCGCGTCAGGAGCGAGCGCCCGGCGTCGGCATGGACGCGCGCCCTTTCGCGCGCGAGTTCGGCGTCGTGCTCCTTCTTCGACCGCGAACGCCGCCAGATCCAGGCGATGAGGACGATGTTGACGACGCCTGCCAGGACGACCGTCGGGACGCCGCGCGGGTCGGCGGCGCCGGTGATGCCGGCGACGGCGTAAGCGCCGATCAGGATGCCGAGGCAGGCGGCGACGCAGATCTGGATGACGATGTTTTTATTTCGACGCAGCCGCCGCTTCACGCGACGCCACCCCGTCACCGGCTGCGCCCACACCGCTTCCCCGCGCCGGTGCCTCGCGAGATCCTCCGCGAACGCGTGCGCGTCCTGGTAGCGGTCCTCGCGGCGCTTCTCCATCGCCTTCAGGCACAGCGCCTCGAGATCCTCGTCCGCTTCGCGCGAACTCGTCGCCGGTCGAGGCGGCTCGTCCTCGAGGATGTGGCGGTAGAGGTCGACGAGCGACTCGGCCTCGAAGGGCATCTTGCCGGTGAGCATCTCGTAGAGCATGACGCCGAGCGCGTAGACGTCCGTCCGTCCGTCCACTTCCTGGACCTTTCCCTGCACCTGCTCTGGCGCCATGTACTGCGGCGTCCCGATCACCGCCTGCTCGCGCGTCAGCTTCGTCCCGAACATCTCCGTGTGCGCGACGCCGAAGTCCGTGAGCACGACGCGCCCGCCGCGGTCGACGAGGACGTTCGACGGCTTGAGATCGCGGTGGATCACCCCCTTGCCGTGCGCAAACGACACCGCCCGCGCGACGTCTTCCAGCATGCGCAGCAGTTCCGGAAGCGGCGTCCGCTTCGCCGCGAGCACGTGGGCGAGGGTCGTGCCTTCGACGTAATCCATCGCAATGAAGTGCACGCTCTGCCCCATCGCGTCGCGCGCCATCGCGACTTCGTGGATGGCGATGATGTTCGGGTGGGAGAGCTGGGCGACGATGGCAGCCTCGCGGTGGAGGCGCGCGATGACTTTCGCGGTGGACTCGTTCTCCTTCAGGACCTTGAGCGCCACACGGCGTTTCAACTCCGGGTCTTCGGCCTCGTGCACCACCGCGACGCCCCCGCGCCCGATCTCCCGCGTCAGCGCGTACTTCCCGAGCCGCGGCCGCGTGTCCGTCGGGATTTGCACCGCGGGACGGATGCCGCTTCCCGTCGTCGTCTTCTTCGCCGATGCCGGCGCGTGCCCGAGCTCCAGCCCGCACTTCACGCACCGCAGCTTCACGTCCGGCGGCTGCCCCGCGGTGTCGTAGACCCGGCCGCATTCGAGGCAGACGCGCAGCCCGACGTCCTGCAGGCCGGTGATGTCCGTGAAGCGCTGCGGCGTGAGCACGCCGCGGGACACCAGCACGTCCGACAGCCGCACCGCTTCTCCCGCCGCGCGCCGTCGGTCCCGCTCTTCAAGGCAGTCCTCCAGCTGCGCCGTGGACAGGAATTCCTTCTCCAGTGCCGTCCGGCAAAGCGCGGCTTCACGCACGTCCTCCTCGCCGGTCCCGGCGAGGAAATTGCGAAGGCGGTCTGCGGTGGAGGGAGAAGACATGACCGCAGTCTAGCGACCGAAGGACCGAATTGCGCCGCTCGACGCTGACGGCGATTCCGCCGTTTTCCAATCGACCTGCCATCTCACCAACACCTGCCCAGCCCCGTACATCTTCCCGTCCCGGGGGGGACCCACACGGAGCCATCTCATGAAACCGCTCGCCGCCCTTTTCCTCTTCGCCTCCGCCGCGCTCGCAGGCGACTGCAAGCGCGACTGCACGGGGATCGAGTGGACGCTGCCGTTCAAGGCGGCGCTGGAAAAGGCGAAGAAGGAAAACCGGCTGCTTTTGATCAAGCCGATCGCGTTCGGGACGGAGAAGAACGGCGGGTGGTGACCCGCCGCCGAAGTGCTGAGGGCGGGTCCCTTCAGCGACGAGCGCGTGCGCGGGCTGGCGAACCGGCGGTTTGTGGCGTTCTACTTCGACCTGGCGGACGGCGGCGCGGCGGGCGACCCGGACGCGCGGAAGTTCGTGGTGAAGCTCAAGAAGGAGCTCGGCGGGAACGGCGTGCCTCCGCCGAATGTGCTGATCGTGACGGCGGAGGGCGTGCTGATCGGGGAAGCGGGGAATTTCGCGAGCACGGAGGACGTGCATTCGGCGATGAAGAAAGCGCTCAAGGACCACCCCGAGTTCAACGCGGAAAGTGAGGCCGAGAAGGCCGCGGTGAAGCCGATTGAGAAAGCACGGATCGCGTTCGAACTCGGAAAACGCAAAACCGCCGCGGAGCTTCTCGCCAAACCCGAAAACGAAGACGAGTGGCTCTTCCTCGCCCACATCCAGCGTTGGCGCGAGAAATGGGAGGAAATGGAAGCCGCGCTCTCTCACGTGAAGCGCGACGACCTGGTCGACGACGCAACGATGGAGCGCGCGTGGCGGCCGTGGCGCGAGGCGAAGTACGAGGCGCTTCGCGACGCGCTCGCAGATTTCCCTGCGGAGAGCAATCGCGCGACGGAGGCGCGGTACTTCGCGGCGCTGGCGCGGTATCAGCTCGGCGAGAAGAAGGAAGCGCTGAAAGCGTGGAAGGCGCTCGCGAAAACGCCGGACGAGGACCCCTGGGTTTACCGCGCGGACTGGGCCTACATGACGGAGAAACAGCGCGGGAAGACATCGTTCTCGAGCGGGGACGCGGACCGCTCGCCGCTCGGGCGGATCGGGTACCTGGGGCGGGAGAATCCGGATCTGAAGGGTCCGGGAAAATAGCGGCCTCCTTCATACGGCCCTCCGGCCGGAATGTCGTCGGGACGAGCGGGTGTCGGGATACGGAAGAGCCCCTTCAGGGAAGTGATGACCTCGAGGTTGACCCGCGTTGGTTTCGCGGGGGCGCCCGAGACAAGAATAAGCAGGCGCTGCTGTATGCTCATCGGCGGGAAGTGATCTCACCTGGCCGCGGTTCTCCGGAAGGAATCCATCGATGATCCGTCACCCAGTCCTCGCTGCAGTTTTCGTCCTCGCGCTGGGGCTTCTCAATTACCCCGGCGACGCGCCGGAGCCGGGCGGCAAATCGGCGCCGGAGCGGATGAAGGCGGGGAACTCGGCGCTGACGGCGAACTGGAAGGAATCGCGGAAGCGAAAAATCGAAGGGAAGATGCACGATGGCCTGCTGGTCGACGTGAAGGTGGAGGAGGACGCGGACGCCCGGGTGGTAGCGGCGCGACGGGAAGAAAACGGGGCGACCTACCAGTTTCATCCGGACCTGGTGGCGGAGGTAGACCGGGAGGTGAAGCGGACGGGCGACCGGAGCCTCTATGTGGCGGGCTGGGTGGTCAAGCCGCTCGAGTTGCCGGCACAGGCGAAGCTTGTGGACGCCGAGGGAAACGCGCTCTACGTAGCGGAGGCCGCGTACTACCTTGGCGACGGGAGCCGGTCGGTCGCGCAGTATTTCATCGACTGGGAAGGGTTGGCATTCTCGGACAAGCTTGAGTACTGGCTTGAGATCGAGGTCGGTTGTTTCCGGATCACGGCGGACACGGGCTCGGTCATCGGCGCCGAGACATTTCGAGTCCGCGTCGACGCTCCGTACGGCTGCTGCTGTGGCGGGCAGCCGACCGGCTGCGGCCACTGCCAGCGGAGCATGACGGTCTCGCGGGGGCAAATGCGGAAGAAGGGCTGCCCGCAGCTTCAGAATCTCCCGGAATCGGCGTGCTGCCGG
This sequence comes from Planctomycetota bacterium, assembly GCA_038060895.1. Lineage (GTDB taxonomy): Bacteria > Planctomycetota > MHYJ01 > WSZJ01 > WSZJ01 > WSZJ01. Next base: position 15,965 of record JBBTCT010000020.1, read on the forward strand.
AAGCCGATGTTCCGGGACGCCGGGAATTGCCCTGGCGGGGGGCTTCCCAACCGGAACACGCGGGGCATCCAGTGCTGCGGCTCGATCGCGCAGGACTCAGCGCCGACGAGTGAGGACATCGGCGGGTGGCTCGCGGATCACCTGAGGATGGGCGTTTTCTGCGGCGGCAAGGGTAAGTGCATCGGCCAGAAGCACACGAACGTCAACGAGATCGGGTTCTGGTTTCGCTGCCCCCTGAATCTCGCGGCGTGCGCAGCTGAAATCAAAGGGAACAAGTGCGCAAGCGCGGACTGCTGCTCTTCGGAGGCCTGCGTCGCGCGACTCGGACAGGGAGAGAATTCGAACTGGTACGGCGCCTGGTTCGGAAGCGGCGGCTGCTATCCGGGCGAAGTGGGACGCAACGGCTGCTACACGCCGGCCGAGCCGGCCGACAAGGGATGCCTTATCGGGTTCACCGGCTCGTGTGCCTGCAAGCTGCCGTGCGGGGAAGGGTATACGGCCGTGCGGGGAAAGGGTCCCGGATCGGTGAAGTTCGACACGGTGAAGTGCGGCTCCACGAGTTGCGCCTTTGTGGGATCGGCTGGCGAATCCTGCCTTGGAGACGAAAAAGGACATCCCTGTTTCTGCTACACGATGGGAACCAAGTGAGATGACGACACCGTCGAGCACGGCGCGGAGTCGCCGCACGCAGTGGAGCGTGGCGGCCGCCCTTGCCGTCGCCGTCGCGCTCGTCGCGGTCGCCCGAATGAATCGAAAGGTGGCGCCACGCGAGAGCGGCGGCCCTCCCGCCGTCAAGGCTCCCGCCATGCTGCCGGCCCCGCTTGCGGGATTGGGAACCGTCCGCGGACGGCTCCTCCCCGCGGGTCTCAAAGGCGATGTCCTCATCGTTGCCGGGACGCGCCTCGTCGGCGGCTCCGGCATCGCTCCTGACGGGACGTTTCTCATCCCGGATCTGCCACCGGGCCCGCATCGGCTCAACTACCGGCTTGAATGGGAAGGAAAGCTCTGGCTCGTGGAAGTACACGACGAAGGCGTGCCCGACGGGCGGCCCCTTCCAGCGACCCGCGACGGTGTCGAGGCGGCGCTGAAATCGATCCAGGGCGCGTTCGCGGGGCGCGATGCGGCGACTCTTCTCGCCAACTACTCGGACAAATTCGAGGACGGCCTCGGCACGCCGATCGCCGTGGTTCGGTCGTTTCACACGGAATCCCTGTCAGGCGCCGGACCGATGAAAGACCTCTCGCGCGAGGCCTGGCTCATGGATGTGGCCGGAACCGACGACCACCCGGTCGCGAGCGTCAAGCTCCGCTTCCGGTTTCAGTCCTCCGACGGAGACGCGGTGGAGCGCACGAACGATTTCCTCGTCCATTTCGCGCGTGAAGGAGCGGCCTGGAAGGTGACCGGAGAGCGCAAGCTGTGGACCGGCTCGATGAACGTCCTCGGACCGCAGGTCGAGACGCGCGTCTTTGTGACGCAGAACGCCGGCGTGGTCGAAGTGAAGGCGGGAGAGATCCTCGAACTGCCGGAACTGGATTTCGCGCCGCTCATCGACGCGAAGAAACTCTGAAGAACTTCAGCGACGCTGAGCCTCGAGCGGCTGCTCGTGGACGAACAGGACTTGCCGGCGGACCGGGCAAAGGAAGTCCGGGGCTTGTCGAAGCGGAGTTGGCGCGGCGCGGCAAGGACACGGAGCCCGGCACGGCGACGTCCCGGGTCACGTCGCTCGCAACATCGGATTCGGGCCCTGCATCGCGGTGGCCATCGAGAGCGAGTGAGTGGAATTCTCCCCTTCGCTTGCTCTAAGCTGCGCCCTCTCACACTCCCGGAGGACGGGCGAATGACGCGTTCAGAAAACACACAATTATCATGGATCGTTCTTCTCGAATTGCTCGCGTCGTTCCCTTCTGCGGGTTCGGCCGGCGAGCCCGCGACCGCCGCTGAATTCCAGGAACGCGGCGCGAAGCGCGGCGGAAGCGGACCTTACAGGTGCGCTCCGCGACTACACGGAAGCGCTGAAGCTCGACCCGAACAATCCGAAGCCGCTGTGCAACCACGCATGGTGACGCTTCGAGAAGAACTAGCCGCGCGATGAGTGCCTCCGAGAGCGAATACGGCGTCCCCTTCCCGGGCCGCGAAGTCCCCCGCGAGCGGTGGACGACGACCGGGCTGCGCGACCCCGGGGGCGCCTTCGACTGGAACGCGGTCTTCGGCCGCGAGGCCCCGCGCGTCGTCGACCTCGGCTGCGGCAACGGCCGCTTTCTCATCGGCTCCGCGCTCGCCCGCCCCGGCTTCGACCATTTCGGCGTCGACACCGTCCAGGTCGCGATCGACTACGCGGCCCAGCGCGCGAACCGCCGCGGACTCGCCAACGTCCGTTTCGTCGTCGGCGACGCGGTCGTCTGGATGGAAGAGCGCTTCGCCGCAAATTCGCTCGACGAGGTCCACATCTACCATCCGCAGCCGTACTACGAGGCCGACGCGGCGAGCCGTCGGCTGCTCACGCCGGCATTTCTCGAGCGGGCGTGGACGGTGCTGCGCCCCGGCGGGCTGGTCGTCCTCCAGACCGACAACAAGGACTACTGGACCTACCTGGTCGGCGCGGTGCAGAAACACTTCGAAGTCCAGAGCCTCCCCCTGGAATGGCCCGAAGCTCCTGACGGCCGCACGCGGCGGGAAATCCAGGCGCGGCAGAAAGGGCTTCGGGTGTGGCGGATGGAGGCGCGCCGCCGGAAGATCCCGCTCGCGATCGAGATCCCCGCTCCGGACTTCGACGCGAACCGCCCGCGCTTCCGCAAGCGAGGGAAATCGCGCTGAGCGGGCTTCGGGGAATCCCCGGTCGCGGATTCAGGCCGCTTCCCGATGGAGTCGCCCCCGGCCGCCGTGCTGACATCTCCCCCGAGACAGGAACACCGACTCCCTGGGAGGGGACCAGCCATGAACACGTCTTGCAGCCTGTATGCGCATGTGTCGTGCGACCGGGGCCTGATGGTCCGAATCTTCGAGAGCCTGCGCCACAAAGGCGACGTCCGGACGCGCGTCCTCTACGGGCGCCTGACCGCGACGGAGTCGTTTTTGGAAGCGGAGCTGTCGGGGAATTCGCACGCGATCGAGGAGGGCGTCCAGGCGTGCCGCGAGCTCGGCGCTTCCGTGAGCCTGGTTGCATCGCCGCAGTACCGGTACGACGGGGGCGTGGTGGCTTCTCCCCAGATGCCGGCGCTGTGACGGCTCAGGAGGTAGTTGGTAGGAGGTAGGAACGACCACTCGAACAAGGGTCGTTCCTACCCCCTACCCACTGACTTCGGCCGCCTCCCTACTTATCACCCGTCGGCACTACAGTGGACGGCTCCACCATCAGCACCACCGCCCTCTTGGGCGCCCGCGTCCGGTGCAGCACGCCGTGCGGCACCATCAGCCCCTGGCCAGGGCCGAGCTCGACGGTTCGGCCTTCGAGGTCGATGAAGAAAGTGCCCTCCAGCACCTGGAAGTACTCGTCCTCGCGGTCGTGCTTGTGCCAGTGGAACTCGCCCTCGAACACGCCCAGGCGGATGAGCGAGTCGTTCACCTTGCAGAGCGTCTGGTTCCACCACTTCACCGGGCACGCCTTCGCGAGCGCCGCCGCTTCGACAAGCTCGAGCGGGCCGTACTTCACGTCCATGTGGATGTCGTAGTTGGTTGGCATGGCGGGATCTTAGCGAAACGGATCCGCAATTTCTCCCCCGCCGCGGATGTCAAATTCGACCGGCTCGGAGACCGCCGGTTTGGGCTTGGGCAACCCGAAGCGCCCCCGCTCCGCCGCAGTCAGCTCCCGCGTTTTCAGTTTCAACGCGGCGGCCTGCGGGTCGAGCGGGTAGACGGCGGCCCGCTCTTGCGTCCAGGCGATGAATCTCCTGCCGTCCGTGCAGAAAATCGCTTCGGTCGCCTGGTCGGGATTGAGTGTCAGGATCAGTTTCAGCGACTCGGCTTCGACGAGGCGGACCCCCGAGGCCTGGCCCGCGAGAAGCGCCTTGGACCCGTCCTTGCTGAAGTGGGGGATGACGACCTCCTGCTGGGGCCAGCTGAGGCTGGAGAGCAGGAAGCCCTTGCTCGCGTTCCAGAATCGCACGGTGGCATCAGAGCCGGTCGTGAGGAGGTAGGGTCCCTTCGGCTGAAACTCCAGGCACGAAACCGTCGGCTCGTGCGCGTGGATGCGCCGCACGACTGAGCCGTCCGCGGTGCTCATCACGACGACGTCGGCGGAGCCCTCCTCGGTGAACGCGACCAGCGAGGCATCGTCGGAAATCGCGGCCTGCGTGACGCGGTCGCTCCCGAACGCGACCACGGACTGTCGATCGCCGGTGGAAGCCTTCCGGATCTCGCCGCCTGAGGGCGTGAAGACCAGGAACCACTCCCCTCCCGGGCTCCACGCCGCGAGGCGGCGCGCTCTTCCCTCCGGAAGCCAGCGGTCCAGGATCATGCCCTTGTTCGGCTCGAGGAGCAGGACAGGGCCCTCGTCGAACAGGGCCAGGAGCCGGCCGTCCGTCGGGGAGAGATAGCGGCGCACGGGGATACGTTCCGGTGGATTCCAGCTCTCCCAGGGTTGGCCCGTGGTCGTACTCACACTCAAGAGCGGATCGTCGATCGAACGCGTCGCGAGCGCGCTTCCGCCGTCGTGCAGGTAGATCACCGTGCCGAGTTGGGCAGGCGGCAGAATCTCGGAGATTCCACGCCTGCCGCGGAGGTCCCACACCGTGGCTGTGCCGTCCGCCGAAGCGCTGATGAGCGCGTGGCCCCCCCGGACGTCGAGGGCGCGAATCGTGTTCTCGTGGCCGCGCAGCCTCTTCGGGACGGACTTTACCGTCAAGTCGCGCACGAAAACGTCGGAGCCCTCCGCCGCCGCAAACGCTTTCCACCCCAGGCAAGCGACGGGTTCCGTCCCGAACGGCCCGACGCGCATCATGCCGGAGCCGTCTGCCGCAAAAATCCGCACTTCCCACGCGCCCGCGCGCTTCACCGTCGCGGCGACGCGCCCGTCCCCCTGTGCTTCCAGCCGCATATCCTCGACCGCGAATTCGAGGTTCAGCGCTCCCGAATGCTCCCCGGACTTCGCTTCCAGCTTGTGAATGGCGCCGTTCAGGGCTCCCACATAGAGGAAGCGCCCGTCCGGTGTCCACGCGGTGTCGAGGACGGCGTAATGGCTCATGTCGGCTCGGTACAGCTCGTTTCCGGACTCCGCGTCGTAGATCCGGGCGACACCATCGGGGGATCCCACGGAGATGCTGCGGCCGTCGGGGCTCCAGCGGGCGGAGGTCGCGGGTGACTTCGAGCCTTGAAGCGGCTTTTCAAGGCCGTCGTCGAGGCTCCACAGGAAAGGCGGAGCCTTCTCGAGCAGGACGACGGCGCGATTCCGCTGCGACACGACGGAGCGGACGGGGCTCCCGAGATCTTCCAGTGCATGCACGGGCGTCCCGTGGTGGGCCTCCCACAACCGCACGGCGCCGTCGACTCCCCAGGACAGGAGACTCGCCCCTCCGTCGCAGAACTCCACGCCAGTCACGGAGCCCCTGTGCCCCAGGACCTGCCAGTTCAAATCCCCGGTGGTCCCATGGAAACAGTGCACGGTTCCTGCCTCACCGCCGGCCGCGACCATTCCGCGCATCCCGCCCATCGTGACGCAGGACAGCGGCGTCCGCGCTTCGAACCGCCGCCACTCGGACAACTGCGAGAGCGCGGCCATGAGCGCGTCGTTCGCGGCGGGGCCGGGGGCGCGATCGGCGGCCTCGAGGCCGAGGAGGAGGGAAAGGCCGGGGTTCGTGTCGGCGAGCTGAGTCGCGATCGCCGCAAGGCGCTGGCCCTCCGCCAGGACGAGCGCTCTCTCCGCCTTCTCCTTCTCCATCTTCGCGTTCGCGGCGCTGGCACGGGCGATCTCCAGCGCGGACGCAGCATTACGGCTCTGGTCGATCGCGACCTTCGCGTCCTGCGCCGACTGCTGCGCGTAGACCGTCGAGATGACGGCCGCGGCGACGCAGACGAGGAAGAGCGCGGCAAGCGTAGCGGCGAGGCCGCGATTGCGGCGGACGAAGCGGCGCACCTGTTCTTCGAGGGAGTAGGTGTAGACCGACAGCGTGCGCCCGTCCCGGAACGCCTTCACTTCGTCGGCAAGCTGCTTGGCGGACGCCATCCGCTTGTCGCGGTCGCGCTCCATCGCGCTCTCTACCAGGGCCGCGAGCTCCGGCGGCGCTTCGCGCTCGCGGTCCAGCACCGGGATCGGGCGCTCGTTCTTCACCGCGTTCATGAGCGTCGCCATGTCCGCGAACAGGAAGGGCATGCAGCCGGTCACGATCTCGTAGAGCATCGCGCCGAGCGAATAGACGTCGCTCTTCTCGTCCACCAGCTCGATCTTCCCCTGCGCCTGCTCCGGCGGCATGTACGACGGCGTGCCGAGCACGTCGCCGGCATAGGTCAGCTTCGACGACCCCGTGACCGGGTTCTTCCCGAACGACCGCGTCTGCCCTTTCAGCTTCTCGACGTTCGTGTCGACCTGTCCCTTCACGCACGCCAGCCCCCAGTCGAGCACCAGCGTTTCCCCGTACTCGCCAAGCATCACGTTCGCGGGCTTGAGGTCGCGGTTCACCACGCCGCGCGAATGCGCGTACGCGACCGCGTTGCACACGTCCGCGAAGGCGTCGAGGAGCGACAGCCGCTTCGCGAGCGCCTCCCCCGGGGTGAGCGCCTTGTCACTGCCGATGGCCTCGAGCCGCCCCGCCATCGTCTCTCCCCGCACGAACTTCATCGTGTAGAAGATCGACCCGTCGGCGTTCCGGCCGATCTCGTGCACGGGAACGATGTTCGGGTGCTCGAGCTGCGACGTGATGCGGGCTTCCCTCAGGAAGCGCTCCAGGTCCTGCGTTGACGCGGTCGCGCCGGGCGCGAGGATCTCCTTGATCGCGATGTCGCGGCCCATGAGCGTGTCGGCGGCGATCAGGATCCGCCCCATCCCGCCGCGCGCGTGCTCCTTCTTCACCTCGTAACGCTTTTCCGGGATCTCGAACCGAAACGTGTCCGGGCGCGGGGGGCCCGGGAGCTCTTCGCTGCGGATCGTGACGGGCGTGGCCGGCATCGACATCGGCGGCGGCACCATCGACGCCCTGAACGTCGGCATCACCGCGGCCGCGTACAGCGACGGATCGAGCCCCGAGGACTCGAGAAAGAAGCGTGCTGCTTCCGGGTCGGCATCCAGACGGTCGACCTCCTCGCGCACCGAGGCGCGCCACGCCCCCGCGCCGTCTCCGCCCGCCGCGGCCGCAGCAGCCTGCTCGGGCGTCAGCAGCCCGCGCTTCAGCGCAGCCGCCGCTTCAAGGAGACGACGCATTCACCCTCCGGGGAAAGTCCGACGCGACGCAGTCTACTTGCCGCCCTCGAGATCCGGCATGACGCTCCGCAACACGCCGAGGATGTTGCTGTAGTCGTCGGTCCAGGGACGGCGCGCCGGGTCCGGGACGAGGGCGGTCGCTTCGTTGAAGTCCTTGAGCGGCTCGATGCTCCCGGGGTCCTCGAGTATCAGCGTCCACGTCGAGGCGCGCCAGAATCGCTCTTCCTCGGCCCGCGCGCGGACCTGAAGCGCCTTCCAGCCGACGGACTCGGCGCCCCTGGCGACGACGGGGGCGAGGTCGAGGAAGTGGTTCGTGATGTGGATCGCGAGCGTGCCGCCCGGTTTCAGGTGCCGGCGGTAGAGCGCGAACGCTTCGGCGGTGAGCAGGTGCGTCGGGATGGCGTCGCCGGCGAAGGCGTCGACGAGGAGGACATCGAAGTGCTGGTCGGGTTCGCGTTCGAGGGCCAGGCGGCCATCGCCGAGGACGACGTCGATCCGGGCAGGCGATCCGGTGAGGTACGTGAACTGCGTGCGGGCGAGGTCGATGATGAGGGGGCTGATTTCATAGAAGCGGTACTCGTCGCCCGCGCGGCCGTACGACGCGAGGGTCCCGGTGCCGAGGCCGATGACGCCGACCTTCTGGGCGGCGGGGCGGGGGGTGCGGGTGAGGGCTAGAGCCGCACCGGACCACGGGGAGTAGTAGGAGGTGGGGAGAAGCGCGCGCGTCGGGTCGAGGAACTGCTCGCCGTGGTTGATGATGCCGTGGCGCAGCATGCGCACGTTGTCCTTTCCGTCCTTGCTGTGTTTGTCGCTGACACGCAGGCCGCCGTAGAAGTCGCGCACCATCACGCGCTGGCTGGCCTGCAGTCGCCGGTACTGGAACCCGAGCGCCACCGCGCCGACCACGCCCGCGCAGGCGGCCATGCCCCACGCGGTGCGAAAGAGCCGCTTCGGAATCTTTTCCGGAGGCCCGCGCCGGATCGCGACGAGCGCGAGCGCCGCGCAGGCGATGAGCCCCAGCGGAAGCTCGGAGTACCCGGAGAAGATGCGCGGCGCGAGGATTCCGACGAACAGTCCACCGAGCGCGCCGCCGGCCGCGATGCACAGGTAAAACGACGTGAGGTGCGCGGGGTGCGGCCGCAGAAGCGCCAGCTCCCCGTGGCACACCATGCAGCACACGAACAGCCCGATCGAAAACACGGGGAGCAGCAGCCAGAGCGTCACGCCCTCGGTCTCGGGCCCCAGGAGCAGCGTCATCCCCCCGAGGACGAAAAACAACATCGGCACAAACGTCCCTCGCCGGTACCAGATGCGCGAGTCGAAGCAGAGGATGAACGTCAGCAGGTACAGGCTGAGCGGCAGCACCCACAGGAACGGCACCGACGCCACGTTCTGCGTCAGGTGACAGCTAACACCCATGAGCAGGACCGAAGCGCATGCCGACAGGGCCACCCAGAGGAAGCGGTCGAAGCGCTTCGGCGACGGCGGCTCCGTTTCCTTCAGCACCGCAACGGCGGCCGTCAGCGCGCGCGAGGACTTCAGCGCGACAGCGCCGCACAGCACCGCGAACCCCCCGTACGCCGCGGACCACACGTGCATCTGGCTCCGTAGCCCCAGGAACGGCTCCACGACGACGGGATAGCTGACGAGCGCGACGAGCGAGCCGACGTTCGAGAGCGCGAACAGGCGCCATGGAAGTCCTTCCGGATGCGCCCGCGCATACCACGCCTGCAGCAGCGGCGACGTCGCCGCAAGCAGCACGTAAGGCAGCCCGACCGAAATCGAAAGCAGGCCGAGAATCCGCAGCGTCGGGTCCTCCCCGCCGAGCGGCTTCCAGCCCACCGACGGATTTACCGGCAGCACCGCCAGCGACAGCAGCAGCAGCAGCGAATGGATGCACGCCTGCGTCCCCGGCCGGAAAAACCGGATCAGCCCATGCGCATACAAGTACCCCAGCAGCAGCCCCACCTGGAAAAACAGCAGGCAAGCGATCCACACCGAAGCCGCCCCCCCGAACCACGGCAGGATCGCCTTCGCCGCCATCGGCTGAACCTGAAACAGCAGAAACGCCGCCGGCGCGATGACGAGGGCGTGCGCGAGGGTGGAGGGCGGCGCGGGCGGAGAGGACATTGGAGAAGTCTACCCCTGCCGGGAATGGCTGCGCCTTCTACATTCCTCGGGCGGGCTGCTACTTTCCCTTCGAGCGAGCCTTGCCCTTCAACTCAAGCACGAGTCGGTGCGCTTCCTCAAGCCAGCGGATCTTTTCGGAAAACGGGAGCCGCGCCATTCGCTTCAGTTGCGCCTGACGGTGGTCCTCCCAGCCGCAGGGCCAGGCTTTTCCGGAGCGAGATGCTCTCGCCATTTACTTCTCCCTTCCCAACGATTGGAGAGCCCTGATGTCCTGCAGATCCTGCGGACGACCCGCCTTTCGCTTCAGGAAAAGCAGGTCCTTGTATCCCGCGATACTCGCCCTCACCCCCGGCACAACCTCCAGCCGCCTTCTCCGCGAGAATGCCTTCGCGAAAGGAAATGGAGCCTTCACGAACAGATCAACTTCTGTCATCGCGTATCTATCGCTGAAGAGCGAAAAGACCTTCATGTTCCTCTTCCGGACCCACAGCGAGCGAAGGCGGGAATCCGCGAATTGCTCGATGGAAACCGGGACTCGCGGTCGATAGCCCAGCTTTCGGAAAACCTCGAGGGCTCGTAGCAAGTTCTTCTCTTTCAGGTCCACGATGAGATCCACATCTGCCGTCATCCGGACGTAGCCGTGAGCGACGACCGCGAGTCCCCCGACCAGGAGGTAGCGCACGCGGGCTCGGTTGAGGGCACGGAAAATCGTCTGGACGGCCGCGGAATCCATGGGCCCAAGTCTAAGCGAGGCTCGGGCGGGGAGGACATTGGAGATTGTACGCGGGGAAACGAGCCCAATTGTCCTTTTCAGAAGGACAATTCCGACAAAAGTTGTCCTTCATGGAAGGACAAGTGGGGAGGCAGCGGTTCCGTGACTCCAGAGCGCCGCAGCGTCGATTGCCTTGAGTGCCGCGTGGCGATCGGCGCCGTAAACCGCGGGCAGAAGCAACCACGTCAATCGTCCGAGCTCCGCCTCGACGGGAATGTCGATGAATATCGGTCCTGAGTCATCGATTGCGCGGACGCATAGCGCTTCGAGCTTGTAAGAGTCAGCTGTGCCCAACCTTGCAAGGCCTGATCCCGTCAGAAGCACGGGCTGGTCTTGCCCGAGTAACGCTTCAAGGTACTTCCAAGCATCCACGGAAAAAGAGCTCGCCGAATCAGAAAGCGACGTTTGCTCAGGTTGCCGTACCCAACTTCACCACGCACCCCACCCTGATCCCAAAGTCGAACACCACCAGCTTCGCCCCCAACGCGGTCCGGTCGCTTGCGCGCATTTCGATCGCGGGCCGAGCCCACGTTCCTCCCCGGAACTGCCGCCGCCCGGGCCAGTCGCTGCCGGCGTCGTCGAGGCAGGCGTCGCGGGTGTTGCCGGCAAGGCCGCGGACACCGTAGGGGGATTCGTCGTCGGGGAAGGCGGAGACGGGGACGGGGCGCGGGCCACCCTCGTGCGAACGCTCGCCGTTGCACCAGCGCGGGTCGAGGTGGCGGCCCCACGGGTAGAAGCGCCGGTCGGGGCCGCGGGCGGCTTTCTCCCACTGGAAGCTGGTGGGCAGCGTGACGAGGACGCCGTCGCGCGAGCGCTTCCAGTTCGCGAAGGCCACCGCGTCTTCCCAGGAGACGCCGGCGACGGGCCAGTCGTCCTGCCAGTCGATGGGGACGTTGGGGAGGCGGCGGGCGCCGGCGATGGACCAGGGGGGGCCGGACCAGAGCGGCGGGGCGGCGGGGGCTTCTCGCGGGGCGCGGCGGGTCGCTTCTTCTTTCGTCAGCGCGTTCAGGAACTCCGCGTACTCGCGGCAGGTCACCGGCCGCTTCGCCAGGAAGAACACCGGGAGGTCGCGCGTCTCCGCGAGTCCGGCGTAAGGATTCTCCCGGTCGCCCTGGAACCCGAACGTTCCCTCGGCGACCGGGGCGAAGCCTTCCGGGATTTCGGCGGGCTTGAAGAGCGTGACGTCCTGATCGACATGGCCGCCGCGGGGGACGAAGACGGGGACGCGGGCCGGGGCACGGCCCTCGCGGGCGACGATGAGCAGGTACGAACCCATCGGGAACGCGCGCCGGGGGATCGGCGTGCGGCCCAGGTGGAGGCCCGGGCCCTGCGGTCGGAAGGCGGAGTCCTTTTCGTACAGCGCGTCGAGCGCGGCCGCGGGAACGGCGGGGCCTTCGGGACCGGACGGTGTCACCGGGATGAGGCGGCGGCCGATTTCCTCGTGGCGGAAGAGCCACACGTCGCTTCCCGGGAGATCGTTCGCGGCGCAGGTGCCGCCGTGGACGCGCAGGCGGACGGCGGCGCGCGGCTCCAGCACGGGCAGACCCTCGGCTCCCGGAGTGCCCGCGATCGACCGCCCCGAGTACGCGTGCCACTTCCCCGCCGCCAGTTCTTCCGGAAACACCGTCCGGCCTCTCGTCAGGCAGTCGCACGAAAACGCCGACGTCCGCACCTCGAGCGTACCCTCGCCGCGCAATTGCGCCTGCAGCCGCCCGTCGTTGTGCTCCTCCGCGACGCGCCGGTGCACCAGCGCCGCCGCTTCTTCGCCGGCGTCCTCGGCCCCGAGGAAACTCTCCCAGGCGAGGTCGGCCATGATCGCGCGCGCGTCGGCGTGCTCACGGTCGTGCTCGAGCGCGCGCGTCAGTGCCGTCACGGCGTCCGCGTGCGCCGTCGCCGCCTGCCGTGAGAGCTCCTTCGCACGGTCCTCCGCTTCCCAGAGCGCTGTCTTGTCCGCCAGGGGAGCGGTCGCCGCTTCCAGCCGCTTCGCCTCCGCCGTCGCCGTGGCCGCCTCCGCGCGCAGTTTCATCCGCCGGGCGAGCGCGCCCCGAACCAGGTCCACCGCCGCGTCCGCTTCCGCCCGCTGCCGCTCGCGACGCTTGACTCCTTCGAGGAACAGCTGCAACTCGTCGTGGAGTTCGCGGGCGGTCTGGAAGCGATCCTCTGGTTTTCGCGCGAGGGCGCGGAGGCAGATGGCGTCGAGTTCCGGCGGGACGGGGTCGCCGGCGTGGGTGGTGGAAGAGGGAGGGGAGGGATCCGGAAGGCGCGTTTCGCGGGCCTTTGAGGGCGGGGTGATGCTGCCGTCGCGGACCCGGGTGATGACCTCTTCGACGCTGCCTCCCTCGAAGGGCGGCCGCAGGGCGAGGATCTCGTAGAGGATAGCGCCGAGGGAGTAGATGTCGCTCCGGGGGTCGATGTCATCGACGCGTCCCTCGGCCTGCTCGGGGCTCATGTAGGCCGGCGTACCGATGATGTCGCCCTCGAAGGTCAGGTTCGTGGCGCGAGAGAGCGCGATGACTTCGGAGTCGGAGCTGCGTTCCCGCGCGGTGGTGCCGGCGACGCGCACCGTGGTCGCGGGCCTCTTGCCGTCCGCGTTCGCAGGTCTGGGCGCGGCCACCCCCCGCGGTGCAGGCTCCCCGGCGCTCACGGCTTCCCCCGATACCGCCGTCTTCAGCTCCTTCGCCAGCCCCCAGTCCACCACCAGCGTTTCGCCGTAATCGCCGATCATGATGTTCGAAGGCTTGAGGTCGCGGTGAATCACGCCGCGGTCGTGCGCAAATGCCATCCCGAGGCAGACGTCCTGGAAGACGCGCAACAGCCGTCCGCGCGACCACATCCGCCGCGCGCCGGCCTGTCCCTCCGCCAGCGACCTCAGCACCTGGTCGAGATCCCGGCCGCGCACACGCTTCATCGCCAGGAAAACCTGCCCGTGCCCGTCCGCCGCCACCATCGTCCCGAAGTCGTAGACGGGGATGATCGCCGGGTGCTCGAGCTTCGCCGCCAGCCGCGCTTCCCGGGCGAATCGCTCCTCCGTGTCCCCTGGCTGCTGGTCGTGCAGGATCTTGACGGCGACTTCGCGGCGAAGCGCCGCATCCCAGGCTTCGACGACCCGTCCCAGTCCTCCGCGGCCGAGCTCGGACATGAGCTGGTACCGGTCCGGCGCCGCGGGGGGCGGTCCCTTTCCCGCGCCTTCGGCGGCCCGCGCCCGCGACGGTGTCACGCGCAGCCACGCGTCCGCCTCCGCCTTCACGATCGCCGCTTGCTCCGGAGACAGGGTGCCCTTGGAGACGAGGAACTCACCCAGCGGTTTCTTCTCGCCCTGCATCCAGGGTCCCGCCGCGTCCACGAGCTTGTCCTGCGTGAGGAAATCCCGCCGGAGGGCGAGGAGGGCGAAGAGCAGATCGGAGTCAGGGACCATGGGAAGGAGGCATTTTGTCGCAACTGGAGGCGTCGGCTAACAGTTTCCGGATCGCCGGGAGTCGTGCACAGGAAATGAAAACGGGACGGCCACTGGGCCGCCCCGCTGGTTCTTCGATTTCCCGGCCAGGCTGCTCCTTAGTTCCCTTCCGAGCCTCCGCGTCCGCTCCGCCGACCGCCGCCGCCGAAGCCGCCGCCGAACATCCCCATCGGCGTCTTGGCGATTTCGTCGTACTTGACGCCCTGTTCGGGGGTCAGCACGGCCTTGATCTGCGTGTCCGTCTCCGACTTCAGCGCGACCATTTTCTCGCGCGGATCCTCGCCTTCCTTGCGGCTCGTGAGGGCCTCGCGGAACGCGACCGACTGCTTGTTGACGATGTCCGTCACCTGGGCCTTCTGTTGCTCGGTCAGACCCAGTTCCTTCACGAGGTTGTCCACCATCCCCTGAGTCGCCCGCCCCATCCACTCGCTGGTCCGCTTCGCGTCCGCGTCCTTCTTCTCCTGCTCCTTCGCCGCGAGCACCGCTTCGACCGCCGCTCGCAGGTCGGCATTGATCGGCGTCGTCGCGGTCGAGCCGTCCGTCCGGGGCGTCGGGGGGGTGCCCTTCGAAGCGGCGACAATCGTCTCCTGCTCGGTCTTCACGGCGGCCATCTCAGCCTTGAGATTTTTGATCTCCTGGGTCACTTCAGCCATGCTCGCCGACGAGCCGGAAGAAGCACTTCCCGCACTGGACGCGGCGGGCGGAGGGGCGTTTTGCAGCTTCACGAGGCGCTCTTCCATTTCGGAAAGCGACCCGGACACCTTGCGCAGCTCGTTGACGCAGAATCCGACGCCGGCGCAGGCGAGAAGCGCCACGAAGGCGCTGATGGCAGAGCACTTGTTCACGGGAATCCCTTTCTCTGGAAGCGGTTGCAACCGGCTATGTTACCCCGCCGGAGGGGTGATTCGGCGCTGGAACTGAGAGATTTACGGGGCGGAAGGCGGCCCGTTAGGGAATCCGCTGGCCTACTTCGAGGCCAGCGCGCGCTCTGCCATGGCCCGGACGTGGGCGTCGGAATCGCGCAGCGCGTCCTCCAGCATGGCCCGTGCGGCATCCCCTTCCCGGAATCCCAGTGCGCCCACGGCCGCCAGTCGCACGGCCGGTGCTGCGTCCGTCCGGGCGCTCGCGAGCAGCGCCTCGGCCCGCTCTCCCTTCACGAACCTCAGCGCGAACGCCGCCCGGGCGCGCGTGTGCACGTCGTCGCGCGCGAGGAACTTCTCGACCTCGCCCAGCGTGCCGGGAAGCCCGGCGTTGCCGAGCGACTCGAGGTAATTGCTCTGCCAGTCGGGGTCGCTGGAAGCGCGTCCCAGGGACTTGAGGGTGTCGGCGAGTTCTTCGGCGCGCGCGGTATCGGCTTTCCGCGCCAGCATCCCGAGGGCGAGCAAGGCTGGCTCCGCGGACGGATCGCCGAATCTTGCTGCGGCGCGGGCGGCGGCTTCCGCTCCCGCGGGCGGGGCGTCGGCCATCGCGAGGCCGGTGAAGGCGTTCCCCCGGATGTCGGGTTCAAGGGCGGTGTTCGCGGCGACTTCGAGGAGGGCCTGGAGCGAACGCGGCGTCTCGGCGGCGCCGAGGGCGTCGGTGAGGGCGACGCGGACCGCGGGGTGAGCCGTGGCCTGCAGGATCACCTCAAGCGCCACCGAAACCGCCGAATCGTCGAGCTTGAGGATCGCCGCGAGCCGGTCCACGAGTTCCGCGGCCTCCTGCGAATCCAGCTGGTCCGCGGCGGCTAGTCCCTCCAGTCGCGCGATCGCGTCGTCGATCGACATCCCACCGGTCACCCCGCGCAGGCGCGCGACTTCCGCCTGGCCAGCAAGCTTCGCCGCGAGATCCCCGCTTCCCGGCTTCATTCCTTCCCCATTTGCACGGAACGCTTTCGCCATAGAAGCGCCGTTGGCGGCGAGATTTTCGTCACGCGCGGCCGAAGCGAATCTCATTCCGCCCGCCGTCGAGGACGTGATCGTCTGCGCGAACTCCTTGCCCTCGAGGCGCAGCTTTTCGTCAACGCGGAAAGTGCGGAAGCGTCCGTTGCCCGAATCCCAGAGGGCCACCGCGCCGCCCTCGAGCGACGCCTTGGCGTCGTCCGCGGACATCGAGCCGGTGCCGGCGGGAGACTGGCAGGTGAGCTGTTCGTAGGCGGCCTTCGTGCGCTCGATCCGCGCGGTCTTCCCATCGGCCGTCGAAAAGCCGCCTTCGGAAGCGTAGTCGGCGACGTACTGGCCGGTCGCGTCCGCTTCCGTCGCCCTCCACGCCGCCAGGGGTGTCTCCGGCAGCGTCACCCTCGCCGTCAGCACGACCGCCGACAAGAGCGCCTGCACCCAGGGCGTCGTCCCTTTCGCGAACGCCACGCCCTCGATGCCGCCTCGACGCGTCATCGTCACGAGCGCTTCGCGGTTCAGCTCGGACCGGAGCGCGTCGAGCGACCCGGCCCGTTCACCCGGGGCGGCGGCCACGGCATCGGCCGCGTCGCCCCGCAGGTCCAGCGACATGGAGGAGAAGCGCCAGCCGACGACAATCTTCTCCCCCGCTTCATAAACGGCCAGGTCCGCGCGCCCGCCCAGGCGCCAGCCAAGGCGGACGTCTCGAATCTGGGACGCCGTAACGCTTCCGCCACGACGCTGGGCGGTTTCCATGAAGCCGGCGCTCAGGCCGACGTTCAGGTTCTGCACGAACTCGAAGTTGTAGGTGAGGACGTCGCCGGCGCGGTAACCGAAGGCAAGTCCGTCGAGCGAAGGCGCTGAATCTTTCGTCAGCGACTTCTCCAGATCTTCAATCGAATTTGCGATCGCCGGAATTGCGAAGGCGATTTCAGCGGGCGCGGCGGCAGGCTCGGGCCGATTCCAGAGCCACACGGAGGCAACCAGCGTCGCCGCGATGGCAGCGCCGCCGAGAGCGAGTGCGGCGCGGAACCAGAAGCGTGTGTCAAAGGTGCGCGGAACTTTCGGAAGGGGCGCGGGCGGCGGAACGACGGCGGCTGCGCGTTCCTTTTTGCGTTTCTGTTTCCGTTCCTGCCTGGAGGGCGAAGCGACCGGCTTCACGGCCGGCGGCTCAACTTCCTCGAACGGGGCCGCTTCTTCGAGAACCGCCGTCCCGACGCTCTCCTCTTCGGAAACGCCGTCCCACGAAATAAGGGGGAACGGGTCCGAGGGGTCCGGGCGGCGCTTCTTGCGGCTCATGGGCGGGGGAAAGAGCAAAGCGAGGGGAGGCTCATCGCCTCCCCCCGCGGGTTTGCTCTAGAGCTCTCTCGTCCAGGCCCAGGTCTTGTCGTAGATGTAATCCTTGTAGAACGTCACGGGAGGCAGGGAGAACCCGAAGAACGACGCCGCGAAAGCCAGGTCGATGACCGAGCTGGCCTTCACGGATCCCATTGCGTAGAGGTAAGAGAAGTTCGCTTCCAGCTCGCCTTTCGGCTTCACCTCGATCACGGTCACCTTGACGACCAGGCTGCCCGAGAAGATCGGGATCGAGATCCCGGCGCTGCCGGTTGCTTTCAGGTCGAAAGCGGCCGAGCCGTCCGCGCCCGCGCCCGTGGGCGTCAGGGCGAGGTTCATGCTGGCGTCCACGACCCACTTGCAGTCCGTCGAGACCGAGACCGGTGCGCCGAACACCATGAAGGTCGCCGACTTCTCGAACACCGTCTTGGACTTCTTCCAGGACCACTTCCACGACTTCGACAACGACTTGTGGTAGACGACCGATCCCATGTAAGTCACGGTCGCTTCGGCCGAGCCGGAACCGAGAGTCTGGGAAGCGGAGTACTCGGCGGTGAAGAGCGCGTAGCTGGTCCCCATAAAGATGCCGGTGGCAGCGAGGGACGCTTCGCAATCGGCGGACGTCGGGGTGTTTTCCATCCAGAAGCTGCCGGAGTAGGCGCCGCCGATGGTGTGGCCGCCGAAAGAACCGGCGAAGTCGTACTCGTAGGTCTTGGCGCTGGCCGTGCCGGCCGAAGCGAGGAGCAGAATCGCAGCGGCGAAGGTCGGGAAGAACCTGCGGGTCATGGGGCCTCCGGATTAGAGATGATGAGCGGATGGGGCAGTTGTCCCCACCCATCAGTGCGCAGGAGGCAGCGAATCCTCAGTGCTGTTGTGAGAATTGCGCATGGTGCATTTCTGAAAGGGTTTACGGCGGAATTGGCGCGTGCGGAAACTGTCAGAGTCCTTGAGGAGCAGCGGTCTCTTTCCGGGCGGTCTTGCACGGTCGTCTCCGCTTCGAGCCAGCCTTTCCCTCGCCCCCCTGATCGCCTCGTGCAGCTTCCGTTGCAGCAACCTCCGCGGCAGCACCTTCGTCCAATAGGTCGCCACCCGAATCCGGCACTTCTCCAGCTCCAGCAGCTCGACCGTCTCCTGCCGGGCGCCGGCGCACAGGATCAGGCCGATCGGCGGGTCTTCACCCTTTCGGCGTTCGTGCTTCTCGAGCCAGTTCAGTACGGATCGCGAAACGCGAGATCCGGTGTCATCCGGTCCTGCGCGCGCACAGTCGCCAGTTCGTGGCGGATCAGCGATCGCGGCTTTCTGGAGAGGGCCGTGCGCTCAAAGAGCATCCCGGCGATCTTCTGCCTGAGCATGCGGACACTCCATCTTTCGAGCCGGCACATCTCCGCATAAAAGGTCCGCTGGAGTTCATCCTGTCGGCATGACGGCCTCCGTTGACGGGATCCAGCCGCCTCCTTCGTGGAGGCGGCAAGCCAGGAGGCCGGGCGCGTCTGCTCGAATGCTCGAAGTTGCGCTGCGCTTTGCGTTCGCCCGGCAGCACGTTCGATCCGGGATTCTTCGAAGAGGCCATGGCCGAGTCAATCCCTCCACGCACAAAATCGCCCGGGAGCAGCGCGCCAGATCACCGCAACAATCTGCTCGTCAACGTCGACGTGACCCACGCACGAGCGCGCGCGCCCTCGTCGAGCGCCATCTCTTCCCCTTTCCAGCTGTGAGCCCAATGCGCCGGAAACGAGAAGTGGATCCATTGACTGCAAGCAGCGCCGCGAGAGGATCTGGGCCGGCCGCCGCCAGCTGGTGAAACGCTTCGAGGAATGACGCGAGGGTATTGAAAGGGTCGTAGATCCGCCGCCGGGAGGCTACGGCGGCACAAACCCGAAGCGTCTCGCGGGCGCTGGCCGGATCGCCGGTCGACATTGCCGCGACTTCTGCAAGCCGAAGGCTGAGCCATGTCGCCTTTGCCGTTACGAGATGGACCCACCGCTTCACGGCACGCGTGAATTCCCGTGTGGACACCCCAGCCCTCGGCAATTCCGCGTCCCATCGCGACGTGGCCGCGTTCCGAAACAGCGCGCTCTCCCGCCGGCCGAGATGCGCTTCCAGAAGGGGCAACTCCGAGACCGCAAGCTTCTTGAAGGCACGAAGCAGCGCGAGGCGGACGCTTCCGGCTCTGGCTCGCGTCCGGTACCACCTCGGGTCGGTGCGGTCCGTGACCCTCGGAACGCGGACTGAAAGTACCGGCACGCGGTGACCCAGACTCTTTGCGGCTTTGCGGCAGATTCGAAGCGCGAATTTCTGCGTTCCCGCCGCGATGGCGCGCAGACTCCGGCACAGGTCCGGCGCGAGCCATGCGTGTCCGGCCAGCGCACGGCCGAGGCCGGAGGAACCGCGCGCGGCGGCCAGGCGGGCCCATTCGCGATTCTCTCCCGACACATTCCTCTCCATCTCCGGTTCCGCGACGGGGCCTCCGGTCCGGCACTTCCTGACCTCTGCGACTCGGCGCGCCGTCATGAAGCGACGGCTCCCTTGCTCGCTTCCAGCCCCCGGAGCGCCTCGGCCGCCTCACGGCGCTTCACGCGCCCGTAGACCATCGTGATGAGGGGCGGAAGGGCCAGAGAAAGCGCGATCGCTGTGAAGACGACCTTGTCCATGCCGACGAGCGAGCGGTCGGGGGCTTCGCGGAGGAGAGAGGACGCGAGCCCGGCGCAGACGGAAGCGGAGAGGTGCTGCACGGCGGACTGGGCGGACATGAAGCTCGCGCGCTGGTGGGCGAGCGGGACGCGCGTGGAGAGGGAGTTCATGGGGACGTTTCGGAAGGACATGCCGAGCATGAACCAGACGAAGATGAGCATGACGGGAAGGGGGCCGACGTGGGCGTACCCGAACCAGAGAACGGCGACGAAGACGACGGTGCCGATCGTGGAAACAGGGGGCGGTCCGAAACGGTCGACGAGGCGGCCGATGGCGGGCATGGCGAGGAAGGAGAGTGCGCCGCCGGCCATGTAGAGCCAGCCGAGGTGGGCGCGGGGGTAGTGGTAGTTGAACTGCAGGAACGGCGAGATGTTCGGGATCACCATGAAGGCGGCGCCGTAGACGGTCGCGACGGCGGCGAGAGCGGCGAGCGCCGCGGGGTCGCGGAAGACGGAGAGCATGCCGGAGCCGGCGGGGCGCGGATGCGCAAGGTGGCCCTTCATCACGGGCATCAGGAACACCGCTCCGGCCGCGACCGCGAACCCCAGCGCCGCGACGCAGAAAAACGGCGCGCGCCAGTCGGCCAGGCGCGCGAGCTCGAGCCCGGCCGGCACGCCGATGACGCTCGCGACCGAGAACGCCGCCATGACCGCACCCATGGCTCTTCCCCGCCGCGACGGCGGGATCACGTCCGCAATGATCGAGAGCGAGATCGACGTCGCCGGCCCGCCGAACGCCCCCGCCGCGATGCGCGCGGCCATGAGCGTCTTGAGGCCGATCGCAAACCCCCCGGCCGCCGTCCCGATCACCAGCCCCAGCATCGCGACCGCCAGCGCCTTCCGGCGGTCGAACCGGTCGAGAAACAGACTGCAGACGATTCCCGATACCGCGGCCGCCCCCGTATAGGCGCCGCCGATCCACCCGATGTGAGAATTCGGAATGCCCAGCTTCACGCCGAAATCCGGCCCCAGCGGCATCACCATCATGAAGTCCAGGATGTTCACGAACTGCACCGCGCCGATGAGGAAGAGGATGCTGCGCTCGGAGCGGGGGGGCGCGGGATGCTGGGGAAACTGAATCACGGATTGCGCACGATACGACTCAGCGTTCCGGCGGCTTAAGATTTCTTCCGACGGGTGCTTCCACCCGACCGGCGCCGCTCCCGCAGGTCACCGGCCCCCGAGCCGGACGGCCACCGCGGTCCGGACACCGAATCCGTTTCCCGGCCCGTTGATGACGCCGCCCTGGTGAAGCGTCGTGCGGCCGATCACGAAGGGGCGGTTCCACGAGCTGCCGCGGCGGCACCGCCACTTTCGGTACCCCTCGCCCGCGTCGCTCAGGCAGTAGCATGTGGCGTTTCCGCTGAGGCCCCGGATCCCCCAGGGGGACTCGTCCCACGGGAAGGAATCGACCGGCGCGGGGGCGGAAGCGTCCGGCTTCGACTGGTTCGAGCAGGACAGGGCGGCGAACCCGTGGTCCCCCCAGACGTAGCGCCGGAGCCCTGCGCCGCGCGCCGCGCGCTCCCAGAGGTAGCGCGAGGGAGTCGTGAAGAGCCACCCGGTTTTCCCGGAACGCCCGCGGACGAAGTGCTGCGCGTCCGTCCACGAGAGCCCCAGCACGGGCCATTCTTCTTCCCAATCCGCTCCGCAGTTCTCCAGCCGCGCCGCACGCGCCTGCTCCGAGTCCGGCGCCGCAGCCATCCATGCCGCAGTCGGCACCACCCAGCCCGAGGCGCTTCGCGGCCAGAACCACCCCGCCCGCTCCGCCGCGCGCGGCGCATGGTTCCGTGCTTCGCCCGGATCGCGCTTTTCGAGATCGTTCAGCCAGGCGGCGTACTCGCGGCACGTCACAGGGAAATGCGCGAGAAACGCATCCTCGACATCGGCCATGCGGCGCGGGGGGTCGAGCTGGCCGGTTTCGCTGATGCTCTGGAATCGTCCGCCGAGGACCGGAATGTGGCCGGGGGGGATTTCCTCGGGCGAGAAGAGAGTGGCTTCGACAACGCAATCTTCGCCGCGGCGGATTTCAAACGGCACGCGCTGGGGAAAACGGTCGGGCGCGACGACGATGAGGAGCCCCTCGCCACGCGGCCACGGCCGGCGTGCGACGGGCGTCCTCCCGAGGTACCACCCGGGGCCGCGAGGGCGGAACGGCGAACGACCGAAGAGCGCTTCCAGCACCGCCGTGGGAACCGGGGGACCGGGCGGCGCATTCTTCGGGGTCTCCGGTAGCAGGCGCCTGTGCTCCGACACGTAATGGAAGGCCCACACTTCCGCGCCGGCCACCTCCTGAGGCCGGCACGACGCCACGTGAACCCGCAGCCGCTTCGGCGCATCGCGCTCCAGCTCCGGAAGGCAATCCGTGTCGACGCCATCCAGCCGCCGGCCGGACCAGGGGTGATACCCCTCGACGGAAAGCTCGTGCGGGGCGACGTCTCTCCCCTCGACGAGACAGCGGCATGGGTACGCCCGCGTCCGAAGCGAAATTGCCCCTTCGTCGCGCAGCCGCTCCGTGAACGCTCCGTCGTTGAACGCCACGACGCGCCGGCGGGCAAGAATCTCGCCACGCCAGTCGTCGTGTTGCTCCGCGTCGAGGAAGCGCTCCCAGTGGACTTCCGCTTTGAGTACGCGCGCTTCGGCGTGGTCGGGAAGCAGCGACAGCGCTCCGTCGAACGCGTCGTCCGCGTCGGCCAGCGCCTGCACGCTCTCCAGTTCCAGCTGATTCGCGCGGTCCTCCAGCCCGAACGCCTCCGCGTGCGCCTCGACCGGCGCGCCCGGCGGCACCCGCCGCTCTTCGTCGTCCGCCTGCTTCTTCGCCGCCGCCGCGTCCGCCGACAGAGACTTCCACCGCGCCAGCGAGGCCTTGCCCTCGTTCATGCGCTCCGCCGCGAGCCGCTCGCGACGGTCGCGCTCCGTGGTGCCTTCCAGCCAGGCGTCCAGGTCGATCTGAAGCGCCCGCGCCGACGGATGCCGGTCCGTGGACTGGTACGCCATCGCCTTCAGGCAGATCGCCTCCAGGTCCGGCGGGCACGCGTTGAACTTCGACGGCGGGTCCAGCTTCCCATTGACCACCCGCGACACGACTTCCACCGCCGTCCCGCCATCGTGCGGCGGCCGACCGGTCAGGACTTCGTAGAGCGTCGCGCCGAGCGCGTAGACGTCGCTTCGCTCGTCGATTGCCGTCAGCCATCCCATCGCCTGCTCCGGCGGCATATACGCCGGCGTCCCGAGGATGTCCCCTTCGAGCGTGAGGTTCGCGGTCTCCTCCTGCTTCGCGATCCGCCCAGGGCGAGCGGCTGCCGTGGAAGCGCGCCGGAGCTGGCTCGGGCGGTCCTCCTCGCCGAGAAGCCGCGCGAGCCCCCAGTCCACGACCAGCACTTCGCCGAAATCGCCCAGCATGATGTTCGCGGGCTTGAGATCCCGGTGCACCACTCCCTGCGAATGCGCGTACGCCACCGCCCGGCACGCGTCGCGGACGGCCTCCACGAGCTTCCGAAGCGGCCGGCCTTCCGCAATCGCCCACCCCAGGTCGCGCCCTACGATCTTCTTCATGCACAGGAACGATTCCTTCGTCGAAGGAAGCACCCCGACTTCGTGCACGGTGACGATGTTCGGGTGGTCGAAGCGCCCCGTGATGCGGGCTTCCCAGCGGAAACGCTCGAGCAGGTCCCCCGGGGCGTCTTCCAGCATGAGTTTCAGCGCGACCTTGCGACCAAGCTCGCGGTCCATTGCCTCGACCACGCGCCCGACCCCGCCGCGCCCGAGTTCCGCGCCGAGCTCGTACTTCTGGTCGTGCGCCTCCGCAGGCGCTTCCGGCGCCGCGGGTCGCGGACGCCGGAGCGCGACCAGCGTCTCCCGCAGCGCCGGCGACATCGGCGCGACCGTGCTCGTCTGCGCGTGCTCCCACTCCGCGACCAGCGCCCCCAGCTCCGCCAGCTGCGCCTCCGTCAGGTACCGCGCTTCCACCAGCAGCTTCCCCACGTCCATCGAGGGCGTCGCCATCCACATCGCCGTCGCTTCCATAAGCCGTTCGCGGGAGAGCCAGCCGCGCTGGAACGCGAGCAGGGCGAGCAGCAGAGGGCCGGGCACGGGGGCGGACATGGAGCGCGAATCGTGGCGATTTTGGGGGGGCGGGTCAAGCGGGGGTCGAGCGGCCTACGCCCTTGACCTGAACACTTCATGGCACTTGCCGTTTCCTCACGCCGAATCCCTTGGGACCCGCAAGCGCATCCACGCCCTCGTCCCGGATCGGCCCCCCCTCCGTCCGAGCGAACAAGTCCGCCAACGACGTCGCATCGCCGACGTCCGTCGCCTCCTGCCCCCTGGAACGAAGCCACTCCGTCGCGACGACGCGGGGGAGCAGAGGGAAACGAACATGCGCGACGCAGCGCCCGGAACGGAGGAACGCAGGGTCGATCTGCTCGACTTCCTCGTTGAAAGTAATGAGGAAGAGATCTTCTCGCCCCTGTCCGAGCAGCCCATCCGTCATGTTGAGCAGCCGGCCGAGGACGTCCGATCCACTTTCGCCATGCCGGAACAGGAGCGAAGCCGAGTCTTCGAGGATGAAGAGCCTGCGCCGGGCCGGCGCTCTTTCGACACGCTCGTGCGCAAGCCCGTCGAGCACATCGTCGATGTCCTCGAAGCCCGCGGACCTTTCCAGCGGATCGCTGGCCAGATCAAAGTAGTACTCCGGATGTTTCGCAAACTTCTCCGGGTCGGCGAGCACGGTCGGCACGTACTGCGTCCGCCACGAACGCATCAGGGCACGCAGCGCAAAGGTCTTCCCCGTCCCGGTTGGCCCGTGCCAGACGATGAGCTGTCCGCGTTTCCGCGGATCGGGAAGCGCGAGAAGTGCGTCCACAGCGGCTCGGGTAGCGTCGGCGTAGTTTCCGCGGATCGCCTCCCATTCCGGGCAGCGCACAAACTGCGACACGTTTCGAGTGCCGTACTCCTCCAGGACACAGAAGTCCGCCCAGACGCCGTCGGCGCGCTCCTCATTTTCTTTCGGCGACCTGGGCCCGAGGAGTCGAAGGACCTCGTCGATCAGCGCCTGCACATCGTTCGAAGCGCTCAATCCCTCGATGTGCGCTCTTCCCCGGGCAAATTGGATTTCGACGACGTCTCCCCCGCGCTTTAGCGAAATCCTCCAGGTCTTCTCGCCGACGGAGAGGTCGAACCACTCGAACCCCTTGAGCAGGTCGACGACATCCTGCCAGGTCGCTGCAGGGTCGAAGCGGATGTCGCGGGTCGCGACGGATCGAGGCAGGAATTCTCCGAGTGACTCGCCGTACGTTCTGTGGCGAAAGTGTTCCTGCCACATCGCTGACGACAGGCTGAGACGGACATGGGGAGGCATTTATTTCTCCGGTTCAGGAGGAGTTAGGGAAAGGTCTTCCGACCTTGGAAGCGCGCCGCGCAGGTTCCTGGGCAGGGATTCCACGATCCTTGTTCTCCATTCCGCGACGCCGATGGGCTTGTCGATGTCGCGAAGTGCGTATTCGACCGTGATGCGATCCCTGCCCCCGGCCAGGATCAGCCCGATGGTCGGCGCGTCGGACTCGTGCCGCATCCGGTCGTCCACCAAGGAGAGATGGAAGTTCAGCTTGCCGGCATGTTCCGGCTCGAAGTCCCCGGTCTTGAGGTCGACGACGATGAAGCAGCGGAGCTTGAGGTGATAGAAGAGAAGGTCGATGGTATAGGTCTTGCCCGCGAGGTCGAACGTGACTTGCCGGCCCACGAAGGCGAAGCCGATACCGAGTTCCAGAAGCAGCTTCTGGACGTGATCGATCAGGCCTTTCTCGAGTTCTCGTTCTTTCGCGTCTCCCGAAAGCGTCAGGAAGTCGAAGTTGTAGGGATCCTTGAGGAGTTGCTGCGCCAGATCGGACTGAGGTGAGGGCAACGTCTGGGCAAAGTTGGTTATGGCCTTGCCTTCACGGTCATGAAGGCGCGACTCGATCTGATACTGCAGGATCGCGCGCGACCAGCCGTGCTCGAGGGCCCTTCGGGCGTACCAGGACCGGATCTCTGGATCCTTGAGCTTCGTAAGCAGCGAAAGGTTATGCCCCCACGGCAATTGTCTAACAGGCTGTTGGACTATTTCGAGATCGGGCCATGCCTCGGCAAAGGCTCTCATGAAAAGGAGGTTGGCCCGGGAGAAGCCGCGCATGTCCGGGAACTCCTTGCGAAGATCCTTGGCGAGCCGATCGACGACTTTGGATCCCCACCCTTCCGCGCGCTGCGAAAGAAGGATGCTTCGCTCGATGCTCCAGTGCAGCATGACCAATTCCGTGTTAACGGCCGTCGCAGCCTTGATTTGCGCGATGCGAACGCGGGACTTGAGGTCCGCGAGAAGAGGGCCGTAGCCCGGTGGAAGAGCCGGTGGAGGATGCGGGCTCGGTGGCAAGAGGACGCCCTCTTCGCTGAACTCCCGCCTGCGCAAGCGGGTCAGTGAAAAGCAGGCCGCCGAGGTTGCCGGGTAGGATGAGGCGGGCGGCTGCGTTCGAAGGGCGCGAGAACCTGCAGGAAAATTCCGGGTTTGCCTCACTTCAAGGTGCCCGCAGGTGGTCATCCAAATATTAGCCTATGTTTGTATTATGTCAAGTTATATTTAGTAATATGTTGCATTCTTCCTTGACTCGAACTGTGACTTCCAACGGGCGCTTCCCCACGTCCATCCTCGGCGTCGCCATCCACATCGCCGTGGCTTCCATCAGCAGCTCGCCCGACAACCAGCCGCGCTGGAACGCGAATCGTGGCGGTGATCCACCGCTTCGAGGAAGTACATTGGAAGCGCATGGGCATCCTCCTGAACGACGTGCATTCCCGCCTGAACCCCACCGAAGTGGCGAGCGTGCGCACGCCGGGTTCGGAGGACGAAGTGTGCGCGATCGTGGCCGAGGCTCGCCGGACGGGCGCCCGGATCTCGGTGAGCGGCGGGCGTCACTCGATGGGCGGGCAGCAGTTCGGGGCGGGCACGATTCACGTCGACTGTCGCGGGCTGCAGGAGGTCCGCGCGTTCGATGCGGATCGCGGGCTTCTCGAGATCGGCGCTGGCGCGCTATGGCCGCGGATCATCGACGCGACTTACGAAGCGCAGCCCGGGGAGGTCAAGCGCTGGGGGATCCGCCAGAAGCAGACTGGGGCCGACGACCTGACGTTGGCCGGAGCCATCTCCGCCAACGCTCACGGCCGCGGCCTGAACATGCAGCCGATCGTCGACGACATCGAGGACGTCACGGTCGTGACGCCGGCCGGCGACCTCGTGCGGGCGAGCCGAAGCGAAAACCCGGAGCTCTTCTCGCTCGTCGCTGGCGGCTACGGGCTCTTCGGTATCCTCGTTCGCGCGACGCTACGACTCGGTCCCCGCCTGAAACTGCGCCGCCTGGTCGACATCGTGGACATCGACGACGCGATGACCGCCGTGGGCCGCAAGGTCGACGACGGATGCCTCTTCGGCGACTTCCAGTACGCGATCGACCCCAACGACGACTCGTTCCTGCGGCGGGGGGTTTTCACCTGCTACAAACCCGTGCCCGCGGAAACGCCGATCTCAGAAGCGGGCGCCGACCTGCGCCGCGAGGACTGGCTGGGCCTGCTGCGCCTCGCCCACACGAACAAGCCCGAGGCCTTCCGCCTCTACGCCCGGCACTACCTCGACACGCACGGGCGCATCTACTGGTCCGACACGATGCAGCGCTCGACGTACATCCCGACGTACGCGGAGTTCCTTGCGGAAGCGCTCGGCCGCGAGAGCCCGGAGTCGCTGATGATCACCGAGCTGTACGTCCCTCCCGAGGGCGTCGTCCCGTTCATGGGCCGCGCCCGCGCCGTCCTTCGGGCGACCGGCGTCGAGGACATCTACGGCACGATCCGCGCAATCCGCCGCGACACGTCGTCGTTCCTGCCGTGGGCCCGCGGCGACTGGGCCTGCGTGATCTTCAACCTCCGCACCCCCCACACCCCCGAGGGCATCGACCGTAGCCGCCGCACCGCGCGCGGCCTGATCAACGCCGCGGCCGACCTCGGCGGCTCTTTCTTCCTCGCCTACCACCGCTGGACGACCCGCGAACTGCTCCTCCGCTGCCACCCGCGCCTCCCGGAATTCCTGGCCGCGAAGCGCCGCCTCGATCCCGACGACCGGCTCGTCAGCGACTGGCTGCGAGGCATCCGTGAAATCCTGGAACCGGGCGCCCCGGCATGAAATCCGGCGAGCCCAGCGCCACCGCGAGGCTCATCGCCGCCGCGACGATCTATTCTTCGATTCGCACAGACCAATCCGCGCTCGTTCCAAAGGAAGCGGCCACCTGGTGCGAACGCCTCCTCGCCGCGTCACCGGGCGGCCGCCGATGGCTCAAGTCCGTGCGCAGCCCGGTGGACCGGGCGTTTTTCTCCCTGATCGAGAAGTTCACGCTCCCGGGCATCACGCGCCACTATCAGCTCCGCAAACGCTGGATCGAGCGCGCCTGGAAGCAGGCGCTCGACCTCGGCTTCCGCCAACTCCTCGTCCTCGGCGCAGGCCTGGACACGCTGACGCTCCGCGAGGCCGAACGCGACCCCACCCTCCGCCTCGTCGAGGTCGATCACCCCGCGACGCAGACGGTGAAGCAGCAAGCGTTTCAATTGCACGGCCTGACGGGACGTGTCCGCCTCGTCCCGGCCGATCTCTCGCTCACCTCCCTGGCGGAGGCGCTCGCGGGCAACCTGGAACTCGACAAGCCCATGTTCGTCGTCGCGGAAGGCCTGCTCATGTACCTCGACGAGTCGCGCGTCCGCGCGCTCATGAGAGCCGTGGCGGAACTGCCCGTGCCCCGGGTCCAATTCGCGATGACCCACATGGATGGCCCCGCCGGCTTCACGCCCCACAGCCGCCTCGTCGACCTCTGGCTGCGCTTCCGCAGCGAGCCGTTCCGCTGGTCGGCGTCGGACGCCGAAGTACGCGCGATGCTGGAACAATGCGGCTGGCGCGTGATGCGGCAGGTTCGGGGGGAGGAGATTGCGCGAGAACTGGGTCTTTCGGAGGCGCGGGAGCTGAAGGGGGAGAACATCGCGCTGGCGGAAAAAAGCGCCAACGAGCTCAAATCGTGATGGTCGGGCTCCTGGCTGAAGTGAGTGGTTTGCTCTCTGGGAAGCGACGGGGATATCATGACGGTCATGACGACACCTCCCGTGCGCTGCGAGTCTTGCGGACAGAATCAGGGAACGGTGCGTGTGGCCCACATCGAGTACGAGAAAGTGGAGCACGAGCGCCTTCTCTGCCACGACTGCGCCGTCAAGGAGGGAGTGCTCGGAAGAGCCCGCTCGCGAACTTTCGAAGAACTGGCAGGCACTCTCAAGGACATCGAGAAGCTCCTCGCATTCATGAAGCGCAATCACGCCTCCGAGCTGCGAATCGTTGCCGACGCCCGGCCTTCGTTCCAGGTCAACGGTTCATGGGTTTCCGTCGGGAATCGCCCTCTCTCCGACGGCGAAATCCGCAGAATGTTCGCTGAAGTGAAAGCGGCTGACCCCTTCGTCGCCGGCACGGATGTCTCCGTGTCCTGCACCGTGCCCAGCTACGGAACCTTCCTTGTCCGCGCGTCTCTCGTCGACGGCAAGCCGGGGTTCTCGGCTGTACCCCAGCCGTGACGGCGCTTCACCGCTTCCCAACGCGGAGCTTCGTCAGACGCGTCCAGCCCGAAACCCGCGGCGGCAAGGCGGTTCCATTCTTCCCGAACGTAGGACGACCGTCCGCCGCGGAGGCGAATTCAGCGTTCCTATGAGCAGCGTGCTTCCACTAAGACTCGCGTACGACTTCGGAATGGACAATGGTCTCGGCCGCGAAACTAGTGAGATCAAGGTCACGCGCACCGCGGCCCTGCGACACGAGGCCGCGCCGGTACCATTCGACGGCGGAAGCGAGCCGGACATCCGCCGCGAATTCGTCCGCGGTGCGGTGCACGGTCTTCAGGATGTCCTCAGGAAACCGAACCGCTAGCTCGGACACTTGATCCTCCTGGTGAACGGCTGCTGCATTCTTGCAGACTCCAGACTTCCGCCGGATGCGCCCCCCGCCCTCGGGTGCATGGCCGGACTTGCGGGGGGCAACACGGCAGGGGCATCGGGACGAAGGGCTGGGGCCGGGGTGGGGCTCGGGCGGGGGCGGCGCAGCAGACGGGCGTGGAATCACGGGCTCGTCCCATTCCTGCCTGTCTCCCCGCCCGATCACGAGCGTTGGCCCAAGCCCAAGCCCCAGCCCACCCCGGCCCCAGCCCGCGCTCGCCCCATCCCCTGTCGTTTTTCCACCGCACATCCGGCCATGCACCCCCCGCCCTCTCCTGCTTCGCCCTCTCAGGAAGAAAGCGTCGGCGCCACAGCCGAAGAAAGCCGTATCCCGATCGCGCCGTTCACCTCCCGCGTGACCCCGCCGCTCCGGTACATCGCGCGCGCCAGCATGCCGCTTCGCGCCCAGCTCCCGCCGCGCGTGATGCGGCGGCCGGGAAGCATGTCGTTGGGCTCGTTGAGGCAGCGGTCGCTGGAATTGCCGCCGAGGCCGCGGACGCCGTAGGGGGACTCGTCGGTCGGGTAGGTAGACACGGGGTATGGGCGGCCGCCCGTGCGATGCGACTGCTGGGAGCTCGCGAACGTCGCTTCCCAGGTTGAGCCCCACGGGTAGACGCGTCCGTCGGGGCCGCGGACGGATTTCTCCCACTGCTTTTCCGTGGGGAGATGAAAGAGGCGGCCGGCGCGAAGCGAGGACCACTTTGAATACACGACGCCGTCCTCCCACGAAATGCCGGTGACGGGCCAGTCTTCCTCCCAGTCGATGGTGGTGTTCGTGAGCTTGGCGACCTGGGCGCGAACCGCTTCCGGCGCGGCCTTGAGCCAATCGGCGGTCGGCACGGCGTAGCCCTTGGCGGCGTCGAGGGGCCAGTAGAACCCGCTCTTGTCGGCGGCGCGCGGGACGCGTCGGGCCGCTTCTTCAGGCGCCGTGCGCCGGACGTCATTGAGGTAGTCGGCGTACTCGCGGCAGGTGACGGGGTTGCGGGCGATCAAGAAGTCGGGAAGCGTCAGGTGCTCGAGGGGGTTGGGGGCGAGGCCGACCTTGTCGCCGCTGTACTTGAATTCCCCGGCAGCGACGGGGAGGAAGCCGGCGGGGATCTCTTCGGGGGCCCAGAGGGTGAGGTCGAGTTCGATGTCGTGCTGGCGGACGACGACGATGGGGACACGCTGGGGAGCGCGGCCTTCGGCGACGACGATGAGGAGCCAGGAGCCCATCGGCCACGGCTGCCTCGGGATCGGGGTGCGTCCGAGGTAGACGCCGCCGCCGCGGGGGCGGAAGGGCGAGCTGCCGAAGAGCGCGTCGAGAACAGCGCGCGGCACCTGTGTGGCGCCACCGTGAGGGGTCGTGGGTATGAGCAGGCGGTCGAGTTCCTCGTAGCGGAACGCCCAGACTTGCGCGCCGTTGAGCGGGGCGGGCTTGCAGGAAGCGGAGTGCAGACGCAGGTGGTGGGCCTCGTGAGGTTCGAGCTCGCGGAGGCCGAGGCCGTCGGGCTGGTCGAGCGAGCGGCCGCTCCAGGGGTGGAGGCCGAGGACGCCGAGTTCGTCGCTGCGGACAAGCCGCCCGTGCGAGAGGCAGCGGCACGGGAAGACGCGCGTGCGGATCGAAAGCGCTCCGTCGCCACGGAGGCGCGCGTCAAGAACACCGTCATTGAACTGCTCCGCCGTCTGCCGGTTGAGCTGCATGTCTCGTTCGTCGCCAGCGGATTCGGCCTCCAGGAAGCGCTCCCAGTACATCTCGGCTTTGACTTCGCGGGCCTCGTGGTGGCCGGGGACGTTGGAAAGCGCGGACGCCAGCGCGGCATCGGCCTCCGTGAACGCCGTGATCGAGTCGCGGTCGAGGGTGCGCGCCCGCTCTTCCATGTCCCACAGCGGTTTCCGGCCCGAAGGACCCTCGTACTCGGGAATGCTCTCGTGGAGCCGCATGACCTCGGCGTTCGCGTCGGCCGCTTCTTTCGTGAGCGCGCGCCACCTCGCGACCGCGTCGCGCGCTTTGCCGACCTGCCCGGCGGCGAGTCCTTCGCGCCGCTCCTTCTCCTTCGTACCTTCGAGGTACGACTCCACGTCCGCCGCGAGCTCGCCCGCCGTTGCAAACCGGTCCTCCTGCCGGCGCGCCATCGCCTTGAGACAGATCGCCTCGAGTTCCGGCGGGACGTGGGCGCGGGCGGACGGAGGCATGAGCGGGCTGGCGACAACTTTCTTCACGACCTCCTCCGCCGTCTTCCCCTCATAAGGCGGCCGCCCCACAAGAATCTCGTAGAGGATCGCACCGAGCGAATACACGTCGCTCCTCTCATCCAGCGACTCCCGGTCTCCCCGCGCCTGCTCCGGCGACATGTAAGCGGGCGTCCCGAGGATCTCTCCCGTCTCCGTCACCGGCCGCGAAGCATCCGCCGCCGTCATTTTCGCGGCCGACTTCTGCCCCATCCCCATCCCTATCCCCATCCCTCCCGATCCCCCGGCCCGTTCCTCCCCCATCCCCGGCCGTTCGCCCCTGTCTTTCGCCAACCCCCAATCACAAACCAGCACCTCTCCGAATTCCCCGAGCATCACATTCGCTGGCTTCAGATCCCGGTGAATCACCCCCTTCGAATGCGCAAACGCCACCGCACGGCACACATCCCGGAACGCTTCCACCAGCCGCCGCAACGTCCACCGCCCGACCGTCGCGCGTCCCTCCTCGTCGTCCTTCGCCCGTTCGCGAATCACATGATGCATGTCGCGCCCGTAAATGCGCTTCATGCAGAAGTAAATCTCCTTCGACCCCGGCAACGCGCCCACCTCGTGCACCGGGACGATGTTCGGGTGCTCCAGCTTTCCCGTGATGCGCGCTTCCCAGCGGAAGCGCTCCAGCGCATCTCCCGGCGCGTTCTCCAGCATGAGTTTCAGTGCAACCGTCCGGCCAATTTCCGCGTCCGTCGCCTCGATGACGCGCGCGATCCCGCCGCGGCCGATTTCAGGGCCGAGCTGGAAGCGTTCGCCGGGGCCGAGCGGTTCTGGTGAGAGGTGCGGGTTGGAGCCGCCGGCCTTCGGCATGACGATCGTGTCCATCGACTCGTTGGCCGACGGCTGGTAACCAGCCGGGAGCCCGCGCCCCGTCGTGCGCGCCATGTGCGCCGAGACGAGCCCCGCAAGGGCTTCGCGCTGTACTTCCGTGATGAAGCGCTTCTCGATCAGCACGTCGCCGAGGTCGCGCTGGGGTTTTTCGGCCCAGGTCGCGAGGGCCGCGACCAGCTGCTCCTTGGAGATATAGTTGAGCTGGAGGGCGAGGACACCCGGGAGCAGGCGGGCTTCGCGGTCGTTCATGGGAGAGAGATTACTTCAATGGTGACGGCGGGGTTGGGAGTTTTGAGTTCCGGAGGTTGTGTTCCGGGATCCGGGTTCCGGGTGGGGTCTGGAGTTTCGAGTTGGGAGTTATAGTAGGGAGCGGGGGGATTGCTGCGGAGCTGGCATGTCGCGAATCGTCGCCTTAGTTCTGCTGCTCGCCTGCCGGCTCGCGGCAGCGACTCCCGAGGCTGTCCTCGCGGAAGACCACGCGAAACTCGCGACCGAGGCGGAAAAACTCGGGCTGCGCGAGGAAGCTGCTCAGGAAGCGCGCACCGTGCTGCGGCTGGCGCCGGAACACGCGGCGGCGAAGGCGCTGCTGGAGAAGCTCGGGCCGGTCCGGATCGTCGAGTGGCCCGATCCGCTGCACGCCAGGTTTGTCGCCTGGTCGAAGAAACGAGCGGGGGTCCGCATGGCGGGGGCGAAGAAACTCGCGACCTCGGCGACTGCGGCCGAGAAGGCGGGGAATGCGGACGAAGCGAAGCGCCTGCGCGAGCTCGCCATCGCGGAGGATCCCGACTGCGCGGACGCGCGCAAGGCGATGGGGATGGAGAAGGTGGATGTGGCCGGGTGGGTGACGAAAGAGGAGGCCGCCCAGCGGAGAAAGGGATTGTTGCCGGTTGG
This sequence comes from Planctomycetota bacterium, assembly GCA_038060895.1. GTDB lineage: Bacteria > Planctomycetota > MHYJ01 > WSZJ01 > WSZJ01 > WSZJ01. Next base: position 49,551 of record JBBTCT010000020.1, read on the forward strand.
CGCGGAATGGCTGCCGGCGAAGGATGCGGCGGCGCGCCACTCGAAATGGGCCGAGGCTTGGGAAGTCCGCTCGGCGCACTTTCTCGTCCGCACGAACGCTTCGGAAAAGGAAGGACTCGCGATGGCGGCACGCGCGGAGGAGCTGCTCGTCGCGCTCCGCCGTGAGCTGGAAGGCGCGACCGACCCCATGCCTCCGCCCGCCGCGCCGTACGAAATCCACTTCTACGCCGCTCGCGCCGACCTCGACGCCCACATCGACTCCGTGCACGCCGGAAAGGCCTTCCTCAAGTCCATGGGTGGCTTCTACTCGCCCCAGGACAAGACGTCGCACTTCTGCCCGCCCGCCGAGAGAGCCATCTCGACGCTCGACGACATCGTGCGCCACGAAGCGACGCACCACCTCCTGAGCGAGCTCTGGCCGAACGCGGCCATGCACTTCAAGCCGGGCTTCTGGGCGTGGGAAGGGATCGCGTGCTACTTCGAAACGATCGAGGTCCGCGACGGCAAGATCCTCACGGGGCGCGCTTCACATGCGCGCCTCGTCACCGCGAAGGACGACATGCAGAAGGGAAAATTCAAGACGCTGGAGGAGCTGGCGGCGGCGGACCAGAACGGGCTCGGGAGCGCCTACGAGCAGGCGGCGGCGCTGACGCATTTCTTCATGCACTCGGAGGGCGGCAAGAAGCGGGAGAAGTTCGTGGAGTACCTGAAAATCGTGTCGAAGGGCGCGGGCGACGCGACGGCATGGGAGACTTGTTTCGGGAAGAAGCCGGCTGACATGCAGGCGGAGTGGCTGGCGTACCTGAAGGGGCTGAAGTGACGGCATTGACGCACTGCGTCAATCAAAGTTCCGGTTAAGATCCTGCCATGTCCGCCCCGATCCCGCTCGTCCTGGCCCTCGTCGCCGAGGCGGACCACCCTGCCGGCGGCGCACTCCGCGAAAGGCTCGCCTCACTGGGCGGCGAGGTCCGCACAGGGCCGTCCGCCGTGGTGATCACCTGGGAGGACAGTCGCGGCCGCGAGGAGTTCGCGATCCGTGCGGCGCGCGACGCCGTGAAGTTCGCCCGGGACGCCGGGCTGGCCGCGCGCGCCGCGGTGCACCTCGGCCTGCCCGACCCGTCGCCCGGCGCGTTCGCCATGGCCCGGGCGGCGCCCGACGGTGCCGTTTGGGTGTCCAAGGCAGTCGAACGCCTCGTCCCGCGGAGATTCCGCTTCACGGAACTGCCCGTCCTGCAGGTCGGCGCCGAAGCCGTGCCTCCTTACGAGGCCGGAGAAGAACTCGGTTCCCCCGGCGAGTTCGGCTCGGGCGAGGAGCTCGGCCCCTTCATCGAACGCCAGAGCGCGATCACCACGCTTCACGCAACCCAGACATCGCTGCTCCTCATCGGCCCCCCCGGCTCGGGACGCGCCCGCCTCCTGCGCGTGTGCCGCGAAACCCGCCGGGCCACGGGCTCGTGGGTCGCCGTCGGCCGATGCGGCGAGCGCCCGGCGTCGCCCGGCGGCGCGTTCGGGCAGATGCTCTGCGCCGAGGCCGCCGCTTCGGGATTCGACCGCTGGGACGGCGAACGGGTTGTCGCGGCTGTAAAACGGCTCGGCGGAAGCGCGGAGGACGCCGACACGCTCGCCTTGTCGCTGGGGCTTCGCCTGAACGAAGAGGGCGCTTCGCCGGCGCCCGCTCCCGACGCGATGCGCGCCGCCTGGGGGCGGCTCCTCGAGGGAATGAAGCCGCGCCCGCTGCTCTGCCTCGAGAATCTCGGACGCGCGACGGCCGAGGAAGTGGCGATTCTCGAGTCGCTCCCTCCCGCGGCGGCAACGGTGCTGGCGACGGGCGAGTCTCTCGTCAAATCGAAGCGCGGCTTTCTGCCCGTCCCGCTCCGGGAAATGTCACCCGATGCGAGCCGGAAACTTGCCGCGCGCGTCCAGCTGGCGCCCGGCATCATGGCCGCCGGGAATCCGCTCCTCATCGAGCAACTCGGAGCGCTCTGCGCCGAAGCGGGCAACGATGCGGCGGTCGACGCCTTCGCGGCCCCCGACCCGCTGCACGACGCCATCGATGCGCGGTTCGAAGCTCTCCCCCTCGAGGCTCGCGAGACGCTGGCCGCCGCTTCGATCCTCGGGCGCTCGTTCTGGAGATTTGCGCTGGAACGGGTGCTGGGACACGACGCGGAAGAGGGGCTGCAGAAGGCCCGGCACGGCGGCTGGATCCTCGAACGCGAAGGTTCGCTCATGCGGGCCGACGGCGAGCTGCTCTTCCGCCACGACCTCCTGCGCGAGGCCGCGGAATCTTCGCTCGCGCCGGGCGCGCCGCAGCAGCTGCACGCGGTGGCGGCGGCGTTCTACGAACAGCGCGCGCCGCTCGCCGGACCGGCGACGGCGGCGCGGGCGGCGTGGCACCGGGCTGAAGCGGCGCGAGCCTGATTGAAGTTGCGGGGTCGTGAAGGGCCTGCCATTCTCTCGCGCCGATGACGACGAGTCCGGGGAAGTTGCTGGGCTGGAGCGCGGCCGCGGGGTTCGCGGTGTGGTGCCTCCTGAGCGCGGCGGTGCACGCCCGGTGGACGACGCTGGGTCTCGAATGGGGCGTGCAGCTCAACATCACGGGAATTTTCATGCTGGGGCTGCTCGTGACGACGCCCCTGGCGCTGCTGCTCAGCGCCCCGGCGGGTTCCGCGGGCAGCGCCGCATGGCGTGCGGCGGCGTGGCTTCAGCCCCCGGCCGCCGCGGCGGCGTTCGGGTCCTTCTTCGTCGCGCCGGGCGCTATCGCCGCGGCGCTGGTCGTGCCCTGGGCTGCGATGAGCGTGTGCGCGGCGGCGACCGGCCTCGGACGATTCCTCGAGCACCGATTCAGGCAGCCTGAAGAACTCGCCATTGACGCCGGACTTGCCATGCTGCCGGTCGGGGCGGCTTGGCTGGCAGCCTCGCGGGCCGGGGTGGAGCCCATGGGATTCCGCGAGCCTTTCGTCCTGCTCACGGCCGTGCATTTCCATTTCGCCGGGCTCGCCGCGACCGTGATCGTCGGCCTCGCGGGACGCCGGCTGCGGGCGTGGAACTCGAAGATCCTCCCCCTCTATCTGGTCCTGGCCGCGGGCGTGGTCCTCGGCGTCCCTCTCCTCGCAGCCGGCATCGCTTCGCACACGAAGTTCGAAGTCGTCGCCGCCCTCATCCTGGCCTTCTCGCTCGGTGGGTTCTGCCTCTTCGCCCTCTTCGCCGTCGTCCCGCGCCTCGACGGATGGCCGGCCAGGATCCTGCTGGGCCTCGCGCTTCTGGCGGCCGTCTGGTCGATGCACTACGCCGGGCACTACGCAGCCGGCGTTGCTCGCGGCGTGATCCCGCCGAAATACTCCCTTCCGAAAATGGCCTCCGTTCACGGACTGCTCAACGCCCTCGGCTTCTCTCTCTGCGGTCTGCTAGGCTGGCTCGCAGCGGAACGGGCGGAACGGAAGAACCGCAAATCGGGGAAAACGACGTGAAGAAAATGCTGATCGCCGGAACCGTTCTCCTGGCCTCTTCCGCCGTCGCCGAACGCGAAGCGCGGACCTTTGAAATGAAGAGTCTCGACGTCGCCGCTCCCGACGGGAGGATCGTCGCGACCACGAAAGGGTTCGTGGCTCTCGAGCGCGGCAAGGACGGCGACCGGATCGTGCACCGCAACCGGGACGGGAAGGAAATCGATGAGCTCCTGAACCTGGAAGCGCGGGTCGGCCGCTGGTGGGCGGCGCCCGACGGCAGCTCGGCGGTGGTGCTGGAGGGCGTCAACGTGCTGTCGCTGTGGCTTCCCGCCGTCGTGGGCGGCTTCGCCAGACCGGAGCATCTCCTCGCGGGGGACGTCGCCTACTCGCCCGACGGCAAACGCATCGCGTTCCGGTCGGGCGACCAGGTCGTCGCCCGCGACGCAATGCCGAAAGGCTGGCGCGTTGAAATCCCGGCGTCGCCCGTGCTCGAAGGGCCGCTGTGGTCCGGCGACGGCGCTTCCCTGGTCGCCGTCACCGGCAAGTCGAGCGTCGTCAATGGCGTGCTGAAATCGTCCCCGGACTCCGTCGAGTGGTGCGACCCCAGGGCCGAAAAGCCGGAATGGAAAAAGCTCTTCCACTCCGAAGGCGGCACCATCGCCCATCTCGCGGCCGACCTTTCCGGACGCCGCGTGGCCTTCGTCGAGATCAAGGACGGCTGGAAGCTGCGCCTCCTCGACCTCGACAAGGGTGAACTCGATGTCCTCGACGAAAGCGGCGGGACGAGGAGCGTCGTGTTCACGCCTGCGGGCGACCTGCTTTTGACGGCCGACACCCGGTCCGGGCGGGTCGAGGCCTGGCTCATCGGGACGGTCCGCGGCGGCACAAAGCGCGGCGTCTCTCGAGATCGCGTTGCCGAACTTCCCGACGCCGACGTGGTCGCGGCGTCCGCAGCCGCGGGCGACTTGTGGTTCGTCACGCACACGGCGGGGAGCAAGGACTTCAAAGTCGTGCGCGTCACGCCCAAATAGGAACTTCGTCCCTTCCGCAGCGTCCAAGGAAGACCCTTCCATCCCGGAGGCACGATGCGCCGAACCGTTGCCCTGTTCGCCCTGACCCCGCTGGTCGCCCTGCTCCTGGTAACCGCCGCGGAAGCGAAGCGCGCCCGGCGCACGCCGGTCAACACGCCGACGGGCGTTGTCGTGGATGGACCGCAGCTGGCGGCGTACGGGAAAGGATTCGCGGTCTGCCGCAACGCGGATTTGAAGGGCGAAATCGTGGCCTGCGACGCAGATGGCAAGAACCCCAGGACGCTCGTGTCGGCGAAAGCGCCGATCTCAGCCTGGAGCCCTTCCCCGAAGGAAGGCGTGATCGCCTGGATATCGGGCGGGAAGCTCTTCCTGCGAAGCACCCCGGACGGAGAAGAACTCGACCTGGGGCTTGCAGAGCCCGTCCGGCCCGCTTTTTCGCGTGACGGGAAGATCGTGGCTTTTGTGTCGAAGGGAAACCTGGTGCTGCGCGACACGGAAGGAGAACGCCGGCGCGAAATAGCTCCCAGGGAGGGCCGCGTCATCGAGGGAATCGACTTCGCGGGCGACGGCAAGTGGATGATGGCGCTGACCGCTCCGGTCACCAAGGACGCCCGGGCGCCGGTAGACACAATCGAGCGGCTCGACTCGTCCGAGGAGTCTCCCGATTTCGAGCCCCTTCAATCTTTGGAGGACGGCCGCTTCCGTTCGGTGTGCGTCTCCCCCGTCGACGACCAGGTCGCCTTCGTCGAAGGGTCGGAGAAGGATTCTGAGTCCGTCCTTCACGTCCTCGCCCTCAGTACAGGCATCCGGAACGAATTCGGGGCCACCGGTGACTTCCGCGAGATCGCGTTCTCCGCGGACGGCCGCTGGCTTCTGCAGAATCTCGGAGGCGTGATTCACATGCAGCAGCTCTTCCGCTCCGGCACGGCACGGTCGTTTTACCGCGAAATCCTGACGGTCGGCGACGGCAAGGCGGATTCCCGCCCCGTCGCGGGCAAGGGCGGCATGTGGTTCCTGCGCGGAAAGCCCGGCGGCACGTTAGAGGTCGTCAAGGCCGAGCTGGATTAACGGCGCGCACCGGTTTCCGCACCGCCAGAAGCATCGCGCACGCGACGAGCGCGATGGCCGCTTCCGTGAGAAACGCGGTTTTCGGGCTGAAACTCTCGGAGAGGGCGCCAAACAGGAAGGATGCCGGCAGCGCTGTGATTCCGACGGCGAAGTAGAAGAGGCCGAAGGCGGTTCCCTTGAGCTCGGGAGGGACGAGGTCCGCGACCACCGCCCGCTGCACTGAAGTGGCGAGCGCATTGAAGAGCGTATAGGCCGCCAGACAGAGGAGGAAGGGCGCGGGTTTCGAGGCAAAAGCAAAGCCGCAGTAGACCGCGGCGTAGATCAGCCAGCCGGCCAGAACGACCCGGCGCCGATCGAATCGGTCCGCGATCGCGCCCCCGGCGAGGGCCACCATGCCTTTCAGCACGCTGAAGCCCGACCATGCCACTGTCGCCCAACCCAGCGGAATTCCTACTTCGGGCATCCGCTGGACGAGAAAGGCATCCGAGGAGTTGGCGAGCGTGAACACCGCGACCGTCGCCAGGAACCACCGGAAGTTCCCGCTGAATGGTCGCAACGAAAGACTCAATGGCTTGGCCTCCGCCCGGGAGGGAACTTCGCGCACCAGGAACCCAATGAACATCATCACGAACGCGGCGGGCACCGCCGTCCAGAGGAACACGCTTCGAAAACTCATCCCCGACGCCAGCATCGCGCCCGCGACCAGCGGGCCGACCGCAGCCCCGAATTGGTCCATCGCGTTCTGGAGCCCGTAGGCCCTGCCCCGCGCCTCTGAGTCGCACGAATCGGCGATCAACGCATCGCGCGCGGCAAGCCTCGTTCCCTTGCCCAGCCGGTCCGCCATCCGGATCACGAAGACATGCCAGGGCGCGGTGACAATCGCGTAGAGGGGCCGCATGGCAGAAGACAGAAAGTAGCCCCAGAAAATGAAGGGCTTCCGCTTCCCCGCGCGATCGGACGCCCATCCGGAGAAGATCCTCAGAAGTGCGGCGAGGGAGTCGGCGGCCCCTTCGATCAGGCCGAGCGTCGCCTTCGAGGCGCCCAGGACCGTGGTGAGAAAGTGCGGCATGAGCGGAAAGACCATTTCCGAGGCGAAGTCGGTGAAGAAAGAGGCGAAGCCGAGCCAGAGGACGTTCGGGCGGAGGCCGTGGAAGAGGCGTTTCACCGGGGCGAGAGGCTACGGGAGGGGAAAAACGGCCACAACGAAACAAAAAGGGAAAAACGAAAAACAAAAAACGAAAAGTTCACGACCACCTCGCGGCGGCCGTTCCCTTTTCGTTTTTCCTTTTTGCTTTTTCGTTTTTCTTTTCGTTGTTGCCGTTTTCCAGTCCTATTTCTTCATCCTCTCGACTTCGACGCCCTGCTGCCTGTTCCGCAGGTTCTTGTTGTAGTTGTCTTCCATCTCGTCGTTGGCCGACTTCAGCTCCTGGTCAAGCAGTTCCTTCTGCTGCTCGGACAGTTTCTTTGCAGCGGCCGGCATGTCGGCCTTGCGCCGCGCATCCTCGATCTGCCCGATCACGCTCGCGCCGCGATGCATGGCGACATGGCCGTCCTTCTCGGCGACGACGATCGCGAGGCCGCGCACGCCGGCGGTCTCCCAGATTCCGCGCAGGTCCGTCTTGTCGCTGGCGATCCTCTGGTCATCGGTTCCGAAGATCGTGACCTTGACGCTTTCCGCGAAGCCGCCGCTGGCCACGTCGGAGATGTTCACGCGGACGTTGCCGTCGGATTCCTCCTGCACGGCCATGGAAAGGTTTGAGCGGAGGATGATGCCGGAAGCGAAGAAGTCGCCGGCCTTGACGCCGACGAGGTAGGCGCCGGGGTCCTTGAGGTCGAGCGTGAAGGTCTGCTTCTCACGGCGGCGGGCGTTGGGGTGGTCGAGCTTGAAGGTCTTTTCGAAGACGGGCTTGATTCCGGCGACTTCGACCGTCGATGCGTCCACCAGGTTCTTGCGGCGAAGGGCGAGCATCGTGAGGTCCACCTTGTAGGCCCGGACGTGCGCTTCCGCCACTCCCGCGTATTCGAGCTCGAGCTCGGCGGCCTTTGCCAGCGGGGCCAGGGTCACGTCCTTCACGGAGATCGCTTCACGCTCAAGGAATGCGATCGACCGCGCCGCGTCGGCGGACTTCGCCTTCACCTTCTTGTAGTTCTCCACCGCCTTGTCCATCTCGCCCTTCGCGTGGAAGATCTGCGCCTTCATCAGCACCGCCTGGGTCCGGATCACTCCGGGGCCCGGGTTCGCTTTCGCTCCGTAGTCGAACGTCTCCAGCTTGTCGCAGAGCGTGAGGGCCTCGGGGAACTTCTTCTGCGCGAACAGCGCGAACGCCTGCGTGTAGTCGAACGTGTCGATGAAGCGCGACTTGATGAAGCGCGCGGCGGCCAGCCGTGCGGCACCGTCGGCGAGGTCGAACTTGCCGGCCTCGAGGTACGCGCTGCAGAGCGAGAGCATCGCCCGGTCGTTCTCCTCGTGCGCGGGGAACCAGGCGAGGACGTGCTCGAAGGCGGCCGCCGATTCGACCAGCAGCTCTTCGCGCGTCAGCGCCTTGTCGTTCTTCTCGGCGGTCGTCTTGTGCGACTTCGCCTTCGAATACAGCCGCTGGCCGAAGCCGAAGAGCATTTCGCGGTTGAGCGAGCTGTCGGGGTAATCGGAGAGGAGGGTCTTCATCCACGCGACCGAGTCTTTCATCCGTCCGAGGTCCTCGAGCGCGCCCGCGAGATTCGCCTCCTGCAGGAAGTACGCGTCGCACGCGCCGCTCGAGACCTGCATCGAGCGTTCGTGCTCGTTCACGGCGGCGTACGCCTTCGCGATCGCGCGGATCTTGTCGAACGGCACGACTTCGCCGGGGGCCTTTTCCTTCAGGACCTCGAAGTACTTCACGACGGTCTCGTTCTCGCCCAGCTCCACCGCGCTGTAACCCAGCATGCGGGCCGCGCTGGCGGCGACGGCGTCCAGGAGCGTGCCCTTTTCAAAAAGCGGAAGGAGCATGTCGCGGCATTCCTTCCACTTCTTCTTCTCGAACAGGATCGCGCCGGCTGTAGTTCTCTCGCCGTGTGTCCAGCTCCAACCGTCGCGGAAGGCCGCTCCGGGCGCAAGCACCTCGATCTCGGGATAGGCGGCGGGCGCATCGGAGTAGGCCAGGAACGTCACTTCGACCTTCCGTTCCGCCTCGGCCTGCGGCGCCAGCAGGACGCGCAGGTCGGCCCTGCCGAACTGGAGGCCGGTGTTGCGCGGCAGCTCCACGATGGAGTATTGGGTCGTCGGGCCGGTCACGGTGAGCTCGTACTTCACGCGGAACCAGCTCCCGGCGGCGACTTTCGACATCGACGGGTTTTCGACGGGCTCCTTGACCGTCGCGGCCACGGGCGTCGCTACCTTCCCCTCCACGATCGAGTGCGGCCATTCGGCGGTCCGCTTGACGGCGACCTTGACCGCAGGTTCGGGCACGACGCCGGTCTCCCTTGAGGCCATCGCATAGAAAGTCCCGGTTCCGGTCGGATCGACGACTCCGTCCGTCGCCGTCAATTCTCCAAATCCCTTCACGGACTGCCCGTCCACCTTGACTTCCGTTACGCCACCCTTGTCGGGAGTCGTCTGCATCGCGAGCGCGAGAGCCGCCCGCTCGAAGGCCGTCTTCGGCCGGCGCGCCAGAAGCCAGGCGCGGGACTTCGGCAGAAGTGCGTGCGCCGGATCGATCTCCGCCATCGCGAGGGCCGCAAGGGCGGTCGTGGCGTACGTCGTGTTCGCCGAATCCGCCTGCGCCACTGACGTCGCTTCCCAGTGGTCTTCCTTCGCTGCCTTCGCCAGCTTCTCCAGCGCCGACTTTGCTTCGTCCGTCTTCTCTGCCGCCTTCATCGCGAGCGCGACGCAGGCGAGCGCGCGGGGAGAGAGAGTGTCCACGCCGCGCCACAGCCGGAAGAGGAACCCGTACTCCGCGTGCTTGCCGCGGGAGAGCGCGAACAGGATGAGGGCCTTCGTGTCATCGGACGTCGCCTGCGCGAAGCGCTGCTTGAGCAGCGCCGGGTCGGGCTCGATGTCGAATTCCGCCGCCTTGGCCTCGGCCGCGGCGAGGTAGAGCAGGACCGGCCACGCCGCGTCGTTCACGGCGGCGTCGCCGAGCCCCTGCGCGCGAAGAGCTGCGAACTCCATCACCGCCAGTTTCGTCACGTCCGTCTTCTCGAAGCGGTGCCGCGCCAGCCTTGCGATGAGCCGGGTGGCGACGTCGGAAGCGCGGGTCAGGTCGTCTCTGCCTTCCGCGAGCGCCTCGAGGAGGGCCGCCGGAGACGTCGCGACGAAGATCCGCGTTTTCCCCTGGCCGTCGAGCTTGAGCTCCGTCTTCGCCGTGAAGGCGCCTCCTTTTTCGGCCACGACCGAGGGGCCCTTGGCACGCATGGCCACCGTCACATCCCGTTTCGCGCCGTCCACGCTGACGGAAGCGACAGGCGCCGCCGTCCAGTCGAGGTCCTTTTCGGCGGTGGAGCGCGCGGCAACCTTGACCTTCGTCTCGGTGCCATTCAGGACGATCGACGCTTCGGCTTCGGCCGCGGACCAGTTGGTGAGGAGGACGACGGCGGACGTCTTCTCGCCTTCGACCGCGCTGTCCGGGAATCGAACTTCAGCGAAGACGGAGGCGCGCACTTTCACCGTGGCCTCGGCGGTTGCGATCGCGTTCCCGCCATCGATCGACCACGCCTGGAGCTCGATGTCTTCGCGCCTGCCGGGAGCCTTGAACCGGAACGTCGCGATCCCGTCGGCTCCCGCTTCCGCAGAAACCCAGACGTACGGCACGGGTTGAGCAGAGGGAGAGTGGCCTGCGCCCGACGACCCTCCGCCGCGGGCGACGAGGTTCCTCTTGCCGCCCAGGCGGCCGCCGTAGCGCCCGCCGCCGCCACCGCCGCCGGCCACCTCCTCGGCATCCTCGTTGTGGTCCTTCTCGGACTGCTTCATCTTGTCGAGGTTGTTCTCGAGCATGACGCGCCGGCTCTGGCCGCGATCCAGCTGTTCCAGCCTCGCGAGCGCGTCAAGCAGTTGCGGGTCCACCTGCTGCGTCTGCCACGTGAACGCCGTCGCCACGGAGGAGTCCGCCGCGAAATACGCCCCGGGACGCATCGGGTTGAAAGCGCCAGTGTCGATTCCCGTCGTGATTTCCGCCGACGACAGCAGCCAGACCTCGCTGCCCGGCTTCGCCGTCACCTTCACCACGATCTCCTCGCCCGGCTTCACTTCCTTCTTCTCGGGCTCGATCTTCACTTCAGGCGCCTTCAGGGCAAAATCTCGCACGTCCGCGTGGAACTTCCCGCCCTGCATCATCATCACCGTCACGCTGAAGTCGCGCGTCGTGGACGGCGGCGCGTTCAGCGTCACGGCGTTTTTTCCCTTCTCGAGCGTCACCGCCAGCACCTGCTCGACCTTCTCCCCTTCGATCGTCACGAACGCCAGTCCCTTTTCGAGGCGGGACAGCACCGTCAGTTCCACCGGCTTCCCGGGCTCAAACGTGTCCGCGCCGGAAAGAAGCCGCAGCTTGCGCTCTTCCTTGTCGTCCATCACCGCCACCGCCGTCTGGAGCCTCGTCGGCATCCCGTCGGCGTCCTTCGTCGTCACCGTGATCGTGTGCACGCCCGCGTCGTTGGCGCTCCACGCGAACTTCGCCTTGCCCTCCTTGTCGGTCGTGGCGTCGCCCTGGGCGACGGGGAAGCGCTGTCCGGCTTCGTTCGTGCGGACGACGGTCCAGCGGAACGCCGCGCTGAACGGCGTGTCGTCGGCTCTCTTCGCCGTGAAGGCGATCGTCTTGGGCTCGCCGGCGACGACCGGCTCGGTCACGCGCGACTCGTCGTCGAACGTGATCGCCGGCGTGCGGGGAAGCACCGGCACACGCAGGACGTCCGCGGCCCCTTCCGTGCTCAGCTGTACGACCGCGAGGCCGTCGCGGAAAAAGCGGTCCGTGTCGCGGATCTGAATCGCGAGCGTCCCGTCGGCGGCCGTCATGGCGTCGCGCCACTCCAGATCCCCCGGCGCGAGAATCCGCACCCAGCGTCCGCCCAGCGGGCGGTTCCACTCGTCCCGCAGGATCGCCGTGATGTCCACGTTGTCTCCTACGAACTTCGGCGCATCGTCCGAGATGTATTCGAAATGCGGGAAGCGCCGCGCCGCGGCCGCGATCGAGACTTCCACCGCGCCGAGAAGCTTTTCCAGCGGCAGCGCCTTTTCAACGACCGACACCGTCACATTTGAGTGCAGCCCTTTCGGCATCGTGAACGCCATCGCCGCCGTCCCGAACTTCGAGAGCGCGACGGTCGCTTCGTGGAACACGATCCCCTGCCCGCTCACCGCGCGCAGGATGTAGTTCTTGTCCTTCGGCAGCAGGTACGCGCCGCCGTCGGCGTCGCGGACGACCAGCCGCACCTTCACCTCGTCCCCGTCGCCGTACAACGACCGGTCCGTCAGGATCAGCACCCGCGGCTCGCGCTTCGGCGCGATCGGAAGCGCGCCCATTGCCATGTCCCGGAACGCAAGGTGCCCGTTCGACTCGGCCAGAATCGAGAGGCTTGACGGCCGCATGTCGTCCTTCCACGTCTTCACGTGCTTCCCGTCCGCCGCCATCCGGACGTTGGCGTTCTCGACGCGTTCGCCCGTCCGCTGGTTCTGCACGACCACCGTCGCGCCGCTCCTGCCCGCGCGTGCGATCATCGCCAGGTCCGACACGATCACGATCGTCTTCGCTTCCTGCGTGCCGATCGAGGCGGACACGACGTACGCGCCCGGGTCCTTCTTCGGGAGTTCGACGTCGAGTTTCATCTCCTTGAAGCGCCTGTAGTCCTTCACCGGCACTTCCCATTCCTTGTCCGGGGCGATCACGGCAACTTCGAGCGAATCGAGCCCGGTCGTCGCGGCGCGCTTCTCGAAGTAGTCCTTGAGATCGAGTGTCCAGAAGCGGAATTTCACGGTCTCGACGTTGCGGACCGTGAGCTTCACCGCCGGCGTCTCGGCGCCCGTGAAGACTTTCTCGCTCGAGAGCGCGAGCGACTTGTTCTGCAGCGTCTGCAGGAACTGCTGCGCCTGCCCCTGGAAGTTTCCGCCGACCTTCGGCAGTTCCTTCATCGCCGTCTCGAAGTCGTCGAGCTCGCCCGCGTACGCCTTCGCGGCCTCAAACCGCGCCTGGTGCCCTTCGTTGTATCCCTGGAACTTCGTCGCGACCCGCATCCACGTCTCGACCGCTTCCTTCCATTTCTTTTCTTCCGCAAACGTCTGCCCCACGCGGAACGCCATCGCCGCCGCGCGGCCGTCCGTCGGGTGAAGCGCCGCGAATTCTTCCGCCGCCGCGCGCGCCGCCGCCCAGTCCTTGCGCACGAACGCCCTGCCCGCCGCCTCGAACCTCACGTCCGCAATCGCCTGCCGCACCTCGGGCCAGCGCGGAGAATCGGGGAAGCGCTTCAGGAAGTCCTCGAACGTCGCGATCGCCTTCGCGTCGTCCATGTCCGCGCGCCAGAGCCACGCCACGCGCAGCAGCGCCTCGGGAGCGCGTTCGTCCTTTGCGTTGGCGTCTGCGAATGCCGTCAACTCCTTGCGCGCGTCGTCGCGAAGTTCTTCATATTGCGCCAGGGCGATCCCGGCCAGGTACCCCGCCTTCGGGCCCCAATCGCTCTTCGCGTAGTCCTTTGCGCAGCGCCGCAGAAGCGGCAGCGCCCGGCGCAGTTCCTCGATCGATCCCGTCTGCCCGGCCTCGTTCACATGCAGCAGCGCCGCCAGCCAGAGAGCTTCCGATGCCCGCGCCGACGCCGCGAACTCCGTCGGGATCCTCAACCACGCCGCCTTCGCGTCGAACGGCCGGCCGGTGTCGCGGAGGGCCGTGGCCTGCGCGAAGAGCGCCTCGTCGAGCTTTGCGGCCTTCGGGAACTTCTCGAAGAACTCCTTGCACGCCTTGAGAAGCTGCGCCCGGTCCATGTTCCCTTTCAGCTGGCACGTGATGACGTCGATCCGCACTCCCTCTTCGTCTGCGCCGAGCGCTTCCAGCTCCAGCGCCTTCGCCAGGAGATTCCGCGCCGCCTGGAAATTCGCGACGAACGTCGGGTCCTTCGCTTCCCTGGGATTCAGGAACTCGCGCCCGGCCTCGACGTAGATCATCGCGATCTTCCTGCGCCGCTCCGGCGCCGTTACGGCCGCGACTTGCGCGTCGTAAATCTGTCCCGCCAGCGCGAATTCTTTCCTGGCCGCCAGCACGTCTCCCTTCTTGTACAGCGCCTTCATCCGGAACCCGCTAGCCGGGTAGTCCTTCACGAGGCGGTCGAGCGAAGCGATCGCTTCGTCGTTCTTCTTCGCGTTCTGCTGCGCCGTCGCGATGAGCAGCAGGATCTCGTCCTGACCGGACTTCGCTTCGCCGAGCGCCTGCGTCAGCAGCTGTTCCGCTTTCGCGTAATCGCGATCCTTGAGCGCGGTTTCGCCCGCGGACCGCGCATCGGACGGCGGCGGGTCGGCGTTGACGAAGCAGATGGCGGCAAGCAGAACGGCGCAGAGAGCGAAGCGGCGCTGGCGCATGGCGAGGTCTCCTGTGTACACCGCCCCCGGAGTGCCCGGGGGCTGTGAATAAGACGTCTTTGGCGGGCGATTGGTTCGGAAGAGTTTCAGAACCCTGAACAAGGGCCGAACAGGATACACACCCGCACGAACGGATACACCGTCGGCACGAGATCCCCGGGCAAGAGATGCTGGATCAAGGAGGAAAAGCAATTCTCAAGCCGCGGTCAGACCCCGGTCGGGAGGCACAGCCGGAATCCGTAATTGCGGTAACAGGTCGTCGGGACGGTCCCCTGTCGCTCCTCGCATTTCGCCCACGTCGGCGAGTGATACCACGCACCGCCACGGATGCACCGGTAGTGACGGTAGGGCTTTTCGGGGGCGTTCCAGCACCAGGCCGACATGTTGCCACTGAGATCACGCACCCCGTACGGCGAGACGTCGGATTCGAAGGCGCCGCAGCGGGCCAGGCGGCCGCCTTCGGCGTGGGAAACATTGGTGTTGGCGAATGTCCCGTCGTACTCGTGGCCCCAGGGGTACGTCCTCCCGTCGGTCCCACGGGCGGCCTTCTCGAATTCTTCTTCATGCAGCAGCCGGTAAAGCCGCCCGTCCCTCTTCGACTTCCAGGTCGCATACGCGACCGCGTCGAACCAGGAGACGCCCGCGACCGGAAACTCCGCGTCGCAGAGCAGACTCTCCCCCGAAACCCCCGCCGCGTAGCCGTCCCCCGACCTCTTCAGGTGGCGCGTTTCCTCCTCCCTCGGTTGCCGCCTCGCGGCCTCCTCTCCCTTGCCCTTCGCGCACAGGTCGTTCAGGAAATCGAGGTATTCGCGCACCGTGACGGGAAGCGCAGCGACGAAGAAGTCCCGGGTCCGCGCCGGGCGTTCCTTGGCGCCGCCGGAGTAAAGGAAGTCCCCGCCGGGAACGTACTGGAATCCGCCGGGAATCTCGTCCGCCCGGTAGAGCGTCACGACACACCCGGTCTCGCGACCCCGCTCGATCAGAACCGGGACCGTCGCATCCGCGAAGCCGGGCGCGCGCACCACGCACCGCCAGGAACCGGGATGAAGTTCGAGGCCGCGGACAGGACACCCTTCGAGCCGCTCCGCGCCGTCCGTGACAAGACGCTTCTGCACTTCACGGTAAGGCGCGATGCCGACCTGGGCCCCTTCCACGTCCACGAATTCGCACGCCGGTCCATGCCCGAATGACCCTCCACGCTGCGAAATCCGGGGCACCGTCACGTCGTCGTCCCGCGCCTCGCCCTCGACGGGACCGCCCTCCCGCCAGGGCACCGGCGTCTCGTCGGAAAACTCCACGTTCCACTCCCCGCCACGCACCGGCTCGAGACACCGGCACTTCAGCGCCCTCACCCGTACCGAAAGCCTCCCCGGCGCCTCCAGCTTCGCCCGGTACACCCCGTCCCGGTCGTGCCGCAGAACCGAGTCCCGCTGAAGCCGCGCTTCCGTCGCGTCCCGCCGCCGCTGCGCCGCCTCCAGCCGCTCCATGTGAAGCCCGGCCAGCGCGTTCGAAGCCGCGGCGCAGTCCGGGTCTTCGGCCAGCGCATGCTGGAACTGGCCAAGCGCCGCCGAAAACGCGTCCAGCCGTTCCTGCTGAAGCGCCTTCACTTTTTCCTGCGCTTCCCAGAGCGGAAGCTTGCGTTCGACGGCCTCGAACGGTTTGACCGTCTCGAAGAGCGCCTCGGCGCGTCCTTCCGCTCGCGCAAGGTCGGCGTCCAGCCGCTGGAGGCGCTCCGTTTGCTGCAGGCCGCGCTCTGCGAACTGAAGCGCTGCGTTCCTGCGGCGCGCCTTTTCGGCGGCGCCTTCGAGCCAGCGGTCGATGTCGCGGCCGAGCTCGGTGGCGCTCGCGTACCGCGCTGCCGGGTCCAGGGCCAGCGCCCTCATGCAGACGGCCTCCAGGTCCGCCGGCACGGGAGGCGGCTGCGCTCCCGGCCGCCGCCCCGTGGAGCGCGGCAATCCCGGCAATCCGACGAAGGTCGAGGGGGCGCGCACCGGCTCCGACGCCGCCCGGGACAGGATCTCGGAAGTCGATTCCCCGACGCGCGGCGGTCGCCAGGCGAGGATCTCGTAGAGAATCGCGCCGAGCGAGTACACGTCGCTGCGCTCGTCAATGTCATCGACCCGGCCGGCCGCCTGCTCGGGCGGCATGTACTCCGGCGTCCCGAACACGTCGCCGTCGAGAGTCAGGAGCGGGCCGGCCGACTCTCCACACCCGCTGCCCGCGGCCGTCTCCTTTTCATGCAGGTCTTTCGCAAGTCCCCAGTCCACGACGAGAACCTCTCCGAACTCGCCGAGCATCACGTTCGAAGGCTTGAGGTCGCGGTGAATCACGCCCTTCGAATGCGCATACGCGACCGCCCGGCAAGCGTCACGCAACGCCTCGACAAGCCTCCGCTGCGTCCACTCACCCGGCTTGCCGCGCCTCAGGTCTGCGATCACGTCCGCCATGTCGCGGCCCGTGATTCGTTTCATGGCGATGAAGACTTCCCCGGTTGCCGGAAGCGCCCCGACCTCGTGCACGGGGACGATGTTCGGGTGCTCGAGGCGCCCGGTGATGCGCCCCTCGCGGTGGAACCGTTCCACGAAGTCCAGCGGTGCGCCCTCGAGCAGCAGCTTGAGCGCCACGGTGCGGCCGATCGGCGCATCCGCGGCCTCGACGACCCGGCCCAGCCCGCCGCGGCCGATTTCCTTCCCGAGGCGGTAGCGGTCCCGCTTCGACGCGCCCGTCTCCTTCCCCGCCGCGTCGCGGGTGGGCGGGTTCCGGACAGTTTTCGGAAGCGCGGTGCGCCGGGACTTTCCCTTGGATCGCTTCGAACTCATTCGTCCCTGAGCATACCGCCGCCGGGCCGCCTTGCTCCACCGCGCACGCTCTGCCAGAATCCGCGGCGTGAGCAAGCCCCGTCTGCTGCTGTCGTGGAGTTCCGGCAAGGACAGCGCGTGGAGCCTGCACGTCCTGAGGAGCGCCGGCGAATTCGAAGTGGTCGGCCTCGTCACGACGATTAATGCGGCCTTCGACCGGGTGGCGATGCACGCGGTGCGGCGCGAGCTGCTGGAAGCGCAGGCGGCCGCAGCGGGTCTGCCGCTCTGGCCCGTCCCGCTGCCATGGCCGTGTTCGAACGAGCAGTACGGGAAGCAGATGGGCGCCCTGGTCGCGAAGGCGCGGGACGCCGGGATCACCCACATGGCGTTCGGGGACCTTTTCCTCGAAGACATCCGCCGCTACCGCGAAGAGCAGCTCGCCGGAAGCGGCGTGACCCCCGTGTTCCCTCTCTGGGGCCGCCCGACGCGGCCGCTGGCCGCGGACATGATCGCGGGTGGCCTCAAGGCGGTGCTGACCTGCGTCGATCCGCGACGGCTCGACCGCCGCTTCGCAGGCAGGACATTCGACGCGGACCTTCTCGGCGAACTCCCCGCGACCGTCGACCCCTGCGGCGAGAACGGCGAGTTCCACACGTTCTGCTTCGCGGGACCGATGTTCCGCGCCCCGATCGCCGTGCGCGCAGGCGACGTCGTCGAGCGGGACGGCTTCTGCTTCGCCGATCTCCTCAAGCTGACCGATTGACTTCAAGCATGGCAATGGCAAGTCGTTCTCCCAGAGCGCGAAGACAATCCCGCGGGTCGGGCGGAGTCGGCCCGCAATCGAAGTGCCTCCTGAGAACTGCCCCTGGGCCGACGCAGCCTGACCCGCGGGATTGTTTTCGCGCTCTCAGCACTCCGCAATGGCCCCGCCCGGGGCTCTTCCCTAAGATGTCCGCCCCATGTCCCTTCGCGTCCTCGTCGCCGTCCTTCTCGCCGCCGCGATCGCCGCCGCCATCGTGTGGCCGCGCGCCCGCGCGCGGCGCGAGCCGGTCATCCCTGCGCAGCGCGTCGTTTCGCTCGTCCCCAGCGCCACCGACATCCTCTACGACATCGGCGCCGGTGACCGAGTCATCGCCGTCACCC
Source organism: Planctomycetota bacterium (assembly GCA_038060895.1). Classification (GTDB taxonomy): domain Bacteria; phylum Planctomycetota; class MHYJ01; order WSZJ01; family WSZJ01; genus WSZJ01. Next base: position 67,567 of record JBBTCT010000020.1, read on the forward strand.
GCTTCTGCCGCTGGCCCCCGGAAGCGCCCACGAAGGAGATCGTCGGCGGCTTCGCGGATCTCAACATCGAGCGCATCGTGGCTCTTCGCCCCGACGCCGTCGTCGAGGTCTCCAGTTTTCCCAAGGCGCTGGACCAGCTGCGCGGCGCGGGACTTCCCGTCCAGGAAATCCGCGTGCTGCGCCTCGCCGACGCGCTCGACCAGTACGAGATTCTCGGGCGGCTGGTCGGCCGGGAATTGGAAGCGGCCGTGGCGCGAGCGCGGCTCGAGGCAGGAATGGCGCGCGAGGCCTCGCGCTGGAAGGACGCCCCGCGCGTCCGGGTCGCTCTCGTCACCGAACGGCTCGCGGCCAACCCGCAGGACGTCTACGTCGCGGGCGAGACGTCCTTCATCAGCGAACTCGCGGCCCGCGTCGGCGGCGACAACGTCTTCAATGACCTCGGCAAGGACTTCGCCAAGGTCTCTCCCGAGGATTTCGTCACTCGCGCTCCCGACGTCATTCTCGAACTCAACAGCGTCGATCCTCCCTCCGACGCGGAAGCGCTCGCGGCGTGGTCGAAGCTGCCGGCGATCCCGGCGGTCAAGGCGAAGCGCGTCCGGGTGCTCTCGCAGGATTTCCTTCTGGCGCCGGGGTCGCGCATGGACCAGTCGCTGCGTGTTCTCGGGGAGGCGCTGCGATGAAAGGGACGGCGGGCGGGCGGGCAAGCGGGCGAGCGGGCGAGCCGGCGTTGTTGCTAGCCTGCCCGCTGGCCCGCTGGCCCGCTGGCCACCCAGCATCGGGTGATCTGTGATCCTGGAAGCGCACAACATCACGGCGGGCTATGGCTCCGATCCCGTCCTCCGCGACGTCTCGATCGGCATCGAGCCCGGGACGTTCACCGCCGTCATCGGTCCGAACGGTTCCGGCAAGACGACTCTCCTGCGCGTGCTTCTGGGTCTTCTCGTCCCGTCGTCCGGGGAAGTCTGCCTCGAGGGAAAACCCCTGGCGGGCGCTTCACGCCTGGAAGTCGCCCGGGCGGCGGCGCTCGTGGCCCAGGACGCCCCGCCCCTCTGGGATTTCACTTCGCTCGAAGCGGTGCTCCTCGGCCGCCACCCGCGCCGCGCTTCGGCCTGGTTTGACGGCGAAGAGGACATCGCCGCGGCGCGCAAGGCGCTCGCTTCTGTCGGCGCGACCGACCTCGAATCCCGCCGTGTTGCCACTCTCTCGGGCGGCCAGCAGCAGCGGGTTGCGATTGCCGCCGCTCTCGCTCAGGAGCCGCGGGCCCTCCTTCTCGACGAGCCCACCGCGAACCTCGACCTCGCGGCCCAGGTCTCGATGTACTCGCTCGTCCGCGAGCTCTGCCGCTCAAGGGGCATCGCGGCGCTCGCCGTCACGCACGACGTCACGCTCGCCGCGATGTTCAGCGACCGCGTGGCGGTGCTGGTGAAAGGCCGGATCGTCAGGATCGGGACGCCGGCAGAAGCGCTGACGGCGGAGGCCATGACGGAAGCGTTCGGGACGCCGATCGTGGTGACGACACACCCGGTCGGCGGGTCGCCGGTCGTGCTTCCCTCTCCCGGGGTGGGCCGATGACGGCGCTCACTCGCAACAGGTTCGCCTGGGCCATCGTCGCGGGCCTCGCGTTCGCGGCGGCCGCGGCGTTGCTCGCGCCGATGATCGGCTCTCGCTTCATTGGATGGCAGTCCTGGCCGGGCGATTCCGGCGGCACGGTCGAGCAGCAGATCTTTCACACGCTCCGCCTCCCGCGCGTCCTCCTTGGCCTCGTCGTCGGCGCGACGCTCGCGATGTCGGGCGCGGCCATGCAGGGATGGCTCCGCAACCCGCTCGCTTCCGAGTACACGCTGGGCATCTCGAGCGGCGCGGCGTTCGTTGCGCTCCTCGCCGGCGAAACCGCGCTCGCCAGCGTCCCGGGCGGCGTCCCTGTCGCCGGCATGATCGGCGGCCTCACCGCGATCGGGCTCGTCTGGGCTCTCGCGCGCCGCCGCGGCGGCCTGGCGCCTGGGGACACGGTGCTGACAGGAATCACGGTCTCGCTCCTCTTCTCGGCCCTCACCATCATCGCGCTCAACAAAGTCGCCAGCACCCGCGCCGTCCACGTCGTCCGCTGGCTCACCGGCGGCCTCGACACAGCCGGCTATGACGCACTGCGTCAATGCGCCCCCTGGTGCGCCGTCTCCATGGTCATCCTCATGGCCGCTTCACGCGACCTCCACCAGCTCGCCGCCGGCGAAGACCTCGCCGCCACCCGCGGCGTCCGCGTCGGCCGCGCCCAGCTCCTCACCCTCCTCGGCGCCTCCCTCGGCACGGCCGCTGCCGTCTCCGTCTGCGGCCCCATCGGGTTCGTGGGGCTCATCGTCCCGCATTGCGTCCGCCTCCTCACCGGCCCCGACGCCCGCCTCGCCCTCCCCATCTCCGCCCTCGCCGGCGCCGGGTTCCTTGCGCTCTGCGACGGCGCGGCGCGGTACTTTTCCAGGCCCGAAGAGCTTCCCGTCGGCGTCATCACCGCCACGATCGGGGGGCCGTTCTTTCTTTGGCTTCTGAGAGCTCGAAGAAACTGATGAGCGTCAGCCTGAGGCAAACTGAACCGCGCCGGATTATCTCGTAGCCGGCCCCTTGCCCTTCCCGATCCCGGTGGTAGCCTCGTCATCCCTCTAAAACTTCCACCAAAGGAGACCGCCATGCCCAAGCTCGCAACCCGCCGTGCCCCGAAGACCGCTCCCCGCGCCGCCAAGGCGAAGGCCAAAGCCGTGAAACCGATCCCGGACGGCTACCACACGATTACGCCGTCGCTCACAGTCCGCAACGCCGCGGGCGCCATCGAGTTCTTCAAGAAGGCCCTCGGCGCCGAGTTGCACGGCGAAGTCTGCGCCTGCGAGGACACCGGCAAGATCATGCACGCCGAGATGAAAGTCGGAACCTCGATCTTCTTCCTCGGGGACGAAGCGCCGCAGATGGGCTGCGCGGCGACGCAGAGCTCGCTCTTCCTCTATGTGAAGGACGCCGACGCGTCGATCGAGCGCGCGGTGAAGGCGGGGGCGACGCTGAAGTACCCCGCGAGCGACATGTTCTGGGGCGACCGGGTGGGCGGGGTGGCTGACCCGTTCGGGAACACGTGGACGTTCGCGACGCACAAGAAGGACCTGACGGGGAAGCAAATCGAAGCGGCGAAGCAGGAGTTCGTGGCGGCGATGAAGGCGAAGGCGCAGGGCGGCTGCTGTGGCGGGTCGTCGGACTGCGGCTCGAAGCAGTAAGGAAGCCGAATCGCGGCGCGGCGGGGGTGACCCTGCCGCGCCGTTTTATCTCGCCGCCGGAACCACTCGCTCGAACACTCCCGTGATGTCGAACTCGCGGCCCCCCTGCGGGCTGGTGCGCGGGTACCGCCCCTCAAACGTTCCCTTGAGCCCCGCCACCTTGCCGCCGCGATACTCGACCACGACGCTCAGCTCGCCCGAGTAGGAAAACTCGCCGCCGCCGGAGTCTGTGAGCGTGACGTTGCCGTGCAGAAGCGCGAACTTCAACTCGCCTTTGACACCCGCGGGCTCCAGCAGGAGCTCGCCCTTCGCACCCGTGACGTCGTACACCTTCTTCGTGACCTGGTCCGTCCGCTCCATCACGCCGCCGGGGAACATCTTCGAGAGCCAGGGGAGAAACGCGGAAGCCTCCAGCTTCGCGGGCTTCGCCGGCACGGCCAGAAGCGCCCAGTCCTCCGTTTCCATCGGGACCACCTCGACGACGGGCGCGTAATACGCCGGCATTCCCTTGTCGTTGAGCCGCGTGAAGACGCGGATCGCGGAGTCGGTGCCCTCGGGGAGGCCGGGCAATTTCACCGGTCGCGGCTCCCCGGGCTCGCCCAGTCCCAGAGTCTTGCGCGCTTCGGCAAGGTTGTCGCGCCAGTGCCCCGCCAGCGCACCGCCCGTCAGCGGCTCCGGCCGGCCGCCGCTCTTTCGCGGCGTCATCGCGTCCCATTTCCGCACCAGCTTTCCCTGAGCGTCCAGCACGCACGCATCGACGTTCGACTGCTGCCCGCCGCCGGGGCCCGGCTTGAACTTCGCCGCCCACACCTCCTGCACCACCTCCGGGATGTCCTTGTCGTCCCGGTGCCCGTGCCACGACACCACCACGAACTCCTTCAGCATCGCGGCGACCGCCGCGTCGGCGAGGGCGAGCCCCCGCGCCTGCGTCGCCGTCGCTCAGCAGTGCCCTGTGATCATGTCGCCGTACTTCGCGTGGATCACGACGAGCAGGACGGGGCGCTTCTCCTTTGAAGCGCGCTTCTGCGCTTCCGCAAGATCGTCCGCCCAGTCGAGCCGGTACATCGCGAGGTCGTCGTCGCCGGGGCGGAGTTCGGTGAAGCGGGTGAGCGCCTTCTGGGCTTCGGCGTTCTGGGCCGCGGCGGGAAGGGAAATGAGCAGCGCGAGCGCGAGGGTGCGTTTCATGAAGCAGGAACGCGGCTGCAGGCCGGAAATTGTGCGGTTTGCGGATCTCGCTGTTTTGCACGAACCCGTCTTCCCTCGGGAATTCAGAAAATCTGCCGTGGGTGGATTGACCCCGCGAGCCTTGTTTCGCTCGATTCCCGGCACTGGCCCGGAACCTCTCCGGGCTTCCTCTTCATCAGCAAGGAGACCGCCATGGGACTGACGATTCACTACACGCTCACACTTCCCGCCGAACTGTCGCGGGTCGATGCCGTGCGCCGCGTCGAACAGCTCAGGCGGCGCGCCGCGGCCATCGAGGGCATCCGCGTCGATACGGCCGTCCGGGAATGTCACGGCCCTTCGCTGAAGAAGGAGCAGGCGAAGGGATTCTTCCTGGGGTGCATCTACGTCCCCGTGACCTTTGACGGGAGCGGGCGCCCGCAGGTCGCAGCCGACTGGAGGGACTCCGAAGTTTCGGTCGCCGTGGATCCGGACGAGCTCGCCTTTTTCGGTGTGCGCGTCCCGGGCTCGGAGACCGCATTCTTCGGCGTGGGTCGCCTGCCCGGCACGTTCGAGCAGGTGGGGGAAGATGGCGCTCCCTCCGCTCGCCTGGACGTTCCGCGTCACGGGGGGCGGTGGTTCGCGGAATGGGGATGCAAAACCCAGTACGCTTCGGACCCGGCGCTCGGCGGAGACGAGAACTTCCTTCGCGCCCACCTCTCGGTCGTGGCCGTGCTCGATGCGGCACTCGAGCTCGGTTTCGGCGTCGAGGTCATGGACGAGGGTAACTACCGGGAAACCCGGGACGTCTCCGCTCTTCTCAAAGAGCTCGGCCGCAACAATCGCCTCGTCGCCGGCTTCGCGGGAATGCTGAAGGATCGCCTGGGCCCCGGCAACCTCGCAGCGCCCATCCTCGCCCGCGCGGATTTCGAGCGGCTGGAAGCGAGCGCCCCTGCAGATGGAATCGCAGCGAATTTCGAGGGGGCCTTTGGCGACTTGCTTCGGATGACGAAGCGGCGAGCTTGACCTCCCCGCCGAGCCAGGCGATTGGATCAGGATCGCCTGATGAGCGTCGCGTCGCTGCTCGTGGCGACTATGAGACTCTTTCCGCTGAGCGAAAACCCGAGCGCCTTGATTTCTGTCACGGGTCGGTCCAGAAACCACTCGCCGAGCTCTCCCGTTCGGCCGAACCAGATTTCGTCATCCCTTCCGGACTGCTTTCGGACAACAAACCAGCCATCCTGAGTCGAAAGGGGCATCGTTCCTCCCCACAGGCCGGCAACGCTGAAATCGATTTCGGAAGCCGGTCCAATCCCTCTTACCTTTCGTGCGGCTTCGTCTCGCCAGCTCGATTCCCTTTGTGGCACCTCGTAGTCTCGTGCGAGACGCAATCCGGATTCGACGTCAAAGAGTCCCCGACCTGAGGAAGAGACAACGAGAAGGTAACGCTCATCGAGAGAGAATCCGACTTCCGACAGTCCGCCGACGAAAAGAGTCGGAAACCGCTTCCACGGAGTCGGAAGCTCATCCTTACCCGGCGTTGCTGGGCTCATGCCGCGAGGATATTCGCTGCCGCGCCCAACTCGAGCCGCTATCGTGCTGCTCGATGTACCGCTCCCTCGTCTACCCGATCCTCTCCACGCTCGAGCCGGAGCGCGCCCACGGCCTCGCGTTGAAGTCGCTTCGGGCCGCGCAGGCGACGCCCGGCGGCCTCTCGATCCTGCGCTGTTTCGCCGGGCCGCGTGACCCGCGGCTCGAAGTCCGGGCGTTTGGGATGACGTTCCCGAACCCTCTGGGCGCGGCGGCGGGGCTCGACAAGAACGCCGACGCCGCTGCGGCGCTCATGGCGCTCGGGTTCGGGTGCGTCGAGGTCGGCACCGTCACGCCGCGCCCGCAGCCGGGGAACGGCAAGCCGCGCGTCTGGCGGCTCCCCGAGGCCGCTGCCCTCATCAATTCGCTCGGGTTTCCCTCGAACGGCGCGGCCGCCGTGAAGAAACGTCTCGCGGGCAAGCGCTTCAATGGAATCCTCGGCGTAAACCTCGGCAAGAACAAGGACACGCCCGCGGAGAAGGCGCCTGAAGATTACGCGGCGGTATTCGACGCGTTGAAGGACGAGATGCGCTACGCGGTCGTGAACGTCTCGTCGCCGAACACGCCGGGACTGCGCAGTCTCCAGAGCCGCCGCGCGCTGCTCGACATCCTCGCCGCGGTTGACGAGGTGAACTCGAAGCTCGCGAAACCGCGCCCGGTGCTCGTGAAGCTCTCTCCCGACCTCGACGACGCTCAGCTCGACGAAGCGTTGGCCGGAGCGCTCGAGGGCGGCGCTTCCGGCCTCGTCATCTCCAACACCACTCTCGACCGCAGCCTGTTGAAAGACCAGTTCCCCGACCGACCGGGCGGCCTGTCCGGCGCGCCACTTCGGGACAAGTCGCTGGCGATGCTCCGAAAAGTGCGCGGCAAAGTAGGCAAGCGCCTCCCGCTCATCGGAGCCGGCGGGATCGCGACCGCCGAAGACGCGATCGCACGCATGAAGGCCGGCGCTTCGCTCGTCCAGCTCTACACGTCGTTCGTGTACGGCGGGCCTGGGCTGCCGGGGCAGGTCGTGCGCGGGATCGACGAGTTCGTGAAGAAGGAAAAGCTGCGATCGGTCGAGGAGCTCATCGGCGCGGATGCCTGAACGCGCCTTTACTTCGCCTCGACCACGACGATCGACGGAATGGTCGAGAACGAAAGCCCCGGAAGCGCCGCGCTCAATTTCCCGGTCGCGAGGTCGAGCGTTTTCAGCCCGTACACCCGTTCGGTCGCTTCGACCCACTCGCCCGGCGGAACTCTTTCGGAAGCGATGGTGAAGACCAGGAGGGATTTTCCGTCCGGCGTCGCGATGGGAGCTGCATAGGCGAGTTTCTCGGTCGCTGCCAGCTCCACCGGCGCGTCGCCGGCCTTGCCCCCGGAGTCGAGAAGAAGGAGGCGCGTGCGGCACTCCGCAAACCGGTGCTGGTGCGTCGTCTTGTGCGGACACGCTCCGAAATCGACGACGGCAATGCGCCTCGAGTCGGACAGCCAGGCCGGTGCGGTCGGTTCCGGGCCGACCGCAAACGTCGAGGCCGCCCTTCCCGCTGCAACGTCGATGACCTGGACGAGCGGCTTCCTCGCCTCGTCTCTCGGGAGAAGGGTCAGCCGCGAGCCGTCGGGCGACCAGCCCAGCACCATCGACCCCGTACCCCCGAGCCCCAGCGAGCAATTCCCCTCCGCTATCTTCCGGGCTTTGACCCCGTCCCAGACGCGCAGCTCATACTTGCGGTAGGTGATGCTCGCGATCAGGTACGCGTACTGGTCGCCTTTGGGCGACCACGCGCCGTTCAGGTAGAAGAGGCTCTTCAGGTCAAACCGGTCGATCTCGCGGCCGTCCCCGCCTCCCAGCGCGTCGTGCTCCCGCAGTTCGATCGCTACCGCGCCCTCAGGGCCGGGCCCGCGCGTTCCCCTGCTGAGGATGCTCCGCTTGCCGTCCGGGGAAAAATCTCCCGGCCCCACGTTTCCGCTGTCTGAGTGAAGGCAAGGCTGCTGCGCAAGCTCGACACGCTCCGTCCCGTCCGTGCGCACGATTGCCGAACGCATCTGCGCGTCCGAGTCCTCGTGAGGATCGACCCCCTCCGGCACCACGCGATACCGGAACAGCACGCTCTTTCCCCCGTCGCAGAAAACAACGCCGTGGATGGAGCTCTCAATGTGGCCGCATCCCGGGTGCACGATCTTCGGCATCGTGAAGACACGGGTTTTCGCGCCACCGAGGTCGGAGACGAAGACGGACTCGAGTTCCGTGAAGAGCACCCTGCGGGTCTGCGGGTGGAACTGGAGACTCGAAGCCTCGTTGGCGAGGACCGCTCCCTTTCCCGTGTCCGCGTCCCACGTCTTGATCTGGCTGCCTTCGAGATACACGAGCCGCAGGTCCCGGGCTCGCGGCTCCTCGGCGTTCACGTGGCCGGCGACGGCCAGCGCAAGCACGGCTACGGCGCAGGTTCGCCTCATGGGTGTCTCCGTCCCACCCGTCCGCTACTTCTCGTCCCCGCAGCCGCCATGGTTGTGCCCGCAGCCACACCCGCCCTCGCCGTGCTCGTGCCCCTTCTCGCCCGGCGCCAGCAGCTCCTTCGCCATGTGCACGCTGCCTTCCGTCGCCGCCTGGCGCAGTTTCAGCCCGACATTCGCGGCCGCGACGAGGTCCTCGTCCGCAATGCCCAGCTTCCGGCCGGCGTTCACGTGGTACTCGACGCCCGCTTCGAACCCTGCTGCCATCGAAGCGGCGACCGAGAGGAGTTCCGCAATAGAGGCGTTGATCGCGCTGGGGTTCTTGGCCGTCGCCGCTGCCGTCTTGTTTTCCATCGGGGTGTCTCCTTGAGAGGCGCGGTCGCCGCGCGATGGCCGGATCTTGGCATGGCGGACCACGAACGGCCAACCAGATTCTCGCGAACCTCCGCGGCCATTTCGGCGTTGAATCCGGGTCGGTCGATCCGCTACATTCCGCCCGTCGACGTTTCCATTCACGAGAGGAGGCTTCCCATGCAGACGCACGCTCTTGCCGGTGTCGCTGGCGCCTCCGCTTCCGTGATCTAGCCGGTCGTTTTTCCGGTTGGTCCGGGCGGACGGCGCACGTTCGCCCCGTACTTCGGCTCCCACGCCAGGGCTCCGCCCTGAGCGAGCGAAGCGAGTCGAAGGGACCTCAACCAACCGGAGATCTCTCCCATCATGGGAAACGACCATCGCAGGAAGATGCTGGACGGACTTGAAGGGCTGGACAGGAACCAGAAGCGGATGTTGTTCAAGCGCGCGGCGAAGGTGCGTCGCGCCGCGGCGTATTTCAAGACCTCGCGCAAGGACGAGGAGTGGGACGGGAGCGAGGACGCTCCGTCGGTCGAGCGCAACATCCGTCGGCGGAAGGACTCGATCGGCGACTGGGCCGCGAGGCTTTTGCAGCAGGAAGGAGCGCGCGCGGAGACGGCCGGGGACGAAGCGGCGGTCCCGGGAAGGCCGGCGCTCGTCATCGGCGTGGGGCCGGGAACCTGCCGGGCGGTCGCGGACGGCGAAGAAGTCGACGCGCGCGTTTCCGTCGAAGAAGGGCTCGCGCCCGGGGACGACGTCCGGCTCGCGGACCGCGGCGGCGGCTGGGAGGTCGTCGAGGTCATGCAGCGCCGGACACGGCTCTCGCGCCCGGACCCGTTCCTGGGCCACGTGGAAAAGGTCATCGCCGCCAACATCGACGTCGTCGCGATCGTCGCTTCGGCCGCGCAGCCATACTTCCGCCCGCGCCTCGTCGACCGCTTCCTGATCGCCGCTGCGTACGGCGGCGCGACGGGCCTTGTCTGCGTCAACAAGTCCGACCTGATGACGCCGGTCGACCGCACCGTCCTCGACGCGCAGCTCCAGGTCTTCCGCGACGCCGGCTCGCCGGTGGCCGTCGTGTCGGCCGAGTCCGGCGAAGGCCTGCCTGAACTTCGCGAGTTCCTCTCAGGAAAGCTGGCGGCGTTCGTGGGACAAAGCGGCGTCGGCAAGTCCTCGCTCGTCAACGCCCTCGATCCCTCCTGCGAAATCCGCGTCGGCGAAGTCCAGGAGCGAAGCGGCAAGGGCAGGCACACGACGACCGGGTCCGCGCTCCTGCAGCTCCAGGGCGGACTGCGCGTCATCGACACCCCCGGAATCCGGTCGTTCGGGTTGTGGGAGATCTCCGCGCGCGAGCTCTCTTCCTACTTCCCCGAATTCACGCCCCACGTCCCGCAGTGCCGCTTCCGCGACTGCACCCATGACCACGAGCCCGTCTGCGGCGTCAAGGCCGCCGCGGCGCGCGGCGAGATATCGCAGCCGCGGATGTTCAGCTACTTGCGGATCCTGGAGTCGCTTCAGGGGAAGCGTGAAGGGAAGGTGGAGAGATGATGCGAGTCCATCGGGAATTTCGCGCGTTCACGGTTGCTGACCTCAGGACCGGTTCGTCACCAGGACCGAAGGCTCGCGCGCTAGAATGTTCCGAATGCGACGAGTTCGGGTCTCAACCCGCTTCCTTCTGGCCGCATCCTCGGTCTTGCTCCCCTACACCGGAGTCGGATGCTCTCAACCCACGCTCGCTGAACACTACGAAGCCTTCCGTCGCGATCCGAGCGATGAGAACTTGCAGCCGCTCGACAAGGGAGGGCGAGAAGGCGCCGCATTCCTGATTGGGTGGCTCGAACTCCACGCGTCCTGGGAGCTCACCGAGTATCCGGATCACTCCGGAAGACTGATTGGGGTCACGAACATCTACGAATTCGGGGACGCAGCTAATTCGTCGCGCCAGGAAGTCAAGTCAATGCGGGGCGCAAATCTATGGATAACCAACCGAGACGTCCTGAACTGGGCTGATTGTACTCACGGGCTTCACATGCCGAACGGTCCTTTGAAGTGATGGAGGACCTAAGTCCGGAGCCTCGGAGTTAGACAACGACGTTGCCGCGTTTCGTTACAAGAACTGCCTGATTGATCCCGAAGTGGTAGGGCAGCTCCCTCGCGTCTTCCGCGTCCCAGAGAACGAGATCCGCGAGAAGTCCTTCCGTGATTCGCCCTCGATCGGGGAGCCGGAGAGCATGCGCGGCGTTCACCGTGCACGCGCAGAGAATCTCTGCCGCGGTCATCTTGAGCTGCGTGGCGGCGATGGTGCCAATCACCTGGAGGGACTCGGTGTAGCACGACCCGGGGTTGTAGTCGGTGGCGAGGGCGACGGGAACGCCGGCGTCTATGAGGCGGCGGGCGGGGGCGTATTTCGGAAGGCCGAGAAAGAAGGTCGTGCCAGGGAGAAGGATGGCGACCGTCCCCGATTGACGCATCGCGTCAATGCCCGCTTCGTCGATCGCCATCAGGTGGTCGGCGGAAGCGGCGCCTAGCTCCGCGGCGAGCTTCGCGCCGCCGAGGGTCGCGAACTCCTCCGCGTGAAGGCGCACGCCCAGGCCAGCGCGTTTCGCCGCTTCCAGGATCCGCCGCGAGTCCTCAACCTCGAAGACGCCCTTCTCGCAGAACACGTCGCACCACTGGGCGAGTTTCTTGCTCGCGACTTCCGGAATCATGACGTCGCACAGGAGCCGGACGTACGCCGCGCGATCGCGCTTGTACTCGGGCGGAACTTCATGCGCGCCGAGGAAAGTGGACACGACGTCGATCGGGCCTTCCTCGTCGAGTTCCTTCGCCGCACGGAGCAGCTTCAGTTCGTCTTTCAGCGACAGCCCGTAACCGCTCTTCACTTCCACCGTCGTCGTCCCGTGCTCGAGCATGCGGCGCAGGGCCGGGCGCGTGCGGTCCTTGATCTCCTTGAGCGAGGCGGCGCGGACCTGGGCGACCGACTTCGCGATGCCGCCGCCCTTCGCGGCTATTTCGGCGTAGGTGACGCCGGAGTTGCGCAGCTCGAACTCGTCTTCCCTCGTCCCGGCAAAGACAGCGTGCGTGTGCGGGTCGATGAGCCCCGGGGTGACGAGCCGGCCGGCCGCGTCGATCGTCCGCTTCACGCGGAATCCCCTGGCGGCGCCCTTTCCCACCGCGACGATCCGTCCTTCCTTCGCGACGAGGTCGCCGTGAATGAGCCCGAGCTCCCGCATCGCCGCGCCGGTGCGCGGGCCTCGAGCGTCTCCCATCGTTGCGATGAGCGCGCCCGTGACGGCGAGATCCGCGGCGGGCGGTCGCTTCTGACTCGCAACTCGCCGCTTCATTACCCGATCACGCGCTCAATCTCTTCGAGCGACGTTAGCCCCGCGGCGACTTTCTCCATCGCGGCGCGGTGGATCGGGAGCATCCCTTCGGCGATCGCCGCTTTACGCAGCTCGTCCTCAGGGGCCTTGTGGGTGATGAGGTCCCGGAGTCTTTCGGTGACGGTCACCACCTCGAAGACTCCGGTGCGGCCGCGGTAGCCGGTGCGTTCGCAGCTGGGGCACCCCGCGGGACCGAAGACGGGTCCGTCGAATCCCGGCGCGAGCTTCCTGATCTTCGCCTTGTCGGCAGGAACCCGGCGGCGGCATTCGCGGCAGAGGAGACGCACCAGCCGCTGCGCGATCGCGATGTTGAGCACGTTGGCGACGAGGAAGGGCTCGACACCGAGATCGACGAGGCGGGTGATCGTGGAGATGGCGTCGCGCGCGTGGACGGTCGAGAAAACCAGGTGGCCCGTCAGGCCGGCCTGGATCGCGATGCCGGCCGTGTCCGAGTCGCGGATTTCACCGACCATCAGGATGTTGGGGTCCTGCCGAAGCGTGTTCCTGAGCGCGTTCGCGAAGGTGATGCCGTGCTTCGCGTCCACCGAGATCTGCGTCACGTACTCCAGGTGGTATTCGATCGGGTCCTCGATCGCGACGACGTTGCGCTGCTTCCTGTCCACCTCGCGCAGCATCGAATACAGCGTCGTGGACTTGCCGCTTCCCGTCGGCCCCGAGACCAGCAGCAGCCCCTGGGGTTTCACCAGGAACTCGCGCAACTGCCGCTCCGTCGCCGACGGCACGCCCAGGCGCGCCAGGTCGATGATTTCAGGCTCCGTCTCGAGGATGCGGATCACGACCTTGTCGCCGTGCACTTCCTCGACGCTCGACACGCGGAACTCCACGGCCTTGCTCTTCACCTTCGCCGAAAACGACCCGTCCTGCATCCGCACCTTCTTCGTGATGTCGAGGTCGCAGATCACCTTGATCGCCGAGACCAGCTTCAGACCCTGCTCGATGTCCAGCTCCATCAGGTCTCGCAGGAACCCGTCCACCCGGGCGCGGACCCGGACGCCCTTTTCCTCCGGCTCGATGTGGATGTCCGTCGCACGCAGCTCGATCCCCTCGCCGATCAGGCGGCGCAGGAGCAGCGCCGTGCGGCTTCTCCTCGAAGTGTCGAACGCCTGCTCGCCGGACTTCTTGAAAACGATGACGTCTTCGACGGGAATCATGGGGAGAGTCTTGCAAAATGAAGCGGCTGCAGGCAAGTGAAGTCGGCCCGCGCGCTTCCGGCCGGGCCGTTTCCCTCGAACTCGCGCGGCCGATTTGCGTCTAACTCATTGCGCCTTGTGGCTCTGCTTCATCCGTTGCTAGAATCGCCCCCCCGTCAAGAGGGAGAACCATGTCTGACGAAAATCTGCTGAACGCCGGGGAAACTGTCGGCTCCTACCGCATCGCGGAACGCATTGGCCGTGGCGGCATGGGCGAGGTTTACAAGGCGGAAGAAACGGCGCTTGAGCGCACCGTGGCCCTCAAGGTCATGTCCGCAGCTCTCGCGCAGGACAAGACCTACGTCGATCGCTTCCGCACCGAGGCCCGCTCTGCGGCTTCCCTCGTGCACGCGAACGTCGTTCATGTCTTCGGCGTCGGCGAAATCCGCGGGCTTCCTTACATCGCCATGGAGTACATCGACGGCGAGTCGATCCAGCAGAAGCTTGTCCGGGAGAAGCGGCTTCCGCTGAGGCAGGCGGTGGAGTGGATGGTGCAGGCGACGCGGGGGCTGGAAGCGGCGGCGAAGCGCGGAGTGGTGCACCGGGACATCAAGCCGCACAACCTGCTGATCGACACGGATGGGCAGCTGAAGATCGCGGACTTCGGGCTGGCGAAGAAGGTGGACCGCGAAGTGGCGCTGACGCAGGCGGGAATTGCGCTCGGCACGCCCCTGTACATGTCGCCGGAACAGGGCCGCGGCGACGCGGTGGACTGGCGGAGCGACGTGTACTCGCTCGGCGCAACCTTTTACCACGCCCTCGCGGGGCGCGCGCCGTTCGAGGCGGACTCGGCGCTTGCGGTGCTGACGAAACACGCGACGTCAACCCTGACGCCGCTCAACACCGTGCGCAAGGACGTGCCCCAGGCACTGTCGGCGGTCATCAGCAGAATGATGGCCAAGTCCGCCGGCGAACGCTTCGTCTCTCACGGCGCCCTCGTCGCCGAGCTTGAGCGCATCCTGCCCACTCTTCCCCACACCGCCCTCCCGGCGCCGGCAGCCATCTCGGGCGGCCTCGACGCGGACGACGCGCTGTTCGGGCGGCTGGCGCTGAAGACCGGCCTGATCAACGACCAGCAATTCAAGGGGGCGGTCGCGCTTCAGGAGAAGTTCAAGGCCGCCGGCAAGCCTCCGCGCCGGCTGGAAGAAATCCTGGTCGCGGCGAAGATCCTGACGACCGACCAGGCCACGATCCTCAAGGACCAGGGGCTTCAGCACCGGATCAACGCGCAGGAAGATGAAGAACCTGAGAGCCGGACGAACCTCGAAGTGACTGAAGTGACGAAAGCGGAGAAGGCCGCGGCGGCTGTGGCCGCCAGGGGCCCCGTCTGCCCGCTCTGCCGCCTCGCGGTCCGGCCGGAACAGGTGCAGATGAACTGCCCCGAGTGCGGGATGCTTCAGCACCGGGAGTGCATGGCGAGCTTCGGCGGATGCGGGAATGAACGCTGCTCGAAGTCGCCGAAGTCGATGGCGATGGCGGCCATGCAGGGCAGTTCGGGCGAGGGTCCCCGCGGAGCGGCCACAGGCGGCGGAGGCGGCGGGCTCGGACGAATGGTCTTCCCGGTCCTCGGGATCGCCGCAGTCGGCGTGGTCGCTTTCCTGATCTGGCGATCGATGTCCAAGTCCGCGCAGGATCTGTACGACGAAGCCAAGAACATGGACGCCGGCGGCAAGGGCCGCATGTCGATCTTCAGCCTCGACGAGGCGAACAAGGATGTCTCGGCGGGAGCCGGGATCTCAGGCGAAGTCCGGCGCCGCCTGGAGAACCAGGTGTCGCTCTACCGCCGCGCGCTCGAGCAGGACCCGGCGATGCTGCCCGCGCGCCTCGAACTTGCTTCGTGCCTCGTGCAGCTCAGCCGCAAGCCCGAAGCGCTCAAGGAATTCGAAGCCATTCTCCTGACCGACCCGAACAACAAGGACGCGCTTCTCGGGGCCGGCTCGATCCTGTACCAGGGCGGCGATTACGGCAAAGCCCTTGACGCGCTCCAGAAAGCCGCCGAAGCCGGCGCCGGTGAGGCCTGGATGACGATTGCCATCATCTACCAGGACAAGAAGAACGAAGGCGGCAAGGCGGTCGAATCCCTGAAGAAGTATCTCGCGACCAAGGGCGACGACGGGAACGGCTGGTCCCGGCTGGCGCTCGCCCAGTTCGAGGCCGGTGACGATATCGGCGCCATCGCTGCATCGGAAAAGGCGATCCAGAAGGGCACTTCCAATCCGGGCGCCTACCTCGTCCGCGCCAAGATCGCTTTCAAGAACGGGAAGTTCGAGGAAGCGGCGCACGCGGCGATGGAAGCGGCGGAGAAGGTGCCGCAGGGAAATATTGTGCAGTCGTTCGACGCGCGGAAACTCGCGGGCCGCGCGTTCGCGAAGGCCGGCAAGCCGCAGCCTGCGCGCGAGCAGCTGATGACGGCCAAGTCCGTGAAGAACGATGACGTCGAAGTGCTGGAGTCGCTGGGCGACCTGGCGAAGGCCGCGGGCGACTGGAACGACGCCGCCAACAACTACAAAGAGGCCTACGAGCACGGAAGCGGGAAACTCGAGCAGCTCTTCCAGGCCGGATGGCTCTATTACCAGGCGCGCAACAGCCAGCCGTCCGCCAAGGCGTTCGAAGCGCTGTACCGGAAACAGGCGGACTTCAAGGACGTGCGGCTGTGGCTCGCCCGGGCGTACCTGATGGCCGGGCAGATCGACAGCGCGAGCCCCGCCGTTGCCAGGGCGCTGGAGGAGAAACCCAACGACCCTGACCGGCAGGCTCTTCGCGTCTGGGAACTCGGCCTGAAGGTGAACATCGACGAGGCGATCCGGTACGCGACCGAATGCCTGGCGAAGTCGCCCGGGAACGGCGAGCTGAATTACCGGCTGGCCTACGTGTACGACCGCGCGAAGAACCACGACCGGCGTCGCGAGTGCCTCATGGCCGCCGCCGACTCGGGCCTGGCGGACGCGATGTACGACTTCGCGGACCTCTGCCAGATTTACGGCGACCGCGTCAGCGCCATGAAGTACCTGAAGCTCTACCTGGAAAAAATGCCGATCGGCTACACCGCCGAGCAGGCCCGCCAGATGATCATGTCCCTGGGCGGCACGGACCCCGGGACCGGCACAACTCCCGACATCACCCCGGGATGGGTTCCGCCGCCGTCCGCAGGGTGGGAAGCGGAAGTCAAGTACGTGACGGACGTGATCGCCCAGGTCCCGAAGGTCGTCGAGGAGCCGGTGGATCGCGTCTATTTCAACCTGATGGCGTGCGTCGTGTGCTCCAACGCCCTCGGCGAGCGGTACACGGACATCACGGACGCCCACACGCTCACCAGCTACGCCGAGCTTTACCTTCGGCAGAACATCCGCAGCTACCTTCGCAACCCGGAAGACCCTTCCGAGCTCGCCACGTTCCGCACGTCGCGGGTGAAACAGCGCTTCTACGAAATCTCCGCCGCCTGCGACCGCCTCGTTCACGGGTTCGCGGCGGCCGGGAAGAAGCTCAACCCCGCTGCCGCCTCCGAAATCGATTCCTGGGACGCGCGCTGGTCCCCCCTCGACGGCAAGGACGACTTCGACCGCCTCGCTTTCTCGCTCAACCTCTGCGTCCGCATGATCGCGGCGGCGCGGGGCGGCGCAGGGGCGGAAGCCATGGAAAAGTACGAGGCGCGCCTGACCATCGCAGAAAACCCCGTCCAGAGGTCGGTCGCTGCCGCCTACGCGCTCTGCGACCTCATGGCGAAGATCAAGCCGGATGCCGAGAAAATCGCCGCGGGCATCGACGCGGCGGACGAGGCGGCCGAAAGCGGCCTCGCACAGCTTGCCATGGGCCTTGCCAAAGCCGCGCAGATCCTGAATGTCATCAAAGCAAAGTAGGAGGGACTCATGAAGCGCTTCATGTTCGCCGTCGCTCTAGTTCTAACGGCCTCTCTCTTTGCCCGCGCCGACGTGGTCATCATGAAGAGCGGGCAGAAGTGGGAAGGCAAGGTCGTCGACGAGAACGACGAGGTGATCAAACTGAAAGTGAGCAAGGGGACGCTCACGCTCAAGAAGGCCGACATCGACCGGATCGAAAAAGGGACGAGCGCGGTCGAGGAGTTCGAAACGATGCTGGATGCGCTGGCGCCCTCAAATCCGGCCGGCTACGTCGATGCGGCGAGGCTCTGCGTCGACAAGGGCGCCGGCGACGGCCCGACGGTCGAGCGCCTCGCGAACATTGCCATTTCGCTCGACTCCGCCCAGTGCGGGCGGGCCCAGGAAGTGATCGGGGACTGGTATTCCGCGAAGGGCAACCGGGCGCGGGCCGCGGAGGCCTACCTCGCAGCTTTCACGGCGGACTGGAAGAGCCCTTCGATCAAGGAGAAGTTCCTGAAGCACCGCGACAGCATCGCGGACCAGCAGAAGACCCAGACGCGCCGCCTGGCGGACTCAGTTCAGCTCGCGATTGAAGGCCGTCTCGCCGAGGCCATGGCGGGCATCCAGGCGTCGTCGAACGTGCCCGGTGCGAGCCTGATTTCGACCTACGTCCCGACCTACCCGAACTTCCAGGCATTCGTGGCCGACATCCGGGCTCGTGTGCCCTGCAAGAACTGCGACGGAAAGCTGTGGACGAAGTGCATCACGTGCAACGGCGAGGGCGGTTTCAAGTGCTCGACCTGCAGCGGCACCGGCGTGAAGATAACTACCGTGAACGGCACGGTGACGAAGCGCGCGGACTGCAATTCCTGCGACGGCAAGGGGACGATCCGCTGCACGCGGTGCAAGGAGCGGATGGGCCAGGCGAAGTGTTCGTCATGCAAGGGGATCGCGCCGAAGCGCCCGGGGGTGTGGGACCAGCGCGGGCTGGCCAACTTCAAGGCGGCAATCGAACAGCGCCTCGAGGGCTCGGTCCCCGCCGAGGAGCAGGTGGGGCCGAAGCTGATGAGGCTTGGCACGACGACGTATGACGAGGCGTTCACGGAGGACGGCAGGATCGTGTTCTCCGGTGGAAAATGGGTGAAGCCGGACGAAAAGAAGTAGCGCGTGGCATTCCTGATCATCGAATCGGGCCCGGACCAGGGCAGGAAGGTCGACCTCGGCGGGCCGCTCATCATCGGGCGGCAGGCGCGGATCGGGCTCTCGATCAAGGACACGAAGGCATCGCGCGAACACGCCCGCATTGAGCCGGCCGCCGGGAGCTACGTCGTCGTCGATCTCCAGAGCTCCAACGGCACGCTCCTGAACGGTCGCAAGGTGGAGCGCGAATTCCTCCAGGCCGGCGACCGCGTCACCATCGGCGCCACGGTGTTCCGCTTCGAGGACGCCGACGCCAACCCCGCTTCCTCAACTCGCCCGATGAAGGAGCCGATCGGTTCGACTCCGGTTTCGAATCCGCGCGCCCCGGGCGGGTCGTTCCACCAGGACCCGGTCACCCCCGCCACCTCGCGCCCGGCGCCCGCCCAGATCCCGGCCGCCCTTCCCGTCGCAGCCGCCGCCGAGCCCGCCATCGTCGACCGCAATGCGCCGCGCCTCCGCTACCAGGACCAGGCCCGCGGCCCTGGATTCCTCGCCATCGTCGTCTGCACCGCTATTCTCGTCGGCCTCGTTTTCGCCTCCCGCTGGATCGGCCAGCGCGCGATCGCAAAAGCCATCCTCGAACGCAAGCAGGGACAGCAATCACCTTGATCTACTTCGACAACAACGCGACCACTCCGCTCTGTCCCGAAGCCCTCGAAGCAGCCACAGCCGCGCTGCGCGATTGCTTCGGCAATCCCTCCTCGGCCCACGCCGCCGGCCGCAAGGCCAAAAAACTCCTCGCCGAAAGCCGCGAGAAAACCGCTTCCCTCATCGGCGCGAAACCGGACGAGATCGTGTTCACCGGAAGCGGTTCGGAGGCGGACCACCTGGCGATCCTGGGGACGTGGGAGACGGCGGCGCGGTGGAACAGCAAGAAGAAGCGGATCGTGGTGACGGGGATCGAGCACCCGGCGGTGAGGAAGACGGTGAAGAAGCTGGAAGAGGGGGGCGCGGACGTCGCGTGGGTGCCCCCGGGCCCGGGCGGGCGCGTCACGCCGGAGGCGATCGGGGACGCGCTGACGCTCGATACGCTGCTGGTGACGATCATTCTCGCGCAGAACGAGACCGGCGTGATCCAGCCGGTCAAGGAGATCGCGGCGAGGGCGCACGCGTGCGGCGCGTACGTCCATACCGACGCCGTGCAGGCGATCGGCAAGATTCCGGTGAACGTGAACGACCTCGGAGTGGACATGCTCTCGATGGCGGCGCACAAGTTCCACGGTCCCAAGGGCGTCGGCGCCCTCTACGTCCGCACCGGAACCCGCATCGGCGCGATCGCCCTCGGCGGCGGCCAGGAGCACGGCCTCCGCCCCGGCACCGAAAATCTCGCCGGCATCGCAGCGCTGGCCGCGGCGCTTGAAGCCGCGACGAAGACCCTCGACAAGGACGCCCCGCGCATCCGCGCCCTCCGCGACCGCGTCGCGGACGGCACGCTCAAGGCCTTCCCGTCCGCCCGCTGGAACGGAGACCGCGAGCACCTCCTCCCCAACACCGCCAGCCTCTCCTTCCCGAAGCTCAAGGCCGACATGCTCCTCCTCGCCCTCGACGTCGACGGAATCTGCGTCGCGACGGGAAGCGCCTGCCACTCCGGCGCGCTCGAGCCTTCCGAGATTCTCAAAGCCATGGGCCTCGACGACGAGGCCGCAAGAAGCTCGCTCCGCGTGTCGTTGTCCAGGTTCTCGGCGGAAGCGGACGTAAGCAAGTTCCTTGAAGTCCTCCCCGAAGTCCTGAAACGTATCCAGAAGTAATTTTCATTCGAAGCGCGCGAGTCGCGGACGCAGTCAGAAGCGGCCGGGGGGAGCGAGCGAAGCGAGCGATGTCCGGCCGCGAGGCCCGCGTCCGCGACTCGCGCGGTTCACGCACTGCGTCAAATTTGACCTGCCCCAAATCCACTGCTAGATTTCCCGCGCCAACACTGCCTGACACCTCGACTGACCGACGACGTCGAACCGCTTACCCACCTCACGACGCCCCCCAAAGGACGATATGCTCCCTTCTGATGGTGCCGTTTTGCGCGACCGCGTTTTCGCGGAACTGGCGCAGCGGCTTCCGGCAGACGAGTTCAAGGCTTGGTTCGATTCTTCAAAGGTCAGCCTCTCGGCCAACGGCGCTTCCTGCGAGCTCCAGGTCCGCAACGTCTTCATCGCGGAGCATTACGAGCGCAATTACCGCCGCGCGCTGGAAGAAGTTCTGTCCGCGGTGGCGGAGGGGCCGGTGAAACTGGCGATCCGCGTGAACACGGACGGCGCGGCCGCCGCACGCGAGACGACCGGGACGCCGACGCCGCCGATCCTGCTCCCCGCGGTGCCGGTGCCCGCGGCCAACGGCCTCGTGCTCAACCCGAGCTACACGTTCGAAAACTTCGTGATCGGCCTGTCGAACCGGCTCGCGCACGCGGCCGCGACGTCCGTCGCCTCCGCGCCCGGCGCCGCGTACAACCCGCTCTTCCTCTACGGGTCGGTCGGGCTCGGCAAGACTCACCTCCTCCAGGCAATCTGCCACTCGCTTCTCGCGAAACAGCCCGGCCTGAACATCAGCTACCTGTCGTGCGAGGAGTTTGTGAACGACTACATCGCCTCCGTTCAGAACATGAAAGAACTCGAAGGGTTTCGCGCAAGGATGCGCGGCGTCGACGTCCTGCTGATCGACGACATCCATTTCCTCGCGGGCAAGGAAGGCTCGCAGGAAGAGTTCTTCCACACGTTCAACACGCTTCACAATGCGTCGAAGCAGATCATCCTGTGCTCGGACGCGCCTCCGAAGGACATCCCGACGCTCGAGGACCGGCTGATGACGCGGTTCTCGATGGGCCTGGTCGCGCGGATCGACACGCCGACGTTCGAGACTCGCGTCGCGATTCTGAAGAAGAAAGCGGAAGCACGCGGCACTCCGTTCCCGGAGGACGTGTACTTCTTCGTCGCGCAGAACATCGAGTCGAACATCCGCGAGCTCGAAGGCGCGGTGACGAAAGTCGCGGCCTACGCTTCGCTGCTGAACCGCCCGATCGACCTCGAGGTGGCCCGTGAAGCGCTCCGGGATGCCCTGGAAGTCGCCTCGGCTCCGGTGTCGATCGTCGAGATCCAGGCGATCGTCTGCCGCAAGCTGGGCGTGAAGACGGCGGACCTGCAGTCGAAGAGCCGGACGAAGTCGCTTTCCCGGGCGAGGCAGGTCGGCATTTATCTCGCCCGCACGATGACGACCGCTTCGCAAACGGACATCGGAAATGCCTTCGGCGGGCGCGACCATTCGACCGTTTCGTACGCGTTCGACACGATGAAGGAACTGCTCGAGAACGACCCGACTTTCCGCAATTTCATGGAGCAATTGGCCGACGAAATCCGCAAAAGCAAGCTGTAGAGAAGTCCCCGGAAGACCGTTGGACGGTGCCGGACAGTTGTTGAAAGAATGTGGAAGAGCGGAACGCAGATCGCCGGCTTCCACGGCATTCAGTGAGGTCTCCCGGGAGCTTTGAGGGGGTTCAGGGGAGCTTGGACGTCGAAGCGCCGGGACGCAGGGCGTTGGCGCTTCGGGAGTTCAGGCAGGTTCGGGAGATGTTTTCAACGCTTCCCGGCCGCCTATGACGAAGGTGAAGAGTTTTCTAATAAGAAAGACACATAAAGAGAACGGAGCCCGGCCATGCGTTTCCGATGCAAGCGCGCTGATCTCGCCCAGGCGGTCGCGGTCGTAGCCTCTGCAGTTCCGGCAAGGACCAGCGTGCCGATCCTCCAGAACATCAAAGTCACCGCGGCGGACGGCGAGCTGATGCTCACCGCGACGGACCTCGAAATGGGATTGCGCTATTCGGTCCGCGACGTGGGAATCCAGAAATCCGGCGCGGCGGTGCTTCCGGCGCAGAAGCTGAACCAGATCGTGCGCGACATCCGCGACGACGAAGTGAAATTCGACGTCGACGGGAAGCTCTGCTCGATCGAGATCGAGGGCGGGCAGTTCAAGCTGACGGGCGCGGACCCGCAGGACTTCCCGCAATTCCCGGAGTTCGACGACAAGAAAGCCGTGCGCATCAACGTCGACGATTTCCGCGACATGGTTCGCAAGACGGCGTTCGCGGTGTCGAGCGAGCCGAGCCGGTACGCGCTGACGGGCGTACTTTTCGTGATCCGCGAAAACGAAGCGCGGATGGTCGGCACCGACGGCAAGCGTCTCGCCTACGCAAAGAAAAAGATCAAGGGCGGCCCGAAAGACGAAGTGAAGGTCATCGTTCCCCCGAAGGCGCTTCACCTGGTCGAGAGAATCATCGCCGAGGGCGACGAGGAGATCGCGTTCGAGTTCGAAGAAACGCAGATGAAGGCGAAGACGAGCGCAGGGACGCTTTTCGCACGTCTCGTCGAGGGTTCCTTCCCGAATTACGAGGACGTCATCCCCGGCGACCCCGACAAGAAAGTCCAGGTCAACCCCAGCGAGCTCGAGTACCGCCTGCGTCTCGCGACGAGCATGACCGACGACAAGAGCCGCGCGGTGAAGTTCCAGTTGTCCAAGGACAAGCTGAAACTGTTCGCGCGGCGGATCACAGGCGAAGCCGGCGAGGCGAGCCACGAAGTCGCCGTGAAGTACGCAGGCCCCGACTTCGAGATCTCCTTCAACCCGGACTTCTTCATCGATTTCCTGAAGGTCGTCGCGGGAGGCAGGCCGGACGTGGAGAACTCCGAGGCGGACACGAAGGTCGAAGCGCGCGCGGAGGCGAAGGCCGAAAAGGCGAAGGGCAAGAAGGCCGCGAAGGACGAGAAGCCCAAGGCGCCACCGCCAGAGGCCGCAGAAACGCCGAGCATGATCACGCTGGACCTCCGCGACAAGTTGACCGCGGGAGTCATCAGGGCGGGGCGGGACTACATCTACCTGGTTATGCCGTTGACGATTGACGTCTAGTGGCTGGAGGTTCCTGTGACCGGCTCTCCCGATGCTCCTGCTGAGAATGGCGATCCCTTCAGCAACGCCGCGCGAGCATTAGAGAGCCTTTTGAAGGCCGAAGAGCTTCTCCGTCTACCAGACGTCGATCGCGTCAGCCTGTTCAAGAAGGCCTTTCGCAGTTCGGGGAGGACTTCATGAGGCGGCCGAACGGATCCTGAATCAGCACTTCAGCGCCCGCGACACGAATCCCCAGATGCCAAGTTTGCGCGCCCATCTTTCGATGTATCTCTTGTTGAGCTTCTGGGACGCCGCAATAGATGCGATGGCCAGGTGGTCCTTTTCGCGTCGCCCCAGGCCTTTGAAGAGCACCAAGTCAGTTGGCGAAAGAATGGGATGCCTCTCGCCGCCCAGTTCAACTTCTCCCGTTCGTGCGAGCGCGGAAGCCGTGAAATTGCGATCCGCAATGAGGAGGTCCATCACCGTGCCCTGGGGCGAAGTGACGAGTCGAATCATCCGCACCTTCGGAAATTCCAGGTCGCTTCCATGGAAACAGCGGATTCCACTTTGGGACGATATCGACTCAGCCACCCTTTCCGCTGAGAAGTCCATGTCTAGCGGGATCAGGACGGCGACATACACGTCGTAGGTAACCCGAAGCTGGTCCTTTGAAACCCACGCGTTTGTCGCAAGCCCTCCCGCAAGTGCGGCAGGAATGCCGGCATCGCGCAGGGCGCGGAGAAGCGCCGCGGCGATGGGTTCAAGCTCTGCCACCCGGTCTCCTGAGGGTTGCCGTGGCGCGGATTTTCCGCGAAATCGACTCCAGCTCACTCATCAGGGCATCAATCTCCCGCACGCTGCGGACAGCGCACAACTTTGCTTTGCCCGATGTTCGACACGTTGCCCGGGGCCTCTTCTTCATGCGACCACTGTAGCCCGGCTGGTTTACCGATTCAATCTCAACGCTGGACCAACCCCACGGGTCGTGTGATACGGTAGCCCCCCCCATGAGCCTCTTCGATTCCGTCGGCCGACTTTTCGGGCTGGGCTCCGCGCCTTCTTTCACCGTGCCTCCCGGCATGGACCCGATGGCCGCGATGATGCAGGCGGAAGCGCGGCGCTTTGAGGCGTCAGCGGCGCCACAACCCAACCCTGAGATGCTCAAGGCGGTGCTCGCAAAGACGACGCGGGTGCGAATCATCGAGGGCGGGCTGTTCCAGGGAAAGGCGCTCGGGACAGACGTGCGCCTCGACACGAGCGATCCCGACGACGTGCAGGGCCTTCGCGACCGCCTGCGCATCGAGGTCGAGCCCGGCGGGCACTGCTCCTGCCTGGGCGGGCACGCGATGGAGCTTTACGCCGGGGGCAAGATCATCGCCGTCTTCGGCCTGCACCACGGCGCGGGGCTGCGCTGGGAGGCCTGGAAGAACGACGCGAAGATCAGCGGCGCAGACGTCTTCGTCTCGTGGCTCCAGCACCACGGCATTCCGGAGCCCTTTGAGGAGCTTCGCAAAAACCGCCACGCGCAGCGCATCACCATGGCGGCCACAAACAAGTGGGAAGCGGGCGCGCCGGCCTCGCTCAAGCCGCTTCTTGGCGATGCGTCCAAGGGCACCCTCGGAACGACAGAATTGCTCCTCGCCATGGACGCTTCGGGCGACGACGAAACGACGAAGGCGCGACAGCTCATGAAGTGGTTCGGGTGCACGGGAGGCCCCTGGAAGGGCGCGCCCGCGTACCAGGAGGTCCCGGAGGCGATGCTGGTGAAGTTCCGCTGGCAGACGCTGGTCGAAGCGCTTCTCGACGACGACGGGGAAATCAAGGCGGAGGCGATGGTGATGGAGGGCGCGGCGCGGCTGTTCTCCGGTGAACTGTTCACGAAGCAGCGCGGCGCGGACCTGGCGCGCTTCTCCCGGGAACTGAAGGACGCGATGCTCAAGCATGCGAAGGCGTCCGGGGAAAAAGCGAAGGTGGAGCTGATGGAAGCGGCGATCAAGCGGGCCGCGCAGGCCGCCGCGCCGGCGGTGAAGGGCGGGGCGTCGGCGCCCGTGAAGCCGCCGGACGACAACGACGACCTGCTCTAGGGGTCGTATCCGCGGAAACCGCCGCGGATAAGGCTCCGTCGCCGCGAGGCCTCCCGGCACAATGTTCCCCCCATGCCCTCTCCCCAACCCACCGGCCCTCGCCGTCTCGGCGACTACATCAAGTTCTTCCTGAAGAAGAACGGCCTCGACACCACTGTCAAGGTTCTCGGTGTAGGCAAGGCGTGGGCCGAGGCCGTCGGCGACGCGCGCCTGCTCGCGCACACTCGCCCCGGGACGGTCCGCTCGGGTATCCTGAAGGTCGTCGTGGACGCGCCGGTCGTCATGCAGGAGCTCAATTTCCGCCGGCGCGAGCTCGCGAAAAAGGTCGCCGAGCTGGCGCCGACTTCGGGCGTGCGGGATCTGAGATTTGTCATCGGCAGCATCGAGGGCACAAAGTGACGAAGCCGGACCTGGCGAAAATCTGGGCGGACGCAGTAGGCGAAGAACTCGCGAAAGAGTCGCGTCCGGTGGCCATCGCCGCGGGCGTGCTGGGCATCGAAGTCGACAGCGCGATGGGCCTGCAGAAGATCGAGAAGGTAAAGCCGGAGCTTCTGGCGAAGCTCATCGCCTCCGGCGCGCTGGTCGGCGAGCTGCGTTTCACGATGAAGGAATTCACCGTCGAGGCGCAGAACACCGACGCGGACGACTACGGCGCTTCGTCGATGAAGATCCTGGAGGGCCTCGACGCGGTGCGGAAGCGTCCCGGGATGTACGTCGGCGATACCGGTGTGAGAGGGCTGCACCACCTGGTGTTCGAGGTCGTGGACAATTCGGTGGACGAGGCGCAGGCGGGGTTCTGCAAGAGCGTGCAGGTGAAGATCAACACGGATGGCTCGCTGACGGTGATCGACGACGGGCGAGGCGTGCCGACGGATATCCACAAGGAGTCGGGGCTGTCGGGCGTGGAGCTGGCGTTCACGAAGCTGCACGGCGGCGGGAAGTTCGACAAGAACTCCTACAAAGTGAGCGCGGGGCTGCACGGCGTCGGCGTGAAGGCCGTCAACGCGCTGTCGGAGTGGCTCGAGGTCGAGGTCTGGCGCGGCGGCAAGGAGCACTTCCAGCGGTACGAGCGCGGCGAGACGAAGACGGCGCTGGAAGCGCGCGGGCTGACGCAGCGGCGCGGGACGAAGGTGACGTTCAAGCCGGACCCGACGATCTTCCTGGAGACGACGACGTTTTCGCGGGACCTGCTGGCGAAACGGCTGCGGGAGCTGGCGTTCCTGAACAAGGGGATTTCGATCTCGATCGCCGACGAGCGGACCGGCGAGAGCGAGACGTTCAAGTTCGACGGCGGGATCCGGGCGTTCGTGCAGCATCTGAACGAAGCGCGGAAGCCGCTTCATTCGGACGTGATCTACTTCGAAAAGTCCGAGTCGTCGGGGATGACGATCGAGATCGCGATGCAGTACAACGAGGGGTACAACGAGGCGGTCTTCAGCTTCGCGAATTCGATCAACACGCACGACGGCGGGACGCATTTGAGCGGATTCCGCAATGCGCTGACGCGGACGTTGAACGCGTATTCGCGGAGCCACGAGTTCGTGAAGGTGGACGCGCAGCTGCCGAGCGGTGAGGACTACCGCGAGGGGTTGACGGCGATCGTGAACGTGAAGGTGCCGAACCCGCAGTTCGAGTCGCAGACGAAGGTGAAGCTGACGAACACGGAGGTCGAGAGCTTCGTCACGACGGTCACCAACGAGCAGCTCGGGACGTATCTCGAGGAGCATCCGGCACAGGCGCGGCAGATCGCCGAGAAGGCGCTGATTGCGGCGAAGGCGCGCGAAGAAGCGCGGAAGGCCCGGGAGCGCGCGCGGGCCGGCGCGCTGTCGGGAACGAAGCCCGGCAAGCTCGCCGACTGCCAGGAACGGGACATGACGAAGTGCGAGATCTACATGGTCGAAGGCGACAGCGCCGGTGGCAGCGCGAAGCAGGGGCGCGACCGGCGCACGCAGGCGATCCTTCCGCTCAAGGGAAAGATCCTTAACGTCGAGAAGGCGCGCATCGACAAGATGCTCGAGCACGAGGAAATCCAGGCGCTCATGGGCGCGATCGGAACCGGGATCAAGGACGAGTTCGACTACTCGAAGCTCAAGTACGGCAAGATCATCATCATGTGCGACGCCGACGTCGACGGCTCGCACATCAGGACGCTTCTGCTCACGTTCTTCTTCAGGCAGATGCGCGAACTCGTGGAAAAAGGCCACATCTACATCGCCTGCCCTCCCCTGTTCCGCGTCGCGAGAAAGTCAAAAGTCGAGTACGTCCGCAGCGAGAAGGAGATGGACACGACGCTTCTCAACCTTGGCGTCGAAGGCGCGAAGTTCCGGCGTGGAAGCGATAACAAGGAATTCGTGGGAGGCGACCTGAAGGACCTGATCGCGCGGCTGACGCGCCTGGACGACCTGGGGAAGGGCCTCGCGCGCCGCGGGATCGACCCGGACAAGTACCTCGAGTTGAAGAACGCCGAGGGCAAGCTGCCGATCTACCGCGTGGTGTACAAGAAGGCAGACGAGTTCCTCCGCAGCGAGGAGGAGCTGAACATGTGGATCCGCGACAAGCGGGAGGAGATCGGCAAGGAGCTCGTCGTGCTCGACAGCGACCTCGGCGAGAAGGCGGAGGACGCGGAGGAGTACGAGCTGCGCGAGATCCACGAGGCCGCGGAGATCGAGAAGGAGCTCCAGGGCCTCACGTTCGCGGGCTTCCGCGTCGAGGACTACCTCGGCGCACCCGGCGCGGACAAGTTCTTCCTGAGCACCGACGGCGAGACCAACCAGGTGAATTCGCTGAAGGACCTTATCAAGTCGCTCCGGAAATCCGGCAGCAAGGGCATCGACGTGCAGCGGTACAAGGGTCTCGGTGAGATGAACCCCGACCAGCTCTGGGAAACGACGATGGATCCCAAGACGCGGACGTTGTTGAAGGTGCGGCTCGAGGACGAGGTCAAAGCCGACGAGATGTTCACGGTGCTGATGGGCGAGGAAGTGGAACCGCGGCGGCTGTTCATAGAGAAGCACGCGCTTGAAGTGAAGGTGCTGGACGTCTAAGAAAAGTGACGAGACGCTGAAACGCGCCGAAACAGCGCACTGAAAGGCGCTGCAAGGCCGTTCTTACAGCGCTTTTCCGCGGCCGCTTCAGCGCTTTTCAGCGTTCCCGCACTTTCCCTTCCTGGAAGAACTTCCCCATGGGCGTTCGTGACCACAAGAAGCACGCCGGCGACTTCCGGGCCACCTGCGCGGTCATCACGACCAGCGACACCCGCACCGAGCGCACCGACGAGTCCGGCCGCGTTGCCACCGAACTCCTCGAACGCGCCGGCCACCGCGTGACCTCCCGCGACCTCATCCCCAACAACCTCGCGAAAATCCGAGGGGCCATCCGGCGCCGCCTGAAGTCCGCCGACCTCGTCCTCGTCACCGGCGGCACCGGCGCCGGCCCGAAGGACGTTTCGATCCAGGCCGCGACTTCCCTGTTCGACCGGGAACTTCCCGGATTCGGCGAGCTGTTCCGGATGCTGAGCTACGGGGAAATCGGAAGCGCGGCCATGCTGTCGCGCGCTTCACTGGGCCTCGTGAAGGGACGCGCGATCTGCGTCACGCCCGGGTCGCCGAAGGCCGTGCGGCTCGCGCTTCAGAAGCTGTTGATCCCGGAGCTTGCGCACCTGTTGTCGCAGGCGCGGGCGCCGCGCGGAGTTGCAAGATAGAAATCGATTTCTAATCTGCAAGGACGGCGCGCGGCCTACCACTTCTCCAGGTAGTTCCTCCCCGACCCGCGATTCAACCGCCAGAGCTGCGTGAGCCACCTCGGATGCCGCGCCGTGATTTCGAGGAGCGGCGGCGCGTCGTGAGATCTTCGGATGGCGACGATTCCAGGCGTCGGCGCCGGAGTGAAAAACGCTGACAGGATCCCGCCGAGCCGCGAGCGGTTGCAGCCGCCGCAGGCGGGGACGAAGAGGCTGCCGAAGGCGTGAGGGACTTCGAGAGCGGAAGCGGCGGCTTCGCCGCAGCCGGGGCAGAAATCGGGGAGAGCCGGCTGGAGCGTTTTCAGCCGCACCCACGCTTCCGTCTCCCCCGCCGTCACGAAGAGCGAAGGCCCCGCTTCGGATGATCCGCCGGGCAGCGACACGAACCCGAGCCTCGTGCGGAACTCATCGACGGGAACGCGGACGCGCACGCCGACGGGATCGACGCAGTGCATGGAGGAGGCGTCGGAGCGCTCGACGAGGAGGCGGTGCATCATCTTCTCTTTGCGGAGGGAGACCGGGACGTGGTCGCCCTTCGACGTGGCGCGCGCGATCAGGGCGACCGCGTCGGCACAGTTGCCGCTTCCGACCTCAAGAGTGTCCCAGAGGCGGCCGGTGACCGCTTCGATGAGGACGTCGAACTGGTCGGGATAGAGGCCGGCGTAGGCGGGGCCATCGTCGCGGGTGCTCTGGTCGGAGGCGTTGGAGTAGCGGTCGTCGCCGTTGGCGAAGTCCATGAAGGCGGACTGGAGGAGGCGGGAGCTGGGGGAGCGGCCGGACTGGTCGGGGCGGACGGATTCGCCGTGGCGCTGGAGGAAGGGGCCGCCGGCGAGGGGGACGCGGCCGCTGTACGAGGCGAGGCCGGCGACGAGGCGGGCGTACTCGGCGGGTTCGCGGAGGGCGAGCCAGAGCTGGACGGTGGCGGCGGCACAGGTGGACCAGGACTTCTGGTCGACGGAGCCGGGGTCGAGGAGTTCGCGGAGGACGCCGCCGACGAGTTCGAGGCGGTTGAGGCCGGGGACGATGACCTGCGAAGCCAGCGCACCGAGGTGGTCGCGCACGGTCCCGTGTCCCGCGGCGTCGCGCCGGCCGGCGGCGGCGTAGCGGCGCTCGAGGTCCTGCAGGTCCTCGGCGAGGCCGGGGCCGAGGGCGCGAAGAGATTCCAGCGGCGAAGGCATGGTTACCCGATGACCCGCTCGACTTCATCGAGCGAAGTGATGCCCTCGTTCACGCGTTCGAGGGCGGCGAAGAGGATGGGGACGGAGCCGTCGGCCTGGGCGGCCTTGCGGAGTTCGGCTTCCGGGGCTCGACCGGCGACGAGGGGGCGGAGGCGGTCGGTCATGCGGACGAGCTCGAAGACGCCGATGCGGCCCTTGTAGCCGGAGCCGCCGCAGTCCTGGCAGCGGCCGGCGGTGTAGATCTGGGCCTTGATGAACGATCTCAGCGGGTGGTCCTTGTATTCATGCTCGTGGACGGGCTTGCGGCAACGCTTGCAGAGGACGCGGACGAGGCGCTGGGCGAGGGCGAAGTTGAGGACGTCGGCGATGAGGTGCGGCTCGACGCCGAGGTCGGAGAGGCGGGTCACCGTGCCGAGCGCGTCGCGCGAGTGGACCGTCGAGAGGACGAGGTGGCCGGTGAGGCCGGACTGGAGGGCGATGGAAGCGGTCTCGGAGTCGCGGATTTCGCCGATCATGAGGACGTTGGGGTCCTGGCGCAAGGCGTTGCGAAGCGCCCCCGCGAACGTCAGCCCGGCGGCGGCGTTGACCGCGACGTGCGTGACGTACTCCAGCCGCGTTTCGACGGGGTCCTCGATCGCGATCACGTTCCGGCGCTTGCGGTCGACGGCGCGGAGCATGCAATGAAGCGTCGTGGACTTGCCGCTCCCGGTCGGGCCGCTGACGACGAGCATCCCCTGCGAGCGGGCGAGGAAGGCGCGCAGATCGTTCTCGCCGCGCGGGGTGAGGCCGAGTTTCGTCAGGTCCGTCGTGGCGGACTCCGCTTCGAGGATCCGGATCGCGAGTTTTTCGCCGCCGATCTCCTCGAGGGTCGAGACGCGCATCTCGACGGCGCGGCCCTTGACGGAGGCGGTGAAGGAACCGTCCTGAAGCGGGTTCTTGCCGGCGATATCGAGGTCGCAGAGGACTTTGATGGCCGAAACGAGCCGGGTTCCGGTCTCCTTGTCGAGATGCGCGACGTCCCGCAGGAACCCGTCCACCCGGGCGCGGACCCGGACGCGATTCCCGTCCGGCTCGAGGTGCAGGTCCGAAGCGCGGATTTCGAGCGCGTCGCCGATCATCCGCCGGAGCTGCAGTCCGATCGGGCTGGTGTCCGCGCCCGAGAATGCCTGCTCGCCGGACTTTTTCAGGATCACGATGTCTTCGGGCTGGATCATGGTTTCCTTTCGCTTTCCTCGCGCGCCTTCGCGCGCTGCTTCATCTTCGCGATCAGGTCGTCCGCCTCGTCGTACGAAAGCGCTTCCTTCGTCGCCGCCGCCGACTCCTCGCGCGGCTTCTCCAGGCGCTTCAGGTCCTCCACGGCACCCTCGTCCACGTCGTACTGGATTGACTCTTCCCCGCCCGACGACGTCCACGGGGTCAGGATCAGCGTGAGCCGCGCCAGCTCGCGCGGCGCGGCGTTGAATGCGTCGAGCATGGCGGCGAGACCCTTGCGGTCGACGAGGCGGACGCGCTGGTCGGAAGCGGCCTTCGTCGCCTCGGCCGTGAACTCGGCATTCGTGACCAGGACGGCCTGGCGGCAGAGGAAGTAGTCGCGGGCCTGGGCGAGTTCGCGGACCGGGGCGACGCTGACGGGTTCCCGGGAGAGCAGGCCCAGCGCCGCGGTTTTCTCGTCCCCCTGTTCCGCGATCGTCACCGCGGGGCGGTCCTCCGACGCCGGCATTCCGTGGACGACGCAGCCCTGGGTCTGGTGCATGAGCGCGACGAGGAGCTGGAAGTTCGCGGGAGCGATCCTGTCGACTTCCTCGAGCTTCACTTTCCTCTCCGCCCTCACGGGCGCGTGCTTGTCGAGCTCCGCCTCGAAACTCGCCAGCTTCGCTTCCCGCCGGATCGTCGTGATTCTCGCGAGAAGCTCGCCGATCTCAGGCGGGCGCGAACCCTCCTGCAGGTACTGGAGGAGGTAGGGCAGGCGGGAAAAATCGGCGCCGGGGTCGGGGTAGAGGGAAGCGTAGACGGCGTAAGTGTCGGGATTGGAGAGCTCGAAGCGAAGGAACTCGGCCTTGAACTCCTGGTAATCGGAGCGCAGGGAGCAGCCGGCAAGGAACTCGTAGATGTGGTCGCGGCGCAGGGCGAGGCCGTTGCGGCCGAGGAGTGTGACGAGCATGTCGAGTTCTTCGGGCGGGATGAGGTCGGCGGTCTCACGGTACGACGAGTGTCGCTGCATGAAGGGAATGAGGAAGCGTTCTTCGAGGCGGGCGGTGAGTCTTTCGTCGGGGGGCCCGGAGGCGCCGGGGTCGCGGAGGACGGGGTGAAGGACTTCGAGCGCGCGGCGGGTGAGGACGCCGGCCATGAAGGAGGTGATTGCCGCGGTCGCGAGGGCGCCGGCCGCGAGCCCGACGCCGCGCCAGCCCGTCAAGTCGCCGCGCGTTCCCAGGGCGATCCCGCCGCCGATCGCCGCCAGCGCGAAGACCAGGAACGCGATGCGCCGGAACAGCGAGAGCCTCCGCCGCGCCGCGCGGATGGCCGCCAGCGCCACCAGCCACTCGCGGTCCCGCCCCGAGTTCACGTCCATCAGCCGCACGCCCACCGTCGCGGACCCGCACTTCCCGCACGCCTCCGGCACGCCGAAAAACGTCAGTCCGCAGCGCATGCAGCGCCGAAGGTGGTCCTGCGGCGGAAGAAAATCCAGGTGAAGCGCGCTCTTCCGAAGCGCCGCCCACAGTTCCCTGAACGATCCGCGCAGTTTCGCCTGGGCGCCGAGGCCGACCGCCATCTGCTGCACCGCGCTGATGGAGGTTTCCCTGCCTTCTGCAGCGGGTGCGTCCGCGGGGACGTCCATTTTCTTGCCGCAGGAAGTGCAGCGGATCGTGCGCCCACGGGCCGAGTCGGGGCCGCGGAACTTCTTGCCGCAGGTGCAGACGATGCGGATCACGGCGCGCAGTGTACGCGCTCCCAGGGTGCATGGCCGGTATTGCAAGGACTGACGGTCGCCTTGGTCGGAGAGATTCCTTGTTCCTCCGTTCCTCCGTGATTTCCGTGTTCATGCCGTTTTTTCGCCCCCCGAGTCACCTCCCCGTCGTCACTAAAAAAACGACGTACACGGAAAACACGGAGGAACTGAGGCACGCCGAAGGACATGAGCGATGAGCACCGACGGGGTACTCGTGAGGTGTCGCAGGGGATTCCCTTGAGGCCTGGATGCTTGCCACGGGGGACGTGGGCGGTCGTCCGGGCGACCTTGCAATACCGGCCATGCACCCGCCCGCCCAGCGCCGCTACTTCAGCCCGAACAGAACGACTCTGCCTCCGGTGTAGTCCACCAGGGCGCCCTTTCCGGTTTTCGGGTCGAGCGTGAAGCGCGACATCGAAACCCAGGTATTGGTGCACTTCAGGTACCACGTTTTCCCCGCGTCCGCGCCGTAGGGATGAGCGCTCTCGAGTACCTTCTCAACAGCGAGGTCCTTCAGGTTGATGCGGAAGAGCGCGAGTCGATCCGGCGTGCGCGCTGCGACCCAGGCGGCGCCGTGCGCTGAATCAACGGCGATGGCGTCGGGGGCGAAGTCGCCGGGAAGCGCCACGCGCTCGGACTTCTCGCCCAGGACGCGGTAAACAGCGCGGTCAGCGAGGTCCGCGAAGACGGCGGCGCCGGTGGCTGGGTCGAACGCGACGTCGCACGGGTTTTTCCCGAACGGGATCTTCGTCGCCGCGAAGGTCGTGAGATCGACCGAGCAGGCGCCCGCGTCGGGGCCGCTTCCGATCGCGACCCAGGCGCGGTTGCCGGCGGCGTCGATGGCGAGGGCGGTGGGGTCGTCGGGGAGCTTGTCGCCGAGCGGCTCTGCGCCCGGGGCGACGGAGACGATCATTCCAGGGCCGGAGCGGAGGATGACGGCACCTTTGTCCCAGGTCGCGAAGTGTCGGTGCGACCAGCAGCGCGTGCCGGGTGCGCCGACCTTTCTCAATGTTTTGTTTTCGAGTCCCGTTTCCGAAAGCTGCTCGTCGGCCCAGCCGAGCACCCACGCGCTGCCGCTTCCGGCGCCGACGGCGATCGGGCCGCGCGGGAGCGAGGGGCCGGCCGTGAATTTCCTGGAAGCGGGGTCAAGCCAGTAGAGCGTGTTGGGGAAAACCCACTCTCCGATCGCGACGAGGAGCTGCCCGGACTTGGGCTCGAGCGCGATCGCGCGCGGCATCATGATCGGCGTGGCAAGGTGAGTGACGGCCTTCGTCGCCGGGTCGAGCACCGCAAGGCGGTCGTCGTCCATGGCGAGCCAGAGCTTGCCGTCGGCCCACGCCGCATCCATCGGCGCTGCGCCGGTGCGCAGGAACTTCGTCTTCGCATCCGCAACGGTGTGCACCGTGACGCCGCTTCCGCCCTGGTAGCCGGTGATTGCGATGACCCGGCCCAGCTCCTCGTCCACCGCGACGCCCTTGTAGAGGTGTCCCCCCGCGAATCCCTCGAAGCTCCCGGTCGCCACCCGCTTGCCGACGTGGACAGAGACGATCTTCGTGCTCCACGTCTGCACCCACAGGGTGTCGCGCTTCCGGTCGTAGCAGAGGCCGTTCGGCTTGCCGTCGGTCTTCACGTTCACGAACGCCGGCGGAGATTTCGAGAGGTCGATGATCGAGACGTCGCCGGTGTTGTCGTTGGCGGTGAACAGAACATCGCCGCCCGGATGCAGGATCATGTGCTGGGCATCCATCGCACCCTTCACGGTGAACGGCTTGAAGTCGCCCTTCTCCGCCGGCGCGATCTGAAGGACGTTGTCGTGGCCCTTGAAGCCGTCGCCGAAGAGCGCGATGAGGCGGCCCGAGTTGATGTGGACGAGCAGCCCATTGAGGGCGTGACCGTCTTCCGGAATCGGGATCTCGCGGGTCGCCACGACGGCGCCGTCGGCGAGCTTGCGCGTATGCACCCGCGGCGGCTTCGTCTGTGCTTCCTCGACGTGGACCAGCCCGCGTTTCTTGTCGATCGCGATGCGCCGCAGGCCCTTGGCGCCTTCCACCGTGAAGAGCGACTTCACCGTCGCGTCGGGGCCGCCCCGGGCCCGCGCGGCGCCGGCGGCGGCCCCCACCCCCTCGGCCGACGGGTCGGCAACCATGTTCCACGAGTCGCCGACGGCGACAGACTTCCACGCCTCGGCCTTCGGCGGCGAAACAGAGACGCTGCCCGCGTGCAGCACGTACACGGTCCCCGTTTCCGGATACACGACGATCGTGCGCCCCTGCGCGGGGATCGGGACGGTGCGAAGCTCGAGCGTCTTCGTGTCGAGCACGCCGAGCGCGGCGGTCTCTTTTCCGAGCAGGTACGCCAGGTGGCGCTTGCCGTCGGCCGCGGCCTCCGAAGGGTTGATTGCGTTTGCGTCGAGGCCCTTCGGGCGGAGAACGACTTCCGTGGCTTCCTCGGCGGAGGCGAGGAGAGCGGCGAGGACGAGGGCGAGGAAGGCGCGCGGCATCCCCGAAGTCTAACGGCGGAACACTTCCGTCAGCGCTTCAACCACGACTTCCCAGTCGAACTTCCGGATCCGCTCGAGGGCGGCGGCGGCGCGGGCGCGGGCTGCGGCGGGATCTTCGCGCGTTTTTCGAAGCGCGGCGACGAGCGCGGCGACGTCATCGACGGGTACA
Source organism: Planctomycetota bacterium (assembly GCA_038060895.1). Lineage (GTDB taxonomy): Bacteria > Planctomycetota > MHYJ01 > WSZJ01 > WSZJ01 > WSZJ01. The sequence goes on from JBBTCT010000020.1 coordinate 103,466, forward strand.
ACAAGCGCGGTGGTCTCGTCGGCGAAATCGGTCGTGCCGAAGCGCGTGCAGATGACCGGGATGCCGCAGGCCATGGCCTCGGCGGTCGGGTTCGACCAGCCGGCGGTGCGCTCCATCGTGACGCTGACGTCGGACGCCTGGTAATAGCCGACGAGCTTCACCTGGTCGGTGCCGGAGACCTGCTCGATCCGCTTGCGCAGAAGGAAGTACCGGATCGGGAGCCGCGACGGGCGGTCGGCGACGATCCGGACCCGCGCGTCTTTCCAGTTCAGCTTCTTGAACGCGGCGAGGACGAGGTCCACGGCCTCGAGCTTCTTGTCGAGCCGTCCGACGACGTTGATCGTGAAGGGGCCCTCTCCGCGCGGTCCGGGCCGGAATTGCGCCGTATTCACGCCGCCGGGAATCGCAATCGCCTTGACTCCCGGGAGATACTCGTTCCAGCGGCCCGAATTCGCGACCGCGAGCGCGTCCGGGTGGCGCTCGAGGAACGCGCGATACTTCGAGGCGTACCGCTCGCCGATGATCATCACGATCCGCTTCTTGGCCGGCGCGGCCGCCATCGTCTCGAGCAGCCCGCAGTCGCCGCACATCACGACGTCGTGCGTGCGCTCCGATAGTTTTTCGAGCGGCAGCACCGGCACGTCGCACTCGAGCCAGTCCGGCTTCTTCGTCTCCCGCATGTAGATCCGGAAGTCGTGCCCGCGTTTCTGAAAACGGTTCCCCAGCTCCACGAACCTCCGCACGCCGCCAGCGAGGCCCGCGTGGGGCAGGAGAGCGGCGATCGCCAGCTTCTCTTTCACTTCAGTAAGACGCCGCTTTGCGCGTCTTGCCCTCGAGGAGGCTCGCCCGGAAGCTCTCGACCGTCGTCTTCGCATTGACGTCGATGCGCGGAAGCGCGAACGGATCCGTCTTCGGTCCCACGCGCCCGGGGTCGATCGTGAGCGCGCCGGCATACCCCTCCTCGCGCGCGATGCGCGTCGTCGCCTTCACGAACGCCCCGTGCGGGTAGCACAGGTAAAGCGGCCCCGAGCCCCCCAGCTCGCGCTTCATCGTCTCACTCGACTCCGCCAGCTCCCGCCGCGCGTCCTTCTTCTCCAGCCGCGACAGCTTCGGGTGCGTCGCCGTGTGCGACCCGAACGCAAACCCCTCCTTCTGCAGCCGCCGCACGTCGTCCCAGCTCATCAGTGGAAACTCGAGCCCCTTCGACGTCCGGAACGTCCCCCCGACCAGCGTCGTGACGAGGAACACGGTCGCCGTGAACCCGTGCTCGCGAAGCGCCGGGCAGGCGTTCTCCTCGAAGTCGCGGTACCCGTCGTCGAACGTAATCGCTACCGCGGGCGACGCGTCACCCGCCTTCCCGCGCCGAACGCACTCGTCCAGGGACACCACCGGGATCCCCGCTTCCCGCAGCGCCGCCATCTGCTTGCGAAACTCCGCCGGCGTGACCGTGAACCCCGCCGTGTTGTTCCCGATCGAGTGGTACATCAGGATCGCGGGGCCACAGGCCCGGGAGGGATCGGTGCGGAAGCGGGCGAGGGCAGCCTTGATCAGTCGGCGCATTGCCGAAAGTATCCGCGCGCGCACTTTCGAGCCGCAAGCCCTAAGTTACCCTCTTGCGGCCCGCCCGCCCGCCTGCCGGCTCGCCCGCGTGCCCTCCGTCTGTTACCTTTCCCGCGATGGCCCAGGACACCGACCTTCGCTTCGCCCTCGCCGCCACGCAGCTCGGGATCATCTCCCGCAAGCAGCTGCTGTCGTGCGTGGGGACGTGGCTGGAGGAACTCAGGCGGGTGGACGGCGCGAAGGGGAAGAAGGCAAAGCGGCCGGAGACGCTGCTTTATGAAGCGGGGTTGATCGACGAGACCGGGCTGACGACCGTTCTCAAGGCGATGAAGCGTGGCGCGGCCGGGATCGACGAAGGGCTGCGGAACTCGCTCCTGAACCTGAGCCCGCCGAAGCCGATTTCCGACTGGCTGAAGTCGCTTCCGGTCAGCGCACGTGGCCAGACGATGATCAAGCGCGCGCCGAAGGACATCCGGTACGACCTCGGGAAGGAGATCGCGCGGGGCGGCGTGGGGCGCGTGGTCGAGGGGATCGACCGGAAGCTGAGGCGCGAGGTGGCGCTCAAGCTGCTGCCGGAGACGGCGGACCCGGAGTCGGTGGAGAGGTTCGTGCGGGAAGCGCGGATCAGCGCGAAGCTCGACCACCCGAACGTTGTCCCGGTGTACGACTTCGGGGACATGCCCGGGGTGCAGGGCGGGCGGCAGCTGTACCTGGCGATGAAGAGGGTGAAGGGGAAGGACCTGGGCGAGATCCTGATGGACCTGGCGACGGGGCAGCCGGGGGCGGAGGACGAGTGGACGCAGGCGCGGCTGCTCGGGATTTTCCAGGACGTCTGCCAGGGGATCGCCTACGCGCACTCGCGCGGGGTGCTGCACCGCGACCTCAAGCCCGCGAACGTCATGCTCGGGGACTACGGCGAAGTTCTGATCGTGGATTGGGGACTCGCGAAGTTCATCGGCGAAGCGGAGCCGGAGCGTTCGGAGCCGTCGTCCGCGATCCCGATGCCGCTCGCGGACCTCACGATGGTGGGGCAGATCGTGGGCACGCCGTCGTACATGTCGCCGGAGGCCGCGGCGGGCCACGCGGACTCGATGGACGAGCGCAGCGACGTGTACGCGCTCGGCACGATCCTCTACGCGATCCTGACCTGGCGGGTGCCGTTCGAGGGGGTGTCGCGCGACGACGTGATCAACAAGGTGAAGGAGTTCAGGTTCGTGCCGCCCGGGAAGCGCGTGGCGGAGACAAAGGGGCCGCGGCCGGGGAGCGTGGCGCCGGAGCTCGAGGCCGTGTGCGTGAAGGCGATGGCGCGGTACGCCGCGGAGCGCCACGCGTCGGCGCGCGAGCTTTATGACGCAGTGCGTCAATTCCTGGAGGGCGCTTCTGAACACGAGCGCCACGTCCACGAAGCCGCCGGGCACGTGGACCGCGGCCGGGGGCTCCTCACGCGCTGCGACGAGCTGGAAGCGCAGATCCGGGAGCTCGAGATGCGGTCCGCCGAATTCTCGGGGCACATCAAGCCGCACCAGCCGCCGGTGGAGAAGCGGCCGCTGTGGGACGCGGAAGCGAAGCTGCGGGAGCTCAGGGACGAGAAGGTGGAGAAGCGTGCGCAGGCGGCGGCGGAATTCCGGGAGGCGCTCCGGCTCGACCCGGGGAACACGGAGGCGCAGTCGGGCATCTGCAGCCAGCTCGTCGAGCGGTACCTAGAGGCGGAGCGGCGCGGCGACAGGGCCGGGATGCTGCACGTCTGGAACTCGTTCCAGGGTTACGACAAGGGCGGCGAGTGGCGGTACCTGCTCGACGCTCCCGGAAGGCTCGAACTGCGCACCTGGGTTTACGCCTGCCAGTGTCTCCGCCCGGCCACGGGCGCGTTCGGGATCGAATTCGTGGAGACGGCGTCGGTTCCGTGGCGGGAAGGCAAGCCTCGGCCGGACCTCGCCGTCACGCCGGAGGACCTGCCCGTTCCCGCGATCTGGTCCGTCGGCGCCGCGGCAAAGCACGGGCACACGGCGGCCTGTCACAAGGTCGAGCGCAAGGGGGTCGAGGTCTGGGTCGCGAAGATCAAGGAAGCGGACCGGAGGCTCACCCCGCGGGAAGAACGCTTCCTCGGTAAGACTCCCCTCGGCCCGATCGAGCTTCCGCAGGGCGACTACCAGTGCTTTCTTCGTGCGCAGGGAACCCCCGAGGTCCGGCTGCCGGTGCGCATCACGCGCGACGGGCTGTGGAAGCAGGACGTCACGCTCTACGCCCCGAGCGAAGTCCCGGACGGATTCGTGCTCATGCCCGGGGGACCGTTCGTGAAGGGACGCGGGGTGGAAGAAGGCGGAGAGCTGCCGACGGCCGACACCGCGGACGCGTTCGTGGCGCAATTCCCGGTGACGTGCGCGGACTACCTCGAGTACCTGAACGACCTCTGCGCGAAAGGCCTCGCCGCCGACGCGGAACGCAGGCGTCCGAAGGAAGCCGAGCGGCGTTTCTGGGTCCTCGAAGGCGAAGGCGCCAATGCGCGCTTCCGCCTCCCTACCGCCGAGGAAGATCCCGAGCTCGCGTGGGAACCCGGATGGCCCGTTCTCGGCGTGACCTGGCGCGACGCGATCGGGTATTGCGAGTGGCGCTCGGCGCGCGAGGGACGCACGTACCGGTTGCTGCACGAAGACGAATACGAGAAAGCAGCGCGCGGCGTCGACCAGCGCGCGTATTCCTTCGGCCGCTCCTACGACGGCACCTACTCCCACACGAACGTCTCGCTCACCGGCCCGGCGCGCCCGATGCCCGCCGGCTCCTTCGCCGCCGACGAGTCCGTCTACGGCGTCCGCGACCTCTCGGGCGGCGCCTCGACCTGGTGCCTCAACCTGTTCGACCCCGCCCTCCCCCGCGTCCGCGCCGTCCGCGGGGGCTCCTGGGGCGCTTCGCCCGCGCAGGCCCATGCCGCCGTGCGTCAATCGCTCCACCCGGCCAGCGCTTCCCTGCTCGTTGGATTCCGCCTGGCCTGCTCCGCCGAGGCTTGGCCGTGAACTTCTGGGTCGTCATCGCCATCGTCGCGGGAGCCGTCGTCGTCGCCGGCCTGCTGGCGCTGGCTGCGTTCATCGTTCACTGCGCCCGCGGAGCCGAAAAACGCTTCCAGGCCCTCCTCAAAGGCGAGTCGCTCCTCTTCCGCGCCAACGGCGCCAACTTCTCCGGCCGCACCTCGCAGAAGGCCCGCATGCGCGGAAACGGAATCCTCGCCCTGACGCCCACCCGCCTCTTTTTCGTCATGTGGGCTCCCCGCGTCACGCTCGAGCTGCCTCTCTCGAACGTCTCGGGCGCCCGCGTCGAGTCGTCGTTCCTCGGCCGGACGGGACCGGCCCTCGTCGTGGACTTCGAGGACCGCGCCGGGACACGCGATTCGTGCGGATGGGTGACGGCGCAGGCCGAAGCGCTGGCCCCGCGCATTGTGGGGATGGCGGGGAAGCGAAGGTGACGGCCTCGGGAGCGAAATTGCCTGGGTGGCGGTGAGGCGGGCGTTGTCAGGCGGTTTGGGGTTGGGAGTTCCGGAAGTTGAGTTCCGAGTTCCGCGTTCCGGGTTCCGGGTGGAGTTCCGGGTCTGGAGTTTCGTGTCGGCCCCGCAGCCCAAGGATGCCCGCCCGCACTTGCGCAAAACCCGCAACTCCCAACCGGCCACTCCCAACCCCACACGGAACTCGGAACCCGGAACCCTGAACTCAACTTCCGGAACTCGAAACCCCAAACCCGACGTAAATCCCCCTTGGGGTCCCCCCTCCCCTCTCCCCTATACTCACCTTTGTGTTCCCATGTCCCGGGGGGGACAGAGGAGAGGTCCTATGTCGGAACAGGCACTGCGCCCCGGCCTCCGGCTCTCGGAGTACGTGCTGGTCGAGCGCATCGGAAGCGGCGGATTCGGGGAAGTCTGGGCCGCGCGGCACGCGGAGATCGCGAACCGGATGGTCGCAATCAAGATCCCCAGCGACCGGACGTTTACGCGGGAATTGCGCGCGGAGGCGTTCCTCCAAAGCTCGCTCGTGCACCCCAACATCGTGCGCACGATCGGGCTGAACACGAAGCATGACCCCCCCTTCTTCGTCATGGAATTCGTCGAGGGCATCAGCCTCCGCGACCTGATCCGGCGCAAGAAGCGCATCTCGCCGGCGCAGTCGGCGCGGGTGTGCGCGCAGGTGCTGGAAGCGCTGGAATTCGCGCATGCGCGCGGCGTGGTGCACCGCGACGTCAAGCCGGGGAACATCATCTGCGGCTCGGACGGAAAGATCCGGGTCACGGATTTCGGCCTCTCGCAGGTCCAGAACGTGGACGCTTCCGGGATGAAACACTCGGGCGGCTTCAAGGGCGCGGCGCCCCGGCTCGTGCCGGGCACGGCGCTCTACATGGCGCCGGAGCAGCGTCGCGGGCAGGCGGTGGACGGCAAGGCCGACGTGTACGCGATGGGCGTGGTGCTCTTCGAGATGCTGACGGGCGAGCTGCCCTCGGGCTGCGACCTTCCGTCCGAGATGAACCCGCGCGTCCCGGCGGAGCTCGACGCGATCGTGAAGCGGGCGATGAAGTCGGACCCGGCGCAGCGGTACGGGAATGCGGCGGCGATGAGGGCGGATCTGGAAGCGTGGCTGCGGGGCGATGCGCCCTCGGCGCAACCGGCGGGCTGGGCGGCGCGCGGCGGGTCGCGGTGGATCGCGGCGAGCGCGATTGCGACGGTGGCGATCGCGGTGGCGGGAATCGTGTCGCCGATCCTCCACAAGCGCGCTTCGAAGGGAACGGAGCCGAAGCGGGTGAGCATCATTGGCCTGCCGGAGATCGACGATTCTTCAGTCCCGGTTTCGGCGAAAGCCGGCCGGGTCACCATCAAGACGGTGCCGGACGGCGCCGACGTATTTGTGGACGGCCGCAATTACGGTCCGTCGCCCGCGGCGATCGACGGCCTTGCGCACGGGAAGCACATCGTCTCGTTCCGGCGCCGCGACTTCGCGGAGCTGACGAGCGAATTCGAAGTCGGCCCGGGCGAAGCGCTCGCGCCGACATACCGGCTGGAGCAGCTGATGGGCGGGCTTTCGCTCAAGACCTCGCCGGAAGGCGCGATCATCTTCATCGACGGGAAGGAGTACGGCCCCGCTTCTCCCGCGCTCGACCTGCGCAACATTGCGGCCGGCCGCCACGCGGTCCGTGCGGAGCTGGCCGGTTGCCACGCGTACGAGGCCGACATCGAAGTCGAAGGCGGCCGCGTCACGGCGCGGACGCTCGAGCTGAACGAAATCGGTTTCGGCACGCTGTACCTGGAAAGCGATCCGGCGGGCGCCCTGGTCTTTGTCGACGGCAAGGCCGCGGGGTCCACGAAGGCGGCCCTCTCGGTCGAGCACCAGAGCGAGGGGAATCACAAGGTGACGTTTGTGATGGAAGGGTACGAGGCGTACGAGGCCGAGCTCCCGGTGCTCACGAAGGACGTCACAACGCACAACGCCGTCCTCAAGCCCATGCCCGGCCAGATCGACCTCGTCGCGCCGAAGAACGCCGCCGTCTGGATCGACGGCGAGCGCCGCGGCGCCGGGCCGCAGGCCTTCGCCAATCTCCCGCCCGGCGAACACCGCGTGCGCGTCTTCGACGTGGAGAAGACCGTCAAGGTCGTTCCCGGGAAGCCTGCGGCCGTGGAATTCACGCTCGATGAGCTCGGCCTGGTGAAGATCGCCGCAGGCGAGTTCACGATGGGAAGCGACACCGGCTTCCCCGATTCCAAACCGGCCCGCCGCGTCACCCTCCCGACGTATGCCATCGACCGCTTCGAGGTCACCAACCGCCAGTACCGCGTCTTCCTCGAAAAGGTGAAAGCCCACGGCGACGAAGCCTGGCGCCATCCCGACCAGTCCGCCGACAAGGACCACACGCCGGGGACGTGGGGCGCGAAGGGAACGACGACGGAGGACTGGCCGGTGCTGGGCGTGGACTGGTTCGACGCGTACGCCTACGCGAAGTGGGCGGGCAAGCGGCTCCCGACCGAATCAGAGTGGGAGCGCGCCGCCCGCGGCGCCAACGGCCTCACGTTCCCCTGGGGCAACGAGAGTCCTTCAGTCGGTGAGCCCCGCGCGAACGCCGGCGGCACGGACGGCCCTCGCACGGTCGGCAGCTACCCGTCGGGCGCGAGCCCGGAGGGCGTCTTCGACCTGATCGGCAACGCCTGGGAATGGTGCGCCGACTGGTACGCGCCCGAAGCCAACACCCGCAGCCGTTCGGTGCGCGGCGGATCGTTCTGGACGTACCCGTACGAGGTGAAAGCGTTCGACCGCGCGAGCGGCGCCGCTGTGAAAGAACCGCAGCGCACGATTGGATTCCGGTGCGTGGCGGAGGTTGACGGCAAGTAGGGAGTCGGGAGTTCGGAGAAACGACACTCTCAACAAGGGCCGCCGCGAAACCGGCGGCCCTTTCTTTTGAGATTCATTACTTCAGACTCTCCCAGTCGATCGACATGTGGTCGTAGTCGATGATTTCCCAGCCGTCCCTCCCGATGTGCTCGCTGGCGAGCAGGTCGAGAATCCCGGGATGCTCCAGGCGAAGCAACGGCCTGTCCTCGAGGCAAAGATCTCCGTCGTGGATCCGCACTTCGCGCTCTCTCAGGAACGAGTACCCATCAGCCGCGTAGAGAACAACCCCGGTGCCATCCATCACAAGGAGCTCGGGATTTCCGTGCGTCGTCAGGCAGGCCGGAACAAGGCGGCTGGCCACAACGACATGGGCCGGCGTTCCTTCCGGTTTGCGCATGAAGCTGCCGATGTACCGGAAGTCGCCCAAGTATGCATCGTCAGGTCCGCACGAAGAGGAAATCCCGGAGTAGGCAAGGTAGGCATGGAGCAGCGTGACGTAGAGAGAGCTGGTATGCGTTGGCGGATTGAGTCGCGCGGCATCGCGCCTCTCCGTAGAACTGCTCGAGCAGCCGGTGCAAACGAGCAGTCCCGTTGTTGCGAAGAGCGCGACGAATGTGTTTCCTTTCACGACGAACAACATCGACCGGTGAAGAGAGGAACTTGACGAATGCCTTCGCGCCAGAACATCTCCAGCGGCTCGCCCTGGGAGCCCACGGTCGGCTACTCGCGCGCCGTGCGCGTCGGGAACGTCATCCACGTTTCGGGCACGACCGGGACCGGGACGGACGGCAAGGTCGTCGCTCCGGACGCCTACGGCCAGGCGAAGGCGGCGCTCGCGAAGATCGCGACGGCGCTCGAGCAGGCGGGCGCTTCCGTGAAGGACGTCGTTCGGACGCGGATCTACATCACGGACGCCAAGCAGTGGGAAGAGGTCGGCCGCGCGCACGGCGAGGTATTCCGCGACATCCGGCCGGCGTCGGCGATGGTGGTGGTGAAGGCGCTGATCGACCCGGCGATGCTGGTGGAGATTGAGGCCGAGGCGATCGTGGGGTAAAACGGCAGGGGATGGGGAACCGCGGGCGGGGGGCCCGGGGGGGGGGGGGGGGGGGGGGGGGGGGGGGGGG
>JBBTCT010000021.1:0-8967 GCA_038060895.1 Planctomycetota bacterium
GCCCGCCCGCCTGCCTGCCCGCCCGCCAGCCCGCCCGCCTGCTGTCATTTGCTAACATCCGCCCCGAATGAAACGCGTCCTCGTCCTTTACTCTCCCTACACCCCCGGCGGCCGCAAGCCCGACATCGTCGTCCTCCAGGTGGCGCGCGCCCTCGTCAAACTCGGCCACGCTCCCGTACCGTTCCCGGTGCCCCTGGAGCTCGACGCGCTCGTCGCCGGAATCCGCAAGGCCGCTCCCGACGTGATCTTCAATCTCTGCGAGGAATGGCGCGGCGACGGGAAGCAGGAATCGCGCGTCGCCGCCATGCTGGAACTCCTCGGGATTCCCTTCACGGGCAATTCCTCCCTCGGCCTCGCGCTCGCGGGCGACAAGGCCCTGTCGAAAAAACTCTACGAATACCACCAGATCGCCTATCCGGAATTCGCCGTCTTTACGGGCGAGAAGCCCGACCTGGTCGGCGGCCACCTTAACTTCCCGATGTTCGTGAAGCCGATGCGGTCCGACGCCTCGCTTTCCATTGGCGACGTGTCGTTCGTGAAGACGTTCGACGAGATGAAGGTCCGGGTGAAGCACCTGCTTCGCACCACAAAGGACGCCGTGCTGGCCGAGGAGTACATCAAGGGCCGCGAAATCTACGCCGCCGTGCTCTTCGATCGCGTGCTGCCGCTCCTGGAAGTCGATTTCAGCGGCCTCGGCGCGCGCAAGCTGCACATCATGGGGCGCGCGGCGAAGTTCTATACGAAGTCGTCGGCGTACAAGGGGACCGAAGTGAAACAGGTGCGCGCGATCTCGGCGGGGCTACGCCGGAAGATCGAGCACACGGCGCGCGAAGCCTGCCGGGCTTGCCAGGTCCGGAGCTACGCGCGCGTGGATATCCGCGTCAACGAGCTGGACGAGCCGTTTGTGATCGAAGTGAATCCCAATCCGTACCTCGAGATCCGCGGAGAGTTCGCGCGGGCCGCGCGGCTGGCGGGATACAAGTACGTGCCGCTGGTGGGGAAACTTCTGGATGAAGCGACGAAGCGCGGGGGGACGGCCCGGGTGTTCTAGGCCGGCCCCGGATTACCTCAGACTCGCAAGGATCTCCTTCTGCGACCGGTGCCGGTCGCAGTGCGCCCGGAACTCGTCCCTGTTCAACCGCTTCGTGACGTACACCTCCGCCGTCACCGGATAGATGAGCGCGTATTTCGCGTCCTCGAATTCAATCTCCGGCGCTTCCGCCTTCTTGCCTCCGAACCCGAACCAGCCTTTCTTCTCCACGGCGGCAACAACTTCCACATCGGGCGGCGTCCTGAACTGCGCCGTCAACGGCCGGCTCGTCCAGCCCAGGAACGCCCAGACCTTCGTCTGCCTCCGCGCCACGTCGTAGAAGACCGGGACCATCATCCGGTTGTCCTGCTTCAGGTCTTCGTCTTCTGTCAGTCTCTCCACCCAGCACCTGAACGCCTCGCCGGATGCGGGCGGCGCCTGCGGGTCGGGAGCCAGGCCGATCTCGGCGCACGAGGCGGCGTGAGCCCCGAAAAACAGACTCTCCATCTGCGCAAGCTCGTCCCCGAGCGGCGTTGCAACCGGACCTCCGGCCGTCAGGCGGCGAAGAGCCTTGAGCGCACCCGCTCCAAACGCACCCTCCAGCACTTCGCGCACGAACCGGTACCCCAGCGCCCGGCGCAGGTAGTGGGTCGGAAGCGGCTCGACGCTCAGCTCCGGCCGGATCTTCGGCCGCGGCGGCCCGCATCCAGCGCAGGGCTGCTCGAGCTGCTTCACGTGAGACTCGCGGGCCAAGGCGAGGATTCCCTTGAAGAGCGCCTCGAGCGTTTCGCGATAGGACTTCGAAAGGTCGAGTTTCTTCGCTTCGGCCCCCCGGTCCGGCGCGGCGAGCGTCTCCAGGGACCAGGCGATGCGGTCATACCAGCCGGAGATTGAGGACGGTGTGAGATCGACCCGGCCCTTTCGGATTTCCTCGATGAGCCGGTCCGCAAGGTTGAATCCCTCCGGGATCGGCGTGTTGCCGAAGAGCCGTTTGACCAGCGCCCCTTCAGGCGACTCCGACGGAGGAGAAATCGCGATGCCGCGCACGAACGCAGGCGCCGTCCCGCCGTCGAGCGCGGCCAGGGCGGGGCGGAGGTTGGGGCGCGTCAGCGGGTTGGTCAGGCGCTCGTTCAGCGACATCCAGGCTTCGTAGTGCACCCGGAGTTGCGCTTCGGCATCAAGCGCCCGCACGACGGCGGCGAACACGGGCTCCTCGAGCGCCTGCTGGAGGAATCGGTCCTGGCGGAAGATGTTCTCCAGGGCGGGCGACCACGTATAGAACCCCAGCGGTTTCGAAGCGCCCTCGTCCGCGAGGAACTCCTCGACGAGTTTTGCGGCTTCTCCGGCCGGCGGCGCGGATCCGGCGCCGAGGGCGCGGGCGCCGTGGACGAGCGGCGCGGCCAGCCCCGTGCACGCGGCCAGCTTCGCAAGGAATCCTGCTTTCCCCGCAAAAGTTCCCGCGCCGTTCTGCGCCGCGACGTCCACGGCCGCGATGAGACCGTCGTCGAACGCCTTGGCCTTGGCCGCGAGGACGGAAGCGGACGCGAACTTCCCCGGCCGGAGCTCCGCGACGGACTTCGCGAGGCCCTGGTCGTCCCACGTGATGTCCTGGGGGCAATCGAGCGAGATGACCTGGGCCGCATCGTCGAACTTCAGACGGACGCCTTCAGTCAGGATTTCGCGAATCATGAAACGCGCTCCTCCGAAGTTTTTGTTTGCATCCCGGGGCCTGCGGCACGATCGTGCTTGATTGGTCCCCCTCCATCGCGGAATATACCTCCCCAATTGCACCATGAGTGAACGTCCCAAGGACACTCCGACGAATCCTCCGCTGATCCGGCCCGCGGGGGGGCCAGGTGCCGTCGCGCCTGTGAAGAAGAAAATCCCCGGAGGGGAGTTCACGGAAGCGGAGGACACGGCGGTCCTTGCGCCGTCGCTGGCGGCGGCGTTTCTCAACTGCGGCGTCGACCGGCTTCACCGCGGCGAAGCTTCCGCCGCGATCGGCGACTTCGCAGAAGCCATCAAGATCGACCCGACGCTCGCCCGGGCCTGGTGCCTGCGCGGTTACGCCTACGCGATCAGCCTCGACTTCACGCGCTCGCTCGCCGATCTCCGCAAGGCCCTCGAACTCGGCCTTTCGGGAAACCACGAGGACAACGCCTGGCTGCGCCTCTGGGTCGTGCGCGCGCGCATCGGCGACGTTGTCCTCGCCACGAAGGACCTGAACGGGCACTTCTCGAAGCGAGTTGACCCGCCTCCCGCCCAGTGGGTCCGGCGGATCGCGGCGTTCCTCGGAGGGAGCGTTCCGGAAAAGGAATTCCTGGCGGATATCGAGGGCGAAGTGATCGCAGCCAGCGCGGAGCGGTCGTGCGAAGCGTGGTATTTCGCGGGGCAGAAGCGACTTGTCGCGGGGGACCGTCTCGGGGCGAAGAGCGCATTCGAACGGTCGGTCGGCGCGGGAGCGAAAGCCATCAGCGCCTGGAGCGGTTCAAGAGCGGAGCTCCTCTCGTTCCACACGGCGAAAAAGTAGCCTACCCCTCGTAGTTTTCCCGCACGAACCGCCGGGCGAACTCGACCAGTTGCGGCCATTCCCGGACGGCGTGGATTTTCCACCCCATCTTCGACAGCGCTGCCAGCCGCCCGACATTTCCCGGCGCGATGTTCAGGACCAGCGTCCCCCCGCCGCGCGCTTTTTCCAGCGCCAGCCGTGAAACGGCTTCGCCCGACAATCCCGGCGCGTACGGCTGCAGCATCGTGTCCACCCCGTCGTCGGAGATGACGACGATGTGGACGGGTGTCTCGTCCGGCTTGCGGACCTTGTAGGTCCGGTGCAGGACGTTCAGCGGAAACGCGGTTCCTCCGTTCAGGCAGCCCGTGATGACGCCGAGGATCGCCTTCTCGTCCCGCACGAAGCCCTTCGTCCACGTGAACTGTCCCGCGCCGCTCCACAGGGTCGCCTGCACGCGCGCGCCGGTGCGAAGCGCCGACAGGGCGAGGATCGTTCCGGCGAGGGCGAGGTAGCTGATGCTGGAAGCGGGATTCGGCATCGAGCCCGACGAATCGACGTAGATGTCGAGATCGAGCGGCTTTCGCGCCGGCTCGGCGCCCGGGATGTCGGAATACGTCCGCTGCACCGTGGTGATCCCCGGAATGACCTGCGGCGACCGCGAGATGGTCCCGAACAGGTCCAGCGCCCCCAGCTCGTCCGTCGCTTCCCACCCCTCGTACCCCTCTGCCATCGGCTCCGTCGCGCGCGGCTGTTTTTTTTGCGGAAAGGGGATCAGGTGGGGAAGCGAGCGCTCGCGGTAGTAGCGGCTCGTGACCTCGTGCGGCGAGAGCTCGACCCCGAGGGTCTTGAGCAGGTCCGCGTATTCCCACGGCTCGCGGAATTGAATCCCCGGGCTGCCTTTTCCTTCCTTTTCCGGCGCGGTGTTCGGCTGCGCCGGCGTCTGGTGCTTCCTCCGGCCGGTGGCGCTTTCCGCGCCCGAGATCTCCACGTCAAACTCCGCCCCCTCGTCCAGCTCCTCTTCGCCGATCTCCGCCAGCCCGTCCGGCACCGCGTCCCGCCCGTCCGCGCCGGTCCCCGAAGATCGCGTGTCGTGCAGTCCGCGCTTCACGAATTCCGAGCCGCGTCCGTTCTGCTTGTCCTCCAGGAGCCACGGGTAGAGGAGGGTTGCGAAGCGGCGCGCACCGCGAAGCCACGAGCCTGCGAAGAAGCGGACCAGGCTGGCGACGACGGCGGCATCGGCGTCCATGTCGGGGGAGACGCCGGGCGGCGAGAGGGATTCTTTCGGGAGTCGCCAGAGGTACTCGTAGGCGCGCGTGTAAACGCGCCAGACCGCCGACGGCTTCGACTCCGACGGCTTTGCTTTCTCGAGTTCCCGCAGCCTCCGGTAGACGCCCTGGATGTCGAGGCCGTTCCGGTTCAGCCGGTCGTTGATGTGCAGGTCGCCGTACAGGTTGGCGACCATCGCCGCGACGTCTCCCGGCAGGCCGTACAGCTCCCGGCGGATGGCGGCGAGCATGCGGGCGTTGTCGGCGAGATTTCCGGGGACCAGGACGTGGTGGCCGATTTCGTGCGCCTGGATCGGAAGCGCGAAGTCGAGCAGGTTGTCGTCGCGGACGGTTTCCAGGTTCACCATCACGACCTGGTCGATCAGGCGGATCGCGGCGATCTCGTTCGCCATGCCGGACTTCGCCGCGGCGCGGTGGGACTCGAAGTAGATCGGTTCGCGCAGAACGGTATAGGGCGACCACGCGGCGAGCGCTTCGCCCCAGTGCGCTCTCCACTGGTCTGCCAGTGTTCCCGGCGTCGCAACTTTCGTGGCCACGAACCAATTATGGACCCGCCTTGTTACCATTTGCCAGAGGGGGATAGAGGACCAGCCATGCGCATTGCCCGCGCCCTGTTCGCCCTCTCGCTCGCCGCCGCCGTTTCCCGCGCCGAGGATCCCTCGGCCCTTCCCGAAGGCGCGCTCCGTCGCCTCGGGTCTCCAGACGGCGCCCACGGCAGCGACATCGTGGATGCGGCCTTCACGCCCGACGGCAAAACAATTGTGTCCCTCGACGACGACGGCGGCGTCCGTGCCTGGGATGTCCCCTCCCTGCGCCGCCGCTTTGACATCGACCTCGAGGAAGTGGGGATCTTTCTCTCGATCAGTCCGGACGGCTCTCTCTTCGCCGTCGCCCAGCGCAACGGCGTCTTCCTCTTCGCGCTCCCCGGGGGAAAACCCTCCGGCCGCCTCTACGGGCCGCCTCCCGACCTCGTCGCGGGAACCTTCTCGCCGGACGGAAAGCGCTTCGCCGCCGCCGACGACGAGGGCGGGCTTCACCAGTGGATGGTCGAAACCCGTTCCTACGACCAGGGGCAGCTCGAACTTCTCAACGGACAAGACATCCTCGGCGTGACCTGGTCCGGAGATCGAATCGTCGCCTGGGACGACGAGGGCCAGGTGACCGTTCTGGCGGGCGCCAATCTTGCGGAAATCCTCACCATTCAGACGGACGCGAACGACACCAATGGCGGCGCGCTTTCGCCGGATGGGAAGCGCCTGGCGCTGGGAACTGACGAAGGCGGAGTGCGGGTGTGGAACCTTGAGAGCGGTGAAGAGGCGGACCCCCTCGTGCCGGAGAGCTCCGAACTCGCTTCCGGCATTTCGTGGAGCCGCGACGGGGGGCGGCTTGCCTGGACGAATTACCAGGCCGAGTTGTGCGTCTGGTCCGTGCCGGACCAGAAAGTCGTCGCGCGTTCGCCCGTGCGATCCGAGGGCCGGCCCGTCTTCTCGCCCGACGGCGCCTGGCTTCTCTCCGGCATCGAAGGCTGCCGTCTCGTTGTCCTGCGCGCCGACGGCGCCACGCGCGCCAGCGCGAGCGAGGGACACGACGGCGCGGTGCGCGCGCTCGAGTTCGACTCGACCGGCCGAACACTCTGGAGCGCCGGCGCCGACGGCAATCTCTGGATCTGGGACGTCGCGACCGGCGCCTCGCGAAGGATCGTCGAAAATGGCGCCCCCATCAGCCACATCGGCGTCATCGACAAGGGCGCGCGCTTCCTCCTCTGCACCCCCCAGGGCGGCTTTTCCCTCTGGGACGCGTCTTCGGGGAAGCGACTCAAGTCGAGTGACGACCGGATGGGGTTTCTGACGGGTGGGACATGGGCACCTGGCGCCGGAACGATGTTCGCGATGGGACAGAACGGGCACGGCGAGCTGTGGGACGCCGGCCTCGCCGGGCCGATCCTGTCGGTTGACGTCGCGGTCCACCCGGGCGCGCAGGCAGCGATGTCGCCCGACGGACGGCTGCTGGCCATCACGTCGTCGTCGTCGCTGAAGATTTTCGCGACTCGCACCGGGCTGGGCGAGGAGCCGCTTTCCGCCTTCTGCACCGACCAGCTCGTGCTGGCCTTTTCGCCCGACGGCTCCACTCTGGCCAGCGCCGACGCCGTGGGCACCGTGCTCCTGACCGAACTGGGCGGCGGCCAGGTCAGCGTCGGACGCTCCCAGGGGAACCTCCTGCACCTCGCTTTCGCCGGCCCCGCCTGGCTCGTCGCAGCAGGAGATCACCTGCACTTCATGGACCTGACGCGGAAAGAGGAGGACATACCCACCATCGCGCTTCCTTCCATGGCTTCGGCCCTGTCCGTCAGCCGCGACGGCCGCTTCGTCGCGACAGGATTCCGCGACGGGACGATCCTGATCTGGAAAGCGCCCGCAACCGACTCTTCGGATGAGCCGGCGCCGGACGCTGCGGGACTCTGGGACATCCTGGGAGGCGAATCCGGCCCGGTGCGCGAGGCGATTCTCTCATGTGCCGCGGCGGGACCGGAGGCCGTGCGCGCGCTGGCCGCCGGTCTTGCGACTCCGGTTCCTGTTCCCGAGGGCGTCCGTGACCTTCTCCCGCGCCTGACCTCCGAACAGGCGGAGGAGCGGGACGCCACCGAGGCGGCCCTTCGCGAGGCCGGCCCCGAGGCCGAACCCGCCCTGAGGGAGGCCCTTCATGAGGCATCCGCCGAAATGCGCGGCCGCCTCGAGGCGATCCTCGCCGCGTGCGAGCTGCCGCCCCGGAATTCGTCCGCGCTCCTGCGCCGCTCCCGGGCGATCCGCGCGCTCGAGCGCTGCGGGTCCGCCGAGGCGCTCGCGGTGCTTCGCAAGATCTCGCAGTCCTCTCCGTATGCGAGGGAGCGGAGCGAAGCGGAAGGGGCGTCGAAGCGGCTTGCCGTCCGTTAAACGGCCGCGCCGCGGGCGACGCGCATCCGGATGCGGTGGCTGTCGGCGACGGTCCACGCGACGAAGTCCTCGCGGGCGACGAACGAGGTCGCGCCGGCCATGTCCTCGAAGCGTGCCGACCCGCCGCCCGAAGTCAGGGTCCCGTCCGGCGCAAGGCGGGGAGCGCCGTCGTCTCCCGTTCCCAGGAGCGACGCGATGAACCCGCGCGTCTTCGGTTCCCCCACCTTGAAGTCCGCGGCCGCGGCGTCGGGCCGGCACGACCAGCCGTAGATGTCGGCGTCGATGCGGAACGCGCCGTTGGCGGCGATCGCCCAGAAGCGGTGCCGTGACGTGTCGGGCGCGGCGAGGAGAAGAGGCGGCTCGTCGAAGTGTCCATCGAAGCCCGAGAAGTCCCCGATCGATCCGACGGCCTCCCACTCCGCCAGAGGCGCGCGCGGCGGCGCCGAAAGTTCGTGGCGCAGGTCTTCCAGTCTGCGGGGAGCGGCTTTCGGAAGCTTCGCCAGCGTCGTCGCTTCAATCGCGTCCTCCGGCCGTCGCCACGCGTCCGCGTGAAGAGCCGGAATCGCAAGTGCCGCGGCCTCCGACGGCCATCCGTCGAGCCCCAGCGCCTGCAGCGTCGCCGCGACAGGCAGCCTCTCCGCGGCCTTCAGCGCCTCCGTCCGAAGCCGCGCCTCCCCGAGCCGCCACGCCAGCAGAGCCCCGGCTTCCGGCAGGTCCATGCCACGCTCGAGGTGCCCGGCCACGCCCACGATCTTCCGCGCGAACTCTTCGCCGCGCCGCCCGAGATTCTCGACCGCGTTGGACAGCGCGCCGGGAAGGAAGCGCGGGCGGGCGAGGAGCAGCGGCCGGAGTTTAGGCAGGGTTTCGCGAAAGAGCGTCGCGATCGCGGGGTTCGAGCCGCCGCGAGGTGAAAGCGTACCCCGGCCTGCATGAAGCAGAATCAGGTCCCAGGCCGCCGACAGCAGTTCGGCCGCGCCGTCTTCGCCGTCGCCGCCCAGCGGAGGGAGCAGTTCGGCGCAAAGCGCCAGCACCGATTCCGCATCCAGCGACGATGAGCGGCGCTTCGCGAGCCGGAAGCGGCCGTTCAATTCGTCGCGGCGGGAGGAGAGCCAGTCGCGGGTGAAGGATGTGTCCAGGGTAGGCATGGGGAAAACGGCAGGGGATAGGGTGAGGGCGGGCTGGGGATTGGGGGGGCTTGGGCTGGGGCTGGGG
>JBBTCT010000021.1:8977-36359 GCA_038060895.1 Planctomycetota bacterium
GGGCTGGAGTCGCTGCCGGAGGAGTGCGAGGCCGCGGTCTTTCTGCCCGGCGATTCCCCGACAGAGTCGCGGCGAGAGCCGGAGCCGACCGCCCCGGGGCCCCCCACCCCCCCCCCCCCCCCCCCCCCAATCCCTTGCCCGCCGTTCCCAATCCCCTGCCGTTCTACCCCTGCGCCTGCAACCATCGCCGATAGTTCGAGTAGCGCTGGTGGTAGTACTTCATCTTCAGCACGTCGGCTTGCACGTGCGCGTACAGTTTCGAGTTCTTCGCCAGCCCGGTCAGCACGGTTTCGATTTTCGCGATCTGCACGTCCACGTCCTTCATCGGCACGCCTTCCAGCCCCTTCTCGAATTCTTCGTCGAGTTGTGCGACCGGGTCGTCCCGATCCAGGTTCAGCTTCACGAACTCCTCGCAGGACGCGTCCCACGCGCGCCGCAGCCACGCGATCCGGTCTATCCGGTAGATCTGCGCGCTCTGCTGGTCGAAGAACGGGCTCGTCGCGTTCGCCTGCAGCTTGTCATGAAGAACGAACGGCGCGATCTGCCGCACGTCTTCCGGCGAAACTTCCTGCGACCCGCGGAACCACGCGATCGTTTTCGCAAACGTCAGCAAGGTCATCAGCGCACGCACGCTCAGCCCATTCTCCGTCTGGCTGCACAGGCACTTCACCTTGTCCCGCCCGCAGTCGTTCGCGCACGTCGCCGACAGCGTCTTGCCGGCGAGATGGATCGTGTCCTTCGACTTGTACTCGATCTCCTGCGCCGCCAGGTCGCAGAAGTCGAACTGCGCCGCGAAGAATTCGATCCGCCGCCGCACGCCGCGCGGGATCGGCACCAGAAGTATCTGCGAGTGCACTTCGTTCAGTTCCTGCTCCGTGAACTTGATCTCGTCGGGAACCAGCGCTTCCGGCTTCACCCCGTCCTCGATCCGCGTCAGCAGGTCGCCCAGAAACCGCGGATTGAAATTCAGCGCCTTGATCACCACGTCGATCCGGTCCTTCAGCGCTTCGATCACCTGGTAAGTCCCGCCCCCAGCGTCGTCGTTGGCCGTCAGGAACCACGCGCTCTCCGGCGAGTCGATCGTCTGCCCGAGGACTTCCGCGTAGCCGTCCGACATCAGCGTCAGCAGCGCCGACTGCGTGCGCGTCGGGATCCGGTTGTACTCGTCGACGATCTTCACGCGCATCCTGATCCACTGCCGCCAGCTGATCCGGATCTTCTCCATGTCGTCGGCCTGGATCAGATCCTTTGGCAGCGGCGACCCGAGCAGGTCCGCGACGGTCATCTGCGGCTGTCCGTGCTGCATCGCGCGGCGCATGTCTTTCAGCGAGTACCCCGCGAGGATGCCCATGAGAAGCGCCGATGCGGTCTTGCCGCGCCCGGGCCCGCCGACGAAGAGCGCCTTGCGCCTCCCCGCGAACGTCAGCAGCGGCAGCAGCACGAACGACGACCACGAGCTCGCCGTAGGCAGCCGCACGTCCGTCCCCGCGCCGCCGAACCGGAACGACCGCGGCGCCCCTTCGTTGAACTCGATGTCGTAGTACGGCGTGATGATCGCGTGGTTCACGATCCAGTAGTACGCCTGCCGGAACTTGTCGTCGAGCGGCACCGTCGCCATCGGGACGGACTTGTCCACTGCCGTCGCGGGCCCCCGATACAGATCCGCCACGTCAAATTCCCGCGCCTTCGCCGCCCCGGGCTTCACGATCGTCGGCGAGCTGCTGACCTGGCGCGGATCGCGGGGTGGAAGGGGAGGGGGCATGGGCGCGATTCTGGAACGGAGAGAGCATCGGCGAAAGGAAAAGCAAATGAGATGCCTAGAATGGACCGCGTTCCCGGGAAGGAGGATCCGATGCGTGCCCTGCTGTTCCTGATGCTGATCCCATGCGCGGCCACCGCGCAGGATCGCGTGGGCGATGGGATCTACCTGGAATTCGATGTCCAGGCATTCAAGGCGGGACAGTGGGTCGAGCAGGAATTGACAACGAAGTTCATCGACGAAGACGGCAAGGCTGTCGCCGAGCATTGGTTTTCCAGACTGGCCTGCATTCGAACCGACGATGAGTTCGTTTGGATGGAAGAGACGCGGTGGAGTGCGGCGCGCCCTGACGAAAGAACGGTCACGCAGCACCAGCTCCGGCGGAAGGACGGCGAAGTACTCAAGGCCTGGCGTGGAAAGCCCGGGAGCAAGGGAGAGATCCTGGAAATCTGCAAGTCGTTGCCCGTGACAGAAATCCACCCCCGGGACTCAAAGCGGACCGGAAATGTGACGACCGAGAAGCTCGAAGTCGGCGGGACAGTCATCGAGATTCAGAAGATTCAGATCGAGATCGTCGAGCCTGGAGAAAAAGGGAAGAAGTTCATCAAGACGATTTGCATTTCCAAGAGCGCTCCGTTTCCGATTCGGTGGGACGACGAAGGGGTGCTCAGGCGTAAGACCGAAGAGGCAACACTGGCCGGCACGATCGAAGTCACGGCGGGCGTCGTCAGCATCGAGCGCACCTGGCCGAATGGTTCCTCGAGATTCGCCGTTATCGCCATGGGAATCGATGCCAAGCCGACCTTGACGACCAAGTGAGCGTCAGGACGTTTTCGGCGGCCCGCGGTAGCCAGCCGACTGCACCGTGACATACCATCGCCCGCCATGCTTCCAAAGATGATCTACGGCACCGCCTGGAAAGAGCTCGAAACCGAACGCCTTGTGACTCTCGCGCTCAAGAGCGGCTTCCGCGCGATCGACACTGCGAACCAGCGGAAGCACTACTACGAGGCGGGGGTCGGCGCGGCGCTGGCGAAGGCGTACAAGGAAGGACTGGTAAAACGCGAAGATCTGTTTCTCCAGACAAAATTCACGGACATCGGCGGGCAGGACAGCCGGCTTCCATACGACCCGAACGCGGACGAAGCGACGCAGGTGAAACAGTCGTTCGCGAGCTCGCTCGAGCACCTGGGGACGGACTACCTCGACTCGTACGTGCTGCACGGGCCGTCAACGCGCTTCGGCATCGGCGAGCACGACCGGGCGACCTGGCGGGCGATGGAGGAGTTGGCGCTGGCGGGGAGGACGCGGGCGCTGGGGGTGAGCAACGTGTCCGCGGAACAGCTGGAGGAACTTTGCGGGTTCGCGAAGGTCCAGCCCGCGTTCGCGCAGATCCGGACGTATGCGCAGAGAGGGTGGGAATCGGACACGCGCGCGGTGTGCCGCGAGCGGAGAATCGTGTTCGAAGGGTTCTCGCTTCTGACCGCCAACCCGCACGTCGTGATGCACCCCGAGGTCGGCAGTCTCGCGGCTGCCCGCAGGGTCACGCCGGCGCAGCTCACGTTTGCGTGGTGCGTGCATCTGGGCATCCTGCCGCTCACGGGGACGACGAGCGAAGAGCACATGAAACAGGACCTGGCGGCGATCGATCTCAAGCTGAGCGCGGCGGAGGCGCAGGTCTTCGAGCGAATCCGGTAAAGCCGCTCTACCGCGCCCTGTGAGAGTGCCGGGCGCCGCAGGGGAGTCCCCGCGAACTCAGCGCCGCCTGCAATCGCTCTACGGGTAACCCGACCACGTTGCTGAACGACCCAGCGAGGCCCTTCACGAGCATCTCCCCATGCTCCTGGATCGCGTAGGCGCCTGCCTTGTCCAGGACGTCTACTTTGGCGAGGTAATCCGAGATCGTCCGGCTCGTGAGCCGGCGAAGCTGGACGCGGCTGATCTCGGCGAACACTTCCAGGTCGCGGGCGGACTTGCGCATGAGACAGACGCCCGTGATCACCTCGTGCGTTTTCCCCGAGAGAGCGCGCAGCATTCTTGCGGCGGCACGATTGTCGGCCGGCTTTCCGAAGCACCGCCCCCCAAGCGTGACAACGGTGTCGGCGCCGATGACCAGCGCGTCGGGGTGGAGGTCGCTCACGACCACCGCCTTGCGGCACGCGTTGGTGAGCGCCAGTTCCAGCGGATCCAGGTGACCGCCTTCGATCTCAGCGGCTCGGGTGGGGATGATCTCGACTTTCACCCCCATCTCCTGCAGCAGCTCGGCCCGTCTCGGCGATGCCGATGCCAGGATGATGCGGGGGACTCTCCGTTGCCGGCGCTTCACGAGGCGGATCGTAGTCACGCGCCGCACCGTGTCAATTTCACCGTAGAATGCCCGCACGATGCCCACCGATCTTCCGTTCACGGCCCCCTGGCTCCTCGCCCCGATGGAAGGCGTCACGGACCCGTGCTTCCGCGACGTCGTGCTCGAGCGCCTCTCGCCGGCCGACCTCGGCGGCGTCTACACTGAATTCGTGCGCGTGAGCCACCTGCCGATCCCCGAGTGGAAGCTCGCCGAGCACATGGGCCCCCGCAGGTACGCCCAGCCGATCGGCCTGCAGGTGATGGGGAGCATGGTCGGCCCGCTCGCCGCCACCGCCGACGCCGCGATCTACGCCGGCGCGCCCCTCGTCGACATCAATTTCGGCTGTCCTTCAAAGGGCGCCTTCCACGACTGCGCCGGGTCGGCGCTTCTCGATCACCCCGACCGCATCGAAATGCTCGTCCGCGCCGTTGTTCAGGCCGCGGGCGGGCGAGTGCCGGTGACGGCGAAGATGCGAAGCGGCGTCCGGGAGGACTCTCGGATCGAGGAGATCGCGCAGGCCGCGGAAGCGGGCGGCGCGGTGATGATCACGGTGCACTGCCGGACGCGAGAAGAGGGATACCGCGACTGCGCCGACTGGAGCCGCGTGGCGCGCGCGGTCGCCGCCGTGAAGGTGCCCGTCTGCGGCAACGGCAGCGTCGAGACGCACGCAGACCTCGAGCGCATGCGCCGCGAGACCGGATGCAAGTACGTCATGGTCGGTCGTGCGGCGCTCGGCGACCCGTGGATGTTCAGCGGCCGCAAGGTCAACACCGTCGAAGCCGCGAGGTTCCTGCTCGATTACGCCGAAGCGCTGCAAACGCGAAGAGACTTCAGCCCGAACGGGGTCGCGGGTCGCGTGAAGCGGCTCCTGTCCTTCTGGACGGCGGGCCGGCTCTTCAAGAGCAAGGCCGAGAAAACCCGCAGGTTGAGCGAACCCAGGCCCGAGCTGCTGTGGGCGTGGCTCCAGGAAGTAGCGGCCGGCGGTGAAGTCCGTTCGCCACAGTCCGATTGCACCGCCGTGCGCCCTTCGGCTACCCTGAACGCATGACGCGCATCCTCCTCGCGCTCGCCATTTTCGCGCTTCCGGCTCGCGCCGCCGATTGTGCCGCGTGCACCGCTTCCAAGCTCTGCGCCCCGCACGTCGAGTCCGACAAGGAGGCGTGCAAGGCTCTGCAGACGGGCCTGGCCAACGCCGATCCCGCCGTGCGCAAGTCGGCGATCGACATGTTTGCGGAGGCATGCTCCGCGCACCTGAACTGCCGGCCCGCGTCGAACGCCGCCCTTCTGGGGGCGGCTCTGAAAGACACGGATCCCGCGGTGCGCATTCGTGCTGCGGGGCAACTCGGGCTGACGCAGGATCCGCGGACGACCGTGAAGCTGCTCAATCCCTTCATCGATCCGCTGGGCAAGCGGCTCGACAAGGAGCCGAAGCCGGGAAAGGACGAAGTGGCCTGGGACCACGACTTCGATTTCATGAAGGCGATCATCGTCGCTCTCGCCGCGACCGGCGTGCCGGAAGCGGGCCCGCCGATGGTCCGGATCCTGGGGTGCGCGCGCCTGATCGTGACGGAAGCGGCGGCGCAGGAGTGCCACCGGGTGCGTTCCCGGGAAGTTCCGCCCGCGATCCTGGAGCGGTTCGATGAGGTCAAGAAGACTCCTCCGGAAACGTATCGGGACCGCGCTTACATGGCTCTCGTCGCCGCGTGGGAGAAGCTGACGACGTCCGGCGTCCCGCCTCCCGCCGCCAACAGCGCCGGCGAGGCCAACCGCTGGCTCAGCGACTGCAAGGCGTGGTGGAAGGCGAACGAGAAAAAGTTCAAATAGGGCGCCGACCGTTCGCTACCTGGCCAGTCGCTTCAGTTCCGCCCGCGCCATGTCGGGCTCCACGAATCCCGGGACGGCGTTTTCGACGCATTCGCGGAAGCGATCGAGGGCTCCCGAGTCGTCTCCGGCAGCTTCCCGCGCGACGCCGGCGTAAAACGTCGCCTCGCACGTCCTCTCCTTCCGCGTTTTCTCGTCGCCGGTTCGCGCCGTGAGAAGCAGCTCCTGCTCGGGGAATTCACCCTGCAGAAACTCGGCGATCTGGCGTGGCCAGGCGGTTTCCATCGTGGGGCGAGCCTGGCGGAAGTGCCGCTTCAGTCCTTCCACGGCTTCGTCGCCCCGGCCGGCGCGAAGTCTTGCGGCGGCGAGCTCGAGCTGGGTGAAGTCGAGGTTGGCGCCGGCGTTCTGAGTGCGGCCGGCCTCGGCGAGGTCGGCGACGGCGCCGTCGAGGTCCCCGAGGCAAAAGCGGGCGTGGCCGCGGGCGCGGTGGAACTCAGCCGCCGTGCGGGTCGAGAGGGCTTGCGTGTAGTCGGCGACGGCCCCGGCGGGATCTCCGGCGGCCTGCTTCTCCTTGCC
Organism: Planctomycetota bacterium; assembly: GCA_038060895.1. Lineage (GTDB taxonomy): Bacteria > Planctomycetota > MHYJ01 > WSZJ01 > WSZJ01 > WSZJ01. The sequence goes on from JBBTCT010000021.1 coordinate 15,481, forward strand.
GCGACGGAAGCAGCGGGTGGCGTCGTCCAGGTTGAGGTCGAGGGCGCGCGCGTACGCCCTGGCGGCGCCTTTCTCGTCTCCGACCGCCCGGAGCGCTTCGCCGAGGCTGAACCAGGTCGAGGCCGACTCGGGCTCCAGGTCGAGCGCATTCTCGAACGCGCGGACAGCTCCCGGCGCGTCGCCGTTCTGAAGCTTTCGCTCGCCGGTGCGGACGTGGTCGCGAAAATCGCGGATCCGGTTTTCGGAAGTGTTGCAGGCGGAGAGCAGAACGAGCAGAGCGACGAGTGAAGATGCGCGCTTCATGAGTGAATTCCTGGCTCCCATTCCTCCCTGCGTCATTATCAACAGGACGGCCGGGGAGGCATCGAGAAATGCACCTTTTGAAGGGCATTTCGCTTATATTCGGAAGTCTCTATGCCCAAAGGGGTTGCATCGGTCCACAGGCATGCGGTCGCCTCCCGGCGATCCGCGAAATCCTCTTTACCCTGTGTAACACTTCCTTTCCCCACCGTCCTATTCCCGGCTGACGCGTGATAACACCGCTGGAGAGCGAGCACCAAAAAGCCCTTCTCCGCAACTGGGCCCGGGGTAACCGGGAAAGCGGAGAGGAGCTTCTCCGGCTCATGCTTCCGGGGATTTACGGGTTGTGCTTCCGAATCCTCGGTCGCGACGCCGATGCGCAGGACGCCGCGCAGGAGACGTTCGCACGGATGTGCGCGGAAGTCCGGAAAGGGACGGAAATCCGGGACGTGCGGAAGTGGGCGGCGACGGTGGCGATGAACCGCTCGATCGACATGAAACGTGTACGGGGGCGCGAGGTGGAGCTGGTGCCGGAACTCGCGCCTGCTGCAGAAGAGTCGGACCCGCTGGAGAGGATCGACGCAGAGCACCTGAGGTCGTGGATGGCGAAGTTGCCGGAGCGGTACCGGGTCGTGCTTCATCACCATTTCTACATGGACATGAAGCCGCAGGAGATCGCCGAGGTGATGGGGCTGGAAGCCGGGACGGCGAGAGTCCTTCTGCACCGGGCGATCGTCGCGTTACGGAAGGCCGCGGGACAGGAAACAACGGAAAAGTGAAATGAACACGCACCCGAACCACGAAAAGCTCGCCGAGTTTGCCTGGGACGCCCTGGAGGGCGCCGAGGCCGACGCGGTCGAGATGCATGTCGCCGGATGCGGCGACTGTGCGCTTCGTGTCGAACGGGTGCGGGCCGAGGCGGGCCGGATCGCGGCCGCGCTGGAGACGCCGGTGCCTGCCGGGCTCGCGGCGCGCATTCTCGACGCCGAAACGCCTGCGCGCGATCCGGGCCCCGTTGCCAGAGAGGGAGGTCACCTCGGCACCTGGATGGGACTCGCCGCCGCGGCACTCTTCGCCGTCACGTCCGCATGGGCGTGGCGCGGGATGCAGGACGCGAATCGCAGGATCGAAAAGCTCGAGAAAGATCTCGCCGCCCGCCCCGTCGCGGGGCCGGTCGTCGCGAATCAGCCGGACGACTTTGACGAGATCCTGAAACAGATGGCTCGCCTCGAGATGGAAGGCGAAGCCGGCATCGTGATCGCTTCTGCCCCGGGTCTTCCGCCGAGCGACAGGGAAACCGCGCGCGCCATGATCATAGCCGCGACCGACACGACCGCAGAAACGGTCGCGAAGCTCGCGCGCAAGGAGATCGACTGGGACGCGTTGATGTCCCTCGACACCTTCGCGAGCCTGGACCCCGACCTCCGCGCGAAATTTGAACCGTCCGACGTGGCCGACATCGTCGCGGGGCTCGAGCGCCCGTCGCGTGCCGACGCCCTTGCCGTGGCTCGTGCCCTGGTCGGCGATCTCATCGTTGCCGCAGGCCTCGACAAAGCCCAGGCATCTTCACTCGAGTCCCTCATCGTCGAAAAAACCGCGTGGCGCCGCGATTTCCACTTCCTCCCCGACGTCGTCCAGCGCGAGTTGGCGGCGCGCTTTGTCGGGGCGGGCGGGTCGCTGCGCGCTGAATCGGCGGCGCTTCTCAACGAAACACAGAAAGCCCGCGTTCTCAGCTTCCTGGCGAGCGCGGAGACCGAACGGAACCGTTACTGGGATAACCTCAGAAAAAACGCCGGCAAGCACTAAGGAACATTGCGATGAAAAAGATGATCGGCGGGTTCGCAGCGGGCGTGATGGCCGTGATGGCAGTCCTGGCGACGGCGGAAGACAAGAAGCCGGCCGATCCGCAGAAGCCGGCCGAAGAAATCTGGCTCGAGGGCGAGGTCATCGACCTCACGAGCTACCTGAAGGACGGAAGCTTCGGCAAGGACCACTGGAAGATGGCCAAGGCGCACATCAAGGCGGGGACGCCGGCCGCGATGAGGACGTTCGACGGGAAGATCTACGTGATCACTCCTTACAACCGCCAGGGCTTTGAGCCGCTTCAGAATGCCGGCGAAGTCATCCGCATGAAGGCCATGGTGTACGAGAGGGATGGCGTGAAGTGCGCGGTAGCGACGGACGTGAAGAAGCTCCCGCCGGACTACAAGGGGGCCGAAGGCGGCGACCGCGGCCACATGGGCGGCGGCGGAAAAGCAGACGGAAAGTAGCGACAAGGCGGGCGGCCCGGTCCGGATAAGATCGAGCCCGGCGCCCTCTTCAACACCATGAACAAATCCCTCCTCAGATCGGCTCTCGCCTTCGCGCTTGCCACCGCGGCCTTCGCGGCGTGGGCGCCGCCGTCGCGCGCCGACGACAAGAAAGACGAAGAGCGGAAGAAGAAGACCGAGAAGGACCGGGAAGAAGAAGCGCGCAAGAAGAAGGAAGAAGAAGCGAAGAAGCGCGAAGAAGAAGCCCGGCGCAAGAAGGAGGCGGAAGAAGGCTGGGACAAGCGCGAGGGGGACAACCTCGGCTGGCCGGAGCCGCCGGACATGGACGAGATGTTTGAGGCGGCGAAGCGGCACGGCGGCGCGGTCGTCGTCGCGGACGAGGAGCCGAAGCCGGGAGTGGGCGGGTACCGCAAGCCTCCCGCGGATGAAGAGGTTGAGGCCGCCGCAGCGGCGGGCGGCGCATTCGGCGAGGGCGCGAAGGAACAGCCCCCGAAGGACGAGAAGAAGGAAGAGCACAAATGAAGCGCTTTCTCGCCCCCGTCGTGCTGGCGCTGTTGTTCGCGCCCGGGGTGCGGGCGGGCGAGGAGACCAACCGCGCGGGCGGAGGCTCGGCCGAGGAGCTGCGCGCGGTGCTGGATCTCGACTCGCAGCAGGCGGCGCGCGTCCAGACGCTCTTCCGCGACGCTGACGGCGAACTGGCCCAGCTGCGCGCGGGCGCCCGGCAGCGGAACGCGGCCGTGACGATCGAACAGCTCGTCGGCTGGCAGGACAGCCTGCGCAAGCGCATCAAGGACGTCCTTCACCCGAACCAGCTGTCGGCTTACGAAAGCTGGCTGGAAAAGAAGCGCCGTCTCGGCGAGGAATATGACAAGGCGCTCTTCGGCATCCCCAACGCGACCGAGCTCAAGCTGAAGCTGGGATTCGCGCCGGAAACGCTGGAGAAAGAGCAGGTGATCGCGGACCAGGCGGTCACCGACATACGCAGGAAGATGGCCGACATGCGCGGCGCGGGGCAGTCGACCGCGGCTATCGGCGACGCGGTCAACGAAGTCCGCAAAGAGGCCGTGAAAAAGATGGGAGACGCGGCGTCATCTGCGGAGAAGCGGAAATTCACGGAGTACCTGAAGACGTGGGTGAAGGTGCCCGCCGAAAAACTGTCCCGCCCTGAGGGGGACCGGCTGGACCGGATCATGAAGCAGCTGGAACTGGCGGACGGGGCCGTCACCGACCGAATCCAGTCCCTGGTGGCGGCGGTTCTCTGGCACCAGGAGGAAAACGCGACGCTTCGAAGGGGTCTCGGGAAGGAGCTGCTCATGACGCTGCTCCAGAAGCGTCCCGAGGGCGAGGTCTGGACGGCTATCTATGAGTACGGGACCCTGTTCGACATTCACAACCGGCGCATCAAGGCGCTGCGGGACGACCTGAAGGCGCTTCTGCCGACGAAGCAGATCGCGAAGCTCGTGGCCGAGGGCGTGCTGGAGTAGGAAGGTCTGCCGAGCCTAACGCTTTGCGCCCCGTCCTGCCGCGGCTAGAATCGCTCTTTCATGGACCCGGCTGCCCCCCCCTCTCCCCAGGACTTCGGCGTCACCCACGGGCTCGATTTCGCCCGGTGGATCACCGAGATCGCGAACCTCCTGAAAAAGGCGGACGCTTCGGATCCGACGGTGCAGGTCGCGTTCCTGGAAATTGCAAAGTCGCTGGAGCGCCTGAGGCGCTACAAGCGGGATCTGACCCTCGGGACCTACAAGACGTATCTCACCGTGAACGAATCCGTCGTCACTTCGTTCCCGACGGCCGAGATCGTGGCGGCCCCGATGGTGCGACTGATGGACGCTGCGGGGATCTGGTCGATCGGCGTGGATCACCGGATCGACATCGCCAACGTCGAGATGCTTGCGACGATGCTCGCGAGGCCGGAGGAAGAGCGCCCCGACGCGGCCTCCATGAAATACATCACGATCAACCCGGTGAAATACATCGTCGTCTTCGCCGGCGAGCAGGTGGTCGAGACCGGGGTCGGCATGCCCACGCCCGACGAAGGACTTGCCGCTGGAGGGTCGGAGGTCGACAAGGAGCTCTTCCACCAGGAAGCCGACGTCAACAACGCCCTCGACGACGCGTTTTCGGGCTGGGGAGGGGAGCAGTCAGACCCTCTCAAAGTCGCCAGCCGCGAAATGGCGCGCAAGATCGAAGGAGTTCTTCCCTCGCTCGAGAAACTGGCGGCGCTCGACAAGAAGGCTCCGGGCGATTTCCTCCGCGGCTACTTTGAGAGAGATTTCAGCGAACTCGTCCGCGGCAAACCGGCGGAGGAATTCCTCACGGCCCTCGGGCACGTCCTGCGCGCCCTGCCCCCCGAAGTCCAGGCGAAGATTTTCCAGCGCGCCTTCAAGAAGGGCGAACGCGACGACTGCGTCGAAGCGCTGCGCGGCACCTCGGCCGACTTCCGCATGAACTTCCTGCTGGAGCGGATGAAAGGCATGACGGCGATGAAGGAAGTTCGCGACCTGGCGACGCTGGTGGTCGCACCGGGCGGGGAAGTCCTGATGGTCGAGAACATCGCGAAGAAACTCCTGACCCCCGACCTGCAGCAGGACGACCGCGCAAACCTTCAGAAGCTGCTCAACGTCTTTGGCTTCGACCCGGCTCGCGCCGTCCGCCGCCGGATCGTCCTTTTCATCGGCGAGGCCGGCACCGACTACGACAACATCAACAAGCTGCTGACGAAGCGCGGCTACGGTGTGTTTCTGTGGGATGGGACGGAGGCGACCGCGGGAGACGGGGGAATCGAGGTGCAACCCGACATCGCCATCGTGGACGCGCCCGCGGCGGGGGAAGCAGGGCTGGCGCAACTCAAGAAAGTCGCGGCGGCGAGCACGAAGACGGCGATCATCGTTTTCAGCGAGGGCGCCGTGGACATGACGCCCTTTTACGAGCTGGGTGTCAGCCGCACGACGATCCTTCAGAAGCCGGTCCCCTCGGACATCCTCCTGTCGTTCTTCGAGGACCGCAAAGGCCAGACGAAGGTCCCGGCCGTCAAGGCGCCCGGCCAGTCGATGCGCGACAGCACTTCGAAGTACATGAAGGCCGACCTCGCGCGCGCGAGAGAAATCCAGGAGCGCCTGATCCCGCGGGACATTCCGCAGGTCTCTGGGGCCGAGATCGCGATCGCCTACCGTCCCTGCAACGAGGTCGGCGGCGACTACCTCGACCTGTTCTGGACTGCGCCCGGCAAGCTCGGCTTCGTGATCGCCGACGTCTCCGGCAAGGGCGTGGCGGCGGCGATGGTGATGGTCATGGTGCGAAGCGTCTTCCGGAGCGTTGCGGCAGGGGCCGGCTCGGCTCGCGAGACGATGATCCAGGTGAACCGGATGCTGGCGAGGGACGTGAAGAAAGGAATCTTCGTGTCGGCGCTGTACGGCATCTACGACGTGGATTCACAGAAGGTGACGGTCGCCAACGGCGGGCACAATCCGCCGGTGATGTGGCACCACGCCACGGGGACCGGCGAGTACCTCACGGTCTCCGGGATGGCGCTGGGCCTGACCGAGCGCCCCGCGTTCGACAACTCGATCAAGGAAGTCATCTACGAGCTCGCGCCCGGCGACAAGATGCTGTCCTACACCGACGGCGTCACCGAGGCGTTCGCCGCCGACGGCGACATGTACGGCGAAGACCGGCTGCTCGAGATCTTCAAGCAGCAGGGGAAAAACGCCGCGCAGCCGCTCATCGACGCGGTCATGCTGGACATCGACAAGTTCGTCGGCAAGGCGCCTCGAAGCGACGACACCACGATGCTCGTGATCGGGCGGCCCGTCGGCAGCCTGATCGACGCCGTCGGCTAGCGCGCCTCCTGGCCAATCGTTGCCCGTTCCCATCGCGCGGCTAGAATCGCGCCCCTTCCCAGCGAGAGGATCGACCACCATGCCCGCTCTTCAGCCCCGCAGGATCGGCGTCGTCGGAAGCGGCCAGATCGGCCCGGACATCGCCCTCTATTTCTCAAAGGTGTTCCACGCGACGAAGGTGCCGGTCGTGGTGGTGGACATCCGGCAGGAAGCGCTGGACGCGGGGAAAGAGAAGATGCGCAAGAAGCTGGCGAAGGGCGTGGAGTCGGGAGCCTTCAAGCAGGCGGAGATGGACGGGATGATGGCGAATACGACGTGGACGACCGACTACGGGGCGCTGGCAGGGGCGGATTTCGTGCTGGAGGCGGCGACGGAAGATCTCAAGATCAAGCAGCGGATTTTTGAGGGGCTGGAGAAGAGCGTCTCGAAGGACGCGATCCTCGCTTCGAACTCCTCGCATCTCGAGCCTGAGGTGATCTTCGAGAAAGCGCAGCACCCGGAGCGCTGCCTCGTGGTCCATTACTTCTTCCCGGCCGAGCGGAACATCATTGTGGAGGTCGTCCCCGCAAACAAAACATCGGCTGCGGTCTCGGACGGGGTGATGAAATTCTACGAGGGCATCGGCAAGGTGCCGCTCAGGATCGGCAGCCGGTACGGGTACGCGATCGACCCCGTTTTCGAGGGGATGTTCCTCTGCGCAGCGCGGCTGGTCGAATCCGGCGCGGCAACGACGAAGCAGGTCGACGTGATCGCCCAGAAAGTCCTCGGGCTCGGCATCGGGCCGTTCACCGCGATGAACCTTACCGGAGGCAACCCGCTGACCGCGGTCGGGCTGAAGCACTACAACACGAAGATCATGCCTTGGTACGACGCGCCGAAGCTGCTGGAGGCGCAGGTCGCGGCAGGGAAGCCGTGGGAGACCCCGGGACGCGGCGAGAACATCACCTGGACGGACGACCAGTTCCGCGCCGTCGGCGACGCGCTGCGAGGGTGCTACTTCGGGCTCGTGTCCGAGATCCTGGAGTCCGGGATCGCCTCCGTCGCAGACCTCGAACTGGGCGTCGAGACGGCGCTCGTCATGAACGCGCCCTTCTCCATGATGAACGCGGCGGGCGTTCCGGCCGCGCTGGAGCTGGTCCAGGCCTACGCGGCGAAGAATCCGGGCTTCAAGGTCGCGGAGCGCCTGAAAAAGCAGGCCGCTTCAGGCAAACCCTGGGAAATCCCCCTCGTCCTTCGCGAGGACGTCAACGGCGTCGCCGTCCTGACGATCCGCCGGCCGAAGGTCCTCAACGCCCTCAACAGCGATGTCATGAAGCAGCTCTCGGCACACCTCGAAGCGGTGCGGGCCGACGCGTCCGTCAAGGGCATCGTCCTGACCGGTTACGGGTCGAAAGCATTTGTGTCCGGCGCCGACATCAACGAGCTTGCAGCATTGAAGACGCCTCAGCAGGCGACGATGCACGCTCTGACGTGGCAGCAGGTCGCCAACACGGTGGAGGCGTTTGAGAAGCCCGTCGTCTGCGCCTACAACGGTCTCGCGTTCGGCGGCGGGAACGAGCTGGCGATGGCGTGCCACGCGCGCGTCGCGAGAAAGGGACTCCCCGTCCTCTTCGCCCAGCCCGAGCCGCGCCTCGGCATCATCCCCGGCATGGGCGGCACGCAGCGCCTCCCGCGCCTCGTCGGCCTCGCGAACGCCTGGGCCCCCCTCCGCACCGGCGCACCCGTCTCGGGCGCCAGGGCGAAAGAGTGGGGGCACCTCCTCGACGAGTGCGAAGACCCCGTCGCCCGCGCCGTTGAGATCGTCGCCGAGGCCGCTTCGGGGAAACGCACGCTCGCCCCGATCAACAGGGAACCGCTCGCCGTCCCCGCCTCCATGCCTCCCGTCGAGCTCGGCCACCTCTCGAAGAAAATCGACGAGATGGTGCAGCGCGCGATCCTGGAAGGAGCGCAAAAGCCGCTGGAGGACGGGCTCCGGCACGAGGCGAAGCTTTTCGGTGATTGCCTGAAGACCGAGGATATGCGGATCGGGATGGAGAATTTCCTCAAGAACGGGCCGAAAGCAAACGCGGTGTTCGTGAACCGGTAAGTTCGCGCGGCAGGATGCATGTCCGCATATGATGGGCCCGCGCGAAGCGCCTCAATGGACACTCCCTCCCCAAATCGAATTCTCGTCCTGCTGGCCGAGAGCGACATCGCTTCCGTGACGGAAATCCGGAGCAAGCTCGCAGAGTCCGGCGAGAGGACCATTCATCTTGAGGTCGTCCCCACCGTTGCGGACGCGCTTCACCGCCTCTCTTCCGGAGGCGTCGGCGCCGTGCTCCTCAGCCTGAACCTGCCGGATCTCACGGGTCCGGCAGCTGTGGCAGCGCTCCGTGCCCGCGCACCGCTGGTGCCGATCCTGATCCTCATCAACCCGGAAGATTCGGCCCTCGGCGGGGAGTTCCTCCGGGCGGGCGCGCAGGATTACGTCGTGCGCGGGACGATCAATTCCAGCTTCCTCACCCGGCGAATCCGAAGCGCCATAGAGCGGAAACGGATCGACGAAGAGGAGCGGCTGTTGACCGCTTTATCGCTGGCCGTCGGCCAGGCGGAGGATTTTGACGGCGCGCTCGCACAGGCGCTTCGCGAAATCTGCGCTTTCACGGGCTGGGATATTGGGCAGGCGTGGCTGCCTGACCCGGGTGCCCAGCGGCTCGACGCCGGACCCTGGTGGTCCGCCGACCCTTCCCTGGGGGCGTTTCGGACCGCCAGCGAGCGCGCCGAAACAAAGTACGGCAGCGGGATTCTCTGGGGAGCTCTCCTGAACCGGAAGCCGGTCCACTGCCTCGACTTGTCTACCGAGCCGACCTTCCGCCGGGCCTCCGCGGCAGCGGAAGCCGGCCTCCGCGGCGGCCTCTTCTTTCCGGTCCTCGCCGGGAACGAAGTCGTCGCGGTCATCGAGTTCCTGATGCGGAAGCCGAGGAAGGATGACGCCAGGCTCCTCAACATGGTCGCGGCCGTCGCCGCCCAGTTCGGCCAGGCGTTCCTGCGGCGAAGAGTCGAAGGCGAACTGCTGCGAAGCGAGGAGCACTTCCGGAAGATCGTCGAGAATGTCTACAACGGGTACTTCATACAGGAGGCGGGAACGATTCGGGAAATCGGTCCCGGCATCGCTTCGATTTTCGGGTACTTGCCCTCGGAGCTCATCGGCCGAAGCGTTTTTGACCTGGCCTCACCGGAAAAGCGAACCGACCTGGAAAACCGCCTCGCTTCCGGCTATGAGGGAGTTTACGAGATCATCGGCCTGCGAAAGGATGGCACGCGTTTCCCGGCTGAGGTCGTCGGATTCAACCATCGCTGGCGGGGCCGCCCGGCGCGGATCGGCGCCGTGAGGGACATTTCGGACCGTCATACGGCCGAGGAGCGGTTGGCGCGGCTGAACGACTGTTTCATTTCGTTCGGACCGGACCCGACCGGGAACATCGACCGTCTGACCTCGTTCTGCGGGCAGGCGATGAACGCGCTCTGGTCGGTTTTTCTGGTCGTGGAAGGCAACGACGAGGTCCTGCCCGTGGGGCAGTGGCGAGTTCCTCCGGGCCTCTGTTCCCCCGGAAGCCCGTTGGTTTCGTTTGCTCGCCAGGTGCTGGGCTCGGCCCGGAACTCTCTCGTCGTGAGCGGGGGAAGGCCGGCGATCAGTCACGGCGATACGAACCCCAACGTCCTGCGTGGCCCCGACAAGACTCTCGTCGGCCGAGTCGTCTGGCGCGGCGGCGAGCCGCGCGGAAGCCTCTGCCTTGGTTTCGCAGGAGACGCCGAACCGAGTCGCGAGGATTCGCGCTTCATGGGCATTCTCGCGAGCGCCATCGGGGTGGAGGAAGATCGCCGGCAGGCGCAACGGCAGCTCCAGGTGATGGAAGAGAACCTGCGACAGACGACGAAGATGGAGGCGATCGGGCGGCTCGCGGGCGGCGTGGCGCACGACTTCAACAACCTGCTGACGGCGATCATCGGGTATGCGGAGATGGCGAGGGACCGGTTTTCCGAGACCGACCCGGTGCGGAAGGAGATGGACGAGATCCTGAAGGCCGGCGAGCGCGCTTCCGGACTCACCCGCCAGCTGCTCGCGTTCAGCCGCAAGCAGGTGATGCAGCCGCAGGTGATGGAGATCAACGCAGTCGTGGCGGACATGGAGAAGCTGCTGAGGCGGCTGATCGGCGAGAACATCCGCCTCGAGATGTCGCTCGCGGCCGATGCCGGCCGGGTCCGTGCGGACCGCAGCCAGCTCGAGCAGGTCGTCGTGAACCTTGCCGTGAACGCGCGCGACGCGATGCCCAACGGCGGCCGACTCACGCTCCGCACATCGAAGGTCGCCGCCGTCGAAGTCGCCGCGACCCCGGGCAGCGCCCCGCCCCCCGCGGCCTTCGCCCGCCTCTCCGTCTCCGACTCGGGCGTCGGCATGCCTCCCGAGATCATCGCCCACCTCTTCGAGCCCTTCTTCACCACCAAGGAACGCGGCCGCGGCACGGGTCTCGGACTCGCCACCGTCTACGGGATCGTCCGCCAGAGCGGCGGCCGCGTCCTGGTGAACAGCACACCCGGCGAGGGCGCGACTTTCGACATCGACCTGCCGTGCGTCGAAGAAACCGGGGTCGAGAACGCACCCGAAAAACCGCGTGTTGCCCTGACCGGGCCTGAGACCATTCTTCTCGTCGAGGACGAGGATCCCCTGCGCGCGCTCATGGTCCGCGCCCTCAGCGGCCTCGGGTACACCGTCCTCCAGGCGGGAGACGGCCCTTCCGCCATCCGGACCGCCGCTTCACATCCCGGCGACATTCACCTTATCATTTCCGACGTCGTCATGCCCGGCCAGAGCGGTCCCCAGGTGGCCGCGGAGATCGCCCGCGCCCGCCCCAACATGCGCATCCTGTACATTTCCGGCTACACCGACGATGCCCTGGGACGCCACGGAGTCATCGACGGCGACGTTGAGTTCCTGTCCAAGCCGTTCACGCCGCGGACGCTTGGTGAAAAGGTCCGCGACGTCCTCGAGAGGCGGCGGCCGTGAGGAGGAGAGCGCGTGGAACCGGCGGCGGCTTTTGAGCTGTACCGAAGGAAAGTCTTTGCGCAAGCGGAGCTGACGCCGGCCGACGGAGGTCTTTTTGCCGCCATGCGCGCCGAAGACAAGCAGGCCAACCTGCGGCTGATCATGGGCGTGTCGCGGTGGCTGATCGAGCGCATCGAAGCGATTCCGCAGGCGGAGCAGATCGCCGCCGGGCTGGATCCGCTGGCGCTGCTGACGCAGGCCAACTCCGTCGTCTCGGAAAAGCTGCGGGCCTACCGCGGTGAGAGCATCGACGAATTCCGCGGCATCCTGATGCCGGCGCTGGAAGCGCGTCTCCACTCGTTGTTCGGCAGAAAAGTGTAGGGGCGCTACCTCTTACCGTCGCCGCCGTCGATCCTGTCCTTTTCCTTGGCTTTCGCTTTCTTGCAGACGTCGTCGTAGATTTTCTCGGCTTCCTTCGCGATCGGCAGCCCCCGGTAGTTGTCGAGGATCTCCTTGAGGAGCTTCTCCGCCCTCGCGAAGTCCTCCGCGGCCGTGCACTCGTTCGCCTGCTCCATCACGACGCGGCCCGAGTTGTTGAGCCGGTCCATCCCGGCCTGGGCGCGCGAGACCACTCCGCCCGCTCCGGGTTTCTTCTGCATCTTGAGCACTTCGGAGTACTCCCGGACCGCTTCACCCGTCTTTTTCGCCTGGGAAGCAGAGTCCGCCGCCGCGAGGTGGCTGATCGCATCCACGTAGTCACCGGCCTCGAGCCCCGGCCCCAGTTTCTTCACGGCTTCGCCCATTTTCGCCACCAGGTCGCGCGAAGTGACGGCGCCCTCCAGGCGCCCGAATTCCTCTCCCTCCGGATTGCACCAGACGACGGAAGGGGCGTTGGCGTCGTCCGTCTTGTAGAAGCGTGCCGACAGCTCCTTCCATGCGGCCTTGTGCTGGTCGACGGTGATTCCGGGCGTGAGCGTGGAAAAGGACTTGTCGCCTTCTTTTTTCTCGGGCTGTCCTTCGTCCCTGTTGCAGTAAACGGTCACCCACTTCTTCGACGCCGCGATGAATTCCTTCCCTGTCAGCACCGATTTTTCCAGGGCAAGCCCGGCTTCGTCCTGGCGGACGAAGACGACCAGGATCGGCACGTGGCGGTCCATCGCTTCGTCCGACGCGATCTGCCAGGAACCGGCCCAGCGAACGCCGTCCGGGGGCTTCGCGAAGGCAGTGGATGAGAGAGCTGCGACCATCAGCGCAACGGCCAGGCGGAACATGCGTGAGTCCTCCGGGGGCAAGTGGGGCCATGATTGTATTCCGGCGCCCTCGTCCGATGGTCGCCTATTCTCCCGTCGCACCGCCCACGTCGTCGTCGGCCGGTCCCGTCGTCCTGTGCGCCGCTGGCGCCGCCGCGCCCGGCTCCTGGTTGATCAGGTCGATCATCTGCCGCAGCCGGCCCTGGTTCCGGCGGTTGAAGTTCATCGCCATGCGCGGAAGGTGGGCCACTCGCTCCTCCTGCGCCTCCTCGGGGTGCATGCTCGTCATCTCCAGGTCGCCGCCGTGGATGTCCTTGAATTCAGTCCTCAACCGCACAATGGTCTCCGGCGAGAGCGGCCCGTTCAGGCGGATGATGAAGCGGCCCTTGATGTAGCGCGACGAGTTGTAGACGCGGTAGAAGTTGCAGATCTCGTCGCACGCCTCGTTGACGGAATAGGCCACCCGGAAGAGCCGGTTGTCCTCTTCGCTCACGAGCCCGCGGTAGATCAGCCGCTCCACGAACCCGTGCCAGTCTGCCCAGTACGTCCCTCCGGGCACATCGACCATCACGAGGGGAATCGGGACGGTCTTTCCCGTCTGCACGAGCGTCAGCGTCTCGTACATCTCGTCCATCGTCCCGAAACCGCCCGGGAAGAACGCGACGCCGTCCGCTTCCTTGACGAACATCAGCTTGCGCGTGAAGAAGTACCGGAAGGTCACAAGTTTCTTGTCGCCGCGGATCACGGTGTTGGCGCTCTGCTCGAACGGAAGCCGGATGTTCACGCCGAACGACTTCTCCGCGCCGGCGCCCTCGTTCCCCGCGCGCATGATCCCGGGTCCCGCGCCCGTAATGATCATGAAGCCGCGCTTCGCCATTTCCTTCCCGAACTCCAGGGCCTGCTTGTACGCGGCGTGGTCATGCGGCGTCCGGGCGCTTCCGAATACGGAGACCTTGCGGACGTGCCTCCAGGGTGCGAACGTCTTGAACGCGTAGCGCAGTTCCTTCATCGCGCTGGAAACGATTTTCACGTCCCCCCGCTCGGCGGCGTCGTCCGCCAGGCGGAGCGCCGTCACGATGATTTCGCGCACGAGATCGGGATTGGTCGTGACGGCGAGCTTCTGGACCAGCTCTTCCGCAGCACGGTCGAACGCACCGAAATCACGGCGAAACCCCGGGACGCCGGGCTGAGAATCGGGAGGCATGGGTGCATGGTACGGGCGAGTGCGAAGAGCGGAAAGGAAGTCGGGAGATTGGAGTCGGGAGAACGGGCCGCCGCCGGCCAGCGGCGAATCATGACTCAGGAGATCAAGTAGGGCTTGGCCGCCCGCGCCCTTCGTGACATCATTTTCGCCACGCCCCCCCCACGGGCGCCGTCGCTTCATACCAGGAGATTCCATCATGACGCGCGCCGCCGTTCTGTTCCTGATGCTGTCCGCTTCCGTCGCCCTGGCCCAGGGCCGGGCCGCCGCGCCCAATCAGCCGCTGCTGGACGCCCGCAAGAAGGCGGTCGAAGAGCTGACGAAGCTGAGGGGGGAGATGGCGCAGCTCGGCTACAAGGGTGAGGTGGATGACTGCGACTCGGTCATCAAGAAGATTCTCGAGCCTTCGAAGAGCATCAACGACAAGGGAATGGGCACGCCGTACCCGGGAGACGAGAAGCTCGCGGTCCTGATGAAATCCTGGAGCGACGCCGGCGACCGGCTGTCGGCGATCTACAAGGAAGCGGCGGGGCAACTTGAAGGCGACCCGAAGCTGGAGGCGGAGATGTACGCGGGGTGGTTCGAGTCGTGGAGCCACATTGCCAAGGGCGTGCTGCACCTGAACCGCCGGCGGAAATTCTGCAAGCTGACGCCGGTGATGGCGGACTGGTCGGGGACGCTGGGCGGCTACCTGCACGGGGTCTACATGGCAAAGAACAAGGACAACCGCGCGGCTATGTCCGACCCGCACTACGAGGACGGCAAGCTCCCCGGCTACACGCTCGAGGGCGCCGCGGCCGCCGGCGGAATCCTCGGCGGCGGGTCTTCCGAGTACGTCATGGACTCGTGGCTCGGCTCGGAATACCACCGCGAGCCCGTCTGGAGCCGTAACTGCTCGCGCGTCTGCTTCGGCGGCCTCGCGCCCCAGGGCTGGTGGTCCTGCAAGAACGGCGGCGGCGGCTCCGGCAACGTCCTGGCCGACGTCATCACGTTTCCCGGCGACGGCGACACCGATATCTCCCCCGTGTTCGGCGGCGAGGGGCCCAACCCTCTCTCGAAGTACAACATGACGCAGTCCGGCACGCTCTTCGTCATCGATTTCCTGCGCGGCAAGCCCAAGAAGCCGACGGTCACGCTCAAGGATCCGGACGGCAACGCCGCGGAACTGCTCGAACTAGGGAAGGCCCCGATGAGCTTCGTGGCGAAAAACGCGCTGAAGGGGAACACGAAGTACACCGTCGAGGTCGTGGGCCAGGACGGCACGAAGTTCAGCTTCAGCTTCACGACGAGCGCCGGCTTCGGCGCCCAGCGCGGGAACGAGAAATAGCCGGCAGGATCCGCCGGGCTACCTGGCCTCCCCGCCGTCCGTCCCGTTGGGCGCCGCCTCACCCTTGCTGTCGATGACAATCGACATTCCCGCCCCGCCGAAGTCCGAGATCTTGCCCGCCTTCTTCAGCTCGTCGTACTTGTCCTGCTGGGCGAGATCCAGTTCCCGCTTCACCGACTCCTCGCACTTCTTCCGGAACTCGGCGGCCTTTTCTTCCGTCCCTCGCCAGTCCTTGCGGCCTTCCTCCGTCTGCCAGAGGTCCATCGTCGCGTCGTCGCGCTCCTTGAAGTGCTGCTGGATGCGGGTTTTCTGGATCGGGGAGAGCTTGAGTTCGCGTTCCATGACGACCAGCGGGTCCTCGAAGTTCATGATCTGGGCGAAGGGGTGCTTCTTGTCCCGCTCGGCGATCTTCTTGTCGATCAGGGCTTCGATGTCGGTTTCCGAGAGAGGGCCGTCCGTCTTGCTGAGAACGGGCTTCTTCCCGCCGGCTGGCGCATGGCCACCGTCGGCAACCCCGACCTTCGACAGGCTTCCGGCGGGTAGGGCTCCGCCGCCATGGCCATCAAGGTCGGAAGCGTCCACGGCTGAATCCGTGGAGCCGCTGCTTCCGGGGCGCACAGGATCCGCGCTTCCCGCGGCGGGCGCCGGGTCCAGCTTCGTGATCTGGTCCTGCAGTTTGGCGAGCCGCATTGACGTGGCGATCTGCATGCCGAGAAGCGAAAGGACGGCCGCGGCCAGGATGGGAGGAACAAGGGTGGTGCGCTGCATCGTCGAACCCTCACGAGGGAGTGCGCGGTCCGCGCGGATTACCGACTCCAGCGGCCGCAGGTTGAAAAAGGATAAGCGAAGACCGGCCTTGTGTCCTTCCGGCATTGATGAGACGACGCGCGCGGCGGGACTCCTCGGTGGTTTCGTGAAAATGGCCTGGGGATGCCAGAATGTCCGTCGCCTGGATACAAGGGAGCCGTCGATGCGCCATACCTTCACCGCGCCCTGGGGCCGCTTCGCCATCCAGTGGTCCGACCTCGGGATCACGCGCGTCGAGCTGCCTCCCGCGAAGGCGTCCTGCGCGAGACCTGCCCCGGCGAGACGCTGTCCTACGCCGACCTCGCGGCTCGCGCAGGCCGCCCCGGCGCCGCCCGCGCCGTCGGCAACGCACTCCGCAAGAACCCGGTTCCCGTTCTCGTCCCCTGCCACCGCGTGCTGGCGACCGGAGGCAAAATCGGCGGCTTCAGCGCCCCGGGAGGGACGGACACGAAGCGCCGGCTGCTGTCGCTGGAAGGGTGGAAAGGGGAGGAGAGAATTTTGAGGCGGGGGCGGGGCGTTGAGTGATGGAGGTGGAGTGAGAGAGGCATCAACGAAACGAAAACTCTCGAGGATGAACTGACTTTTCGTTTTTCCCTTCGTTGTGGCCCTTTTTCCTCCTCTATTTCCCCGAGGAGTCCTTCGCTTCCTCGGGAATCTCATTCCCCCGCAGCCATCCGTGCACCCCGTCTTTCACCACCTGCGGCAGCGAATGCCCGCCCTCGAACGGGAAAAAGTCGTGCTTCACCCCGTGCTTCTCCAGCGCCTCCACCAGCTTCTTCCCCGTCCCGTAGGGCACCACCGAGTCGCTCGTCCCGTGCGCGACAAGGATTCGGATCCCCTTCGCCTTCACAAAATCCTCTTCCACCACCAATGACGGGTCGTGCCCGCCGCTGATCACGATCGTTCCCGCGATCTGGTCCGCGTACCGCAGCCCGCAGTGCGCCGCCATGAAAGCCCCTTCGCTGAACCCGAGCAGGTACACCTTTCCCGGATTCACCGGGTACTTCTCCTTCAGGAACTTCAACGCCCGCTCGACCGTCGCCGCCGACAGCTTGTACGCCTCCGCCGTGTTCTCCTTCCCCGACTCCCACGGGGCCCAGCAGTGCCCGTTGCGGCCGCCCGGGAGCGCGAGGATGTACGGCGTCTCGAGCGAGGCCACCAGGAAATCCTCGCCGCGCCAGTCCTCGACGTTCTCGAGGAAATGCTCCGCGGTGTCGCCGCGGCCGTGGAGAAGAAGCAGCAGCCCGTACGTCTTCTTCGAGTCGTAGCCCTTCGGCTTGCGCACGTAGCACGGCAAAAGCGCGTCCCCCGCGATCCAATCCTTCTTCGGCTTCGTCCCCGTGGCGCCGTCCAGCTCCTTGACGATCGCCTTGTACGCCTTCTTCTTCCGGATCGGCTCCAGGTCCGGGTCCGACTTCATGTGGTTCGCGTCGCGGAACCCGCCCTTCACCGCCTGCGCCAGCGCCGCGATCGCGTCGTCCTTGCGCTCCAGGAGCGACAGGCAGCAAGCGAGGTTGTACCAGGCGCCCCCGTCGTCGGGCCGCTTCGTCACGTGCTCGAGGTAAGCCTCCGCCGCTTCGTCGTACTTCTTCTCCTGGTAAAGCGCGTCCCCCCGCGCCGATTCCGGCGGCTTCTTCGTCTGCTCGAGCGCCTTGAGCAGCGCGTCGGTGATGCTGTCGGCGAGGCAGGGGAGGGCGAGGGCCAGGACGACGGCGAGCGTGCGAAGGCGAAGCATTCGGGACTCCCGAAAAGGAACGTAGGGCCTGTGTTGAACCGCGGTCGATTGAGACAACTGGTACGAAAGCGGCTTCGCAACTGATAGGACCACTCAACGCCGGAGTGTACCCTCTGCGGCCCGATGTCCCTGCACCGCGACTACGCCACGCACCTCCGCGCCTTCTCGCCCAACGCCCGCCGCTTCCTGCTGGCGAACGCCTTCTTTGCGCTCGGCGGCGCGCTGCTCGGCGTCACGCGGAACCTGTATCTGAAGGAGGCCGGCTACAACGAGGCCGACATCGGCTATTTCCTTTCCGCCGCGCAAGTCGGCACCGTCCTGTGCGTCGTCCCCGCGGCGCTTCTTCTCGACCGCTGGAAGATGAAACCTCTGCTCGTGCTGTCCGTCCTGATTTCGATGGCGGGAAGCGGGGGGACGGCGCTGCTGACGGGAAAGGCGCTGATCGCGGCCGCGTCGTTCGTGGCGGGAGCCGGAGGCGCGGCCTTCAGCGTTGCGGCGAGCCCGTTCTACGCGCGCAACTCCACCCCCTCCGAGCGCGGGCATCTGTTCGGCGTCTCGATCGGACTGTCGGCGCTGGCCAGCACGCTCGGGACGCTCGCGGTCGCGCCGTTGGAACGCTGGTTCGGCTCCGGCTCCGACGCGCTTCGCACGATGATGCTCTGCGGCGCCTCCGGCTCGATCCTTGCCGTGCTGCCGATCGCGATCCTGTCGGACACCCCGGGCGCTGCCGCCGTGCGCCGCACGTTTCGGGATTTTCTTCTCGCCCGCGACTGGCGCACGCTCCTCAAGCTCTGCATCCCGGACGCCCTCATCGGCGCCGGCGCAGGCCTCACGATCCCGTTCATCAACCTCTACTTCCAGGGACGCTTCGGCAAATCTCCCGCGCAGATCTCTTACTACTTCGCCGCTTCTAACGCCATGAACATGATCGGCTTCCTCGCCGCCCCCGCCATCGCCCAGCGCTTCGGCCGCGTCGCGACCATCGCCGGCTCGCAGCTCCTCTCGATCCCGTTTTTCGCAGCGCTCGCGCTCACGACGTCGCTTCCCGTCGCCGTCGTCGCTTTCCTCCTCCGTTCTCTCCTCATGAACCTCTCCCACCCCATCAACTCCGCCTTCGTCATGGACATGGCCGCCGCCGACCAGCAGGCAGTGACGAATTCGCTCAAGCAGGTGTCGTGGAACGTGTGCTGGGCCATCTCCGCGTCCGCCGGCGGGTGGATGATCCACCACGTCCAGGTCGGCCGCGACGGATACACGCTCCCGATGCTGTGCACGATCGGGACTTACATCGTGGGAAGCGCGCTGTTCATCGCGTTCTGGGGAGGGAAGAGTGCGCGGCCGCGCGAAAGCGTGCCGGCGGGTCCTCCTGCGGAGACGGTCTCCATCACCAAATGAGATTCAATTCATAATTCATAATTATAAATTAGAAATTCTAAATTGATTCGTTACTTCGGCGCCGCAACCTTGAGTTCATCCGGGATCGCCTCGCCCCTCAGCCACTTCCCGATCCCCGTAATCATCGCCTGAGTCAGCGCGTGCTCCCCGTCGTACCAGTAGATCTCCGACTGCACGCCCGCGGCCTCCAGCGACCTCGCAAATTCCGCCTGCATCTTCCAGGTGATGATCGGATCCTTCACGCCGTGGGAAATCAGCAGCCGTTTGCCTTTCCACTTCTCCAGCGACCCGCCCGGGTTGCCGCCGCCGCTGTTGAAAATCGCGCCGGCAAGCTTCTCGCCGAAGGCGCTCACGCATCGCGCGGTCAGGTACGCGCCTTCTGACGACCCGACGAGGTAGATCTTCTTTGCGTCGATCGAGAGCGCGGCCTGCACCTTGGCGATCGCCTTCTCGACCTGTTTCACCACCAGCTCCGATGCCTTCCCGGCATCCGCGCCCCCGGGCCCCGACCAGCCGTAGCCTTTCGTCCCGTCCGCATCTTCCGACGGGTAGGGCGACTCCAGCGCTGCCACCACGAATTCTTCGCCCGGCCAGTCCGGCACCGACCGGATGAACGCATCCGCGGTGCCGCAGTGGCCGTGCAGAAGCAGCACCAGCCCGTAGGACTTCGACGCGTCGTACTTCTTCGGCCGCGTGACCTCGCACCGGAACAGCGCTTCCGCTTCGACCCACAGCATCTCGACGTTGATCGGCTTGTTCGCGCGGAACGCCTTGAGCGCCATCTCGTATCCCTTGGTTCCCCGGAGCGCCGTGAGGTCCGCGTCCGCCTTCACGTGCTCGAGGTCTGAATACCCCGCGAGAAACGCGCCCTGAAGGGCGTTCGCCGCCGCGCCCTGCCGTCCGGCTTTCGACAGCGCGCAGGCGAGGTTGTACCAGGCGTTCCCGTCGTCCGGCCGCCGCGTCACGTAATCCGTGTAAGCCTTCGCAGCCTCGACGAACTTCTTTTCCTTGAGAAGCCCGTCGGCGCGCGCCGGGCTGGCCGGCCGGGTCGAGTCCTTGAGCGCCTGGATGACGCGTTCGTCAAGTTCGTCGGCGCACGCGAGCAGCGAAAGCGAGAGCAGGGAAGCGGCAGTCAGGAATCGGCGCATGGCGGCTCCGAGGAAGAGTGTGGCTCAAGGTCCTTACGGCGTCGCAGGCGAGCTTCTTCCGGCCATCGCCCTCAGGACGTTGCCGGCGGCTTCGGCTCTTCGGGTTTCGGCGGTGGTTTGGCCTCGCCGGGTTGAACGAGCCGCCTGCGGATCCATTCCGAGCGAGGCTTCTGCGACTGCGTCGCCTGCTCCTCGATCGCCTTCGCTTCTTCGGGCGTGACGCGGACCTGGATCAAGATCGACTTGGCCTGTCCCTGCTTCATCGGCGGGCGGCCGCGCTTCGACTTTTTCGGTGCCATGCCGCCATCCTACCACCCAGATTTAAGCGATTACACAAAACTCGCAATCCCGACAATCAGGACGATCAGCTATCATCGCCTCGCGACTCCTTCGAATGAGGGGGGCTCGCGGACGAGGGTGCGACTCGAGAGGTGAAGCGGCCGGTCCACCCTCGCGTCGGTATCAGACAGCATATCCCCATAGAGGGCGGAAGTCTGCAGGAAACTTATTTTACAGCGGACGGTTCAGATTCATCTTGAACAGAATACCCACACCACCCGTAACGCTCGCTCCTGGGAAAG